>JAUXTT010000036.1 GCA_030684395.1 Bacteroidota bacterium | reverse complement strand
CTAAGCCGGGATTATATATCCTCATTCCGTAATCCTGGGTTTCAGTTTCAGGATCCAATTCCTTCCCATTAAACCCATACCTATAGCGGTTTGTAGATGCAAAAGTCCGCCCGATCATTTCACTACCGAATGAATAGTAATAATTACTAACAAACAGTTAGTTAGGACACGTACTAAATTAGATAGTTGTCAATATTTAGCTGTTTTTGCAATAGTTAAACTCCTGAAATTTGAGGCAAAAATAGAAGCATTACAATTTGGAAAAACTTCCAATTCAATTTTCTACCTTCGCCCTCTATAAAACGCTAAATGAAAAAGTTGCTTCTGCTTTTTGTTCTTTTTGTAAATCTGGCTTTTTCGCAAGAGGCAGGCTTCGAAAAACAATATGCCGATGATTACTTGAAAGCTGTCAAAAAACTCCAAACTTTCAGTCCCCAGCTCGATTCGGTCACTAAAAAGCTAAAAGTACCTCAAAAGGAGGTCATCTCCGTTGTTTTCCCGGAAATGGTCCGGTATTCCATTTATTCCGATGCGGCTCAAATGGCTATGCTCGAACTTTTTTATGTGGAGAGAGGAACTAAATACGCTAATTTTTCGGTAGGGGCTTTCCAAATCAAACCGTCTTTTGTGGAGGAACTCGAAAAAGAAGTAAGTCAAAACAATCAACTCACTAAAAAATATGCTCACATACTTTTTAGTGATACCATTTCCGCAAAAAAAGCAAGGGAAACCCGGTTGCAACGACTTAAAAATATCTGCTATCAGTTGGTTTATGCCTGCTGCTTTTATGAAATCATGACTTTAAAGTATAAGAACCGGACTTTCAAAGACAAAGAAGAACAACTTCGCCTTTTTGCAACGGCTTATAATTCAGGGATGAATATGAGTTATGAATCGTTGATTAAAATGCAAAAAGTGAAATTGTTCCCCGAAGGAAAAATCTGTTTCAATTGTACTAATTACAATTACTCGGAAATTGTGGTGGAGTTTTATAAAAAACTAAGTAATACTAAAAAAATCTAGGCGTAAACGGCGCTTTCGGTTTCGGCGTTTCTGAGCTTCCCAAAAACTTCATCGGTTTTTTCGTCCAGAAAGTTTTGAGCTAATTGTACATATCGGAAAAACTCCTTACTGTTTGCAGAGTGCCCTGAAACCTTTCTTACCAGATAATCAGGCATTCCCAAACGAAGCATAGTGGTAATACCCGTTCTTCTCATAGTATGGGTAGTAAGCAAGTCGGCCAGCGTGTGATGCGTTTTTTTCAGCGGATCTTTGTATATGATACATTTCACCCCTCTTTTTTCACGGGTTTTAATAATAGGTTCATTGTAATTAAGGAACCTGCCCATCTCTTTCAGGGCAATATTAAAACGGGCATCGCTGATGGGAGGGAATACCGTAGCTCTTCGGCTCTTATATCTTTCTGCAATTTCTATTGCATACGACGGGAGCTTTACTGAAGTAAAAGTGTTCGTCTTTTGAGAATATAAGCGTAAGTAAGAAGCTGTATTTTCAGTTACAATGTTCTGATGTTTAATGGTAAGCAGATCCGAAACCCTGACACAAACAGTACATCCAAAAACAAACATATCTTTAATACGGTGTAAATGCTCAGGTAATATTTCATTAAGATTCTTATTATTGATCAAATAGGTCATCTGATCAGGAGTAAGGGCTATAATTGGAATTTCTTCTTTAGGAACATAAAACGATTTGTGAAACAAGCCAACATTCATGTTTTTATCTTCCTGAAGATAATTGAAAAATGTACGGATCGATTTTATAACCAAACCAACGTAATTGTCGTAATAATCAAGGTCCTTGTAAAGGTAATCGGTAAATTCTGCATAAAATTTTTTCCAGTATTTACGTAAGGTTTCCAGCTCACGTTGCCTTTGTTTCTTAACAATAGTGAGCTTTAACTCAAAGTTCTTTTCAGCACAAAAACGTTCCAGAAGTTTATAAGTGTATATGTAAGTGTCAACCGTACCACCCCTTATTTTTTTTCCATCTTTTTTCAGGCGTCGACCGTTCCCGGTTTCCTTTATAAAAAGCCTGAAATGCTTAAAAAACTGTTCTTGTTCGGTTAATTTAGATTTAGCCATAGTAGTGTTGTATGGCAAAAATAGTAAAATCTCATTTCATTGTTAAAAAAATGTTGATATCTGAAAATGAAAGTAGAGTTGATCTTTTTACCAAAAATGGAAAGGGATTAACAGCGAAAGAGTAAAGCCAGAATGCCCCATCTTTATCATGTAATGTCATCAATGGTATTTTTGTTTGGAAAGCGATTTTTTTGGTGAGGGAGCTTCCGGATAATTTGTTAAAGAAATTCCTGTAGTGCACCATTTAACAAGTAGGTCTGCAGAACAGATATCTATACACTCCCACAGGAGTTTTACCATCTGGTACCTGAAAAGGCATATTACTATATGGCATCCTTGAATTAACCTTATTCAAAAAAAATCATTTTGGACTTTCGCACTAACTTAGTGCACGCTATTTCACCGATTTGAAAATTTAATTTCTCACAACCCACCAATCTTTGTTAACAAAGTATTTTTATCAGCCATCCCCAAATGAGTCCACTGCTTTTGACCATTTTTGTAAAACAAAAGAAGGGGAAGAGAATTCACTTCAAATGTATCCGCTATCTCCCGGTCACGTTCCGTATCTATTCTAAAAACATCGAGTTTTCCACCCAATTCTTTTTCGATCTCATTTATAGAAGGTTCCATTTTCCGACAAATCATACACCAGTCGGCGTGAAAAAAAACCAATACCGCTTTATCTTTATTGGACACCCGTTTGTTGAATGCTTCCATTGTAATAGGTTTTTCCTCTTGCCGGTAGTGAGGGCTGTTGGCCCTGTAACCAAACCCGCATCCAACAATAAGAAGAAAGGCAAAGAAGAAAAATGATAGGGAGAAATTAGTTTTCATTTATGTTGTTTTACTTAAGAACTGATTAAACTCCTGACGAAATTCATTGAATACCTTTGTGAAACCCTGCATCTGTTCACGTGCAAATGCATGACCCTCCGGTTTAAGACTCAATTTCATTGTTCTAAGATCGTTAAATAAAATTAAACCCGGAATGACCATGATCAGCAAGATGGATGATTACTGTCATTTCTTACTGTTTCCAGTTCCGGTACTTTTTGCCTAAACCATTCTAAATAATATCCCTTTTTTTCAGAAGCTTTGAGGAATTTAAAAAGTGAACATTATTCAGTTCTTTCTTCTTCAGTTTTGAAAAGCTATAATCAAAACCGATTTAGCAGAAATGTGTTCATATTTCTCAATAATTTACTATAATATGTCCTATATTTACTAGTGCTTTTAATAATCAAAGCTCTTAACCTATTAGGAAATATGAAGTATAAACTACTCTTTTTTGTCTTATCATTTTTTATAGGGCACACTTTCACTTTCGCACAAGAAAAATCGTTTGATGCATACAAAGCAGAAGTTGAAGGTTACTTCATCAATTTTATGGAGACTCCTTTCGGAATTATTGCTACGGATAATTACGCGTCTGCTATCTACCTTCTAAAAGATGGTGAAAAGAGAATCTTATTCAGTTCTCCCGGGTGTGGCAGGTACATGACTTTATCTCCCGATAAAAAAAGTATCGGATTCAAATATATTCAGGCAGATGGAAAACAAGCCCCGGCACTTATAGCGGTTCAAACAAAAGAAATTACAATGTTACATTCACCTGTTGCTTTATGCGGGCAAGTGAGTTTTTCTCAAAACGGAAAAATGGCTTTTACCATAGGAAATGAATTGGTTGTAAAAAATGGAAACACTTTATCTAATCATTTACTTCCCCAGTATGTAAACATAGTACCTATTTCGCCAAATGGAAATTTAGTTTGTTTTAATGATGATCATGATCAATTATTTTTACTGGACCTTTTAACTGAGCAAACAACTGAAGTAACTTTCAGTAAGAAAGGAAACATGTTTCCCCGGTGGTCTCCTGATGGTTCCAAATTAATGTATTCATCTATTTCAGGTGGTTTGCACGTTTATGATATTACAACTCAGGAAACGGCTTATATAGCGGAGGGACAATATGCAAGCTGGAAGGAAGATTCGGAACACATTATTTTTACAAAAATGGAAAACACCGATCTTGAACTTAAGGGTGCAGATATTTATAGTGCAAAATGGGATGGATCCGAAATAATTAATATTACCAATACTCCTGGTGATTACGAAATTGCTGCGGTTCCTTCAGGAAACCGTATTATCTACCAAAATTTAAATCAGAAAACAGTGAACTGTGTTTCTACCGATGCAGCCGCAAGAACATCCGGACAATTACTTTTTAGTAGCCAACTGCCTTTAAGTATTAGCAAGCAAAATTTTCAAAATTCAGTTCAGGCAATTACTACTGTACCGGGAACTGTTCCATACATTAATCAGGTTTACGACACTCCTGAATGGCATTACGGTTATGGATCATGTGCTGCTACATCAGCTATTATGGCAATTGCATATTATAACAAACTTCCTAAATGGCCAATTACAACAAGTAATGGAGTAGGAAATCACAATAGCGATTACGGAGCTTACGTTGCCGACAGATATACTTCCAATGAATATTACTTCCAGGATGTTTCAACTACCGGTGGGGGCGAAAACTCATGGGGAGGTTATGGTTATATGTGGACCGGATCTTACTCCCCACACTCAAGGATGCGTCAATACATTACCGATCATTATGTAAACTCTGTTCAGGAAGATGCAGATAATTATGCGAAGGTATTAACACAAATCAATAGTGGTTACCCATTTCCGGTTTGTAACTTATTAAGCTCTGCAGGTCATTTAACTTTAGCTGTTGGATATGTAAACGGGCAGCATACGATTATTTTTAATGATCCTTATGGCAATAAAAATAATGGAGCATGGCCTAACTGGAATGGGCAAAATGCTTATTATGATTGGCCTGGGTATAACAATGGATATCAAAATTTAAATACAGTAGCATGGACAGTTACCACTGAAGGGACTGAGATTACTTATAATGATACCATAATTGATGATGTTTTTTATGATCACGGATTTTATGTGAACAATAGTACAAATGGATCTCATCAGCGCTATTTTCATGATTTGAATGCAGGATACAATAATCATTATTGGTACACAGGAACAGAGGCGAGCACCACTGATATTTGTCACGTTACATGGACACCTACAATTGCCACAGCTGGAGATTATGAAATAAAGGCTTATATCCCCGGAGGAACGGGTTGTACGGCTGTAAATGCAAACTATAAAATTTATCATTCGGGTGGTACCACAACTGTAGCTATTGATCAAACACAAAATGGAGGTCAGTGGGTTTCGCTTGGAACATATAATTTACTTGCAGACCAAAGTTCTTATGTTTATTTGGGAGACGGGAGTAGTGTGGCTTCTCAGAATATAGCTTTTGATGCGATGAAATTTACCAATGTTACAGCGATAGACAATGTTGTTCCAACGACTCAGATCTCTTCTGCTAATAATTGGAAAACAGGAAACTTCACTGCTAACTTCACTGATGTGGATGATATGGGAGGAAGCGGTATTGCTAAAAGCTATTATCAGGTTCAGGATTTTGATGGAACAGAGTGGTATTCGAATTCTACTAAAGGTTTTTTAACTGATAAATTTAATTCATACAACTCTTCTATGTGGAGTGTTCCTGCAAGTAGCGGAAATTATCAGGTTGGCGGTGGAAATTTAATTCAGACTGATTCAAGTGTAAGTAATACGAATGTTTACACATCATTAGATCAAAACTTATCAAATCAATATTTGTATCAATTCACTGCGATGATGGATCCCGCAACTTATAGTACAAGCCAGCACCGGTTTGGGTTTCATTTTTTTAGTGATAATGCAGCTTTACCAAACAGGGGTAATTCATATTTTATCTTTTTTAGAAAAGAGACAAACGTACTTGAGTTTTATAAAGTGGTAAATGATGTTTATACATTATCCAACTCTATAAGTAATGTTACTACTAACTTTAGTCAATGGTATGATTATAAAATTGTTTTTGACAGAACAACAGGTAAGATGGAGGTATACAGAGATAATGTGTTTCTTGGTGCATGGACCGATCCAAATGTATTGATAACTCAGGGAAATTATGTTTCATTCAGAACAGGAAACTGTAAATTGAATGTAAATGAGTTGAATGTGTTCCGTTCAAGAAGCCCTTCTGTAACAGTTAATGTGGGAGCAGCATCCATAAATGAAATACGTTATCAAAACCCTGACCCGCTTACTAATTCCGGCTTGATAAGATCCATTGTGAAAGATGTTGCAGGAAATTTATCGGCAATAACAGAGCATGCTATTAATGTAGATTGGACTGATCCTTCTTGCTCAAATGTAAATGACGGGGCTGGAAGTGATATAGATACTATTGCTTCGGCAACTACATTGTCGGCAAATTGGATTGTTTCTTTAGACCAAAATTCCGGAATTTCAAAATACTGGTACGCAATTGGAACAAATACAGGAGGAACGGATGTGCTTAACTGGACTGATAACACCACTAACGCATCTGTTACAAATTCAAGTTTAACGCTTACACCGGGGCAAGTTTATTATCTTAGTGTAAAAACAGAGAATGCTGCGGGGCTAACTTCAATATGCAACTCAGATGGAATTTTGGTTGAATCTCCGGTGGGAATAAACAAGTACGAAGATGTAGTTTCTTTTGTTGCGAAGCCGAATCCGTTTAATGAAAGTTCAACTATTTTGTTTTCCCAAAAAAAGGAAGGAAATGTTTGCGTTTCGTTGATTGATATGCTTGGGAAAGAGATAATCATATCAAACAACAATTACAGCTCAGGTAATCACAGTGTTACCATAAATTCAAGTGAACTCAATTTGTCTGCCGGAATTTATACAGTTAAATTTTTATCTGAAGGACGAATAACTTCTATGAGATTGGTTAAGTATTAATAATATTCGGAATTTGTTTAGCGACCTTTTAAGTGGAGACTTTATTTATTTCAAATTCAGTTTAATAAATTCCATTGCTTTTTTAAAAGCATCATCTGCAAATTCTTTGTTGAATTTTGGATTGCTTGGATTTGCAAAAGCATGATCAGCATTGTACTTATGAACATCAAGGTCCTTTTTCGCAGCTTTCATATTCGTTGTGAATTTTTCAACAACATCTTTATTAATCCATTGATCTTGCTCTGGCCAGATGAATAACACAGGAGCATTTAGCTTTTTAAGTTTATCACTTTTCTCTTCAGGCATACCATAATACATTACACAGGCTTTACTTTGTTTGCCGGCAAGTAAAGTTGATTGCATACTCCATCCTCCTCCAAAACACCAGCCGATGGTTGCAATTTTTGCATTTTTACCAACGTAAGTAAGTGCACCTTTAATAATATTTTCAGCTCTGATAGTTTTTACACTCTGCATGTACTTAGCTGCCGAATCACGTGTAGTGGCAACCTTTTGATCATACAAATCAATAGCTATCACATTTACATTTCCCAGTGTTTTGAACATCTTTTCTGATTCCTGTTTGATATAATCATTCAATCCCCACCATTCGTGAATTACAAATACATAATTGTCGCAAGGTTTTTCCGATTTAATTTCATAGGCATAACCAAGTTTGCCATCAGCTGTTTTAAATGCAATTGCTTTTCCTAATTGATTTTCTAATGTAAAGGAATTTGGATCTAAATGTGTGGCTACAAAATTTGAATCAGTTGTTAGAGATGAAAATTTTTCTGTAGGTGTTTTTTTCGGGCAACAGTTTTGCGCTTGTGTTGAAAGGAGCGTGAATGATAATAAAAATAGTAATATAACCTTCATTTGAGAGTTTTTTAAGTTTGAATTGTTCTGCATTTTATATTTTAACCCCAATGATCAAGATGTCATCTATCTGTTCCTGTTCAGCTTTCCAATCGTTGATAGCTTTAGATAATAATTCTTTTTGCTCATGCATGGGTTGGTTAGCTATCGATAAGATCAACCGTTCTAATTGTTTGTACATGAATTTCTTCCCTTTTGGTCCTCCAAACTGATCAGCAAATCCGTCGGTAAAGGTATAAACAAGGTCTCCTTTTTTTAAATCAATTGTTTGTAGAGTAAAGTCCTTGGGGTTCTCTTCGTATTTGCCTACCGGCATTTTATCAGCTTTATATTCCATAAGCTCAAGGGTGCCTGCGGTTACTGAGCTTGCCGAAACAGTAGAAGGCCGAACCAGCCACAATGGATTATTAGCCGCGGCAAATCGAAGGACATTGTTATTTAGGTCAAATGCACACAAAACGCAATCCATTCCGTCCTTGGAATCCTCACTACCTTTTGGATTTAAGGCTTTAATAATTTCCTTTCTTTGTTCTGTTAATATTTTTGCGGGCTCCTCAATTTTTCTTTCTAACAGATTTTCGTTAAGGAAACTTATATTCAATAAACTCATGAAAGCTCCCGGAACCCCATGACCTGTACAGTCTGCAGTTGCTATATAAAATTTATTATTGTAATCAGCTGCCCAGTAAAAATCACCACTCACAATATCTTTAGGTTGGTAAAAGATGAAATACTCTGCCTTAAAATGATGACTTATATATTCTTCACTCGTTAACATAGCTTGTTGAATACGGCGTGCGTAATAGATACTGTCTAATATTTCTTTTTGCTTTTCTTCTATCACATGTTTTTGCGCTTCTGCAATTTCCCTTCTGCTGTCTGCCAATTCTTTTTGTTTATCTACTTCTATTTTCTGTAATTCAATTATCCGTTTTTGTTTTCGGGTTATTCTAAATCTATTGTACATAAAGGCAGAAAACAAAGCAACTAGCCCGAGTCCTGCATACAGTGCCGTACGTTGAGTTCGCTCCTGTTTTATTTGGGCATCAAATACTTTTCGCTCTTCCATTACCTTTACACTATCAGCTGCAGCTTTTTTATCGTAAGCATATTGAAAACTTTTCTGAATCGCATCTTTTCTATTGGTTTCATTTTTAATGCTGTCTTGCATTTGTTGATGAAGTACAAGCATTTCAAAAGAGCCTTTATAATTTCCCATTTTTGAATAGATTTTTGCCAGTAGGTTACTGGTAAGGCTTATGATCTCCGGAAATCCCAGTTCTCTTGATAATTTATAGCTTTTAGTGGCAAGCAAAAGTGCTTCTTTAGTTTGCCCCTGTTCCAGTTTAATTGATGCGGTGTTATTAATGGAGTATGCCATTCCTTTTTTATCATTGGTTTCTTCTTGTATTTTTAAACTTCGGTTAAAATATTCTAATGCTTTTTCTAAACCCGCAGTTAAGCACTTTTCCTTAGATTCATTGCAATTCGGGTCGCCATTGGTTTGGTATACAAGCCCTATATTGTTTAATGAATAAGCAATGCCTTCCTTGTTTTTCGTTTCTTCAAATATTTTCAAGCTCCTATTGTAGTAGCTTAATGCTTTTATTTTTTCCACCCTTAAACATTCTTCTTTACTCAATTTGCAATGCGGATCTCCTTTACTTTGGTAGATGTATCCAATGTTATTTAATGTATTGGCGATTCCATATTTATCTTTTGCTTCTTCACTAATCTTCAAACTTCTGTTATAATACTCGAGAGCTTTAGCAATATAGCCCTGATCTTTGTATATGCTCCCAATGTTATTTAAACAGTAGGCAATTCCTTCCTTTTCTTTTATCTCTTCCCGTATTTTTAAACTCTTATGATAATATTCAAGTGCATTGGGAATATCACCAACATTGTGATAAAGTAAGCCGATATTGTTTAAAGCTGTGGCTACACCTTCCTTGTCATTTATTTCTTCAAAGGATTTTAAACACTTTTGATAATAGTTGAGAGCAAGTTTCATTTCACCTTTTTGCTCGTTTAAAAAACCCATGTTGTTTAATGCGGATGCTAAATATTTAAGATAGAAAGCTCTTTTAGCATTTTTTTCTTTCAGGGCCTTTTCACAGAGATCTATTGCCGGATTAGCATATTCGGGAATTTCTTCTATTTCACAAAGTTCACTCAACTCCACATACAGCTTGATGCGCGTGGTGTCACTTGTTGAGTTTTTAAGAATTAGTTTTAATGAATCAATATCCTGAGCATTGCAAAACAATCCTGAGCAAAGCAGAAATAAAACAAAAAGCAGTATTGACTTAATTTTCATCCTTAACAACATCTACTGATTATCACAATAAAGTATCTAAATGGTTTACTTTAATTGAATATTAAAGATAACTTTTTTTAGGATTTAAAGTGTAGGTTAGCGGATCAATTAGTCTTTTTCCCATTTTCTTTTTTTACTTCCATTTTCTTTCCTGATAGAAACAAACCCTGTGATATTTCCATATTCAAGAAGTCGGCGTAGTTTTCTTGGATAGAAGATCCTGCGCCACGTTTTTTTGAAGGGTAGTTTTCTTACTACTCCTGTTTGAGCCAAAACATCATAGACCGCCGACCCACAACGCATTCCGAAAAAAGCATAGTCGTAAGGGCAGCGTTTTGTATAGGCAAGAACTATACTATCGAGTACGTTTTTTTGTTTAGCTGAGATCTTGATGCTGATAATGGTTTTCTTTACAGAATCAGATTTGCCTCCAAGGATCTCATAAAAGGAAATGGTATCATGAAAGCTGAATTTACTATTGATGATACTTCGTTTGCTAAATAAGTGAGGCCGGGATTTAGGCTGAAAATTTAAGATCTTATTCGGACTTATTTCAATACCTGCGTGCCCGCCTAAAACTCCTCCAAACCACCTGTCTTCTTCATGCCTGAATTCCCGTTTTGGTTTTGAACCGTGAAGAAAATGTATGCGGATAATAACTGAGTCGGATCGAATCGATATGGCTGAACAATCTACAGTAAATAGTAATGCCGTTATTATACAAAACAGTTTTATTGTTTTCATTGTGATGTAATTTAAAATGGATACTTAAGAAATGTAACCGGAGCAATGCAGATAGCATTACTCTTTCAAATTAGATCAACCAGCAGGATAAGCGGTGATGGAGAAAATAGTGTTACGAACGCAGTTAGAAGAGCCTACAGAAGACCTTCCTTTTTTTGTAATTGTATCAACGTTGTAAAGCATATATCAAATGTAATAGATTTCATTCAGGTTCAAAAGTTTAATTTGCTGAAATAAAATTCTATTTTTTTGTGAGTTTGATTGCTTTAAATTCTGTTCTTCTGTTTTTTTGATGCTCTTCTTCAGTACACACAACCTTGTTTTTGCACTCATTTATTAGTTTGCTTTCGCCGTATCCCTTCCAACGCATACGGTTTGCATCAATGCCTTTAGAGATTAGATACTCAACGGCGGCTTTGGCACGTTTATCCGAAAGAACTAAATTGTATTGATCACCCGCACGGGAATCTGTGTGTGAGCTAAGTTCTATTTGTAAAGAAGGATTATCCTGCATTAATTGAACCACACGGTTAAGCTCAAGTGCAGCATCCGGGCGAATAAACCATTTGTCGAGGTCATAATAGATATTTTCCAGCACAATTGGTTTTTCCAGAATAACCTGATCTAAAAGGAAGTTCGCTGTAAAATTTTCTGATACTTTTTTACCGATCATGCAAAAATTTTGAAGCGGGGTAATTGTAAAATACATGGGCTTCCATGCTTTTACTGCATATTCGCATTTTGCATTCAGTTTTACCTTATAATAACCCGATTTGTTAGTCACAACAAACCCTTTTGTTTTTTCTGTAAGATTTTGGATCTCGATAACAGCTGAGTCAATTCCTTCATTAGGCCTCCCTTTGTGGCTTACCAAACCAGATAAAATGAATGTAGGGTCGTTTTTTGTAATCTCAAAAATCTTATCGTTGCCTGCTTCACGGTTAGAGGATACATATCCGGTTTTGTTGTCTTTGTTCAACACAAAGGCGAAGTCATCTTTAGATGTATTTAGAGGGTAATTCAGGTTTTCCACCTGCAGCCATTTCCTTCCGTCATAATAGGTCATAAACACATCAAGCCCGCCAAGGTTATTGTGCGCATCTGATGAAAAATAAAACGTACCATCACTATGGATATAAGGAAACATTTCATTTCCCTGAGTATTTATTTCATTTCCCAAATTCTCCGCTTTGGTCCAGGTAGTTCCGTCAAAAGTAGATTTGTATATATCAGTTCCCCCAATACCTCCCGGCATGTCTGAAATAAAATAAAGTGTTTTATCATCAGATGAAAGACTGGGATGTCCGCATGAAAACTCATCACTATTAAAAGGAAGCTCAGTTACATTTGTCCAGTTATCACCAACTAATTCGGCTCTGAAAAGTTTGAGGTTGTTCTCATCTTTTGAGCTCTTGATTAATTTTTTCTTTTTGAAATAATTGCTTCTGGTAAAATAAACAACATCACCTTTTTGATTAAAGCAAGCGGGGCCTTCATGATATTGCCCGTTTACAGTACCCCTTAACAGGGCAGGGCTCATCCATTTTCCGTTATCATCTTTTTGTGAAAAATAAATATCAAGGTACGAGCGACCCGTCCAGTTAGCAGTTGTAGAATTTTTGAATGCTATTTTATCCGCACTGAAAACGATTCCCTTGCCATATGGAACCTGGGCAAATGCGGTTGCGATTTCAGGTATGTTAGCTTCTTTTATTGTAAACAGGGTAGTATCTTCTTTGAAAGAACTGATTGAGTTGCAAGATACCAATAACATTTCAGCAACGAAATCATCAGGAACTTTTTGAAGATAAGAACTAAACCATTTTTTTGCTTCTTCATATTTTTCCTGACTCATTAAGATTTTGCCATAATAAAACATATTTGCAGGTTCACTTTCCGGGAGTTCCACAATACGAGCGAACCATTTTTCCGCGTTAGGAATATCATTCACCTGACGATATGAATTGGCTAATTTTATTTTTGCATCGTTGGGTTGGTCTTTTTTTACAAGATACTTTTCAAAGTTAGTAATGGCTTTGCTGTAAGCCATTTTATTGTAGTTCTTAACACCCTTTTTATAAAGGCCGTTGGTGCAACTCATTGTTAAGATCAATGTGGAGCTTATTAAAATGATGATGTTCTTCATAATGCTTGGTTTTAGAAATAGCGTGGGGTCTTTACTTTAATAATATCTTTTCCGAAATCATACCCAATCATAATTTCATGCGTGCCGGTTGAGTAGTTACGTATTTTTGAAGTGGTGTAGTCAAATGCATATCCAACTCTAAAACGAGCATTTGTTTGATATTCTAACATTATTACTACAGCATCTTTGGAACGATAGGAAGCTCCGATCCAAAACTGATCTTTATACAATAAATTCATATTGATGTCAGCTTCTACCGGAGCGGCAGGTAAATATTTTAGTAAAATAGATGGCTTTAGTTTTAATTGCTCATTCAGTTTAAAAACGTAACCTCCGTAAGCATAATAATGTCTTTGAAGAAAAGAAGCACTGTTTACATCAACACTGAAATTGTGGTTGGCATCAACGGCTAAAAGAGTAGGCATTGATATTCCGGCATACCATTTTTCTGTAAAGTAATAAGTACCGAAACCGAATTTTGGAAGCCAGGTAGTTCTTCTTCCGGTAAACTGGTCATCTCCTTCGTCCCAAATTGTTAATCCATCGCTTTTAAAAACATAATTAGATGCTCCGGCTTTTAATCCAAATGCCAGTTTACCTGTTCCTAGTTTTAGTTGATAAGCATAGTTTGCATAGATATCGGTTTGCTCTGTAGCACCTATTCTATCGTGAGCAACTATTAATCCACCTCCCATGTTTTTAGATTTTGTTGGGATCAATCCATCAACAGCTAGCAACATAGTTTTTGGTGCCCCCGAAAAATTGACCCATTGCGTTCGGTGCAATAAACTTGATGTTACATATTTGTGACTTCCTGCATAAGCCGGGTTTAAAAACAAACCGTTAAACATATACTGGCTGATCATTGGATCTTGTTGTGCTTTTACAGTTATGCTGAGCATTGCCGCAAAAAATAATATGATAATTTTTTTCATGATTTCTTAAGAGTTTTTGATTAGCGTCTTAGTTCTACATAACCTTTCAAAACAATTTCGCCATTATTTACTTCGAGAATAGCAAAGTAGGTTCCGGTTGGTAATTCTTGTCCATTGTTACTATTTCCATCCCATTCGTTCAAGTACCCATCTTTATTGTATACAATATTTCCCCAACGGTTATAGATTGTCAATAGGTTGTCGGGATAGGCTTCAATACCATGTACAACGAAGAAGTCATTTTTGTTATCATTGTTAGGTGAATATCCTTGTGGCATTTCCAGGATCAATGGTTGGTGTAAAGTTATTTCCGCAGAAACTGTACAACCATTTGTATCGATTACGGTTAAGTGATATAAACCCGAACTTAAATTGATAAGGTTCTCTTCATTACTTCCATTCGACCATAAGTAAGTGTAAGGTGTTGTTCCTCCATTTACTGTTGTGTTAATTGCTCCGTCGTTTCCATTGTATGAGCTTATGTTATATCCGCTTGGGTAAGTTGGGCTTGTAAGTGCCAATGTTAATGAATCGGGCTGAGTAATGATGGTTGTATCTCTGTATTCACATCCATGAGCATCAGTAATTAGTACTGAATATGTTCCATGCGAAATATTAGTTAAAATAGCTGTTGCATTTCCATTTGACCATAAGTAAGAGTAGGGTAATGTTCCACCAAATGTATTTAAGTGTATGTTCCCAATTGAATCACCATAACATTTTAACCCATCATAAGTTTTTGTAAGCCCAAGTGTGTCCGGTTGGTTTATTGTAACTGTGATCGAATCCTTACAGCCATTTTTGTCGGTTAAATTAAGCTCATAAACCCCGGCTGAAATTGATGTAAGGTCTTCAGTTGTTGCATTATTAGACCAGTTGTAGTTATATGGAGTAACACCTCCTGTAATAGCTACGTCTACAGAGCCGGTTGATAATCCATGACAAAGAGGATCAACTTTTGTGATATACATAATAACCTTTGCAGGCCCCGTTAAAACGGTGTCAATGTTAACAAAGCAATTATTTAAATCTGTAACGAGTAAATTATAAGAACCTTCACTTACATTGGAAAGATCTTCCTGATTTGTATTGTTACTCCATGTGTAAGTATATGTGCTTACACCACCTGTAACACTAACATAAATATCACCATCTGTTAATCCGTAGCAGCTAACATTGTATCCGCTATAATTGCTTAACGAATCGATTGTTGTGACTAAAACGGTAGGTTCAGTAATAAGGGTTTCTAAAGAATCTAAACAACCATTAGCATCTGATACTATTACTTCATACGTTCCTACACTGATAGTTGATATGTCCTGACTCGTTGCTGAATTAGACCAATTATATGAGTAAATTCCAGTTCCGCCATCAACCTGAATATCGATGTAACCATTACTACTTCCAAAACAGCTTACATTAAAACCGTTGAAAGAACTAATATCAATAAGGTTTATATTTAGCGCTAATGGTTGTGTTAATGCAATGCTGGAGGTTATACTGCAACCATTGATGTCAGTTACAGCAACAGTATATGCACTTGCACTTAATCCCGTTGCACTTGCGTTTGTTTGTGCAGGAACTGTATTCCACGAGTATGTGTAAGGTGCTGTTCCACCATTAGGAGTAGCGGTTGCTTCACCGTTGGCTAATCCGTTGCAAGAGATGTTTTGCCCATTATAGTTAGAAGTTACTGCCGTAGTTGCTGTAATTGCTGTGGGTTGAGTAAGTGTAACAGTGTTTGTAACAGTACAATTGTTTATATCGTTGATAGTTATTATATAACCGCCTGCGGTCAAACCATTAGCTGTAGCGGTTGTTTGAACCGGAGTAGTGTTCCAAGAATAGGCATATGCCCCTGTTCCACCATTCACACTGGCAATTACTGCACCATCCGTAGCACCGTAGCAAGAAATATTTTGACCATTAAAATTTGAAGTAATAGTAACCGTAGAAGTAATAGCTGTTGGTTGCACTAAAGTAACTGTTGTAGTAACCGCACAATTATTTACATCTTTTATGATAACTGAATAAGTACCCGCTGCTAAATTTGTTGCAATTGCATTAGTTTGGGAAGGAACAGTATTCCAGGAATAAGTATAAGGAGCAGTTCCACCATTAGGAGTGGCGGTAGCTTGCCCATCACTTAAACCATCACAAGAAATATGTTGCCCGTTGAAGTTAGAAGTAACTATAGCAGAAGCAGTAACCGAAGTAGGTTGAGTAAGTGTAATTGTGTTAGAAACAGTACAATTATTTATATCGTTGATACTTACTGTATAAGTGCCTGCAATCAAACCAGTAGCTGTCGCTGTTGTTTGAGCTGGAGTAGTGTTCCATGAATAAGCATATGTTCCTGTACCGCCATTTACACCTGCAAGTACTGAACCATCAGCGGCACCATTACAAGAAATATTTTGACCATTAAAGTCAGATGTAATAGTAACTGTTGAAGTGATTACTGTAGGTTGAACTAAAGTAACTGTAGTAGTATAAGCACAGTCGTTTACATCTTTAATAATAACAGAATAAGTGCCCACCGCTAAACCTATTGCAGTAGCAGTAGTTTGTGCCGGAGTCGTATTCCATGAATAGGTGTAAGGTGCAGTTCCACCATTAGGAGTGGCGGTAGCCTGCCCATCACTTAAGCCATTACAAGAAATGTGTTGACCGTTGAAGTTTGATGTTACTATAGCAGAAGCAGTAATCGCAGTAGGTTGCACCAAAGTAATGGTATTAGTAATTGTACAATTGTTTACATCTTTAATAGTAACAGTATATGATCCAGCACCTAATCCTGTTGCAGCAGCAGTGGTTTGAACCGGAGTAGTGTTCCATGAATAAGCATATGCTCCTGTGCCACCATTAGCACTTGCAAGCACCGCACCATCAGCTACACCATTACAAGAAATAGTTTGCCCGTTAAAGTTAGAAGTAATAGTAACTGTGGAAGTAATTGCAGTTGGTTGAACTAAGGTAACTGCTGTGGTAACTGCACAATTATTTACATCTTTTACGATCACTAAATAGGTACCCGCTGCTAAACTTGTTGCAATTGCATTAGTTTGAGAAGGAACAGTATTCCATGAATACGTGTAAGGAGCAGTTCCACCGCTAGGAGTAGCAGTAGCTTCACCGTCGCTTAAACCATTACAGGAAATGTGTTGTCCGTTGAAGTCGGAAGTAGCAGCGGCTGTTGCTGTAATTACGGTTGGTTGGTTTAATGTGATAGTATTAGTAATTGTACAATTGTTTACATCTTTAACAGTAACAGTATAGTTACCTGCACTTAAATTGGTTGCAGCCGCAGTAGTTTGAGCAGGGCTTGAATTCCATGAGTAAGTATAGGGACTTGTTCCCCCGCTTACACTGGCAAGAACAGCACCGTCGGATGCAGCGTTGCAGGAGATGTTTTGGCCGTTAAAGTTAGAAGTAACGGTAGTTGTAGAAGTAAAAATCGCAGGTAAAGTAATTGTTTGAGATGAAGAGATGCAACCGTTTTTGTCTTTAATTACTACTGCATAGCTTGTAGCAATTGGTAAACTACTTGTATATGTTCCGGCTGGTAAATAACTGACTCCGTTAGTAAAAGATACGGTGTATAGAGCACCGGCTCCTCCGGAGGGATATACTTGTACAGGAATAGTAGTAATTCCTGCAGCATAACATTTATTATAAACTATACTGTCAATTTTTACTTCATCACCAATACTTAAATTATCAGTGATTAAAGAAGTACAGTTGTTGCCGTCTTTCAAAACAACCTGATAAGTAGTGTTGTTATTTAATACTTCAGTATATACTCCTGCGGTATTATATGTAACGCCGTTGTCAAACGAAACCTGAAATATTCCTGAGTAGCCACCTGTTGGAACAACATTTACCTGGGTTTGTCCTGATCCGGGTACAGAACAGGAAACAATAAATGAATCTACTTGAATTGAGTCGGGTTGATTAATTGCAACCTGAAGCGGAGTATTGATAGAACAGTTATTTGCGTCTATTAAATTTAATGAATAACCACCCGCGTTTAATCCACTTATATCTTGCGTTGCAGCACCATTGGACCATGTATAAATATATGGTAAAGTTCCTCCGGTCACAGTAATATCAATGAATCCGTTTGCTCCATTTAAACAAGATACATTTTGGGAAGTATAGCTTAAATTTATTTGAGCAGGTTCATCAACTGCTGTGGAAGAAGTAGTAGAGCAACCTTTTAAATCTATTACGTTAACAGCATACGTTGCTTTTGGCAGACTGGCAAGGTCTTCTGATGTTGAGCCATTACTCCATGAAAATGTATATGGGTAATTGCCTCCGCTAATCGTTAATTCAATTGTTCCGTCATTAGCGCCAAAACAACTTATGTCGGTAGGAGCTAAGCCAACGAGTAATTGTGAAGGTTGTACTATTGTGAAGTTGAAAGTTTCAGTACATTTCTTTTCGTCCATAATAGTTACTGAGTAATTTCCTGCTGACAAATTGTTTACCGAAGGACCGGATGCGCCATTACTCCAGTCAATACTATATAATCCGGTTGCACCACCAACAACAGCTATCGCACTTCCGTTACTACTGCCAAAGCATAATACATCATTTTTTATAACATTTAAAGTTAGATCATTGCATGGGGGCTGCGTAATATTGACAGCGTCTGTTTTTATGCAACCATTGTTGTCCGTAATGTTTACCGAATAAATTCCCGCAATTAAACCATTTATTCCTGTACTTGTTGCGCCGGTACTCCAGTTATAGCTGTACGGAATCATTCCTCCGAATGGATTGGCTGTGGCGTCTCCATTATTTCCTCCAATAGTTGTAACATCATTGTGAGTCATCGAATTGGTTAGAGTGGTTGGTTCGTTTATTACAACATTTGCAGTGTGAAAGCAACCTCCCGCATCTTGAACCAAAACTGAGTAAGCACCTGCGTCAAGATTTGTAACCGTATCGTTGGTTGAAACGGGTGATGTATTCCACGAGTAGGTGTACCCGGGTGTTCCACCAACGGCAGTAACAGTAGCAATTCCATTATTGTCACCGTTACAAGTCACATCAATTGAAGTAGTAGTTAATGAGAAAGTATTGCAACGGGGTTCATTCACTACTGTGCTTCCGGAGATTAAACATCCATTGCCATCAGTAATATTAGCAGTGTATATTCCGTATGCAAGCCCGTTTATAGAAGCGGATGTTGATCCACCTGGATTCCACAAAACAGAATAAGGTGCAGTGCCTCCGGAAATGGCTACACTGGCAGATCCATCAGAAGCTCCATTAAAAGTTGCATCGGAAGTTGTGAAGGAAAGAACTATAGGATTTGGAGCAGTTAAATAAAGGTTCGTGCTTGCGGCACATCCTAAAGAATCAGTTGCTGTTACTGCATAAGTTGCTTCTCCGCCAATAATAGATGATGTACTGGCTCCCGTACTCCATATATAAGATATAGGGTTGGTTCCGCCTGTAAGGATTGTCGAAATAGTAGTTGTACTATTATAGCATGGCAAACTCACGGCAGGAATTGTAAGATTCATGACAGGAGAGAAATAAATTACAGTCGAATCTTTTTTGTTTACACAACCACCACCGGATTCGGTACTGGTTAAATAGAGTTTTACAAAACCTGCCGCTATTTCTGCTGCCGTTGGTGTATAGCTTGTTGTTAAGTAAGTATTCCCGGGGTTGTAAGTTCCGGCTCCTCCCGACCAAATGCCGCCTGTTGCAAACTGAACTGAACCGGATAATGTTGTAGTGGGATTTGAAGCACAGATTTTTTTATTTGCGCCAGCGTCAACAATAGGAACGGTTCCTTCAGTTACTGAAACAGAAGAATAAAAAGCGGGGCATGTGGCGGCATTATATAATTTATCTTTTATTTGAACAGAATAAGTTCCGGCTGTATTTGCAAAATAGGTAGCCCCACTTCCAATCTGAACATTTGAACTATTAAACCAGGTATATATATAATCGGGAAGTCCACCATTCGCTGTGCCAGTAACAGTTACTCCACTTCCTGGTCCAATATTGCAAAAGCTTGCCGGGCTTGGGTTTATTGAACCTGATAATACAGGATAATTGTATATACGAACAGTATCACAAACCGTGAAGTTAAATCCACATCCTGATGCTTGAGGGAAACCACATACTCTATAATCTACATATGCAGGGGCTCCACTTGCCGGAGTGTAAGTTGGACTGGAAACATTTGTTGAATCAAGGTAGGAATTATATTGCCCTGGTGTTCCGGGAAAAATTGATTCCCAAACAGTGGTGTTGTTTACTATGCCTAATGTGTTCAATTTTTTTCTGCAACCAATTCTTACTGTATCATTGTTAGGAAAAAGAGGTTTTGAAATAGAGGTGATCTTATAGATGTTTTTATTCCCACCTGGTTTGCAAAATGTTATCTGGTGTGGGCCAACGCCGGAAATACACTTTATTGTTCCGCCCGGATAACTTCCGGTGCAACCTATATCATAAAATAATGAACCCGCCGGATCTGCCCCGATCATATCGATTTGAATACCTGCAGTATTCGAATCCAGGGTTAAATTAAAATAGATACACTGATCAGGTGAGGTTGCTGAACAACATTGATCATTCCTTGAAACATTGGGCGATGACCAAACTCCGGCGGGTTGACCTGTAAGATTTATAGTGAAAGAAGGAACACTTGGCATGCAAGGGCTTTGCGCCTTACCTGAATAAGTAATAAACAAGGAGCAAAGTAGAATAAACATTAAAACTTTTGACTTCTTGCCAGGTTTTCTATTAATTGTTTGCATAGACGATTCGGTTTTGTTGTCAGCAAAAGTATCCCGGGCTAAACCGAATAAGCATGATAGGAAACACAAAGAAGTATGATATTTATCAAGTTAGTTCTCCTTAGTAGATTGGAAACTAATTGCGCAAGATGTTGTGCATGGAAAAAGAGTACAATATAAATAGAGGAATAAATACTTGAATAGGTATTGATTATCTGACCATATCAACAACTGCATTCACCCAGGTAGCATTGTCATTAAGGCTTTCCACAAGTGTTACTTTTTCTCCTCCGTGTTTATGAAAGATCTCCTGATACTCAGTTCCGATTTCGTAAATAGTTTCCAAACAATCGGCAACAAAAGCAGGGGAGAAGACCAGAATTTTTTTAGCGCCTTTTTTAGCAAGGTCTTCAATTACTTTATCAGAGTATGGTTTGATCCATTTATCATTTAAACGTGATTGAAAAGTAGAAGTATATTTCCCTTGCGGGATATTTAATCCTTTAACTAATTCCCGTGTGGTATAAAAACAATTTGCCCTGTAACAGAATTGATTGCTCTTAGTAATAACATCACAGCATGAACCCAAAGTACAATGATCGCTTCCGTAATGTGCAGAACCTTTCATGATATGTCTTTCAGGCAAACCGTGATAACTGAACACAACATGATCGTATTGTGAGATGTCGTATTTTTTTCCATTCTCAATAAAAGAGTTCAAATAACCGGGATGGTCATAAAATTTACTGATGATTTTGATGTCTGGAAATACTTCCCAACCTTTAATTTCATCCATTACTTTTTCGATGGTAGAACCTGTTGATGAAGAAGCGTACTGTGGATATAATGGAAGAATAGTAATAGAAGAAACTTTTGCTTGTCGCAGTTTTTCCAAAGCACTTGCAATACTTGGACTTTGGTAACGCATTCCAAATTCAACTACATAGTCATTGCCTAATTGCTGTTGAACTTTTGCCGAAAGATTTTTTGTATGTATCAATAAAGGTGAACCATCAGGAGTCCAGATCTCTCTGTATAATTTTGCAGACTTGGAAGAGCGAAAAGGAACGATGATTCCGTTCACCAATACAAATCTACCGAACGCAGAAATATCTATGACTCTTCTATCGTTAAGAAATTCAGTTAAATATTTTCTAACGTTCCCTGTTGCAGGGCTATCGGGGGTACCGAGATTAATGAGTAATACGCCTTTCTTCATGATCATCATTTTTTAACACAGAGTGCTCAGAGTCTTATGAGTTGCACAGAGGTTTTAAATTTTATTTTCAAACTCGTTACTTAAAATGTCATTAATTTTTCTCTTTATACCCTGGGTTAAAAGTGGAACGTGAAAGTTTATCAATAAACCTAATCTCATGTCAGCTAATTTTAGGTAGGTGACTAATTGTGCTTCATGAACAGGCAAAATAGATTCTACGGATTTAAGTTCAAGAATTATTTTGTTTTCAATGAGAAGATCAATCACAAATTCTTTTTGAAGTTTCTCTCCCTTAAAATAAACTGGAAGAAGAACCTGTTTTTGAACAAACAATCCTTTTTTTTTCAAAACTGAAACTAAGCATACCTCATAAACAGATTCCATCAAACCTGGACCCAATTCTTTATGAACTTCAATGCAAGCTTCAATTATCTGATGACTAAGGTCATTATAATGCGTCTCTGTGAAACTCTGCATACTCAGTGTTCTCTGTGTTGAATGAATTATATATGTATCGATCTTTTCGCAGTCGCATCCAAAGCAGCTTCTTTCAAACTCTCAGTAAACGTAGGGTGAGCATGACAAATACGGGCAATATCTTCAGCACTTGCTCTGAATTCCATCGCAACCACGGCTTCCATAATCACATCCGCAACACGTGGCCCTATCATATGCACGCCTAATACCTCATCAGTAGCTTCGTCGGCCAGTACTTTTATGAACCCATCTGTATCCATTGAAGCACGAGCTCTTCCGCTTGCTTTGAAAGGGAAAGAACCTGCTTTGTATTTTCTTCCCTGCTCTTTTAATTGTTCTTCTGTTAAACCAACAGAAGCAACTTCGGGCCATGTATAAACTACACCGGGAATTAAGTTGTAATCAATATGAGGTTTTTGCCCTGCTAATTGCTCAGCAACAAACACACCTTCTTCTTCAGCTTTGTGAGCGAGCATTGCTCCTTTTATTACATCACCAATTGCATAAATGCCATCTATGTTTGTTTTCAAATGGTCATCCACTTCAACCTTGCCACGGGCATCTACTTTTACTCCGGCTTTATCCAATCCTAAATTATCTGTGTATGGTTTTCTTCCAACAGCAACTAAAACATAATCACCTTTTAATTCAACTTTTTCTCCGGCTTTGTTTTCAGCAGTTACAATCGCTTCTTTTCCCTTTGCAACAGCACCGGTTACTTTATGATTGAAGTAATATTCGAACCCAAGATCTTTTTTCAATACACGGGTCAGCTCTTTTCCTAAACCTTTGTCCATGCTTGCAACTAAACCATCCATATATTCTACAACAGATACTTTTGATCCCAAACGTGCATACACAGAACCTAATTCTAAACCAATAACACCACCTCCTATAACAATCAAATGTTTAGGAACTTCTTTTAACTCTAATGCTTCTGTAGAAGTGATCACACGTTTTTTGTCGATCTCAATTCCAGGTAAAGAAGAAGGCTTAGAACCAGTAGCTATAATTATTTTTGCAGATTCAATTGTTTCTTTAGAACCATCTGCTTTTGCTATTTCAATAGTATTTTTGGAAGTAAAACTTCCGTGTCCTGTAATAACAGTAATTTTATTTTTCTTCATTAAGAAGTTGATCCCGTCGCAGGTCATTTTTACAACACCGCGTTTACGTTCGATCATTTTTGCCAGGTCAACTTTTAAAGATTTTACTTCAATACCATGTTCGGCAAATGAATGAGCTGCATTATGATAATGCTCAGAAGAATCTAATAATGCTTTTGATGGAATACAACCAACATTTAAGCAGGTTCCACCAAGGTTAGGGTATTTTTCAATTAATGCGGTTTTGAAACCTAGTTGTGCGCAACGAATAGCTGCAACATATCCGCCGGGGCCTGAGCCGATAACGGCAACATCAAATTTTTCCATGGTTTGAAGAGTTAAAAATAAACGATAGCGAAGGTAAGTATTTTATCGTTTAGCAAAACGCTTATAAAGAGATATTATGAAAAGAATAACCGCCAGCATTAACGATGCTTTTGCCAATACATCACCCAGTTTTACAAATAGTGTTTGATAAGTATTTGGGTTTAATGTGGCTTTAATAATTGCAGGTTGCCACCAGGAAGTTGCATTGTAAACTTCACCTTTTTCATTCACAAAACAGGAAGTCCCGGTATTAGCTGAACGGGCAATGGGTTTGCGGGTTTCAATTGCTCTTAAAGCCCCATAAACTAAATGTTGATGATAACCGGGGGTGTCTCCCCACCAACCATCGTTTGTCACAATGAAAAGCAGGTTAGCTCCATTCTTAACGTATTCGGTTACGTATTCGGGATATACACTTTCGTAACATATAATAGGTGCAATATTTAAATCATTAGTTTTGAAAACAGATCTTTCTTTTTGAAGCCCCAAGCTTCCAACTGTTCCACCCAAATCAAGTGCATATTTTTCCAGAGGTTTAAAAAGCCATAAAAAGGGCATGATCTCAGAACCTGGAACCAGTTTGGATTTTCGGTACACCTGCACGTTTTTAGTGGAATCAATTTGTATGGCTGAATTATAAGAATCGTAGTAACCTTCTTCCTGAGTAAACTTATGAGCAGTAGGTGTTTTTTTCTCTCCGGGCTCGTACAATTTAAGAGTATTTGCCCCGCTTACTATCTTGAGATCCTTGTTTTGTGAAATGAGTTTTTCTCTTAAATACTGTATCTCAAAAACATCAGGCAATTCACTTTCCCACATATTGCTTGTAAGAAATGTTTCCGGAAAAACAAGGTAGTCAACTTCATTTAAAGACTTTATGTTTTCATTGAGAAGTTTTAATGTCTTTTCAATCTGAACCTGAGGATCAGAAGAAAACTTTTCATTATAAGGGTCAATGTTAGGTTGAACAACAACTATTCGTTGCTCTTTGAGTTTAGATGATGCTATGCGTGCATCTACGGTATAATAAATTATGTACGAGAAAAATGTTGGAATAAATAAGATAAGAACAATGCTTAGGCTTAGTTTTTTATTCCAGTTGCCTAATTCAATTCTTTTTTTGATCAATAAGAAAATTAAAATATTTACCGCAAGTATCCAGGCACTTCCACCTGAAGTACCGGTGATCTCATACCACTGAACCAGATTACTTTGATTGGCAAATGCATTACCTAAGGTGAGCCATGTCCAACTCAGGTCCCAGTTTTGATGCAGGTATTCGAATGCCAGCCAAAATGGAACCAGAATAAAATAAGAAGCATCTGAATTAAATCTTTTTTTGGTCCACCAGGCTAAGCGCAAGGCCCAAACCATAAATAAAGAATTGAGTGTCCATGCCATCACAGCTGCCGGACTTGCATTGTAAACCCACCAGGTTGTAAGTAAATTCCAGATCAGAAAAGAGAGATAGAATAGTCCGAATTTCTTGAGTCCCTTTCTTTTTTTTGGTTGATCCCATCCAAATTCATCTGCAACAAATAAAAGGGGAACAAAAGCGACAAATATGAAAATAGTAAAATATTTCTGCCACGCCATGCTCAATAATAATGCACCAAGTATGGAAAGGGGTATAGAAGGAATCTTTTTCACGTTGCGAAAATACAATTTAATGGAACACACCTGCCCGAAAGAATGAATTCTTTCATTCAGGCGGAGATGACGCAGATTAATATGATTAACACTATTTTTTAAACGACAAGATCTAGATCTTAAAAATCATAAGTATCAGCGTTCTATCTACTGCAGATCAAACAGGTTCTTAACCCCGGGATATCGATTTACAGTAAAACCTTCTGCATATTTAACTCCGATGGCTCTGCCCCAGGTACTCATTTTTGCAAAAAGGCTTTCCAGAAATTCCGGGCCTGAAATAGGTGTTGGTGGTTCATTTGAATCAGGATCAAAAAATTGCGAAGAAAAACACATAATTGCTTCACGTTTTTTGTCGGCGAATTCGGTTACATCAATAACAAAATCGGGATGAATAAAATTGTCTTGTATATAATGATAAACTGCTTTTGGCCTCCATGCTTCCTGTTTGTGACCGTCAAATTCAGTTTCTATTTTAACTAACCCGGAGTAGAAACAAGCATCTGAAACCAGTTTTGCAGCCCTTCCGTGATCAGGATGCCTGTCGGAAACAGCATTTGCTAAAATGATTTCGGGTCGAAATTCTCTTATGATTTTTATTATCTCCTTAAGGTGAGTTTCTTCGTTTTGAAAAAAACCATCTTTAAAATCCAATTGCTTTCTCACTGCAAGTCCCATCAACATGGCAGAGTTGTTAGCTTCTGCAGTTCTTAACTCAGCGCTACCTCTGGTACCCAACTCACCTCTTGTAAGATCAAGAATACCACAATGTTTTCCTAAAACAATGTGCTTTAGTAATGTTCCACTGCATGATAATTCAACATCGTCGGGGTGAACACCTATGGCAAGTATATCTAACTTTTGCATGCTTTATGTTTGTGCAAGTTTATTAAAATTTAGGCTCTTTTCCTAGGCTCTTGTAATATTCGATAATTGGTTTGTAAGGTCCAAATTTATGCTGACTAACCGGAAAGGAATCTAAGTAGGGCCCATTGCCATAATCCAGTGGTTTTGTTGTTACATTGGGATAATCGTTGTTAGTGACAGGTTGCGGCCTCTTATGAATTGCATCATCATTAATAAATGCGCTTACATCAAAGGCTTCTTCAATAGTTAATTTTGGTTTGTCATAAGTAGCAATTTTGTTCGGCATATTGGTATAAATAAAAACTCCCAACTTTAATACACGATGCACACTGCTTCCTGCCTGATAACTTTCATTTCCCCATAACGGGGGATATTCATAACAAACATTATCTGCTTTCATTTTTCCTTCACCATTTGCTCCATGGCAAACTGCGCAATCGCGTTTATATACCAACTCACCTTTTATAGGCTCAGCAGCTCTATCAGGGTATTCTACTTTTAAAGGACCATCGCCTTTTACATTACCATTAACCGGTACATTTTCGCAGAGCCACTTCATATAACATTGCATGGCAATAATTTCTTTGCTATTTAGCGGAAGATGTTTTCCAATATGAGGACGTTCGATGCAATTATTAATTCTATCAGCTAAAGTGAGCACTTTATTTTCACGTGCCCGGTATTGCGGATATCTGGCATGTGTACTAAAGTAATTAAAAGCGTAAGGCTTTGTTCCTGCTTCCAAATGACAGTTGGTGCAGTTCATTTTATTGCCCAGGTATTTTCCTACTTTTCCTTCCGGACCTATATAATAAGCTGTATTAAGAATAAGATCTCTACCGTACCTTACTAGGTCACCAAAATCATTGTTAGGAATTTCATTGGTATCAGGCACTACCCAGATTTTATCTTCAACAATGGTATCTTTTATATTAACAATTGCTAACTTATTGTTTGTTTTATTTTCTTTGGAACTGCAATCTAACAACGCGAATAATAGTATAGGTATACTTATACTGAAAAGTATTTTTTTCATCTTCCTGATAAATCCAACGTTTATTAAATTTAGCTCAAAGATAGTTCTAAGCTGAATTATAATCAAATAATGTTTGAGTTTCCTTATGTTAAGGATGCAAAATGTTACACTTTATTCTACAACCAAAAAAGCAATTTTATTCTGCAAGTAAAAGAGAAATTTCCTGCTTCGCTCATGAAGTATCTGGAGATTGAATAGAAAATATAAATCTCATAAATATGAAGTTAGAATTTATGATAAGAACAATTCGGTTTTATTTACGACTCGATCTGCAGAAGTAAATAGTAATAAATTCGTAACAATAAAAACATCTCTTTGTAATATAAAAAAATCTGAAAATTGAAGTTATTTCGACGAATGCTAAACATTCTAAATTAAAAAATTAACAAAAAAGGAAACGTTTTATTTTTTAACTAATTAAAAATCAATTAGATGTAATTCAATAAAGGAGATGAAATATTTGATTGAGGTATCATTAATTCTTATATTTGTCACCTACTAATTTAAAAAAAAACAAAAAATGAAAAAAATCTACTTATTAGGTTTCGCTTCAATGTTTGCTTTGGCAGTAAATGCTCAAACAACAATGAAAGTTAAAAACCCTCTAAAAAAGAGCACAACAACCGGTACAACATTGAATAAGCCTGTAAAAGGTGTAAAAGCAAGTACTGCAAAGAATGTTGGTGGACCAAATTCTGTTCAGCAAGTTGCAAGTACTATAGTTTGCAACACTCCTTATGTTGCAGGAACAACTATGGATCTAAGTTTCACATTTACTATGACAAATACTGATGCAGAATACGGTGATTTGTTAACTATTACATTTCCTGCAGGAATTACTCCAACAGGTTTAGGTAATACTTCCGATCCATTCCCTAACACAGAAGATGCAGGTGGTGGATTAGAAGCATTGAATGCACCAATAGGACAGGATATTTCATGGGGTGTAGACAACAATGATCAATATGGTGGAATTTTTTCTTCAACAGGTATTACATTTGTTGTTGAGGTTACAGTTGCGCCCGGTACAACAGGAGCTTTAAATGCTTCTTATACGCTTTCGGGTGATGGATATGGTGCTACTCCCGGCGATCAAGGAGCTACTACTTTTGCAATCAACGAACAACAACCGGTTAATATGGCTGTTATTCAGGCAGGTTTTTATGCAATGAGCGGTTCTTTGATAACAAGTGGTTGTGGATTAGTTGACGGTTATGTGGTAGTTGTGGCAACTAACAATGGTTCTTCTACTATTACTGTAGGTACACCGGGTGATTCTTTATCATACGTTGTTAATGCTTCAACTACTACTGTTGCTGCTACTAATGTTTCTGATCTAGCAGGTAATCCGGTTGCTACTATTGCTCCCGGCGATACAGTTATTATCTTAGATCTTACTCCTGTTGATTTTAGCACTCCTGGGGCATATAGCCTAGACGCTTCTGTTTCTTATGTTGGTTCAGGTGATGCAAACGCAAGTGATGATGCTGCTGCAAACTATACAATCACTCATTTCACTTCTTTTGATGCGACAGCAGCTCCTTACACAATGGGCTTCGAATCTCCTGCTGATGATGCTTTATTTGCTGCCTGGAGTTTCCCTGCAACAAACATGGCTAACTGGTCTGTGTTTAACCAATTTGTACACACAGGTGCTCAAAACCTTGTGAAGTTTGGTACAGCTGGAGACGATGATTGGGCTATAACAGGTTGTATTGATCTTGTTGGTGGTAACACTTATGATCTTTCTTTCTGGATGAAGTATTATGATTTAGCTTCAGTTGCTGATATGTCAGTTTATTATGGAACTTCTGCAGATGTTGCAGGTATGACAAATTTAGTAAGCGCTAATCCAATGGCTTTACCAGCTGATACTATATACTATCAGTATAACTATTCAATTGTACCTGCAACTACTGGAACATACTATATTGGATTCCATGCTGTATCTGCAACCGGATCTTCAGCTACAATTTTTGATGATATTAACTTAACTTACTCTCCGGTTTCTATTAAGGAGAACCTGAAAATGGACGCAATCTCTATTTTCCCTAACCCAAACAATGGTGTGTTTACCGTTAAAGCGAACGAAAATAACTCTTCTGTAGAGGTTTACAGCATTATTGGAGAAAACGTATACTCTAACAACTTAGTAAAAGGAAACAACTCAGTTGACCTTTCTGGCTTAGCTGCTGGTTCATACATTGTAAAAGTAAAATCAGCTACACAAACTATCAGCAAACGTGTTGTAATCAACAAATAATCGTTTTCAGATATTTATAAAAGAGAGTCCCGAGCAATCGGGACTTTTTTTTTGCAATTGAATGAATTTGACGGAAAATTTGTTATTTTTGCTACAAATAATAAAATTATATACATGAAAAAAATCTACTTATTAGGTTTCGCTTCAATGTTTACTTTGGCAGTTAATGCTCAAACAACAGTGAAAGTTAAGAACCCGCTTAAAAAAAGAACTTCTGCAACTGAAAAAACTATTGCAGGACCGAATTCAGTTACTCAGGTTGCTAGTACTATTGTGTGTAATACTCAATACGTAGCTGGATCAACTATGGATCTGAGTTTTACTTTTACAATGTCAAATACTGACGCTGAGTATGGTGATTATATGGCAATTACCTTTCCTGCCGGGATTACTCCAACAGGTGCTGGTAATACTTCTAACCCTTTCCCTAACACTGAAGATGCAGGTGGTGGATTAGAAGCGTTAAATGCTCCTGTAGGACAACTAATTTCCTGGGGTGCTGACAACAATGATCAGTATGGCGGAATTTTTTCTTCAACAGGTATTACATTTGTTGTAGAAGCTACTATTGCTCCGGGAACAACTGGTAATTTAATCGCAAATTATGACCTTTCAGGTGATGGTTACGGCGCAACTCCTGGTGATCAAATGGGTGCTACATTTACTATTTACGAAGCCGGAGCGTCTGTTGTTAATTTAAGAACAACATTTGTTCAACCTTACAATTTAACTTCATTGAATACTTGTTCTTATGGATTAGATTCAATTGTTGGTCAAATTAAGAACTTAGGTACTACAACTGAAACTAATATTTCAGTTGCTTGTACTGTAAATGGTGTTGCTCAAACTCCATTTGTTGTTTCTACTTTAGCTCCTGGTGATTCTGCGTATGTTGGTTATTTACCAGCTTATGATTTCAATGCAGCTACAGATTATACAATTGTTGCTTATGTGGGTGTTGCTTCTGATATAGATTTGACAAATGATACTGCTAGTTTAACATTCAACAATGCATTGCCAACTGATCTTGCTACAACAGTTTATTCAAATGGTTGTGAAGCAGGTTATGAATATAACAGTTTAAACATGGCTTATGTATCTGGTGATGGGTACATCTTCGGACCATCTCAGATAACATTCCAATCAGGTGCACAGGCATTATTCTATACAGTTCCTAACACTGCTACTGTTGGTGCTCACGAAGCAATGGTGATTTTACCTTGCGTTGATGTTACTTTGGGTGATATCTACCGTATTACTTTCTGGAAACGTATCAACGGTACAGCTGCTGCTAATAACGGACAAACTGGTGTATTTACAGGTTTAGCAAATGATCCTGCTGCAATGACAACTATATTACAGCCTTACACTCAAATTACTCCGTATGCTGCCTGGATTAAAGATTCAGTTGATTATACTGCTACCGCTACTGAAACGCGTTATTTTGCTTTAGGTGCTACTGGTGCAGTTGTTGCTGGTACAAACGGAATCAATGTTCGTTACGACAATATCAATATTTCGAAAGTTACTCCAATCGGAGTTAAAGAAAACGCTGCTGTTGAAGCTATCTCTGTTTTCCCTAACCCTAATAATGGTATTTTCTCTATCCGTGCTTTCGAAAATAACTCTTCTGTAGAGGTTTATAGCATCATTGGAGAAAACGTATACTCTAACAACTTAGTAAAAGGAAACAACTCTGTTGATCTTTCTAACTTAGCTGCTGGTTCTTACATTGTAAAAGTAAAATCAGGTACGCAAACTATCAGCAAACGTGTTGTAATCAACAAATAATCGTTTTCAGATATTTATTAAAAAGAGAGTCCCGGGCAACCGGGACTTTTTTTGTGACTTTTTTAGCCTTTAATCGATAGAATTCGCAGGAAAATTAGTTATCTTTACTTCTAAATATAAAAATATATCCATGAAAAAAATCTACTTATTAGGTGTTTCTGCAGTTTTAACCTGTTCAGTTTTTGCTCAAAGTGCGAAAATTAAAACATATCAAAGCAGTAAGAAAATTAATATCTCTTCAAACAAAGGCATTAAAACGCCAAATCAAATTCAGGCTACCTTCTTCACAAATGATTTTTCAAATCCGGCTGATTGGGTATCTAATGACGTAACCGGAATGGGACAAGCATGGCAGATTGGAACAACAGGCCCCGTGCAAATTCCAACTTTCCTTATTAATTCAACCTCGGGAGGAAATTTCGCGATGTTCGATTCGGATGGCGCTAGTCAAACGGATCCGAATAATGCTGAATTGATATTGGTTAATCCGGTATCATGTGTAGGTCATCCTGATGTTAATTTGGTATTCGAACAACATTATCAAAGATATATGGACTCAACTTATGTTGCAGTAAGTAATGATAATGGCGCAAACTGGACTGAATATCAGGTAAATGCTGGTTATGCTACAGGTGGAGCTGCAGAATCTCCTGATCCGGAAATGGTTACAGTAAATATTTCTTCTGTTGCAGGAAACCAGCCCGCAGTATTGGTAAAATTTATTTTCCGTGGCTTTTGGGATTATTGGTGGTTAGTTGATGATGTAACTTTTCAGGATGTACCCACTACAGATGCTTCAATTACAGCGGTAACTCTACCTGCTACAGGTTGTTTAACAGGAACTGCTACCACTCCCATTACCACTACTATTTTTAATATCGGATTAGACTCAATTTACAATTTTGACCTTTCTTATTCGGTTGATGGTGGTGCTCCGGTTATAGAAACATATACTGATACAATCGTTGGCGGAGCTACCGCTAATTATACATTTACTACTACTGCAGATGTGTCTTCAGAAGGAACTCATACTGTTGATGTAACTATCATTGTTACAGGTGATGGAAACGCAGCTAATGATATGGGATCTGCCAGTTTTGATAACGCTGTACCTAATGACCTTTCAAATGTGAATTATGCTAATAGTTTTGAAACAGCTGATCCGGATTTATTTATGCTATATATTCAGCAAACACCTTCCAGCGGAAGTACAGCGAACTGGCAATGGTCTACAACAACTCCCCACACAGGTACACGCTGCTTAAATTTGCAAGCTCCGACAGCAATTGCTGACGCATGGAATATGTTTAAGTGTATGAACATAACAGCAGGGGATACTTATCGTTTAATATACTGGACAAGAACCAACACAAATTACAATGGTGGAATTAGTGTAAGTTTGGGTACAGGACAAACTGCTGCTGATATGGTGGCAGGTATAGAAATTAAACCATACGTTGCAACAACTCCTGGAAATGTATGGAGAAAAGATTCAGTTGATTATCTTGCTCCTGTTTCGGGAACCATTTACTTAGGTATTCGTGGAGCAGGTACTGCAACAGGTAGCGGAACGATGGTTAAATTGGATGATGTGAGTATAACAAAAGTGGTTCCGGTTGGTGTTAAAGAAAATGTACTTACTGCTGAGGCAATTACCGTTTTCCCTAACCCAAACAACGGAGTATTCACCATCCGCGCTTTAGAGAACAATTCTTCTGTTGAAGTATACAATATCATCGGAGAAAAAGTTTATACATCAAATATGTCAAAAGGATATAACACGGTTGAGCTAGCTAATTTAGCTGCCGGTTCTTACATCGTTAAGGTGAAGTCAGGAGAATACACTATCAGTAAACGTGTTGTGATTAACAAGTAATCGCTTCTTGATATTATAATTAAAAGGGTCGTACCTATGGTACGGCTCTTTTTTTATGCTTAATTTTGAGGCTTAACAAAAAGAAATTGGTTTACAGAATCTCTCACACTACTAAAGTTATTAAAGGTAATATCACATTACCTGCTTCTAAAAGCATTAGTAACCGATTGCTTATTATTAAAGAAATTGGCCGATTAAAAGTTGACCTGAAAAATATATCCACAGCAAAAGATACTGTTACATTTCTGCAATGTATAAGTAAAATTAACGAGACTACTGTTTTTGATGTTGGGCATGCAGGAACAACTATGCGGTTTTTAACGGCATATTTTGCAAGTATTGAAGGTGAACGAATACTCACCGGATCTGTTAGAATGAAACAACGACCTATAACAGAGTTGGTGAATTGCTTAAGAAAATCAGGAGCTGAAATTACATATCTTGAAAAAGAAGGTTTTCCTCCCATCAAAATAAAAGGTAAAAAATTATCAGGTGGTAAAATAGAAATGAATGGAAGTATTAGCTCGCAATATATTTCAGCTTTGCTAATGATTGCCCCAAACCTTTCCGAAGCGCTGGAAATTGAATTTGAAGGTGAACTGGTTTCAAAACCCTATATTGATATGACCATGCAGTTAATGAATTATTTTGGTGCTGAAGTGTGCTGGAAAGGAAATAGTATTTACTGCAACAACAAACCATATTCTTCAGAAGAAAAATCGTTTACCGTAGAGGCCGACTGGAGTTCTGCATCCTATTTGTATGCAATTGCTGCGTTGGCGAAAGAAGCAGAATTAAAAATACATGGTTTGCAGAAAAAAAGTTTACAGGCAGATTCGATGTGCGTTGTTCTGTTTGATAAATTCGGTATCAAGAGTGATTTTACCGGCGAGTGTTTGTTGCTGACAAAAACAAATAACGTAATCACTCCTCAAAAAAATAATTTCACCAACTGTCCGGATATAGCTCAAACCATTGCAGTTGTTATGGCAGGGAAAGGTATTTCAGGAAAATTGAACGGATTAAAAACCTTGAGGATCAAAGAAACCGATCGTATAAGTGCGTTGCATAATGAATTACAAAAGCTCGGTATTCCAACAGAAGTTGGCAAGGAAACAGTAGAAATAGATGCTCTTTTTGACCCCCGCACTTCTAATGAAGCAATAAATACTTATCATGATCATCGTATGGCATTGGCTTTTGCGCCGTTGGCATTAGTTCTTGATCATATAGATATTGATGACCCAATGGTAATCGAGAAATCGTATCCCGAATATTGGGAGCATTTAAAACAACTAGGATTTTCTATTGAAGAAGTTTCCGTTTCATCAGAATTCTAAAACGAATATAAAGCGCCACAGCAACAAATGATAGCCCGCAAAGCAAGGCCGACCAAATTCCCTGAGCGGTATAACCCAAAGTTTTTCCAAAGAAATAACTTAAGGGTAAACAAATGATCCAGTAACCAATAAGAGTTATAATGGTTGGAACTCTTACATCTCCCAATCCACGAAGTATTCCGAGTATGGTAACCTGCATTCCGTCGAATAACTGGAAAAAGCCGGCAATGATCAAAAGTTTAGATGCCAATCCAATTACTTCCTGATCTGTACTGAATGCTTGTGGTAAGTAGGAGTGAAGTAAGAAAAAGATCATAGCGAAGCCCCCCATTACTACTAAAACAGAGATCATTGAAGCATTGCTTGCTTTGTTTACGTTCACATAATCATTTTGTCCTTTAAAATTTCCTACACGAATGGTTGCAGCGCCACTAATTCCGCTGCTAAACATGTATGTGAATGCCGCAATTGAAAGCGCAATTCCGTGTGCATCAATTTGTTCTTTTCCATACCACCCGGTCATTAAACCTGATAAAGCAAAGGCTGTTACTTCAAATGTGAACTGCATCGCAAAGCCGATCCCCAGTTTAAATAATTGCCAACAGTGCTGAATACTGAAAGCGGCTTTTCGAAGAAATGGACGAAATGATTTAAATGGTTTAGAATAAAAGAGTAATACCACAAAAAATCCTCCCATAAAACAACGTGCAATAAACGTTGCCCAACAAGAGCCCATATAGCCCATTTCAGGTAATCCCCATTTCCCGTTGATCAAAAGATAATTGAGTAAGATGTTGAGTAAATTTCCTACAACACTCACAACCATTGCAATCACAGTATTATTAAGACCTTCTGTGTATTGTTTCCCTGCAAAAAACAAACTACATGGAATGATACTGATAGTAATGATGTGAAAAAAAGGCAAAGAGAGATCTACTACGTCTTTTGGTTGTTGCGCAAAATGGAGCAGGGGAGAAGCAAAATAAAGGATCATCGAAAGTAGAATGCTGATTCCGAAATTCAAGTACAAACCATTTTTTAGCAAGAATGCTTTTTCCTGATCATTGTTTTTTGCATGCGCCTGAGATACCAATGGCGTAAGTGAATACGACATACCAATACTAAAAACCAATAAGAGAATAAATAAATTATTGGCTAAGATCCCTGCGGCTTGTTCCGTTTTTCCAATTCTTCCCAGGAAAATATTATCCACCATCCCGGTTATGATATGACCTATCTGACTTATCACCAAAGGCAATGAGAGTACCGCAGTTTCACGTATGTGATGTTTTAGAGTCAATTTGTTTTTTAGTGAAGAGTTAGCTGTAAAAAAAATGGTTTAAAATCTTTGCGACCTTTGTGTCCCGATAGCTATAGGGATTTGCGGTTAAACGCTACTCACATACGCATGGAGAATGCGGACTTATATGCCCTTACATGCCTTATATGGTTTAAACAATTAAGAAGAAGGGTTTACTTCAAAAGTTTCGCAATATCCGGTCGGAAATATAAATTACTCTTAAGTACTTTACCATCTTCCCTGAAAATAGGTTTTCCGTTTTCATCCAACTTACTCATATTACTTCTGTGGATCTCATCAAAGATATCGCCTATCTTGTGTTGCAAGCCGTGTTTTAGGATTGTTCCGAAAAGTATATACATTTGATCACCCAATGCGTCTGCGATCTCTGTAAGATCCCCTTTTTGACAAGCTTCCAAATATTCATCATTCTCTTCCTTCATCAACCGGTGACGAAGCATATAATCTTTTTCTTCAACCAGTTTAGGCTCTGAGCCGTTTCCAATTAAAAATGATTCATGAAATTCATGAACACTCATTATTTTAAGCAAAAGTGAATTTGAATCCATTATTTCTTTTTTGGTGTTATTGTATTTGCAGCTTTTGTTGCACGGTATTCTTCGTTTAACCCGTTCACTACTTCTGTAGTGATCTCCAAATCAGGCTTTGCATATAATACAGAGCTAATGTTAGAAGTATAAGCTAAAATGAAATCATATTTTCCGTTGTTGAATTTTTCAATAAATTTGGAAACATTTTGAAGCATTGCAGCTTGTGTTGTACCAACTTCTTCACTTAATGTTTGTAATTGCTTTTCTTTATTTGCGATATCGTATTGGCGTTGTTGCAGAGATGCTTCTTCTTTTTTCAATTCAGCTTCTGAACGTAAGCCAGCCTGAGCAGCTTGCTGAAGGTCAGCTACATCTTGCTGAAACTTGGCATACATACTGCTCAATTGCCCTTCAATGGCAGCTTGTTTGTTCTTGATCTCTTTTGATTTATCGTTGATGTATTCGTATTTCATATCGAGTGAATCAATATTGATATAAGCAATTTTGGAATTTGCAAGTTTAGAAGGGTCAGTTACCAATTTAGGTATTTTTCCTGTTGAGTTTACATCTTCAGGCGCTTCTGTAGAAGGAGAGAGTTTACTGTTTAAGGAGAAATATAAATAAAAAAGTACCGCAACCGCAATAAGCAATACAGCATTCAAAGCAATAGAAATCCTGTTCATAATAAAAATTTAGAACGCTAATTTACTAAGAGAGGTTTTAAAACGAGGAAATTATGGGAAAAGTTTATGAAATTTTATTAAAAATCATGAATCGGCCAATAAACTACTCTTTTCGTTTACAAACATGGTTACTTCGTCATCACAACAAGTGATGGTTTGTATGTGTTTTTGGAGTGCTTCAAATACCCTGGTTTCAGGGTAACCGGGAACCCCTATTTCATTCATTGCCCATTTTCTTACCTGAATGGTGTATAGTTCGTTGTTCTCTTTTTTAGTGAATAACTGAATATAATAGGGTAATTTGTCTTTTGCTTTTTCCGAAAGATAGATGTTTGCGTTAGTAGTGTTTCCGGAATATAAATTAGCAGATAAATAAGAATCCCATTTATTGAAGAGATTAAGAACCGGTAAACAAACGCAGATAAAGAAAACAAGAAAAATAGGTTTGAATTCCACCAAATAAGCTAACTGACGGTATTTATTTTGAGTATTACCTGCAAACACGAAATAGATTAATAAAGCCATACAGAAATTCCAGCCCCAAACGGTTTGATTGTAATTATGGAATAAAGGGCTCAGAATGATCAGAATAACAATATGCATAGTTATCGCGATAGGAATAATAATACGTTTGGTTTGCTCAAAAAATAAGCCTAATCCCATTGCAATTTCCAGGTAAGGGATTGCGTATCCCATCTTATACGAAAAACTCATTTCTTCGGGTGTAAATAACTTTCCCAGTGGTTTAATAAACCATTCCCAGGTACTGCTCATAAAGTTTGGATTCAGTTTTTGAACGCCGCTCCAAAAATAAATTGCACCAATAACAATCGTAATTGAAGTATAAATAGCAGTGTAATTTTTAGGTTCATCCACTCTCCAGTTATAGAAACATAAAACTCCCAGTATCAACATATACATATAGAACCAGGGTTGTAAGCGGTTTTGATCGAACAAAACAAGCGCTGTAGAAATAACTAAAGTAATAATGATAAATGTACGGGGCTTTCTGCTTAATAAAATGCCTGTAATACTTGCAATAAATAAACCAAATAAAATATAATCGTAAGGGTGGCCAATGCTAAATCCAAAATTGAAAAATGGCACCTGAGGGAATAAATGATTGCTGGTCCATAATTTCCAGGACGCGAGTACGGATAGCAAGAGCCCGAGTGCAACAATGTTTTTTACTGCTTTCAAGCGGCGTGGTAAAAGGATAGCGGGATAGTAGAGATCTTTCAACATAGTTTATTTTATTCGTCCCCCTTTATAAAAGTATTTTTTATAATAAGGCTCATTCAGATCGTTTATGATAACCCCTTTTTTTGTGCTGGCATGCACAAACTTGTTGTTTTGTAAATACACTCCAACGTGCGAAACATTTTTTGATTCGATCTTGAAAAAAACAAAGTCCCCTTCATTCAGATCTTTCAATTCAAGTTCTTTACTGGAAGCATAAATATCCTTTGAGGCTCTTGAGATCTTTTTTGAATAAACTGATTCATAAAGTTTGCAAGTGAATCCGGAACAGTCAATTCCTGTTTTTTCAAAGCCGGCGTATTTATACGGAACAGCGTACCACTCATCAATAAATGAATAAAGTTTTTCGTTTTTTATATCTTTTTTGTCTACTTTTAGTTGAGTAGCATATTTGTCAACTATATAATTTGACTTTACTGAGGTCTCACTTTTTTTGGGAGTAGTGGTAGAATTGTTGTTTTTAGTGACATCCGTGCTTGCGATCTCTTTTTTGTTTCTGCACGATGCTAAAAATAAAATAAACACCATCAGCACAAACAATGTACGCAGCAAGCGAATATTTTTAAGTAATAGCACACTCAAAAATAAGCTTGTTAGTGCGGTTTAACCCTGCTTCGGGGTAAAGCTTATCTACATAGCAGTGTTAATAAGAGTAGGAAGATTTCACCACAGACCTGTCTGTCGGCGGGCAGGGACACTGGCACAAGGGAGCTTGAGTTGCAAAAAGATTGCAAGCATCATTGATTTATACTCTGTGCAACACCAATAACTCGGTGTGCTCTGTGTTAAATAGCAATAAAGTCCAGAATGATCTTGCTTAGTATACCTGTATTGATTTGTTCAATTGGATGTTTGCTATTTGGTAGCATATACATAGATGCGTTTGGAAGTGTTTTGTAAACGGAAGTGGTTTCTTCCAGACTTACCATGTTATCTTTATCGGCCAAGCCAATCAATACATCGTTTTGGATTTCTTTCAGCTTGTCTTCAGTAAGTATATTATTTTTACCCAATGCATGCATCATCTCTGCAGTTTTGGAAAGCAGTTGTTTCCAGTTTTCTTCACTGTGACGTTGTTTTAAGGCATCTGCAAACTTCGGGATCTTTTCTTCTATTTTTTCTGCATTCAGCATGGCAGCTTCTTTTGCTGAAATTTCAGGATTCCAGGCAAACTTAGTTCCGAGTGTAATGATCTTTCCTAATAAGCTTTGGTTTTGGCTCGCCAGGTATAAAGCAACGAAACCTCCCATGCTATACCCAAAAACATCAGGTTTGTTAAGTCCTTTGGAAATAACGAAGTCATGTAGTTCTTCAGCAAATACTTCTATTCCAAAGCCTTTAAATTTAAAAGACATTTTTCCATGACCTGAAAAGTTAAATGTATAAACGTTCTTACCGGCTGCGGAAAGTGCATCAGACAAAGGTTTTAACTGATCAGATGAGCCAATGGCTCCATGTAAAAGAATGATTGAATTCAATGGTTTAAAATTTAACCAGGTTAATGTCACGTCGAGCGAAGTCGAGACGGATTACGGGCAGGTTCTCGACTGCGCTCGAACTGACATAATCTGTGAATAAATAAACTAAGCCTTTTGTTTGAATTTGTTGATCGCATTCACCGTGAACTCGCTCAACACCAGTTTACCGCTCATGGCTGCGCGTTCTAATAATAAAGTATCCCAGTTCTCTGTTCCTTCCCACATGATCTTTTTTAACATCATCATTGCTTCGGGATTGCTTCCTGCCAAGCGTTGTGCCAATGCAGCAATACCTTTATCCATATCTTCAACCGTTGAAAACAGTTCAGCATATAAGCCTTTTTCTTTTGCCCACTGAGCCGTTTGCCATTCGGTAGCATTTATTGTTAACTGACAAAAAGCAGATTTACCTACTTTACGCTCAACAGCCGGGCCAACTACAAAGGGGCCGATGCCAACGGCAAGTTCGCTTAATTTTACAGAAGCAGCTTCAACTGCAAAAGTATAATCTGCAGAAGATGCAATACCAACACCACCACCCACAGCTTTTCCCTGTACACGTGCAATCACAAACTTTGGAGCTTTACGCATTGAGTTAATTACACCTGCAAATCCGGAGAAAAAAGTAGTTCCTGTTTCCAGGTCTTTAATAGAAATTAACTCGTCAAAAGATGCGCCTGCACAAAATGCTTTATCACCTTCACTTTGTAATACAATAACTTTTGCATCATTGTTTTGCCCCATTGCTTCAACTTCCTGTGCTAACTCACGAAGTAGTGCTCCCGGCATTGAATTACTTTGGGGATGAAAAAAAGTGATGTATCCTATTCCGTTCTCTACTTTAGATTTAATATGTCCGTTTTCCATTTTGTGATTTTGTTTTTTGCCGCAGTCCCGATAACTATCGGGATCGCGGATTATGCGGATTTTATTTTGATTAATTTTTGTGGGCTGATTTTGTCGATATGTTTATTATTTATTTAAATTAAATATCTTCAATACTTGACCTTAATGCAACCTTGATGCAATTAAACTGATGAATTCTTTTCTTGTTGAGTCGTGTAAAAATTCGCCGGTAAACGCCGAAGTTGTGGTAACCGAATTTTGTTTTTGAACGCCACGCATTTGCATGCACAAATGAGAGCACTCCATAACCACGGCTACTCCCAAAGGTTTTAAGGTGTCATGAATACAATCGCGGATTTCATTTGTTAGTCTTTCCTGCACTTGTAATCTGCGGGCAAAAGCGTCAACTACGCGGGGCAGTTTACTCAATCCAACTATATGACCGTTTGGAATATAAGCAATATGAGCTTTTCCAAAAAAAGGTAATAAATGGTGTTCGCACAAACTGTAAACTTCAATGTCTTTTACAATTACCATTTGACTATACTCTTCCTTAAACATGGCAGATTGTAGTATTTCAACCGGATTTATTTCATAACCCTGAGTGAGAAATTGCATAGCTTTCGCAGCACGTATCGGCGTTTTAAGTAAACCCTCACGGTTCGAATTTTCACCAACATCTTTTAAAATATGATTGTATGATTCAGAAATTGATGCAACTAGTTTTTTGTTGTACTTATCAACTTTTCTGTAGCCGTGTTCATCGTGTTCAAATTCTTCGTTTAGCATAATGTATTTTTTTATTCGCCAAAGTATTCTACAAAATTATTCTCTGTTTCGTATAGTTTCACGCAATGCAAAGTGGCACCCATTTCTATGATCTGTGGTGCAAGAATATCCCAAATGGCAATGGCAACATTTTCTGTACTGGGCAAAATTCCTTTTAGAAAAGGAACATCTGTATTCAGGTTTTTGTGATCCAATTCCATACAAACTTCATTTCTGATCAGTACACTCAGTTCTTTCAGGTTAATAATAAATCCTGTATCGGGGTTTGGTTTTCCTTTAACAGTGATATAAAGATCGTAATTATGCCCATGCCAATTTTTGTTGGAACATTTACCAAATACTTCCAGGTTCTTCTCGTCACTCCAATTGGGATTAGCCAGTTTGTGAGCTGAATTAAAATGCTCTTTTCTTGTTAAATATACCATAGCAATACTGCAAATATACTATTTGTAAATCACTCTGAGAACCATAAAACATTAAAATAAAATCTTATCTTTCGGGTCTTGAAAAACCTATTATTCATAGTTTATTTATTGCTTCAAACCAGCTTAGTGTTTGGACAGCAATATCCATTTTGGACGGATAGCAGAAACAATTTATTTATTGCCAATCCAGCGGTTGCAGGTACACGTAAAACAATTGATGTTCGCGCCAATTATCGCTACCAATGGGCGGGTATTTCGGATGGGCCTAAGACTGCGGTGTTAAGTGCTCACGGTAGATTTTACAAAGGCAAGATGGGGGCGGGTTTTTTATTGTATCAGGATAAACTGGGACCTCAAAAAATTACAGGTATAGCGGGAGCATATGCTTTTCACATGAGATTTGAGGATGTGGAGTTTTCTTTAGGCTTAAATGGAAGTTATAATGTAAACGGTTTGGATATTAATAAGGTTACTTATATGAATTCGCATGACCCCTTATTGATAAATGCAACTACTTACAATAAAGCAAAGATAGCCAATATGGCAGCGGGTTTTTTAATGCATAACGATCGTTTTTATGTAAGCTTAAGTATGAATAATATGCTCGGGGCAAGTTATAAATTCAGAGAAAACAAGAATGCTACTACCTTTACTAATTTAACCACTGTTCCGCATTATTCCTTTGGTGTAGGTTATAATTGGGCCGAGAATACAGATTTTATTTTTGAGAACAGTTTAATGACGAATTTTGTGGCGGGTACTCCAATGCTTATCGATTACAATTTAAAAATGCATGTTAAGAATGCAATTTTTTTCGGAGGAGGTATTCGTTTGAAGACATGCGTATATGGGCAGATAGGTTATACTTTTAAAGGTGTTGGACAAATAGGTTATTCTTATGATTTTAACACGAATGGGTTGATGCAATCTAATAAAGGAAGCCACGAATTTAAATTGGTTTATATATTTGATAATTCAACTCATGATCATCATCGTGGTGGGCATGGATTTGAAAAACAAAAATTTCAGTACATGATGTAATTTCATTACTGTTTACAATGCATAAAAGAGAATGCGAAAACTAAAGGACATTGTAAATATAAAAAATCAGAACAGTATTTTTTTATACGCGGTTGTGGTGGGGATTTTGGCGGGAGTAGTGTCGATGATTTTTTCATGGGTTCTGCATTTGCTGGAATATTTTTATAATTCATTTCATACACACCGTGCAGATGAATACTTTACTTTCAGTCAGAAAATAAATTACATTTTTGAACATCCGGGATCTTCTTTAACGGTTTTACTTTTACCGGCATTTGGTGGTTTGATGGCAGGGTTGATAGTTTATCTTTTTTCGCGTGAGTCAAAAGGTACGGGAACTGATGAGATGATTTATGCATTTCACCACAAGGATGGAAAGATTGATACAAAAGTTCCTGTATTTAAATCGCTCGCAACTTTATTTACTTTGCCTACAGGAGGTAGCGGAGGAAAAGAAGGGCCAATTTCTTTTATTGGTGCAGGAGTGGGAGTGTGGGTTGCAAATATGGCTAAGGCCGGAGCAAGGGCAAGAAGAACACTTTTGCTTGCAGGTACTGCGGCAGGTTTGGGTGCGGTTTTTAAAACTCCATTAGGCGGTGCGCTCACTGCTGCTGAAATGGTGTACAAAGAAGATATTGAAACCGATGCTTTGATTCCGTGTTTTATTTCGTCCGTAACTGCTTATCTGGTTTATACACTTTACGCCGGAACAGAACCTTTTATTAATGTTTCAGGCCTTACCAGTTTTCATTTTAGCGAAATTGTTTTTTATCTCATATTGGGTGTTTTGTGTTTTTCGTTTGGTTATTTATTTATCAAGGGATTTAATGATGCAAAAGCTTTTATTAATAAAATTAAGATCCCTGTTTATATTAAACCTGCAATTGGTGGTTTACTCACGGGTGCTATTGCTTTAATATTATTTGAAGTGGCAGGAACAGGAAGTCTGTTTTTAGAGTCAACCATTCAGGGACACATGCCTGATTTTTTTGGAGGAGCATTGTGGTTCGAATTATTATTGAGTTTATTGATAATAGCATTTGTGAAAATTGTTGCAACTACGCTTACCATTGGTAGTGGTGGTTCTGCAGGTATTTTTGGCCCTTCCTTATTTATCGGCGCTATGTTGGGTGCTGCGGTTGGAGTTGCGGCTCAACACTTTTTAGGACATAAGGTAAGTATTGCTTCATTTATGGTGGTTGGCATGGGTGCATTTTATTCGGGTGTTGCCAACGCCCCTATTGCAGGTATTGTGATGATTGTAGAGATGACAGGTAGTTATGTGTTATTGCCACCTTTAATTATTGTATCTATATTTACTTTTATCTTATCAAAACGTATTTCGTTTTATAAAAATCAGGTGGACAATCGTTTTAAAAGCCCTGCTCACAGTTGGGAAATGAAGAATGATATCATCGACCAGATATTAATTAAGGATCACTTTCCTGAATATCGTTTGTTGGCGATGGTAAAAAGAAATGCAACTGTAATTGAAACATTAAATCTGGCAGCAGAAATTCAGGCGAGCGATTTTGTAGTTGTTAATGATCAATTAAAGTATCAGGGAATTATTTCCTTAAGAAGTGTTGATTATGAAATAACAAAAAAGTTGGGTGAGACCAAAGTTCCTGTTTCCCGCTTTATGGATAAATCAGTTCCATTTGTAAGACCGGAAGATAAGTTGAGCAAAGCACTTGATGTGATTATGCGCCATGATGTGGATAAGGTTGCGGTAGTAGAGGGTGAACTTACTTTAGGGTACATACGATCTAAAGATATTTTTGAAGCTTACACCGATCAATTGAAAAGTAAAAAAGATAATTCATGATTACAGGCTTGGTCATATTGTTTATTATAGGTTATTGTTTGATCATTTTCGAACATAATTTTCGGGTAGATAAAGCAGCTTTTTCATTATTAACAGGTGTAGCTTGTTGGATGTATTATGTGTTTAATGCGGGAATAAATGTTGATACAGTGAACGAACAGCTTACTCATGCGTTGGGAGATATTTCGGGGATCCTCTTTTTTTTGTTAGCCGCGATGACTATTGTAGAATTAATAGATGCACACAATGGTTTTGATATAATAACGCAATTGGTAAAAACCAACAGCAAACGAAACTTACTTTGGATTATTGGTTTTATTTCTTTTTTCGCTTCTGCAATTTTAGATAATCTTACAACAGCTATTGTAATGACCGCATTAACGCAAAAAATATTTTCTGAAAAGAAAGACCGCTGGATAATGTTAGGTGTTGTTGTGATAGCAGCCAATGCGGGTGGTGCCTGGAGCCCGATAGGTGATGTCACAACAACTATGTTATGGTTGGGTAAAAAGATCTCCGCCACAGGAATCATGAAAGCAGCAATACTCCCAAGTCTTTTATGTTTAATTACCCCTTTGGCTGTAATAAGTGTTTTCTTTAAAGGGAATGTAGTGCGTAAATCGGGATCAGACATATTAACTTATACCCTGAAAGAAAGAAATATAGTTTTTGCTGTTGGTATTTTGAGTTTATTGATGGTGCCTGTTTTTAAGCAGGTAACGCATTTACCACCTTATATGGGAATATTGGCGGGACTGGGAATATTGTGGATAGTAACGGAAATAATTCACCGTAAAACAGATGCTGAGATAAAAGGGAAATTCTCGGTAATGGCAGCAATTCAAAAAACGGATGTAAAGAGCATTTTATTTTTCCTCGGAATATTGATTGCAATAAAACCATTAGAGTTGAGTGGCGCTTTAAGTGGGCTGGCTGATAATTTAAACGGTTTATTTAATAATAACCAGAATGGTGTAATTTATTCTATAGGGATGATTTCTGCGGTTGTAGATAATGTTCCGTTGGTTGCAGCAGGCATGAGTATGTTCGACTATCCAATAGACAGCTCGTTCTGGCATTTTTTAGCATATGCAAGCGGAACTGGTGGAAGTTGTTTAATTATTGGATCAGCAGCAGGAGTGGCAGTTATGGGCTTGGAAGAAATAAGTTTTGGTTGGTACTTAAAAAATATTTCCTGGTTAGCATTGCTTGGTTTTACTGCGGGAGCTCTTCTGTTCTTTATTTGAGGTTTCAACAAAATATCTTTACGAATCCAAAATGCTTAACCACATAGGAACATAGAAGGTGTGGGTTGTATTAGAAGACATGAGAACTATGTTTTGCACATAGTGCCTTATACAAAAATAAACCTTAATTACAAATAGAAAAACCTATGAATCTATGTGCTTAAAATAAGTGAGGGCTATAATTTTCTTCCATAATCACAATTAGGTTTCATAACACACTCCTTGCAATTAGGATTTGTAGGTCTGCAAGTTTCTCTTCCTAAAAATGAAAAGGCCATTCCAATTTCTCCCCAGTCTTTAGCCGGAATAACTTCCATAATTTGTTTTTCAACTTTCTTTGGATCGGTTCCTTGGGCAATGCCTAAACGGGGGGCAACACGTAATACGTGCAGGTCACAAATAACACCTTCAGCTTTTACACCTGCTTCACGCATAATTACATTAGCAGATTTACGGCCTATTCCGGGAAGTTCTATGAGTTCTTCCATGGTGAGTGGAATATTTTTATCTTCTTTTATTTTTCCTGCAAGATCAAGCAACCACTTTGTTTTGTTGCCAAAATTACGGATCTTACTTATGAACGGGAATAATGCTTCAGCATCTGCCCTTTTTAAAGAAGCCATATCGGGAAATGCTTTGAATAAATTACCTGATAACTGATTGATGTTTTTATCCGAGTCCTGTGCCGAAAGAATTACCATCACTACTAATTGATAAATGCTTTTATATTCTAATGGATGTGGTTTGCCTTTATATTTTTTGATCAAAGGTTTACATGCTTCCGGCCAGATTGATGCGCTCATACTTCTTTATTTTATTTTCAATGACTAATTTAATCAAAAATTTAAAGCCTCTCTTTAGAATTTAAGTATTCTCAAATATTCTACCCACGGGCCAACTTCAGTAGTGTACTGCTTAGCCATTACTCTGGAGATTTGAGCAATGTGATTTAAGTCGTGAACCGCCCAGGTAGAAAGCAATTGTTTTAAAGTAACCTCACCAAAGACAGGATGAATTCCTGTTTTGTTAAGATCAGCTTCGGTAAGGCTTTTTGATTTTAGGTAAGCAATGTTTTTTTGTCGCACTGTTTTGAACTCATCGAGTAGTTGGGTAAGCGTTTTGCCTTTGCTTTCTTCGAATTGAGCAAAACGATCAAACTTTGTAAAGGTTTTATTTGGCTCATCAGATAATATAATATCCATTCTGGTTATCCAGTCGGTGCATTCACCATGAATCAAATGTCCTATTACATCATAAGGGCTCCATGTCTCTTCGCCTTCGTTGTGAGTTATCCATGCATCCGATAAGTTTCTTAACATGGTATCAAGTAGAAGAGGGGTACGTTCAAGTACTTCAATTGCCTGTAATAAATTAAATGGTAGAGTATTCATTATTCCTGTTTTATTTGTTGAGGTATTCTATCATTATTCCATTGGAGTACATATTTCAATTAAAAAACCATCCGGGTCTCTTACATAGGCTACTTCCTGGCCCCAGGGTTTTGTTTTAGCTGCTTCGAGTAATATTGCTCCTGCATCAAGTGCCGATTGAACGGTTTTCTTTACATTATCTGTTGTAAAACCTATCTCTATCCCGAATGTTTTTTCTTTAAGGCTGCTTTCTTTAAATCCCCCACTCAGGTTTGTTTTAGCAAGTTCAACGGAGGCAAAGGAAAGTGTTGTTTCTCCACTTGCTATTTCACAGTATTCGTTTCCCGGGGAAATAAATCTATGTTTAAAGCCAAAAGCTTTTTCGTAAAACGCAACTGTTTTTACTACATCCTGTACGTACAAAATAGTGTATGCAAATTTTATCATTACGTTGTTTTTAATTTGTTTTACCAATCGCTGTTACTTCCTCCTCCACCCGAATCGCCACCGCCACCACCGCTAAAACTGGAATCTGAATCGGAACTGCTTGAATAACTTGAGTCGGATGAAGAAGAAGATGACCAGAAGTTGTTGTTATCAGAATTGTTTCCTGAACGGTAATTTCCTGAACCAATATTTTTTGAAACTCTAATGACAATAACAAGGATTCCCATTACAACTAACATGAGCCCTAATACAATGAGCCCTACAAATGGAATTAACAAAAATACACCGCCAACTATAAATAGGGTTATTCTAAGCCCTTTGTTTTGTTTGAATCCAAAATGGAGGACAATACATAATAAGGCATACACAATGGCTGCAGCTACATATAATAGTACAAAGCCCCAAAAGGGATCTTCAACTTCAGGCTTATATTCATTTTTGTTATAGTAAATGATCTTATCAACTCCTTTGTTAATTCCTTCGTAGTAATTATTTTTTTTGAAGGAAGGACGCATTTCTTCATCCTGTATTTTTTTAGTGAGAAGATCGGGCAAAACACCTTCCATTCCGTAGCCAGTATGAATTCTGAATTTGTGATCATTAATAAAAATCGCAATCAATACACCATTGTTTTTCCCTTTCTGACCAATATCCCATTTTACGAATATTTCCTGCCCGATAGTAGAGAGATCTTGACCGTTAAGGCTGGGAGCAATATAAACAAATATTTGTGAGGAGGTTGAATCCTGAAAAAGATGGAGTTTATGATTTAATAGTTCCTCTTCTTCAATACTTAGCGCTTCAGCTTCATCGGTAACATAATTAAGCGGTTTATCCGGAAAGCTCTGCGACCATCCAACTAGTGGCAGCAAGAATAAAAAGAAGATGATTTTTTTTATTGGTTGCATGAACCAAATATAGCAAAATGAAAATGGAAAGAAAAGGAAAAACTGATAAAATAAAAAGAGGCTGCCCTCGATTTTGAGACAGCCTCTTTTGCCTTAGTTAAGCAGAACATTTTAACCTACTTTAATTTCTTTTTTCGGTAAAGTTTTAGCTTCTTCCTTTTTCGGAATGCTCAGGTGCAAGATACCATCATTGTATTTTGCGTCAATTTTGTCTCCATTCACGGAGCCGGGAAGTGTAAAAGAACGAGAGAAGGAGCTATAAGAAAATTCTTTTCTGGTATAGCGTTCGTTCTTATCGCTTTTCTCTTCCTTTTTCTCTGCGCTGATGGTAAGGATGTTGTTCTGCACATCTACCTTAAAGTCTTCTTTTTTCATTCCGGGAATTGCTAACTCAATGTGGAATTCCTTCCCGTTTTCTTTAATGTTAACTGCAGGCATAGAATGTTCAAATTCTTTTTCGAACCATTTTGGGCTGAAAAAATTGTCGGTGTCAAAAAAATCCGACATTAATGATGGGAATGGACTCCCGCTTTTGTTTGATTTAATGAGTGACATGGTGTTTGGATTTAAGGGTTAAACATTATTTTATTTATGTCAAAGGTAAAGTCTGTTGGAAACAGATGAAATGATACAGGTCAGTGGCTGGTTAATTTTGATAATTTTTTATTTATTGATCCTTCCAACAATACAACTGGCATAACTTTTAAGCTGTAGCAAAAGCCCGTTTTCTTCGGTTGCTTCCGGATAGCCAAGCGAGTGAAGCTTTTGAGTGAAATCTTCTCTGGTTGCTTTTCCATCGTAAGTAACGGTTACCGAATCTTCGTCTTGGTTTACGCTTACATCCTTAACCCCTTCAATTTCTGAAAGCCTGGTCTTAATGGTGTTTTCGCATCCTCCGCATTTAAGGTTTGCGATTACTATTTTTTCTGTTTTCATGGTTTCCTTAATTTATGAAGTAAAGGTATGGAGCTTGTTACGGCTAAATAATGATAAAGGTCTCTTTAAAAGCTGATATCTGTCAAATAAAGTTAATGATTTCAAAACCTTACAGCTTATAGAGAAATTGAAAGAAATTTGGCATGGCTTAATAAAGCCGGGGAATGGAGTTTATTAATTTCAGGATTAGTGTGAAACAGGAAGTGTCGGTTTAATTTGCAGAAAGAGCCTGAGCAGCAGTATTGTCGGATGTTCTGATCCGATGCATTATGAAAAGCACGATAATGCTGATTAGTGAGGAAAAAAAACACCAAACCGAAACAATGTAATCTTTATAAAATATAGTTGTAATAATGTATGAAATAAGAATAGATACACCAAGGAGCCGCATTTTTTTTATTCCTGAAATAAATGGCGGGACGATAGTAGCAATAACATAAAGTATACCTCCGTAACGGCTAAGTTGTGAAGGATAATCCTGATCGTAAGAAATATGATACCCAAGTATTTTGGCTTCAACATGGTATGTGAACAAACAATAACCTAAATAAACAGATACCAAAATACCTGTCACAATCAGTAGCTTTTGAGCCACTTCATACTTTTCTTCCTTATGTAATTTGAAAATGGAATAAGGAACCCATATTGGCCAAACCACCTGGGCGAAAAACAAGAAGAGGTATGTGGTTATAGATTGCAAGCCTGCAAATGCGGGCTTAGTAAGTGCTAACCATAAAAAACCTTCGGTAATTTGTTGAATGGCAAAAATTAATGGGATGCTGGCAAAAAGAACTTCTTTAGACGTTCTGGCCTTTTTAACAGAAGCAACTCCTATTACCGAAAGAACAACACCTGCTCCAAAACTTGCACTTGCCGAAAAACACATAGGAGCAAGGTAGACCTTTTAATTGGATAAACCGCAGAATGTCTCAAGATCACTCAAAGTTCGCGAATTAATCTTCATACAAGCTCAATCTGTTTCTTGCAATTGTCAATTCTCGTTGCAGTTCATCTATTTGTTCGAGCAGGTTCAAAACAGTATCAATTCCTTCTGCGTTTATGTTTAGCTCCCGGTGCATTCGGATCATTTTCTCAATCTCACTGATTGTATCACGGTGGATATGCGGTACCTGTTCAATGGTTTGAATTTCTATCAGGCCTATTTCACTTAAACCACTGAAAAAGGAAATTTCTATTTCATAATATTCACTCAATTGGTTTAATGATATAAATTCTTCTGTTGTCATGGCGTTCTTAATTTAGCAAGTTCTCCAATTAATTCTTTTTCTTTCTCTGTGAGGTTTTTAGGTAAGGTAATGCTGTATGTTATATAAAGATCTCCAAAGCTTCCTTCTTTTTTATAAATAGGAAAACCTTTACCTTTCAACTTTACTTTTGTTCCATTTTGTGTTTCGGGATGTACGTTTAATTTCACTTTACTATCGAATGCATCTACCATGATTTCTCCGCCTAATAAAGCTTTGTACAAATCCAACTCAATAGTTGAGTGCAGGTTACTTTCATCGTCTAATTTAAACCGGGTATTATTTAGAATAGAAAATTTAATATAAAGGTCACCGTTGGGCCCGCCATTCATGCCTTCCCCGCCATAACCGCTTATCTTAATTACCTGTCCGTTTTTTACACCTGCAGGAATGGTTATCCGGATGTTTTTTCCGTTTACGGTTAATGTTTGTTTTTGTGTGGTATAAACATCTTTGATGTCCAGCTGAAGTTCAGCATTAAAATCCTGTCCTTTGTATTTTACTTTAGCACCTCTTCCTTTTGTACTACCCCCACCAAACATGGATTCAAAAAAATCGGAGTAGTCTTCACCTCCAAATCCTCCGCCACTGCTTTGTCCGTAATTACCTTGTTGCTGATCCTGCTTTTGCTGTTTCTTTTGTTGTTCAAACTGCTCCGCGTGTTTCCAGTCTTTTCCATACTCGTCGTATTTTTTACGACTGTCAGGATTGCTCAATACTTCGTTAGCCTCATTGATCTCTTTAAACTTTTTTTCTGCCTCGCTGTTATTTGGATTGAGGTCAGGATGATATTTTCGGGCTAATTTTCGGTAAGCCTTTTTGATATCATCTTCTGAAGCGCTTTTGGTAATTCCAAGTACTTTATAATAATCTATGTACTCCATGTTTTATAGTGAATAATGTTGAGAATGAAAATTATACTGCTAAATGCAGAGAAAATTCTGTAAGTGAATGTACGTGATTTTGAAGAAAAAAGCAATGATTTAATTCAAATGCACAGCACTAATATTGATTGTTGTTTATTTTATATTGAAATAGTTAAGGAGGGAGTGCAATACCGGAATCACGGGTGAATTTTCCAAAATAATAATTGAGCCCAAGAGAGAATTTAATAAGCGGGATCCCCAACAAGGAAGAAGTATTCACAATGAAATAAGAATGAGCATTAATCGACGGAATGGTTAGTCCGAATTGCACAATCCCTTTTAGTTTTTGCCCCCCTGCTTTCATTGTTAAGGTAGGTTCCAGGTTAATAAAATAAAGCGAGGTATCAGAATGGAAACGGAAATCTGTATTCCACCATTCAAATTTGTCGTAGAGCGGAGACCGTATATTAAATAAGTTTACATAATTTGCCCTTAAATCAAAAGCCATCTCGAAATTTTTGCCTGTAAATGCAACACCGGGCTGAATGAATACATTAAAATACTTAGCATTCATCTCATTCGGGTCCCGGTGAAGACTGGTAACCCTGTCTTTACTGACGCCATAACCTGCGCCACTATAGCATTGAAACAAGCCGTTTTTGTTATTGCCAAATCTGGTAAAATAACCTGCGCCAGCTTCTCCAAAAAACATTTCGAGTTTTTCAACAGAAGAATCAGCACCACTTAATCGTCTTCTGTGATGCATGCCATCTACCATTATTCCGATGTTATTTGATATAGCATAGGCTGCCTGCAAATTGTATAATCCGCAACCTGATGCTCCAATTGAAGCAGATGCATTAAGGTCTCCTTTTTCTTTGATTAAGGGAGAATGGATTGCATTAGGCTTGTATAGTGTTACACAACCTGTGAATATAAATGTTATTCCGATGAGAAATATTTTTATAGCAAACTTCAAATTATTTCAGATAATAATTTTTTCTTTCTTCAGTTGATTAATATTTACATGAACCAATGCGAAAGTACAAAAGAGAATTTTGGGAAGTAGTGACAAGGCTCATTGAGCAAAATGACTTCTGTCAATAATTAAATTGTGAGAGCTAAGGAGCGGTATAGTACTTTTTTAATTCTTTTTCCGTGGCTTCTTTATTAAAAATAATTCTCCAAAAAAGGCTTCATTTCTATCTCAATATCCTTTCTTAATTCCATCAACCGTTTGGCATATTTTTCCAGAGCAATTTCATGATCGGTATGCGGTTCCCATTTTCTGGAAGGTTTTGATTTTCCGTTTTCATCTACTGCAACAAACACTATTACACAATGTGTTGTTTTAACGAATTTATGCTCGGTTATTTTACGCGAAAAAACATCGCAGGCAATATGAATACTTGTAGTGCCAGTATAGATTACGCGAGCCACAATTTTTACCAAATCACCAATGTGTATAGGTCTGAAAAACCGAATCCCTCCAACATACAAAGTAACACAGTAACCTTCTGCCCATGATGTGGCACAGGCGTAACCTGTTTGATCGATCCATTTCATTACAGCTCCACCATGTACTTTACCGCCATAATTTACATCGGCGGGTTCACTGATAAACTGAAAGGTTAACTGATTTTGCATAGACTATGTTTTGTTGTTATACCGAAGATAAGCGTTTTTTGTATATTTACGTATGCTATTAAAATTAAAAACGATCATACCTTTTATACTTCTAATTGTAATAAGTGGTAAGGGAATTGCTCAGATTAAAGATAGTTTAGTAGTAAAGAAAAGACCTGCATATAAAGCATATAACTTTATGCCTTATACAAATAAAGTATTGCAGTTAAAGATCGACAGCACTTATTTTACAAAAAGTAGTTTCACCACTAAGAAAAAATACCCGGTATTTAAGAAAGCTAACGTTGCAAAAGTAACAGTGTTTTCTCACGCTTCTGGAAATCAATTAATGGCGGTTCATCCAAATAACCCAACTGATAAACTTTTTCTTATTACGGATAGCCTTGCCATTGTAAATACAAAAATGTGCCCTCCCAATAAAGCTGACCTTCCCTTTGCCGAAATCGATTCCTTATTTTCCGTATTCAATAATAAGAAAGTTTTTCAGAAAATTCCCGGAGGAGGTTCTTCCTGTTTTTTTCCGCGACACACTATCTTGTTTTATGATAAAAGCAACAAGGTAATTGGATTTGTTGAAGTTTGTTTTGAATGCGATATGGTGTTAAGTTCCTCTAATCTTAAGAAATTCTTTGAAGGGAATTTTAAGGATGACGGGGATGTAAAATTAAAGGAGATTTTTTTGGGGAATAAGATTAATTGTAAGTGATTGTCATGAGTTGAATTTTATTACTTCATTCATTTGTGTGTGACCTGGTTTAAGAACTACTTTTTGCAAGCAGATGTACCTTTCAGGTCAAAATCAAATGTCTCATAAGGAGGTTGCTCGCAGGCCTGGTTGCAAACCTGATATTCGTACCTTCCGCTAATCTTTACATTGGTGGGGGAGTTTAATTTAACTCTTTGTGTAAACACAACTTTTTTATAATGTAAATAAACGGTTTTCTCAATTGTTTCATCGTATTCAGGCGTTGGTTTGCTTTCTGTAAGCTTACCAACAAGGCTGTAATCTTTGCTCGGTTTAAAAAGGATCTCTGTTGCGAAAACTTCTTGTTCTGCACCTTTAACTTTGTTGATCGAAAAAGTATGCCAGCCCTTATCTAACGTAACAGTAAATATTAAATCGTATTCACAATCGTTTATTTTTTTTGTTGACAGTTGCCATTGAGCGTGACTTTTTCCTAACTGTGCATGTGCAACAGTAGCTGTAAAAACAGAAAAAATGAGTGCTAAGAGTATGTTTCTGGTCATAGTTAAATTTTTGCTTTGATAAAAATAAAACTATTGTTTAAAGAGTTGTTAGTGTTTAACAGAATTTGGGATGTGATGGATCCTGTTTCATCTTGCCTAATCCTTATACTTACTTTGCTGGCCCGCCTTCTATTCTCCGGTAGGTTCCCATAGTTGAATTTTGTTTCCTTCTGCGTCAAGGATATGGACAAATTTACCATAGTCGTATGTCTCAATTTTGTCGACTATTGTTACACCTTCTTTTTTAAGTTGCTCAACAAGTTCAACTAAATTCTCTACTCTGTAATTTATCATAAAGTCTTTTGTTGAAGGTTCAAAATACTTTGTTGTTTCGGCAAATGGAGTCCATTGTGTTTGCCCTTTTTTTGTACTATCTGCACCTTCATACCACTCAAAAGTTGCCCCGTATGGATTAGTGTTTAAACCAAGGTGTTTTTGATACCATTCGGTTATTTTTTTTGGATCTTTGCATTTGAAAAAAATGCCACCAATGCCTGTTACTTTTTTCATTTTTGTTTGATTGTTAGGTCGTTTTGTTACTATTGTTTTAAATGCGAAACCAAAACCGAATGATGTCGCAAGCGCTAAAATAATTATAAATGTTGTCTTTTTCATTTTGTGCGAATATTTATTATTTGTAACGATTACTTATAAAGGTTTTCAAGCTGTCGGTAGTGTAATTCAAGGCAATGTTTACCGAAAGCCCTTAACAAAGCTAACTGCTTTTTAGACATTTACAAAATGAAGATAACTTTGCGTAGGAGTCTTGAAATTTGCAAATGTTTTGGTGCCATATTTGTTTTTGAAAAAGGACACGCTTAGGAGCCACGCAAAATCTTCTCCATCTTTCTCCCTTTTGCCAACTCATCTATTAATTTATCCAGATACCTAACCTGCTGCGTTAATTTATTCTCGATTTCCTCTACACGATAACCACAAATCACTCCGGTGATGAGATGTACATTAGGGTTTAGCGAAGCATGCCTGAAGAATACTTCGAAATTCACTTTTTCCTTTATTAGTTCCTGCAGCTTTTTGTTAGTGTAGCCGGTTAACCATTCTATTACCTGATGTAATTCTTCTTTTGTTCGGCTTTTCTTCTCTACTTTTGTGAGGTACAGAGGATAGACGGAAGCGAAGCTCATTTTTGCGATGCGCTCATTATGTGTGTTGGAAGTATTCATTGCTTATATAAATTTAGTATAAATGTTTCATAGAAACAATTCGGTTGCTAGAGTGTCAATTGAAAATAAGGGAAACCAGTGTTTTTGCTAGTGTTGTTTTTCTAATTCTTTTACTACAATTTCTATCCAGTTACTTTCTTCGCTGTTTTTCAAATCAACATCAGGCGAAATACCAATACTCTCGAAGTCTTCGTTATGTTTGAAGATCGATTTTTTGGTGGTGATGGCTACCCAACTATTTAGTTCGGGTAGTTCAAATGGCATCCAATCTCCATAAGATACTGCACCTGCAGAGTTTTCGCCAAAGGTTTTTACTTTTTTGGAATACTTTGATTGTAAGATAAATCCTTCCGCTGTGCTTGCACTATATCTGTTGAAAATCAAAGCTACACGTGCAGGGAATTTACCTGATAAAACAAGTGTGTCAACTTCTTTTTCAATAGGGGTAAATTTCCCTAAGTGCTCTTTCAAAAACGTAACGTAGTTTAATTCATTTATACTGTCCTGTTTGGTTTCGGCATAACCATATTTTGAGCTGTCGTAATAATTAAAATTATCTTTGCTCACCCAAACAGATCCATAATAGGGTGGCTCAACAACCGAATTATCCATTACAAAAGGCAAGACCGGTTTAAAAGCATCAAAACCACCACCGCCATTATTTCTAAGGTCGATGATCAAATTGTTTTTGGATAGAATTGCTTTTTTATTGGCAGTTATCAGACTGTCTATTTTATTTATGTTGGATAAATCAAATGATGGGAGTTTTAAATAATTGGTTTCTTTGGATAATGAACTAAACACAAAATTATTATCGATGTTATTTGCAGGTTTAGTATCAGTTGGTTGTTTTCTGTAGAACACGAAAGATCTTCCAATATGCAAAGAAGAATCTGAAATGCTTACATCATACACTTTCGGCACTAAATTTTGCCGCCAATAAATGCATTTTAATGCTCCGTTTTTCGCTTTAAAAAACTCAATTTTTACTTGTCCGTTTTCCCACTTTGAGGACTTATCGCTTTGCATGAGGGCTATCCACTCTCCAAGTGCTGTTTTTTCATTTGTAATATTTACGCTAAAACTTCCATCTTGAAAATACCAGAGTCCCGCCAATTTTGTTTTGTTTCCCTTTACTTTTTTTGTTTTAGAAATTACCAAACGATTCTCATCAGGAGAATAATTTTCATTATAAGAAATAGATGAGTGTTCATCTCTGAAGAAGTTTAAATAAACGGCGATCAAACCTATGCACTCACGTTTTGTACGAAGCGTTTTTGCCTTTTTGTTTACATCGTTTTTGAAAAGAAGATATTCCTTTAGTTGATTTTTCTCAATTACCTGATGCTGATAGGATGCCTGATTATCCTCAATTTTTTGTTGAAGCAAAGAGATGTTCTTAAAACAATCACATTCTTGCCCAATAAAGTTTAGAGTAAAGGTCAGGAATATAATTATAAGTGCTTTGTTCATTTTTGCAATTGAAATTTATTGTGTCCTTGAGTATACACTATATTGAATGATAACGGTTTCGAGCTACCAGTAGTTTGCCTCAAGGCACTCGTCTACCAAATTTTTTAACAAAACTAACTGCTTTTTGGACATTTGCAAAATGAAAATAATTTTCTCGCAGCGACCTTGAAATTTACAAATGCTTTGGTGCCTGCCTTGATTATCCGCAGGTTGTGTTATAAGCTGCCAGATTATTTATTGTTCTTAAATATGTCCTCTTTAACCCAATCAAGTTCTTTATCCTTTTTATTTAACCTGTCTTGAATTGTATATTCGATTTTGTTTTCGGGAATTAACCCTTTAGGCGATTCAAATTGAATGCTATTTTCTTTTAACTCCAACAATTCCATTCCGAACGAGAAAATAGTATTTAAATTTTTACATTCCGTAATGCAAAAATTGGATGCCCATAGATAATTTATTGCTCCGGAAGTTTCTGAACCAACAAAGGATACATTTGTTTCATCTTCAAGATATTTGCAGAACATGGTTGAAGCAGAAAGCGTAATTGAACCTGTTAAAATATAAATATGCCCTTTAAATGCATTTTTGTTGGGCTTAATCTCTTTTAAACATTTTTCGAACCGCACAATTTTTCTTAGATCATTTTTCTTAACTGTTTTTAAATTACGGAATTTGAAATGAAGTTTATTGCCCATATATTTTAAATTAGTTGGCCTTCTAATATTTGTAATATACATATTTGTAAATATTTTAAATGGCTTGGTCTTTAAGTAAGATGCCATTTTTCCTGTCATTAATGCTTCCCCGCCATTGTTATATCTCAGATCTATTATTAGGTTGTTAACTTTTTTCTCATTCAATTCCTTTATTAAGGAATAGTAAGCTTTTTCATTTTTTGGATTATCGAATCGTCCAAATCTATAGTATCCGTAATTTTGTGTGACGTCAATTTTGAAATTACTCTTTCCGAAATATTCTTCCCAATTTTTTTTGATGATTAATTTAGTAAAGAGTTCCGATTCTGTTTTGCAAGCAGCCGCTTTAATTATTCCTTTTTCAGTATTTATTAAAAAAGTATCTTTTTGAGAACAAAACGCGCTATAATATGTATTAAAATAGGGTTGTAAAAAATAGCAGATTAAATTTCGATTTCCATCTGTAGGGAAGAATATTTTCAGGCTGTCAATAATTGATTTTGATGCCGTATTTTCAATAGAAATAATTTTTGTTCCATTAAGTGTGGTATCGGCAGGATAATCATTTATATAAAGGTCAGTGTCAATTATATACACACTAAACGGAAGAGCTCTGCTTATCCCCAGGTTGCCGTTATAAATTGAAATATCTCCTGCATGACCATTGCCAATTTTATATATGAGTTCTTGAATCATATATATTGCCTTGTTTTGCGAAGTTGTTTGTCGGAGTCTTTCTGAAATTTTTTTTACCTCATTATCGAATTCGTTTTGGCTAAGGTTTTTATATAAAATTGGATGTAGTTCTTTGAGATTAGTAACTAACATAGTAAAGTCTGTCAGGTACTTATTTCCTATGTCATTTTGTGACATTATGTAATTGAAATGCCCAATGACAATTATAGAAAGGAAAATTAGTTTTATCTTAATCATAATATATTTGGCGGAGGAGGAGTGCCTTATTTGGTCGCTTATGGCTACCCTATTGGAGTGGTTTTATGGCACCCAAATACTCAAGATCCCAAGCTTACCTCTTCGTTTAAATCAATATAAAAATCTTAAAGAAGCAAGTTTGGCTCTACTGACTTACATAAATATCAGAGAGTGTATAAAGTTCACCACCGCTTACTCCATGCATATTAACTCCATTATTTCCATTGTACCAAACAAAATAATTATCGGATTTGGCAGCCTTCTCTGTAATCGAAAAATGCCCGGAACCATCACTGGTAGCTTCACCTATTACAAATTGGTTGTTGGTGCAGCTAACTGATGCATCGCCGCCTCCTGCGCCACAAGCTTTTAAGGTAACCTTAACTCCTGAAAGAGGTAAGCCTGTACTGCGGCTGTAAGTAGTGCCTTCAAAGGTTATTTTTTCAAAAAGCTTTTTTTTGCACTCAGTGCTTAAAAGTAAAACGCTAAATAAACTTAGTAGAAGAAGTGTTTTAGATCTCATATTTTGTATTTTTTGTTTCAAAACGTCACTTTATTGTTTTTAGTATACGAATGTTGGAAAAATTAGTCAATTATGTGAGGTTCTACTTACTCAAAATCTCAAACTCTGATCTTCTGTTTTGTTGTTTGTTTTCTTTGGTATCGTTTGGTGCAATTGGTTTGGTTTCTCCGTAACCTTTAGATTGTAAACGATCTTTGGCAATTCCTTTACTTATGAGGTAGTTTACAACTGATTCGGATCTCGCCTGAGAAAGTTTGTTGTTGGACTCATCTGTTCCATCAGAATCGGTGTGGCTTCCGATCTCAATTTTCAGGCTTGGTACATCAGTTAGTAGTTTTACCAATCGTTCTAACTCGTTGGTAGATTCAGGACGCAATGTTGCTTTTGCCACATCAAAGAAAATATTCTTCAGTACAATTTTGCTACCCACAGCAATGTTCTTTAATTGTATGTCCTTAATGATTTCCTGGTAACCGGTAGCTGTAGGAATATCAAAGTTTTCGGAGTGAAACAAATAACCTTCGGCTTTCACTGCAATACCGTAGTTTTTACCCGATGGCAACATTACTAAGTATTTACCAGTAGAGCTGTTAGATTTAAAAGTAGCAAGCAATTCGTTCTTTGTATTATCAACTAATTCAATTGTTGTTTCCAATGGCTTATTAGTAAATGCATCGGTAATGGTTCCTTTTAAAATAGTTAATGGGTTTGATACAATTTCCATTGCAGGAGCTGCCTGAACTGTTTTAATCGGCTCTGCAATACAAGCAATTAAATTATCTTCGTTGCTGAGCATTCCAGGCTTCTCAGGACCTAAGAAGGTAATCATGTAAAGATCCTTCTCACCGTAACCGCCATCTTTGGAAGAGGCGTAGTATCCACGGCGTCCGCTACCTGAAATTACAAAGTACACATCATCGTCAGGACTGTTTACAGGATAACCAAGGTTTTCGGGTGTACTCCATTTCCCATTCTCATAAGTAGTTTTAAAAATATCGTAACCACCCATGGTTGCTCCGCCCTTAGAACTGAAGTACATGGTTTTGCCATCAGGTAATAAAAACACCCCTTCTTCTGCATATTTGGTATTAACCGGGGCACCTACATTTGCTGATTCGCCCCATTTACCTTTAGGATCTTTTTTACTCATGTAAATATCTCCCATACCTGACCCTCCTTTTTTGTTGGATACAAAGTATAAAAGGTTTCCATCGTACGATTCGGAAACAGTGGTCTCGCGAAATTCGGAGTTGATATTTTTATTTAATTTTTCGGGTTTACTCCAGCTTGCTCCGTTTAATTTACTTTCATAAACATCGCCACCGCCCTTACCGTGATGAGCGTATATATATAATGTTGTTCCATCAGGAGAAAGACCGGCTGTTGCATCATGGTCTTCAGAGTTAATAGGTGCACCCATATTTTTAGGGTCGCTCCATTCTCCGTTTGTTTTGGTACACACATAAATATCTTCAAAAAATCCGTTATCCGATTCATCGTGTTTTGCACCTAAAGAAGTATTTCTTCGGGAAGTGAACATTAATACTGATTCGTCAGTAGAAATAAATGCACTATAGTCAGGGAAAGAAGAATTTACATGGGGCCCCATGTTATCAATAAATACACGCTGCGGATTCGACATGTATTTTTTTCCATTGTAACACTCTCCGATTTTTTTAGCAATATCTTCTAATTGAATGGCGTACAAATTTCCCTGAGATAAACCTGATTTGTAGGCGGTGTAGTAAGAGATGGCATCGTCCCATTTGTAATGCAATTGGAGCGACCAGGCAAGAATATAAGGTAACTGTTCATCTACTTTGGGATTAAGCTTATAGGCTTTTTCTAAAAATTTAATGCAGGCATCGCTTTGTGGGTTATGATGAAATTTTGAGAAGCCGATCATCCAGTTTAATTGAGCGTTATCAGGGTTAAAAGCTTGTGCTTTTTCTAAAAAGGAAAGTGCCTGGATAAAAATCTCATCATCAAGATGCAGGTATTCTTTTCTACTTACGGGCATATAGGAATGCTCATTGCAGTATTCTCCTATAAATACTTTGTAGTCATTCATGGCTTTTTCAAAAAGCTCTTTTCCTTCGTTGAAGTTTTTTCTGGCTTCTTTAAATTCGTCTTTACGATCTTTAAAGTTGTCCTTATCAAATTCAACATTTGTTTGGGCTAACATTCCAAATGATGAAATGAGTATACAAACAAGTAATAAAGATTTTGTGAGGGCAGATGGTATAAAGTGTAATCTCATATTATTAGTTTTATTTTTTAAACCATTTAAGGCATTTAAGCTCATATAAGGTTTTATATTACAGAATGTCATTTTCAAATTTTTAAATCATCAAATTACCAAATTGATTTAGTCGCAAACATCAAAGTATTGTTTGGCTCTGTCGATTCCTAATGAAGCAGCTTTTTTAAAATCTTCGCATGCGCCTTTAAAATCTTTCAGCATTTCTTTGGCAATTCCAAGGTTCAGATAGGCTTCGCCATAATTTTCATTGATCATAATTGCTTTGTTGGCATCATTTACAGCTAACTGGTAATTTTTCTTTTTGTAGTTGGCAGAAGAACGGTTGTTGTAAGCAAAAGCATAATCACCTTTTAATTCAATGGCTTTAGAGAAATCTGCAATAGCCCCGTCAAAATCCAGTTTTTCCAGCTTTGCACTTCCACGATTATTGTAGGCGATGTAGTAGTCTTTTTTCAACGTAATTGCTTTGGTATAAGAAGCAATTGCAGCATCATAGTTTTTTACTTTTCTATAAGCACTGCCGAGGTTGTTGTGTGCAAAAGCCATGTCAGGATTTGCTTTTACAGCGCTCTTGTAATCTTCGATAGCAGCATCGGTGTTTCCCGATTCCAGCTTTGCACTTGCCCTGTCGTTAAAAGCATAGGCGAAATCAGGTTTAGCTATAAGGGCTTTGTTATAATCTTCAATTGCTTTTGCATATTCTTTATTCTCAAAATCTATCAATCCTTTTTTATACCAGGCATCGGCATGATTGGCATTGATCTCCACTGCTTTCGAAAAATCAGCATAAGCTTTTTCTTTCTGTGTTTGAGTGTACATACTTTCTCCACGGGAAAAATAGGAATAATCAGCATTCGGATTCAGTTCTATCGATTTATTAAAATCGTTTACCGCATCTGTTGCTTTATTCATTTCCGAATAACTTAGCCCGCGATTGTAGAATGCTTTTTCAAAATCAGCTTTCATTCCAATAGCTTTGGTAAATTCATTTACGGCTTCACCATAATTTTTAGCTTTAAAAAGTTCTAAACCTTTATTATAAAAAAGTTCGGGACTGTTTTCATCTACTTTTACTTTTACGGTGTCGCCCTGTGCTTTTGCAACAGAAAGTCCTCCGATTATTAATGATGAAATGAGTAATACACGCATACCTGTTTGTTTTAAGAGTTATAAATTAAAGCAATTTTGGACTAAGAAGCAATAGATTTTATTAACTTTAAGAACCTTTTTTAACAAGGTTAGTGCCATGAATTTATTTGTAGTTGGAGATATCCACGGTTGTTATAAAACTTTCAAAAACCTATTGAAAAACTGGGATAGGGAAAATGAACTCTTGCTACAGGTAGGCGATATTATGGATAGAGGCAACCACACTCCTGAAACGGTAAAGTTGTGCAGGGAATTACAGGAAAAACACGGAGCAGTTTTTATTAAAGGAAATCATGAACAACTGGCTTTGCAGTACTTTCTCCATAAAAAACATGAGAAATGGTACAAAAAATACGGGATAAAAGTATTGTGGCAATACACTTTGGCGGAACTGGATTTTGATAAGGATATGGAATGGATTTCAACCTTCCCGCTAACATGGGAGAATGATCATATTTTTATTTCGCACGCAGGCATTAGTCATTCCTCCTTTGCTATGGACGAAAAACATCCCGATGGATTAGTGTGGAACAGGGGAGAGGTGAAAAATATTGGAAAACTGCAAATATACGGGCATACACCTCTAAAGTCGGGAAAACCCCAGTTTTATCCGGAAAGCAATTCATGGAATATTGATACAGGTGTTTATCTCAAAAGAGGAATTTGTGCATTAAGATTGAAACCAACGGGAGAGTTAATAGAGATCGTTTCAGAACCTACTGCCGGAACGGATGTAGACTGATCTTCAACACAGAGCGCGCAGAGTTTAAGGAGTTACACAGAGTTTTTTGAATTGGAAAGGACCGTAACGTGCAAGAAACAAGCCTTACAAATATTTACATTTCGGGAATTAAAAAAAAATCTCTGTGAACCTCTGTATCCTCAGTAATCTCTGTGTTAAAAGAATTAATTACGATAGCCCGCCTTCTTTCAATCGCTCTGCATTCTCTGCAAATTGCAAAGCATCCATCATTTCCTGAATATCACCATTCATAAAATCAGTGAGGTTGTAAAGTGTAAGATTGATACGATGATCTGTTATGCGATTTTGAGGATAGTTGTATGTTCTGATCTTTGCTGAACGGTCTCCGGTTGTTACCATTGTTTTTCGCTTAGCAGAAACACTGTCCTGGTATTTTTGAAATTCGATTTCATATAACTTGGTACGAAGCATTGCCATAGCTCTTTCTTTGTTACCAAGCTGTGAACGTTCTATCTGACAAACAACCATAATTCCGGTTGGTTTGTGTGTGATCTGAACTTTTGTTTCTACTTTATTTACATTCTGCCCACCTGCACCACCTGAGCGTGATGTTTGAATTTCGAGATCAGCAGGATTGATAACTACATCCACATCCTCAGCTTCCGGAAGAACAACAACAGTTGCTGCTGATGTATGTACCCGACCGGCAGTTTCTGTAGCAGGTACACGTTGTACACGATGTACACCACTTTCAAATTTCATTCTACCATATGCATTATCAGCAAGAATATTAAAAGTTACTTTATTGTATCCTCCCATAGTTCCCTGATTCTCATCCATCATTTCGATTTTCATTCCGTTTTTTTCGAAATAACGTTGATACATTTCAAATAAATTTCCTGCAAAAATAGAAGCTTCATCACCACCTGTTCCTGCACGGATTTCCATTACTGCATGTTTTGCATCTTCCGGATCTTTCGGAATCAACATCATTTTAATATCGCTTTCCAGTTTTTCCTGTGCCAGTCTGCTTTCATCCAATTCGGCTTTGGCCATATCCAGCATTTCCTTATCCTTTTCTGTATCCAGAATTTCTTTTGCTGATTCGATGTTGTTAAGAATAATTTTATACTCCCCGTATATCTCTACAACAGGTTCCAGATCGCGGTATTCTTTGTTTAATTTCTTAAACAATTTCATATCACTTATAACTGTTGGGTCAGCTAATTTTTGTTCAACTTCTTCGTACCTGCGCTTAATAGCTTCTAATTTGTCAACCATTTTGATTTTTGAATAAAACCCCGATAGCTATCGGGGGTAATTGATTAATGAATATAACACCGGAGCGGCGCTATAAGTTGATACCGATAACAAGAATGTCATCCACCTGTTCGTGGTTGCCTTTCCAGCTTTCGATGGTTTCGTTAAGAAATTGTTTTTGTTCCTCAACAGGAAGTTTGGAAGCTTCGAATAAGATTTCTCTGAATTTACCGAGCATTAATTTTTTTCCTTTAGGTCCGCCAAACTGATCTGCATAACCATCGGAGAAAATATAAACAGTGTCTTTCTTTTGAACGGGAATAGTGTGAGTAGTATATTTTTTAGGTTCGTCAAAAATACTGTATCCAATAGGGAATTTATCAGCTTTGTACTGAATAATTTCACCATTACGAATAATGTATAAAGGGTTGTTAGCACCTGCAAACTGAAGTTCCATTTTCGCATAATCTATAGAGACCAGGGTCATGTCCATTCCGTCTTTAGTTTGTCCGCCTTCCGCACCGTTTTTAGTTTTATTATGTAAGGTTTTGTTTACGCCGTCACTCATAGCGTCCATAATTTCTCCGGGGGCAGTAAGGGATGAGTTGGTAACAATGTCTTTTAATAAGTTATAACCCACAATACTCATGAAAGCACCAGGTACACCATGACCAGTACAGTCAACTGCCGCAACCATCGAGCGATTTTCTTTTTTGTCTAACCAATAAAAATCTCCACTCACAATATCTTTTGGTTTGTATAGGATGAATGAATTTGGTAATATAGAACTCACAACTGACTCAGGTGGTAAAATAGCTTCCTGAATTCGTTTAGCGTAACGAATACTATCTGTAACTTGTGTGTACAGTACTTCTAATTCTTCGTTCTTTCCTAAGATCTCTTCTTTTTGTCTTACAACTTCTTCGGTACGTTCAATTACTTTTTGCTCTAGTATGCGCTCGTTTTCTGCAAGGTTATAACGCATTTTTATTAAGGCATGTCCTAGTGTATCGTGATCGCTCAGGGGTTTGTATTCAGATGTAAAGTTACCGCTACCTACTTCACGTGCGAAATCTGTTGTGCCTTCGAGAGCTCCTACCAAACCTGTGAGGGCTTCATTCATTTCACCTATTTCATCACTTCTTTTTTGGAAACGCTGCTTTGGTAAAATGCCTTTACTCATGGAGTTGAGCATTTCTTTCAACAACTTCACAGGTTTTACAATGGTTCTAATTGTTATGAGAGCAACAAAAATTCCACCTATCACCAAAGCAATACCCAGTAATTTTACAAAAGTTTGTAAGAAGGTAAACGAATCAAACATCTGCCCCGTAACTGTTTCAGCATGTTTTTTTTGGGACTCAATAAGTGAGTGAAGTTGGTTATTTATGACAATGAGTTTTTCTTCGGACTCATCTAAAGGGAGTTTTACAAGGAAATAGAGCTGTGCATCTTCATAGTTAGAGAAATCAACAAGCTGCTCCATGATCTCTTCCTGAAATACAACAAAAAGCTGATCGGTTAAACTGGTAATTGTTTTTATACTTTCTTTCTCTTCTTTAGTCCAGTTTACAGAAAGGCTATCCAGTTGATTTTTAATTTTTGGATAATCGTATTTTATCAGATCTCTCAGTTCTTGTTTAGAAACGTCATCTTTGGGAGAAGGAACAAAATACCATTTGGAGATCAATCGTTGAGAACGCTCCAAAAGTAAATTAAGTTCATTAAGTGAAGCTACACTTGGCGTTACAACCTGTACAACATCATCGGTACGTTTTTTAGAATCATTGAGGGTAATATTGGTAAATATAAACGCCACTATAGTGAGTAAGATCACTATACCAAATCCGGCTCCTATTTTTGTTCCAATAGTTAATTTAAAACCCATACCATTTTTTCTGCCAAACAATTACTTATTCAGTTCGTCTAACTTTTTTTTGTACTCGTTTGATTTTTCTGTGTCGTTCAATTGGTAATAAATTCCTTGTAAACCTTCTACAATAGTTTTGTCCTTTGGAGAAACTTCATGTGCTTTCAACATATATGGTTCCGCTTGTTTAAATAATTTTGTAGCTTGTTCCTGTAGTACATATAGCTGCTCCAGGTCAACGTCATAATCCATTTTCTTGATAATGTTAACGCCCATGTTATAGTATAGTAAAGCGTAGTTTTTATTAGCCATTGGTGAGTTTGGCTCAAGATCAAGAACTTGTTGGAGGTACAATTTTGCAACAGCTAGATGTTTGTCTAATGTGTCCTGATCAAAATAAACATTGAATTTATAACTAAGTGCCAAATAATATTCTACACGTTTTGACTTTTCAGAAAATGCAGGATCACATATTTTGTATACGGAAATATACTTGTCAAATAACAAAACCGATAATTCGTAATTAACGCTATCCATAGTTTTTATGGCGTCGTTATTATATTTAGAGCCTAAAAACTTAAGGTTCTGAACCATATTAGGTGTTTCCTGTTTTTCAACATCCAGTTCGAGGCCTTTTATTAATGATTCAACTGCAACATCTCTGGCCGGAGATTTAAAATCAGAGCTTTCTTTTTGTTTATAGATCTCTTTGTAGATAAACCCTCTGATGTACCATGCCTGAAAATCTTTAGCAGATTCAGGGTCAGTAATAGCAACATCAATCAGTAATTTAGCCGAATCCAGTTTGCCTTGTGTAACGCACTCATAAGCCTGCTGAACTTTTACCGTTTGGGCATAAGTTGTGCCGGCCAATAAAATTAGTAACAATATAAACCTATATGTCCTGTTTTTCAGCATTCTTAGTCCAGTACTTTCGATGCAAGCGGCTCAATTTTAGAACTAACCTTTAGCCCTGCCTTTCCTGCACTTGTTTTATTTAATTCAAATTTTATATTGTTCTCTAAAATAACGAAGTTGATAGCTGCGCCTACTTTTGCTAAACCTTGTTTCTCTGTAACGATCAAAGTTCCCTTTCCTTTAAATTTGGAAACGGCCTCACTTAGTGCGCTTGACTTATCAGGAAGAATAAAAAGAATTTCGGGTTTAGCAGCTTCGGCAAGTGTATTAATAGTATGAACTACGATTTTTTTTGCACCAACTGTTTTGGTACTCGACATATCTGTGAGTTTAGCGGCAAGTCCGGGATTGTCACCCAATATTGTAATGTTAAAAGTAGGTTCTTTACTTTCCGGCCATTCGAAATAACGGGTGAAATTATAAATGAAGGAGGCTTTGATTTTTGAAGGACCGTCGTCTCTTTGATAAAATGAATATTCTACCAAGTCGAAAGACAAGAATAGAATACTAATACTTATTATCAAAAATTTACGCATCGAGCTCAGTAAGGCAAATTAAGTGCCAAATGTTAAAACACAAATATACTAATAAAATTAAATTACAAAAACGATTGATTTTCAAACGCTTGAGTTTTTAGAGAGTTAAAATTGAATTTAACTAGCTAAAATCACACTTTCTTTTTTGTTAATAATTGGGTTTTTTGTAGATGTCGGATTTCATCAGACCAATTTTATTGAAGAAGTGTTTGAACGATGTTCCCAAAACTCCCATCCCATATTTTGAACTTCTTCTGAAATTAATGGATGAAGCGTCGTCAAAATATTTTGTTGGGCAAGTTATCTCGGCGATATCAAAACCCGCATAAAATACCTGAGAAATCATTTGATTATCAAAAACAAAATCATCGCTGTTAGCATGGTAATTGATCCCCTTAATAACTTCCGCGGAGAATGCTCTGTAACCCGTGTGATATTCAGAGAGCTTTTGATTGATTAAAATGTTTTGGGTAAGAGTTAAACAACGGTTAAATATATATTTATACATTGGCATGCCTCCTTTGAGTGCGCCTTTACCTAAAATACGGGATCCAAAAACGGCAGGGTATAAACCACTGGCTATGAGATGGGCCATGGATGGTATCAGTTTGGGAGTATATTGATAATCGGGATGAAGCATAATAACAATATCAGCTCCCAACTCCATAGCTTTATCATAACAGGTTTTTTGATTCCCTCCGTAGCCTTTGTTTTTTTCGTGACGGATTACGTGTTTTATTCCGATCCTTTTTCCCAGCTCACTGGTATTATCTTTACTGTGGTCATCCACCAATACCACATCATCTACAATGTCGAATGGAATTTCGTCGTAAGTACGCTGAAGGGTTTTCTCTGCATTGTAAGCAGGTAAAACAACTACTATTTTTTTACCGTTAATCATATTTAAGTGGGCAAAAGTAGTAAAATCATACTTAATTACTTCAGTTGACGTAAATAAAGCTGAACAGTATTCTCCAAACCAAAGTAAAGAGCATCCGAAATAAGTGCGTGCCCGATGGAAACCTCCAGTAAACCCGGAATGTTTTGCTTAAAATAGGCCAGGTTTTCAAGACTTAGGTCATGACCTGCATTAATTCCTAATCCAACCTCATTTGCTTTTTGAGCGGCTTCGATAAATGGTTTTATGGCATTTTCTTTATTTGCAGAAAAATGTTTTGCATAACTTTCAGTATAAAGTTCAATCCTGTCAGTTCCGGTATCGGCTGCATGACTAACTATATTTACATCTGCATCAACAAATATAGAAGTACGAATACCTGCCGATTTAAAAACAGCAATGATCTCCTTTAAATATTTTTTTTCTTTTATTGTATCCCAACCATGATCTGAGGTAAGCTGCCCCTGAATGTCGGGAACCAAGGTTACCTGTGCAGGTTTTGTTTCCAATACCAAGTCAACAAATTTCTTTTCTTTGGGGTTGCCTTCAATATTAAATTCGGTGGTTAATAATGGTTTTAAAGTAATTACATCGTTGTAACGAATGTGTCGTTCATCAGGACGAGGGTGTACTGTAATTCCTTGAGCGCCAAAACGTTCAATATTGAGTGCTGCTTTTATTACATCGGGGGTATTGTGACCGCGTGAGTTTCTTAATGTAGCAATTTTATTAATGTTTACGCTTAATTTGGTCATGCTGAAATTCAATTAATAAATAGTAGATTTGTGCTTAAAATTACGCAGATTATTTGAGGCTTTGGTACAAAGATTGCGATAAAATTGCTAAATTAGACAAGACGATATTTATATGCTTATAGCAGACCTTATTACGGAAGAGGTTCCCCCTCTAAAAAGCACCGATACAATTGATCAGGCTCTTCATTGGATGGAGGAGTTTAAGGTTACGCATTTGGCTGTAATTAAGGGAAAGGCTTTGTTGGGTTTGGTTTCGGAAGATGATCTGTTGGATGCAAACGCTGATCCATCTCTGCCAATTGAGCAAAGTAAAGTGCATTTTATAAAGCCTGTCGTTCATCAATCTCAACATGCTTACGAGGCTTTGAAGTTAATGGCGGGCATGAATCTTACGTTATTACCTGTTTTGGATGAAAAGGAGCAATTTGCAGGATCAGTAACATACAAAAGTGCTTTAGAAAAATTTACAGGTTTTTCTGCGATTAAAGACCCGGGCGGAATTATAGAGTTGGAAATGCATGATGCAGATTATTCTTTAGTTCAAATTGCAGGAATAGTGGAGAGCAATGATGCTAAAATTTTGAGCTTATACGTTTCTTCTATGCCTGATTCAAAAAAAATAGAAATTACCATCAAAGTAAATAAAGAGGATCTTACCCGCATACTTCAAACATTTTACAGATACGATTATAATGTAAAGGCTTCTTACCACCAATCTGAATTTGAAGAAGACCTAAAAGGCCGTTTCAATGAATTTATGCGCTTTCTTAACATATAGTAGAATTTTTTTGAAGGTGCCGACAAGAGCCATTGCTTTTGCCCTTTTTTTACTTACAGTTACTTCTGCGTTTTCACAAACGGACGATCATTTGGATAACTCTAAATTGAGTGGTCAGGCAAATGAAAAGAGAGTAATTAGTTTAATTACCATTTCAGGTAATAAAAGAACAAAAGAAAAAATAATTTTACGTGAACTCGCATTTAAGGCGGGAGACTCTTTAACTGTAAAAGAAACCGAAAAAAGGATCGAACGATCAAAGCAAAATCTCATCAACACTTCATTATTTAATTTTGTAACCATCACGCCAATTTATGCTGTCGATTCTTCCTCAGTTGTTTTATTGTTGGATGTAAAAGAACGTTGGTACCTGTGGCCAGCACCTATCTTCGAAATTCAGGACAGGAATTTTAACAGTTGGTGGCAAACAAAAGATATGTTCAGGATCAACTATGGAATGTACCTTACTATGGAAAATGTAAGAGGTAGAAATGAAAGTGCCGTATTAAAGTTTAGAAAAGGTTATACCGAATTGTATGGCTTCAGTTATAAAATTCCTTTCATTAATAAAAAACAAACTGTGGGACTAAGCGCATCGTATAATTTTTTGAGAAATAATGAAGTAGCTTATTGCACCTATGGAAACAGATTGCAATTCAACAGAAATTATAAAAAGTTCATGCGCAAAGAGAAGGAGGCAAAGTTGGGACTAACTTTCAGAAAGGGCTTATACACCAGGCATTTTTTGGAACTACTGTATTGTGAAAGTTATGTGGACGATACTATTAAAAACCTTAATAAAAATTATTTTGGGGAAAATATAGGGAGTGTAAGTTATTTCAGTATGCAGTACAGATATAAGCGTGATTACAGAGATGCGAAGATATTTCCATTGCGTGGGTATTACTATGAACTTTCTCTTGTGAAAGATGGATTAAATTTGTTGAAGAACGAAAACGTTGATAATTTTACGGCTGATGCTGTTGTGAAAAATTACTGGAGCCCAATGAAGAGATTTTTTGTTGGAACAGCTTTACGGCTGAGGTATAAGCTTTTTAATACTTCAGGTTATTACTTTAACCGGGCTTTAGGATACAATGATTTTGTGAGAGGCTATGAGTATTATGTGGTAGACGGGCAAACTTTTGCCATGCTAAAAGCCAATGTAAACTTTCAGTTAGTAAAACCAAGAGTTGTTACGATTCCGGTTAAACGTTTGGAGAAGTTCAACAGAATTCCATATTCCATATACTTATCTGCACATGCCGACGCTGCCTTTGTACAGGATAAAGTTTTTTATAATGACAATCCATTATCAAATAGTTGGTTGGGCGGAACTGGTTTAGGTGTTAGCTTTGTAACTTATTATGACTATGTTTTAAGGGTGGAAGCTTCTGTAAATAAATTGCGGGAGAAGGGTATATTTTTACATTTTTCTGCTCCACTATAATTTTGAAGAAATGACAATTGCAGTATACGCTCGTTCGGTAAAAGACAATCATCCTGATTATATTAAGACTTTAAGTACTAAGCTTAATAAGGCAAACATTAAACTTATAATCAATGAATCGTATTATGGCTTCCTGAAAAAGGAGTTTAACTTTAACCTTGAAATAGCAACATATTGTTCGCATGAAGATATTAAAGGGAAAGTGAATTACATAATTTCTTTGGGAGGCGATGGAACAATTTTAGAGACGCTTGATTTGGTTAGAGATTCGGGTATTCCTGTTTTGGGAGTTAATACCGGGCGCCTGGGTTTTTTGGCGAGTGTTTATAAAGAAGATTTCAGCATGGCCATTGAGTATCTTTTGGGAAATAAATTTAAGTTGGATAAGCGAACTATTATTGAGTTGGTGAGCCACGATGGATTATTTGGAGATTTGAAATGGGCGGTGAATGAAATAACCATTTTGAAAAAGGATTCTTCTTCCATGATTAGTATTGATACTACAATAAACGGCGCTTATTTAAATTCTTATTGGGCAGATGGATTAATAATCTCTACACCAACAGGATCTACAGCTTATTCGTTAAGTTGTGGGGGCCCCATCATGGTTCCCGACGCAGAAAATTTTGTAATTACGCCTATTGCGCCGCATAATTTAAATGTGCGACCTATTATTATTTCAAGTAATAGTGATGTGAGATTAAAAATACATGGGAGAAGCCCTGAGTATCTGATGTCATTAGACTCACGTTCTGCAACTATTGATGCAGGTAATGAAGTTCAGATAAAAAAAGCGAATTTTACTTTTAATCTGATCAGCCTTGATTCACAGCATTTTTTCAAAACCCTTCGTGATAAACTGATGTGGGGAATTGATAAAAGAAATTAAACAGTATTAACCAAATTAAAAAATAAGTTTATAATATGAAGATCCAAAAAGTTATAGTGTCAGGTTTATTACTGGTTTTAGTTTTATTCTTTTCGTGTAAAAAGCCAACTGAAGTTATTGACACCTGCGATGTTTCAGCAGAATATTTATCGACTGATATTACGAAATTAAAGCTGAAGAAAAGTACTTACTGGGTTTTTATTGATTCGGTTTCCTTATCCATTGACAGTATGTATGTGGATTCGGTTCTTTATTATGGGATGTACCCGATTAAAACTTCGTGCCCGACAGAAACCTATGAGGGATACGGCATTAGAGTGAGAAGTTCGGTTGATACTTCCAAACAGGATATTTACCGCTTAAAAGGAGGAAGTATGGATAGAAATACAACGACACTTTCTGATTTAAACGGGTCGGTGTATGTAGATTATAATTTTGGGGCACTACCAACCGGAAGTACTAATACTGTGGTTAAAAAGGATTCGGTATTTGTGTACGATCAATATTATAAAAATGTAGTAATCCTAACCAGGCCGAACGATAATACTGAGTTTAAGAAAACGGTTTATTACATCAACTCAGAGTTCGGTTTTTTGAAAAAGGAGATCTATTCTTCTACCAATGTTTTACTATCTAATAAGATATTAAAAAGTAAAAATATTATTCGTTAATACGGCTAATCATAATTACTGCCTAAATTGAAATTTTTTTGAACCCAATTATGATTATGAAGATCTTAGCTGATTTTTGTTAAGGCAGCATTAACGAAACTTACAAACAAAGGGTGAGGATTAACTACTGTACTTTTATATTCAGGATGAAATTGCACACCTATGAACCACGGATGGTTTGGCAGCTCAACTATCTCAACAAGTCCGGCATCAGGATTAACACCTGATAAAACCATTCCCGCTTCTATAAATTCTTTGGTGTATTCGTTATTGAACTCATAACGATGTCGGTGACGCTCGTTGATCTCTTTTTTACTGTAAACTTCAAAGGCTTTTGTTCCTTCTTCCAGTTTACAGGGATAAGATCCCAGACGCATGGTTCCTCCCATGTGGGAAATATTTTTCTGAGCCTCTAAAATGTCAATAACAGGACTGCTGGTGGCAGGATTCATTTCACGGCTATGTGCGTCTTTTAACCCCAGTACATTACGGGCAAATTCAATTACTGCACACTGCATTCCTAAACAAATTCCAAGAAATGGAACATTGTTTTCACGCGCATATTTAATAGCAGCAATCTTGCCTTCAATTCCCCTGTTACCAAAACCGGGAGCAACTAAAATACCTTTCAGTCCCTTTAATTTTTCTTTAATATTTTCTTCAGTAATACTTTCAGAATGGATCCAGTCTAACTGAACTTTACATTCGTTCATAGCACCCGCATGAATAAATGCTTCAGCAATGGATTTGTAAGAATCTTTTAATTCAACGTATTTACCTATCAAACCAATTCTAACTTCCTTTTTAGGATTGTGAAGTCGGTTCAAAAATGTTTTCCAATTGTCAAGATTTGGTTCTGTGCTGTGATCGATACCCAACTTTTTTAGTACAATTACATCCAGTTTCTCTTTTTCCATTAAAAGAGGAACTTCATAAATAGTGCTTGCGTCCAAAGCTTCAATAACAGCGTCAGGAGCAACGTTACAGAATAAAGCGATCTTTCTGCGAATATCTTTGTTAATGGCATGTTCGGAACGGCAAACCAATACATCGGGCTGCACACCGTATTCCAATAATAATTTTACCGAGTGTTGAGTTGGCTTTGTTTTTAATTCACCTGAAGTAGAAAGGTAAGGCAGGAGTGTAAGGTGGATTACCATACAATCTTCCGGTATTTCCCATTTAAGCTGACGAACAGCTTCTATGTATGGAAGAGATTCGATATCACCAACAGTACCACCAATTTCAGTAATCACAAATTGGTATTTACCTGTTTTACCTAAGATCTTAATTCTGTTTTTGATCTCGTCAGTAATATGAGGGATAACCTGAACTGTTTTACCTAAAAACTCACCTTTACGTTCTTTTTCGATAACGCTTTGGTAAATTCTACCCGTAGTAACGTTATTTGCCTGAGAAGTTGGAACGCCTAAAAAGCGCTCGTAGTGACCAAGATCAAGATCTGTTTCTGCACCGTCGTCGGTTACATAACACTCGCCATGTTCGTAAGGGTTAAGAGTTCCCGGATCTACGTTGATGTAGGGATCCAGTTTTTGAATGGTAGCAGTATATCCGCGAGCTTGTAGCAATTTAGCTAAAGATGCTGAGATAATTCCTTTTCCTAGAGAAGATGTTACACCACCGGTAACAAAGATATATTTGGTTGTTGAGGACATACAGTTTTTTAGAAACTGTGCGCAAAGGTAAATAATAAAAGATAATGAGCATTAAAATTCGACGAAAAGAAAGGAGTATTTGAGTAAAAATTAGTTTTCGTTACAAATGCTAATGTAAGTTCGATAACTACCACTAATGTCGGTTCAAGCAGTCAATACTAATGTCAGTTCGAGCGAAGTCGAGAACAGTTCGGAGACCATCACTTAAAGCGTCTCGACTTCTGTCGACGTGACATTGCGATAGTTTAGGTGATTAGGATTGATAAAAGCTATAAAGTTTTCAAAAACTCTTCGGTATTGCGAAATTTCGACAAGTTTTCTTTCAATTTAGCATCCTCCCAATTCCACCATGCAGATTTTTGTATTTTTTCAATGGTATTTTCGTCAAAACGGTACCTGATGTGCTGAGCGGGTGTTCCGCTAACAATGCTGTAGGCCGCAACATCTCTTGTTATTAGTGAATTTGCTCCTAAAACTGCCCCGTTTCCAACTGTTACACCTGCCAAAATGGTTACGTTTGCTCCAATCCACACATCGTTTCCGATAACGGTTTCTTTATCAGTGATATTTTCAATGCTTAAATTTTCGTTTATGTAGCCGTAATTCTTATTATAAGTAAAAGGGTGTGTGCTAACCCAATCGAGAGGATGATTTTTTAACGAGATTCTGGCATTCATAGCGATGGAACAAAACCTTCCTATGGAAGCAGTACTTTTATCGACGTATGAATTCATTCCAATAAAAGTACATTTCCCGATTTTTTTTGCCCCAATGTAGCAGCCTTTTTCGAGGGTTACGCTTCCTTCTAAAATAACATGTTTGGCTAATGTATCTGAATTAATGGTACACGATGGATTTTTCAACCTCATGTATTGTCTCCATATTAACTGTGTTAAGCTCATGATAGGTTAGAAATGATCTCTGCTAATTGTTTGGTTGTTTCCTTCCTCGAAAACTTTTTAAAATTAGTATTATTTATTTTAATAGACTCATTTTTTTGCCATTTGCGGTAATGCTTGATAATAAATTGCGTGATAGCTTCGGCGTTCTGATGGTCAATTTCTTTTCCGGCCTCGCACTGTTCAATGATTTGAGCAGCGCTTCCGTTTTTAGGGCTTAAACATAAGATCGGATTTTGAGTAGCAAGGTATTCAAATGTTTTTCCCGGAACAGTGCCTTGATTTTCTCCTTCAGGAATAACGAGCAAAAGCATGTCGGAATTTGCAGAAAAAGCTATTGCTTCTTTATGTGAAACATAACCTTTAAATAAAGTATTGGGGATCTTGTTTTCGATCTCTGCTTTCAGTAGTGGCTCCACATTTCCAACAAATAAAAGTTGAATTTGTTTTTCTTCAGTAATTATTTTTGAAAGTACATCTATGAATGTATCGATTCCGAATTGTTTGTTAATGGTTCCGGAGAAAGAGATGGTGAATAACTTGTTTTTTTCTGAAGATACGGAAGCAGGAAGATCGTCTTCATCATAACCATTAGTTATCACCTTTATTTTCTCCAACCCTTTTTCAATTTTTGATCCAAAGAGATTTTTGGTGTTTTCGCTTGTTACACTTACAATATCCGCTTCACTTAATACTAATTTTTCTAAGTGTTTATCTTTGGCTTTCGCTTTTGGTGAGTGATGAAGTTTGTGGTAATAATAAATATCAGTCCAGGGATCACGAAGATCAGCCAGCCATTTTAAGTGATATTTCCTTTTTAATTTTAAACCGATCAGTTGAGTAGAGTGGGGCGGACTGGTAGTAACAATAAAATCGATCTTCTCCTGTTCAATAATCTCGCAACACTTTTTAAAGGCATATTTATTCCAGCCAATCCTTGCGTCGGGAATAAAAAAATTGGCTCTTGCATAAAGAGAAAGTTTACCTGCCAAACTCATTTTATCCCTGTCGGGAATTCCGGCATAAGGCACCTTTTCTTTTCTGAAAAAAGAAGAGAATATTTTCAGTGGCTCAAAGGAGGAGGTTTTTTCTATTTTAATTCCTTTAGGGATCTGTTTTTCGAGAGATGGATCTAAAACAGGGTAAGAAGCTTTATCCGCTTCAACAGTAACAATGATAGGTTCAATATTAAATTCCCGCAGGTACTTTGTGAATTTTAACCATCGTTGCACACCGGGGCCACCGCTTGGCGGCCAGTAATAAGTTATGATGAGCACCTTTTTCATTTACTCTTAATGAAAGGAATATGTTTGTGAAATTCAGGAACAATATTAAAGAAGAATGTTAATGTTAAAAAGCAGAAGGTAACAACTGAACCATTAAGTAAAATATTCATAATGTGGTTATCTGTTTTAGGGATCAATATGCCAATTCCCAAACAAATTCCTATAACGAGAATGGTTTTAAAAAAGGATTTGCGAAAGGGTTGCATTTTAAATTCTTTTAGAATAAAAAGGTATTTAAGGATATTAAACACTATCGAAGCAATGGTGGTAGCAATTGCAGCGCCCAAAATGCCATAAACAGGAATGAGTATAGTGTTTAAAACAAAAGAAGTGGTGAGCATAATTGCGATAAAAACAGCACCATAATAATATTTATTTGAATTGAATAGAATGGGGTAATTAATTCCTGTTGCCATATTAATGAAAGCACCAATGCTGATAAGAATTGTAACTTTTATACCACCCGAATAATCATTTGGAAGCAAAAGCAAAAGGTCTTCAATATTAAGTGCAACTAATATAGTTAGCAACCCGCCAAGTATAGTGAGGTATTTGCTCGATTGGTAATAAATGTCTTTTACTTCGCCGTGATTATTAGCAGCTAATCCATGTGCTATTTTCGGGTTTGCAATTCTTTCTAAAGAGGTAAGAGGTGTTTCAATGATAGTGGCAATAAATACTGCAATAGAATAAACTCCTACATCCGCATCACTTTTATAATGCCCGATCATAATCATGTCCAGGAACTTGAGCCCTATTGAGGTAATGGTAGTAATGGTTAGGACGGCACCATACTTTACAAGATTGGTTGAACCGATTTGCTTAATTACCGATTTACTAATTTTGAATGACGGGTTGCCATAATAGATGATGTAACCAATTAAAAAAGAGGCTTGTAGTCCATAGCTTAAAATGAATAGAAGTATGAACTGCTGATAACTAACAAATCCAAAAGCATATAGTAAAATTAGTAATACAAATATCAGGCGGGTAACAATATCATTAAGAAAAGAAGGAACAGTTGTTTTTAGTAAGGCGTTACAGTAGGAGTTTAGTGCAAAAATAAGTGAAAGAATAAAAGAAAAGAAAAAGGTGTGATAAAAATAGGATATAAACACCTGTGACTCTGACGAGTAGTATTTTATAATTGGGTCTTTGAAAAACAACAATAATATACAGCCCAAAGCACTGCCAATTGTAGGGATAATAACGGTTAATCCAAAAAAACCATTGTGTTTATTATTGTAATCTTTAAAATAAGGAAAAAACTTTACGGTTATATTACTAATACTGAAAGCAAATATGGATGAGAACAAAGAAGCAAATGCAAGTAAAAGTCTTGTTAAACCAATTTCAGTTTTTGAAAGGTACATGGGTTGAATAATGAGCAAACTAATAAAGCCAATTATAATTCCGATATAGATTATAATTGTATTTTTTATACCCTGACGCTTTACTATTCCCATTTATAAGCAAATCAAGAGGTAAAGGTACATTTTATAAAGCAAAAAACAATCCTGTTGAGCATCTAACCATAAAGGTTATTTCTCGGCAACCGCAATAATTGTGTCTGTTTGGTCTAATGCATCTAATTTTTGAGCGTACGCCCTGTTTAGTTTTTCATCGTTAAATTGTGGTAAAATGTTTTGACCACCCGGTTTGCCCTCTTTTAACCAATACATGTGATTAGCTAAGGGATAGCGTTGAAAGCCTTGCACCGAAATGTTTTTGAACCCTGCTTTTTCAAGATATGTTTGTAGGCTTTTACGTGTATGCAGAATAAGATGTTCACTCCATAGTGTAAAAGCTTTAAATGAATCCAGGTTAAATGATTTTAACAGGGCATCATTTGCGTGAGGTACTTCAATAATAACCTTTCCTCCCGGTTTTAATTTGTCGTGTACTGATTTTAAAAATGCTAAAGGGCTTATAATATGTTCAAAAACATGAAACATGGAAATTACATCAAAATCGGAATCAATAGCATTAATTGAATCAGACACCTTAAATCCGTTTGAATTTAGAAAATCGCGAATCTCTTTTTGGAGCTCAACACCCTGAGCCTGATTTGTAACACTATTCATCCTTTCTAACACACCTCCTAATCCACAACCCACATCACAATACTTTTTGTTTTGCACAAAGGATTTGAATTGCTCAAACCTCCGGTCATCATCTTCTTTGGTTTCAAGTAAAGCCTGAGATCTACCATTCTGGTTCCAATATGAAGTACCTTCTTTTGCGTTATAATAAGCCTCTTCCATGTGGTCTATTCTGTTTAAAAATATGAGTCCACTGGTTTTGCAAATTAAAGCCCCAACATCTTCCCTGTCCCTGACTTTTGGGTAAAAGCCTTCAACCGCATTTTTATTTATAATACCTAAATCCTCTAATTCTTTAATTAAAATATTTGTCATGCGATCTTTTACTTATTATTTAAAATACTGAAGTACCCTCTTCGAATGGAATTGCCACAATCCATGTTGTAAAAATACATACCAGCGTTTAGTTTTTCCAGTTCATTCTTAAATTGATTGTAATTACCGATAAAATTAACTACAACTTTACCATTTATGTCAAAAAGATTCATGTGGCTAACATTTTTCATTCTTTTCAATGAAAAAAACGATTCCATACTTGAATTAGTAACGAACAAGTAATTATTGGAAGATAGATCTCCGCATACGTAATTATTATTGGTTTCTTCAATTTGTACCGGGTTATAACAAGCTATTAATTCGGAGTCAGAAAGAGCGCAATTATATATTTTTAGCTCATCAATTTTTCCATTATAATAGTAGTCATTTGTACTTGCCATTCCTAAAGCAGCAAATGAATTGTTTCCATTGTTTGATACTATATTGGACATATCAAATTTGGTTCCTACTAACTGACAATCTATATAATAGCGTATTTCATTCAGATCTCTTACCACTGCAAGTTGATGCCAGTTGTTCCCATTTATTTGTGGAGTAACTTTATTTGCGGCACCTCCAACCAGCATTGACGTAATTTCAACACCGCTTACATTCTTAACTCCAATCTCTGTTTGTGCATTATTCATAGCATTATGATCAGCTTCAAACATTACACCTAAGGTTGTAGTGATTGTTGTTGCATTAAACCAAAACGTAATTGAACGTTGACTAAAATCAAAATCAGTAGGAAAATTTATATGATCATCAACACCGTCAAAATAAAAAGCAGAATTACTATTCCCAAAGCGATCCGTTGTGAGGGTGGCTCCATAAATACTACCATTATAATTTGTTCCTACCATATCGTTTGCATTTCCATCAAAATCATATGAAGCAACCAAACACTCAGGCGATAATGTAGTGTCAATTAATGGGACTGTGTCAGTCATTGGAATAATCATTTCCCTTATTTTATTGTTATAAGCATCTCCAATATACACATGACCGGAAGGGTGAAAACATAAGCCCTGAATTTGATTAAATAGAGCAGACGATCCTGGTCCATTTGCAGAACCGGGGGTGTTGTGTGTTCCAGCCACAGTAGTAACAGATCCTGAACTAATCCTTTTGATTGTATGGCCTCCCGCACCACTAGCGACATAAATGGCGCCACTTGGCGTAATGTCTATATTTGTTGGTCTATTGATAGCAGATGTTAGCAATGACCCGTCTGTGCCGCTTTGACTGCCATTTCCTGCATAAGTGGTTACATTGTAGGTCTGATCAATTTTTCTGATCACATTATTCATAATATCTGTAACATACATGTTCCCATTTGCATCCATACAAATATCTGCCGGTCTGTAAAATTTCGCCTGATTTCCCGGGCCATTTACAAACCCAGCTACTCCCGGAACTCCAGCTATAGTAGTTACCATGCTTCCGTTAATTTTTCTGATACAATGGTTTTCATAATCACATACATAAATAATACCTTGAGTATCAACATACAAATAGCCCGGAGCTTTGAACTTTGCCAGATTTGTTGGGCCATCCTGAAACCCTGAAACACCAGTTCCGGCAACTGTATACACAGAGTCATTTGCAATATCTATAGCCCTGATTACATTATTGTTTTTGTCGGAAATATATAAAACTCCATTTCGATAAAAAAGTCCGCTTGGATCATGAAAGGTTGCAGTGGAGCATGGCCCATCTTGATAACCTATAGCCCCGGTTCCGGCAACAGTTGTTACTATGTTTGTAGTAAGATCTAGTTTTCTTATAACCTGATTAAGAAGATCAGCGATGTAAATCGAATTCATTCCATCATATTTAACACCATATGGATTATGGAATTCAGATGGTGTTCCGGAACCATTGAGTAATCCCGCACTCCCGGTTCCTGCAATAGTAGTTACATCATAGGACTGAGATTTAATACCTAGTGATAATAGCAAGCAAGTTAATAGCAGGACGATTTTCATAGGTTTTTTTTCAAATTTAATGCTTTTTTTTGATTTGGAATGTGTCAGGTAAGTTTGGAGGCTATAGAGTTATTTCTAAAAAAACTATATTCGCATGTAATTATGCTTCGAATATTTCTTACATCCTCACATTTAAGTGCAATACTCCAAAGTATTTATGCAGAATCAACAAAACAAGAAGGTTATGTGGATGTTTTAATAACCGATTACCCACCTCAAAAAAAGAAACTTACGGAATTGATTATGAGTACTTCAGGTATTTATAAATGGGATAAGCAGTTCAATTATGCCGAAGAGTTGAAAGATGGCGCAAATTTGAAACCCAGTTTTAAAAAGCGGTTTTTACGTAAATTCAAGCAGTTTCCATTAATTAAAAATGTTTATGGTTTATTGTTAAGTCGATACATGAAGAATAAACTGCTAAATTTTGAAAGAATTTTAAGAGAAGATTTTAAAAATATTAAACACCAGAATGTTCAATTAAATGTTCTTACTAAAACAGGTTTGAATGAGGTACTATTTAAGATTTATCCGGATGCAGAAATTAACTATTTTGAGCATGGAATGGGTGATTACATGTATTTTTTTCAGAATCAAATCAAAAAAGGTAATTTCTATTGTGTGTTTAATGAAGAATTTTCTTTATTTCTGAAGGAAAGAAATCATTCAATGAGCAATAAAATTTATGGGTATTTGCAGAGCGGAAAATTTGAAGATTCAATAAAAAAACTGGAACAGAGTGGAGTTGTAAAAATGACTGGTGATATTAATTATGCAATGGATTGCCCTATCATTTTTATTCTAATGGAGAGTGTTGAGATATATCAGGTTCCGGCACATTTTTGGACTGATTATATTGATATTTGCCTTTCTAAAATTCCTGACCCTGAAAAATTTATTTTTATTATTAAGCCACACCCTTCTCAATCATTCGACGCTATTTTAATCACGAAGAACTATTTTGAGCAAAAAGGGTTAAAGTATAATATTCAGGAACAGGCCGGAGAAATTAATATGAGCGCAGAAGTAATGTTTTATTTTCTGCAGGAAAAAACCGAATATGTTTTCTGCATATTTTCTTCTAGTATTTATTATTTATCAAAATTGTATCCCAATCATAAAATTAAATATTACTATGGATATGATTTGTTTTCTAAATATATTCATAATTCTCCAAAGCAATTTGTTGATATATATAAAGGAGTTGAACCGATAATCAAAAATGTACTGTCTAAAGATTGTCTGGAGTTGTAGCTTTATTTCAAAGCTTTAGCCAATATTGCATTGATCTCAATTTTTCTTCTCCTGCTTATTTCATACTGCTTGTTATTACTTAAGCTTAATATGCACACAGCTCCTTTAGTATAACTTGTTACGTGCTTTGCATTAATTAAGGCGGACTTACTCACACGTATAAAATTCTCATTGCCCTCTAAAAATTCTTCCAGGACTTTGAGAAGTTTTGGGGTTGTATATTTTTGCCGGTCAGTATAGTATATGTCTGAATAAGCCCCGGAAGCCTCAATGCAGATGACCTCCTTAATGTCTAGTAATTTCACTTTGTCTAAAACATGAACAGCAAGTTTTTTGTCCTGAACTTCACTGTTAATGTTCCGGAGCAAATTGCTTATCAACAAAGAAGTTTGATCGATAAGATTTTTTTTGTTGAAGACCTTTGCCACACTTGTCTTTAATTCTTCAACATCAACCGGTTTAAGCAGGAAATCAAGTGCGCTGAATTTGATCGCGTTAATAGCGTATTTGTCATGGCTTGTTACAAAGATGACCTCGAATGTTATTGTATCAAATTTTTTCAGCAAGTCAAATCCATCTCCACCGGGCATTTGAATATCAAGAAACACAAGATCAGGTTTTGTAGTGTTGATAATATCGAATCCTTCTGAAATATTGCTCGCTTCACCGGCAATGGATACGTTTTCAAAATACATGCCCAAGAGCTCTTTTAAAACAATTCTTCCGGCAATTTCATCGTCTATAATTACACAGTTCAGTTTATTCATTTGGTTGTGGTATGATGATGGTAACTTTGGTTCCTTTTACGGTATTATTGGTGTCCAGAACATCTTCGATTTTAATAGATCCCATGATCGATTGATTGATCGAGTTGAGCACCTGTATGCGTTTTTCGTTTAGGGAAATAGCCTTTGATTTGTGTTGTCTCACAACCAGTTTTTTTGATTGCTCCCTGCCTACCCCATTGTCTTCAATTACAACGATCAGCGTTTTCTCTTCTGATGAAATGGAAATGGATATTTTGCCATTTACACTTTTATCGAGATGCATGATGCCGTGCCATATCGAATTTTCTATGTAGGGTTGAAGCATCATGGGTGGCATAAGAAAATCTCCTTCTTCAATAGACCCGTCAATGGTAACTTCATAGGTGAATACATTTTCGAAGCGAAGCTGCTCCATTTGTACGTAGAGCCTAACGACCTCTAATTCTTGTTCGAGGCTGATCATGTCTTCTTCCGAATGATTTAAAACAGCCCGGATAAGTTTACTGAATTTTGTAAGGTAGTCATAAGCTGATTTGGAATCATTGGTGATTATATAGCGTTGAATGGAGTTAATGCAGTTAAATACAAAATGTGGGTTCATTTGTGCTCTAATTGCTGCCATTTGATAGCTGTTGAGCAGATTGTTTATCTCCGCAGTTTTTTGATCTTTAAGCCGAACACGTTTTATATATTTCCTGACTAAAATAAAAATGGTCGACCCTATCAATAATCCTACTAATGTTAAAAACCACCACTGTTTCCAAAAGGGTTTATTGATATTAATGGTAAACGATAAAACCTGATAATCCTCTGCTTTTGGATCTGAATTGGAGTATATTTTTAGGGTGTACTCTCCCGGTGGAATATCTGTAAAATTGATCTCATTGTCGATAGTGTAGCTTTTGTTGGAAGAATATCCTTCCAATTGATAGAAGAGTTTATTTCCATCTATGCGATTTCCATAATTTAAATTCTCAATAGTGATTCTGAAATTATTTTGTGTGAATTTTAGATTCTTTAATTCGCTTGAGTCAACTGTTTGGTCATTTAACTGAATTTGTTTCAGGAAGAGTTTATTTTTACTGGTAAAAGAACTGTTTATGGGAAGTTTGATGTGGAAGATCTCTTCTTCGGTTGACACAAAAAGATCTTCATTGGTGCAGTCAATCTTTTTGTAATTCAAATTCGGGAATCCAAATCTCGAATCAAACATTAGAATGGGAGTAGAGTCGATATCGGGGATTTTAATTATTCCTTTATTTGTAGATATCCAAATCTCGCTGCTATCAGTTAATTTAAAATCATTTATTTTAAGATTGGAAATTTCATTAAACCGATAATTAAGTTTGCTATTATTTGTAAGTGCCCAGATTCCTTCTGATTTACTTAAAATTACAGTTTCTCCTTTCTTATTGATCTGCGCTTCTTTAAGGCTTTTTATTTGTTTAATGAGGTTGAATTTGTAATCTTTCAGATCAACAAGGTATATTCCATCTTCCGTGGCAATGAACAGCTTGTTTTCATGCGAAAAAATCGATTTTAATTTACTCTTAAAATTTGGGACCCGCTCATAAATTATTTGATCGCTTATTTCAAACAAAGCTGTGCTGTTGATCCCAAATATTCTTCCCTCGCATATAGCTATTTGGCTACCCACGTAATGGAATGGTGCGTTTTTAAGATTTATTGGTTTTGAGTTTCTAAAGGTACTGTCCGTTTTAAAGATCCCGTAGTTTGATGAAAGATATATTTCATCATTATGATGCAAAACATCGCTGAATATTGATTTGTTCCCGGAAACAACACCAAACTCTTTTATTTTGATTCCATTCGTTTTAATCAATGTATTGCTAGTTGAATTGAATAACAGTTGTGAGTTATCCGTCTTGAAAAGAGTGGAAGTATTTGTGCTGGTTGTGAGGTTTGAAATTTTTGTGATGTTTGTGTTTTGACAGCAAAAAACTCCTTTTTCAAGCGTAGTGCACCAGATGCTCCCATTATTTGCCTCAACAATACCGGTTACTGTCATTTTATTTAGTGCGTATTTTTTTTGAGTTATAGAAATGATGCCGTCCTGATAAAAGCTTAATCCCAGATTTCTTTGGCCAACCCAAAGGTTCTCTTTTTTATCCAGATAAATTGTGACGATGCCATCTTTCAGGTTATATGACTCCTGTAGACCATTTTTATCGATTTTTAGGAGTGCGGTACCTAGTGAGATGAATAAGTTCCCTTTTTTATCCGTTATACATTTTATTGTTAGAAAGCTACCTGTAAAATTAAGTGAATCAGTAAATGGTATTGTTAGTTTCTTTTGATCTTTATATAGTATAGTAATTGGAAAAATGGGTGACCTTTTAGAACGGTACTTTTCAATATCCAAGATTGGGTTCTTAATGGAATAAATATTGACTCCATTTAGTGCGATTTGGAAATCTCCATTTTTCGGGTCTTTTATAATTCTTCGGAAAGTATTTTTTACCAGGTTGACCTGGAAAGTACTAATCTGTGTATTAACTATCAATAAACTATCGGATACTATTTTAAAATCCGTTGAATGTAATTGCATCTGATTTAATTCTTTTGAAAATGCTTTACTTATCGGTAATTCATGGATTTTATCGTCGACTATTCTTAGTAACCTGTTTTCCGAGGTTATTACTATGATGTTGCCCTGTTTATCACAAACAGAACCATAGCATGATTCTTCTGTTAAGCCTTCTTTTTTTGAAAATAATTTTACTTTATTTCCATTGTATTTGCATAAGCCGGCATCTGTAGAAAACCATATATAGCCGGTTTTATCCTGAATAATATTATAACACTCATTTGAAGGAAGGGATAAAAGGTTTGATGGTCTTTCAAATATCAACTCTTGTGAATTAATTGTGAAATGAACCAACAGAAATAATATAGGGATAAGCTTCCTGAGCATTTTGGCTAAATTAGCTGTTTATCGCTAATGTTGGAAAAAGAGTGTAGAGTTTTTCGATTTTGTGTCAAAAACCTTGTGTGTGGTAAGTGATCTAAGAGTTTTTTAATTAAAACCTGCATTACCAAATTCTAAAGTCAAACTCCAAATTTTCCCTTCTTGCTGTAGGTATTTGCTTTCCACCCGATAGTTCAGCTACTTTATCATGCACATATTCTTCAATTTCACTGAGCATGATATTGCCGTCTTTGTTTTTATCGGCCGATTTTTCTTTCATTCCTGATAAAAAGCAATAGGTAAATAAACCATTGTTCCATGCTTTACTTTCCATTGCAAACTCAGCACCTCCTGCTGATGATATAATAGTTGCACCTGTTCCTCTTCTTAGGTCGGCAAACAAATCGGTGGCTAGTTGTGATGATTGAGATAAACCCATTCCACTTTTTGAGCTAACTGATACATTGCCTGCGGTTCTGAATTTAACTTCCCCAACAGGTTCAGCTTTGGTGTCCCCGGGATCGGCAACTGCGTATTCATCTTTATCCAACTCTCCTGAATGACAACTATCCATAAAGAAAAGTTTTTTCACCGGTTTTATTCCATTTAATAACTCTTCAAGTTCTTCATAAGCAATACCTCCGTTGGAGGGGTTATTAAAATCCATATTGTAAGTAGCGAAATAGTAGTTCATGTTTTTATCAAGCACACCATGACCCGCAGCAAACACCATTACCAGGTCCTTGGTTTGGGCATTTTTAAGAAAATCATCTTTTAATTTAATGATTGCCTCTTTAGTTACCTGCTCATCTGTGAGTTCTTTCACCAACACTTTGTTGTATAAATTACTTTTCTCAAAAAAATGTGCCACATCATCCGCATCTTTTGCTGCAAAATTTAAATTGAAATTCTTATCCGAATACTTAGAAACCCCAATAGAAACAATATACAGATCGGGTTTAGTTGTTTCTTTGTTGATTACAGAAAATGTTTCTTTTAATGACTCAGCACCTTTTTCATTCAACACAGAGATCTGTATTTTATTTTTTCCCGGAGATAGATCGCATAAAATATCGCCGGTGTAAGTGTTGGAAGGTTTACCTTTTAAATTTATTCCATTGGTCCCATAAATGGGCACATCATTCACATAAATATTGATCCTGTCTAAATTATATTTATCATCGTTTGCAGAAACTGATATAGTAACAATATGTTTTTGTTCATCATGCGTTTTGTTTTTGATAACTACTTCAGGAAGATGGATGTCGTCTGATAATTGATCTTCCTTAACACCCATTCGCTTTAAACGTTTTTCATAAGCAAGATGATAAGCTTTGATTACTTCAATAGATGCAATTCCCAGGTCTTGTAAAATAATATCCGGCCGGTTGTATTTAAGATCGAATTGCTCAAATGGGTAATATTTAGCTTCTTTGTTTTGTCCCTGGTTTATGTGATATCCCACAAATCGACTTCCTTTTTTAGAACTTGCAAAATATCCTTTTTCGTTCCAGATCAGCCAATCGCCATCTTCTGTAAAAAATACAGATGCAATAGGGAGAATTTCATTGGTGAAATGGTCACTGAAATAACTTTTAAAAGCATTACTCGGGTATCCATTTTTAGCAATTGCGTCAATAACGCTTAACCATGCAGATTTACCTGCTTGTTTAGATTCCTTTTCTACTTTGAGTATTTTGAATATCATTTCCCATCCATTTCCATCATAAATTTTTTGCTTTTTGCAATAGTCGGCAATGGAACCTATGCTGTCATTTTCTCTCCCTTTTCCAATTTCATCTAATGACCATATTTTTATTGTTCTGTCGTCGGAGGATGAAATCAGTCTTTTTCCATCGGATGAAATGGTTAGGGCGGTAATAATTCCAACATGCCCAACAAAGTATGATGTTTGTACACCTCTGTAATTATATGATCTTAATAGTCCGCAACAATTTCCGGTTATAACATTGTTATTGGCAAAACAAAACGAGTGGTGCTCGCTGCCGTTCCAATGTTCAAGTGGAATGGAGTCATAAATTTTTCCGTTCTTTTTAATAAACAAGCCTCCGTTATCCGCGTCCTTAATTTTGTAACGTTTTAAACTATATTCACCATTTTCCCAAACCGGTTTATTCCAGTTAAGTTTTGGGTTGAGTTTTTCAAATTCTTTATAAAACAAATCGAATTGTTTGTTGAGTTTCGATTGCCCAAAGTTTTCGGTCCATTCATCGGCGTATGCTAATTTTTTATCATTGAGGGATGCATTGTAAAGTATTTTCCCTAAGCCAACCATTCGTTTCAAAACGACGGGCTTTTCATTCTTTTTCCCAAGTTTAACAATGGCGATCTCATCTTTACTTCCGCCCGAAAATGCAATGGTTTCATTATCTATAAATTTCGCAACAAGTACCGAGTTATCGATGTCAGAAAACTCCGCGTAGGGTTTCCATTCTCCATTTTCCAAACTCAAAATATCACAGGTTCTTGATCCGGAGCCGGTGGCAGCAAATACTATTTTTGTACCGTCGGGTGAGAAGGCAGGATTGATAAAAGCAAATTGACCTGTTGCTTCCTGAACAGGTTTCAGGTTTTTATCATAAATGGTAAAGAAAGTATCTATACAGGCCACTATCCAATTCCCATCAGGACTGTAGGCAACCCCGTCAGCCTGGATCTGCTCGTAATAGTGATCACACCTGATTGTATCTTTTTTATCAAGGCTCCAGAGTTTTATTCGTCCATACTGATCCGCAGTTACAAATTGTTTACCGCTGATAGTTATATCTCTCACTTCATCATCCCAATCTAATCCCAACTTTTTATCTGCATGGTTGTATTTTCTTTCTACTTTTTTTGTTGTTAAGTTCCATAACCACAATTCGTCTTCAGCACTTGCCGCAAGCAGATACTTGCCATCAGGTGTAAATTGAACACTTTGTATTACATTGGTATGCCCCTTTAACACATATAAAAGTTTGCCTGTTTCAAATTCAAAAATCCTGATGTCGCTCATGTCGCTTGAAGTTTCATCATTTTTTCCGAACCAGCCACCCGAAGCCAGTAATTTATTATCGGGTGAAAGGTCCATACAATAAATCATGCCATTGCTTCCGGTGCCAATTTGCCCAAGAATTTCACGCGATTGTAGACCGGTTTCTATATCCCAAACTCGAATGGTCTTATCGAAGCCACCTGTTACAACTTGTTTCTGATCTTTGGTTACTAGTAATTCCCTCACTTGCCCTTTATGGCCATTGGGGTTAATTACTAAATAATGTTTGGGCTCTGTTTGAGAAAACAGTTTGCTTAGCAACAACAAGAAAATAATGTTGAATGAAATTGTTTTAACTTTCATAATATGTACAAGGTAAAACTAAAAGAGCCAATACAAATTGGCTCTTTTAGTGTGTTAGGGAACTAAATTAAAATTAGTTTTAAGCCAGTCCATAGCGTTTTGCTTGTTGGCTTTTCCGTAAAAGTCGTTCATGTAGGCCAGGAACTCATCTACTTTTGCGGCATATGTTTTATCTTTTACTTCATCAAGAAGTATAGCTGTTTCTTTTTTTAGCTCATCGTCAGACGGCATGAAAAGATTAAAATTACCTATTTGCTGACTTGATTTTCCATCTGAGGTATAAAATAATTTTACTTCAGGAGAGTCAAACCCTGATATAGACTTACCATCAACCATCAGAATTTGTTCTTTATCAAAAATAAGTTTTTCGCCTTCGTTACCCAACTTTTTGCTAATGTCTTCTCCTTTGTATTTATAACGAAGGAAAAAGAAGCTGCTTTCGTTTTGCGGGAAATTATCTTTATTGATATGAATTCTTGATTTACCAAGTACAACATAATTGCCGGTAAACATATTTTGCAGATCGATAATATTTATAACCGCACCGCTTCTGGAGCTAATGTTGGATGAGGCAGGCAAAAGGTTTGCTTTTACATCCGCTTTTTTATCAGCTCCGGGAGCCAAAATAAATCTTCCCTTAGCAGTACTAATAATTGCCGCTTTGCTATCGTTTGTTTTAAAAAGTATCTGCTCGTTTTCAGGAAACAAATCTCCCTGCAACATATTCTTATTACTTTTTTTGTATGTAATGATTCCGGTTACCTTTATCACTTTATAAGTGTCGAGGGTTACATTTGGTTTATAAACAAATGCAAGACCGAAACACGCCACTAATCCTAATACTGCTATTTTCTTCATCTTTAAAAATTTACAACCAAATTTACAAAAATAAAGCCAGGTTTTGGGAAAAACCGACTCCAAAAAATCTAAATTCTTACTTTAAAACTCAAGCTACAGCGGTAACCACCCATTCTTTGTCAGTTGAATTGATTTTTTCGCCGCAGTAACTACAGTTTGAACTGCTTGTATCTGCATAAGGAGCACCACATCCCGGGCAATCATGACTCCATAATTTTCCTTTGGAAAGTTCGGCACCTGCTTTTTTACCAAGTGTAAGACTGCATGTGAAAGAATCAATTTCTTTATCGATCAATTTAACGTCATCACTTGAAAGTTTAACTTTCTGTCCCGAGTATTTTATGGAGAAGTGAAATTTATTTAAATCTTCGTCTGTATCGAAACGTTTGCAGGTAACGCGGTTTATGTAAACACGGTTAAACACAAATGGCTCCTGAAATGAAGCTTTTAATTCTGCCAAGGCTTCATCTGTTGCAAATCGGTTAAATGGTTTCGTGTCATTCCATGCTTTTGCAAATAAATAATGAACAAATGCATTGGCTGCTTTATCTTCCATATTTTGAATGCAAATACTTTCTTTGCTCATTAAGTCAGTTAATGAAGGATCCAATGGAACGGTATTATTATCTGCATTAAAATCTTCTTCCTGAGTAATTTCTGAAAGAACCCAGTCGTAATCACCTAAATAAGTTACCGTACTACATGATGGGCATTTACTTACTTCGCCTCCGTCATCTCCCAAAGAGCTTCCGCAATTAGGACAGTTGTTAGAGTGATAAAGGTCTTTTTCTACTTTTCCTGATTTTTTCACGAAGGTCCAAACTTCGGTGGCACTGTCTCCTTTAAATTTTTCATTTAAGCCTTTCATTTTTTTGGAGATGAATTCATCATCCATACTAAAACTGATACCTACAGTAATAATACTAAAGCTTCCTTCGGTATAAGCTTTTATGAATTGAATTTGCTTTATATCAATATTGGAAAGATTATTGACTTGCTCCAGTTTTTTCATCATTTCGAACTGAAGATTGAAACGTTGATAAACACCATCACTGATCCATTTTCTAACTTTAGAAAGGTTCTGTTGCATCCAGGCTTCCTGAATGGCCATGAAGGCTATTTTTACTTTTCCTTTAAACTCATCTTTATTAAAGCCCGGATTAACTGCTAAAAATTCATTGCCGATAACAGGCATGTTGCCATTTTGTGGAGCAATAAAGGATGAACTGCCTGAATCGGATGCTCCTGCACCTGATTTATTTTTATTTATTAAATACCTGATAAGCCATATAGCAAGAATCCCGCCTCCTATTCCGATCCAGGCCATAGTGGAAAGCCCGCCGCTTGAACCGCTTGATCTGTATGACGAGGATGAACCTGAGCTATAAGATGAGGAAGATGAACTTCTTGAACTGGAACTTTTTTTACCGCCACTACCTCCAGCTCTGGCGTATAGTTCATGAGAAGAAAAAGCTAAAAAAATGAATAAGAGGGAATGTAAAATAATTTTTTTCATAAGGAAGTATTTTAAAGCAATTTACACAAGAGTTTTTATAATTGCAATACTTATAAAAAAAACGTTCCTGACGAATACAGTCAGGAACGTTTTCAAAACTATTTACAGGTTGGTCGAAGGAAATTGAAACCTACCAAATATCCGCTCTTTCTTCTTTCTTACGATACATTTTATCATTTTCTTTCACTTCAAATGCTTCATAAAATTCAGGCATATTGGTTAATGGGATGTTTGCCCTGAAATTACCTGGTGAATGTGGGTTGGTAGCTACCATTTGTTTTAGGGCTTGTGGACGCATCAATGTTTTCCACCCTTGTGCCCAAGCTAAAAAGAAACGTTGTTCACCGGTGTAACCATCAATTTTTTCTGAGGGTTTTCCGTTTAGTGATTTTTTGTATGCATAATATGACATAGTTAAACCACCAAGATCTGCAATATTCTCTCCTAATGTAAGTTCACCATTTACACGTGTGGAGTCAACTGCAACACACTCATTGAATTGTTTTACTAAAACACCGGTTCTTGCTTCAAAATTTTTCATATCGTGTTCGGTCCACCAGTTCTTGAAATTACCGTCAGCATCAAATTGAGCTCCCTGATCATCAAAACCGTGAGTAAGTTCGTGCCCGATCACGGAACCCATAATCCCGTAATTAAAGGCATCATCAGCTGTAGGATCGAAGAATGGAACCTGCATAATTCCGGCAGGAAAAACCACTTCATTTATTGTTGGATTATAATATGCATTAATGGTTGGCGGAGTCATTCCCCATTTGGTTTTATCTACCGGTTTTCCCATGTCAGCTATCATTTCTTTGTAAGCGAATTTATTTACACGGAAGTGGTTTAATACATAAGCATCCGCTTTAATAGTTAAAGTAGAATAATCTTTCCATTTATCAGGATAACCCAATTTACGAATGATCTTAACTAATTTTTCATTCGCATTCTTTTTAGTTGAATCACTCATCCAAACACGGGAAGCAATTCTTTCTTTATAGGCAGCAATAAGATTATCAACCATCTCATTTACTTTCTTTTTTGCATCAGCATTAAAATGTTTCTCTACAAATACTTGCCCCAATGCTTCTCCCAATGCTCCATCAACAGCGGTTAAACTTGTTTTCCAACGTGGTTTACGCATCTTAACCCCATTTAGGGTTTTAGCATAAAAATTAAAATTTTCCTGAACAATATCGTTGTTCATATAACCGGCTGCTTCATGCATGATGCAGTATTTTAGATAAATTTTCCAATCATTTAATGGAACTGTTTTCATCATGGAGTTAACGTTTTCCATGAAATCCAATTGAGATACTATTATCTCTTTAGGCGCTTTTTTTAAACCTATTAAAAGAAAGTAACTGTTCAATTGAAGATTTGGATATTTCTTTACTATATCGGCAGAAGTGAATTTATTATATTGTTTTTCAATATCACGCTGCTCCAGCCTGTTCATGGATTTGGAAGCTAATTGTTTTTCAACATTCCAAACAATGCCTGCATAAGTTTTGGCTGATTCAGGGTAATAGCCATATTTCTGGAACATATTTTCAAGATGTTGCATATACGCGGTACGAATAGCTTCGTATTTTGCGTCGAAATAAAAATCTTTATCCGGTAAAAAAGTACCGGCTTGCCCAATGTAAGTAGTGTTTACAGTGCTGTTTTTAAGGTCAGCAAATACAGCAAAACTAAATGTGTTTTCGATTCCCTGAGTATGAAAACTTGCAATGGTTTTTAAAAGTTCGGCGTTGGTTTTAATTTTATCAATTCCTGTAAAGTAAGGAGTGATGTATTTAATACCGTCTTTTTCTAGTTTTGCAGTATCCATCGCCAGATTATAAAAATCACGTATTTTTTGGCGGTTACTTCCCGGTTTTGCAGCAACATCTTTAGAAACCTCTGCTAAAATTGCATTCAGGTTTTTATCGTTTCTGTCTTTGATCTCATTAAAACTTCCCCAGGAAGATTCAGTTTCCGGAATAGTGTTGGTTTTGAGCCAGCTTCCACAAGCGTATTGATAAAAATCCTGTTTCGGGTCTACGGATTTATCTACTATATCTAAACGGATTCCTGATTTTTTTTGAGCGAAAGCAACCGTAGTTGCTGCCATCGAAAGTATAAGCCAATATTTGTTCATTTATCTTGAAATTTGCAGCCAAAATACACATTTTCAATCAATAGAAACGATAAATAGGATAAGTGGTGAATAAGTGGGGTGAAATATAAGAATAGGTCCAAAAACTGGTATACCTAAATCGAAGCAAGAGCAAATGATCTTACGAATCCAGCTTTAATTTTTTATAAACCGTTGTATTTGGCTACCTATTTTAAGGAAGTAAACTCCATTGTTTAATGCCTCAATATTCAGTAATTGTTTTGTACCGGTAATTTTTCCTTTATAAACTTCTTCACCAATAATATTAAAGATCTGAATATCGCTGTTCATATATGAGCCGGCATTTACAATATGCATGATACCCTCATTTGGGTTTGGACTGATTTGGAATTTTGATGAAGCTACAGGTTTGAAAATGCCAGTGAGTTGGTAGTTGTATTGGCTCATAGACTGACATCCATTCCCGTTTGTAACAATCAATGTATATATTCCATTTCCAACGGTGGCTACCACTGTATCTGTAGCGAATGGTATAGGAACAGAATTGTATAGCCATTCGTAAGTGATTCCGGAAACAGACTGTGTGTATAATTGAGTTTGGTCAGTGGACAATGAGATGGTTGGTATTCCGGGACCATTAAAAATCGTAAGATCCGTTCCATTATCATTGGAAGAGATCAACGGCTCGCTCGCCTTGATTCTTACACGATATCCAGTACCGCCTATATTATTATTTAGTATTGATGCATAGATTGTATCCGGGCTAATGGTTTGAGTGTTCATTCCAATAGTTGTAGGATTAGCAAAAGAACCACTTGCATCAGAGAGTTCAAGTAAAAAATAATTGAATGTTCCGAATGTTCCTGTATAATCAAAGATAACTTCTATTGAATCGGTGATTGGACATGCTGGGAAACCGGCAACACTAATAATGTTAATGGTATCTGCTACAATTGTTCTCAAAGTACTTCCTGAACCTGCAAATGCTCCGCGGGGGTTACGTGCAGAGGTGCTTTTCAAATTTGAATTTGTGAATCCTATGGTGTATCTGGTGAAACTTAATCCATTATCTGCAGACACATATATAACACCACTATCACCAACGGCGTATATTTCGCCCGCATTGATTCCATTACTCACACCATTTAAATTTTCTGCGGTGCCTCCTTGAACAATGTTCCAGTTAGAACCAAAATCTGTGCTTCTCATAATCAATCCGCTATCACCAACTGCGATTACTGTTGCATTATCGGGAAACAAATACAAATCATTGATTCGGGTTGGTACAGGTGCAAGCGAATTTGTCCATGAACCAGACTGATAATGCGAAAGCACACCATTATCACCGGCAGCAAGCGCTTCACCATCAGTAAAAACGGAAGCACTTGTTTTAAATGCAACAACTGCATTCAATTTGTCGGGCAACCCTGTTGGAATATGTGCCCAGCCTAAACCTCCAACCCATTTATACACTACTGCATCTCCAAGGTCACCAACAGAGACACCGAAAGTGGTGTCAGCAAAATTTACATCGTGATAGTTGATCAACGGTTCAGCCTGTGCTGCATTTGCCCAGGAAACACCTCTGTTGCTTGAGAAAGTAACTGTTCCGCTATCGCCGGCAATACAGATGTAATTATTCATCATGATCACACTGTTGTTGTTTTTTGTTCCGCCAAAAGTAGATATGGAAGTGTAGTTAAAACCTCCGTCGATACTTCTCCATACCATGCCATTATCACCTACGGCAACAACGGTATCCTGGTTCAGGTAATAAACACCATTCGACTCAAAAAGAGGGCTGGCAGGAATAGAAGCAATAGTTGGAAACACCGGATCTGTTTGAGATCTCATTATGTTTACTGCACAAAAAAGGCATATCAGAAGTAGTAGTTGTGAACGCATGATGTTAATTTTTGATCTAATACAAATTTAAAAATTTATACCAAATACACAAACATCATCAACCTGTTCAACATTTTTCTTCCATAATAAATAATTATCCAACAGTCGTTGTTTTTGCGATGAAGATGGTATGGAGGCTATTTCAAGGAATAGTTCGTTTAATTTTTTTGTCATGAATTTTTTACCATTTGGCCCGCCAAACTGATCTGCGTACCCATCTGTTGTAAGAAAGAAAGAGTAATTGGCTTTGATGTCTGTTTCATGTAATTGATAGGACCTGTCAGGACCATATTGCGACCCTCCCACAGGTAATTTGGTTGGTTTAATTTCTTCCAGTGTTTTTGTTTCACGGTTAACTACTACCAAACTTCTGTTAGCTCCTGCGTAACATAATTTATTATTTGCTTTGTCGATGGTAATAATTGCCACATCCATTCCATCCCTGCTATCAGTATTAGGTTTTCCTTGCCCAAGCGTTTCAAAGATCAACCGATTTAACCGGTTTAATATTATGTTTGGCTGATTGATATTCTCCGCTTTGATTTCGTTTAATTTTGCGACTCCCAGCATACTCATAAACGCGCCGGGTACGCCATGCCCGGTACAATCAGCAATAACAATACATTCGATGCCGTTAATGTTATTAAACCAATAATAATCGCCGCTAACTATATCTTTGGGTTGGTAAAGTATAAATGCATTTGAGAAATTTTCCGATAAATAATTTTCATCTGTAAGCAATGCACTTTGAATTCTTCGGGCGTAATTAATACTGTCTGTTATTTCTTTGTTTTTGTGCTCGATTTCATTTTTTTGTGTAGCGATCTCAAGTGTTCGTTCGGTAACAATTTTTTCAAGTCTGATTTTTGATTTTTTCAGGCGATAAATACTTAATTGAACTATTGTATAGATCAATGTGAATGCCAGTATAACAAATAAAACCATTGCCCACCATGTTGCCCACCATGGTTTGCCAATCGTAAATTTTAGCTGAGAGATTTCCGTTTCAAGAGAATTACCATAAATTCCTTTTATCTCAAGAGTGTATTTTCCGGAAGGCAGACTGTTGAAATTGAGACGAGTCAGGTAATTGTCTTTCCATATACTATCGTATCCAATCAAACGATATTTGTAAGATGTATTGTCGGATTTATTATAGAAACCGGTTAAAGAGAATAATACTTCAATATTCTTACTGTGATCAAATGGAATAAATATTTCAGAACCAGGGTCATATTCAATTGTATCGGTTTTGAAGTTGAAGATGTTTACTTTTTCTTTTTTCTTTTCGGTATGCAGGAGACTCAAAAACAACCCCGATTTTGTTCCAATTAAATAGGAGGAACCTGCCTGAACAATATCGTTGACTTCAACGGTGCTTCTAAATGAATTAACCAGAAAAGGCTTGTCGCCATAGTTTAGATATAGATGAGTATTGTTCTGGCTGTCATATTCAAACGTGAAAACCCTTGTTTTTCTTTTAACCCGATCAGGTAATGAAGTTATAATACCATGGGACCAGATTTTTCTCACCTCCTGATTAAGAGGAACAAAATGATTACTCTTCCATTTAAATGTATTATCAATGTTTCGAAGAGCGATCTCTCCGTTATAAATAAACAGAAGAGCGAGATTTAGAGTTTTAAACTGCTTGTCGAATGGAATGGTTTGAAGGAGGCCGAAATCGTAATCAAGAAGAAGTACTCCTTTGTTTTCAGAAATAGCGTAAAAATTATTCTTAAAGGAAAGTAATTGCAATATGTTGTCGCCCCGAAAATAAGTAACCGCATCACGACCTGTTGCGCGTGCATTTCTGATTCCATCATCACCAGCTACCCATACTGTATTGTCATATATGCAAAAGTCGTTTGCGAAGAATTCGAACTCTTTCTTTTCGATCTTTTGTCCGATGAATTTATCAAATCCGAAATCTCTTAAACAAAAAACAGTATCGCCAGAGACATCCAATTTTTTATATATCTCATTTGAGAGCTTAGTAATGGCATTAGGATCGAGGTAATTTGAGTTTACTTTATAAAGCCCGTTTTTTGTTGCAACAAAATTACCGTTACTAGTATTACACATATCCAGAACGGTAACTCCTGCAAGGTCATTATAAAACAAGGTTAGATCTGAAGGAAGAATTGAAAGGTTGGTCTTTCCTAAGATCCAGGTATTATTTTGTTTGTCACAGAACAACCCCATGGCGCTTTTAATGTTTGTGGAAGTGCTTGTTTCAGAAATTATATTTTTTGTATCGAATGGATAAGTGTTTTTAATAATAAATGCCCCCTGTGTGAGTGTGGCTAAAATTATTTTTTCTTTATCAGTACTTAACTGTGCGTTGTAAATTTGGGATTCATTCAGAAATTTATCGAAGGCAACACTACTTATTTTTTCTGCGGATACAATATTTTGAGCATTCAATTTGATCCGGACGACCCCTGAATTGCGATAAAAAAGATCATAAGTAGTGTTATCTGTGGCATTGATGATACTGTAGCATTTGTCCAGAGGAAGCTTATCACTCCCCGTTACGTTTTTTAATTGCCCGTCATAAACGTACCATCCTTTATTAATGGTATTGATTAACAATTTTCCGGGAGTATATTCAAATACATTGTGAAAAATGGCATCAGAAGGTGCTGGAATACTTTTTAACTGATTATTTTGATATACAAGCAAGGCTTTTACAGTATGGAAAACAAACGTGTTGTTTATTTTATTGATGTGCCATACCTGAGTGTTTTTGGTTTCCTCAGAACGCCGGTCATTTAATGAAACGAATGTACCTGAATAATAGTTTTTAAGATCAAAATATCCCAACTGTGTTTCGCCTCCCACATATAACCTATTGGTTAGGGTGTCGAGGTATAATGAATAGATGATATCCGCTTCGGGCAACAGTAAAAAATCCCAACCTTTAGCCTGAGCTTTTCGTTCGCCTTTGTAAACTAAAACTCCAAAGTTGGTTCCGAAATAAATAGTTCCTTTATTGTCTGAGGTTGCACAGTGGAACTCAAGATCTTCAATATAATCTATAGTATTATAATTTTGACAAAGAGGTTGTAATCCCTGTGAACGAATATGCATCACAGGCAAGAGGAAACAAAAAGCAAATAGAAATTTTAAACTGCCTTTGCGCATTTAATTTATTGTCTTATCAAAAATAGAGATTATTATTTATAAAGACAGTTTAATTTCAGCCTAAAAGAAAAGGAATAGGCGGTTAGAAACCAATTTTTGCTCTTACTCTTTTTAGCACAACCGAAGCAAGTATCCTGGCTTTGTCTTCGCCTTTTTTTAACTCACGATCAAGCAAGTTCTTATCATTCATTAACTCAATGTATGATTTTCTGGCTTCTGCAAATTTGTCGAGGAGGACTTCCAATAATGCGGTTTTTGCATGACCATAACCATAGTTACCCTCCACGTATTTTTGGCGTATAGTTTCTATCTGATCGTTATCAGCGACCAAACGATATATCTTAAAAACATTGCAGGTGTCCGGGTCTTTAGGCTCTTCAAGTGTTTTGGCATCGGTAATTATCGACATTACACTTTTCTTCAATTCTTTTTCGGGTAAAAATATATTGATAAAATTATTACGTGACTTACTCATTTTTTCTCCGTCAGTCCCGGGAACAAGCATTACTTCTTCACTGATCTTCGGTTGAGGAACAACAAATGTTTCGCCATACATATGATTAAATTTTTCTGCAATATCCCTTGAGATCTCTAAATGCTGTAATTGATCCTTACCTACGGGAACAAAGTCTGCATCATATAATAAAATATCAGCAGCCATAAGCACAGGATATGTAAACAGCCCCGCATTCACATCACTCAACCGATCTGATTTATCTTTGAATGAGTGTGCATTGGCAAGCATAGGGTAGGGGGTAAAGCAATTCAAATACCAGGTAAGTTCACAAACTTCAGGCACATCACTTTGACGATACAATAAATTCTTTTCTACATCAAAGCCCAATGCCAACCATGCGGCAGCAACCGCATAAGTGCTATCTCTTCTGAAGGCAGCATCTTTAATGGTAGTTAAAGAATGAAGGTCAGCAATAAAAAACAAACAATTGTTATTGGGTTCTTTACTCATGGAAATAGCAGGAAGCATTGCTCCTAATATGTTTCCAAGGTGAGGAATATTGGTACTTTGAATTCCGGTGAGTATACGCGACATGATGTAAATTTGAGCTGCAAAGTTAATTAAAAGAAGGAAACAACAGAATGGGATAAGAATCAGAATAGGGGTTTGGTAATATCCCTAATTACACACCTACTTCCGATAGTAAGAATAATTCTGTTGTAGGAAAATTTGGAGCCCGATAGTTATTGGGACGAATACAAGCAAATACCAATAGTAGATTACTCGGATTTAGCTCCGCTGAGAAAAGTTCACAGCTATTGAACGGTATGCTTATACCGAAGTGTATTAAATTTTCGACCGATTTCAAAAGGCAACCTATTCGGCATTAACCAATGTTCAGTACTCAAAGCATGAGCACAAAATAAATTGAATTAATTTATTTTTCACATTGGTGTAACTTGCTCAACTTTATTTAGTCGATTAAAAGCGTCTGTTTATCGAAAAACGCTAAAATGCGCCAAAAACTTAGTAAACGGTACAATGAACGAGAAAATTAAAATTAGTTTTGATTTATGGTTTTTTTAACAATATTTAAACTATTGTTGACGTTAATTAAAATAATAAAATCTAAATAACATTAAAAAGCGACTATGAAAAAAATTCTCAGTTTAATTGGTTTCCTGTTTATAATTAATTCTGCCGCAAAAGCTCAATGTGGTGTATGTACAGTAAACATTAATGATATAGATACAAGCTCATACACTCTTACGGTGGGTCAAATCCTATGTATTGATAGCAATGGTGTTGTTAAAGGAAATGTTATTTTAAATGGAGGTGTTATTTGTAATAAAGGAATTTTTAAACCGGAGAACTTTACATGTACACTTGGTGAAATAACCAATAACGGAAATATGAGTTTTCCGGGAGCAATAACACTTTCAACAGGAAGTATTCTGAACAACGGGGTGAGCTCAGTGATTAACTTTGCCGGAACTCTTACGATCAGCGGTGCTAATTTCATGAACAATGGTGTAATGAATATTGAAACGAATATCCAAAATAATTCAGGGACCGTATTGAATAATAGTATCATTAATTGCCAGCAAGTGTTGGGTGCAGGTACGCTAACAAATAACGGTGTAATCAATTCTAATTAAGAGTTTATGCTTCAAATAAAATTTAAGAACTTAATTCCACTTATGTTTTTGTTCTTTTCTCTGTTTTTGCACAAAGAAACGATCGCTCAATGTGGAACATGCGATAGAATGATAGATTCTAATACGCCCTCAAGTTATACGGTAAATGTTGGTGAATCATTTTGTGTCCATAAAGATTTTGATTTTACGGGTACAATTATACTAAATGGAGGAACATTGTGTAATGAGGGTACTGTGCATAACATAGTTTTTAATTCGGGTACATTTAATAACCATGGATTATATAGTAAGTTAACAGGAATCGTTTCTTTGAATAATGCAGACCCTTTAACTATTAATAATTATAATTCAATAGAATTAAAGAACTTAGACTTTGGGAATGGGTCTAATACTACAATCAATACTTATTCTAAAATGGTTGTGAATGGATGGATTGACATTCATAGGGACTCAGAAGAAGATCTTATCTCTTTAAATATTTATAATTCTCCGGATGAAAAATCAGTTGCTAACCTTAATGTTACAAAAGATTTTACAGTTACGCGCGGTAGGGTACTGATGAATGTTTCAAACAACGATTTAAAATTATGTACAAAAATTGAGTGCACCGGTTTTGTAAATATCGGCGGCCAATTAACAGTAAGCAACTCCCCTTTTACACTTAATGTAAACCCTAACGGAATGCTCAATGTGAAAAAGGCAGTGAGTATGGATGGACGCAGTAATAAAGAACTCAATAATTCAGGTACAATTAATTTTGCTTCTGATTTTAACATTGGGGGCAATGGACAAAACTTGGGTAGAGTAATAATTATTAATAAATTAAAAAGCACTATAAATATTTCAAAGAATGTGAACCTTTCCTATAATAATGGAGAGATTCAATGGTTTATTAATAAGGAGTCAAACATCTTTGTAGGAAAATCATTTACGCAAAGCACTATCCACTCCTTAATTGTTAATGAAGGGAAGTTTTTTGTTACTAATGATGTAAACATTGAGAAGGGCGAGTTTATAAATAAAACAGGTATTACAGCAAGGTCAATGGAAATTAAGAACGCAATATTTACCAGTGGAGGATCAGTTCAATTGGAAAGAGATTTTTTGCTTTCTACAAGTACAGCTATTGCAAATATTAGTGGAAATTTATCCGTGAAAAGAATTTTCAAATCGAAGGGAACAGTAAATGTGGGTGTTAACAGTTTTATCTCTACCAAAGATTTTATTAATGAAAATACCGGCTCTATAAATGGACCTATCACTCTTCCTGATCTTAATGGAAATCCTGATAGTTCAATGTATCCTTTAATTGTTATTTCAAGGACTTCAACCAATGAGAATTCAGCATACTTAAGAAATTATTTAATGATTTGGGATCAAACTCCACCTAATAATGGACCAATATATTTAGATAATCCTCCGGCAAATTCAAGTAGAATAATTGGTCCTGTGCTGATAATTAGCCCGGGTAATTCATGTCTCGTACTTGGCAAAAAAGTTATACTGAACGGAAATATTAATCCTAATCCTGTGTGTTCAGGAAGTACAGTAACATTAACCGCAACTGCACCGAGTTCTGTTTTGCCAATTACAGTTAATTCATATAGCTGGGCAGGCCCTTCCGGATTTGTTGCCAATACTGCAACCGCAACTCATAACCCGGTGAATTCAGGTATATCTAATGCCACGGTTACTTATACATTAAGTGTTTCGTATACAATTGGGGAGATTATTTGTGTAAGAACCAGAACATTTTCTGTAGTGGTTAATCCCAATCCAGTAATTATCATAACCGGAAATACCTCCATTTGTGACGGACAAACAACTACTTTAACAGCAAGCGGAGCCAATAACTACGTTTGGAATACAGGATCTACTGCTAATCCATTTACAACTCCATCATTAACCTCAACAACTTCCTATACCATTACGGGAACAAGTGTATCAAACTGTTCAACTACTAATACGGTAGTTATTAATGTAAATCCTAACCCTATAGTTAATGCAGGAGTTGATCAAAGTGTGTCACAAGGTATTATTGTAAACTTAAGTGCAACAGTTAGTTCAGGTACACCACCATATACATATCAATGGACGCCCAATGGTGTAAGCATGAACCCTCAGGTAGGTAATACATTTGACCCTACTGTAGTACCGGATCAAACAACAACATATACACTTATTGTAACAGATGCAAATGCTTGTACGGGATCTGATGAGATATTAATAACAGTAATTATAGATCCCGCAACTGCTTTTGCACATTTAAAGAAAACACTTGACGGAAGTTTCTATCAGGTTATTGATAATAAACTCAAATTCATTTTTTTAGAAGAATATGTAACTGGAAATTTGACATATAAAATAACAGATAGTAAACGTGTTGTAAGGGTTAGTAATACAACTACTCCAAAAGTATACGGAGATAATCGATATGAGATTAACCTGACCCTTGGTGGAGCTGATGTTGGGAAATTCTTTACACTGGAAGTAACCAGTGAAAAAAACGAATCATTCTTTTTAAAGTTTAAATATCAATAATAATGATGAAGAAAATTTATATATCGGTTGCTGTTTTGTTAATACTTGGATTGGGCGCTCTGCTTTATTTTAAGGAAGGGAAAAGTGGAATTGTATGGATGGATGTGAATAAAGTTTATAGTGATTTTGATTATAAAAAGGAAATGGATGCAAAGTATCTTAAAACGGAAACTGCGAGAAAAAAAATTATAGACAGCCTGGAGCTTGATCTAAAACTAATTTTTAATCAAATGCAAAACAACCCGAAAGATGATGAAAAAGTTATTTTGTTTGAAACGAAAAGAGCTTATTTTTTGGAAAAGAAGCAACAACTGGATAGTGACAGTGAAAATACAAGAGCGAAATATTATGAGCAGATAGTAAGCCAGATAAACCAGTATGTGAGGGATTATGGGAAAGAAAAAGGTTATTCAGTTATACTGGGTGCTGATGGAACAGGAGCAATAATGTATGCCGAAGAAAAAATTGATATTACAAAAGAGATTACCACTTATGTAAATAATAAGTACAAGGGATTATGATAAAAAAATTAAGCACATATCTTTTTTTGTTAGTGGCCTTGCAGATGTTCGTTTCCTGTGGTAAAAACGAAGGCACCACGGAAACGGCAAATGAAAGCACTGAAGCAGTAGCTTCTGTGTCTGTTCCTTCCTCATTAGGGCCGAAAGATTATATAAACTGGATCGAAGACCCGGGAAACGGATTGATTGCGGATAAAACTATTGGAGAATTTACTTTCTCCGCATTTTATAAACCGCTTGATTACCTTGCCTTAAGTGATTTGGAGATCGATAGTACTTTAAAAGAAGAGTTGCCGAAAAAAATAAAAGAATATGAAGGAATGGACTATTTTTCTTTTCGTATCAATTCAAATGCTGATCAAAGTGAATTGTTGCGTGTGGGAATAAAAGAAGAAAGCGAATATTATGCACGCCTCGAATATTTTTCCTTTAAAATGCAAAACGATTTTAAGTTAATCAGTGGGGGTGACACCGCAAACTGTGTTTTGTATCATTATGAACGAGTGTATGGTTTGGCTCCACATGCGTCTTTTGTATTAGGCTTTCCTAAAAATGTAAACTCGAAGAATACGGCAAAGCAATTATTGTTTGAAGATAAAATATTTAATAAAGGGAATATTTACATTACTATTCCAAAAGAAAAATTAAACCATATTCCTAAATTAGAAATATAAGTATGAGACTAAGTAAAAGGACAAAAAAAATCATTGCATTATTTCTTGCTATTAACCTGATAGCTGATGCTTTTTTACCTACCGCAGCTATGGCACTTACAAGTGGGCCTTCACAGCCTGAGATGCAAAGCTTTACGCCTGTTTCTACTAGCGACATGGTGGATGTTTTTTCAGGCGATTTTAATTATAATATTCCTCTTTTGGATGTTGAAGGATACCCGGTTAATTTGAGTTATGATGCAGGCATTACCAACGACCAGGAAGCAAGCTGGGTTGGCCTTGGCTGGAATATTAATCCCGGAGTTATTAACCGAAACATGCGCTCATTACCTGATGATTTTGATGGCGACATTGTTAAGAAGGAATTGAATATGCGTGCTAACCAAACAATGGGTATAAGCTATGCGAAAGATTTGGAACTATTTGGAAAAGGTAAAAAGTTAGGTGGAAATTTGACATTAAGTGCAGGCATTAAATACAATAACTATCAGGGATTTGCTACTGATTTAGGGGCTAATTTAACTGTTAGAATGCACTCTGCTGACAAAAGTGGCTATAATGCAGGTTTAGGATTAAATTCAAGTTCACAAACAGGCTTAGGTATTTCCCCAAGTGTTTCGTACACTAGATATAGTAATAAAGTTGATGCTTATGCAAACAGAACGGTAAGTTCAACGACTCATGGTATAGGTCTTCATTTGAATTCGGGCCAAGGGCTACAGGCAATAAATTATTCTTATTCACGGGAAGCAACTACTTATAAGGCGATTAAAAACTCTGATTACCAGGTAACGGGATCCAGTGTGTCAAACTCTTCAGGTGGAGGTAAGTTTGCCTTTACTTTTTCTAATCCAACCTATACCCCATATATCGGTAATGAAATGATGAACATAGGCTTTACTTTTGATATAGCCTTCGGTCCCGAAATCATAGGGACATCTCCAAGCAATAAACTTTCCGCTTATTATTCAACGCAATTTTTAAAGCACAAGGAAGGAAGAAGTCAGGAGTTAAGAGCCTACGGTTATATGAATATGGAACATGCGGCATCTTCAAACAGCAATTATACTGATGAAAAAAAACTGGTTGATATGAACAGAGAAAAAGATGGTTCTTATACTAAGCATACACCAAACTTACACTTAACCAATTTCACCTATGATGTATTTGCAGTAAAAGGCCAGGGAATTGGAGGCACATTCAGACCACACAGAGGTGATATAGGTGTTTTATATGATGCGAAGGTGTATAACAGAGCTGAAGGTTTAAACGGAGGATTAGGATTAGCTTACCATGCAGGAAATGTGGCCAAAGTTGGAGTAAATGTGGCCTTGGGACAATCCAACGCAGAGTCAGGTATGTGGTCAGGTAAAGATGGAGGAAGTGAAGTAGCTCTTTCTTTCAGGAGTAAAGATTCCCGCTTAGATGATAGAACCTATGAGCCATACTACTTTGCTTTGGCAGGAGAAAAAGTAGCGGAAAGTGATCGCGAGTTTTACGACGCCATTATTATGGGTTCTAAACCTATGCGTATTAACCTGGAACGTCGTTTTGCGAAAAATCTTTTTGCGAAAAACGAATACGATGTGGAAGGGCTTGGAGTAGTTGGAATTCCTGAAAGAAATACACGTAATCACCGTGCAAAACGTAATGAGGTGTTTTCGCAACTTAATGCTCAGGATGCTTTTAATGTAGCAGTTGAAAAACAGGTTTATAGTTATACTGGCAATAATATCAGTATGTTTAAAAACCCAGCTGATCAGACGGGAAAACCGGGCTACCCAAGAACTGACCCGAAAAACGGAAAATCTATAAATCATCACATGTCTGAGTTATCGGTTGTAAGAAGTGATGGAGCACGTTACATATATGGTATACCTGCATACAATCTTTCTCAGGAAGAAGTCTCTTTTGCTGTTAATACATCTGATGGTGAAATAGACTATGAAAAAGGCCTTGTTAGCTATTTTTCTAGCGGAGACCATCCGGATAACGACGATAAAAATAATAAGCAGATTGATAATTTTTACTCTCGTACCAGTATGCCGCCCTATACGCATTCCTACTTATTGAGCTCAGTGCTTTCTGTGGATTATGTGGATGTAGATGGTAATGGACCAAGTAGTAATGATTTGGGTAATTACACCAAATTTAATTACACCAAGGCAATTGATAATAATAACGAAAGTCATAAATTCAAATGGAGAATTCCATTTGAACAAAACATGGCTTCTCCCAATGAGGGCATGCTATCAAAAAAGGGTTTGCGGGGTGATGATAAAGCTAGTTATACTTATGGAGAAAAAGAAATCTGGAACCTGCACTCAATAGAAACAAAAAATTATGTTGCAGTATTTTATACCAGTGCCAGAAAGGATGGCTTTGGTGTAATGAATGAAAATGGTGGAATCAACTCTAATTTCCCCTTAAAAAAATTAGATAAGATTGAGTTGTACACTAAAAAGGAATTGGAAACAAACCCAACAAACCCTTCTCCACTTAAAACTGTGCATTTTGTTTATGATTATAGTCTTTGTAAAGGCGTTCCTAATAACAATGGTGTGTCGGAGTTGGATAGATATGGAAATGAAATGAATGCAGGCTTTGAGGGAAAATTTGGAAAGTTAACATTGAAGGAAGTGTTTTTTACTTATCAGGGTTCTAATAAAGGACGATTATCTCCATACAAATTTAACTATTCAGAAAACTACGACTATGGGTCAAAAAATTATGACAGATGGGGGAATTATAAACCGAATTTGCCTGGAACAAACTACAACTATTTTTCTGTAGCTAACACTACTACATCCGAAGATCCTTATGCCGTACAGGATAAAATAGACGCAGACAAATACGCAGCGGCTTGGGCTCTTAACGAAATTGAACTGCCATCGGGAGGAAAAATAAATGTTAACTACGAGGCTGATGATTATGCTTATGTACAGAATAAACGTGCTATGCAAATGTTTAAATTACATGGTTGCTTTAATGAAACTGATCTCGCTAACTCTAATTTCGCAAATCTTACAGGAAATAAACTTTATGATATTGCCGGATTGGGTGATCCGCAAAGTAATTTGTTTTTGGCATTTGAAATTGATGCTCCAACAGCCACGTCTTTAATAAATAACTATGGTACTCTGGATGGTGAGAATATAAAAAAGTCCTTTTTCTATAACGAAAATGGCGCTCTGCAAAAAACAAAAACAGCGTCAAATGAAGATATTGCGGTTGTTTATTTTAGGGCACTTATTGATCTTAATCGGGTAAATGATAATAATAAATATGAATATGTATCGGGTTACGCTACATTAGATATTGATCAAAACACTCCCGATAAAATAGGGTATAAAAATCTGGGTGGGCGCCATTTTGTTTATTTCAAGGTAAAAGGTACTGAGATGGATGACGGCATTGCAGGAGTTACTACCAACAATCAAATAAATCCTTTATCGATGGCGGGCATGAATTTCACGAAAATTAATTTTCCGGAGGTGGCTCACAATAATGACCAAACAATTGATGATGGGGTTACCGCAGTTGATTTTATAAATTCTCTGGTTGCGTCACTTAAGCCAATTATTGATGTGTTTAAAGGTGGTATGGGAAAAGCAATGTGGAAAAAGGGATGTTCCTCCGAATTTGTTCCGAAGAAATCATTTGTTAGGTTATACAGCCCCACCAACAAAAAGCTGGGTGGAGGATATCGTGTAAAAGAGTTGAGACTTAACGATAATTGGAAAACCTTAGCAGAGGATAATTCTTATCAGGATTCTGAATACGGGCAAATTTACAATTATGGCACTAAGGATAAAAACGGTAAAGAAATCAGTTCAGGAGTTGCCACTTACGAACCTTTAATTGCCAACGATGAAAACCCTTGGCGTCAGCCAGTTTTTTATTCAGAGAAAAATATTTTAGCTCCGGATGATGATTATTTTCAGGAAGAACCTTACGGTGAATCTTTTTTTCCTGCTGCTTCAGTTGGATATTCCAAAGTAGAAGTAAGGAGTATTTCCAGTCAGGTAGCAAATTTAAGTCGACACGGTACAGGAAAAGTGGTGCATGAATTTTATACAGCTAAAGATTTTCCGGTTAAATTAAATAAAACTACTGTGCAAAGGAAAAGATATAATCCTTCAAAGTTTTTCCCTAGCCCCTTAAAAATTATTGCTCAGGATCTTTTAGCCGTTTCTCAGGGCTTTGTAATCGAGCTTAATGATATGCATGGTAAACAAAAATCACAGTTTGTATATGCACAGGGTAAAGAAAGTCAGGATGAATATATTTCCGGTATTGAATATAAATACAAAAGAAATGGAGACCGTTTGGATAACGAAGTACTTGTGATAAACAAAGATGGTTCAGTTCAAAATAATTTGGTTGGCCTTGAGTATGATATGACGGTGGATATGAACGAGCATAGAAACGTGAGTAGAAATGCCGAAGGGCAATTTAATGCCGATGCTTTTATTCTGGGAGTTATTCCACTTGGAGTACTTACTTTTTGGCCTGCTTATCATCAGGAGGAAGTAGCGTTTAAATCAGCTGTTGTAACTAAAGTAATTAACCGTTTCGGTATTTTAGATCAAACCATTGCTTATGATTTGGGTTCTAACGTAGTAACCAAAAACAAACTATGGGATGCTGAAACAGGTAATGTTTTATTAACCGAAACCAAAAATAATTTTGATGACAATGTATACTCATTCAACTATCCCGCGCATTGGGCCTATGATAGAATGGGCGGAGCCTATCAAAACATTGGGGTAGAAATGGATTTTGCACCAATTACCGGTGGTGGAAATATTGCGGATCCAACTTACAGTAAGTATTTTGTTGAAGGTGACGAGGTTTTAATTAATAACACATTTAAAGCATGGGTAGTGAGTAAATCACCTTTTAAATTTTTGTATGCTGATGGAACTGTAGTTGACAATGCACTCATCCAACAGGCCAAAATCATTCGTTCCGGTCGTCGCAACCAGGCTGCGGTTTCAGTTGGTCAGCTAGTTGCTTTAAAAAATCCATTGCAATGGAATTCAACTACCTCAAAATTTGAACTTGCAATAGGAACAAATACGGAAGTGCTAAATGCATCTGCAATTGAGTTCAACGAAGACTGGAAAACATTTTGCGAATGTGGAACTAAACCTTCGGATAAATTTAATCCTTACATAAAAGGAATGAAAGGAAACTGGAGGCCATTCAAAACATATGCATTCCTAACAGGCAGAGAAAATAAAAAGGAGAATAATAATACTAATATTCGTAAAGATGGTGTTTACACCAGCTATGTTCCTTATTGGACAAATCCACTAGGTCAAACTGCTGATTGGACAAGAAGTACAAATGCCGGATGGCAATTCGCTTCCGAAGTAACAACATATTCTCCTTATGGATTTGAGTTGGAAAACAAAGATGCTTTAGATAGATTTTCAGCCGCTGTGTATGGATACAATAATACACTTCCTATACAGGTCACCTCTAATTCCAAATATTCACAAACCGCTTATGATGGTTTTGAGGATTATGATTTCAGGGCATGTGCTGATGAACATTTGGGGATGAAAAAGGCAATTAACAATGCTGCAACAGATGCAGATGTTAAACAAACCAATTCTCAGTATCAAAAATTTTCCCATACCGGAAGAAGAAGTGTAAAAGTGAAACCGGGTAAAAAAGTAGATGTAACCAAGCAATTGGGACCTTGCACTAACCCGTCAACAGGTGGCTAAGGATAATTTATTTCAGACAAATTGAATATAATATGAAAGAATATTTTAAGATAATAGTAATAGTTTTGTTTGCTACTACGTTAAACTGTGGTGCTCAAATCATCTTTACTCCTCCAACTTCCTACACCGTTACTGTTGAAACGGTAAACACATCTGCCACAGGTGAGTTGGATGATATTATTCCTTTGGCAGTTGCAGATGCCAATGCGGGAGCCGCAGTGACTGTTTATTTTAATGTGCAAAACGGTACGGGGAATAACCTGGTTAAACTTACTTCCCAGCTTCCGCAAATATACATTAGCTCCGGACGTATCACATTTAAGAATATTAACACTGTAACAGCCTTAACGACCGATCAGGGAATTCAGTTCAATGGTACTGTAACGGATGTGAATTTTTTAAATGCCCTAAAAATAACAAGTACAGGAGGAAGAGTTTCAGTGGATGGTTTGAGGCTCGAAGATTTTCAAACGAATGGTGTTATTAACAGAACAGCGATATATTATACAAGCAATGTTGGACCGCCGTCGGTGATAGAAAATTCGTTCTTTAGTAATAACGGAACAGGAGTTCTTAATGAAATGGGTGGAAATATAACAGTTCTCCATTCTGTTTTCCAATCAAACAATATTGGGTTTCATGCGACTAACATATCTGCCGGTGATGCTGTGTTCGTTTCCGGCTGTACATTTCAGCAAATTGCTGCTAATGCGGATTCTTATGGGATAGCTTGTTATTCACAATTTTCTGCACCTTATGATGCATTGAGTGATGTATATATTGGTTTGAATACATTTATTGATAACGATATTGCTTTTCACTATTATAATGGTAAAAGAAAAGATGTGTTGTACGATTACCTTTATTTTGAAAACAATACAATTGCTAATACTTCAATTAAGCCAATCGGCGTTCAACTTCTTAACCCCATTAAATCATCCGTTGTAAAAACAAATAATATAAGTAATTGCTCTATTGCCTTTAATATTTCGAGCTCCACTTTTACCAAAACCAACCCTAATGCACCTAATGCATGTATTGACTGCTCTAGTGGGATTGATTTTGTTAGTCAAAGTACTAATGAGTTTTTATTTCCGTATCAATGGTTCAAGATAAAAAAACACAATTCAGATAATATCATTAACCAGAATTGTCCAATAGCCTATAATGTTGTGGGATACTATTCTGAAGGAGTAAACATTATTGATCAAGTCATTTCTTCGCAAATAAACATTGAAAATGGCGGTTATACAAATGTGTATAATTCTCAAATTCAAACTTCCAATCCTTTAAACTTAAACAATGTACCTTATGGAACAATTCCTACAGGAGTAATACCTGGTAACTATAATATACAGCCTCCAATAATTAATTCAGTGGCAAATATTGGTGGGGGAAATTTAGGCGTACATTTCTCATTAGCTGGAATGGAGGCTGAACAAATGAATTATATTGTAAGTTGTTACCGTTCAAATGCACAGGGGCATATTTTAGAATTGCTGGGTTCTGTAGAAATTGATGCAATAGCAACTTCATATTATAAAACTTTTAATACAGGTTCTTTTTCAGTAGCCAATGGAGATAAAGTTGCTCTTATGGTAACCTCTTTAGGCTCCCAATCAATAGTTTTCGCTTATGCAGCAGGCACATCGCAACCTGCCTACGCCGATGTGTTGCCACCTTGTGCAGGTAATGAGTTTGTGTCTTTTTCCGGCTTGGGTTATGTTGAGACATCATTAGGAGGAGTGGTATGTGCTAATAATGATGTTGTTTTAAATGTGAATTCAGGAATAACAACTGGGGCGATTCCCACAATTTATTTTGATTTTGGTGATGGTACAACATCAACCGTTCAAAGTTATACAACTTCAATTATAAAAAATTACACCAACTTTGATCAACAAGATATTCAAGTATTGATCTCCAATACGGGTTGTGGTACAGTTGCAGAGAATATAAGTTTTAAGGTAAAGGATTGTTGTTGTAAATTAACAGAAGTTGAAATTAAAGATTTACCGGCTTCTTTATATTCCGGAAGCACTTCAACATTGCCCAATGTATCAATACTCCCTGAGCATACCCTGTCAATTTTACCTGTTGGTGATAGATGTAATTTGCCGGAAAATTTCCCTTACACATCAACTAATTTATGGACTTGGGGCGATGGATCCCCGGGCGAAACCTGGAACTCTTCGATCGGGCTAAGTCATTCATATACTGCGGAAGGGAATTATAACCTGATTTACAATTTCACCTCCAATTATCCTGGCTGTGCGGCTCAAACCTATTCTACTTCTGTGAATGTTTCGCCGTGCTGTAAACCAACATTTAAAGATTACGCTAGTGGATTTAGCACCTGCCTTGGAGGGGGGGCGCAAGAAATTGATCCAAAGGTTCAACCGATAATCTACGTTGCTGTTTGCGCAGGGTCTGCCATTTCCTTCAACATGTCTAATTATACTTGCCCTTCAGGTGCCCTAACTTATACCTGGGATTATGGGGATGGAACGGCGATAGAAACCGGTGATGTTATTTCACATATTTATGGCACTGCCGGAACTTATTCTTTAAGCATTACATACAACAATGGTTTCGCATCGTCCTGTTTTGCTCACCCAGGTGGAATAGCTCTTTTTGTTATTACGGTAGAATCAAATTGTTGTCCTGTAGTTACACAGCAAATAAATGCTTTTGATAAATATTCGAGCGACGGGAAAACGATATATTGTGTGGGGAATAATATTTCTTTTGAAATGAATGGACTTGAGAATTGTTTATTTGACTCTCAACTACCTAATGCACAATGGTCATTTGGTGATGGTGCAACAGCTAATGGAGGAAACCCTCAACACGTGTTTAATGCTCCAGGTACATATACTATAACAGCGATTGTAAATTTACCAACATGTGCGCCATATACTTTCACTACTACACTTACTTTAGAAGATTGCGATGAAATCACCTGCGCAGATTGTATCTCTTCTTTTGCTCCTGAACCGGGGAAGTATGTATTTAGTATGTGGGTGCGCGAAGATGTAACAAGTTCAGTTGTATCCTATTCCCAAAATGTTGGAGCTACTGTAAAAACTGTATGTCAAACATGTACAACACCTGTTACCCAAACATCATTTACGCCAAATCAAAATTCACAGATTATTGATGGCTGGCAAAAAGTGGAAGGTACATTTACAGTTCCTTCCGGAGCTATCGGTTTAGCAATAAGTTTATTCAATAACAGTACTGGTACCGACGTTTATTTCGATGACCTTCGTATTCATCCTTTTAATTCCAGTTCAAAAACATATGTGTACGATCCTGTAACTATGAGACTATCAGCTGAATTGGATGAAAATAACTATGCTACATTTTATGAGTACGACGAAGAAGGAGCATTGGTTCGTGTAAAAAAGGAAACCGAAAAAGGAATTAAAACGATTAAAGAAGCGCGTAATAACATTCAGAAAAAATGATATTGAAAGTTCAAATATTAATGCTCCTATTCACCTCCAGTTTTGTGAAATTGTATTCTCAAAACCTTAAGAGTGATTTGGCAAAGGTAAATGCTGTTTATGCAAACTCCAAAAAGTACGCAATGGATTGTGATTATCTTTATTTTGAAGATCAGTCAAAAAAAACACCTTACACTACAGTTAAAGGTCAAATAAAAAAATGTAATGATATAAACTACGTAAAGCAAGGAGATACAGAAACAATTAATACAAGCGACTATTCAGTTCGGGTTAATAATGATAGTAAAACAATAACACTTCTTCCTAAAAAAAACTATAAAACTCCTTCAAGTCCAATTGCAGTAAATATTGATTCTTTGGCAAAATTTTACAAAAAGGTAGATTTTAAAAAAATCAGTAATGACATCAATAGTTATTCCTTTGATATGAGTGAAACATCCGAGTACCAAAAGTTCGAATTGCAATTTGACAAAAACAATTACCAGATTAAACGATTGATATTTTATTTCACCAATTTAGATATATCTGACGATGAAATTGAAAAAAAAACGAACCCAAAAATAGAAATTGTTTATTCTAAATTCAGTAATACCCCCAATCTACAGGAAAAGGATATTAATTATGAACGCTTCCTTATTAAAAAAGGAAAGACTTATGAATTGAAACCGGAATTTTTAAAATATAAATTGTACTCATACACATTGTAAACACTAAAGAACCTATTATATGATCAGAAAGAATTTTTTATTGTTGAGCATTTTACTTTTTGTTTCCCTGTCGGTTTTTGCCGGAAAGGAAAAGTATAATGGTCGGCTTACGAATGAGGGAACAGGTTCCAGTGCATTGGTAAGCGGAAGTTCTGTTATTGTGGAAGATCCGCAATACAAAAATTATGTTCAAAACAGCCTTAGCTGGCCTATGAATTTTAAGGATGTTTCGGTGAGAAATCGGGTTATCTTGAAAATAAATCAGGAGAGTACCCGAGTGCAAACCGGAACAGGCCCATGCTCCGTAACAGTAAATATTACGTACACCAGTTTTAATGGTAGCACATTTGTGCCACTTACCATAACTAATAAAGTATTGGAAATAAATCCTGCTACTATTAAAGAAGATAAAATTGTATTTGATTTTGCAGGAGGTAATAATTTACGTGTAGATGTGGTAAGTGTATCGCCCGCCACTGGCTACAACCTTGCATTAGAAGCCGAAATGGAGATCGAACGTTTTTATAGTTTTAATCCCGATGTTGCTTACTCCGGCTATCTTTCACATTGTTCCGGTGAGATGGTAGCAAAGGGTGAACTGGAAATTTTCTGGGAACCCATGATAGGTGCAGAGGAGTACGATTTGGAATGGGTGTTTGTAAATAATTATGGTGATCTGGGAATACAATCTGAAAAAGCAGCTGCAGCCCTTCTTATTGACGAAAACCTGTTTCGTTTCAACAGCACCCGTATCAGTACAGCAAATACATTTTACAAAATTCCTTACCTCTACGAGCGTGGTTATATTTTATATCGTGTGCGTGGCGTAGGTCGTAATAATCTCGATAATTATTCCTCCCTTATAAGTGGAAAATGGTCAAGCGATGGAATATCTCCATTCCCGGCAAACGTGGCAGGTTTTCCTAATAAATTCCCTGACCAAAGTGTAAATAATGGTGGTACTTGTAATTCAGCGGAAATTCCTGTAACCCACGAGCAAAAACTCAATTGGCAGTCCTCTGTTAGCTATGCTGAAGATGGAAAAAGTAAAGCTGTAGTAAGCTATATGGATGGTAGTTTGCACGGTCGTCAAAGTGTAACCAAAATTAAATCGAATGACGAAGTAATTGTTGGAGAGACAATATACGATCATGAAGGACGACCGGCAATTAATGTTTTACCTGTACCCGCTAATTCAGGAAAAATTGATTATAAACATAGCTTCAATACAATTAGTCCGGGTGTTCCATATACTAAAACCAATTTCGATTTGGGAACTTTTTGTACAGCCACAACTCCGCCTATGGACGGAACTTCAGGGGCAGCAGCTTATTATGGTCCAAATACCCAGGCACAGAATGAAGATAAAGTAATTCCTACTTCTCAGGGTTACCCTTTTACACAAGTAGAATATACTCCCGATAATACCGGAAGGATAAATGCTCAAAGTGGTGTTGGTCCAACCCACCAATTAAACTCTAATCACGAAACCAAATATATTTACGGAACACCTTTTCAGGAAAACTTAGATCGTTTGTTTGGTTCAGAGGCAGGAAATGCAAACCGTTATAAACAAAATATGGTTATTGACGCAAACGGTCAATCAAGTATTTCTTATATAGCACCCGACGGAAAAGTGGTAGCAACATCATTGGCAGGTAATGCACCAACTAACACTCAGTCATTACAAAGCAATATTGGAACTGAGAATGCAACGAACATGACAATTGACCTTATTAATAAAGTAAGATTAACTGACAATTCTGGTTTAAACAATACGATTGACCAAAACAATGGAACCATTGTGTTACAGGAAACTTTTCCCGTTGCAGCAGAAGGCCCATATACATTTAATTACGAGGTGCGCCCTGCTATTTTTGACAGTTCGTGCTCAGTTACACATCAAATTATTTCCGGTTTAGACCCATTGGCAGTTCCTCCCGCTCAAACTTTCAGCGTTACTCCGCAAACAGTGCAGAATCAATTTTGTTACAATTGCGTTTACGATCTAACAATTTCTTTGAAAGATGAATGTGGAACTGAATTAGTGAACACAATTAAACATGCAGGCACACCACTTACCAATAAAGCTTTGGTTGGTAATAAGAGTGATGATTGCAATGTACCACAAATCAACTTTAGCTCGGATGGCGATTTTAATATTAATAATCCTTCCGCATCAAACCCGATTAACTTAAAACCCGGCTCTTATTCCTTAACCAAAAGTTTAAACCTGAATGAAGCAGTTTTAGAAGAATATGCAAATGCATACTTACAGAGCAATAATAACTGCCTTCTAACTCTCACCGATTTTTATTCACAAAGTTTGGCCGAAGCTGATTTCTCGGGATGTGATATCGACTGCGCAGAGTGCTTAACTCAATTAGGTACTTATGATAAATATTCAGGCTTAAACTGTACAACCTGCCTTACAGTGGAACAGTATCAGGTATTGGTTGACGATTGCAACGAACAATGTAATTACAAATCCACAAAATGCGAATCAGTTTATATGGCTATGTTAGCAGATGTAAGCCCTGGCGGACAATACTGCCAGTACACTACAGGAGGTGGGGCAAGTAATGGCACTCCAACTCCACCTGCAGCTACATTTATGCCCTGGACCTTTCCTCTATCAATATTAAGAGAATGGAATCAGCTACCACGCAAAGCGGCCATGCAAACTACTTTTGGAATTAACGCTTTTGCTTATTCAAATTCAGGTATAAATATATATTGGCAACCGAACTGGAGAAACCCGTATAATAAAAATGTTACCGATGATCCGGCTACTGTGGGTAACGAGCAGTTTTCTTATTTAAATGCAAACGATGAAATTGAGTTAATTCAGGTTACACCGGATGGTGCCGGAAATTATACACCACGTGTGCATTTTAATAATTTAGGTAAAGTGCAAGCCAACCCTAATGACCCTAATGATGGTACTTTATGGGTTCAACCCCGTTATCTTAACAGCGCAGAAGATTTTAAAAATGCATGGAAACCCTCTTGGGGACAATCATTGGTTTACATTCATCCGGAGTATGAATTATACGAACGTTGTTTGTTGGATAATGCAAGTAATGATTTTGATTCAGAAATGTCTTTACCGGCTACTATGGCCGATGTTCAGGCTATTCCTTCACACCAAACACAGCAACTGTTTAACCCGGTTGGCAATATGCCCGGAGGTACAACTTCTGTCAACGACCCCTACTTTGCACCCGCAAGTAGTAATACACCTGCAGGTTTTGGCAATGTTGAATTAGCCAACATCCAAACCGCGATGTTAAATTACATGCCTAAACCTAATACAAACCCTGTTGAATATTACACTATATGGGAAGCCGTATGGATTATGCAAAATTGTCCAAATGCAAATGGGCCACTTACTGCTTGTCAGTGCACACTTCCTACTTCAAGTACCTTATCTACAAACGAACAATGGCAAATATTTCAACCACTTTATTTAAGTTTAAAACAAGCAATTCAGGATAGACGGAATATGCTGTATGCTATTGATGGTAATCAATCAGCTTACAATGGATGTATTGGTAATCAACAATTCAACCCCTTCCAATATGGATTTTATACTTTTATGGCAAGCCCGCTTACAAATAATTATTGGGCAAATATATGGAACAACTGGGCTCCATGGCCTTCGGGGAATCCTTCGCAATATTTTAATCACGAACAACCATGTAATACCTGGACCAAAAACCTGTATAAAGAAAAGGTAGCACGTTTTGCAACTTCTAACCAAATACTAAGTTCGGCATCTTCAACATTTGCCAATCAACCATGTTATGACGAAAATGGCCTTGTAATACCTTGCCCGCCGCTAGATGCAGCTGCTTTAGAAGCATTGCAGGATCAGGCTGCTTTGGCAAATTACCAAAACTGTAAACAATGCCCTGAAGCTGCTAACCTGGAATCACTTTTAAGTGGACTTGCTCAAATTGAAACCGTTACTGCTCAAAAAGATCTTACTTCTACCGCACCGGTACTTTTAAGTTGTTATCCTGCGTCTAAGCACAATGAGTTTATACCTGATTTGCATTTAGCAATGGGATTCGCTGCCAGTGATGAAGTTTCCTTTGCTTTTAATAACACCAACACAACTATTAATATTGGAGGAGTATCTAGGAATTATTTTGAAGGCACTTTTACAGCAACCGGATCTAATCCTTCCAATCAATCATGTAATTTAAGGCTTGTGTTTCCTCATAAAATTATTGATCAACCGGGAGCCCTACCTTCACAAATTAATCCGCAACCATTTACCAATGCTTACAATTTTAGCGACATTACTGATATTTGTTGTTTAGTATTTTCTCCTTTCTCATCCTTTTCAAATGGAGTCGGTAACTTCAAATGTCAAGCTACAGTATTGGTAAGAGATAATGCCAACGATCCATTATATATACCTGGAGTAGTTCAATATAGGAATATTGAATTGAACGGTGATATTTCTTGTTTAAATTTACGCGATTGTTCTTTTCAGCCCGTTTGTGCCACCAGCAACGAAGCTAACGACTTCTTGAATTTAATGAATGCCTTGTTGTTTAAAGTTCCGCAAACGCCACCGATAGCCACTGCAAATTTTTTCAGCACAGGAGTTAGCCTCAGCACTGAACCTTATAATGCATTTTTAAGTGAAGAATTGGTAACACAATTAGGTGGTGTTAGCACTCCTGCACTTACTGCTTTTACCTGGAATCACTTATCGTCCGTAGATAATGTTTTTAACGCCTCCATTTCGGGTGGCACCAATCCTTGTAATATTACAATTACAGTAAATAATACAGTAGTTGATGCAGCCAATATTGTAAAACTATTTAGTATAAAACCTATTGTTGGAGGAGCACCCGGAGATTTTTCTGCACTTGCCTTAGTTAGGAACGGGTCAACTCTTAGTTATGAAAAAGTAACAGGAAATGCTCCATGTATCAATATAGGTTCGTGCTCAAGTGAAATTACCAGTGAGGCATTCAGTGGACAAAGCTCCACCTATAATCTGGATGTGATGTGTCCGGCTTCTGATGGTAAAAATGCCCCGGGTCAATCCGGATTTGCTTTGTTTATAAAAGATCCTACAACTATTTCACTAATGCATGCTTCTCCTTCACAATATTATAGAAGCAATTCAGCTGGATATTCAGTATTGGATAATGGTGGAAATGCCTGTTCTCTTACATTGAACTTTCCTCCTAATCCTAATGGATATACGCTGGCGCAAATAAGTTCAGTTGAAGAGATCTATGGTGATCCTGCATACTTAACTTCAAATACTCCTTCTACTTCATATTTTTTACTGAACGTAATTATGAATGATGGCACACACATGACCTTAAATGGAAATGCACCCTGCGAAAGTATTTATGGATGTATAGGTACTAATTTTTCAGTTTGTAATCCTATTGACGTAGTTAAAAACGGTAATTTCAATCTTGGTAGAACTGAATATGATAGTGACTTTAGTAGCAGCACAACTCCAATAGCGGGCGTATCAGATCATACAAATTGTGGAGACTTAATGATTCCAACATGTACTACAGGGGCTTACATGAGCTTTGTCATAAGTACCGGAACAAACGCATTTACAGCTTGGAAACAAGATGTACTATTATTCCCGAATACTGACTATACATTTAAATTCTCTCATGCATCCATAAAATCACAAAATCTGATGTTTGAAGTGTATATTGATGCAGCCACAACACCTATTCGTACTATACATTGTTTTCCTTCTAACCCACCTTGTGGAGGAGCCTTCTCTGTACTTACAGACAGATGGTATAATGAGACGGAATTTTTTGACGCCATTGACTTAAACCTAACTTCTTCCGGCAATCATACCATTGCATTACGAGTGCTTACTGATGATGGCTCCAGATTTATGCTCGACGATATTTCACTCACATACTGCGGCTCGCCTAACTCATACATGTGCACACTGCCTCCTCCGGTTGAAGAAATTGAAGTGCCCGATGATTGTATTGAGAACGCATTGAATAATGCTGTTGAAGGTGCTCAAAATGAATACGCCGAATACATCGAAGAACAACGTATCGAATTTAAAAATGCATACAAACGTCATTGTTTGGATGTGTATGAAAAATTTGAAATGAAATATCCTGACACTGAACATCATTATACTTTGTATTATTATGATCAGGCAGGTAACTTAGAGCGCACCGTTCCTCCGAATGGAGTAGTGAAAATTACAGATGCCGACCAACTACAACAAATTGGTATTGACAGAGCGGAAGGTACACGTACTGTGTTTACCAATCATTCGTACACTACTACTTACAACTACAATTCTTTAAACCAATTGGTATCGCAAAGCATGCCGGATCATCAGGATATGAATATTTCCGGGTCAACAACTTTAAATGGAATAAACCCTGCACACAATGTTCAGTCGATTACTTTTAATGGAACCAGTGGTTTAGCATTAGCCAATAATGGTTCTACAGGTTACATATATTCGTATAACCCTACTCCTCCGGGCTCTTGGCAGCAATTAACCGGCTTAAGCGTAAATAACCTGAATGATGTATTGTTTATTGATCCATCAACAGCATTTGTTGCGGGCGATAACGGTACCGTTTTACATACAGTTGATGCAGGCCTTACGTGGCAGTTATTACCTTTTCCTAATACAACCGGGAACTTAATTCGTTTACATAAAGTTGCTGGCGTAAATGAAGTTGTTGTATATGATAACAAAGGAAGTAAATGGACTTCTTCTGCTAATGGAACAAACTGGACTACACCAAGTGTTGCCTTTTTATTAAATCCTACCGAAATTATATCTGATATTGACGTTGATAAAGCAAGCGGCGACGGTTGGGCAATTACAAGTGAAGGACGAATTTTTAAAGCAAATGTGTACGCTTCTTCATCATGGACTGCTGTAACTCCTGCATTTGAAACTGTTGACTTAAATAGTGTTGCGCATAATGGAACTGATTTTTATGCTTTTGGTAAAGACGGAACTGTTTTAAAAAGTACCAATGCGACAACTCTTACTGATTGGCAGGAAATTGAAAGTAATGTTAACCCATCAGCTAATAACCCAAATTTTAAACAGGTAATTTTCACATCTGCTGTTAATGCAATTGCACTCGATGATCTTGGAAATGTATTAATAAGTAATGATGCTGCTGTTACCTGGGCACCATCTAGTCCCGGCAACGAAACAGTTGTACAACTTAGCCGTTTGGCAGGTGCAGGTGCTTACGCAATAACATCAACCGGTAAATTATATTATCACGATGGAAACGCTTGGGGCAATTCTATTTTGGCTTCATCTGTTACCGGTGCATCTTCCTTGTTTATGACGGCTGTTGCTACAGGTTATATTGGTGATAGTAATGGTAATTTATATACCGTAACTCAAAATACTACCACTAATGTTGTTTCTGCAGTTCAAACTTTTACAGCTCCGCTTAATGGAGGTATAAAAGAAATGTATTTCACTGCATTTAACGATGGGTATATATTAACCAACTCAACATCCTCACAAAATATATATCATTTTACTGGCGGTTCAAGTCCGACGGCAGTTTTATCAGGTGTTTCGGGTGATATATATACGCATCTTAACGGAAACGGTAATACTATCTATGCTATTAATGCAACAGGCTCTGCAGTAGGTGTTTCTTCTACTACTATTACTCCAATTACAAACATAAGTGGAGCAACTAATCTTAACAGTTTTGGTTTTGCATCTAACAATAGCCAAACAATTGTAGTTGGTAACGACGGGCAAATTTATCCTTTCTCCGGAACGGGAACTGAGTTTAATACACCTGTTAATACAGTAAATGTTCATGTGCCAACTCTTACAACTATTTCGGCAATAGATGCAACAAGTGCACTTGCTGCAGGTAACGATGGTACTGTGGTTAAAACAAGCAACGGAGGCGCTAACTGGCAAACATTTATTACAAATGACAACAGTAACCTTAAGGATATTTCTAATAACGGAACAAGCTTAATGGCTGCAGGTAATACCTCACTTATTGCCAACGCTAATCAATTTGTATATGGAACTATTGCTTCATCTGCTTTTAGTACATTACCTAATTCACTTAATAAAAACATTAAAAAAACTTATTGTGATGCAGGTAATGCTTATTTGGTAGGCGATAATGCTGCACTTTCAGTGTCATTAAGCACCGCTCTTACCAACACCATTAGTATAAGCGGAAACCTTGTGGGTATTAGTGAAACAGCAAATGATTTTTTAGTTGTTGGTGATGCCGGTAAAATATATCACGGTGCATTTGGCTCATTAACGCTTCAAAACAATTTTGTTCCACCTGTATTAAATGATGTAAAATACTTTGATGCAAATCATGCTATTAGTGTTGGAAACGGTGGTAGTATTTTGGTTACCTCCAATGCAGGTATCAATTGGCAAACACTTGCTATTACTAATGGAACAGGGCAGGATTTAAATGCCATAACAATGGTAAGTTCAACTCAGGCTTATGCAGTTGGAAATAGTGGAACATTAGTTTCTCTTAATCTAAACGGGAGTACTTATACAGCTAATTCTTTGAGTGGTTTGGGCTTAAGTGGAGATATTAAAGATATTGAATACTCAACCGGATATTATCTGGCAGCAAGCAGTGATGGTAAAATTTATCAAACCAATAACATCACTAATGGTTTTACTCCTAGCAACAATTTTGGAGCACCTTTAAATGCAATCACTAATAAAAATGGACACTTTGCATGTGCTGTTGGAAACAATGGTGTTATTGTAACCGGAGCACGAGGCTTTGGAGCTGCTGATCCATTTGTATTTACAGCTTCTACCAATAACGGACCTACCTGGTCTGCTTACTTAACCGGAACTGCTAACAATCAACAGGATGTTTATTTTATTGATTACAATACAGGTTATGTAGCAGGAGAAAATGGCCTCGTCTTAAAAACAATTAACGGTGGCGATAGCTGGACTTTGGAAAATTACTCCAACTTACCTTCTACTAATTTAAATACCATTGTGGCAGCTCCGGCTGGCAGCTTATCTACATACTTAGTTGCCGGTAATAACGGTGCTTCTGTTTCCGTGTCAGATCAAAAAAACGAGTTCTCTACACGAATGTATTATGATAAGTTGGGTAGATTGGTAGCATCTCAAAACTCTAAGCAGTTTGCTAAAAACCCGCTCACTTACAGTTATACAATATACGATGGTCTTGGTCGCATAAGCGAAGTTGGTGAATACATTGCATCTGTGCGTATTGATCAATTGTCTGGTACAATAAATGGGCAAATTAGTTTAACTGAATTTACCAATTGGTTGGGTGCTGCAACACAAAACAAAACACAGGTTACCCGTACTTTTTATGACGAACCAACAAGTATTACCATTCCGGGCTTTACACAAAACAGTTTTAATTTAAGGAACCGTGTTTCGCATGCCATATTTTATGATAACCTTAACCGCACAGGCTTTACAAGCAATTACGAACACGCGGCTTATTATGAATATGATATTCATGGAAACGTAAAAACCCTTGTTCAGCATAATCCTTATTTGGCTGGTGATAATGAATTTAAACGTATTGATTACGATTATGATTTAATCTCAGGTAAAGTAAACGAGGTAGTATATCAAAAAGGATTTAAAGATGAGTTCCACCACCGTTATGAGTATGATGCTGATAACCGTATCACCAATGTATATACATCATCCGATGGAGTATTGTGGGATCAGGATGCAAAATACTTTTACTATAAGCATGGACCATTGGCACGTACAGAAACTGGAGACTTAAAAGTACAGGGTACTGATTATGCATATACCCTGCACGGATGGATAAAAGGTGTAAACTCTACCAGCTTAAATGCTGCAAATGACATAGGTGCTGATGCAAATGTTGCGGAAACAACTAACGTAAACAAAAACCTTGCTCAGGATAAGTTTGGTTATTCATTAGAGTATTTTAATGGCGATTATATAGCGAAAGCAGTAAGTAATGTTAGTTTTATTCCTAACCAGGGGGTAATTACTACGAATAATACCGACCTGTTCAACGGTAACATCAGCAATATGAGTACCACCATTACCAAACAAAATGGTGATGTAGATCCACTGGCATCTGTATATACTTATGATCAGCTGAATCGTATAAAAACCGCGAACAAATATAGCGGGTTCGATTTTGTGAATAATTCATGGGCAACAGCAAGCTTAAGTAATGCTTATCACGAAGATTTTGCCTATGATGCAAATGGAAATATTACTATCTTGCACCGCAATGATAATGCAGGAACAATGTTGGATAATTTAAGTTATAATTACGAAACAATTGGAAACGGTTATGCCAAAAACACCAACAAACTGGGAGGTGTAGATGAAGCAGCAGGTTCAACAATTCCTACCGATGACATCGAAGACCAGGATTTTAGCGCTACCAATCATACTGCCAATAATTATCAGTATGATGAAATAGGTAATTTAATTAAAGACAAGAGCGAGTGTATTGAAAACATTGAATGGACCGTGTATGGGAAAATTAAAAAGATAACCCGTATAACTGGTTGTGTTAAAGATCCAGCTCATCCGGATAATTTTCCGTCTGACCTGGAATTTATGTACGATGCTTCCGGAAACAGAATTGCGAAGATCGAAAAGAAAAGAGATGTAAATGGAGTAAAAGCTCAAACAGATTGGGTTTATACCTATTATTCGAGAGATGCACAAGGCAATGTGATGGCGGTCTATGATGTTAATAGTTTAAATCATAGTAATTCAAGTAATCTGTTCCTTACCGAGCAACATTTGTATGGTAGCAGCAGGTTAGGAATGAAGCGTACCGATATTGATATGGGTGGCTCTATTTTGGCAAATGCAGGTGAGTATAAAAGAACACTGGGACAAAAATCCTATGAATACAGTAACCATTTAGGCAATGTGCTTACTGTTGTCTCTGATAGGAAAATACCAGTAGATAACAATGCAGATAACATAGTAGATTATTATACAAGTGAAGTGTTGTCTGCCTCCGATTACTACGCCTTCGGTGGGAAGTTAAATCTGCGCGGATTTACCGGTGATTATCGCTACGGGTTTAACGGCAAAGAAACTGATCCGGAAAACAATGGGACACAGGATTATGGGATGAGGATTTATAATCCGGAATTGGGAAGGTTTTTGAGTGTGGATCCTATGGCTAACTTGTTCCCATGGTGGTCCTCATATCACTTTGCAGGAAATACTCCTATACAGGCATCTGACTTAGATGGAGAGGAAATTAACTTCAAGCAACACTTTAAAGCTATGCAAGTTAATGCTGCTCAATTTTTTATTAACGGAGGAACTCATCAAAAAATGGTTGAAGCTACCTTTGTTTCAAACGAGGTCGCTAAAATGAACCATGATTATATGGGGCAGATGAATATAGGAACTGCGCGGTACTTTTCTTCATTGCTTGATGGTGCAGGACTATTAATAACCATGGGAGGTTGGGATGGCGCAAAATGGCCGCAGGGTTATTATGGTTCTCCTTGCGGAATGCCATGGAATAAAAATCATGACGGAACAGTTGGAATTCAGTTTTATGAATTTGATCCGATTAAAGCAGATGTCGATAAAGTAATTAATGGGGATATAGCCACAAAAACTGAAGGAGTTTTAGGTTTAGCTTCATGGCTCATTCCACCAGTTGCTGAAGAAAGTTTACCAGCTAAAACTATCACTTCTATGTCGCAAAGAATTTTTGTTGCATCTGAAGACGGGTACGCAGTTATTAGAGATAACCTAGGAGCTGTTGTAGGCAGGGGTAGTGTCATGAATGGAGAATTAGACCTTGTTATAAAAACTAAGGGTACTAATTTACAAGGTATGGGAGGAGATGTATTTAGAAATCTCTATCGATATGTTGATAATCAGTTTGACCAGGTAAAAGCAATTAAGGGAGTTTGGCAAAAAGGCCAATATTCAGATAATTTAAAAACATTCCTCAAAAATGTGGGAGATGGCTCAGAACAGTCAATGAAAAATGCAGCTTTTGAAACTTTCACAGGAAAGCAAGCAAAAAAACTGGGGTTCAGTAATGTAGAAATCACGAATATTGTAAAAGATGAAATAAGTGGAGAAGTTTTAAGTGTAGAAGTAAAATTTCTAAAAGATAGCAAATGACGGCAAATGAACTTATGAAAATTGGATTTAGAGGTTTTGAATTTCCAAAGAAACTACGGAAAGATAATTACGAAAGATTAGTTTGGATGGGCTTCTTTAGAAATGATATTCCTGCTATTAGGATAGTAAAAAAAGATATTGAATGGGAGCTAGAATTGATTTCTTCAAAATACAAAGAAGAAATTATAGGAGATTATTTTAAAAACAGAACAGATATTGAATCTATTGTGTCCGGCATAAAAAGAATAAAGGAGCTTTATAATTAGGATTCCCGTTCGGGTAGTGTTCTTACTGTTGTCTCCGATAGGAAAATACCGCCTCTAAATCCGAGAAACCTTTGTAAAAGAACCTACCCCGCATTTTCTAAGCAAAAACTTTACAAAAAGTCCGAAATTTCGAACCAATTTATAGTTTATAAAAATTGGCTTAGAAACCCAACAACCTAGAAATTTTCACTGATAATCCGGCGAGTTTAGGGGATTTTTATCTTAATAATGTTCTGACGAGATTAAATACTGGCAAGGCCCGACTTAGTGATCAAATTTATGCAAGAGAGGCTATAGCTAGAAAAGTCAAAGATCTTACGAATTGGAAGTTATCAGGAAATTGTATAGAATTCACCAAGGAGTTTTATGCTAATTTTTCAAAAGCACTCAAAGGCTTACCTGAAGGGTCTATTTCTGTATATAGAATGTATGCTGGTAAAGGAAATTATATTGGAACTGCAACTCAAATGTATAGTAATGAAGCTGGTGGTTTTCACTACTTTGTCCAAGCTAAAATTGACGGAAAAGATTATATTTGGGATAATTACAATAATGGAGTTCTTCTTGAAGACTATAAAAAGCAAATTTTCGGACATGATTACACAACAGGAAAAGATATAAGTGGCGAAGATTTAATAAATAATGCAACAAAAATGCAACAAAAATGAAAACGGTAAGTGATTATATAGAATTTGTCAGATTACTAATAGCTAGACCAGCTTTATTTGATGTGAATAAAGTAGAAGATATTTACTTCTTATTAAGGGGATTTACATACAAATCGAACAATGAAGAACTAATGAATTTCTGCAATTCATTTAATAGTTTTATAAACAAGCAAGAATTCGTGTGTTTGAAACCGGACGCTGAGAAAGAATTTGCATGGCATAAAATAACTAGATTGTATTCGTCTTCAGATGTTAATTCCTTAGAATTATTTAGTAGATTGTTCGAGAGATTTTTGGCTTCCTATTACGGGTAATGTTCACTTTATCACCTGGAGCAAATTCAACTATTCAACAGATTGTAAACAAATAAATTAGGAAATAATTATCAATTGAAAACGAAGGTACTTTAACCCGTTCGCACGGAAACCTTTTCCGTGTAGCGCATTTTCTAAGTAAAAACTTTACAAAAAATCCGCCACATTTTCTAAGCAAAAACTTTACAAAAGGTCCGAAATTTCGAACCGAAGCTTCGGTTTGTGAAAATTAGCTCAAAATTGCAATTAAATGAAATTTATAATTAATGTCATGTTTTTTTGGTTCTAGGGGAATCTTGCGGCGCATTTTCTAAGTAAAAACTTTACAAAAAATCCGAAATTTCGAACCGAAGCTTTGCTGCACCTTTTACACTATAATTACAATAAACCCTTAAAATTTTAAAGGTTTACTCCAAAAATAAACTTTTTTACACTGTTTTTGAAGTTAGGATAAACTATTTTATCATTGTATATCGTTCTAATTGAAAACCATAAGCGTTCATGTTTCGGAAACTTAGGACTACAAACAATAGCAATCTTTTTCCTTCCAGTGAAAATCTTCTAGTACTTTACAAGAATGGAAAGATGAAATTTTAAAATCCTTGCCATAGAGCCTTGCCTTAAATCTATGTTGAAAAGAAAATAAATGAAGTTTTATTGAAAATTACATTTATGATTAAATGCATGGGATTAAATCCCACTTCTTCTTTCAAGCAATAAAGTATCTCTCCAAACACTGTTCATTTTTCCAATTTTTTCCCTTCTTCCAACTATTCTGAACCCACTGTTTTCATGAAGTTTAACACTGGTTGTATTCTCCGGGAAAATGCCTGCCTGCAGAGTCCAAATACCGTTTGCTTCACTTTCTTTTATTAATGTATGCAGTAGTTGAGTACCTACTTTTTTTCCTGTATGCAAGGTTGAAACATACACGCTCACTTCTGCTACTCCGCCATATACACAACGATCAGAAACTTTACTTAATGCTGCCCATCCAATAATTTCTTCATTGAGGCAAGCAACAAGCCTGCAATAACCAAGGTGACTTTTATCCCATTCTTCCATAGTGGGAACATTTTGCTGAAAGGTGGCATTTCCTGTATCTATGCCCTGCTTATAAATAAGTGCAACCTGTTTCCAATCAGTAAGTAACATGTTTCTTATGCACAACTTATTTTCCATTACTTTGGAAGCACAGGAATGATTCCGTCTTTTTCTAATTGTTCCAGATAAACACGTTTACCGTTATAGATTGCTGTAACAAAAGCATCCGACTGCCCGGCATACCTTACTTTTTTGCAATGTTCATTAGCACTGTTCAATGTTTTAAATTCGCCACCAATGGTAAAGCGTACTATACCTTCCAGGTCCAGTTGTTCTACCTGACCAAGGTGTTTTATTTTATTGTAATTGTAATTTGCAGGCATTCTGAATGCTGCAATTTGAACTTTAAAAATCAAGCCCTCGGTTTCTTCATCACCGGTTTTTTTGTTTTTTGTAAGATCGGGTTCATGAATTTTGTTAATGTTGGAGGAATCGGGTTTTATTGTATTGATTGGGTTACTTATAGTAGCAACATCCTTTAGAGTATCATTTTTTACAGTAGAAAAATTAATATCAATAACCTTTTCAGTGTATCCGGTAATTGCTATTAAATCAAGTGTCTTTACCTGATCTTGTTGCCCTTCATATCTGAAGGTTATTTTGTAATTATCTCCACCGGGTAAATTAACCAAATATTTTCCGCTTGATGAGTTTGAAATTACATCTGCGTAATGCCCGGTTCTTCCTTCATAATCAATATGAATTTTCCCTTCAACAGGAACTCCATCCAGGGTGATTGTTCCTTTTAATAAAGCTAAGAAAGGAGTAAGTCCGATCAAACCGGGTGAAATTTTATAAATATCCTGTAAGCCTCTCCCATCAACCTTTCCTGATGAATAATATCCGGTTTTACCATCGGCGGTTAATACATAATAAATATCGTCATCAGGTGAATTAATTGGATATCCCATGTTTTCAGCATCTGTCCAGGTAGAATCATTTGGGTTGTATACAGCCCTAAAAATATCATACCCTCCCATACTGTTTCGTCCTTTGCTGCTGTATACTAAAATTCTGCCATCAGGATGAATAAAGGGAGCATCGTCATCATAAGGTGTATTAATTTTATCTCCCATATTAATTGCCGTTCCCCAACTTCCATCCTCTTGTATCCTGGAGGTGTAAATATCTTTTCCGCCATAACCACCTTTTCTTTCACTGGTAAAATAAAGAGTCTTTCCATCAGAAGTTAATGAGCAACTACCTTCCCAGGCAGATGAATTTACATCACCATGCAAGCGCTCAGGCACCGACCATTCCTTACCTGTTAAGATACTTAAGTACAAATCTCCACCATTGGTTCCATCATCTTTAAAAATAAAGAGTTTATGTCCTTCAGCAGAAAGAGCCACAGCTGCATCGTTGGAAATCCCATTAATTATTGGTCCAATTGATTTTGGCGCTTCAAATTGGTCAGTACTGTCTTTATATGAAATAAAAACATCTTCATAATATATTCCGTAAGGGTCGGCCTGATTATAAGCATTTTGTAATCCTCCAATGCTTTTACTGCCACGGTAAGTGTATATCATTACCGACTCGTCTGAAGAAATTACGGGTACATATTCTGAAGCTTCAGTATTTATTGGGCTTCCAATGTTGGTAATGTTAGCAGGTAAAGGATTAAGAATTAATTTTTTTCCGTTGTTACAATAGTCAATAATCAATTGAATTTCTTTTAATCTTTTAGGCTCTAACTTTGTTACCCGTTTTTTATAGTCTTCCAAAAATGCAATTGATTCATCAAACTTATAATTAAGATGACAGGCCTTTGCAAGGTCAAATTCTATTTCTGCTGTTTTTTTATTTTTTTCGAATACCTCCACAAGGTATTTCAAAGCCAGGCCATGTTTATCGCTTCGGTACAAACCACAAAGCCCGTTCATATATTTTAAATAGAGTTCATCGGGATGGTTTTTAAGAATCTGCTCAAAGATAGGGATCGCCATAGAGTAATTTTCCTCTTCAAAAAGTAATTGTGCCCTTTGCATTGAATCACGCTCGGTTGGCCGCCATTTATTGGTTTTCATTTTTACTTTTACCTGAGAAAAGGATAAAGAAAACGAAAGGAAGAAGAATAGGAAAAGAATAACTTTACTAAACATAACAAGGTTTTAACTCAAAGATAAAGGATTTTTAGAAAAGTCCAATATCTTTTGTAGGGAGCCAACCTTCATTGCCATTATCCAGGCTTATGGAAGTCCACTCCACATTTGTTTCAAGAACATGGACTTTTGTGCCTTCGTGCAGGCTAAACTGCGATTTTGCATCCTTAGTGGGAGAATTCATTACATTAACTTCCTGACTAAGTATGATGGCCTGAGTTTTTTCTTCAATATTAGTTAGCGCCATAAAACCAATTATGAAACCTGCAACACACTTGATAAGGGCTAATGCACCCAGCCAGAAAAACAAGCGCTTAAGTTTTTGTCTTTCGGTAATTTTAAATAATATAAAGAACAGGCAGGCAAACGTTAATGCAATGATTGTTAGCCATGCCCAGCCCGTTGTAGAAAGAAAATTAAGAATTCCGGATTCAATGTTCTTTGCGAAATAATTTTCTTTTTGTTCGATCTGGTCTTTGGTGCGTTTGTTGGCCAGGGTAAGGTTGTGCTTACTGTTTTCGTCGGTAGGGTCAAGTTTATGAGCTAGTTCGTAATTGTATATAGCCTTTCCAATCTCATTCTTTTTGTAATGGGCATTTCCTAGGTTATAATAAAGGGAAGCAGAGCTATATCCGGAAGAAATTATTTTTTCATAGTTACTTATTGCCTGTTCGTATTTTCCTTTATCATAGGCTTGTTTCGCCTCGGTAACCAATTGTTCATTAGTAGCAAATGTGCTGAGTGAAATGAATAAAAGAAGGAACAGGTACACAACTCTTTTCTTTCCATGAAAAGAAATAGGCAAAAGTATATTCTTTATATAACTAGCTTCTGGCTTCATTTTCTATGGTTTCAATCAGTTGTGCGGTATTGTTATAAACTGTATTAATTTCTGCAGTTACGGCAGCCGGAGCGTAACGTGCCACTTCACAGTCATTTAACGTATCCAATAATTTTTTTATAGTTTCTGTACTTACCTGTTTATTCAATAAATGTGTTTCAATATTTTGTTTGTTTAAATCAGCAACCGGAATGTTTAATTTATCTCCAACATAACCATTTAAAGCAACAAATACTTCGTGGTAGAACGCATCTTTGTTATTGGAATTTTTAAATTTTTCGGCAGCGGTAAGATGCTTCTTTGCAAGTTTTGCAGCTTTTCTTCCTTTTACTGCAACTACATCACTATTGCGTTTGCTGATATTTTTACTTACTCCTATAAAACCTATAAATGCTAATACCGGCAATGCTAATAAGAGGTAATGTTTCCATGAAGAAAAAAACAATTCGTCGTTTGGCTTTAGGTTAAGGTCGCCTGATTTTAAATAACGAATGTCATTTTGTTTTTCTTCAATAGTATTTTTAGGTGAATAAACCTGAGCTTCGTTATTGACAGCATTAGGATCCGGGCTTACATTTATATTAAATTCAGGTGCCGGCACCGTTACGTAGCTTTTTTTCTCAGGATCAAAATAGCTGAAACCAAGATCTTTTATTGTAAAATCGCCGGCTTGTCGTGGAATGATAAGATAATCGTAGGTTTTGGTGCCGCTAAAACTTCCACCTTCAGAATAATTTTCGTTTACTTTAGGTTCAAAAGTTTCAAAGCCTTCCGGGAAATTAATTTTTGGAGCATCGGTAAGTTTAATATTTCCTTTGCCTGTAATACTTAACTTTAAATTCACACTTTGATTTGCAACTACTTTTTCTTTGGATAGCTCAGTTTTCAAACTGAAATTTCCTACAGCTCCGTTAAAATTAGCCGGTTTTCCTGCTTCCGGCAAGGCTTTTACATCAATGGTTACGGGTTTGCTTTTTGCTTTTACAACTTTGTCTTCATAACCTCCGCCAAAGAACTGATCAAATATGTTTTGTGGCTGCTTGCTGCTTCTTTGTCTTACAATACAATCAACTTCCATGGGTTCAAGAGTAAGTGAGCCCGAACGCTGAGGAAATAAATAGGATTTTGTGAACTCTGCAACATAATATTGTATCCCATCCAAATTCTCGGTTTGAAGCTGGATCTGTTTGTTACGATTGTCTTCATTCTGGCTCCAAAACCCATTGAATACAGGCATTTTGTAGTTTTGAAATCCTCTCAAATTAAGTCTTGAATATACTTTTTGAGTAACAACAATTTGCTCTCCCAGGTAACATGATTTCTTACTTACAAATGTCTTGATAAAAAGATCATCATCCGAATTTGCCGATGAATACTGCCCCTGAGTATTAGTAGGCGGATTTGATTTATTGCTATTCGAGCTGGTACCACCGGATTGTTGTGCTGATCCTTTTACTTCAATTACAATAGAGTTGGACTCAAGTTTAGTTCCACTAACAACAATACTTGCAGCACCAATAGTAAATTTCCCTTCTTTTTTTGGACTTAATAAATAGGAAAGTGAGATAGACTGAGACATGTTTCCATTAATAATCTGCATACTGGTAGACTGATTGGGTCCCGAGTAAACATCATAATCAGTGAGATTAGGAGCTTTAAAGTTAGAAGCAGATGCATTAATAGTAAAAGTAAGCTGGAAAACCTCCCCGACAGCCAATTTATTTTTACTAACCTGTGCAGTAAATTTTTGAGCAAAAATGTGTGCAGAAACCAATAAAAAAACAAACAAAAAGCCTATCGACTTTTTATTCCGGGCAAGGGTTTTATGTACAGTTTTGCTCATTGTTTGGGAAGCTAAAATTACTCATAAGGTAGAAAATACGATGTTAAAAAAGATTAAAACTAAAATGAACAGGTGGCCTTGATTCTCTTGTAATTCAACTGTTTAAGCAAATTATTTTTTTTAGAAATTCGTATAGCTACAAATTGACCAATCAATAATAATCGGTAAATTCGCAAAGATTTGAAAGCCCTCTTTATAAATAACAAAGCATTTTATCTACTGTTTGTCTGTTTTCTAATCATTGGAACAATAGCCATAATAAGTACAGAGCAATTTCAGTTGCATTTATGGTTTAATAAATTTGTCGGTTTAAAACCAATAGATGTTTTTTTTAAGTACATCACTTATTTGGGCGACGGAATCTTCCTTATAATACTGTCCTTTCTTCTCATGTTTTTAAATTTCAAGAATGGCTTGTTTCTTTTGCTGGCATATGCATTATCAGGCGGGTTTACTCAGTTTATGAAAGGAGTTTTTTTTGGCGACCTTAACCGCCCTTTTTTTTACAGTAGTTATTATGGTTTGAAAATTAAAATAGTGGATGATGTACATATGTTTATTCATAACAGCTTTCCTTCCGGCCATTCTACTACTGCCTTCTGTTTATTCTTCTGTTTAAGTTATATGGTTAAACCTACCTGGGCAAAAATTCTGCTGTTTGTAATTGGTATTTTTACTGCATTTTCACGGGTTTATTTATCTCAGCACTTTTTTGAAGATATTTTCGCAGGTGCAATCATTGGCGTTACATTTAGTTCTTTACTTGCATGGATGTTTTTTATTTCACCCCTAAGTTCAAAGATGAACAACTTGAATAAACCTGTTTATAAGGTTTTTTCTAAAGAATAAGGAGTTTTATTTTTAAATACTCTTTTCAACTCCATTGCTTTTATGTATTTTTATAGGCAATTTTAGTTCAACAAATTTATTCCCTTGATGTGCTTGTAAGTCAATCTATAGTACCTGATATAAAAGCGATCATTGCTATATCCAGAGATAAGGCAATCAGAGTTGTAGATAATGAAAGAACGCTAATGTATTGGAATATTGGTAAGCGTATTTTTGAAGAAGAGCAATCAGGTAAGGATAGAGCGGATTATGGCACTTATTTAATCAAGTTTCTGTCAGAGCAATTACAACCTGAATATGGAAGCGGGTATTCTATCAGGCAAATTAACCTTTATCGACAGTTTTATCGTGTTTTTCCAATTGTGCATACACTGTATGCACAATTGAGTTGGAGTCAATATAAACTATTGTTAAGTGTAGATAATCAAGAAAAACGTGAATTTTATATAGCTGAAACGGTAAAAAATAATTGGACCGTGCGCCAACTGGAACGCCAAATTGATAGTGCTTTGTATGAACGACTTTTAATCAGCAATGATAAAGAAAGTGTGCTTGCAGTTGCCAAAAAGGAGAAGTTACCATCCGATGCAAAGGAGATTATTAAAGATCCAATGTACTTAGAGTTTTTGAATTTGAAACGAGAATCTTCTTATTATGAAAAGGATTTGGAACAAGCTATTATAACTCATTTGCAAGACTTTTTGTTGGAAATGGGTAATGGTTTTTCTTTTGTAGCAAGGCAGAAAAGAATACATATTGAGGGAGATGAATTTTTTGTGGATTTGGTGTTTTATAATCGTTTACTACAATGTTTTGTAATTATTGAAATAAAAACCACCAAACTTACACATCAGGATCTTGGGCAATTGCAAATGTATGTAAATTATTACGACCGCATAGAAAAACTGCAACATGAAAATCAAACCATAGGAATTCTGCTATGTGCCAATAAAAATGATGGCGTAGTTAAATTTACATTGCCTGAAAATACAAAGAACATTGTAGCAAGTCAATACAAGTTGTACCTTCCAACTGAACAACAATTATTGGAAGAAATAAATAAAGAATTGGAATCATTTAGTAACGATGGTAAATAATCGACCTGATTTAATGGATAAAATTCAATTGAGAAATAATGTACTTATTGCTCTTTTTGGGGCTTTATTGTTTATTCCTTTTTTGGGCTCAGTTCACTTGTTTGATTGGGATGAGATTAATTTTGCAGAATGTGCAAGGGAAATGATTGTTACCGGGAATTATTCAAAAGTTCAAATCAACTTTCAACCTTTTTGGGAAAAGCCACCCTTATTTATCTGGATGCAGGTGCTCAGCATGAAAATGTTTGGGGTAAATGAATTTGCTGCCCGTTTTCCAAATGCGGTTTGTGGCATTGTTACACTATTGGTTTTATATAACATCGGGCGTAAATTGTTTTCCGATAAATTTGGGTTATTATGGGTTTTAGTTTACGCAGGTTCTTTTCTTACCTTCTTTTATTTTAAAACCGGAATTATTGACCCCTGGTTTAACCTGTTTATTTTTTTAGGAATTTATTATGCAATACTTCACACTAATAACCCTGTTGGAAAAAACGGGATTTCAACGGCATTACTTTCCGGTGCTTTCATAGGCTTATCAGTATTAACAAAAGGCCCGGTAGGATTACTGATTTTTGGATTGACAGTGGGTGTTTTTGCCCTCATGAAACGTTTTAAGGGATTAACAAAGGTGAAATTCCTGGTGCTATTTGTGATCTCTTTTTTAATTTTTGGCTTTGGTTGGTTTTTAATTGAGGTCATAAATGGTAATGCAGATCTTGTTAAAGAATTTATAGTTTATCAGGTGAGATTATTTAATACAAAAGATGCAGGTCATGGTGGATTTTTATTGTATCATTTTGTAGTGTTATTGATAGGATGTTTTCCGGCATCTTTATTTTTTCTTCAATCACATCAACGATCAGAAAGTGATACGCCTTATCAAAAACATTTTAAAAAATGGATGATTATTTTGTTTTGGGTGGTATTGATATTGTTTACGATAGTAAAAACAAAAATTGTTCATTACTCTAGTATGTGCTGGTTTCCACTTACTTTTTTATCTGCCTATAGTATACACAAATTACTTGCCGGTGAATATAGTTTTAAGAAATGGACATTATACATTGGAATAACATTGGCGATGTTATTAGGTATAGTATTTACCGCTATACCATTTATAGACAGTATAAAACCTTACGTTATAAATTCGGGAATAATAGGAGATAAATTCGCAATAAAGAACCTGGAAGCGAATGGAGGTTGGGGAGGATATGAATGGATCCCGGGTTTTGTGTTTTTAGTTGGGGCAGTATTGCTTTTAATGGGAATGTTGCGAAGGCAAAAGGCCCGCTTTATCCCCCTTGTGTTTGGTGTTTCTTTGTTTGCAGTATTCTTTATAAGTGTTTTGGTTGTGCCTAAGGTAGAATTATACACACAAGGTGCGGCAATCGAGTTCTACAAATCGTTAAAAGGAAAAGATTGTTATTTGGAAACAAGTGGTTTTAAAAGCTACGCCTATTTATTTTATGCGGAAAAAAGACCAGAGCAAAATACAACCGAAATAAATGCTTATGTAGCTATGGCGGCAAAAAAGGAAGAAAACGACGAACGGTGGGACCCTGCGATTTCCTATTCCAGGTATTCTACAAATTTCATGATCGATGAAAAAGTTTCTAAAGAAACATACATTGTTATAAAATTTATGAATGAAGAGGAACTCACCAAGGCCCGGCCAAAATTTAAAAAGCTATATGCTAAAAATGGTTTTGTTTTTTTAAGAAGAGAGGCGGAACTGTAATATCATGAACCTTATAGGAACAATTAAGAGTTATGGTAAGATTGATAAACCCATCAGATTGGTGATTGCTGCTGAGTTTTTTATTCAACTTATTAATATTGTTTTTATGAATATGCAGCCTTTGTTTATGAAGGACGAAGGCTATTCAAACCCTGAAATAGCAAGCCTTACTGCCACCCGTTTTGCAGGGGTTTTACTTTTTGCTTTGCCACTTGGAATTATTATAAGAGGAAAAAAAGTGAAAGGTTTATTTATGTTATCCGCAATTTTTGTTCCCTTATTTGCTTTGTGCAATGTTTTTTTTATTCAGTTTCATAATACAATGCTGGTACACATCTCTCAGTTTTTATGGGGAGCGTCGTTTACATTTATGCAGATTCCGATCATACCCTTTATATTAAGGAATTGCAAAAAAGAACAACATACTGCCGGAATTGCCCTGAGTTACTCAACCTATAGTTTTGCAGGTATTGTGAGTGGGGTTCTCATAACATTATTGGATGTGATCAATCCGGTTTTTTTTGATGAAAAAATGGTTTTGGTCCTGTTTTCTATTAGTGGATTTATAGGAGTTTGGACCATGAGTAAAGTACAAATGCATGAGAAAACAGTTGAAAAGAAACATAAAATAAAGTTGAAGGGGTCCTATGACTGGTTGATCATTACAAAGGCATTGATTCCTACTATGATTATAGCAATGGGAGCCGGCTTAACAATTCCATTCATTAGTTTATTTTTTGAAGAAGTACACCATTTTGACAAAGGTGATTTTTCAGTTATAAGTTCAATTGCCGCAGTTTTAGTTGCCTGGGCAGCCTTGATGGTACCTACTGTAAAAAACACAATAGGGTACAAAATTGCCATACCTATGAGTCAATCGCTGGCTGTTATATCATTAGTTGCATTGGCTACAACTCAATATTACAATCATGTGCCGGTTGCCGTTGTTATAGCGGTTATTTGTTATTTATTGAGACAGCCACTTATGAATATGGCTGGTCCAATGACCACGGAAGTGGTAATGAGTTATGTAGGGAAAAAAAATCAGGAAATAGTAAGCGCATTAATATCGGCGATTTGGAGCGGAAGTTATTTTTTGAGTGGAATTTTTGTAGCTATTTTATTTACTCACAACGTTACGTTTGTGAATGTATTTTTGATAACGGCATCTTTATATGCACTCGGTGTAATCTGGTATTACCTGCTTATACTCGATTATAACAAAAGAGAAAGACTTGGACTGATAGAAAAGTTTGAGGAGTGATTTTATCATACCTAATCTATTCTTTAATTTCTGTAGACACAATAAACCCCAATAGCTATAAATGCTTGATATCGAAGCCAGATGGCGTAAATACGCTAATAAGTGCACTAAAATACATTTATAGCAAACGTTATGATCTTCCTTGATTTTTTTGTTCAAAAATATGTATTTTAGTGCCTATTTTGTTGTAAATATGTAATTATTTCGTATTTTTGTATTTAAATATGTACTTTAATACACTATGGAATTAAGAGATATAAGTCAGTTCATTAAAAATAGGCGCAACACCCTGCACTTACAACAGAAGGATTTGGCGGAGATATCAGGTGTGAGTTTGCGTACCATAATTCAAATTGAAAATAATAAGGGTAATCCTTCTATTGATACATTAAATAAATTAGCACAAGTATTAGGTGTGGAAATTGAGTTTAAGATAATCAACAAATAGAAATGGTAAGAACAGGAGTTGTATTAGTGAATAATGAACCTGCGGGAAATCTTAGCTACCACAACGGTGAATATATTTTTAGGTACAATGATGATTATTTTATTAATGATCATAAGAAAGCTATTAGTGTAACTTTACGTAAAACGCAACAAGAGTATAGGTCAAAAATATTATTCCCCTTTTTTTTTAATATGTTGAGCGAAGGAGTCAATAGAAATTTGCAATGTCGCCAATTACAAATTGACGAGAATGATTACTTCGGATTACTTCTTGCAATAGGTGGTACGGAAACGATTGGAGCTGTGAGTGTAAAATCAATAAGTGAACTATGAGCATCCAAGTAAAAAATTGTCCGGGCTCTTTAAAGGAAGGTTTTTCAACCTATAGTGGGGCTGTTCTCAAACGAATGTTTGAGAATAAAAAAGTACATCACATACTGCCGTTTTCTTCGCCTGATACCGAAGGTCCTCAGCAAGAAAAGTTTATTGAAAACAGAAAACGCATTTCAATATCCGGAGTTCAGGAGAAATTATCTATTATCTTAATAAAAAATAAATTACAACTTACAGAACCAGGGCAACAAGGGCAATATATTTTAAAGCCAATACCACGTGATATTTTGAAAGTAAGTCAGGTGCCGGCCAACGAGCATCTTACAATGCAAATTGCACGTCAGGTTTATAACATTCCTACAGCGGAAAATGCCCTTATCTTTTTTGATAATGGCAAACCTGCCTATATCACCAAACGATTTGATTTAAAGCCCGGTGAAGGAAAGTATTTGCAAGAAGATTTTGCAGCTATTGCGGGGAAAACAAAAGACAATGCGGGTGAAGATTTTAAGTACGAATATAATTACCTTGATCTGGGTAAATTAATTGCAAAACATATTAATGCGGCTGAAGTAGAACTGGAGAAGTATTACAAATTGGTTTTATTCAACTACCTTTTCTCAAATGGAGACGCGCATTTAAAGAATTTTTCGCTGATAGAATCGACAGATGGTGATTTTATAATGAGTCCGGCTTATGATCTTGTATGTACCCGTATTCATGTTAACGATTCGTTTATGGCCTTAAAAGAAGGTTTAACCGAGGATTCTTTTGAGCACCCCTCTTTTTCAGCATTAGGTTATTTTGCTTATGATGATTTTTTTGATTTTGGATTACGATTAGATTTAAAGGAGATAAGAATTAAAAAAATTATAGATCAACTGAGAACAGAAAATAATACGGTATATAATCTTGTCGCTCATTCTTTTCTTGATAACGAAACTAAACAGAAATATGCCGAGCTATATAAGGAAAAGCTAGTTAGATTAAATATTTCTTTCAGTAAGCGGATTTAAACACATAAAACTTTAATGCGATATAAAAACTTGTAATTTTCTTTTAAGAAACAATCATCTCATGTTTCCCGAACACGTCATGCCTTTCTGTGAAGATACACCAAACAAAAAACCCCGACCAAGGCCGGGGTTTTTATATTTCACTTTTCTATTGACTAGAAGTGGAAGTTTAAACGAAGTGATCCTACAGGACCAACAGCAGAGTTGTTGTTGTCTGTATCGAAACCAACAAAAGAACCGTTATTAACACCTTGTTTAATTTCGATTTCTGCAGCATTCTCATTACCGTTACCAGAATCAACACCTTCAGCATCCCAAGTAGCTTTGTTTTTAGTGCTAACAGAATAACCAATACCCCAACCGAATTCACCAGCTAAAGAGATTTTTGGGAAGATAAAGTATTCAGCTCCAATGAAACCACGAACGCTAATACCGATTTGGCCATTAGTTTTTCTTTTTAATAAACGAGCAGCTTCTACATTAGTATATCCTGTTAATGAAGTTGTAACGTTAGTTTCATTTGGTCCCATAGCGCTCCAATCAGTAGAATTACCTGCAGTAGTTGCATCTAAATCTGCAGTAGTAGTTGTAGGAGTTACTTGCACTAAATCATTACCATAAGAGTATTTCTCTTTTTTGCTAGATCCCCAGATAGCAACTTCTCCACCATAGTAACCTTGTAAACGGGTTTTACCACGACGCATTTCCATACCAGCACTTATACCGATCATACGATTTGTTACTGCTGCTTTATCAACAACTTTTTTAGTTGTGTTTTCTGATAAACCAGCTGTTGGAGTTGATGAAGGAGCTGTTGCAACGTATTCATCAACCTCGTTTTGGTATTTATTAGTTTCCATTTGAAGTCTTAAAGCTGCACGGTATGCAGTTTTCTCATCCTTAAACATTTTTCCGGTGATAAAATTCTGACCAGTTAAAAAATTAAAGTTTGGAGAGTTAACACCGTTTGAAGTTCCAATTAGTGTTTTTGTATACTCAAGAAATGGAGTAGCGTCAACACCGATTGACCAATCTCCAGCCTCAGGTAAAAATGGCTCCCCTTTTTTCGACGTTAAGTCTTGTGCAAACGCGCCCGTTACGCCGAACGCCATTGCTAATGCTAATACTGATTTTTTCATGTTTTGTTTTTGTTTAGTTAAACATTTTAATGAGTACAAATTTAAGAACATTTCTGAAACGCTTATTAACAATTGCAATAAATATCAACTATTTTTTGTTGATAACTGAGGTTCAGGTTATTTGCGGTATCATATTGAGTTAACGCTTTTTTATTTCGAATAAAAATGTGCGCATAACAATCAAATAATATGCAAGCATTTGAAAATCAGTTTTTTATTATCTTTTGTCTTTCAGCATGGGAACGAACTTAAAATTGCCGAGTTCGCGCTTGTCAAATTCCATGCCAGTCTTTCTTACTATAATATTCATTACCTGTACTTCGCCTTCTCCAACAGGAATAACCATCATTCCACCATTTTCTTTTAATTGCAGTAAAAGGTCCTTTGGAATAAAAGGAGCTCCACAGGTTACAATAATTTTGTCGAAAGGGGCCTGAAGTGGTAAGCCTTTGTAACCATCGCCATGGTAAAAGCGTGCATTGTAACCTAACTGAGGTAAAAATAAACGGGTTTTTTCATAAAGTTTTGATTGACGTTCAATCGACCACACTTTTGCTCCCATTTCTAATAAAACAGCCGTTTGGTAGCCACAACCTGTGCCAATTTCCAATACCTTATCGCCTTTTTTTATATCAAGTAGTTCTGTTTGGATTGCTACGGTTGAAGGTCTTGAGATGGTTTGCCCTTCCCCGATATGAAAAGCATTATTTTCATCGTATGCAAAATGTACCAAAGCACTGTCATAAAAAACATGGCGCGGTACTTTAAACATAGCTGTTAACACTTCTTCCTTAATGCCTTTATGGCGTAACTCTTCCAGCATTTTTTTTCTTTTACCTTGAAAAAGGTAGGTATCCATTCTATCTATCATAATTCTTTGTTTAATAAAAACACTAACCACAGAGGCACTGAGACCACTGAGCTTCACGGAGTATTATTCCTCTTTTAATCTTGCAAAATCTTCTGTAACTAAAGAAACTAATTGTTGTTTGATACTTTCACTGTGAAAATTTATCAGTAATCCTTTTGGTTTCCCAGTAAGTCTTAAATAAGACAAAAGCTGAGCTTTGTACAATGGAATCATCTGTTCAACTGCTTTCATTTCCACTATAATAATATCATTTACAAGTATATCTAACTTTAAACTCCCTCCTAAATTTTTCCCTTTATAATGAACCGGGATATAAATTTGAGACTGCACAAACAGTCCTGCATCTTTCATTTCATCAATCAAACACGACTCATAAACAGATTCAAGTAATCCTGGTCCAAGGTGTTTATGCACTTCAATAGCGCATCCAATTACTTTATACGAAATATCATTTATATCCTTTTGAGTGATCATCTCTGTGTTTCTTCGTGTTCTTTGTGTCTCCGTGGTTAGTTTTAGCAAAAATAAAAGCAATTAACATCGGTATCTTAATATTTAGTTAATGATACTAACAAACTGCTTTTAATTACAAGGTAGATTTGTTTAAATCAAATGGTGCAGTGTTGAGCTATTATCAATTATTTTGAAATAGCCAATGCATAACATTTATAAAATGCTGTGTATGAAAATAGGATTTGTTGGTGCAAATAATTTAACTAAACATTTTTACAATGCAATGCCTTCTTGTAGCAATGGGGTTGAAATGACTTTTGTAGATTCCAGCTTGATTAATGCAAGGGCTTTTATAAAACAATATGATATTAAATATTACGAAAACGATCAGGATTTTTTAAAGAATGTTGACGCCCTGATATTATGTTCAAACTATAAAAACCCCGACGAGTTGGTAAATAAAGCCATCCGGCAGGGGAAGCACTTATTGATTGCAAACCCGTTTTTATTAACCCACCAAACACTTAGGCAACTAAAAAATCTTTCGGAAGAGGCGGGAATAGTAATTCAAAATGCATGGTCTGAAAAATATAATTCTGCATTTGCAACAGCTTCTTCTTACATTAATAATGTTGTTTTTATTGATGTAGCAAGGCTTTCTCAATATAGTCCATCCAACGGAAAAATTTCAGTTGTAAATGATCTATTGCATAAAGATATTGAATGGGTACTTAGCGTGGTGAAATCGAATATTCGCAAAATTAGTGCAAACGCGCTTTCTGTTGTGAACACCGAACCCGATTTTATAAATGCCAAACTTGAATTTGATAACGGCTGCATAGTTAATCTTACAGCGAGCAGGGTAAGCGAAATGAATTTGAGAAAAGCTAGGATTTATAATGACAAATCAGTGTTGTTTATTGATTTTCTTGCCAAACAATTGAAGCGTTCATATAAAAAATCTTCATTTTTAGAATTTGAAGATGTTGAAGTTGTTATTGTTGATGAGGCTGAAAATCAGCTAAATGATTTTTTCTCAAGTATAAAAGGGAAAAAGGAACCAAATAGTACTTTGCACCATATTATAGAGGCAAAAGACGTTACTGCCATTATTTTAGAGAAAATAATGGCAAAAACTAATCTTTTTGTAGCATAACACAATAAGGATTCTAATTTTGCGTTTTCTTATGTGGTGATGGCGAAGTATATTTTACGATATCTTTTTTTGTTTGGTGTTTCTTTTATAGTTGCATGCAAGAAGTTTAGTCCTAAACTTGATACTCCTTCGTATATTTCAATTCCCTCTTATAATGTTATTTATAAATCCACTTACGCAAACGGAGGCCCCGGAACAACCAATCATAAGTTCACAGATGTAACGGTAACGGTAAACGGTGTTGACTATGGAATATTTCCTATTCCCTGTAAAGTTCCCATTCCTGCAAGTGGCTCTGCAAGTGTTAATATTAAGCCAGTAATAAAAGTAAACGGAGTTGCAAGTTTACGTTCTGAATATTCTCCGATAAAACTGTTTGATACAACAGTTGTTCTTGAAAGGGGTAAAGTAACAGAAGTAAAGCCAACGTTTGATTATTATGCTACCGGTGTAACTTTTTATTGGGTAGAGGATTTTGAAATCACAGGATCGTCTTTGGTTGGAGATACTGCAATAAAACTTCAAACAGCAGATAAATTTGAAGGGGCAAAAGCAGTAAAAATTGAGCTGAGAAATGGTCAAAGCAGTTGTATGGCTTATTCTTCCAGCACTTTTGCTTTGCCTACAGGCGGAAGAATACTTTATTTAGAGGTAAACTATAAATGCAATCAACCGTTTGATGTGGGTTTATTAGATGCAAATAAAAATATTGTCGGGGGCTCCTCGGCAGGAGGAGCAAAACCAAGTGGTGCATGGAATAAAATTTACATATTCCTCACCCCCGTTGCAAGTGGCAGCCCACAATCAGCCTATTATGTATATTTCTACTTTAACAATAAAGCCGAAGATTTTGAGAATAATGGTGTAGGGGCAAACCCTACAGTTTTAATTGACAATATAAAAGTAGTAAGTCAGCCATAGGTATATGAATAAAAAATTACAAGTAGCCAAGTATGTTTTTTTGGACCTGTTAAGTGCCGTAACAGCTTGGACTTTGTTTTTTGTTTACAGAAAGTACTATATTGAAACAGAAAAGTTTGGAGTAAGCCCAACAACAGTTTTTTCTGATAAGTATTATTTGGGAGTGGTTGTTATTCCAGCTTGTTGGCTTCTGTTTTATTACATTGTAGGGAACTATAATAATATTTATCGTAAGTCAAGGTTAAGTGAATTGCTCAATACTATGCTTACTTCCATTATTGGAGTTACTATCATATTTTTTATTTCCATTCTTGATGACGAGGTTCGGGTATACAAAAATTACTACCAGTCTTATTTTACTTTATTAGCATTACACTTCGGGTTTACTTCTGTTCTTAGATTTATACTTTCATCTGTTGCTAACCATCAAATTCATGCGAGAAGAAAAGGCTTCAAAACAATTATCATCGGAAGTAATGAGAATGCCTGGAAAATGTACGAAGAGATTCAACAATTGAAAAATGGTGCGGGCAATTTATTTGTTGGGTTTGTTCATGTTGATGAAAAAAATGGGTTTTCAGAACAACTAAAAAAGCAGGTACCTCATTTAGGAGAATTTAGTGACATCGCAAAAATTATCAGGGAATACGAAGTTGAAGAAATTATCATTGCTATTGAGTCATGGGAACATGGCTATTTAGGCCAGTTGATAAACGATTTGAGTGATACGGGAGTAATTATTAAAGTTATTCCTGATATGTACGATATTCTTTCGGGTTCAGTTAAAATGACTTCAATATTTGGGGCACCACTTATTGAAATCAACCGTAAAATTATGCCAGAGTGGCAACAATCAATGAAACGTTTAATGGATGTTTCAATTTCGGTGTTTGTTCTTGTTTGCTTTTCCTGGTTGTATCTCCTAGTTTCTATCATTGTAAAATTAGGATCAAAAGGCACCATTTTTTATTCGCAGGAAAGGATCGGGATACATGGTAAACCATTCAGAATAATAAAATTCAGAAGCATGTACACTGATGCGGAAAAAATGGGACCGGCCTTATCTAGTACACATGATCCCCGTATTACGCCATTCGGAAGGTTTATGCGGAAAACCCGATTGGATGAATTACCTCAGTTTTTTAACGTGCTAATTGGTGAAATGAGCATTGTAGGGCCACGACCTGAAAGACAGTTTTTTATTGACCAGATTGTGCAAAAAGCACCTCACTACAAGCATCTGCATAAAGTAAGACCGGGAATCACTTCCTGGGGGCAAGTGAAATATGGTTACGCCGAAACGGTAGATCAAATGGTTCAGCGTTTAAAGTATGATGTTATTTACATCGAAAATATGAGTTTGCTGGTGGATCTTAAAATCATGATTTATACAGCACTAATTGTTATTCAGGGAAGAGGGAAGTAATTAGTCGTCCCTCAAATACTCCACCAACATTATTAATAAAGGAGATTCAGTCAAAATTATATTGTTTCGTATTGCAAGGAATCTTTGACCTGCTTTAAAATTCTTGCAGATATTTACCGTACACAAAAATATTTGGCTACTCTGTAGCCTTAAAACTTTGATTGC
>JAUXTT010000022.1 GCA_030684395.1 Bacteroidota bacterium | reverse complement strand
TGGAGGTTCTAATGGAGCTGCAACAGTATTAGCTTCTGGTGGAACAGGTTCACTTACTTATGCATGGGCACCAAGTGGTGGAACAGGAGCAACAGCTTCGGGTCTTGCTTCAGGAACTTATACTTGTACAATCACTGATGCAAATACTTGCTCAAGAACGCAAACAGTAACTATTACTCAGCCTACTGTAATTGCATCAAGCATCTCTTCACAAACAAATGTAAGTTGTAATGGAGGTTCTAATGGAGCTGCAACAGTATTAGCTTCTGGTGGAACAGGTTCAATTACTTATGCATGGGCACCAAGTGGTGGAACAGGAGCAACAGCTTCAGGTCTTGCTTCAGGAACTTATACTTGTACAATCACTGATGCAAATACTTGTTCAAGAACGCAGACAGTAACTATTACTCAGCCAAGTGTATTAACAGCAGGTTCATCTTCAACTGCAATTTTATGTAACGGCGGAACATCGGTTGTTACAGTTAACGCAACAGATGGAACTGCTCCTTATTCAGGTGATGGTACATTTACTGTAACAGCAGGAACTTATACTTACACAGTTACTGATGCAAACGGATGTGCTGCAACTACTAACATCACAGTAACTGAACCAACTGCATTAGTTGCAAGTTCATCTTCATCTGCAATTTTATGTAACGGCGGAACATCAGTTATTACAGTTAACGCAGCAGATGGAACAGTTCCTTATTCAGGTGATGGTGCATTTACTGTAACAGCAGGAACTTATACTTACACAGTTACTGATGCAAACGGATGTGCTGCAACTACTAACATCACTGTAACTGAACCAACTGCATTAGCTGCAAATTCATCTTCAACTGCAATTTTATGTAACGGCGGAACATCAGTTATTACAGTTAACGCAACAGATGGAACAGTTCCTTATTCAGGTGATGGTGCATTTACTGTAACAGCAGGAACTTATACTTACACAGTTACTGATGCAAACGGATGTGCTGCAACTACTAACATCACAGTAACTGAACCAACTGCATTAGCTGCAAGTTCATCTTCGACTGCAATTTTATGTAACGGTGAAACGGCTGTTATTACAGTTGCCGGAACAGGTGGAACCACTCCTTACTCAGGTGACAGCACATTTACAGTTATAGCGGGGACATATACATATACTGTTACGGATGCCAATGGCTGTTCTGCCAATACTACTATTACTGCAAATGAACCAACTGTATTAACAGCAAGTTCTTCTTCAACTGCAATTTTATGTAACGGAGGGACATCGGTTGTTTCGGTTAATGCGGCAGGTGGAACAAGTCCTTATTCAGGTGCTGGTATATTTACTGTAACTGCGGGAACTTATATTTACATGGTGACGGATACCAATGGTTGTGCTGCAATAAGTAATATAACAGTATCTGAACCCAGTGCTATTACACTTTCACAAACAATAGTACTTTGCGCAGGGCAGACAATAGCTGTTGGTACTAGCGTTTATAACTCAACCGGAACTTACACTGATATACTAACAGCAATGAATGGTTGTGATAGTATAGTTACAACTAATCTAACTATCGAAGCTGTTATTGATATTTCTACTACAATCAGTGGGAACACAATTTCTGCAAATCAAGCAGGAGTAAGTTATCAATGGATTGATTGTAACAATACGAATTTACCTATTAACGGGGAAACAAACCAATCCTTCACCGCGGGAGTTAGTGGTAATTATGCAGTTATTATTACAGTTGGATCATGTTCTGATACTTCAGCCTGTGAATACATCAATGTGATAGGAGTAGCAGAAAACTTATTAAGCAGTAACATTCTTGTTTACCCTAACCCTAATAACGGACAATTTTTTATTGAGCTGACCTCTATTTCACAAATACAAATTACCGACGCATTAGGCAGGCTTATTTATAACGAACAGGTGAACGCAGGTAAGCAAAGTGTTAATTTATCCGAGGAAAAGACTGGTATTTATTTCATAAAAATCATTACCGATAAAGGACAAGTGGTTAAGCGTATCGTTAAAGAGTAAAGTAAGTCTTAATAAAAACAATTAACCCCCGATAGGTAAATACTATCGGGGGTTTTTAAATGCATTTATACCAGGTCTTCAAACCAAATCTACCGATCTTTCCCTTCCTCTCTACTTTTTCTCTCCCGCTCCAATCGCTCTTTGGTCTTTTCTACTTTGTATAAAAAGTCTTTTCTTATTCGTTCCCCAATTTGCATTACATCCTGCTTAAAGAATACGCAACAGGCTTCAACCTCCACCACTTCATTCTCACTCTCCATTTTTATTGTCGCAGGTTTTCTATGAACCGGACAGTTTAACCCTTTTACTGCAAGTTGGATTTGTTTTTCCAGGTTGTTATTTGGACGCTTTAATTTCATACATTCAAATGTAACTAAAAATGCTTGTTTTATTTAAAAGCGAAGTAAATAAAGACAATTATTGGCATTAAATATTGGAATAGAAACAATTGAATACAATGCCGATGCAAAGCCTCGAAACATTAGTCAACATCGATTAAACCGAAGCGGCAGGAAAAGTGGGGAAACAAATGCTGGGAAAAACATGAGAAATCATTGCTTAATGCATCGCTTAAAAGCAGGGGGAAAAACATTCTGGCACTTCGAAAATATAGTGCCGAAGAATCCATCTTGGTTAAAGGTTTCTCCAAGCCCGGTATGCATTAAGTATATTTAATAACCCGATTAAAGAGCTACTATCAATATAACCTTTTGGGTGCTGATTTTTTTCATGTTTTTTTTATTTAATTAATCTGTTCGTTCTATATTTTGCTACTACTTCTTAAATGCGCAATAAACCGAAATCCCCAAGAGCAAAGCAATACAGCTATAAACAATTTATAAAGGTCCATTTGTAGTTTCATTTATTACACGGCAATATTAGAACCTAATTAAAAGTTGAGCAAGGGGGCTGCCCCTCTAAATTCAAAGTCGACCACAATAACTTTCGCGGGCATTGCTAAACCTGTTCTTTTTTAATTACTTTGCAGGTAAGAATTGTTGAACCTTCTACGTGAACAAAACAGGATACATATTTTTGCTGGTCTGCTTCTTTAGTAAAATTGTTTATGGACAATATACTGATGACCTGAAAAAGAAAACACTTGAAGTAAAAGAAGCTTCTTATACCGATTCAATTCGATTGTTTGATATTGGCAATAAGGTCATTGAATTGGGCAAACAAACAAAGCAGAAGTCAGTTGAAGCAGAAGTATATATTTATTATGGAAATCACTATTTCTACAAACTTGATCTTGCACCTGCTGAAAGGCACTATCTCATTGCAAAAAAAATTGCTGAATCAACCGGAAGAAAAGACCTTAAACTGCTAGCTGAAATCAGACTGTCGTTTTTGAAATTTGAAAAAGGCAACATGCTGATTGCTGAAGATGAGTTAAAAGAGCACTTAATAGAAGCAAAAACACAAAAAGATTATACGAATGTAGTAGAAATATACAACCTGCTCGGCATCATTAGTGAAACCAATAATGACACAAAAGAAGCTGTAAAATATTATCTTGAGGGATTAACCACTTCCGAATTACATAACCTTACTTATTTCCCCGCCGTATTCAGAAATAATTTAGCATTGATCAAATGGACAGCAGGCCAAGATAAGGAAGCATTAATAGATTTTGAAAAGGCACTTGCTATTGGCGAGAAAGAAAAAAACAGCAGGTTATGCAGCCATATACAGATGAATTTGTGTATGATAAAAGTTACACATAACAATCCTGAACAAGCGATGAAACTTTTCGCGAAAGTGATAGAGTATTCGAAAAAGAACAACCTACCCAGAGAGCTTGCCAGCAATTACCTGAATTTGAGTTCAGCTTTTTCCAATGCAGGAAGAAATGAAGAAGCAATGCGATATATAGATTCGGCAATTTATATTCTTCAAAAACAAGAATTAAAAGAAGAACTTACAAAAGCTCTGTTAACCAAAGTAAACCTAACTATTGAAAAGAAAAACCTGAAAGAGGCAAAGGCAATATTAAGCACTATTGAAGGTCTAACAAAGGAAACTCATAAACTGGAAGACATTGCGTCCTTTCACCTAATGAAATACAGGGTTTTGGATTCGGAAAAAAAATTTGAAGAAGCATTAAAGGAACATCTTGCTTATACAAAAATAAAAGACAGCTTAAATGAACAGGTGAACGGTAAGGTAATTCAGGTATTGCAACAGAGTTACGATGTTCAAAAAAAGGAAGTTGAATTGGAGCGGGAACGCTCTAAATCAATGCTACTGGAAGAAAGCAATCAAAAAGAAAAAATTTTAAAATGGATTGCGATTGGAACCGGAATTGTGGTGATTATCATACTCGCTTTACTTTTAAATAACTGGTATGTTAGGAGGCTAAGGAAAAAACAACAGGCATTTAGTAATAAATTAATTGAGAATATTGATAACGAAAGAAAACGAATAGCTTTTGATCTGCACGATGATATTGGCCAGTCTCTCTCCATTATCAAATCCAGGATCGTCCAAAAACAACATACAGAAGAAAAGAACTTACCAGAAATTGAACAAGCCTTAAGCACTGTTATCGAGCAAACCAGAGAAATCTCTAAAAAATTATTCCCTGCCAATATTGAAAAGATAGGTTTTATCAGATCCATTGCCTTGTTAGTTGAGAATATACAATACTCGACTCAGCTCGTTTGCAGTTTTGATATTTCAGAATCTATAGAATCGCTGCCTCTCGAACAAAAAACGCATCTATTCAGGATCATACAGGAATGTACCAACAACACTATCAAACATTCGGGAGCAAGTGGTTTAAAGATTGAGATTCTTGAAAAAAATAAAGAGTTTCAATTTATCTATCAGGATAATGGAAAAGGATTAAGCGCTAAGTTAAGTGACGATGGCATTGGATTACGTTCACTAAAAGAAAGAGCGAAAATATTAAATGGTACTTTAGAATTTATAGATGAAAAAAACTCAAAGGGATTTAAATTAATTATTAAATTTAAACCAACAAAAGTATAATATGCAATTGCTTATTGCTGATGACCACCCGATATTTAGGAAGGGGCTTAAAGAAATACTTCTAAGCTTTTATTCCTCTGCCTCCATACTTGAATGCAGTAATGGCAAAGAGGCCTTTGACACCATCTTAAAGTCGCGGCCTCCAATCGCAATTTTAGACATTAACATGCCTGAAATGAACGGACTTGAAGTTTCAGAACGAATACAAAAGGAGAATGTTGAAACCAAAATCATTATATTGACCATGTACCGCGACAGGGAAATGGTAAAAAAAGCATTTAAAGTTGGAGCATACGGATACATTTTAAAAGACTACGCAGTAAATGAAATACTGGAATGTATTGAAAAAGTAAAAAAGGGCGGAAAGTATATCGGAAACGAATTGCAGGACCATTTCTCAGAATTGGGAAAAGAAGACCAAAAAATATTTAAGCTTCATGAACTTTTAAAAGCATTGAGCCAGGCTGAACTTAAAACACTCAAACTTGTTAGTCAGAATAAAAGCACCAAAGAAATTGCCGAGCTTCTTTTTCTATCAGAAAAAACGATTGAGAATTACCGATCAAAAATTTGCCAGAAGTTGAATCTACCTCCCCGAAACAATAGCCTTGTGCTATGGATAAGTGAGAACAAAGGGCTATTAAGTAGTATAAGTGAATTTTAATTACCATAGTATTTGGTTGTATGACGACAACAAACAATTGCCCCCCTAAAAAAAGTAAAACCTGATAGTGGCTTAACAGTATTAACTGATGAACAATAGAAGAGTTTAAAAAAACTCAGCTTTACTTCAAACCAAATGAAGGAGTGATACAATTTTTCCGAATTCATCAACAAACTAACTAAGTCAAATTAGCAGCACAAATTATTTTTGTAATTTTAGAATTATTATTCCGAAAATGTCAAAACCTATATTCAATAAAAAAATACTTCTTCAAAAGTACCCGGGAAAAGGTGGATGGGTATATACGGTAGTTGACGGAATTCCGAAAGAAAATAAAGGAAAGTTTGGGTGGGTTCAGGTAAGCGGGAGCATTGATGATTTTGAACTAAAGCAGTACAAGTTGATGCCTATGAGCAACGGAAATTTGTTTTTACCTATACGTGCAGAAATCAGAAAAAAAATAGGGAAACAGGAGGGAGATACCGTTCATGTAATTTTAAGTATCGATAATTCCCCTACCGAGGCTCCTGAAGAATTTTTGTTATGCCTGAAAGATGATAAAAGAGCTAAACTGTTTTTTGAGAAACTGAATGATACCGAAAAGAAATTTTATATTGATTGGATCTATTCTGCAAAAAAAGAAGAAACTAAAATCGAGCGTATGGCAGAATGTATTAACCGTTTAAGTAAAGGCTTGAAGCGTCACGACCTAAAATAAAATGCTCGACCTTTTTAATCAATCTCAATACCTGTCTAATCTGCTGCCAAAAGACGGCACTGTAAATTATTATGGTAAAATTCTAAATACTATTGACGCTTCCTTTTATTTCAAATCATTACTGGATACTATCGAATGGAAAAACGATGAAGCAATTATTTTAGGGAAACATATTTTTACTTCCAGAAAAGTCGCCTGGTATGGCGACAAAAAATATTCTTATACTTATTCCAACACAAGTAAACAGGCTTTACCCTGGACTGAAGAGCTTCTAAGATTAAAAGATCTTGTTGAGAAAAAATCCGGTGAACAATTTAATTCGTGCCTCTTAAACCTTTATCACACCGGCGATGAAGGAATGGCCTGGCACAGTGACGGAGAAAAAATGCTAAAGCCCAATGGAGCCATTGCCTCTTTAAGTTTAGGAGCAGAAAGACTATTCAAATTCAAGCACAAACAAAGCAATGAAGTAGTTTCAATACTTTTGGAGCACGGAAGTCTACTTATAATGAAAGATCAAACCCAGCATAACTGGGTTCATCGTTTACCTCCAACTAAAAAAATAAAAACTCCCAGAATTAATCTTACTTTCCGTACAATAGTGGATAAGATTGTGCTTGATCCATAAAAAGATCCTATTGTTTGAAGACTGTGCGCTTGATTATCTGCTGATTTCTTTTAAAAAAGCGGCGAAGTCCTTTGTGATTCGTGTCCCTTTTGCAATAACATCCCAATTACGATAAACTACTTGCCCGGTATCCTCATTGAGCCAGCGACGACGTTTTACATGTAA
>JAUXTT010000017.1 GCA_030684395.1 Bacteroidota bacterium | reverse complement strand
TGTTTCCGGATCTTTTTCAACACCAGCTGCACCCATTTTGTAACTTGGTGAGCTTACAAAGTTTCTTCCCGGCAGCACTCCACCGTGTGGATAATAATCTGAATAGCTTAAAACCTGCACTGCGCTGCTTCCTGAGGCTTTTGCAATAACACTTCTAACATTACCTAAATGGTCGGTAAGTTCAAATGCATAACGTCCAGTTGTTTTGTTGAGCATCCCAATTCTTCCGCCTGCATATAGTGGGAGGTCTTCCTGGGCAGTAGTGCTTGTTGATACATTGGTGGTATAGGTGCTTGCCAGTGCCCCACCCGGGTCGTATACATACCAGGTATATGTTTGCGGCTCGTCCTGGTAATAACTGGTTTTTCTTTGTCGCAGGCCTAAATGATTGTATTCAAAAGTTGCTTTTACCTCATTATTGCTTTTTACACTTATAGTTTTTATTAAGCCATCCGGATAATACTCGTATTTTAAATTATCCTCTACATCGCCGGTAAGCTGCCCAATTACATCGTATTCGTAATTAGCCGCAGCCTGGTCAGGGAAATCGGTTTCTGTTCCGGTGGCAGTTGCTGCGGCATCATCCACATAAGTAAGCCTGTTTTTTTGTGTAGATGAATAATGATAGCTAAGGTTATCGCTTGGGCTTACGCCTGCATCCAAAGCCACATAAGGGTTACGCTTAAGGGTTTGAATGTTTCCGTTAAGATCGTAAGTAATATCATTTGTACTGTATGCATAGGAATAATGGCTATGAGAAGGATCATGATAAGTTGTTGGCTGCACAGTATTACTTGGTGCTGTACCTGAGTTGTGTACCACCGGTGTAAACAAGGCATCTTTGAGCTGGTAATTAAAATCGTAATTATACTCGTACATCAGGGTTTTATCGGTGTAATTATTTGTTGCACCCGCAGGTAAAGTGGTTTGCCAGCGCACGGCTTTTATAATGCCTGCATAACTATCATTGCTACCGCTAAAGTTACTTCCGTTATAGGTTTGGATCCCTGTTTCGTTGCGTTTATAATCATCGGGGTAATAATCTATACTATATCCAAAAACATCTTTGTTTACATCCGAGTGTGAGCCTGCGTAACCATCGGCTCCCGGGTCGGCATTGGTAAGATAAGGGTCGTTTATTGATTTTAAGGCGCCACCTACTGTGTAAATATAGTCGAGACCTTGCAAACTATTACCCAGTTCGGTTCGTTTCAACGGACCGTGTGTGTAATATTCGTTTACGGCAAGTGTGTTCCAGGTGCTTCCTGCATCGGTGCTGGCAAAACTTTTTAGCAAACGGCTGTCGGCATCATATACATATTTATGATACATGCGCTCGGTGCTGCTCTCTTTTTGATACTGTGTTTGTTGTAATTGTCCGAAGAGACCTGTTACATAGTTATAGGTTTTTACACCAAGGCCGGTAATATTTTGTACGGTCCATTTTAATGAACCTGCTTCATCATAACTGTACCAGGTTGTTCCATTGTCGTTCCATGCTTTGCTTACACGGCTATGTGTGTTGGTTTGTGTATAGGCAGGGCTGGCACCGCTTACTGTTGGAATACCGGTATCTAAAAAATCGTAGGCGGTAAAGGTTTGGAACTTACTGCGTGGATCATCTAACCCGTCGGTACTATTGAGTATGCTCACTACACTGGTGCTACCGCCCGGTGGAGTATTGGTACTTGCATCGTATTGCGCCTGTGTTTGAAAATACATACGGGTAACACTTCCGTTACTAAGGGTAGGGTTGTACTCTCCGCTTTCGGTTGGCCTGCCTCGTTTATCGTAGTTCACATAATTAAATCTTCCGCCATAAGAAACACCGCTTCGTTGCAAATCGTTTTGAGAAAAACGTACTTTTCCTTCGGCATCATAAATAACATCGCTTTGTCCTTCGTCCTGGCTAATGGTTTGTACCACACGGTTGTATTTGTCGTAAGTGATTTTGGTGGTTGGGGTTTGGGCAACGTTAATAACAAAATTATTTACAACTGCATTATAATTCAACTTGGTATTTTCGGTATATGCATAGATCCGCCACCAAAGCTGTATCATATCATATGAAGTTGGGAAACCTCCCGGTGGAGAACCAGAATTAATGTTCCACCCTGTTGCAGGGTTAATATTGTCGTATCCATAAAAATAAAGTTTTTTTTCTGTTAAAACAATACCCGCCTTTGAGATAGTTTCTATATCCGAGTTAGAAAGCATATAAGATGTAACAGGGTTATCTGCCATAAGCATAGCTCCGGTTTGGGCGTCGTAATACAAACGGAATTTTACTGTTTGTTCATTTGTGGGATAAGAGAAATTGGTTGCCCCATTCAGTTTCATCGCCAGAGTAAACTTCGTTTCTATTTCAAAATATTTATTGGAGAGGTACCTGGCAGTAGAAAGTGTGTCCACAATAGTATCTACCGGATTGCCCAGTGTATCCATCCTTATTAGTAAAGGTTCGTAATAAACCGGTACAGCAGCTTTTACAAAATTGGTACTGTCCCATTCGGTACTCAGGCTTTTGAAAAGAGTTGAATCAACCACATTAATACTATCGGTAAAGCGAGCAAAGGATGCTTTTTGGAATTGTCGTGAAAACACTTCGCTGGTGTCACCTGGGCTTGCATACCTTGCATTTATTACCGGGTCTTCATAGGTAAAGAAAAGGTCCATTACCAAACTTTGATCCATTCCGGATACAGCATAAGCGGCAGGCTCTACCTGAAAATCACATTGAGTTGAAGGAGTTGGGTAAGCACCACTAAGATTCAAAGGGGTTTTCTGGAAAATAACATGGCTTTCGTAGTCATCAAAATAATCGCTGCAATTAACATCGTTAGGTGCTACAGAAGCAATAAGCCTGCCTTTAAGGTCGTAATAATTAAGGCTCCACTGGTTGTAATCCATGCTGTACTCGGCTGAGAGCTCAGGCGGTTGACTCAGGAATGCGGCACTTTTCAGAGATGGTTTAATATCGTAAGCTATATTTAGAACCAATGTTTTATTGGCGTAGGCACCTGTAAAAGTAACAGCACGCGTGCTGCGGTTAAAAGTGTAATCGGTATTTTCTACCAAAAACGCATTGGTTTCGGCATTTTGCAATTTGTAATAAATTCTAATGTCCGAAGCAGCATCACCCGCCAGGTAATGAAAACTAAGATTACCTGCCAGGTATGCAGGATTATTGCCGGGGCAAACTGCGCAGAGCAAAGGAAACTTAAGTGTTCCGTTTTTACTTTTTGGGATGTGAATGGTAGTATAACCTTTATCAATATACCGGATAGCTTGCACAACTGTTTGATCTGCGCAACCACCACTTACACCGCTTACACAGGATGCAATTAATTGTCCTGCCGAATTGGAATAAGAAATTGCTTCTTTACCATCGGCATTAATGCTGAGTGTTTTATAAACCAATAAATTTTCTGATTTGTATTGGCCTACATCTTCAAAATCTTCAGTAAGGTTATAAGTGCCGCGTGTTCCAAATACATAATCGAGCTCACCTGCACTTGGCATGGTAAACGATTTGTTTTCGTGCCCGCTTCCCATTTTAAACATATCATCCACACTGCTTGATCTTTTTACAGTTCCTGTAGGGTCGTTGCTATATTCTACACGGCTGTATGGATAGGAAGTTGCTGCAACAAAAGCTTCGGTAGAATTGCTGTTGCTGTAGTACCAGCCTACTGTTGCGGTTTGTGTTCCTACTGGGTCAGGGTTATTTACTTCACATGTATAATTGTTTGCAGTTATAGGTTTATCAAAATCATTGTAATCGTAATTATTACCGGCTGCATCGGTAAAGAAATAGTTTTTGAAACAAAGTTTGTTATCAGAAGTAGGGGCAGGCAAAGTAGAGCCAACAGGGCGGCCAAAACCATCGTACATAGTTTGGTTTGCTATAATAGTTCCGGTACTCAGAATAAGCGCCTGGTCCTGTGTGCTGCGGCCCAGGTTATCCATAAAGGATTTACTTTGTGAAGTTATTTCTCCAAACTCGCCGAATGTGGTGGTTTGCACCCAGTTTCTGGTAAGGTCGCAGTCTTCCTGTATACCTAAAGTAATTAGTAAGGACGGACGCACACCTGCCGTTGCATGATCGGAAGATGCGAAATGCATTGCAGCCTGATTAGCAGAATTTTCTTCTGCCAGTTGCAGCATCCACCCATTATTTCCATATGGGTTTTCAACCATCTTTTTTACATGGCTTAATACGTTTAATGAATAATTTTGAGTGCCATTGTTGGTTGAGTCAAGTGTAATGGTATCCGTATCGTAAGCATAAGGTTGGTTGGCCCATGTAATACTGTTTTCTTCCCACTTATCTCCTACGCGTTTAAGTAAAGTACGGTTAGTAGAGCCGCTTAAATTGCCACCCGTTCCATACAAATTAAGTGTAGCACTGCTAATGGTACTGTTGAATGGAATGGAAGAAAGATCAAACCCAAAATAGCTTCTGTATTTAGTATAAATACTTCCTGATGAAATATGTGAGGCATCCAGTGTGGCAGTTGAACCGTAATTAACCGAGATATTATCAGTGCCGTTATCGCCCGAAGCAATTATTGCATCTTTTCCGGCAATTGCATCCGGTGTAATGGTATAGGTTGTTGTGGCTCCTTTAGATCCAATGAAATAATATTTTTTTGCCTGGCAATTAAAAGCATCTGTAACGGTAATGCTGTAAACCCCTGCACTAAGGCCATTTATAGATGAAGTGGTAGGGCCGCTGCTCCAACTGTAAGTGTAAGGAGATACCGCACCGCTTACAGTAAGTTCAATGCTTCCATCATTTGTAGTTCCATCGCTTTTATGAGTAACGGCCGCGCTTATACTAAATGGAGAAGTTTTTTGTTTAACGGAACAGCCACCTTGTGCAAGGGTAAATGAACCAAATGCATTCAGGTTATTGTTGGAAGTGATGGAGTTTGATTCAACCACATCACCCACACTTATCCACTTTGTTCCATCCCAGTTAACAAGCCTCATATCGTTGAGGTCGGGTGCCATCTGGCATCTGCCGGTGTTCCAGTTTACATTTACTTTAACCTGTGAGGTTCCTGCATCACGCGAAACTGTCCAGTATTCGCATGTACTTAAACTGTCAACAGCAAGTGTATCCATAGCGCTACCCGATATTTGGCCTGTTGCAAAATAAGTTGCAGTAAAAGCATCTGAAGTTGAAGCGGGAGCTGTGATGGTTAAAGGATGGTACTTGCCACTATCTGTTATACTTGTATCTCCCAAAGGAAAAGTAAATCCATCATCTCCTGTTTTACTAATCGGCCCATGCACATAAGATGAATCGCTTCCGCCTGAAACAGTTGCATTATCGGCAAACTTCAACAGATTGGTCGATGTTGTTTTTACAACACCCTTAGTCATGGTTAATGCGCCGGTAATGTTTATTGGAGAACCAAGTGTAAGGCTTCCACCTGTTCTGTTTAATGTAAGGTTGGCAAAGTTGGTTGTTCCCCCGCCTGATTTGGAAAAAGTAGTGTAACCACTACCCCCTAAAGTAATTGCCCCTGTGCCGGTATGTGTGCCATTATTGGTATAGCCTCCAAAGCTTAATCCATAGGTGCCCTGGGCCAATGTGGTTGAAGAGTTGATGGTAAAATCATTATTTACTTCCAGATCGCCTGTTGCAGTTACTGTTCCTGTTCCTACTGTAAGATTGTGAAAAGCCATATTGGTGCTGGTTCCTTGTGCATCTATATTATGTGAGCCACGCATATAAACTGTGCTTGCATTGGTTGATGCATCAACCGTTCCTGCAGTGTATGTGAAATCATTATTCAGAGAAATAATACTTGCCAGGAAAAGAGTGTCGCCTGTTTTATCGACCGTGATCTTTGGAAAATATCCCGTTCCTGATACCCCGCTACCTGTAAATGTTTGGTTGGTATTACCATTAATAAGTATAGTTGCTGAACCGCCTGCACTTGTACTGGTACTTGTGTTGGAAGAAACGATATCGCCCTTTGCTTCTATGGTGCCGGTATTTATGGTTATAGCTGTGGTGCCTAACATACTTAAGGTTCCATTTACTGTAAGATCTGTTCCGGAAGCTATGGTATGCGTGTATGCAAATAAACCGGGAAAGGTAAGGTTGTGTAACTCATGTCCGCCTGTGAGCGTATGATTACCGAAAGGAATGAGTGTACTGGTGTTATCGGTCCTAATATTTCCTGACACATAGGTCCAGTCACCATTCAGATTAATGGTATTCTTTAAATGGAGCGTATCACCTGTTTTCGCAATTTTAATATTTGCGAGGTAACATACATTTATAGCAGCTGCGCCGGTAAATACTTGTTTATTAGTTCCGCTAAAAAGCAAGGTTCCGGTTCCACCAATACTTGTTATTGTAGTTGTATTAGCCATTACAAAATCCTTCTTAATATCTATTACTCCATCATCCAGATTAATGCCTTGAACACCATCATATCGCAACGTATCTGTTACAGTTATTGTATCTCCGGAATTGACAGCAATAGATCCGGTAATACCCAGTGGATAAATCCAAAGATCAGGGACTGAAAATTTTCCCGAGATTGTTCCGGATCGGGAGAATATGAGTTTACTGTTATCTGCCCAATGTAAAACTCCTGACACATACGTTAAACCTCCTTTTAAGCAGGCCCAGCCTGAAACAATCAAACTATCGGAAGAGGCTTTTTGAACTATTATTTTAGGGAGAAATCCTTTATGAGCATTGCTGCCATAATAATGTTGTGTACCGGAACCATTTATTAAAATGGTGGCTGAACCAGCTGTGGACGTTGAACTATAAGTGGACGATGTGGTAATATCGCCTTTTAATTCTATAACGCCTGTATTCAATATAAGCAGGGCCGCTCCGCTGGTAGTGCACATCCCGCCTACATGAAGTGTATCTCCTGATGTAACGGTGAGGCCTTTTTGTGCAGCAGCATCCAGGATAAGCGCATTAAGTTGCTTAGGGACGGAAGAAGTTGAAGAGCTGATATTACTGTTCGCGAAGCTTGAGCTATATGAAAGTTTAACTGTTCCGCTGTTATGGGAAAAAGAGGAAGTGCCTGTTAATTCAAAATCACCTTTTACTTCAAGAGTTCCCGAAGTACTTTTAAAATAACAGGCTGTATTGTGATAATGTCCATTTATTGTAATTGCAGATGAGCTTCCGAGAAAAATACCGTTTTCCAGGATCATACCCGCTGTACCTACTGTAATGGTATAAGCATTTTGTGTGATGGTATCGGTGTAGGTGCTTACAATTTCAAATCGTTTTACATTTACATTGGCGTCTATGTCGCAACGGCCCAAGCCATTGCTATCGAAGTAGCAGGTATCATTGCTACCGGGAACGGATGATCCGCCGCCGCCGCCGCTTGTTGAGGACCAATTAGAAGTTGAGTTCCAGTTGGCTGTAACAGTGGAGATCCAATATCTTTTCGTTGCTTTTATCTGTGAGCTTACACTAAATAATATAAGCAGCAGCACACTAAATTTTTTATATTCAAATTTGTTCATGAACATACGGGCTTAGTTTTGAATTGGTGTAAATGTGTATTTATATCCTCTTTTAGGAACTGTGCGCAAAAAAGCAAGTTCAGTGTTTTGGCTATTAAGAGGAGATGATACAGGATTTTGCGGAGTACCTGAAATAAACAGGCCATTGCTTTCGGTATCCATGTTCCGGTTTATTAATCCTATATGAACTACCTGCATGGTATCTATGATGGTATCGCCGGGATTTTTTTGGTAGCTATTGGGGCCAACGGCAATTTCGAAAACACCGTTTTCTTTTAGCCATAACTGGTAACTGAGCAATTCTTTAGGGTCTTCTCCCTGCCCTACATTCTTAAACTCTATTTTTAAGATCTTCGATCCTGCTGTGCCTGTAGTAAGATAGGATAACTGAGAAAAGTTTGAGTTGGAATCGAGTTTGCAATTAAAACCTTTAAATGCCATTAATGCATGGTTAAGGTTTTTGTTGTATATCACAAAGCCATTGGTTTCCAGGTTTACTTTTTGAAGGGTATTACCAATGGTATCAAAGCCTGTTGGGATTTCATATTTTACAAGCCATTTGGCGTTTTGGGACAACACGGTTGCACTACTTAAATCAGTGTAATTGAATGTTGTATCGAGGCTTATACTATAATTAAACTGCTGGGCATAAGCAACGGCACCACAACAGGGCAGCAGTAACAAGGCGGCTATTTTTTTTATAAATTTATTTAAAATCATCGGGTTAAGTATTGTGTTATTATTGTCGGCTAAAGTTATACTGCGTTTCACTTATTTTCTTTACACCTAAACGTGTTTCTTTGTAGGTTTTAGTTACACGGCCTGCCGCATCGTATTCAAAATAAGAAGCAAAGTTTTCGTTGTCGAGTGTCGACATTACACGTGCCGTTACCGGATCATAAACAGTTCCTGTTATCGGAGCGTCAACCGGGCGTACCATTAAGTCGTCGTAATAAGCAGTGGTTGTTCCGGTATTCCAAACATAAAACGAGAGGTTATTAAACCCGTTGGTACCTCCTGATTCTACATAACCTTCCGGAACTTCTATTTGCAGGGACATGAGGATCCAATTGCCAACCGTAATATTGGCCGCGTCATTTTTATTAACAGCATACCAGGTAGACATACCTGTTCCGCCAACACTGCCATCCAGAGCTGCACAAAGGGCCGCATTGTTAGGGCTGTTTTTATGTACCCAAACACTTGCCCGGTAAGACCTTCCTGTTTCGAAACCTTTTAAATTGATCCCCGGCCCGAATGTATTGGTAGGAACTGCTGCCATGTAATAGCCGGTGTGTGGTGCTACTCCACCGCTTGCTGCCTGCTGATAAACGCCTCCTTTAACTTCGCCGCCAAAATGCCAAACGGGTGTGCCGCTGGTGCCAACATTTATTTTGTCTTCAAAACTACTGAAGGTAAAACAGTTATAGTTAGCATCGCTAATACTGGCAAGAGGATAAAGGTTATTGTAACCGTATTTAACTGCCGATTTTCTTCCGCTCATCCCTTCCGTTTCCAAAGCTTTATTGAGGGTGTTGTAAACAGTAATGGTGTTTGTTTTTTTCCACTCGGGCGTTGTGGTGCTCGATGGGGTAGAAGCAGTAGTAAGCGCACTGTAACTTTCGTAAGGTAACCATGTATTGGCAGTTTCGGAAGCCGACTCGTATAAGCCGCTTGTTGTGTTAAACTTACGTTTGGTTACTGTGCTTGCATAGGTTTGTTTGCTGGCACCCATTAAAATTCCCGGTGAGCTACTGTTGTATGTAAGTTCGCCATCGGTGTTCCTGAATACAGGTTGTTTAATGGTTCGCTGTTCTTCAACTAAAGATACCATGTTCTCATTTCCTGAACAAGTGGAGCAAGCACTTTTTAAACCCATGCCCGAGTATGAAACCGTGTTGGTATAAGCAGGTTTTATGGTAGTTGTAATTGCTCCTTGTGTAGGGTCAATCATAGTAGATGATAAAGGCTGCATACTTATTGGATCACGTTCGTTTACTTTTGAAACAGTAGTGATGCCGTTGGCAAATGATTCCGTTTTATCGAGCACAGAATATTGTTTAAGAGTCACATTATTAAGCACTTTATAGGTAATTGAGTCTTTAAAAAATTGCACTCCTCCTGAAACACTTGTGGAGTATGATTGCGGAGTATGAACCGGAAGAACAGGCCCTGTCTGATAAGATAAGCTTACATTACTAACAGCAAAACTATTATATTCTGTATACTTCTGATCATCTTTCGTAAATGATTCCTGAATTTCGCTAACTGTTTTGTAGTTGTTTTTTGTGTATGCAAGTAGTACATTAGTTTTATCGTAAACTGATTTCCTTTCTAACTTGCCAAAAAGACCGAACGTTCCAGTCAATCTGGTAATTGCGAATGGAACAACTGTTTCACTTGTCCAAACTCGGCAAAGATCAATTGTTGGGTACTGGTTTAGATAATATGTACAGTTATCGCGCCAATATGGCGTCTGATGTGGATGATGTTCTGGGTTGTATGCTACTGCATTCATTTTTGAAGGTGTATAATTTACATTATACACAAATTCCGTTTTTCCATTATCATGCCCATTATTGCTAATGGTTTTGGTATTTACTGTTTGGTAACCCACCATAGATCCTATATTATCCCTGTCATTCTGAATAGGGTTGTCTGTTAAACTATAATCTCCCACGTAAAATTTTTCGGGTTTGTAAGTACAAACTCCATTCGCATAAGTATACTCCAGTTTATATGACTTTTCTGATTCAGGGTCTTCCACTACTATATCTTTTACTCTTATGCCGCCTCCATAAGCAAGAGAAAACCACCTTTTTGTCCAAGCCCATTCCGTTAAAGCGTTAGTAGGACTATAGTTAAGATTAACAGTACAATTTTGATCGTAATATGGATCGGGGGTATCAAATTCAACCCCATATTCATCCTCTCCATAATAAAAAACTCCTGTACACGAAGCAGAAGCTTGTATTACAGTTCTTGCTCTCAAACAACTTGACACATAATCAGGTTCATTTGAAAAATTTGCTGTATTACCCCCTGCATCGTGTCCCCCCGCAACCCCATCCAGCAGGTATGTGAAGTGCGCTTCATTGCCTAAACCAAACCCGCCTTCATACTTGTATTCATCTGATTCGTAAGTTACATTCAATTTTCCTCCCAGGGGTGTGGTAATGGTTTTTAATGACCAGGCATCTACATTGGCTTTTGATGTTGATGTGGTGTAATAACTTCTTTTGTTCGGATCATAATCGCTTTTATAAAAGCCCCACAAATCAGTTTTATCACAATCATAATCCGGATTATTGGTAGTATAAGCAAAGTCGTAGGATGGATAAACACTTACTTTTCCGAGTTCATATACTTTAATTTTATTAAGAGTGAGCTTACCACCGGCATTGAGTTCATCGGAAGTACTTGTTGATACAGCTGAAGGATAGCTATAAGCAATACAAGGAGTGCCCCTAACATTACATGATGAAATGATTGATTGATAAACGGAGCCCTGAACAGTAAAGTCAACAGGATATGAAGTTACGGTACTGGCAATGTTGGGATAATACTTTTTGCAGAGGCTATAGTCTGTTACAAATTCAACTGATTTAAGCGAAGCATTATTAATATTTGTTAGGTTAGCCGTATAAGTACCATCGTGTATGATGTCAGAATTAGTATTGCAACCGGTAGTGGTATAACCCGTAACGGCTGTAATGCTCCCTGTTGATGGGTCGAATAAAGAGGCATCTTCGTTTCTTAGCAATACTATACGGTCCAGTTTAAGCTGAGGTTTTGCTGAGTTTGCTGAGTTGTAAAGATGATCCATACTTTGCTCATCCTTTCTGATGCTTTTTACAAAAAATGCTGAATGAGTTGCTGTTTTAATTTTGTTAAGATAATATTGCTGGCTTGAGCCAGTTGAAACAGAAGCCCTTTGCTCATACAATTTCCCATTCATTCTACTAAACATTGACCACTGCCTTGGTAAAAAATCTTTACGAAAACCATACATGTTTGATGACCATTGATAATCATTGTTCCAAAGAGCATAATCATAAGCTACCCAATATCCTTTGTCATCTTCATCCACAATATTGTCGCCATCATCTATGTAATCAGAACCGGTAATTGCAGTCAGCTTCCATGAGCTTGCATATTTATAACGCTTTCTTGAAATATCTACACGCTTGGTAAGATCTGATGCTGAATTATTTCTTCCGAAATTTACGAACTGCTCGTCGCTGGTATATACAGGTAAAGAATAGTGATAAGTAACACCTGCGGGTGTTGTGATTTGGTAGGCTCCAATTCCATCCCCTTCAAAATCTGCAGAGGGTCTTCTGTCACCTGTACTTGGTTTCGGTCTATAATCGATAAATCCTACAGCATCATTGGTTGTTTCATTATTTAATTCGGTATTGGTTAAGTACTTTACAAAATAACCTGTTTTTATCCGGTTGGTTGTTGATTCAACCGTGGTTCCGGTTACATCTGCAGATTTTGAAAAATAAAATTGCAGAGGTTTTATATTGTTAGAACCGGTACTTAAACCATCTGCAGGGGTTTGTTGTCCAATAAGCGTTTCTTCCCATTTCAATTTGATTGTACTATAAGCATAGGGTTGAAGTGCCCCGCCTATTCCTGCCCCCGATACACTGTAGTTATCATAGTCAGCGGATGCAAATGGTAAATTTACGTAACCCTGAGTACCGCCGACTGTATATTGAAATCTCCCTGTTTTTGTCATAAAGGCATCGTGCGAAACATATCTTTTATCGTTTATGGTGTAAGGGGTTACTGTAGTGGTACCTGCAGTTAATGAGTAATTAGGAGTTCCGGCTGCATTATAATACATGGGGCCATAGAGTGCATTATCATCTCTTGTTACAGCTCCTATGGTAAGCCCGCAACTCGAAGAAAAATTCACCTTACCATTATTGTCATCAGGAGTTCCGTTTACCTGCCTCGAAATTTCTCCCGGGTTAAAATCCCATCCAAGCCCAATCCATGAAGCAGCTTGGTTCATTCTGATGCCTGCATTGTATGAAGCAGTAATGGGAACGTTTTCACCATTAGGGCCTGGTACGCTCATTAAAGGAACTGAGTAATGAAAGTCTCCGGTAAAAGGGTCAACATAATCTGCCGCAGAAGCGGCTACGGGACCACCTTGCGCAATCATTGCAACGGAAGGAACAGGCGCGGCAGCAAGTGTATACGGACGAACTAAATCAAAAAGAATAATAATTAAAAAAGCGTATGAAAATGCTTGGCCTTTTTTGTTTGACATATTTAGTTGGTGTTTGTTTTAATTGTGGCGAAAGTATAATTTGTAATATTATGTAAACATTAATTTTCGACGAAAATCAGTTTAGTTGTAAACAAGTAATTTGGATTATATTAAAAATGTAATGCATGAATAGTATAGTTTTTCAGGTTGTGCAAACACCCTTCGTGTTTTTCAGTTTACATTACTGTAAAATCTGTTTTTGACACAAACCGGCTGCTAAAGTAAAACCTAAATCATCGCCAGTCAATACGTATAAATACGTGTTTTTCAGAATTGTTTTTTGAAGCAATTTCGAACACATACTCATGGTTAACAACAGATTATGGTTAAACAGGGGCTGATTTTGACCTATTTCCATTAATTCCGAATTTACTAAGTATGCTTAGCATTTGAGCAAAACATAAATAAAGGAATATTTTCATAATAATAGATTTAACCAGTTTTTTAGACACTCTCCTTACAGTGTATTTATCTTAGGGTGGTATCAATCAATCTTGAATTAAATGCATTCAATGGAAAGCTGAAATGGATTTAGTTTAAGATGGTATCTATCGATCTTGAATCAGATGCATTTAATGGAAAGCTAAAATGTGTTTGGTTTAAGATGGTATCTATCGATCTTGAATCAGATGCATTTAATGGAAAGCTGAAATGGATTTAGTTTAAGCGAGCGTCAATTCGTCTTGAACCAGATTCATTTAATGGAAAGCTAAAATGGATTTAGTTTAAGTTCGATTACATTAAGCTCGAGCTCGCTTGCCCGACGCTTAAGCGGGATGCATTCAACGGAAAGCTGAAATGGATTTAGTTTAAGTTCGTTTGCCCGAATCTTAGGCGGATATCAATCGATTCCTTATTAATGGAAGATAAGACTTATTAGTTTTGTGTTGCTCCTTACCAATTGTAAAATTGTTTTTACCACTTATTTCCCGGTTACACCCGGTTACAAATATTAACAGGCTTTTTACATTTTTTATGCGTGCAGTTTTTTGAGTTTGGCATGGCATTGGATTTCTGATGGCAGATGTGTGATTTTTGATATTTAAAACCAAACCTTAAATCAAACATCATAAATCAAATATAAAATGGAACCGCCTTATCAGCAATTTGCAAAGTTGACACTATTCGTATACGAATTTGTTCAACCGTTTTCCACAATTATTTTAACGAAATAAAGTAGCTGAAAAAATTAAAAGTATAAATTTTAAAAAATAGAAAAAATGTCAAATAGAAAAAAAGCAGCTCTCAAGTTAAACAGCTTAACCCCCGAGAGCAAAGTAACAAAAGCACAAGGTATATTGGATGCCATGCAGGCAAGCGGAAATTTCCCTGCAAGCAATATGCCTATGTCTTACAGTTCCTTACAAACAATAATAGATAACCTGCACAATGCTATACTGGCTACCAATGCAGGAACCACAACAAGCACCAGTAATATGCACGAGCAGGAACGTATATTAATGAGTGCTTATAACCTGATTAAAGCGCATGTGGAGTTTGTAGCAAACAGCAGTGTAGACGCAAGCGGTATAATTGTTTCGGCAGGTATGCAGGTAGCTGTAACGGGCGGAGCAAATGCCGTTACTGTACTTACACTGGAGGCGTCCGGAAATGGAGAAGTCATCATTAAAGTACCGCGCGGCCAGGATGAAAAGGCTTTTATTTTTGAAGCGAGTACCGATGGCACAGCATTTTCAAAAGTAAGAAGCTCTACGCTTACCAAAGTAACTATTAGTGGTTATACCCCGGGCACTACACTTTATGTGCGTTACTTCGCCATTAATAAAATTGGTGAAACAACTACTTCGCAGGTAGTAAGTGTTATTGTGTTGTAATTAATTTAAACCTATAAGTTCAAAGGTTGCCCCCCCTTCGACTACGCTCAGGGACCGGGGGCAGCCTTTGTTGTTTTTGGTAATGGTATAAAAGATATATTACTTTTTACAGCGGTTAAACACATTGGGTATTATTTCTCTTAGTTGCAGGTTTACCTTACCGCTTGAGTAAAAAATAAAGAAAGTTGAGTTAATACCAGAATTCTTAAAAGGTAAATTGATTTAAACTCAAATAGAATTTCTTAAAAATCAAAAGTAGGGCAATTAGCAACTCTGTTTTTATTTGGTTTTTCATCTCCCATCATAACAGGCGATACGCCAATCATGAACTCGTATGTATTAGCTGCTGCATTGCGGAATTTTGTAGTGGTGTAATCATAAGAAAAACCTGCAACAATGTTTTTTGATATATTAACCTGCACAATTCCCGAAAAAGAATTATTTACACGATAATTGGCCCCTACTCCAATACGTTTGTGATAATAAACCATACAGTTTACATCTACTTGTGGTATGGCTAACAACGATGATTGAATGTGTACAGAAGGAACAAACATAAAGTTGTTATATCCCGAATGGATTTTTCTTCCGTATGTTATATAATAGTGAGGCTGCAATTTTGCATCAGAGGTCCCGATTTTTTTACTTCCTTGCTGCATTCTGTTAACATACAACTGACGAACACTCACATCTAAAAACATTTTTTTTGAATACATTCTGAAGCCGGGTATAAAATCAGGATATGCGCGAACAACCTGCTTGGTAAACTGAAATGCCGGATCAAGGCTATTAGCTGCAGCGTTCGAAAGTCCAAATGTCCGGATTCCTGCCATTAAACCAAAACCTAAATTAACTCCGGTAAAAATGCGCATGTGGTACGCATAACCCAAATAGGCTGATTTGTTTGTGAATGCTGCAACCTTATCTTCTTCTACATAAGCCGAAAATCCATGCCATCCTTTATAGGAGTAGTTGGCCCTGTAGCCATAATTGGCACTAAAAAAAGTTGTTGTTGGTGCGCCCGAAAAGCCGTACCACTGATTCCTTCTTCCAACCATAAATTCTACTTTGTTTTGATAAGAGCCGGCATAAGCGGGGTTCATGCCTATGTTGTTAAGTGTATATTGCGTATAACGATTTGTTTGTTGGGAGTATCCGTAAAAACAGGCAAAAAAGAATACCAATAAAATTACTTTTTTCATTGAGAATAAAATAGAATGGTGTGAAAACAGAATACTAAATTAAGCATTTACTTTATACAGTTCATCCTTTTCCATGTTTTCTATAAGCTTTTCAAAAATGGTCTGAAACTCTTTTAGCTGCTTTTCTGTTGGTGGTTTTTGGCCCAATAATGCAATTTCCCAATCACTGATTTCTGCGTACAAGTGGTAGTCTTTTGCTTTTTCAGAAAGGTTTTTTGCTTTAGAGATAATTTTTTCGGCCTGCGCGTGAAGGTTTTTTTCTGTCAGGATCTCTATATTGTTCAGCATCCTCCGCACGTCTTTGCGTGGTGAAGTATGATATTTTTCGAGAGCCGTAAGAAGTGCTGAAAAAAAATCTTCAGCAAGAATAAGAAGCTTGCCCGATGTTTCTGATCTATCTTCTTCTAATACTATTTTCGAAGAAAAGCCATCAACATAATCTATAAGTGCGATAAAATTACTTTGTTTTTTGGAGTTGCTGTTGAAGTATTTCTTTACATAGCCTTTTTCCGAAGGGCTTAGGCTTTTTACCAGATCAAATATATGAGCGGTTGAAACATTCACAGGCACTAGTGCTTTTTGCCATGGAAAACACTATTTCCTCTTTGGCGGGTTTTATTCCTGTGCTTTCTCTCTTTTTGCAAAGTACCACTGTTTTTCTTTTTGGTACTGGTGCGGTTTCTTTTAAATAAAGCCGAGTCCTCTTTACGCTGAGCCTTACCTGATTTGGTTTTTCTAAGTGAAGCGTTCTTTGAAGAAGAACTGCCTCCGCTGAATATTTTTGATAAAAATCCTTTTCGTCCTCTTATGCTGTTTCCGGCAAACGCATCCGCATTACCGGCACTGTGTTTTTTCTTGAATAAGCCTCCGCCTCCACGTTTTGATAAAGCTTTACTTTGATTTTTTCTTTCTTTTTTCTTTTTACCAAAAGGGTTTTGATTTTCATGGTAATTCTCCTTCTTCTGTGAAAAAGCAGGAGCTACTATCGCCATTGAAAGCAGTAGAAAAAATAATATGCGAATGTTTAGTTTCATGTCTGGATTGCAATGGTATGAAATCCGCTTATTCTTTGCAATAGCTAATGTAGCCAAAATCCGCGAATTTGTAAACACTTTTTCGTTAAAATCTTTTTCTTTTCGTCTAAAACAAGGGATATGCCCGTTGGGTTTAGTTGGAAGTTAAGTTAAAAGTTCCTGACGTTTCTTAAACCATTACCTTTGCGCCAGAATGGAAAACGCAAAAAAAGATATTGAAACAAAAGCCGATGTGGAGTTAATGGTGAAAACATTTTATACTCAGGTAGTAAAAGACCCTGAAATAGGACGTTTTTTTACCCATGTAAATTTCGAAGAACATTTTCCGCGGATGTTTGCCTTTTGGAATTTTATTTTACTTGATGAAGCCGGTTTCACAGGAAACGTTTTTGATAAACACGCTAATTTGGGAATAGAGTCAGAGCATTTTCCTGTTTGGTTAAGGCATTTCAAAAACACGGTAGATGAGTTGTTTGTGGGAGAAAAAGCAAATTTAGCTAAACAAAGGGCAGAGTTAATTGCTTACACTTTTGACAGTAAACTAAATAAAAAATAATTAATGTCCGCCACTTGCAGGTGTGCTTTCGTAATCGATTCCTTGTTTCTTTAGTATCGTTGAAACTTTCCAGCCGTAGTAGGCAAGATAAGTAAAGCATGCAACGCCAACCAAATAACTCCATTGAATTCCCAACAGTTTGTCGCCGGCCAGCCAGCCCTGTAATAAACTAATAAACCCACCGCCCATTATCATCATAATAAGATAACTTGAACCCTGATTTGTATACTTACCTAAACCTGCAATTGCAAGTGTAAAAATACAAGGCCATAATGTAGAGCAAAACAATCCAACACTAATAAATGCATATACACTCACCATTCCGGTTGCTAACATCCCAATAAATAAAGCAACTATAGCCATTGATGAAAAAACAAGTAATTGGCGGGCAGGATTTCCTTTGCTGATCATATCTCCAATTATCATAGCAACAATTACAAATGCATATAAGTAAAAAGGTGTTGTATCGTGCCCCGCTATTTTGTTAACCAGTATAAAAACTCCAAAAGCAAGATAGGGCATTAAAAATTGCATTATTTTCTTTATTCCCATGTTAAGATTAAAAGCTCCCACAGATCCCGTCCAACGACCTATCATTAAACTGGCCCAAAACAAAGAAACATAAGGGGCAATATGGTTGGTGTCGGTTCCCAGATTTTGTTTCATGAACTCAGGAAGGTTAGATGCAGTTGAAACTTCAACACCAACATAAAGAAAGATTGCAACCATGCCCAATATAAGCTGAGGATATTTCAATGCACTTCCTTTATCCTTAGTTGGGTCGGCGGTTTTAGCATCTTCAACATGCTCTATCTTGTTGGGTAGTTTTGAGAATTTGAATATAATGGCAACTAAAATAAATGCTGCTCCCAAAATCAGGTAAGGTGTTTTTACCGCTTCTATACTGTCTAGTTTTACACCTGAGGCGATGGCTCCGAAAATGGCAAAGCTTACCAGAAGAGGTCCAATGGTTGTGCCAAAATTATTTACTCCTCCGGCCAAACTTAATCTTTGTGAGCCTTGTTTAGGATTTCCAAGCGTAATAACCAATGGATTGGCTGCGGTTTGTTGAAGGGAAAAACCAAGACCTACAATAAAAAGTCCTGTTATCATTAATCCAAAAGATGCGGATTCCGCAGCAGGATAAAACAACAATGTTCCAAGAGCAGAGATAATCAGCCCAAGTGCAATTCCGTTTTTGTATCCCACCTTGTTTAATATATCGCCTCCAAACACTTTGGAAAGGCCCACGTAAATAAGAGAACCAATTGTATATGCAACATAAAAAGCAAAAGAGATCATTTGGCTTTGCCACTGTTCAAGATTGAGCTTCTCCTTAAAAACAGGGATCAATATGTCGTTCGACGCGGCCACAAATCCCCAGAAAAAAAACACAGAGATTAATACATAAAATGAACCCGGGGTACGCTGTTTAGTTTGTTCCATACATTTACATTTGAAGTTCCTAAAGTATGTATTATTGAAAGACCTATCTATTGCGCTTTATCTACTTATCAAACAAGAAATTAACATGTTTGGATGAATGAAATAGTCTTTCTCCGTTTTGTTTTTATTATTACCTTTATCGCTCTATGCGCTTTAGTAAGCTGGTCATACTTTTATGTCTGTTTCTCTTTGCAAAATTTTCTTTTGCTCAGCTTTATAATTTCAAAATTTTCAACACCAAACACGGTTTGGGTAACTCAATTGTAAATGCTATTCATCAAAGTGAAGAGGGCTACATTTGGTTTGCAACACAGGGCGGTGGTTTAAGTCGGTTCGATGGGAAGAGTTTTAAAAATTACACTAAGGATGATGGGCTGATTAGTAACGACATCTTATCTATATACGAGGACGATCGCCACAATATTTGGGTAGGTACAATAGAAGGTCTTTCAAAATTTAATGGAAAAACTTTTAAAAATTATACAGAAAAAGACGGTGTAGGTCATTATCAAATATATGGAATCAACAAATATAGTGATGGTAATATATGGGTTTCTACATTTGGCGGCGGTATTAAAGTGATAAAGGGCGATAAAGTTGTCAGAACACTTGACTCTACCAATGCCCTGCCCAGTAACGATGTTTTTTGTACGTTGGAAGACAAAGATGGTTCTATTTGGGTTGGTCTTTTTTCTGAAGGTTTAGTAAAGATTTCGAAAGAAGGAAAGCTGCTTAGAAATTATAAAAAGTTTAAGCCCGAACTTAAATATTGTTCCGCTTTTAGTTTGGCGCAATCAAAAGACGGAACCATTTGGGTTGGAAGCGCGGGGAATGGTTTATTCAAAATAAAAACCGATAAGCTGGAATATGTTGCATGCGATGTTATAGAAAAAGATATAGTTGGCAAGATTCTCATCGACAAATTTGAAAACACCTGGGTTGCCGCCGATAATGGATTATTACGAATTGACAAAGACGGTAAATTTAAACTCTTCAAAGAAAAAGAGGGTTTATCCTCTATTCGGTGTCAAACACTTTGTGAAGACTACGAAGGAAACATTTGGATAGGAACTTATGGCGGCGGTGTTTGTATGTACAGAAACGAAGCTATTGTTAGTTACACACAAAAAGATGGTTTAAGCAACAACAAAATATACGCGGTACTTAATACCTCTAAAGATTATTTGTTTGCCGGTTCGCTTAGTGGCTTAGATTATTTTGACAAGGACCAATTTAAAAAGGTTAACGAAAAGTTACTTACCAACAATAGTATTACTTACATTCTTGAAGATAAAAAAGGGGATGTGTGGGTAGCAACAGAAGCTGAAGGTGTTTTTGTGCTTCGGTTTAACGGTACTGAATATCAAAAAATAAAACAATATAAAGAAGTTGGTGATAAGCTAATGCAGCCCGCTTACAAAATTTCAGAAGACAAAACGGGTGTTATTTGGATTTCCACCTACGGTCATGGGTTGTTTAAAATAGTAAATGAAGTTGCCGAAAACATTACGGATAAAAACATAACAAGCAACGACTTCCTTTCCATTTACTGTGATGTAAATAATAAATTGTACGCCGCGGTTAATCAACAGGGTGTTTTTGTTTATGACGGAACTTCTTTTAAACTGATAGAGAATGCGCCCGCATCTATGGCCACCGTTTTCTCTATCACCGGCGACGAAAAGGGAAATATGTTTTTTGGCACACAGGATGGTGGTGTTGTAATATACAGCAATGGCAAGTTTAGTTCTCTTAATACTAAAAACGGCTTATGTTCTAATCTTATTAATGGCATCGATTATAAAAACGGTGAGCTTTGGTTAGGTACGGATAAGGGTGTAAATAAGATCACTTTTAAACCAAATTTTGAACCCGAATCAATCCTTTATTTCAGTAGTGAAAATGGTTTTATTTCAAATGAAGTAAATCAAAACGGCGTTTTTATTGATGAACAAAACAATGTTTGGTTTTGTACTATTGAGGGGATTACCCGTTACAATGCAAAGTTAGATTGGGCACATAGCATTCCGCCTAAACTGGTGATCAACGATCTCAAACTTTCGTACCAACATGTTGACTGGAGTAATTATGCCGACTCTTTAAATCCAAGTAACGACCTTCCTGTTGATCTTTCTTTATCGTACAAAAACAATAATTTATCCTTTGCGTTTCAGGCAACTACGGTTGATAATATCCGGTACCAATTTATGCTGGAAGGTTATGAAGACGACTGGTCGCCTCTTACTACAAAAAACGAAGCTGTATATACCAACATCCCTCCGGGGCATTATACGTTTAAAGTAAAGGCACTAAACAGTTCGGGGATTTGGAGTAAAGATATTATCAGCTATGCTTTTGAAATCCGTCCGCCATTTTGGAAAACGTGGTGGTTCTACACTTTGTGTGTTGTAATTGTATTGGCAAGCATCATCACTTTTATTCGCTACAGAACTGCGCAGTTAGAAAAAGAGAAAAAAGTACTGGAGCAAAAAGTAGAAGAGCGTACTATTGAATTAAAAGAATCGAACCATAAACTTTTTGATGCCTTACATGATATTAAAGACAGTATCAATTACGCTGAACGTATTCAACGTGCCATGCTTCCTGCAGATGCAACCATACAAAGAAACTTAACAAGTAGTTTTATTTTATTTAAACCGCGTGATGTTGTATCGGGAGATTTTTATTGGTTCAATCACAAGGATGGAATTGATTATATAGCTGCTGTAGATTGTACCGGGCATGGTGTTCCCGGAGCCTTTATGAGTATGGTGGGAAGTTCATTGTTAAACGAGATCGTACTTACAAAAAACACAACCAACCCGTCTGAGATACTTGCCTTATTGAACAGAGGGGTGCAGGATGCATTGAAACAAAGAGAGAACCAAACGCGCGATGGAATGGATATGGCTCTTTGTGCCATTGATTATAAGAACCGTACGTTTAACTATGCAGGTGCAAACCGTTCCTTGTGGATCATTAGAAATTCGGAAGGCGCTAAAGAAGTAGAAGAGATCAAAGCAACCAAATGTGCAATTGGTGGTTTTACCGATGAATCACAACACTATACCACACACGAAGTTCAGCTAAAGGCAAGTGATACTATTTATATGAGTAGTGATGGATACGCTGATCAGTTTGGCGGAGTGAATGGAAAAAAATTAATGACCAAACGATTTAAAGAGATCTTGCTTACTATTCAAAATCAAGACATGTTGATGCAACACAAAACACTGGATTTTGAGATCACTGAATGGATGGGGGCAACTCACGAGCAGGTAGATGATATTCTTGTAGTTGGGATTAAATTTTAATTTTTATTAGTGTATTGTTATTACAGGGCCACAATCATTTTCGCATAAACCAATTTCTTTTAATGAAAAAGCTGCTGTGTATATTTGTAATTGGTTTGTACTCCTGTTCGCGTTCAGACCATTATGGATTGGGTGAATTCGACACCATTAATACTTCTGATGCAGTAAAGTTTATGTTTACTAAACATGCTCTGCAAGCTAAGAAAGAAGGAGTAAGTACAAAGCTAAATTATTTGTCGCATTCACTTGAATCTTTTTGGATTGTTCCAAACCATAAAACAGAAATTGGAAGTGATAGCCTAAAAAAGCTATATGCCGCCTGGGACAAACAAAATAAAATAATCGATTACAAAATAAATAACGTGCATGTGTTTCCGATAAACAAAGTTGCCGCTGCATATCATTATCAAATCGAACTCAGCTATTCAGACTCCATAAAAAAGCAGTTGAACCAACTCGAAAGCGGAGTGGTTATTAAAATTGAAAACGATTGGCTTTATCTAAATAGTCAAACAGTTAATATAGAGTAGTTCTTTATACTTTTCATGAAAACAAAAGAGGCCGCCTTAAGACGACCTCTCTATATAGGTTTTTGTTCGTGAGTTTATTGCTTATCCATTACCCACTTTTGGCCTGTTCCAATAGGTGTTATTACCAGTTGACTGCCTTCAAACTTAAAAGTATATTTGGTGTCAACAATTACTGTAGCCGCAGTAATGGTGTCGTTGCTTACTTTGTAAGGGCTTGGCACTTCGTTCAACGACATGGTAGATCCTTCAAACTTACAGCTCACTCCCATAAATGCATCAGCGCCGGTTCCTTCTGCTTTAGAAATTTTCCAGGTTCCATCCAGTGTGTTTGCCCCTCCTGTTGAGCCTTCTTCTTTTTTACCTCCGCAAGCAAACATTCCTAGTGCTAAAACGGCAATCGCAATTGTTTTGATAATTTTCATTTGTTTTTTGGGTTTAATTTTTATTGTTCTCTTACTTTCCTATACACTCTTTACAAAACGAATCAAACGCTCTTACGAACTCAATATTTTGTTCCTCAAGACTAAAAGTAGTAGGCCCGTATTTTGCACCACCGCTACTAACGTTTTCCTGATAATAACCTACAGATGAGTAATGAATAAAATTAGTTTCTTTGTTTAAAAGGTAAGCTGTTGCACCGCACGACCTGCTCAAAATTATTCCATAAACATTTTTCTTATATGTCCAGTCGTTATCTCCTACTATTTTTAGAAGGGTAAATTTCGTCCAATCAACCGTTGTACCCTTCTTCACAAGTTCTGTTGCGTTTGGTACTAAAGTAAAAGCCGCACTGTTGTAATGATCGATTGTTTTCTTGTAAAGCGGGCACACTTTTTTGTAGAGTTGTTTTCTTCCTTCTTCTGTAATATTTATGGTAAAATCGCCTGATGCCAATACTTTTTCGGGTCCAAACTTGGTGGTATATTCATAAGTACTATATCCATTATTTGAATCTTCAGGAATATCGTAAACAACCTCCATTTTCATTTTGTGTTTTCCATTCGGTAAATTTCTTATGTATTTTACAAAGTATTTAATCTCTGTTTGAGCGAAAGTCATATCACTTTCAGATGGTGAAACACCAGGCTGCCACGTGGTCCATTTTGCATAACCATCGTTACCACTTAAAACGTTGTGTATATTGGTATTTAACCACTCGGGTAGTTTTGTACTGCCATCATCGAAACTCCAACGCATAAAATAAGTTCCGTTATAACAATCACCTACATTACCGGCTTCGTTTTTAATTGATTTTTCAATAAACACTCTTGAATAAATGTTATCAGTAACATTAAACGTATTTGTGAAATTAGCTTCGTTTTCTTGTGCTTTTACTATTTCTGATTTAGAAAACACTATTTTCTTTAAATACTTGGTGTGAGTTGGACTCGAAATACCATTGTCCGGCTCCATGTTATCGCACTTGTATTTCGCAGCATCCATAGTAGCTATTGTCTGGTTAGCCTGATTCATGGCGTTTTCATTCTCCTTTTGCTTCGCAGGATCAAGGTAGTCTCTACACTCATTCATTCTCTTTCTTACCATTCCGTCAGATACATAATAATCTCCCTTATTTTGAGCCGCCTCATAGTGTGCCAGAGCCTCTTTATATTTCTCTTCTTTATAAAAGCCATCTGCCTTATCAACCAACTGCTCACCACTTAAACTCTCATCCACCTTAACGCCAGAGGTTGCGCTATTACCAGAAGTTCCGGATGATGAGTTGTTAGCAGAAGTGCTGGTATTACTTGAAGATGAACTACTATTGTTGTTGTTTCCTGTAGCGTTGTTTGCTGCATTCTTCACTTTGTTTTTAAGATTGCCCAATTGAGCATTGGCTGAATAACTACACATAGTTACTGCTAAGGCTGCTAAAGCCAGTTTGGAAAGGAATTGTTTTTTCATATCTGATTGTTTAATTATTTAAATATACTTATTTAAAAGACAAATACTTTACGCCTGTCTTATTTTTAGTATGAATTTATTGATTTAACAAGCCCTTTCAAGGGCGACTTTGTAAACTACACTTAAACATGGGTGAATGAATACAAAAAAACCGTGAATGAATTTCACTAAAGCAGGTTAATCTTCTCCAACAATGCCTGGCGGTAGCTTCTGCTCACGGGAACATTGTTTTTTCCGATTACAATGTTATTTTCTTTGATTGTTTGAATCTGATTGATGGCAACTACATAAGAACGATGAACGCGCATAAAACTGTTTGCGGGTAATTTGTCAGTAACATCCTTTAAGAAGGCGTGCACTGTATATCGTCCATCGGTGGTATAAATGTGTGTGTAGTTATCCAGGGCTTCGAGGTAAAGAATGTTTTTCAAATCTAAACGGTGAACAGCCGTTTTATCTTTTACAAAAAAACTTTCGTTCTTTATGATATTATCTATTTGTCCACTGATCTTACTTTTTTCCAGTTCAAATACTTTCTTCTTTTCCAGGTCCGTATTATGCTTTCTTAGGGCAAGTTCAATGGCGTTTTTCAAATCAACATCCTGAAACGGTTTTAAAATATAACCATAAGGTTCCGCTTCCAGTGCTTCGTTAAATGTTTTAGCATCTTTTTGAGCAGTAAGAAATACAATAGGAATATTCAATTCATTGAATAAATGTTTTGCAGCTTCAATTCCTGATTTCTCTCCTTTCAAATGAATATCCATTAAAACCAAATCAGGGCTTTCTTCCTCCACTAATACATAAGCAGAATCCGCATTATCGGTAGAGCCAATAACATTGTAGTCCATTTTTTTCAAGCGCATCTCAATATCCAAAGCGATAGAAAATTCGTCTTCTACTATTACTATTGTTGTTTTTCTTCCTGCCATTTTTCCTAGTTTACAAAGGTAAAATAAAAACGCAGAACCGCTTGTTTATAGGTAAGTTTTTAGTCTTGATCTACACAAAACCAATAATTGTCATTTTTAAACCGGAAGCCGGATAGAAAAAACAGTGTTTCCGGGAGTTGATTGAATAGAGATCTTTGATTTGATTTGATTTGCCAGGCCTTTCATTAATCGAATACCTAAAGAATTTGTCCTGTCGATTGAAAAATTTTCCGGCATTCCTTCGCCGTTATCCGTTACAGTAAGCAAGTAAAAATCTTCCTCTTGTTTACCTTGTATTTGTATTTTGCCTGAAGCCCTGTTTTTAAACCCATGTTTAACAGCGTTGGTAATAAGCTCATTCATGATCAAACCCAAAGGAACCAAACGATCAATATCCAGGTTCCTTTTCTCAACCTCAACGCTATAAGAAATGTTCTTTTCTTCGAAAAATAAAAGGTTTGCTAATTGTTCTAAAAAAGAATCAAGGTACTCTGCTAAATTAATTTCTTTCAGGCTTTCGGATTGATATAATTTTTCATGGATCAAAGCCATGCTTTTGATACGCGATTCGCTTTGTTTTACAAGTTCTTCTGTTGAAACCGCATCTCCGTAACCACCTTGCAGGCTCAGTAAACTTGATATGATTTGCAGGTTGTTTTTAACTCTGTGATGAATTTCTTTCAACAATACTCCGCGCTCTTCCAATGCATTTTCAATAATGTTGTTCTTTTCTTCCAGCTCTTTTTGGGTTTTGTTTTTTGAACGTAATACATAAAAGAGCAACGTAATAATTATGAGGGCGGCGGCTGCAACTGCAATAAAAAGGTTTTGTCTTGCTTTCTTTTTTTCTATTTCCGCGTCTTTTAATTTATTGGCATTATTCAACAACTCTATTTTATCATTCAATGTTTCTGTTTCAAATCGGGTTGCCATTTCGTTTTGAATTCGTTGGGAATTTTCATTCGCCAAACTATCTGCAAACTGCATTTGTAACCGCGAATAATTAAAAGCCTTTTCGAATTCATTTTTCTTCCCATACAATTTTGACAAACTACCGTATACATTTACCAACTGTTCATAAGAAGCTACATCAATGCCGAGCTTTTCTGCTTTTTGTGCAAATATGATTGCTTCATTTGTTTTGTTTGTTTCCGTATAAAGTCTGGCAAGGTTGGATGAAACCAATACTAAGGATAGGTCGTTTTTAAGTGAGTCGTACTTTTTATAAGCACTTAACAGTGCTTCTTCAGCTCCAACATAATTCTGTTGCTCAATATAAGCAAGCCCCCTGTTGGATAATGAAAGTGCCAAGCCATTCTGATTATTTGTTTTTGCATTTAGTTCGTACGATAAATTAAACCAAAACAAAGCTGAATCGTGCATGTTCTGTTCAAGAAACGCGTTTCCGATGTTGTTATATACAATAGCCTGGTTCCTGTGCTTTTTCTCTTTTTCAAAATAGATCAATGATTGTTTATATGCTTTTATGCCTCTGTCATATTCTTTCAACTTTATGTTTACTTGTCCGATGTAAGTGTTTGTAACAGCAAGAAGTTTTTCATCGTTCAGTTTTTTTCCGATACGTTGCGCAAGGCTTAGGTGTTGAAGAGCTTCCGTATAATTTCCGGACTCGAAATAATTATAGGCCATGTTGTTTAACGACGCGGCAGTTCCTGCAATGTCTCCTTTTTTATAATAATATAAAAACGAAAGTTTATAAAACCGGGTAGACGTTTTCAGCTCGCCCTTGTGCCAGGCTGCCCCACCAGCCTGCTCATACAGGGGCCCAAGATACGTAATTGAATTCCTCTTTTTTTCGAGATTAATGAGTGAGTCGCAAATTAAAAGTGCAAGATCAGGGTCTTCAAAACGTATTTCCTCAAGGTAGTTAATTCCCTTCTCTATTTTTTGTTTGTCGCCGGTAGCAGTATAGTAAGCAATCTTTAAACTATCCTGTGAAGAAAGGGAAAGAGAGCAACTGATGCACCACAGCAACAGCATCGTTTTATTATAACAAAAAGAGGTCAAATAATTCACAGAGTAAATATACAACTAGTGTTAAGTTAAAAGTACAAAGTCAAGAGTTAAAAGTGAAAACGGTTGAAATAGCTTACATACAAAGAAAAGGGGTGCGATATTTTACTCGTAACATAGCACTAGTATGTTAAACTATTTTTGCTTAACCCCGTCTTTATATTTTATCCGGCTTGTTTCTGCGCCATTCTTATCATAAAAGATCCAGGTGCCATGCGGAACACTATTGGTTTTAACACTCTGCTGACCTTTTACTTTATCATGTTTTACAATTTTAAAATTGGTCACGCTTTGCAGAGTCCCGTTTTGATTGTAGTTAACGCTTTTCCCGGACATACGGCCTTTATCGAAGTTTTGCATTTTCATTAAGCCGCCCGTTTCAAAATAATATTTCCACTCTCCGTGTTGCTTTCCTCTTCGGTATTTTCCTTCGGTATCTACGAAACCGGCTTCGGTCCACTGTTTCCATTTACCATGTTTTATACCTAACACATAATTAGAAATCTCTCTTGGTTTACCTGTTTTCTCAAACCAAAATTCCCAGGCGCCATTTCGTTTTCCGTCTACAAAACTTCCTTTATAGTTTGGCTTCCCGCTCATGTACCAGCCTTCCCAAAGGCCCACAGTCATACCCTCTTTAAAACTTCCTTTATCTTTTAATTGTCCGTTATTATACCATGCCTGCCACTCTCCCGTTTCTTTGCCGTTCAAAAAAGAGCCTTCCTGCAATTTTTTTCCGTTTTCAAACCAGGTTGTCCAAACACCTGCTTTTACTCCATTTTGATAATTGCCCTGCCGCCATTTCTCTCCGGTTTTATACCAAAATTCCCAGGTGCCGCTTTCTTTGTCGTTTACAAAGTCTCCTTCACTTTCTTTTTTACTGTTGTTGTAATAGTATTTCCATTTACCGTTTCTTATCCCTTTGGCAAACTCTCCTTCCATTTCAAGCCGATAGCTATCGGCTTTTCCGTCGTTTGTATAAAAATCCCAATGACCACTTTTCAGGTCATCTTTATATAATCCTTTTGATTTTGTTTTTTTATCTTCAAAATAACTAATAAATAAACCCTCGCGTTTGTTATTTACATAAACAGCCTGATAATCCATTGCTCCGTTAGGGTGAAAGAAAAACCAATCTCCGTTTTGCATTCCTCCTTCATAATTACCACTTGCTTTTACCGTTCCTGTTTCATAGGTTAGTGTTAGTTTTCCTTTACCTTTAGTAATGACCTGATTCCCTTTTTCATTCCACATGTTCCAAAGCAAGGTTGTTAGCGAATCCTTATATTCTTTTTCTGCCTGTGGTTTTCCGGTATCATAAAACTCTTTCCACGCTCCGCATCTTTTGTTTTTACAGAAACTTCCCTGTTCCAATATCTGACCATTTTTGTAGTAGGCAGTAAACGAGCCATCCTGCACATTATCTTTAAAGGTTCCTTCGCTTTGTAATTTACCATTATCAAAATAATAGGTCCAGGTTCCTTCACCGTTTCCTTTATTAAACAATTCCCTGCTTTTTACTTGTCCGTTTTCGTACCATGCGGTCCAGGTACTATCGGGGCGATCCTCATCAAAAAAGGTTTGTTGAGCTGCTTTTCCATTTTTATAGAAATAGGTGTTTCTGCCTTTTTTCATTCCTCTCGAAAACCGTTCTTCTGCTTTTAAAGTTCCATCTTCATAAAAGTATTTCCAGGTGCTATCCTGTTTTCCGTATTTATACCAGCCAAGCTTGGAAGGCTTACCGTTTTTGTAATAGGTAATTGTTTTTCCATGTGGGGTACCTTTCAGAAAATTTTCTTCTGATTTAATAAATTTCTTGTCTTCATCGTAATACTCAAATTTGGGCTGAGCCTTTGCAAGAATACTTAAACAAATAAATATGGCAACTAAAACGGTTGATCTGATCATGGTACAAAATTACCTGTATAACGCAAACAGCAGGCAATAATTACAGGTAGTTGTAAACACAAGAATGTAGATAAGGGTTGGATTCTGAAACCGTCCGCCCACGGTAAACAAATCCCCGCCTGAACGGAACGGACAGATGCGATAATACACGTTTTTTTGCCGCAGATTTTCACAGATTGCACGCCTTGCCCGAATGAATATTCGTTCCCGTCCGATCCGGCACTGGCGGGCAGGCCGAATTTTCTATATTACACAAATGATTATACAAAATATATCTGCGAACTTTTCTCAACGGAGCTAAATCTGTGCAATTCGCGGCTGGTATTTTTTCAATCTTTTCCTACTACATGGTTTTTCTATTAAAAGTCCTTTAAATCTATATTATTCCCTATTGTTATCAGCCTAAAAAGTATATATTTGCCTAAATTTTTTAAAATCAATTTCTATGAATTTTCCAGAGAATTTAAAGTATACAAAAGACCATGAGTGGATCCGTATCGAAGGTAATGAAGCTGTAATCGGTATTACTGATTTTGCTCAAAAAGAATTAGGTGATATCGTTTATGTTGACGTAAACACGGTTGGAGAATCGGTTGATAAAGAGGCTGTATTTGGCTCGGTTGAAGCGGTTAAAACGGTTTCAGATCTTTTTATGCCTGTTAAAGGAAAAGTACTGGAGGTAAATGCTAAAATTGATGCTAATCCTGAATTGGTGAATACCGACCCTTATGGAGAAGGTTGGATGATCCGTTGCGCAATTGAAAATGCGGCAGATGTAAACTCATTGTTGAGCGTTGCTGATTACAAAGCTTTAGTTGGTGCATAAGCACCAACAATTAATAATTTTTAATTAATAATTTAAAATTGGTACCATGTCATTAGTAGGAAAAAAAGCGCCCGTTTTTAAGGCAAAAGCTGTAGTTAACGGAGGAGAATTTGTAGATGGTTTTTCTTTGGAACAATATGTTGGAAAAAAATATGTTGTGTTTTTCTTTTACCCAAAAGATTTCACATTTGTGTGTCCAACCGAATTGCATGCGTTTCAGGAGAAGTTGGCAGAATTCGAAAAACGTAATGTTGCGGTTGTAGCTTGCTCTACAGATACAGAACAAAGCCACTGGGGTTGGTTACAGGTTGAAAAAGCACATGGTGGAATTAAAGGTATTACTTACCCTATTGTTGCTGATACTACTAAAACCATCACAAGTAATTACGATGCAATGTTTGGAGATTATGATGTAAGCGAAGACGGACATTTGATTGCTGATGGCCCGATGATTGCTTTCCGCGCATTGTACTTGATCGACAAAGAGGGTAAGGTTCGTCATCAATTAGTAAATGATCTTCCGTTGGGCAGAAACGTAGATGAAGCTATTCGTATGGTTGACGCTTTACAATTCAACGAAGAAAATGGTGAGGTTTGTCCTGCTAACTGGGTAAAAGGTTCAGAAGGCATGAAAGAAAGCCATAAAGGAGTAGCCGAATATTTAGCCAAACACTAAACTATTTTTGATATCAGATATAAAGGCGGAGAGGAAACTTTTCGCTTTTTTTATTCCTCCAGTTTTGTTAGAATTTCTTCTTTGTTCAGATGCGAGACAACATATGTGTATGCTATTTCTATCATATCGTTCATGTGTTTGGAGTCGAAGAGGTAAAACTTTTCGAGCCCTTTTGGTTCAACAAGTAAGTGGCACTTTTCCTGATGCCTCATTCCACTTTCTTTAACAAACAAGTTTAATGTTCTATCCAGGTTGCCCCAAAATCCAAGGTTATTGTGATAGGCTACAATAGGATTTACGTTCACCCCCACTATTTTTTTTGTATCCTTTAAATAGGGGTCAACTGGCAAGTTGCAGCTCAATCCTCCATCTACATACGGAATTCCCTCTATATAAACCGGAGAAAAAACGATTGGGATAGAGCAGGAGGCAACAACTCGTTCAATAATATTTCCAGTAGAAAACGCATGTGCCTTTCCGGTATTAAAATCAGCGGCGGTTACATAAAGAGGCAGGCGCAAATCCTCTATGTTTTTACTTCTCAGATTCTTCTTTAATAGTTGTGTTACAGGTTCCATGGAAAAAAAACCCGTACCCGTTCTGAAGCTTTGAAAATTGATCCTATTCTTGAATTCGAATTTGCGGATGATTTCAATGATCTCCTCCGTAGTGAAGCCGTCGCAAATAAGAGCTCCTACAATGCTTCCGGCGCTTGTTCCGCTCATAGCGGCCGGTTCAATGCCAAACTCATGCAGAGCTTTTAAAACCCCTACATGCGCAACGCCTCTTGAACCTCCCCCGGATAGTGCTATATTGACCTGTATCATTCGTTTTGTTTTGTGGTTAGGCTATATTTACAAAACCGCTCCCATGCTTTTTTTACTCAATTCTAAACTCTTTTGTTACAAATAAGTACGATTAATTTATCATTACCTGTTGTTTTACATTTAAACGATTTTAAGCAGAAGATACGCTTTTATTTTGAAGGGAGCTCCGTTGTTCCTAAAAGCAATTTTTTTGGTCTGCAAGCCGCCAACACCACAACCACCATCAATGCTCCATAAGTAAGCGTTTTAAAATGATCGTAGTAACGATTAAACTCTCCTAATATTAAATGTCCATTCGTTAAGAAATAAATAAGGAATAATATAAACACAAGTGCCATTTTCTTCATTTTGAAATTCTTGCTTACTACTAAAGTCTCCTTATTAAAATAGAGGTAAACTGTATAATACAATAAATAAGTTATTGCAGGGAAGATAAAAAAGAAAGCATAATGCTGTTGATGCGGAAAGATCAAAGGAACGATCAAACATAAATAACTTATCTCATACAAACGATGTACTTGGCTTTTTGATTTTTTGAAAGGCATTGTTTCAAGAAAATACAGAGTCAGTGCAACTAAAATTACTCTGCATGCATTAATAACCAGATTTAGTTTTTCGATAGAGATATCAGCAATGTTTCTTTTGATTGGCAAAGCGTAGACATCTCCACTATTTTCCACTAATAATGTAGCTAATAATGTAGTGAGCGAATGAAAACTCCTTTCGGATGTATCGAGGATGTGCGTCTGATTAGCAGGGTTCAACAAAAGCCAACGATCTTGCAATAAAGTAATATTAAAATCGTGTCCTATAAAAAGAGAAGGCATAAAAAGAAACACGGCAATAAAAAGAAACACATATAGTAATGCTCTCCACTCTCCTCTATATAAAAGGTAAGGAATAATAACAATTGGCAGGAGCTTCGTGTCTATTCCCAAAGCAATCAACAATGCTCCGGCCAGGTGCTTCTCTTTGCTTATAAGATAAAGGCCTTCCAGTGTAAGGTAGAGAATGAAAATGGTAACCTGGGAGAGATGAAAATTATCGCGCAAAAAACGGGAAATAAAAACAAACGAGAGAATTACAAAAATTGTTTTTGAGATCTTGCTCAGCTTATCCAATGGTAACCAAGATGAAAGTATTTTCCAGATCCTATAAACAAAAAAAACATTGATGCATAACCAGATAACTTTAGCAACATACAAAGGTAAAAGTGTAAACGGGCTTAAAATCAAAGCAAAGAACACTCCATAATAATAATGATACCATTCATTATATATAGTGGTGTAAACATTTTGCTTTTGCCACAAGCCTGAGGATGCCTGTAAAAAAATGCTGAAATCCCCGCGCCCCTGAGCTTCAAATAATATGATGAGAAAGAGGATTACCCCACCAACATAGAATGGCCATTTACTTTTAAGGTGTTCGCTCATAACAAGTGTAAATGTAAGAATTTTGAGAGAAATTTATTTCATTCCCTGCTCCGACATCTTGATCAACAGAATATCCATTTTCTCATGCAATTGCTGGATCTCCAATTCTGCTTTCAAATCTATCTTATAATCGTTCTCCGATCTTTTTCTGTCTTTATCTTCCTTTCTGTTTTGACTCATCATAATCAAAGGTGCTTGTAATGCCGCTATGCAAGACAACACAAGATTTAATAAAATAAAGGGATAGGGATCAAATGCTTTTAATGCCATTATGTTTATACACATCCATCCCACACAAACTATAACAAACACGATGATAAATTTCCAACTTCCAACAAAGTGGGCGATCCTATCCGCCATTTTTTGGCCAAAGTTTAATCCTTCGTATTCGAGGTCTTCAGGCGACTTACTCAACACGTCGTTGGTTGCCAAGCTGTTCAGGATCTCTTGTTCACTTTTACTCAGTATGGGGTTATCAAGTTTTAAAACACTCTCGGCAAATAGCACCTTGAATTTTTTCAATTCCTTAATGCTTATATAACCCCTTTCATCAATTTCCGGGTGCTGAGATCTTATTAGGTCAAGTACCGACTCCTTAACAAAACCTAAAGGCATTGCTTCTGTTGACTTAATTGGTTTACCGGAGATTTGACAAAGTTTTAAATTACTCTCTGTACTCATAGTGCATTTTTCTTAAATAAAAAAGGCGGAAAATAATCCCGCCCTTCAATCCTTAATTCTGATTAACAAAATTCCTCGTACACCATTTTAAGGTGATCTGCTATCATCTGTGCATTACGACCTTCAATGTTATGGCGCTCTACAAAATGCACCAACTCTCCGTCTTTAAATAAAGCGATTGCCGGTGAAGATGGTGGGTAGGGCGCAAAATGTTTCCGTGCTTGAGCAACTGATTCAATATCGAAGCCTGCAAAAACGGTAGTTAATTTAGATGGTTTTTTGTCGCCCGTTAAACTCATTTTTACTCCTGGTCTTGCTGCACCTGCTGCACAACCACAAACACTATTTACAACCATTAAAACGGTTCCTTTTGTTTTAATGGCGTTATCCACGGCCTCCGGGGTGTTACAATCTTCAAAACCTACTGTAGTAAGTTCGTCTTTCATTGGTTTTACTATACTTTCTGGATACATTTTATTTATGGTTTTAAATTTATGTCCCGATAACTATCGGGATCTAATGTGTTTTTCTCAGAGACAATCATCACGTAAAGATACAAAGGAAAGCGGTCCATACGCTTATTTTTAGACTTTTTTACATGAAACGGTGACGGAATACCTTTGCTATTGTATGAAATACGGATGTAAATAAACCGCCTTGCTTAACTAGCTCAAAAGTTCAACTATTCTTTTTGTGTTTTCCTTCACATCAAAAGGCTTGAGCAAATCTTTCCGTGTTTCTATCTGTTCAGCCGAAAGCACTGTTTCCATCAATTCGTTGATCTTATCAACAAAATTATTGGGTTCGTTTGCTATTTCACAAGCCTTTTCTAACCCTGTTCCAACCAACATAAGATCATTTACCAAACAAAACCTGCCTGCAAACAAGGCGTTGAGGAGCTTAAGTTTTAAACCCGTTCCCTGGTGTGTGTGTAAACAGTTGATGTGCGCATTTTTGATCAGATTTTGCAAAACCCCCTCTTCCGGGTTTTCTATTAATTCGATGTGCTCATAGCGTCTCGTTAGGTCTTTCAGGTCAGCCATAGGATTAAGCCCTGCAATTTTTACTTTGTGTTTGATTTTGGAAAAAACCTGTGTGATCAGAAATCTTGCGGCCAAAGCATTTTCGGCTATTCCAAGATTTCCGTGATACAAAATATAATCTCCTTTTCCTGTTAGTGATTCCACGTTCTCATACGGATGAAAACTTGGCAAATAACTTATGTTGCTCTTTGGGAATTTTTTTTTTAAATAATCCGTATCAGCTTTTGAAACCACCAGCATTTTATCGGCATGAGAAAGTATGGATTCAAATCTTTTTAGTTTTCTCGATTCTGTTCTGTAGTATGCCTGTTTTATTATGTTTTTCTCGGCGTTTGCCAAATGCATGTAATATTCATGTTCAATATTACTTTCGCGATAAATTTTTAAGCGTTTTTCTAAATACTGACTAGCTAAAATTCCACAAGTGTGCAGGCCTTCAAACAAAATGGGGGCTTCATCCAAAAGTAAGTTTTTCAGAAGCTGATCGGAGCTTCGCGTTTTCACGATATACGGAAGGCGACTTACCTGATGAAAAACAGAGGTGCTTCTTTTATAATAATATACTTTTTCGCAATATTTATTGAGTTCCTTTTGTTCTCCCTTTCCGTACTCAAAACAATGGAGGGTGATTTTTATTCCTTGTTTATGCAACTGCTTTAACTTATAAAACACGTCTATAACACCGCCATAATTGGCAGGATAGGGAACATCAAACGATATGATATGCAGGGCGCTCAATTTTCGGAATTATCCAAAAATAATGTATTTTTAGCAGGTAATGAAACGCTTGCTTTCTGCATTTATTATTCTGTGCGGTTTTTTAGGGAACACACTTGTTGCTCAGTATAGCGATACTGCCTTATTGCGCCCTGATGTAATCCGTTATGCGGGCAAGCTATATGTATTTGGTTATAATAGCGCAGATAAAGAGCTTGTTTTTCAATTAGATCGTTTTTCGCCTGAACAAAAAAAAGAACGCTCCGCAACAATTTCCCTTGGCAAAAAAGAGTGCAAAAACTTCTATTCCATTCATGTAGACACCTTACATGATTACCTCAACTTTGTAATACAGGAAGCGGATAATGATAAAACCTGCCGCGTTGTTCGTTTTGATAAAAACCTGAAACCAGTTGCAGATATCGAGAAGGCGGAGATAGCCCGTGTTAATACATTTACTGCACACGAAAAAGAATTTTACTATTATAAAAATGAATTGTACGTAGTTCGTCCCTTATCTAAAGACTCTGCGCATAAATTCATTTTACAAAAATATACTGTTAAAGACAGCAGTCAGGTATTTGAATACAACACCGGCTGGCAATTAAATTTCGCAAAGCAGAGTTATCATCGTTGCAAAATCATTCGTGTAGATGATGAATCTGTTTATATGTTTACGAATGTATTGGGTGGGTCCAAAAAAGGGCAATGGATACAATACATAGATAAAAACACAGGTGAGATAGTGTTCTCCATTCAACTAAACAAAGAAGGAGAAAATTATACTTATTTATACGCTACACATTATTTCGATCAGGACAACAAACAATTGCATCTTGCGGGCTACAAGTTTCTCAACAAGGCGGTTGCAGAAGATTACAGTAAAATAGATTATCCTTCGGGAAAAGTAAAACCTGTTCCGGTATTTATTTGCTCTATTGATTCAACCGGAGAATTAATTTCAAGTACTGATAACTGCGTACTTCCACCAACAGATGTAGAAAGGGAAAAAGAGTTTAAACAATACATTTTTAAGATCGACAAATTCACTTTTCAAAACAATAATTACTATTTGCTTTGCGACGTGATTGGATCTTCAAACGGCACTATGTATAAAACCTACGGATATGCTTTTTGTGCATTGGAAAACGATGTAGTAAGCGGTGTATTAAAGCCTAAACCTGCTGTTTTTAACTGTACTTACCGCGATTCCAAAATTAAGGAGGCGAAGTTTATTTTTAATACCCATGGAGTAGATATAAAAAACAATGCGGAAGAAGTGCTATATAAACCAGCGGGTTCTACTGCTTTTAAAACATTTAACTGGCTTCTTTCCTATTCGGGAGATAAGATACAAGGGGCTTCCGTTTTCTCAAACAAAAAAGAGTCTGTGGTTTTTAAATACCGCCTTGAGGAAAATAAATGGAAAAATGCAGAAATATGGAGAGGAAGTGTATCTCCGTTTTTAAAAGTTTTTGCTTTTGATACAGATCAGATACTCATTATTAAAAACACAAGTTACGACCCCGAAACAAAGATCATTAAAGGCATTGAATTTGTTCCCAATAAATAAAACAATCGTGTAAAACCTTTGTTAAAAGCAGGTAACCGGACTTATAAAATTAGTTATTATGTTGTCATATTCCATTCGACCGGCTGATAAGAACGACGCGGAAGTTGTATCAAAATTGGGAAGAACCACTTTTTTGGCGGCCCACGAAGCGTCTACCCCTAAAGAAGATATGGAACAATACCTGGAACTAAAATTTAGCATTGCCGCCGTTGAAAAAGAACTTGCTGACTCAAACAATGTTTTTCAATTACTTTATTCGAATGAAAAACCGGCGGGCTACAGTAAAATAATTTACAACTCTCCTTGTTCTTTTCTTCCTGAAAACCCGGATATATCTAAAATGGAACGCTTGTATATTTCTAAAGAATTTTACGATAAAAAATTAGGATACAAATTGTTTGCACACAACAAAGAATTATGTTTACGTAATAATCAAACAGGTATCTGGCTAACCGTTTGGGTTGAAAACGACAGAGCGGTTGCTTTTTATGATCGTTTGGGTTTTAAAATAATTGGCGAAGTGATGTTTAAAGTTGGTTCACAACAAAGCCCTAATTACGTTATGTGGCTGGAGTTTTAGGTAGCCCGGATTTTTCTAAAGTAAAGAAAAAAGCGCTTCCTTTTCCTTGTGTGCTTTCCAAAGAAATTGTTCCGTTTTGTGCTTCAATAAACTCTTTACTTATTGCCAAACCTAATCCGGTTCCTTCCTTTTTTGAGCCGGGGACTCTGAAATATTTGTCAAAGATTTTACCCTGATATTGCTGATCAATTCCTTTTCCAAAATCCTGTACAGAAAACAAAATGTTTTCACCTTTCTCTTCTGCTTTTATGATAATACTTTCCTTTTCCGGAGAATACCTGAGGGCATTGCTTAATAGGTTTACCATTACCCAGGCTGTTTTTTCCATATCGGCGTTCACGCTAGGCAAGTGTTCTCCACACTCAATTTTAAAACTCACTTCTTTCTGTTCTGCCTGAAATTTAAGAGCCTCTACAGCATACTCTATTATCTTTTTCGGGCTTACCGTTTGAAGGTTTAATTGAATTTTTCCGGTCTCTACCTGTGCAATATTGAGTACTTCTCCGGTTATTTTTAGAAGTCTTTCTGATTCCTCTTTGATGTTTTTTACCAATTGTTGTTGTTCTTCATTCAACTGCCCCACTCTATCATCTTCCAAAAGTTTTGAGCTCAATTTTATTGATGCTATGGGTGTTTTGAGTTCATGTGATATGGTTGCAATAAAATTTGTTTTTGCAAGATCCAATTCCTGAAAACGTGTAATGTTTTTTAATAGTATCACTTCTCCAATTGGCTTTTCATTTGAAACAATTTCCACTGACTCTTTATTAAAATAACTTTCTTTACCATCTGCAACAATCTTTATAGGAGTTGTGCCGGAATTCGGATTCAATAACAATCTCATAAGATCGTTGCTTAAAGCCACATCAGGAGCGTATTTTCCTGCAAGATCAATCTCTTTCAGTCCTAACAAGGCTGTTGCCTGAACATTTGCAAAGAGAATGATTTTCTTTTCGTTCAAACCAATAATGGCGTCACGCATATTATTGATAATTGTTTCAATTCTCTTTTTCTCAAACATGATCTTGGCAAGATTACTGTTTTCATATTTATCCAGTTCTTCTGCCATTACATTAAATGCTTTTGCTAATTCACCAAACTCGTCGTTCGACTTAAAGTGTAAGCGTTGATTATAGTTTTTAGCGGCAATTTGTTTTATGCTCTCGGTAAGGTTTTTGATTGGGTCGGCAATGTATCCGGGGAAATTAATTATGAAGGTAAAAACAACGATTACGCATATCGCCCCAATTATTCCTATATATGCAAGCGCCCTATCTGCTGTACGTTGCGCCGCATTATTCTTACGCACAATAGCATTCATGTTGATATCCGACAAACGATAAAGTTGTTGTTTGAGTAATGAAAAAGGCCTTTCTTTATTTAATTTAAGCGCTGTAAACTCTTTTCTGATCTCCATTGTCAAGCCTTGTTCTCCTGCTTCGGTAATATTGTTTTCTTGTTTCTTCAGGTTTTCCTCTATAGTAGAAAAAGCAGTAACAGTATCGAGTTGAATATTGTCTATTGCTTGCATCATTGATTTGGCATATTGTATTGTTTCGTAATTGTCTTTCAACACATCTTTCGATTGTTTAGAGATACGGTAAATATAAAGAGCTCCCATACCACCAATAAGAATGATGACCAAAAACAGAAAGGCCAAACCGGCATTTAATTTTGTTTTTACCCTGAGCTGCATTATGAAAGAATTACAAGATCAATATCGGAACCACTTAGTTTTATTAATAACTGATCTATAATTGTATTACTTAATATTGATTTTATTAAACTAAAATGAGGTTTGCCTATGCATATAGTTGTCACCTTTTTTTCTATTGCCGTGTTATAAATAGCTTCAACAATTTTATTGTTGGAAACCTGAATTACCTCAGCACCCAATTCGGTTGCGAGCTTAAAGTTATTAATTAAATGTCTTTGTTTTGCAAGAGGAATCCGGTCATTGTCTTCCTTTGGCGTTTTTACATATAATACTTTCCATTTAGAATTGTAAAATGAAGCAAGCCGTGCGGTTTTGCGTATCACCTTTTTTGCTGATTCGTCGGTTGAGCTGATACAGGCTAAAAACCGCTCTGACCTGAACTTTGACGGGTTTACTGCTTCCGATTCAATTTTACGCTCAACCTGCGATGCAACTTCTTTTAATGCCAGTTCGCGGAGTTGCAGAATCCTTTCTGATTGAAAAAAGTTTTTGAGTGCCAGTTCGATTTTAGACGCATCATAAATTTTTCCTTCTTTCAACCTATTGATAAGCTCATCGGCAGTTAAGTCAATATTCACTACCTCATCCGCCATTTTCAATACACTGTCGGGCACTCTTTCCTGAACTTCAATTCCAGTTATTTTTTGGATCTCGCCATTTAAGCTTTCGATGTGTTGAATGTTTACAGCACTAATTACACTGATTCCGCTTTCCAATAATTCTACAACATCCTGCCAGCGTTTTTCGTTTTTGGAACCGGGAATATTTGTGTGTGCCAATTCGTCTACAATAACAACTTCCGGCTTAGCCTTTAGAATAGCTTGCACATCCATTTCTTCCAGTTCCTTTCCTTTATAAAAAACTTTTTTTCGCAAAATAATTGGTAAGCCTTCTAATAACGCTTGCGTTTCTGCACGGTTGTGTGTTTCAATATATCCTATCTGGATGTTGATTTTGTTTTTTAGTAGGGCGTGAGCTTCCTGCAACATCCGAAAAGACTTTCCTACACCGGCACTCATGCCAATGTACACTTTGAATTTTCCTCTCTTTGATCTCTTTATAAGATCAAGGAAATATTCAACATTCTTTTCTTTTTCTTCCTGCTCGGACATTTCTTATTCTCTTACCAAATTTATGTTTTTTGCTGAATGCAAAATCAATGGTGATTTTTCTACGGTGACGTTGCTGTAATCTAATCCGAATTCTTTTTCGTCGGGCAAACTAATTCTCTTTAAAAGGAAATAAACCTTTAAAATAAAGTTATTCGAAAAAGACAATTCATTTTCAAAGGACAAGAAACGTTCGATAACCACAAATCTAAAATCGCCGGTGATATTGTGTTTGTCTAACGAGCTATATCTACTGTTGATGTTTACCTCTTTGTTCCGCACCATTTCTTCAACTACTTTTCTAAAAAGTAAATTGATGCGTGGTGCAATCCGGAAGCCTAATTTAAATGTGATCCAAACAACATCTTCCTTTTCTATTACTTCTGTTTTGTACGACATTCTATATGGTTCATCTACCACATCAATATGAACAAACCAATATATATCAGCCCGTTTCGGTTGTTTATTCAAAATAGAATACATGGTTCTTTCCTCAATCTGACTACTGTTGTTTGATGAGGTAAGGTAAACAAGGTTAGTTGCATATTTTGGAACTTTTTCATCGATACTTAATTCTTTTAAAACCGGTAGGTAAGGTTCAAGAGGTGTGAAGTTTTGAAGTTTTCTTTTAATCTCTCCCGCTCTGTGCCATATATACATAATAAGAAAAATAACAATACCCAAAAAAAGTGTTACCCAACCACCATGCATGAATTTTTTTAAATTCGCTACAAGAAATGCTCCCTCAATACATAAGAATAAAATAAGCAGCCCGAGTACCGCCAGCTTATTTACTTTTTTCGTAAGTAAGTAAAAGCTTAACAAAATAGTGGTCATCAACATGGTTAATGTAACCGACAAACCAAATGCCGCTTCCATGTTCTTAGATTCTTTGAAATGCAAAACAACAGCAATGCATCCTGCCATCAGTAACCAGTTTATTGCAGGAATGTACAGTTGTCCTTTTACGTCGGATGGAAATACAACTCTTAATTTAGGCCATAAATTTAATCGTATAGCTTCGGCAACCAGGGTGAATGAACCACTTATTAAAGCTTGTGATGCAATGATCGTAGCCATAGTAGCTACTATTATAGCCGGGAAGATAAACCAATCGGGTACTAATCCAAAAAACGGACTAACATCTGTTAAGGTTGTTCCAATATGATTCATTAACCATGCGGCTTGACCAAAATAACAAAGTATCAAACAGATCTTCACATACAGCCAACTTATTTGAATGTTTTTTCTTCCGCAATGGCCAAGGTCGGAATACAATGCTTCTGCTCCGGTAGTACAAAGAAACACGCCACCTAACAACCAAAACCCTCCCGGATGCTCTGATAATAGTTTGTATGCATAGTATGGGTTTAATGCTTTGAAAACAGAAAAGTTTCCAATAAGTTCGCCCATTCCTAAAATGGCAATCATCGTAAACCATATCATCATTACGGGACCAAAAAGTTTTCCTATAAACGAAGTGCCTTTGCGCTGGATCATAAACAAAACAACGATTATTGTTATAACAATTGGCATTACGGGAATGTTTGGAAACTTCGGTTTTAATCCTTCAATAGCTGATGAAACAGAAATAGGCGGCGTTATGATACTGTCTGCAAGTAAAAATGCTCCTCCCAAAATGGCAGGAAACAAAAGCCATTTACGGTATTTACGAATGAGTGTATATAAAGAAAAAATTCCTCCTTCACCTTTATTGTCTGCACGCAAGGTTATAAAAACATACTTAAGGGTTGTTTGAAAAAACAGTGTCCAGAATATTGCAGAAACTCCTCCGAGTGCAATTAATTCGGTGATGGGTCGTGAACCAATAATCGCTGTATAGGTGTAGAGAGGTGATGTACCAATATCACCAAACACAATTCCTATTGAAACAAGGAACCCGGCAAAACTTAACTTTTTCAAATCTATTGCGCTCATTTTTACAAAATGTCGATTTCTCTTGGTGAATAAAAAATTATACAAACCCCTATTAATACCACTAAAGTACCAATTAGGTCGTATTTGTCTGGGATATAATTATCTATTTTGTATGCCCATACTAACGACATAACAACAAATATTCCTCCATATGTTGCGTATACTCTTCCAAAACTACTGGTTTGCAAGGTCGCCACAATTCCGTAAACAAAAAGCAGGGCTCCTCCTACAAGTAAATAGTAAGTTGGTTTGCTTTCTTTAGCCCATAGCCAAATTAGATATCCGCCGATTATTTCGCATAACCCTGCAATTCCAAACAATGCTATTGATTTTAAAACTTGCATGCTCCTTTATTAATAATAAAACAACCCAATGAGTAAAAACTTAAAGGGTTGTTTAACTAAACAATTTTTACTCTACTAGAACCTCACAATGAATGACGCTATAATCCGTTGTTCCATTTTTGCAAGGTCGGGAACAAAACCCGTTGGGTTACCAATTGGTGCATTCCATCCATTTGGCGAGGTTACACCGCCATGACCTGGGAAGTATCCAATATTAGAATGTCTTTCAACATATTCCAAGCCAATAGTTACTTTCTCATTAGGCATCCACTGTACTCCTGTTGAATAATCCCAGTTTTCAAGTGGATCTCCCGCATTTTGGGTAAAATAGGCTGATCCTGCACCTACTGACTGAGCGCCCGCTCCCGGAGGAACAAGTGATAAATAACGACCCGGATTCGACAACTGGCCTCCTCCAAAAGTCCATGCCCATTTTTCATTTTTACCCAACCATAAACGGTGGTAAAACATCCAGCTCAAAAAGTTTTGAGCCCTGATACTGGTCGCAGGATCTATTGCTCCGGTAGAGTCATACTTCAAATCTTCTTTAAAAGGCGCCACACCATTTCCGCTTTCGAATCCAATATCGCCGGTCACCGAAAAAGCTCCTTTCGAAAAAAACTTGCCCGGTCTTTTAAAATAACGAACGAGAATACTATTATCACTGTGAAAGCGTGTACGTCCCGGCATATTAGGTGTATCATACCCTACATAACCACTACCCAAAAACTTAATCCATTCTTTTGGGCGCCAGTCTACCTGAAATCCAAGACCAGGTTGATTGTTGTACATTCCATAAGTTTGCCATCCGTTCACAATCCAGTATTCTATCTTTAGTTTTTCCGTTGGAAACGTTTGTATACGAACACCTGTAAAAAACCAAGGAGTATTATCCGAAGTGAACGAGTTCTGGTAGTTCCAGTTTTCGTGCGGATTGTAACTCATTAATCCAACATATGATTTAAAAATTCCTGCATCGATATTTATGCCGTGCATCTTTTTTAGATGGATTCCTGCATAACCTTCCGTTACATAACGAAGTGAATTATACAAATCGAACTGTCCACGAAGACCGGTATTATCATTACGCGGAACACCTACTGCCCTGGTCCCAAACTGTAACATCAAACGACCACGTGCACCAGTTGCGGGATCATGAAAATCACCACCTGCTTCAACGTAGGTAAGGGCTAACTCATTTGTTCGGAAGGAAGCGGTTGAACCCGTTTGTGTGTGATCAATCGGATCGGCGAAATGATAATTATAATCCACATCAAGGGTTACATCACCTGTGAAGTACTTAGAATCCAGAGCTTGTTTTTTCATTCTTTCTCCTCCTTGTAGCCAGGTAAAATCACCCCAGGCAAAAGGAACACTCCCCTCCGATTTTTTTTCATATTCCGTGGAATCCCTTTGTGAAACGATAGAATCGGTTTGTGCAAATGCTGTCGATGCATAAACAAGAAGAGCTGCGCTTAGTAATTTTGTTTTCATAATCTTATTTTTTTTCTCGGCATAGCATATACTATACTGATGCCATTTATTATTGTTTTTATTATTTATTGTTATTCAGTGTGATATGATTTTCTGTTTCCAAATACTATTTTTATTGGTCTTCCGAAATGGAAGGCTTTTTCAAAACGGAAACTTAAAGTGTATTCAATGCAATGTTTAATTTCAACACATTAATTCTTTCCGGGCCAAAAACACTCAGCATTGGTTCTTCTTTTACTTTATCAATAAGTTGATATATTTCTTTCTCGGTTCTGTTTCTCAACTTAGCAATACGCGGAACCTGTACTTTTGCAGCTTGAATAGAAATGTGAGGATCTAAACCACTTCCACTTGCTGTAACTAAATCACTAGGAATCTCTGATTTTTTTATTCCCGGATTGTGAATCAAAAAAGTATCTATTCTTTCCTGAACAATTTTTAAGTAGTCAGGATTGGATGGTCCTTTATTGGAGCCTGCAGAACCCGCTGCGTTATAATCAACAGCAGATGGTCTTCCTTGAAAATAAGTATCAGCTATAAATTTCTGCCCTACGTTTTCATAGCCAACAACTAAACCGTGTTCATAAGCCTTCACTCCTGCTCCATCATCATGGGTAAATTTCCCTATTGCTGATATAAGCAACGGATACAAAACTGAACAAACTATGATTAACACAAGTGTCAATTTTAACGATGGTAAAATATATGTTCTCATTTCAGTTTATTGATTTGATGATTAATTATTTCTTAATTGTATCAATGCTACCTCGTGGTGTTTTAAAAAAATAATCCTACTAACATGTCTATTAATTTGATTCCTATGAAGGGAACAATTACTCCTCCCAATCCATAGATCAATAAATTTCTTCTTAGCAATGCGCTTGCACCAATTGGTTTATACTCTACCCCGCGAAGCGCCAAAGGAATGAGTATCGGAATAATGATCGCGTTAAAAATAACTGCCGATAAAACGGCGCTCTCCGGACTTTTTAAATTCATTATGTTCAATCCCTGAAGAGCAGGAATAGATGTAATAAATAAAGCAGGTACAATTGCAAAGTATTTTGCCACATCGTTTGCAATAGAGAATGTAGTAAGTGTTCCTCTTGTAATTAAAAGTTGTTTTCCAATTTCAACAATCTCAATTAGTTTTGTTGGATCGTTATCCAGATCAACCATGTTACCTGCCTCTTTTGCCGCTTGTGTTCCACTGTTCATGGCCACGCCAACGTCGGCTTGAGCAAGTGCCGGCGCATCGTTGGTTCCGTCGCCCATCATCGCCACCAGCTTTCCGCTCTGCTGTTCCTTTTTGATATAGTTCATTTTATCCTCGGGCTTGGCCTCAGCTATATAATCATCTACACCGGCTTTCTCTGCAATGTATTTTGCTGTTAAGGGATTATCTCCGGTAACCATTACTGTTTTTACACCCATCTTACGAAGGCGGTCGAAACGTTCTTTTATCCCGGGCTTGATAATATCCTGCAATTCAATTACACCAATGGCTTTTTCATTTTCGCAAACAACCAAAGGTGTTCCGCCCGCAGAAGAGATTTGTTTTACAACCATTTCGAGTTCGCGAGGAAAACTGTTACCTGCAGTTTCAACAATTTTTCTGATGGAATCGGTAGCTCCTTTGCGAATACGTTTATTATCTCCAATATCTATTCCACTGCATCTTGTTTCGGCAGTAAAACGAAACACATGAAACGTTTCACTTTGTTCCTTAAGATTTCCTTTCAGATCTTTGATCCATTTCGGACTTTTAAATTTTTCTTCCTTATCTGAAAACCTTTGCTCTCCCAGCTCAACAATAGATTTCCCTTCGGGTGTTTCATCAGAAATTGCACTAAGAATACTTACTTCAATTAATTGTTCTTCGCTTATTCCAGTAGCAGGATAAAACTTTGTTGCCTTACGGTTTCCAATAGTGATAGTGCCTGTTTTATCCAACAACAATACATCAATGTCGCCTGCTGTTTCAACGGCTTTACCCGATTTGGTAATAACGTTTGCTCTTAATGCTCTGTCCATTCCGGCAATACCAATTGCAGAAAGCAGGCCTCCTATTGTTGTTGGGATCAAACACACAAACAAAGAGATCAATGCTGCGATTGTAATCGGTGCTTTAGCGTAGTCTGCAAATGGTTTTAACGTTACACAAACAATGATGAAGACCAATGTAAATCCTGCCAACAAAATGGTTAAAGCAATTTCGTTTGGTGTTTTTTGCCTGCTCGCTCCTTCCACCAAAGCAATCATTTTATCCAAAAAAGATTCGCCGGGTTCTGAAGTTACCCGTACTTTAATTTTATCGCTCAGTACTTTTGTTCCGCCGGTAACGCTTGATTTATCTCCACCTGATTCACGAATTACGGGAGCTGACTCTCCTGTGATGGCCGATTCATCAATAGTTGCAAGACCTTCAATAATTTCACCATCGGTAGGAATAATGTCGCCGGTTTCGCACAAAAACACATCGCCCTTTTTCAGTTGTGATGAGCTTATCATCTGTACTTCGTTTACATATAATTCTCCTACCGGTGCTATCAATTTAGCCGGAGTTTCTTCGCGTGTTTTTCTTAATGACTCTGCCTGTGCTTTCCCTCTTGCTTCTGCAATAGCTTCTGCAAAATTGGCGAAGAGCAGCGTAAGAAATAATACAGCGAATACAAACAAATTATACACAAGACTTCCCTGTGTGCCATCGTTATTAAACATAACACTTGCACACACAATCAACATTACAAATGTTCCTATTTCCACAGTAAACATCACCGGGTTTTTAATCATTGTCTTCGGGTGAAGCTTAATGAATGCTTGTTTCAAAGCCTCTACGATAAGGTCTTTCTGAAACAAGGATTTGTTTTCTTTACTGCTCATAATTTCTAATCTCTTAATTGTATAATGTGAAATACTCTGACAATGGTCCGAGAACCAGTGCCGGAAAAAATGCCAAAGCTGCCAATATCATTATTACTGCATAAGTCATTACACCAAATATTCCTGTGTCGGTACGAAGCGTTCCTGCTGATTCGGGAATAATTTTTTTGTTTGCTAAAATTCCTGCAATGGCTACCGGGCCAATAATTGGAAGAAATCTTCCGAGTATCAGAACAAATCCTGTACTTATGTTCCAAAACCAATTGTTATCTCCAAGACCTTCCATACCGCTGCCGTTGTTTGCAGCCGCCGATGTGTATTCATATAACATTTCCGAATACCCGTGATAACCGGGGTTATTCAACCATCCTACTGAAGTATCTTTTGTAAATACATAAGATGAAAACGCTGTTCCAACTAAAATCAGAAAGGGATGTAGTAATGCAATGATGGTTGCAATTTTCATTTCACGCGCTTCTATTTTTCTTCCCAAAAATTCAGGTGTTCTTCCTACCATTAAACCCGAAATAAAAACAGCTATGATCATAAAGATGTAGTAGTTTAATATTCCTACTCCACAGCCTCCGTAAAAAGCATTGGTCATCATTCCTAATAACTGCATGGTGTTTGAAACTGGCATGGAACTGTCGTGCATAGAATTTACCGAGCCCGTTGAAATAACAGTGGTTACTATACTCCAATACGCAGAAGCTTGTGAACCAAAACGAACCTCTTTCCCTTCCATGCTTCCCAGACTTTGATCAATGCCCATTTTTGCAATGGCCGGATTTCCATTTGTTTCTGCTATCATGGTTGGAATTAAAAACATCAACATACCAAAAGTCATCACACCAAAAATTACATATGCTAACTTTTTACGTTTAATATAATAACCCATTGCAAAAATCAAGGCAATTGGAAGTAACACCTGTGAAATCATTTCAACCACATTGGTAAAGTAGTTCGGATTCTCAAGTGGATGTGCGGAGTTAACCCCAAACCAACCACCTCCGTTTGTTCCTAAATGTTTAATAGCAATCATTCCGGCAGCTGGTCCACGCGATACCTGAACAGTCTCTCCTTCCAGTGTTCTAACAATGTCTTTCCCATCAAATGATGAGGGTGTTCCGCTAATTACCAATAATGTTGCAATAACAATACTTATAGGAATTAAGATCCGGGTGAGGGATTTGAGAAAAATGTCGAAAAAATTTCCAAGTCCGTCTTTACTTTGTTCGCGCATGGTATTAAACACCACTACTAAAGCGGCAATACCTGTTGCTGCAGATACAAATTGTAAAAAAGTAATAACACCCAGTTGAGTTAAGTATGTTAAACCTGTTTCACCTGAGTAATGCTGCAGGTTGCAGTTCACCAAAAAACTAATTGCTGTGTTAAAACTAAGATCAGGCGACATGGATGGATTTCCATCCGGGTTTAAAAACAAACTTCCCTGTGTAAGGAGCATTACAAATGCATATACAAACCAAAGCATGTTAATTGCAAGCAAAGCCAGTAAATGTTGTTTCCAGGTCATTTGCTTATTGACATCAATGCCACATATGCGAAAAATAAATCGTTCTACCGGAGCCAAAAAATCCAATAAAGTTTTTTCTCCGCTAAAAACTTTAGCTATGTATTTCCCGAGTGGGATGGCTAAAACCACGGTTAGTAAAAAGGTGGCGATAACTCCTGCTAATTCTGTGTTCATGGTTTCTGTTTTATTTCAGTTTGAATTTTTTTACAGCTCAAAATTTTTCAGGTTTTAAGAGTACGTAAACGAGGTAAACAAATACCACAATTGCCAATATCAATAATGCTATCATGATCTTACGTGTTTAAATGTTTTCGAAAAAATCTATACTCTTTCTCATCAACCAGAAACAACTAATTGTTGCTGTTGCTAATACTATTATCATTAAAGTTTCCATGATGCTTGTTTTAGTCCATTATACTTAGTTCATACAGGCGATTTAGTTTGTACATTTTATGAATGTTATCATATTCTAAGAGATCGCCATCACTTTTAAAATGTGTTTCTATAAACTCATCAAATTTTACGTTACCGGCAAATTGATTCTCTATCTCCTTAAGTGTAAGTGGCAGAATTGAAGACGAGGCACTTTTACTGAAAAAATAAGAGTAGGCCTGAGCTTGTCCTTTTTGAGGTATACCATGTGGTATTTTATAAATCAGAATTTTTTCAGTGGGATTTAGAATTTGATAAAATTTATAATCATGAATTCTAAACTCTTCTCCGGTGTTTTCCTTATAACCAAAAACCTCTTGTTTTTTATAAACGTAATTACTATCGTTGTGTTTTACTTCGATAATATCCTTTTTAAAAACCTCGTGAAGTTTTATATGTGTGTGCTTAGACCCATGACTGAGTTTTCTCGAAACAAAGTCTTCTGCACTCCGGTAAATTCCTCTATGGTGTTCCTGAGCTTTAATAACTGTAATTCCCGAAAAAAAGAGAATAGAGATGATTGCAATTAGCTTTTTCATGACCTGTATTTTTCTTCGGGCATACCAAATCTTATTCCTTTAGGAAAGGCTTTCATCTTCATTACAGATTACTACGATTATCAGGCGTTTCAGAAGTTTTCTGTGGTTTGTGCAAAAAACAAAACCCTTCCAAAATGAAAGGGTTTTCCAAAATGAAAAAGTGATATTATTTCCCTATACCGTACTCTTCCATCTTACGGTATAAAGTGGTAAGGCCAATTCCTAGTAAATCTGCTGCTTTAGTTTTGTTCCCTTTAGCAAAACTCAATATTTTTTGAATGTGGATCTTTTCCATGTTTGCTAAACTGGTAATAGAATTATCGACTCCTACAGATTCGTTATTCAGAATTTCTATCGGCAAGAGATCAGATGTAAGCTCGTTTCCATCTGCTAATATCACAGATCTTTCAATACAATTCTTTAGTTCACGAATGTTTCCTTTCCATTCGTTTTTGCGGAGTTGTTTCAAAAAGTCTTTATCGATATGGGTAATGCGTTTTTTTAGCTTGGCTGAATAAACACTTACAAAATGTTTTGCCAATTCCTCAATATCTTCTTTCCGCTCTCTGAGTGATGGGATCTTAATTTTAAACGTGGCCAAACGATAATACAGATCTAAACGAAAATGTTCCTTTTCTGTTTCTTTCTTGAGATCGCGGTTTGTTGCTGCAATCACACGAACATTTACTTTTGTTGGTTTAGTGTCGCCAACTTTAATAAAGCTTTGAGACTCCAATACACGAAGCAATTTTGCCTGAAGGTCGAGGTTCATCTCTCCCATTTCATCCAAAAAGATAGTTCCTTCGTTTGCTTCTTCAAATAAACCCTTCTTATCGGAAACCGCTCCTGTAAAAGCTCCCTTTTTATGCCCGAACAGTTCGCTTTCTAAAAGATCCTTTGCAAAAGCGCTGCAATTAACTGCAACAAACGGTTTGTTTTTTCTGGAACCACCATAATGCAAAGCCTGAGCAAACAATTCCTTTCCAACTCCTGTTTCGCCCTCCAACAAAACGCTTGAATCTGTTGGCGCTACTTTTTTTGCAAGGTGAATAGCATTCTTTATTGCTTCCGAATTTCCTAAAATGGTTTCGAAGCCGTGTTTTTCTTCCAGCTTCTTTTCAAGGTCTAAAATTCTTTTTTGAAGTTTTACCTTTTCGAAAGCCCTGTTTATGGCCGGTACTATTTGTTCGTTATCATCGCCTTTCGTAAAATAATCGAAGGCCCCGTGTTTCATTGCCAACACGCCATCGTGAATGGTTCCGAATGCAGTCATTACAATTACCTCACTCATTGGAGAGATAGTTCGCAGTTTTTCCAATTGCTCTATTCCGTTTCCATCAGGTAATTTCACATCTGTAAGAATGATGTCAATACTCTTTTCCTGCTCCAGTGTTTTCAGGGCAGTTTTCAAATCAGCTGCCTGAAAAACAGTAAAGCCTTCCAAACCTATAATTCTGGAAAGGAGTTGGCGAAGTTTTTCTTCGTCATCAATGATCAATATGGTTTTGCTTGTTGACAAATTACTCCGCAAATGTACAAGGAAAAACATCTAATAGGCTAAAATAAATTAACGCTCAATTTAAGCAATGCATATTATCAACGTTCATTGCCGTGTTTTTTAATACTAGCTTTTTTAGCTTTAGGCAAGAAACTTCTTACTAATTAAACTAAAAATCAAATTTCTTACTAAAAAACGAAACAAATAAAGCTTCTATTAAGCGCTCTTCAACGTTATCGTTAATTTAGCCTTATATATTCTTGTAGTTACAAAAAACGTTTTATGAAAAAGAAATTTACCCCACTTATCCTGATTGTTCTTGTCTTAGTTTCCGGTTGCAGATCGTATTCTTTTTTAGACATCAACTATTCCGATGCTAAAACTTCCAAAAAAATCAGGCCGCTCAATGCAAAGAGTAATATCGCCTCTTATGAATTAGGTCAGGTTTTGTTATATCATCATGAAATGAGGAATAACATTTGCCAGATTGCTAGCCAGGATACGGTTGCTCTTGATAAGGAAGGAATGGGCTCTTCGGAACTAAGAATTGTAAAAAGTAAAAACGGAAAATCGCTATATACTTTGTTGTGTTTTCCAACCGCACTTACATTTAGAATACCCGCGCTTGTTGGATTACCCTGGGGACACGCCAGAGGTATTGTGAAACTGGAGCTTGATGTAAAAGACAATAACGGAGCAGTTATAAAAACCTACAAAGCAAAAGGTTCGCACTCTTCTTTTATGGCTTGTTATTGGGGTTACAAAACAAGAGACGATGCAAAAGACAAGTCCAAAGACAAAGCATTTGCAAAAGCAATGACAAAAATTAAAAATCAGATGGATGCTGATGCTGATTTCCTGAACTCTAAACTGCCGCCCGGTATGTTAAGCGAGGCTGAACAAAAAGCAAATAAGTTTATTGCGGATGGTAACAAAAGGTTTGATGCCAAAGATTATGCATCCTCTATTCAGAATTACGAAACAGCATTGAGTATGTTGGATCCTTTAAAAAAACAACACGCAAAATTCGTTTCTCAGCTTGGGCTAAGCTACCAGAAGAACTCATCAGACAGTGCTTCTATTGTAGCATCCATTAAGTACCTGAAAAAATCCATGGAACTTGATCCAAAATTAGATTTTATGGTACCCGTTAGTCTTTATGTTGCATATGAAAGCATACAGGATTTTACGAACGCGAAGAAAAGTTTAGATAATGTTCTTGACAATTTTTCATTGAATCAAAAGCAAAAAGATTTGATAAACGAGTGGAAATCAATATTAGTAAGGGATGAAGCACAAATTACTGCGGGTACTTATTTAAAAGACAAACCTGAAAAAGTTACAATCAATAACCTGGGTCCTGAGATCAATGGTAAAGAAGGTGATTATTTTCCATCAGTAACTGCTGATGAGTCTATGCTCCTTTTTACTTCGCGCAGAGCAGGTAGTACAGGTGGTTTAAATTCGGAAGGTGAATACGATGAAGACCTTTGGTATTGTCTTAAAAAAACTGACGGAACCTGGGATACTCCGAAAAATTTCGGCTCTCCGGTAAACATTGCAAACAACAATGGTATTGCGTCTTTTACTGGTGATGGTCAGTACGTGGTTTGTGCACGTTGTAACGAATCAGACGGAGTTGGAAGTTGTGACTTATATGGAACTACTTTAACGGGAAACACCTGGGGCACTCCAAAAAATTTAGGTAGTGTGATCAACTCTAAAGAATGGGATGCACAGGTTTCTATTTCAGCTGATGGTAAAACACTTGTTTGGTCATCAAGCCGACCGGGTGGTTTAGGAGAAGAAGATCTTTGGATCTCGAGAAAAAATGATAAGGATGAGTGGACAACACCTAAAAATTTAGGCTCAATGGTAAACACAAGTGGAAATGAGTATTCTCCTTTCTTACATCCTGATGGAAAAACTCTTTATTTCAGTTCTAATAATTTGGCCCCTCGCCTTGGTGGTTTCGATATTTTCAAAACTACCATTAATGCAGATGGTTCTTGCACTAAACCTGAAAACGTTGGATACCCAATTAACACTACAAAAAACGATTTGTATTTTGTTTTAACTCCATCAGGTTTAAAAGGATATTTTGCTTCTGATCGCGCAGGCGGGCAAGGTAAAAATGACCTTTATGAAATTATTTACCCTCAGGAAAAGAAATCATCCCTTACTACTTTTATTGGTAATGTAATGGATGATGAAACCAAAATTCCACTCGAAGCAAATATCCGAATCGAGGATCTTGACAGTGCTAAATTGGTTGGTGAATATGTTTCAAACTCGGCAACCGGTAAATGTGTTGTGATCTTAACTCCGGGACACAACTACTCTTTAACGGTTAGCAAAAATGGCTATTTGTTTTATTCAGAAAACTTTAACATTCCTGCCGATCATGAGTTTACTGAAGTAAAAAAAGACATTCCTCTTCAGGCTATTAAAGAAGGGAAGAAAATTGTATTGAATAATATTTTCTTCCAAACAGGAAAAGCCGAATTAACGGAAACTTCGATAGTTGAAATTGAGAACTTATATAATCTGTTAGTTCAAAATCCGGAGATTAAAGTTGAGATCTCAGGACATACTGATAATGTTGGAAACAAAGCAGACAACACAAGACTGTCTCAGGAGCGTGCTGCAGTTGTTGTGAAGGCATTGGTAACCAAGGGAACGGTTGCTGCCCGCCTAACAGCAAAAGGTTATGGTGATAGCATGCCGGTAGCGCCAAATGATACTGACGAAAACAAACAATTGAATCGTAGAACAGAGTTTAAAATTATCAGTGCAACCAAGTAAAATAAAATTTCTTCCTACATTAGCTCCAATAAGAAAAACTAAAACAGCTTTTTTTATTGGAGCTTTTCTTTTGATGGTGTTTTGTGTGAAAGCGCAGGATACATCAAAATACATTCGTTTTGGGGTTATTCCATATCAAGTTCTCTCTAGGTCGTCTGGTTTATCTTTTTCAATAGAAAATCCAAACTTTCATTGGGAATATTATTAACGTATTGCTTCCCGGGTAATTGACAAACCAACCAGAAAATCAGTTACGGGCAAATTATCCACCATTTGTAAATGTAAGATCAATTTTTTAGGTGATTTTTTATTCGCGGGTAGGTGGGTTTCAAAATTTTTATATATTTAAACTAACAAATTTTAGTGTTTTGTTATAGGGTAGCCGAAAACTATAATCCAAGAGTAGGCAAAATATAATCTATCTTAATCATGAAAAAACTATTAAGTTCTCTGGTAATTACTACCGCTTTCCTTTCTCTAACCGCATTTGTAGGTGGGGATGATACGTTGGACAAATTTAAAGCTGACATGGGTAAAAAATCTGTAATGGGTAAAGAAGTAAGAGTTCCTTACACAGATGTACTTAGTTATTATGGCTATGTAAAACCCGGAGCAACACCTGATGAAACAAGAGACGGGAAAAAATATTATTATTTATATATTTGGGTTCCTGCAGTAGCCCCTGAATTAGGAATCCGAATGGCATCACCGGTTCCTTCTAAAATGTCGCCCGATAAGGCTGATTTCGTTTCTCCTGATTATACCGCTAACAGCACCGACACCAAAAATTATTTTGATACATGGATCACGCTTGAAAGAGCTGATGGTGTTACCAGTATAGCTGATATTGCAACAAAAGGAAAAACGGCAAAATGGAATTCTTATGGTTCAAACGACGATTCAGGAGAAATGCCTGCACAACCATCAGGAAGCAAATACAATTCATTAATGCGTATCACCAGTGAAACAAGCAACCCAACGAAATCATTGGTTGTAGGTTTATACCGAGTTGGATTCACTACTTACAAAACAGGAGAAGTGCAGGGAAGCTTCATAGCACAGGTTGGAGCACCTGTAAAATTACCCGGAGTTGGTATGGCTAAAACTATTGATGAGCTTTCAACACAAATGACAAAAAAATAAAATCTTGTTTTTTCGTTACTAATAAAAAGTGCGCTTCGGATTATCGGAAGCGCACTTTTTATTTTTGTTACAAGCACAAAGAAAAAGAAACTGTTCAGGGCTTACTTCGTTACTCCTCCTAAAATTTTAGCGTATTCAATGTCGTTCGGTTCCCACAGTTCAACTTTGTTTCCTTCCAGATCAAGAATGTGAACAAATTTTCCATATTCAAACGTTTCTATCGTATCAGTAAATACAACACTATCCATTTTAAGTTGTTTCACTAACCAATCAAGGTTTTCTACCCTGTAGTTGATCATAAACTCCTTTTTGGAAGGAAGAAAGTACTTAGTAGTTTCTTTAAACGGGCTCCATTGTGTAAAGCCTTTTTTGGTGGTATCTGCTCCTTGCCTCCATTCGAACACGGTTCCGTAATCATCCGTTTTTAAACCCAAATGTTTTTGATACCAGGATTTCAGTTTAATTGGATCTTTACATTTAAAGAAGATCCCGCCAATGCCGGTAACTTTTTTGATATAGGGTTTATCTGTAGGTTTGGTTAAAGAGTTGAACGCATACCCCAAACCAAATGAAACCACCAGAGCTGAAATTATCAATAGTGTTTTTTTCATGCTATTTCTTTCTCATTCTTATACGTTTTTTTCCTTATTCCTTTTCAACCAATAAACGTTCGCAAACCAAACAGCTCACGTGCTCTGAAAGATGTTTACCGTAAGAAATGGTCATGCTTCCGTCGAAGGCTTCAATGGATTTAATTCTGATCTTAGTGCCCAGCTTTAATTCTCTCGTATTTAAGAACTTTAGAAATTCATCCGAAGAATGTGTTACGGCAGAAAGTTTTACCGCGTCTCCAGCCTTGCAATCGCTTAATTTGGAATAATGAATCCACTCCACCTTCCCGGTTTTATCCGGAATAGGCGAACCATGCGGATCGAACTTAGGATAACCCAACAACTCGTCCATTTTCTCGAAAAACTCAGGGGAATGTATGTGCTCTATTTGTTCAGCTATTTCATGCACTTGTTCCCAACCAAAACCCATTTTGTCTACCAAAAACATTTCGGTAAGCCGATGTTTGCGAATTACCAAACCCGCCTCCCTCCTTCCCTTTTCGGTAAGTTTTAAGGGTTTGTAGCTTTCATAGTTTACCAGTTTTTTGTCCGAGAGCTTTTTCATCATACTGGTAACCGTCGGCATTTTTATCTGCAGATGTTTACTCAACTCATTCACGCTTACCTCGCCATTTTCTTGCGAAAGATTAAACAGTGCCTTTAAATAGTTTTCTTCGGTGAGAGAATTCATGATTGCTAAGGTAGTGTGAATATTGAAAAGATAAAAATCTTGAATTAGATTATTACTATAAGCTAATATATTTGTTAGTCTTATCTAATTATTTAATATTACTTTTTCCTTAAATAAATAATTCTCAAAAACGTCAGGGTGTATGGAAAATTAGTTGGTTTTGCGAGTTGCAGGAGAAAGTTGGATAGGAGACTATCGGCTGCGCAATGTGAAACTTTTTCGCTTGAAGAATTGACAGGAGTGGTATTTCCGCAAAATGCAGATAATCGTGAATTATGAACCAGCCGACAAAGGGGATCACAATGATTTCAAATTTCACCAGTACTATTTATGATCCGATCTTCTGCGAAGCTAAACCAGTGCTATCCAAAGCTTATTTTATACCAGTAGGAGTTATAACATTTCACTACACCTGGAAACCGGACTTTTAAAACTCATTTAGAGAAAGATCCATCCTCTTCCCTTTTTAGATTCTCGTTTAATAGCATTCTTGGCTCAACAGGTAGGTCTCTAAGCCCTCCCTTTCTATTTTCTAATGGTTAAGGCTTACTAAACGCAGAAAAATTAAGAGTCCCCTTTTCCGGGTTCAATGATGCTCTTATAAGAATTCATCCCCTTTGCTTCTGGCTTCCTTCTAAAACGAATCTCATTTTAAAATATAACTTATCAGCTTTTTTCTCCTCTGATTCAGAGGTAACAGTAGCAATGATACTTATCGTTTATTAAAAAACAATAAGAACTCTGATAAGAAAGACAGGTTTAGAGATTAAAAAAGTTCTTTAGATGGCGTAGGTTGTTTTCCTAAATAAAAAGTTCAAGTTAAAAGAGCAACGAAGAAACAGTTCTTAAGAAACCATTTGGACACCATTAATCATTTTCTGATGCGGATAGACGATGAGTTGATATAGAAAAAATTGTTGTGCTCGAGAAGTATGCATGTAGGAAAAAGAATAAAAATCTACGCATTAATTCCGACTTAGAAAGTACCGAAATACTTCGCGCAGAGATTTAAGATTCTGCCGCGCTTAAACAAAACGCATTACAATATGACAGGCTTTCAACCGAGAGTTACAAATGGTCTTTCTTTGCTCCTCTCCCCATTTAATACGATCAATAGGTAACTTTTGATATTTCAGTTGACTGAATGTTACAACTCAAAACCTATATCGTAAGAAAGAGCGTTTAAGGAAACGTTTCACGTGAAACCTATAAAAAAGTAAAGATAAAGGGAGGCGAGAAACTAGGATGTTATGAAAATCTGAGTATCGTTTCGAGCCTAGTAGGTATCATTAATATAAAAGACATCTCATGTTCTGGATGGGTGGTGCGAAGCTATTTCTTTTGATACGATAAAGAAAGCCCTTTTGGATTTAAGAGTATGAAGCTACAAGATAATTCAAGTTTCAGGTGTTAGCTCATTTGTATAGTTCGTGTCTAGTCAAAATTTAAGCTGTGCCAGGAAACACCAATAACTCTTCCGGAGAATATATAATAGGTTCTATAATTAGGCGTGCCTTTTGGAACAAACAAAACAGTGTTAGTGTCTTTACAACAATTCCTTGCTGAGGGAAAATAAACTACATTATGAAGGTTCTCTACTTTCCATTTCCCCGGCTGTGAGAAATATTACAGGACACCAAAAGAAAAGCCCAACCAAATAATGGTCGGGCAAAACTTAATGAGGTTTCACGTGAAACATTTACTTCCTTTTGAAGATGTAGATCTGGGAAGAGAATTCCAAACCGGTTTTGTTTGCTTTTATATTGGATCTTAATCCCGTAAAAAACGCTTTTACATAAGAGATCTTCCCGTGTCTATATTTTTCACTTAGCATTGATACATAAAACGAATCGAATACCATTGGCAGAACCTTAACTTGTTTATACCCTTTTCCTTCGAACAAGGTCTTCATATCCTTTGGGGTGAAGTGGTAAAGGTGACGGGGCAGGTCATAGGCTGCCCAAAACTCCTTATACTTTTTAGCATCGTAAGAAGAGCAGTTTGGTACGGCAATTATAAGCGCACCTTTCTCTTTTAATCTTTGGTTGATGAAAGTAAAGAACGAATCTAAGTCGTGTACGTGCTCTAATACGTGCCACATAGTAATGGCGTCGAATTGTTCGTTAGGAAACTGCGTATCGAAATCCTGAATAGAGCTTGCTGAAGAAATACCATTTGTATCCATAGCAATCTTCCTTGCATCCGGATCGGGTTCCATCCCAAACACATTCCATTTGTTTTGTTTGCACACAGAAAGGAAAGCACCCGTACCGCAACCAAAATCTAAAATGGTTCCTTGGCGAACAGAATGGTGCATAACTAGCTGGAGTTTCTTAATCAAGGTATAAGAACGAACCCAATGATAGAGTTTATGGATCAATCCCGTTTTTGTGTTAGAGTGAGAGATGTATTCTTCCGATTTATAATACGGGCCAATCTTTTCTGCCGAGGGACGAGGAGAGGTAAATTTAAATCCACACCCAGTACAAGATTGTATGGCGAATGTTTCACGTGAAACAGTGAAGTCCTTACACTGAATAAAAGGTTCAAATTTAGATGAACCACATACAATACATTTTTCTACTACTTCCATATTTAAATACAAGCTAAGTTATTCTATTAATAAATGATTAGACCAAATAGTTCCACGTGAAACACTAGTTAAAATTTATCAGGATCACTATTCCAATTCTCCATCATCCTTAACCAACCTAAAACCCTTTCGTTCTTAATCTTATACCCTAAGTCACTTTTCTCAAAACTATAAAGCGCTCTCGAGTCGGCAAATGGTCCAGGATTTTGTTGAATTATTTCGATTGCATCCTGGTATACCATTGAAACAATTGCAACATGTCCATAACGATTTCCTGCATGACCATCCAGAACAATTAAGTCCCCAATCTCTGGTTTACTTAAGCTTGGATTTTTATACTGTAACAGTTCTCTTTGTTTGTTTAATTGACCATCCTTCACTGATGCGTTAAAAAAGTCCTTTGCATTACCATAAGAGTCTGGCATTTTATGTTTATAGAACTCGTAATAGTATCTCTTAACAAACTCCACGCATTGATACTTCAAACCAATATTGTAACCGTCGGGGGAGGTGTTTCTTTCTTCTACATTATCTATTCCGCCATTATAATAAACGTAAACTCCGTTTAATGAATCTAGTTTTTGTCCAACCACAAACTTTGTGTTAGGATTGATCTTCTTTACAAAACGATAAACAGGGTAGGAGAGTCCTAAAAGTAAAACAACAACGAGTAGTATTTTATTTCTTTTAGTGAGTTTCATTTATGTTTCACGTGGAACAACCGGTGGTTCGATTAATTAATAGAAATATTTTGTATTGAGTGTTTCACGTGGAACAATGGCTCTCATTTTCCGAGGTGGACTAAAAGAATGGAAATATCTGATGGGTTAACTCCGCTAATTCTACTCGCTTGTCCGATAGTGCGCGGACGAAGTTTTTTGAATTTATCTCTTGCCTCAGCCCCTAAACTGGAGATAGTGGAGTAATCAAAATCTTCGCGGATAATATAATCGTCCAATCTTCTCATCTTATCAGCATTCTCGCTTTCCTTTTCAATGTAACCTTCATACTTGATAAGGTTCTCTGCCTCTTCAATTGCATCCGGTCTCTTATTAGAAAGAAAATCTGCAAGGTCTTTACTGTATTCTGCCATCTGTGCAATTGAAACAAAGGGGCGAGAAAGCACATTAAAATAACGAAGCTTCTGATTGATAGGGGCAGAGCCAATTTTCTCAAGGAATGGATTTATATCTAATGGATCAACGCTTGTGTTTTTAAAGAAATGAATAATCTCTTTTGCGGCCTTCTTTTTAATTTCAACTGCATTTAATCTTTCCTCAGAAGCTAAACCTAATTTATTTGAAAGAGGAGTAAGACGAACATCAGCATTATCTTGTCTTAATAACAACCGGTATTCGGCACGCGAAGTAAACATACGATATGGTTCTTCTGTTCCTTTAGTAACCAAGTCGTCGATCAAAACTCCAATATATGCATCGTAACGATTGAGAACTAAAGGTTCTTTTTCACTGATCTTTAAATGAGCATTTATCCCGGCCATTAATCCCTGACAAGCAGCTTCCTCATATCCGGTAGTCCCGTTAATTTGACCTGCAAAATACAGGTTATCGACAAGATGTGTTTCTAAAGTCGATTTTAATTGAGTAGGCGGAAAGTAATCGTATTCGATAGCATAACCAGGTCGGAACATTTTTACTTTCTCAAACCCGGGAATTAACTCCAATGCCTTTTGTTGAACGTCTTCAGGTAAAGAAGTTGAGAATCCATTTACATAGATTTCGCAGGTATTCCATCCTTCAGGTTCAACAAACAATTGGTGACGTTCTCTCTCGGAGAAACGTGTGATCTTATCTTCAATACTTGGACAGTAACGAGGACCTAAACCCTGAATACGTCCGGCAAACATCGGTGACTTTTCGAATCCTGTTTTTAATATATCATGAACTTCCTGATTAGTGTAAGTAACGTGACAAGGAACCTGCTTTTTTACTTCACCCTTTTCGTTAGGAATAAATGGCGATGTGTGATCTAAGTAAGAAAACTTATCTACCACTTCATCTCCGCCCTGAATTTCCATTTTATCGTAATTCAGAGAACGACCATCAATACGAGGTGGCGTTCCAGTTTTCATACGACCGCTTTCGAAGCCAAGTTTTACTAATTGCTCAGTAATACCATAAGCGGCACTTTCTCCTGTTCTTCCTCCACCAAATTGCTTTTCGCCTATATGTATAACTCCGTTTAAGAAAGTTCCGTTTGTAAGTACAACTGCTTTTGCTTTAAACTCAAGGCCCATTCCGGTAACCACACCTTCGATGCGTTTTCCATCCTGAGAAACAAGTAAGCCTTTCACCATGTCTTGCCAAAAATCAACATTTGGTGTTTGCTCCAGCATATAACGCCATTCGGCAGCAAACATCATCCGATCGTTTTGTGTACGAGGGCTCCACATTGCGGGTCCTTTACTACGGTTCAACATTCTGAATTGAATAGCAGATTTATCCGAAATAATACCTGAATAACCGCCTAAAGCATCTATCTCTCTGACTATCTGACCTTTAGCTATTCCTCCCATAGCAGGATTGCAACTCATTTGTGCAATGGTTTGCATGTTCATGGTAACCAATAAAACTTTGGATCCCATATTTGCGGCTGCGGCTGCGGCCTCACAACCTGCGTGCCCGGCACCAACAACTATTACATCATAAGAAGATTGCACCTGAAATTCTGAATATTAGGTAATTGAAGGTGCAAAGATACAAAAGTTGAATAGATGTATAACAAACAAAATAGAATCTATTTCATTTGTTATAGTTTGAAGGCGATCCTTTTACGCACTCTGAATCCGCAAAAAACTTATCAAACCTTCCAAAACATGTCCTTATGAATGAAAAGGAACATTTTCGTAGTTTACCTTCAATCGAATGTTAGCGATTGGTGTATAAACATTGGGGGATCCAAAAACCACAGAAGACCCCCGCATATCATACTCAAAGTTTCCACTAACCATGTTACCGGGCAAGGCCTGTATATTCATAGATTGCGAACCGTTAATTCCATAAAGGTTCTGCCCGTGCCAATATCTTGGTGAACCACCGATTTCATCCATTGGATAACTCCCGGTAGTGATAGGCTCGGATCCACATGCTGCGAGAAAAACCTCTATAGTTCTATTGCCTGCAGCAAATCCATATACTGTTGCGCAACCACTACTAGCATATTTCCAATACACGGAGTCGCATGTGATAACACTATCTGCATTCACTTGTATAGTACATAACGCGGCCGGAACGGGTGGCGCTGCTACACCGCCCGGGTTCGTTGGAGTTGGTGAAGGTTGTTTTTCGCAAGCCACAAAAAAACTTATTATTGCCACAAAAGCTATTGTTTTAAATATGGAGTTTTTCATAGTTTCCGTTTTTGCTAAATTAGATCATTGTTGATCAAAAACAACTACCACTTACCAAGTGATACGTGCCACTTGCTAAATTAGAAAGGACAAAACAAATTAAAACAGAAAAGGACCGGTTTCCCGATCCTTCTTCTTTATCTTTTTTAAAGACTAAACCATGTTCAATCTCTGAAGTAATTCATCTTTATATGAACCCCCGATTGGAACTGATTTTTTATCTTTTTCTAAAACCAGGTTATGGTTTTCGATAGCTACAATTTTATCTACACGAACAATGAATGAACGGTGAACACGCATGAACTCATTTGGAGCAAGGCGTTTCTCGATATCTTTCATTGTACTGTGAATAGTGTAACGTGTAAGTTCGGTGTTAATCACTACGTAATCTTTCAAAGCTTCGATATAGAAAATATCGTTGGTGTTTACTTTAACCAAGCGGCTGTTTGATTTCACGAACAAAATATCTTTTGATCCTTCTTTGTTCTCTACTAATGAATATAAAAAGTCGCGCTCCTTTTTAATTTCGCTTACTTTTTTATGTTTATAGATTGCCATTTCAATAGATGAGTGAAGATCGATCTCTTTGAATGGTTTCAAAATATACCCATAAGGTTCTGTAATTTTTGCTTTTGCTAAAGTACTTTCATCAGCATAAGCTGTAAGAAAAATCACGGGGATATTAATTTCTTTACGAACCACATCGGCAGCATCAATACCACTCATGTCGCCTTTAAGCATGATATCCATTAAAACCAGATCAGGATGGTGTTCGCGCGCCAAAGCAATAGCGTCTTCTCCGTTGTTAGCAGCGCCAACAACATTATATCCCAGTTTTTTTAAACTGTTCTGAATATCTTTAGAAACGATGCTTTCGTCCTCTACAACTAAAATGTTTGTCTTAGACATTTTTCTCTATTTGTTTAAAGGTTATTTCAAATTTTGTCCCGTTCGTGTTATCAAGCTTTATAACTCCTCCTATTTGTTCAACCAGTGTTACTACTAGTTGAAGTCCAAGGCTTTCTGTATTTCTAAAATCAACTTCGTTTGGCAAACCAACGCCGTTATCTTTGATTATTAGTGTTACGTCGTTATTTTTCTGTTTCAAAGATATAAAAATAAATCCTTGTTTTTTATCAGGAAATGCATATTTAAATGAATTTGATACTAATTCGTTCACAATTAGCCCGCAAGGTATTGATGTATCTAGGTTTAGGAAGACTTCATCTATATCAAAATTCAGTTTTACATTGGTATTATCGATGTTATAGGAATGAAAAAGGTTTTTAACGAGCATAGACAGGTACTCATTAAATGGAATTTCTGAAAAGTTCTTGTTTTGGTACAATGCCTCATGGATAAAGGCCATTGATTTTATTCTGTTTTGGCATTCGCGAAGGATATAAAGTGTTTTTTCATCTCTTACATAGGTTGACTGCAGGTTAAGGATGCTTGAGATTACCTGAAGGTTATTTTTAACCCTGTGATGTACTTCTTTCAGAAGGATGTCTTTTTCCTTTAATGAGTTTGTGAGTTCTTTTTCTGCTTTGTATTTATCAGTAATATCTAATGAAATATAAGAAACTTCTTCTATTTCTCCACTTGGCAAATAAACCGGATCCAGGAATGTTTCAAAATAAATAACCTCTCCGTCGGGTTTCACTGCCATATTTTTGTAATAAGATGGTTTTCCGGCAATAACCGAATCATGTCTTTCTTTCCATTCAACAAACTCTTGTGGAGCGTCCTTTTGCAAACCACCTTTTAATAATGATTTACCAACAAAGGTTTCAGAATTATGATTTTGCTTAATGTGATTGTAGTAGTTTTTATTGAAGGAGGTTATTTCGTAGTTTTTATTGATAGTAAATATCAAATGCGACGAGCTATCGAAAATAGCTTTGATTAGTGCTGCTTGCCTGTTTTTTTCGTCCTCAATAGTTTTACGCAAAGTGATATCGTTAGCAATACCTGAGATCTCTACTACTCTTCCATCGTTATTAAAAATTGGCGACAAAAATGTTTCTCTCCAAATTACCTCTCCCTTTTTGTTTTTGGTTGTATAAATGAACTGTGCATTTTTTCCTTCAAAAACTCTTTTTAACTCATTCTTAAACTCTTCGTTTTTCTCGTTACTGGAAATAAATGGCTCACACACTGTGCAATCACCTACTTTTGGTTTGACCCCAAAAATATCTTCAATAAACATTTCGTAGTTTTTGTTTAAGGAAGTTAGCTCAAAGTTTTCATTCAACGACCATATCTGGTGATGTGAGTTATCAATAATGGCTTTTAATTTAGCTGCCTGATCAATTGTTTTTTCCTGATAATATTTAAGGTCGGTAATGTCCATACCCATTCCGCCCACTTCACTTATTGCACTTTTTTCATCAAAAATGGGGTACAGGAATATTTGTCTATATATTTTTCTGTTTTGCAAGGTTGTTCGTTCTGTAACGAAGTGGATTGTTCTTTTGTTCTCAAAAACTTCCCTATATTTTTCTCCCCAAAAGTCGTAATAATGATGTTCTACTTTATCTTTTCCGGCTATATTTAATTGCTCTCCTTGTACCGGATAAAATCCATATATATCGTAAATTGCCTGAGAATATTTATTATTAAAAGTGACCAACTCCCTATCTTTATTAACGGTCCAAAACAACTGATTTCCGTTTTCAAAAATTGCTTTTAGTTTAGACGATTGCTCTATTATTTGTCTCTCGTACTTTTTAATATCCGTTATATCATTTGCCAGGCAAGAGATTTCCACTACTTCACCATCTGAATAAATAGGATTTAAGTATATCATCCTATAGGTATCGTTTCCTCCGTCCATTAAATCATGCCTCTCGGTTTTTACTGTTTGTCCATTAAAAACTCTTTCATAAAGCGGTTTCCAAAAATCAATATATGCTTCTCTGTTTTTTCTATCTTTTATTTTTGTGTGGATAGGTTCATTGGGTAAAACATCTACCTGATACTTTTCCTTAACCACTCCTGCAAAGTTTGAATTAAAAGAGGTGATATTCTGATTTTTATCAACTGTCCATACAAGGTGTGACGAACTTTCGAAAATGGCATTTAACCGTGCTGATTGTTTTACTATCTGTTCTTGCTTTTCTTCCAGTAAGCGTTGTTGTTCCTTTTGTTCGGTGATGTCTCGCGAAATACCCATTGTTCCTATGGTTTCGCCTTTATCATTTTTTAATATAGAAGCTGAAAGGAAGCTAATAAACTCTTCGCCGTTTTTCCTTCTGTTTATTACTTCTCCTCTGTAATAACCATGTTTTATTAAAAATCTGTTGGCTTCGTACTGTGGGTTCTTTTCAGAAAACAAAACATTTGCCGGCTTTCCAATAATTTCGGATGCGGTGTATCCAAATGTTTTTAACCCTGCTTCATTAATTTCGGTTATCAAACCATTTCTGTCGTTAGCTGATATCATATCTAAAGACGAATTGATAAGCAACTGAAGGTAGTTTTTTGTTTGTTCTAACTGCTTCTCGGTAATAATTCGTTGCTGGATTTCATATTGTAACTGCTCGTTTGTTGTTTCTGCCTTTTGAGCTCTTTGTCTTTCTTTTTCCAGTAATATTTCCTGTGTAAGGTCTTCTGCGCTTATCTGAATTACTTGTTTTCCATTAAAGTAAACCGATGTGGCAGACACACGAACAAATAGTTTTTTATTTTGTGCATTTGTAATTGTATAAACAACGGGCTTTGTTTCCTGACCTGATAACACTTTTTTTATTCTATCATCGGCAATTGACTTTTCCTCGGGATTTAAAAACTGAAAGAGATCAAGTGGTTTGTTGTTGTTTTCGCTAATACCACCCATTTTCAGGGCAAATGAATTAGCAAGTAACACTTTTCCCTGATCATGAATAACAACTCCTATCGATAAGCTGTCTACCAAATTTTTATAATCCAGCCATTTTTGGTTGAGCTCTGCTTCATATTTTTTTCTTTCATTAATATCCGTTATAAAGCCTTCTATATATAACAGCTTACCGTTTTTATCATAAACTCCTTCTCCTTTTTCCCAAACCCAAATAACCTGAGCGTGTTTAGAAACAATTCGGTATTCAATTTCAAAAACGGTTTTGTTTTTTATGGCAAAATAAATGTCTTCTTTCCCTATTAGTTTGTCTTCGGGATGAACAATATCCGAATAGGTTTTGTTTTTATTGTTAATAAGGTCTGATGGTTTATATCCGGTAAGTTCATAGCATCCATCACTTAAAAACTGCATGGTCCAGTGTTTATCATTTAAACAACGGTAAGCCATTCCGGGAAGGTTATTAAAAAGATTTCGTATAGTTTGTTCTTTTTCTTCTAATATAATTTCCGCTTCCTTTTGTGCTGTTATATCACGAGAAATACCTTCCTGGCCCACATGCTCGCCGTTAACAATTATTTGAGTATACCTTGTTTCCAGCCAAATTGTTTTACCATCCTTTCTAATAAACCTCACAACTTGCGGGCGATGAATTTCTTCAAACTTATCAAGTCCTTCTTCTAAGGTTTTTAAAGTTTCCTTAACTGCGGTTTTTTGTTTGTCGTCGGGGTGGGTTATTTTAAAACCGAAGTAGGGATCTTTATAAAAACTTTCAACAGGATAACCTGTGATTTTTTCCATTGAAGGGCTAATGTATGTATAGTGTGGATATGGTTTAAAAGCAAAGGTAAAAATAACATCGCTGGCATTCTCTGCTAGTAATCTGTATTTTTCTTCGCTTTGTTTTAATTGTTCTTTTCTGTTTATCTGCTCAGTTACATCTCTTGAAATACCAAGATTTGCAATATGTTTACCCGATTTGTCAAATTCAGGAAATATTTTTTCCTCAATCCACACATAAGCTTTTTTCTTTTTGTGATAAACCCTGTAAATAAAACTCTGAGGTTCTTTTTTTTCGTTTAGCTTTTTATTTGCCTCCATCAATAAAGGCAGATCATCCGGATGCGCAAGATCAACTGTTAGCTGTGGATTTTTAATATAATCTGCCGCTTTTACACCTATTAGTTGATATAATTGATTAGAAATGTATTCTATATTTTTAGTTTCCTTATTATAATAAAAAACTACTTCATCAATTTTAGAAACAATATCCTTAAAGTTATCTTTAGTTTTGATTAATTCGGTTTGAATATTTTTTTTATCGCTTATGTCTCTGAAAAATCCCTGTAATATTTTTTTCCCCTGATACTGTACGGTCTTAGCAAAAGACTCTATGTTTAATTTTTTTCCTTTATAATCTCTGCAAACACTTTCAACTCCATTAAAAAATTTACCTTTCATTACTTCCTTATTCATTTTACGGATCTGCGAATGAAATTCCTTTTCAATAAACTGGTAAATACTTAATTTGGATGGGTCTTTTATAAGATTGGCGGGTAATTTAAATAGATCTTTAGCTGTTTTATTGATGTAATATATTTTTTTCTCATCAAATAAAACATAACCAAATGGTACAGTTTCAAATGTTTCTGGGTCTATTTCTTTTCCCTTATTTTTAGGTAATGTATTTTTGAAACGGAGCTGTTTTTTCAGTTCGTTTATCTCATTAATAAGCTCTTGTTTTGTTTTATTCTTCAGGCTCATTAACTGCTTTATCTTTTATAGTTCTGTCCTTATCAGGACCCAATTTTCTTTTTATTTCTTCGTATGCTCTTAATGATTCTTCGTATGTAGGTAGTACTAATTGATTATTCCATTTAATCTCGTTATCGCTGTCATAATCTATACTTATTATTTGCATGCCATTTTCTTCAAAATACTTCCAGTTTCCTTGTTTCATACCACCCTGGTAATTTCCTACCGACATTATTTTTCCATTTGCATAATACATGGTGTGTTTTCCTTCCGGATCGCCGGCAATAAAATTACCTGAGAATAATAATCTATTTTCTTTCACATAGTATGCCTTCCAAATACTGTCGGGCATTCCGGCACGATAGTTTCCTATTTCTTTGTAATTTTCAATTTCATAATACCAGGATCCTTCTTTCATATCATCCATGTATTCGCCTTTGGTAATCACACTTCCATCTTCCCTGTATTCTTTCATTATACCTTCGCGTTTACCTCCTTTGTAATTTTCTTCCCTTAATAATTTTCCGCTTTCGTAATACCATTTCCACTCACCGGTTGCTTTACCTGTTTTACTGTATTTTCCCTTTTGCTCAATATTTCCATTTGGGTAATAAAAAATCCATTCTCCGGTTCTCAAATCATCCTTAAATGTTCCTTTAGCTCTAAATTCTCCTGTTAAGTGATATTCCGTCCAAACTCCCTGTTTTTTTCTTACCGAATCTACAGCACCTTTTTCTACTAAATATCCTTCTTCATAAACAATTGCTGAATCAGGAATACTGTACGTTTCACAATGAAATATTCTTTTTGCAATTGTATCATCATAAACTAAAATTGAGTCGCAAATTTCTTTTGATAGTTTATAATGATAGTGTGTTCCAACAGGTAAACCATTTGTGTAACCACCTTCGTATTTCACTTTTCCATTATCATAATAAGCTTTCAGTACATCCAATTTAGCAAGTTCCGGTGGATTTTCAACCTTTCTCCCGTTATCAAATTTCTCAATGTTTTTAAGGTCACCTTTTTCATTGTATTCCTTTTTATAACCATCTATTGCATTGTTCTTAAATCTTGTTTCAGTTTTTACCCTACCATCAGGATAATATTCTTTCCACATTCCTTGTTTATTTCCGTTAGCATCCTTACGGTTAACTTTTTCACTTCTTTCTACAAATCCCATTTTATAAACGGTAATAGTAATGATGATAGAATCTTCATCAAACTCATACGCAATGCCTTCTGCCTTTCCTTTTTTGTATGGAATAATTTGTTTTAGCTTTTGTGATTTATAATAAGTAAAACTATTACCTGATTTAATATTATCTACAAAATTTTCTTTTTGGAGTATTTTTCCTGTAGTATCATAACTTATGGTAAATCCATTTTTTTTTCCGGTACTGTAATTTAAGCTTTTGTTTATTCTACCTTTTTCATCATAAAATTTCCAGGCACTGTCTAATTCATAATTCAAACGGTTTCCTTCATTTTTTATATTCCCGTTTTGATAAAAATTTTTCCAGTATCCATCTGGCTTTCCTTCTCTCATAGTACCTTCACTGGATATTTTACCATTATCATAATAAAATGTATTATAACCGTTTGGATTTATTTCGTTTTTTGGTTGTGCAATTACCAATAATGGCAAGGCAAAAAAGAAAATATATATTTTATTAAAAAAAGCCTTCATAAACCTATAACCCAAATTTAGCAGATAATTCCAACATTTTACTAATTGGCTTCTTTGCTTTTTCAATTAATTGTACATCCATTAAAATTTCAGGTTGCTCATATTTTAAAGCTACGTAAATTTTTTCTAATGTGTTAAGCTTCATATGAGGACAATCATTACAGGCACAAGTATTATTTGGAGGTGCCGGAATAAATGTTTTAGCAGGAGAAAATTTCTGCATCTGATGAATGATACCGGTTTCAGTGGCTACAATGAATTCGGATGCATCTGATTTTTTCGAATAATTTAATAAAGCCGTTGTACTTCCAATAAAATCAGCTATATCTAATAAAGCAGCTTCACACTCAGGGTGCGCTAATAACAAGGCTTTAGGATGTTGTGCTTTTAATTTTACAATTTTCTCTAATGAAAAAATCTCATGCACCATGCAGCTCCCATCCCATAATACCATATTTCTTCCGGTAAGTTTATTGATGTAAGCTCCTAAATTTTTATCCGGCGCAAAAATTATCTTTTGGTCTTTTGGAAATGATTCCACTATCTGAACCGCATTTGTACTGGTAACAATCACATCCGAAAGAGCCTTAATATCTGCAGTACAGTTTATATAGGTTAAAACAATATGACCGGGATGTTGAGCCTTAAAAGCTGCAAAAGTATCGGGAGGACAAGAATCTGCAAGCGAGCAGCCTGCTTTAAGATCAGGGATCAGTACTTTTTTTGAAGGGTTTAAAATTTTTGCCGTTTCTGCCATAAAATGAACTCCGGCAAATAAAATAATATCAGCACTTGTTTTTTCCGCATTTTGAGCGAGCCCTAAACTGTCTCCAATATAGTCCGCAATGTCCTGAATATCTGCATCTTGATAGTAGTGAGCAAGTATCACAGCATTCTTTTCTTTCTTAAGATGGTTAATTTCTTCGAACAAATCAAGAGTAGGATCAATATCTTTTTCTAAATATCCTTTACTTAGTAACATATATATTCTTTTTTAAAATAAAATTATTATTATTTATATAGGGTGTTAATATGGTTGAATAAAAAATGAGCATTTGTTAGGTAAATAGGTTATTAAGAATGAACTAACAATTAGTGAACATGGTTAAATATATCAAGTGCCTGAAATACAAGTACAAATGTACTAATTAACAAGACTCTCGTAAAGTATTATTTTAATAAAAATACAATTAATAGAACGAAATGAGATTGTATAAGATGTTAAAAAAAGTGAGTTAATTTTTAAACTTTTCTATTGCTGCTAACAAAACAAGTTTGCTTAAAAAAAGAACTTAACAATGCGGTAACTTTTAGAAAAATATTTATTAACGATAAAAGAATTTATACACGAAGAAACTGTTGAAAACCCTGATATATTAGGGCTGATTATCAGGACTAAAACTTATGAGCGTTAATTCTTTATAGTAAAATGTGTTTAAACTAATTTGCAGGAGAATAAAAAGAACAAATGCTATTTTATGAATAAAATTATGCAAACCGCTTTAAATAGTTTTATCAGTTCAATATATATATATAGTTTTGGAAAAAATATATACTTGAAATTGATGTGTAGAAAAGTATATATAGAAAGAACAATATTGTATAGTAAAGACAGGTTGTTTGAACCATAGAGAAAGTAAGTAACAAAACATAAAATCTACATATGAAATTAGCTATTGGGAGTGATCACGCAGGATTTGAACGAAAAGAAGAGGTAAGAAAGTATTTACTTGAAAAAGGATTTGATGTAATTGATAAAGGAACTTATTCTGAAGAAAGAGCTGATTATCCCGATTTTGGCCATGCGGTTGCCGTGGCTGTTGAGACAAAAGAAGTTGATTTAGGAATTATATTATGTGGAAGCGGAAACGGGATTAACATGTCGGCCAACAAACATAAAGGAATAAGGAGTGCTTTGTGCTGGAACGAAGAAATAGCAGCATTAGCCCGTCAGCATAACGATGCAAACATTATGGCTTTACCGGCACGTTTTATCAGTAAAGAAACAGCCCTAAAGTGTGCAGACGCTTTTTTGTATTCCGTTTTTGAAGGAGGAAGACATGCGGATAGACTAAAAAAAATTGATTGCTAACCTAAGCGGGAGCGGTATTTGATATTCTAACTTTTTCTTACAGCAGGATTTTTATAATAAACTCCGAAAAGAATGATTTTTATCAGGTAAAAATCAATTATTTCATTACGATTTATTTACTACGCCGGTAACACCAGTATTTATAGGGTTTTCAGGACTCCTCAAAACTAATTAATATCATGGAAACAAAAATGCTGTAAAAACGTAAACAGCTCTGATGGTAATGATGTAATGATATAAGCAGGTGGTAAAGCAAATTATACCTATTAAATTTCGATGTTTATCTAAATTTATCGTATCTTTAGTTCACCTATCACTACATTTATCGTTAAATTGATTTAGTAAGATAAGCAATGATGCGCATGAGGAACCTTTTTCTGATACTCTTTTTTTCGTGGATATCTATTTGTTCTGCACAGTCGTCTATTGCAAACTACACTACGGCCAGAACAACCGGTAACACATACAATTCCATAACGGCTTCGGGTAATGCTTTTGATAGCTGGAGAAACACAGGGGCTTTACCTCAGGACGACAACCGCTCAGATTTTACAGATATAGGATTTGATTTTTGGTATAACGGCATTCGATACACGCAATTTTCAGTTTCTACAAATGGTTATATGGATTTTTCGGCATCTACAGATGACGGAGGGCCAACAGCCGATGATTACGGTTATCAAAACACAGCCTTTTCTAATGCAACTGTAGCTAGTGGAACCTATTTGGCCATTGCACCTTTTTATGATGATTTAACCGCACAAGGAGGAACCGGAGCATTAGGAAATAGTATAAAATACCTGGTTACCGGCTCTGCACCAAACAGAATATTAACGGTAGAATGGATAAACATGGCCGTTTATGGAAACACATCACCCAGTTTAAATTATCAAGTTAAGGTATACGAAACCACAGGAGTAATTGAAATTAACTATGGCACCATGACTCAGGGAACCGCAGGATTCACGTATACCATGGGAATAAACGGGCCTACAATTAGCAATCCTCCAACCGCCTTACAAATGAAGGTTTTGCAAACAGTTAATACAAATACATTTAGTAATACTGTTCGAAATAATTTGAGTACCATGCCTACGGCAGGCTCCAGATATACCTTTACGCCACCAACCCCAACGGTTGCTGCCGGAACATTAACTTTTTCAGGAGTTACCTCTACAGGAATGACATTAAACTGGCCAAACTGGGCAACAAACGAAAGAGGGTACGTTATATATAATTCTACAGATGGTGTAAATTATTCTTTTGTTTCACAAGCAGCTGCCAACGCAACAAGCACGGCTGTAACCGGTTTGTTACCCGGAACAACCTATTTTTGGCGACTATATGCTGTGACAGAGGGGTGTTTGAGTGGCTCATTAAGCGGAACACAAGCAACACTGCCTGCAGGTAATGTGATTTCTATTGCAACAGGATTTTGGGATGTAGGAACAACATGGAGTTCAGGAGCTGCGCCTACAGCGTCAGATAATGTTACTGTTACTTCAACTCACACGGTAACGATACGTTCAGCGGCAATTTGTAACAACCTGACTGTTGGACAAGGTCAAGCTGCCGTGTTGCAAATTGGGAATAACACAACTGTGCGAACTGTTACTGTTAATAATGATGTTACTGTTACCGGTAATGCTACATTTAATGTAAACGCTGCCTCAAACGCCACACACACCGCAACTTTTAAAGGAAATATAATAAATAACGGTACCCTGAATTTTGCAACAGACGCCGCTAGTTTATGTAATGCTACATTTAATAAAAACGGAAGCCAAACAATAAGTGGTACCGGAGCAACCACCACCTTCAATAATATTGTACTGAATCAGGGAACATCTATTAACAACACATTAGATATTACAACACCAACTTTTGTTGCACCTAATAATTTTCTTACACTTACTACAGGTACATTTAAATTATCAACCACAGGAGCATCAGTGATTACGCCCTATACCGCAGCAGTCACTATTCCTCAAAAAGGAGCAATTTGGCTGAACTCTTCAGCGTCCACGATTAATTTTGGTGCAACAGTTACTATGTACGGAAACATTACGGTTTCGAACGGAATCATGAATATTGGAAATGCCGCAGATGAAGACCTTATATCAAATGGTGGCTTGCTTACAACTACAGGTGGAACATTAAATATTGCAAGTAAATATTACGCAACCGGAATAAATAACCTTTCTAAATTTACTATTAACTCAGGAACCGTTGTTGTACCCTCTGTTAGCTCAACCAATACTACTACTGCCCCTTTTCAAATTACTGGTGCCGGTTCTCAGTTTAATATGACAGGTGGAACATTGATTATTCCAAGAGAAGGCGGAACGGGTGCCCAAAATTTGGGTTTTATTAATACCGGAGCTACAGGAGGAACTGTAACAGGAGGAACCCTGCAAATAGGAAATGCAAGCTCTCCTGCGGCTCAAATTATTCAGATTAATTCTACTTATCCTGTAGGAAATTTAACCGTTAGCAGTGCAAATGTAACGGCCGGGTTATTAACTAATTCGTTAAACGTTATTAATGATGTAACATTAACGACTGGAATCTTAACCGCTAACAACCTGAACATAACATTAGGTGGAAACTGGGCAAACAACGGCGGAACATTTACACCCGGAACGGGAACGGTAACATTTAACGGAACAACAGCGCAAACTATATTTAAAACAGGAGGGGAAACATTTAATAATATGTTTTTTTCTAATGCAGGTGTAAAAACATTAAACAGCCCGGTTACTGCGAATGGAAGTTTTACTATAAACGCAGCGGCCAACTTTGATGTTGATGTGGCTAACCATTTAGTAACCATTAAGGGAGATTTTTCTAATAACGGAACACTCACAGTACGTAACGGAAACATTTTTTTAAACGGAACAACAGCTCAAAACATTGGTGGAACAACCATAACAGATTTTTATGATCTTACTCTTAACAATGCGGCAGGAGCGTCTTTATTGCAGGACGAAAACATTGTGAACTCACTTGTTCTTAATGGGGGCGTTTTTAATGTAAACGCGAGGAATTTTACACTTGTATCAACAGCAACGGGATCCGGTAGAATAGCACAAATTACAGGTACAGGTGATATTTCGGGAAACGTGATTGTGCAAAGATATGCTCCGGGTGGTTTTACCGGATGGGCATTTTTAGGTGCTCCACTTACTTCAGCTTTAACATATACTGCGTGGGACGACGATATGCCTATTAGCTGTAATACTTGTCCGGATGGATCAGCGGCAGGTTTTTTATCTATTTATACTTATGACGAAACAGCTTCAGGGCTTTATGATGACCCGGCTTCTTATATACCTATAAGCACCATTAATGATCCTATTACTAATGGTACAGGATACTGGGTTTATTTTGGTGATGGATACACGACAACAAATAATATAACTTTAGATGTAACAGGAACACCGAGAAAATTTAATTATACAATTCCTTTGAATTATACTAACACCGGTGCGCCAACAGAAGATGGTTGGAATTTGATTTCAAATCCATACCCGTCTCCTATTTTATGGACAGCATTAAGAGGCGCTACTGCCGGAATTGATAATGCAATATATGTATATAATGCCGATCTTAGTGGAGGAGCAGGGTCTTATGCAACCTTTGTGAATGGGATAAGTAGCCCGGCCATTGGTTCAGGAGGAGTTGATAATAATATACCAATATGTCAGGGGTTTTATGTTCATTCAACAGGAGCAACAGCTTTGAACGCACAGGAATCTAATAAGGTGAGCGGTAATCCAACGTTTTTGAGACAAAACCCATATAATACTAACACAATAAATACGCAGGCTCCTGAATTGATTCGCTTATATCTGGATGGACCCGCCACTTATCACGATGAAACAGTTTTATATCTCCAGAATAACGCAAACAATACTTTTGACCCTGAATATGATTCATATAAACTGGCCGGAAGTGATCCTTTAGCCCCAAGTATTGCTTTACAAAACGATACTGATCTTTTTCAAATAAACGGAGTTGCACCTATTACAAGTAATTTTTCCATGCCCGTAAGAGCAATAACGGGTTATGCCGGAACCTATACAATAACGGCAGACAACGTTTCTTCTTTTCCTTCAGGAGCTTGTATTTCTTTGTATGATAATTACACAGGAATTACAACAGATTTACGAAATAACGCTTATTCTTTTAGTTTAAGCGACACAACACAAGCAGCACGATTTACATTAAATATTACAATTAATCCCCTGCAGGTAAACACAATCACAAACGACCCTACGTGTAATTTACCAAATTCAGGACAAATTATTGCGGTAGGAAATAATTCAGGACCATGGAATTATTATTGGAAAGATGTTAATGGATTGCCAATAAAAACATCACTAAACAAATCGGATCCTGATACATTAGAAACTTTATCAGGCGGCGTGTATGTATTGGAAATAAACACGGTTGGAAACTGTGATAACAACGTAACTCAATTTGGACTAAACAGTGTTGATGTTACAATAGCTTCGTTTAGCTCAATGGACACGCTATATCTGGGTTTAGGTGCAAACACTAATATTACAAATACCTCTGTTAATGCGGTGGTTAACAGTTGGAATTTTGGCGATGGTTTTGGTGTATCTAACGATTACCAACCCACATACCAATACCTGGTGGGAGGTATTTACTCAATCACTTTAATAACAGAAAGCAGTACCGGTTGTTTAGATACGGCAACACATCAGGTTGTTATTGTGAACGACATCCTGGGTATCAAACCAAATTCAAGTGAAGATATAACCATTAAAACATTGTCAGAAAACGTTTATTTGGTGCAACAAAAACTGCCTGTGCCACAACAAATTTCGGCAACATTAGTTGACGCTTTAGGAAAGGAATTATACCATTTTGGAACAAGCACAACAAACACCGTTAACTTAAATATTGATTTGTCGGCTTTTGAAAGTGGCGTTTATTATCTTAAACTAAGTAAGGATAAGGAAATAGAAACAATTAAGCTTGTAAAGCAGTAATCTATTTTTTTTCGCTGACTACCTTAAACTCTGTTCGTCTGTTTTCGGCATGCTCCTCTTCACTGCAAGCTATATCGTTCGAGCATTTGTTTTTCAGGTTTGTTTCTCCTTTTCCAATTCCAAGCAAGCGCGATTTGTTAATCCCTTTTGAAACCATAAAATCAACGGAAGCTTTTGCTCTTTTTTCAGAAAGCCTAAGGTTAAAATCATCATTTCCTCTTGAGTCGGTATGGGAAATAAGTTCAATCGAAATGTTTGGATTTTCTTTCATAATTTGAACCACTTTACCTAATATTTTTTTTCCCGCTTCGTCTACAGCATAAGCACCATAAGCATAGTAAACCTTTTCTTCTATATTGATTTCTTTCTTTTCGGTTACGTTTTTAAATGTCAAAACGGATAACCAGGGATCGTCGATATAAAGATCGTTTAATTCGCTGTGATCCCCTTTTAAAATATGATAAGAAAAACCTTCTTTGCTTCTGATTATTTCTTTGATCACTTTACCTTTAATTGTTTTAATCACAATCTTTTTGAATCCCGAAAGCCTTGCGTCGCTCTCGTCTAATTCCACTATATAATTTTTATCGGTAAGTAATTTACGGAAGCTTAACTTACCTTCTGCATCAGTGGTATCTTTATCCTGAATCTTGCCTTTATCATCCTTTAAAATCACTACAAGGTTTGGGATTGGTTTATCGTTTTCATCATAAACCAGGGCTTTAAAATCCATGCGGACTTCTGAGTCTTCCACTACCATCTCTTTCAACTCATTTGAGTCCTTAGTCAGGAAACGAATAACGAACTTCCCATTTTCATTGGTAGTAATGGACTCAATTGTTTTACCACTTCTATTGGTAATAGTAATTTTACTACCGGGAGGGATCGATCCGTCTGTTTCAATTACTTCTAAAAACACAGCTTCATCAGGCGGAATATGACTAAACACAAATGCCCCAAAACTATTTGTAATTGCTTCATCCAGTACGTTCCCGTCTTTATCTTTCATTACAACTTTTGCATTTTTAATAGGATCCTGACCAGAAAACAAATTTCCTGAAATCATCAGGTCGTCTTCAATGTCCAATTCCGGAAACGCGTTTTTATCTTTTGGCAAGTTTTTAAAAACAAAATTAGACTCCCCTTTTTTATTGGTTACTCTTAAAAGAGTATTGTATTTATCGGCATAATAATAATGGTTTTTACGGTTAAAATAAGTATCGTTTTCGTTTGCGCCGTTAATTCCATTAGAGTCAGGGTTGAGCTTGTTGAGTTTCATTTTGTTGTTAAGTGCAAACGAAGGATCGTTTTCGTCAACTCTTACGTAATAGGTTGAGTCAGCATTTAAATTAGCAAACTTAAAGTAACCTTCTTTGTCGGTGCGCGTTCTGTTTAAAACATTGCCCAAGCTATCTAAGAGCTCAAGCATTATCTCCTGAGAAGGATCAAAAACATCCTTACTGTTCAATATATAACCTTCAAAATCCATTAATTTTTTTGTGAAAACAAATTTGAATAAATCATCACTCCCGTTCCTGTTGCTTGAAACATAACCGCTCGCAGAGTCTATAAAACAAATAGCAAAATCATCTCCCGGACCATTGATTCCGGCTCCCTCATTTCTTATTAAAACCCATTCGTTTCCTGAGTTGTATCCACTGTATATATCAAGCCCACCGAAACCGGTATAACTATCAGAAGCAAAAAACAAGGTGCCGTCTTTTCGGAAGCAGGGAAACAACTCATTTTTTTGACTGTTTATTTTTGGTCCTAAGTTTACAGGCTTAGTCCACTCATTATTTTTTTGTTCGCAAACATATAAGTCTGTGCCACCAAACCCTCCTTTCATATCAGAAGAAAAAAACAAATACTTACCATCGGGAGATAAACATGCGTGACCAAGAGAGTACTCGTCGCTGTCATAAACAAAGGGTTTTGGTTTGCTCCAGCTATTCCCCTTTTTTTCTAATGTAAAAAGTTTAGATTGATTAACAAATGCAGAATTCTTACGCCTAACGTAAGAGCTTCTGGTTAAGTAGGCAATAGTATAATCAGCGTTAAAAGCAATTGGGCCATCATGAAAATCACTGTTGTGTTTTTTCGAAAACGATTTTTTCGAAGAGTTCTTGCTATTCGTTAAATCCACATAAAAAATATCAAGGTAAGGATGACCGTCTACGTCAATGGTTTCAAAGTTTACAAGATCCTGTTTTTGTTCAGAAACAAAAGCAATACCCTTATAGTAGGGTACAGCGCCAAATTCGGATTTTAGGGTATTTATTTTATTTAATGGTTCTAATTTATATTCTTCAACCGTGGAGCCTTTAATAACGGTAACAACCGGACTTTGTCCAACACACAAAAAACCCGAGAACAACAAAAACAAACTGACGTAAAAAATTCTTTTCATAAACGATTACAGATAGCGAGGCGAGATAATATGCGAGTTTAATTTACCAAAACTATAGTTTAACATTACTTCATGAGAGCCGCCGTTTCGTGAAAACCTGTTAAACCCAAAGTCAAATGCATAGCCTGCTTTAAAATAATTACTTATAGAGTATTGCGCTAATACTACAACTGTTTTACTGGAACGCAGAGAGGTGCCAAGCCAAAGTTTTTGGTTCAATAAAAAATTCAAGTTCAGGTCAACTGTGTTACCGCTTTTCATGCCGGTACTTTTTACTATAAGCGACGGGCTGAAAATTAATTTTTCGGATAGCTGAAACCCTCTTCCTAAAGTAAAAAAATGATGCCTTTTTAGGTTAAAAACAAGAGCAGAAGCGGAGGCATTGCTTGAAGCAACAATGTCATATAAATTTGGTTCATTCAGGTGTGTCATACTATAACCTGCAAACATAGCATTTGAATAATAATAAACACCAACATTAGCATCAAAACGGGTTCGGTTTTTATTTAACTCATTTACATTTACGGTTATTTCTGAAGCATCTGCATAATTAATTTTATTAAAATCGTATTGGTAACTAATCATACCGGCGCTTGCACCAAAAGAGAGGTGAGCGTTCCCTAACTTGATCCTGTAAGAAAAATCACCGTAGGCTGCCCCCCATTTTTTTGGGCCAATCTGCTCAGCAATAATATGGGCACCAAGGCCTATTTTTTTACTCTTAATTGGTCCGTGAACACTTGCGCTGTTAGTTTGCGGTGAACCATCAACACCAACCCATTGCTTTCTTACAAGCAAGGTGGCGTTCAACATGTTTTTGCTTCCGGCATATGCCGGGTTAATAACCACATGATTAAACATGTACTGACTATACTGAGGATCTTGTTGTGCCTTTACAAACACCGGGATCGCCAAAAGTAATATGATAATTATATTCTTCATGTTATAAGTTCTTATTTAGTAATTTCTACCCAGCCTCTTACCGCTTTTTGATCCTTAACTTTGATCATATAAAAATAGGTGCCCGCGGTTAGTTCTTCGTTGTTCTTATTTTTGCCACTCCAAACAACGGATGTGTTGTCATAGTTTTCACCATCCCAAATTTCATTTCCCCAACGATCGTATATGGTAACTTTATTTGGACTTGCATCAATTCCTGAAATCACCCACACATCATTAACACCATCATTATTCGGACTAAAACCGGTATGGGTAATAATCTGTACAGTACAGGAAACATCTATTATACAGTAGGCATAAGTAACAAAAGAGTTTACATCACTAATCTGATACATAAATGAGTCTGCGCCACAATAATTGACTGTAGGAGTATAAACAAAGTCTCCTGAAGTAGAAAGGCTTAGGGTTCCATGACTAACATTGGTGATTAATGTAACACTACCTAAAATGCCGGCTCCAATATCATTTACCAATACATTTCCTGTTAACTGGGCGTTAGGAATAAGGTTACTTACTGTTCCAATATCGATTCCTGCATAAGGTCCTACCGAAATAAAGATAGTATCGTTTAAACAAACAGGAATAGTATTACATGCGGAAACGACTATAACATCATAACCACTGAAACCCGCATTAGGAGTATAAGTATACGAGCCCGATGAATTAATGGTAAAACTACCATTAAAAGGATTCAATACAGGAACCGTGTTTACAGTATACCCAACAGGGTTTCCATCGTTGGTAAAAATATTATTATTAACAAATCCGTTCGCTTGAAGAAATTCAATCTCATTATTTAAATTGCTGATACAATTATTAAATTGAACATTTGCATAAGCGGTGTCGCTGTTACAAGAATTAGCATCGGTTACATAAACACCATAAGTGTAGACACCCGAAACTGTTTCTGTATGAGAGAAGGACTGAAGGGTGCTAATATTTGTGTTGCTCGCTACGTTATACCATGAGTTTGTAAGAGAAGAACTCGAGCTCATGGTTACGTTTGTTCCGGTACATTCAACACCAGAGCTGGAAGACGCTACCGGAATAGCAGGTTTAGGGTTTACAGTTATAAAAACCGTATCCGCATTAATACAACCGTTTGCATCTGTTCCTTGAACATTAAAACTAACAGAGCTTGTAGGTGAAAAAGTAATAACGTTTGTGGAACTTCCGTTGCTCCAGTTGTATGTGTTAGCTCCGGAGCCGGTTAAAGTTAATTGGCTTCCTTCACAAATAGTATTCGACGCCGGGCTTATTAATACCGTTGGTAATGGATTTACAATTACGTTTGTTGGTGCAAAAGCGGAATCAGAACACCCGTTTAATAGAACAATTTCAACATTGTAATTACCCGCAGAGTTTGTTGCATAAGTGGCGGATGTTGCCCCACTGATTACTCCACCATTCAAATACCATTGATAGGTTGAAGCGGATCCTACTGTTGTGGCTGCGTTTAAGAGAGTAGAGCCGCCAACACAGAAAGATGTGCTGCCACTAATAGAAACAACCGGGGCCTGATTTAGTATAGCACTAATTGGAGCACTTCCTACACTGGTACAACCGGCTTGAGTAATTGTAACTGAGTATGGACCGGCGTTTAAGGCAGAAGCATTAGTAATGGTTATGCTATTTAAATCTACTCCACTTTGTGTAAAGCCGGAAGGTCCCGACCAGTTATAAGTTGCGCCCGCAATAGGAGAAACAACAGATAATGCAAATGATTGATTTTCACAAATAGTTGGAGCACTTTGTAAAGTTGGAGCAGTAGGAGCAGGTCCGGAGTTTATAGTAAACACTGCAGAATCTGAACAACCAAAACGATTTGTAACAGTTAAAGTATAGGTGTCGGCAACAACTGAATTAATAAAATCCGTTGTTACACCAAGAGAGCCTCCGGCATTTTGCCAGGCATAAGTTAATGGTCCGTCGGCAGAAATAGATATACCGGAAACAGAACCGTCGGCTTGTCCGCAAGTAGCATCAATCACAATAGCCGAAGCCGTGTTTATAATAATTGGATTAGCAACAAAAAAGCGCAAAGTATCATTGGCACTTTGGCAGCCAAAAATGTTAGTTGCTGAGCCATAAAACATAATCGGACCCGTTTGTGTACCTGTAGATAGGAGATCGTTTTGTGCAGAACCTGTAGCCCCAAAACTACTTGTCCAGGAATAAGAACTCATAGAGTTTGGTGCCAGATTTAAAACAACAGAGCCTCCATAACAAAGCGTGTCGGTATTTGTGGAGGAAGCAATGGCTGTTGGGCGGGTGTTAATGGTGACAATTGTACTACCTGAACTGCTTGAGCAACCATTTAGATCCGTTTCAATAACATCTACAGTATATGAACCCGTTACTTGTCCACCCAAATAATTAGACGTGCCCGAAGTTGAACTAATAGAAATAACAGCAGGATTAACTGTCCAGGAATAAGTGTGGCCTGCAGTTGGCGTTTGTACAGCAATTAAAAGAGAATCATTTAAACAATAAGAAGTTCCGGTACTTGAAAGCACCGGCGCAACAGGTGGAAGCATTTCGTTTAAAAACAATGCGGCAGAGGTATCTCTGCAACCGTTAGAATTAAGAATAATTAATTGATAATTGCCACCAGCGGTAACAAGATAAGTATCATTGGCCGGCCCTGAACTAACAGAGGCTCCATTAAATAACCACTCGTAATTATCAATTACAGATGCACCACCCGCACCTGAAGAAAATGCGTTAAGCAAGCTGCTTGATCCGCTACAAAAAGAAGCGTTGCCAGCAATTACCGGAGTAGGTATAGTTTCTACAGTAAGTATATGACCAAGGGAAGTGTCCTTACAACCATTAGTGTTTGTTACTTCTAAATTATAAACACCGGATAAATTGTTTACATGAGTGCTTAGTGTTGCCCCCGCCATTGCGGTGCCCGCATGGAACCATTGATATCCGGAAATCACATCACCGTTTGCACTTGATGTTGACCCGTCAAGCGTTGCCATTTCGTTAGCACAAACACTCGATCCCCCTCCTCCGCTTATTATAGCGATTGGAGAAGAAAGAACAGTTATATTGGTATTGTTTGACGCTGAACAGCCAAATTCATTTGTAATATTTAAAGAATAAGTTCCGCCATCTGCCCCTAAAATATTAGGGCGAATTGGATTTGCAAGAATAGAATTAAATCCTCCGGGACCACTCCAGTTATAATTAAATGTTGTTCCGCCAATTAAAGAACCAACACCAAGATTTAGGTTGTCTCCTGAGCAAATAGTTGTTGGAGCAATAATAGTGAAGCCCGGGCTTGGATTAAAATTAATACTTACATCGTCCTGTGAATCTGTGCAAGAAGGATTGCTTATTGTCCAGCGCAGTATATAAGATACACCAGCTATACCATTAAAATTAGAGGTTGGATTACCGGGACTAACAATACCACCGCCTGCTCCTGATATTATTGTCCATATTCCTGTACCTGAAACCGGAGTGTTTGCAGCTAAAATTGCTGTGTTTGTAGCACACAATTGCTGATCAGGACCTGCAGCTGATGCGGTAGGAGGAAGATTGACGTTTATCAAAAGCGTGAAGTTACTGAAACAAGTTGTTGATGTGTTTGTTCCAACAACGGTGTATGTTGTGTTTGTCGATGGAGTAGCGGTTACCGGAGTACCATTTGTACTGCTTAAATTGCTGCCGGCCCAGGTATACGTATCAGCACCGGAAGCTGTTAATACACTGGAACCACCTGAACAAATAGGGTTTGCAGACGGGCTTATTGAAACGTTTGGCAAAGGATTTACGTTGGCAACAACTATTTGTGTTGCCCCAATACATCCACCAGCAGTTGAGGTTGGTGTAACGGTATAATTAATTATTTCTGCGGCAATTGTAGGGTTCAATACCAAATCTGTAATATTTGCCGTTGATTGTGAAGCAGTGCTTTCTCCCGTTGTATTTGCATTATCATTTGCTAACCAGGAAAATGTAGAAGCAACATTTGCATTCAAACCAAATGACATAGGCGTGCCACTACAAACAGAAAAGCTTGAAGAACTTACCATTGTAGGTGAAGGATTAACACTTACATTTATTATTTGATTCGCGACACAAGAGTTTGCATCCGTTAACGTAACCGTGTAAGACAAAGCTTCAGGAGCTGTAGAAGAACTTAATATTGTATTGTTTATTAATGCAGTAGAAACCGCTCCAAGGCTTTCTCCTGTCGTATTAAGATTGTCATTTGAAATCCAGGAAAAACTATAACCTGGTGTTCCGCCAACGCCGTTTAATGAGATGTTTAATGGAACATTGTCACAAACCGTTGTTGAACCTGAATTTCCTATTGAAAGCACGGGTGGCTGGGTTATTGTAAAAATGACGTTGTTACTAATACAAGCATTTGCATCCTGAACAGTTGCAGTATAAGAGCCGGCTGCAAGTGAGTTGAAAGTGTTTGTACCAAGGTATGGCCCTCCATTCAAAGAATATTGGTAAGCACTAACCCCGCCTACTTGAGTGATAGTGGCGCTACCATCTGTTGTACCATTACAAGTTGCAGGGCTTGAACTCAATAATGAACCGGTTAATAAAGGAGGCTCTGTTATCGAAACAATAAGCGGTAAAGTACAATTGATATTGTCTTTTATTGTAACCGTGTGCGTTCCTGCAGGTAAACCTGTAAATGAAGCTGGTATTCCAAAAGCCCCACCATTTAAAGAGAATTGGTAGGGACCTGTACCGCCCGAAGGAGTAACGTTAATACTTCCATTGTTTGCGCCAAAACAAGTAATGTTGGTAGAGCCGGTTACACCGCTTAAAGGGTTTGGAACAGTTAAAACCATTTGATCGCGGGGGCTCACACAACCATTAGCATCGGTTATCTGAGCAAAATGAGAGTAAGTGCCGGTTGGCAAGGTTGGGCTAAACACTTGAGTTGAAGCAAGGAGAGTACCACCTGTAATAGCATCGTACCAGGCATATGTATATGAAGGAGTTCCGCCAATTGCACCAGCCGTTAGTGTTGCAGGGCTTCCTGCACAAACCGTTTGATCGGGACCAGCATTAGCAGACGGGTTTGGATACGAGGTAACTGTTACCAAAGGCCTTGTACTAACACAACCCGCGTTGTCTGTTACTTCAGGGAAATATTGGTAAGTACCAGCTACAAGTGCTCCGGTAGAGTAATTTTGTAAGGATGATAAAAGCACACCTCCGCTTGAAGCAGTATACCAGCCATAAGTTACGTATGGAGCCGTTCCGCTTGACGGAACAGAAGGTATAGCAACAGAGCCACCGGAACAAGTATTCATGTTTGGAGCGGAAATAATAGGTAATGGCCTAACGGTTAAAGTAAATGTTTCCGGTGCACCCGAACAACTAGTAGCAGTTACAGTTGGAATTATGGTATATAAAACATTTTCAGACCCACCGGTAGAATTGGTAACAACTTCGGTTAAGGTACCCGTGTTTTGAATAGCTGTAGATTCACCCGTAGTGTTTGGATTAGGTGTTGCAACCCATGTAAAAGTTGCAGGGCTTATGTTACTTGATAAGATCTGTGAAAAACTGATTCCCGAACAAGTAGATCCTGCCAAAACATTGGTAAGTGAAGGAGCGGGGAATACTGTTGCAATTACGGTATTAGAAGCAACACAAGCGTTTATATCTGTAACCGTTACTGTGTATGTTAATGATTCTATGTTAACAGTTGTATTAGTTATTACATTATTTATAAGAGTTGAGAAAACGCTTGTCGTACTCTCTCCGCCCGTATTTGCATTAGGAGAAGTTAACCAACCTGAAGTATAAGCTCCTGTTCCGCCACTTGGTGTGATAGTAATGCCAAGTGCATTCCCACTACAAATTGTTGAGTTTCCACCTATAACAAAAGAAAGAGCGGCAGGCTGAGTAATGCTCACAATTTGCGGAGACCCAACACAACCTAGAGCGTCTTGAACAGAGACCGTGTAGCTACCGGAAGACAGCCCGGTAAAATTAGATGAGCCCGAATATGCACCGCCATTTAGTGAGAACAAGTATGGCGATGTACCTCCTACACCTGCGGCTGATATAGAGCCGTCTGTCATACCAAAGCAACTAACATTTGTAGAACTTAAGGACAAAGAAGGCAAAGCTTTAACAGTAACAGTGATGGTTTGAATTGATCCAACACAACCACCCGTGGAAGCAGTTGGGGTAACCGAATAATTAACCAATTGGTCGGTACCAGTAAGGTTGTTAATTGTATTATTAAGGGTAGAGGTCGTTTGTGAAGTTAAACTTTCGCCATTAGTATTAATATTATCAGTTGCAATCCAGGAATACGTTGCCGGAACAGCACTCGTTAATGGAATAACAACAGACGAACCGGAACAGATAGTGGAACTATTCACGTTTGACATAACCGGAACAGGGTTTACCGAAACAATAACAACCTGACCAGAGCCAACGCAACCGGTTGTGGAAGCCGTTGGACTTACTGTATAAGAAACGTTTTGGGGCACCGTTGAAGAAGATGCTAAAGTGTTATTTAAAGTTGATGAAGTTTGACTGGTTAAACTTTCACCTGTTATATTGGTATTGTCTGCCGCAATCCAGCTAAACGATGCCGGGGCAATGCTGCTTGTAAATGGAAAAGCAAGTGTTTGTCCTGAGCAAATTCCTATCCCTGTTGCACTTGTCATAACCGGCAAAGGATTAACGGTAACAACAACAAGATCTCGGGGACCGGAACAACTGTTTGCATCAACTACTTCAAGATAAAAATTATATGTTCCGGGGCTCAAAACCGGAGTGACATAATTTTGTGAAGCAGAAAGAGCGGTACCTCCACTGGCAACATTGAACCAGGCATAAGTATAAGAAGGAGTACCACCAACGGCATTTCCTATTAATGTGGCTGAAGTATTATCACAAATGGATTGATCGCTTCCTGCATCAGGAACAGGTGGGTTAGTTACATTTACGATTGTTGTTTTTTCATAAGAACAACCTCCAAAAATCCCTGAGCCCGTTACCGTATACGTTGTGGTTGCGGGAGGAGTAACGTTAATAGCAGATGCTGTTGATCCCGTACTCCATAGATAGGCGGGGGCACCACCAGCGGTTAAGGTTATATTAGCTCCCTGACAAATGGTTGGGTTAATAGGACCAACATTTAAGGGAATAGGAGAAACAAAAACAGACTGCAAAGCAGCCACGTTATTATGGCAAGTTGATTTCCACCAAAACCGAACTTCACCACCCGGTAATTCAGCATCAGCACAAGAGGGAGTGTAAGTGGCATTGGGATCGCGAATATCTGAAAAGGTTCCTGTTCCGGCTGTGAAAAACTCCCAATAACCCTCTTCACCCTGAGCACTGGCGCCTAAAGGAGGGGTTGCGGTCAGGGGATCTATTCCAAAATAAGTGCTACCGGGATTTGGATTAAGGCAGGTAGGATAAGGAGAATAAAAGGTTTCAAAATAAAAATCCCTTGCCGCTTGATTAGCAAGGTTATAATAAGCGGTTCCACCGGCGTATATGTTTCCACCATCTAACCAAAATACAGAAGGGCCTGCAGGAGCAGTAACTTCAAAATACAACTGTTGACCATTATATACGTCAAAACCATTATTATTGAAATAAAAAGTAACATTTTGTGTTCCTGCGGGAACGCTGGCTACAGCCGTTTCAATCAAAGTTCCACCCGGAGGACCAAATCCATCGAATGCTCTGATTGTAACATTACTGGAAGTGCCCCCTGTGTTATTGATTCTTAAAATTACCTTAAACAGTCTCCCGTCGGCCTGAAACACCAAGCTTTGGTGTCCGGCAGAAGTAGCAATGTTATGAATGGATGCGGCTCCACTTGTTGCGGCAGGACCTGGCACAACAGCAAAAATTTTAAGGGAGGACAGACAGAAAAAAAAGACAGAAAAAAACCTTAGGTAGAAAATAAAATTGTTCTTATTCATGCAGGAATGTATTAAATATCAGTATAAATATAATAAAACATCCTGACAAAAAAGCAAAATAATAGGTAAAATATAAGGAATAACGGCACTAAATAAAGATTGTTGGACTTGAGTTTTTCTACTCTAAAACAAGGTATTCCTGTAGCAATTGGAGATTTTCATTGAATTGAGTGAGGTTTTTATTGAAAAAGTCAACCATAATTAACTCTTCCAGTGTGTAGCGTTTCCCATCAATAAAACCTACTATCCACGCATCTTTCTGGCCCTTGGCAATTGCCTGACGTCTTTGTGCTTCGGCACTCATTATATCAGTAAAACTACCTTGTGTGAAGCGGGTAATACCATCCGGATAAGGCTTTTCTTCAGGCGTACCAAACTCTTTTAAATGATCCCATTTATAGTTTTGTGGTTTTCTGTATGCTGCAATCTGAACTTTGAACTGTATTTTAGAGCAGTTTATTTTGTCGGCAATTGCCATCAACATTCCGTATACTTTAGGATCATTCAAACTTTTATTTTTTAAAGCCGAAAAATCCAGTGTTTTGAATGCAGCACATGGATCAGTTGGATTAGTTACTGTGGTTACATGATTTGTATCAATGGGATGATTTTTGATCACCTCTTCAAGATTGGTGTAACTTGTTATTGTATCCAAAAGATTACTCAGGAAGTCATTTAATTTTTTGGCAGTATCCAAATGTGGATCAACGAATCCATCTTTAGCTAAGTGAAAATCTTTATGTATTTCAATAAATTTTGTAAGCTTTGCTATATCAAGATCTTCTTGATAATCAGGAAAGCTTTCGGCTTTAATTTTAAAGGTGTAGTTTTCTCCCGGGCTAAGAGCAACAAGGTATTTTCCGGTTTTTTTATTTGAAGAGAAAGGGCCTATTACTTCACCGGTACTTTTTTTAATTACTTCCAGTTTAGCTTCAATGGGCTCATCGTTGCCGTATACATTACCTAATACCATTGCTAAAATAGGTCTTTCGCCAATAATACCGGGTGTAACTGTATAAATATCCTGATTTCCCGTTCCGCCAATACTGTTTCTGTTGGATGAAAAATAACCCCTGTCTCCTTTTGCGGTAATTACATAATAACGATCATCATCCGTAGTGTTTAAAGGATAACCCATATTGGTTGGCTCTATCCATTTGCCATCTTTTTTAATCGAATACATAATGTCAAAACCACCAATACTTTTATGGCCTTGAGAACTGAAGAACAAAGTAATTCCATCCGGATGAATGAAAGGGTCGTCATCGTTGTATTTAGTGTTGATTATTGGCCCTAAGTTTTCTGCGGGACCCCAACTTCCATCTGCTTGTTTTTGTGAAACATACAAATCTCTCTTACCAACACCTCCCGGGCGTTCACTTGCAAAAAACAAGTTTTTTCCATCGGCTGTGATAGAACAGCTTCCTTCCCAGTATTCAGTATTAATATTACTGCTTAATGCTTCAGGCTTGCTCCAGGTATCACCTAATAAGTGGCAGATGTAAATGTCTCCTCCGTTTTTTTTGTCACTATAAAAAGTATAAAGCTCCTGGCCATCCGGAGAGAGTGCAATGGAGGCATCATTGTGATTTGTATTAATAAATTCACTGATCCCTTCTGGTTCTCCCCAGGTTGAATCGGCTTGTTTCTTCGACATAAAAACATCTTCATAATAAACCCCATCTAAATCCGGTTTGAATTTTTCATTTTGTAAACCACCAACACTTCTTTTACCTTTATATGTATAAATCAAAACAGACTCATCTGTAGAGATAACGGGAACGTATTCGTTTTCTGAGGTATTAACAGGTGCGCCAAGATTTTTTATATCAGCTTCCACCATAGTTTTTGTAAGGTTTTGACCAAAAATGGAATTGTCTTTAAAGTGCATTGCTTCGTCCTTTAAGTCCGCGTCCTTTGGATCTGTAGCAAGATAGTCATCAAAATATTTTATTGCTTCTTCAAACTTGTAATTAGAGTGATATGCTCTTCCTAAAAAATAGAGCACTACATCATCCTGAGGACTTTCTTTTCTTACTTCTTCGAAAAGGGTAATAGTCTCTAGTTTTTTATCGGGTAAATGAAGTCCACAACGCCCTTTCTGAAATTTGAAAAAATAATTTGTTGGTTCTAATTTGGTTAATTTATCATAACAAGCATAAGCCATGTCCCAATCCTCATCCTCCATAAAGACCTCTGCGTCTTCATTTAAACGGGTAACATTTTCGGTTTTAGGCTGTGCTTTAATTAATGTTGTAGTAAACAACACAATTAAAAGTATGATAATTCTTTTCAACATGAGCCTTTTTTGGATATGCTAAAGTGGCAATTATTTAAAGCACATTAAAGAGGTGTTTGTTAACTTTTTTACATAGCAATGTTAATAACCGCAACACGCAAACTCTTAAGGCCGCTGAGACACTTGTTTTAATAGGGTTTTCAGATGATTTAGAAAAGCACCTGCGTTAAGCGAAAATAGCACTAAATACTTCTTCCATTTTATTTACGCTTACAATTTCAATTTTTGTTTTAAGTCGCTCAACACCTTTTAGGTTATAGCCGGAAATAAATATTTTGGAAAAACCTAATTTGTCTGCTTCGGAAATACGTTGTTCAATGCGGTTTACTGGGCGAATTTCACCTGTTAAACCAACTTCGCCGGCAAAGCAAAAGTTTTGTGGAATAGCAAGGTCCTCGTTGGACGAAAGAATGGCACAAACCAATGCAAGATCAACACCCGGATCTTCAATTTTTATTCCGCCTGCAATATTTAAAAATACATCTTTTATTCCCAACCTAAAACCACAACGTTTTTCTAATACTGCCAACAACATGGATAATCGTCGCAGATCAAAGCCGGTTGAAGAACGTTGAGGTGTTCCATAAGCGGCGCTACTAACTAATGCCTGTGTTTCAATTAGTAGCGGTCTGTTTCCCTCAAGGCTTGCGGCAATTGCAACACCACTCGTTGGATTATCTCTGTTGGTAATTAATATTTCAGAAGGGTTGGTGACCTCTTTTAATCCTTCTCCCTGCATTTCATAAATACCCAATTCGTTTGTGCTGCCAAAGCGATTTTTTGTTGTACGTAATAAACGATAAACATGGTTTCTGTCTCCCTCAAATTGTAATACGGTATCCACCATGTGCTCCAACACTTTTGGCCCGGCCAGGCTTCCTTCTTTGGTGATGTGACCGATCATAAAAACCGGAGTGTTGGTTTCTTTTGCGAAACGTAAGAACTCTGCTGCGCATTCACGCACCTGACTCACGCTGCCCGGACTGCTTTCTACATAAGAAGTGTGAAGGGTTTGTATGGAATCTATAATTACCAGTTGAGGCTCAATCTCAGTGATTTGTTGAAATATGTTTTGTGTGTTTGTTTCCTGAAGAATAAAACAATTATCCGTTGTAACACCAATTCTATCAGCACGCATTTTAATTTGTTGTTCGCTTTCTTCACCGCTTACATAAAGAACTTTTAAATTTTTTAAACGAAGAGCGAGTTGGAGCATTAGTGTTGATTTTCCAATACCGGGTTCGCCACCAAATAATACCAGGCTTCCCGGAACAATGCCACCACCCAGTACACGGGTTAACTCTTTTCCGGGTACCGCAATGCGCGGATATTCTGCAGTTCCAATATCCTGTAATAGAACCGACTTGTTGGTTTCTCCTTTACCATTCTTGTTGCCAGAAAACACCTGAAGCCGGTTGTTTTTTGTGTCTTTTTGAATAACTTCTTCTACAAATGTATTCCACTCATTACAACTCGGGCATTTACCAACCCACTTGGCAGATTGGCTCCCACAGTTTTGACAGAAGAAAGTAGTTTTTGTTTTAGACATGAAGCAAAGGTAAAAATTAAAACAGTCTACATTGCTATAGATTGTAGCTAGTTGAAAAACGTTTTCGATACAGAGCCTTGGGGAAACCCGGTTTTTTTGCATTCACTGTGTTAAAAAGACCAAATCATTTTAATCTGCGGCTGCACTCAGGAGATTTATGTATTTTTGCCGCTTCAAAATTATAGCCTGTGCCAAGTAAAATAGAAAAATTCGAAGCCTTTAATTCATTTGCCAACTGTTCGTTTTTGCCGTTCGAAAAGATCAACGAAGGGCATCCTTTAAAAGGTAAATGGAAAACCAATCAGTTTAAAAATAATAACCCGATTGTATTGGAACTGGGCTGCGGAAGAGGCGAATACACCATTGGCCTGGCAAAAAATCATCCTGAAAAAAACTTTATTGGAGTTGATATAAAAGGCAATCGTATTTGGACCGGAGCGAAAGAGGCAATAGATACGAAGATGAACAACGTTGCTTTTATACGCACACGGATTGACTTTATAGAACATTGTTTTGCAGAGAATGAAGTGGACGAGATCTGGATAACATTCCCTGATCCTCAACCCAACAAGCCAAGTACACGTAAGCGCCTTACAAATCCAATGTTTCTGAATAGGTATTTTAAGTTTTTAAAACCGGGAGGAAGAATCCATTTAAAAACAGATAACACTGGTTTTTATGAATACACACTCGAAGTAGTAGCAGAAGAAAAACATAAACTCATCTGGTCAACGGCTGATCTTTACCACCACAACCCATCAGGACAAAAAGAATTAACAGAGATCCAAACGTATTATGAAAATCTTTTCTCGGCAAAAGGAGAGAAAATAAAATACTTGTGTTTTGAAAAGAAATAAGTAAGGGACACACTAATTCGATTTTTTTACCGTTTCATTTAGCGATGCCTACAATTAAAAGCCTTCTTTCTAATAAAAACCTCTTCCTTTTTGGAATATTTTTGATTATTGTGGGCATGCCTCTCTCAAGTTTTCTTATGAGTGTGGGACAGTTTGTGTTGTTGGGAAACTGGATCATTGAAGGTGATTTTAAACGTAAGTGGAATGTAATGAGAACATCCAAAGTTCTTTGGGTGATGAGCAGTTTCTACTTATTACATTTAATCGGACTGTTGTGGACATCTGATTTTGCTTATGCATCGAATGACCTTCGTATAAAGCTGCCTTTGTTGTGGTTTCCTTTGTTGTTTATTACTTCAAAACAAAAACCAACGAAGAAGGAAGTAGAAGGTTTGTTATGGCTGTTTGTATCAGCAGTTTTTATTGCAACTATTGTTTCTACTCTTGTGTGGTTGGGTCTAACAAAACATAAGGTAGTTGATATCCGCGACATTTCTATTTTCAATTCGCACATACGTTTTGCTTTGATGATAGTTTTGGTGATTTGTTTTTTGATACACGGGTATTTTAAATCCGGCAAATGGTTTTGGTTCTTGATAAAAGCAGTACTTATTGCCTGGTTTGTTGTTTTTCTGGGAATCATGCAGTCCTTTACAGGTATTGTTATCCTTGGTGTGGTGATAGTTTATTACAGCGCACTGTTTCTTAAAAGCCTAAAAAGACCGGTAGTGAAGGTAGGCGCCTTTTTAATTATTGGTTTGTTTGCTGCTTTTGTAGCGCACCTTGTTATAAAAGAAATAAAAGAGCAACAGGTTCCGGTTAAGCCCATCGTTCGCCAAGAGAAAACCATAAACGGAAATAAATATTACAACAACCCAAAAAGTACAGAAGCAGAGAACGGGAATTTGATTTGGGCAAACGTTTGTGCTGATGAGATAGAGGCTCAGTGGAACAAGCGTAGTTCAATAAAGTTTTTGGAAAAGGATAAAAAAGGAAACGAGATTGGGTTTACAATAATAAGATATCTTTCATCCAAAGGATTGAATAAGGATTCTACAGGAATAAGTATGTTATCAAAAGAAGATATTGCACTTATTGAAAAGGGTACAACAAACTATTTATACACCAATAAATCAGGGATAGAAAAAAGAATCCACGAAGTTATTTATGAGTATGATTCATATAAACAAGGCAAGGATCCAACAGGCCATTCATTTATGATGCGTTTAGAGTTTTGGAGGGTAGGAATGGAAATTATAAAACGAAAGTGGTTGTGCGGGGTTGGTACAGGAGATGTACAAAGGGCATATACATACCAGTATGTATATTCAAACACAAAACTCAATGAAAAATGGAGACTGAGGAGCCACAATCAGTTTATGGCAATTACTATAAGCTTTGGAATTATTGGGTTGATTGTTTTTCTTATGTATTTGTTTTACCCGATTTATATGATAAAGCAAAAACATTTCTTGTTTGGTGCCTTTATATTAATTTCCTTGTTTTCAATGCTTAATGAGGATACATTGGAAACACAGGCCGGGGCAACATTTTTTGGATTTTTCTATTGTTTCCTTATTTTTTTCGGGACGGAAAAAAGCGACACGTATGATTCAAAAAATAATAGTTAATATTGTGCGAGTATGTTTAGTACAATGAGAAAATCATTTTATCTTATAATAATAAGTGTTTTCCTGTTTTCTTGTAAGAAAAAAGAAACCTCATTTGAAGTAGTTTCATTTAACTCGGTTACAAATAAAGAATTCCAGGCTAATGACAGCATCGTTTTTATTGAAGCAGATTTAAGTGATGCTCCATTATACGGCATTCGTATACCTAACGCAAAACAATGTGATGGAGGTAAACTCTCTTTTGACTTTAAAATAAAAAGAACCGACGCTAAAAGGGAAAAGCTGTATTATCGTTTGTTTTACCAAAACGAGACATACAAATTTGATGAGTCTCACGAATATAGCGGTGAAAATTTTTATGGAAGCTGGGAAGACCATTCTAATACTTTTAAACCCGTTCCTGACTTTGATAATGAGATATCTATTACCGACAGTTTAGTTATTATTGGTAATCCCAGAAATGAGCAAATATATTTTGGACTTAGTCCTGCAAATAAAATAGTGGACAATGAATTGTTGTATAACACTATGAACTATATTAAAAGCGACCCTGTTTGGTTTGCAGATATACAAAAGAAAGCCCGGTTGGAAAAAAGGACAATAGAGGAACAATTAAGAATGGACGCCCTATGGTCTATTGATGATAAACGAAAAAAGGAAGGTAGCGTAAATAACAGAATGTGGCGCAATCCACGAATGGGTAAATATGAATTTATGCTTGTAGTTGTTTCTGAAAGCAAACTGAAAGAACTCCCTTATTACACCAAGCAGATTAATTACCCTGATATTAATGGTCGTTTTGTTAATCCTTTTGCCTATTATAAACTTGGGAAAGGCTCTAAACCCGATGATATTTTGTGTGTAATGGGGAACAAGAAAGTAAAGACCAAAGCAAAATTTGACTTAGGAGCAGGGTTGTTTGTAGATAACAAACTTGTTGGAAGGGAAAACTTCAATAAGGATAGTTACTCTAATACTTGTGGTGAGTCATTTCATCTTTATCGCTACGCACACTTTCAGCAATATTTTCATTATATCAATAAAGATTTTCCATTAAAAAACATTTCTGAGGTTAAAGATGTTATGGATCCCACTTTCACCAGGGAACAGTATGAGGCCTATAAAAAACAATATGAAGCATCAAATAAGTTTGTTGACACGTATGTGAATAGTTCGGACTGCCCATGTAAAACGGTTAAATCAGATTCTGTTGAAAAAACAATAACGCTAGTGAACCCCGGAAATAAAGAAGGAGATTATAAAAAAGAACATGTGGGTGTTGCGGGTAGAATAGGATTTACCTATGGAAAATGGAGGGCAAAAATAAAATTCCCGGAACTCATTAACAAACACAATGTTTGGAACGGCTTAACCAATGCTTTTTGGTTATTGGCTCAGGAAACCGGTTCTCAATGGAATCAGAGAAGAGAATGCAGGGCCAAAATAGGGTATATTCCCAAAACGGAACCCGACAACGAAACTGCACTTCAACACAGTAAAAAACGGGATGGTTATTCGGAGATTGATTTTGAAATTTTAAAAGAGTCTCAGTATTGGCCAATGACATCGTATCCCGGAAAAAAGAACGGACCAAAAGAAGACGCATCGGCTTCGGATGATATAACGGTAACTTGTACGAATTGGGATTTAGCATGTCATGAACCTGAGAAATTTGATATTGGCGCAAGAAAAAACATTATTGAGGAAATGGAGTTTACTCACCACCGATGGGATCAATGGTATAAAGCATTAACAACAAAGGTTCCCGCAAAACATAAAGAAGTGTTTGGAGGAGAGTATTATTATTTTGAAATTGATTGGCAACCAAAAAAAATCGTTTGGCGAATAGGGCCTTCAAAAGATAACATGCGTATTGTTTGCATCATGGATGAAACAGTGTCGGCCATCCCAAATAATCAAATGGTTGCATTGGTAACACAGGAATGGCATAGTCAGGAATGGTGGCCCACAGCGCCTTTTAAGCAAAACTTTGTTCCTTTTCCTAAGAAGGACATCATAGGTAAAATATTAGAAATAGAAGTCGAATAATGGCATTTTTAAAAAAATACACCTGGGAAAATTACCTGTTTTTTGGCTTGTTGCTTTTAAACGCGCTTCCGTTGTTCATGTCTTCAAACTTTATAACACTGGATGGAGGTGCTCACGCGTACAATACCAATATTATATCTCAATTGCTTTTTGATAGTAAAAGTATTTATCATAATTATTATGAATTTAATCCGGAACCTGTTCCAAACTGGTTTACCCATATACTTCTGGTTGTTTTTAAATCGGTCATGCCTTATTTTCTTGCAGAAAAACTGGTTGTGTTGATCTATTTTGTATTAACACCGCTCTTCTTTCGCAAAACAATACTTCTTATAAATCCAAACAACCGTGTTTTAAGTTATCTCATTTTTCCTTTCACTCATTTCCTGATGCTTTATTTGGGCTTTTTCAATTTTTGTTACGGAATAATGTTTTCATTTATTGGAATTTATTTTTGGACTAAGAACTTTGGAGAATTTAATTTGAAGAAATGGGCAATAATGTTTGCCATTTGTGTGGCTACTTATTTTTCACACATTTTTCCTTTCGTTGTTTTGGTGATGTATTGTATGAGCAGTTTGTTTTGTAGCTATATCAAAGAGCACGGGAGTTCATTCAAAAGTTTATTAATTAAGCTTTGGTCTTATTTTCTTAAACCCTTAACCGTATTTGTGATTCTCCTCTTGCCTATTTTATATCTGCTAAAAAATTATTTTGCAAACAGGCCCACACACGGCAAGGAAGTGTTTTTGGAGCCAATGGAGTTAACCAAAATGTTTTACAAAATAAAACCATTACAGGTTTATGATGATAGCGAATTAAAATACACTAAATATATATTTTTGTGGATAGGTTTAATGGCAGTTGTTGTGGGAATCACCGTTCTTATTAGTTATTTAAAAAAGAGGGTTTCCTTTCGTGCGGAATTTCTTAAGCATAACTTTTTGTTTTTAGCACTTGTCCTTACCGGTCTATTGTTTCTGGTTCCCGACGATGATGGATACGGAGGGTTTATTTCGTTAAGGATTGTTCTTTTTATCTGGTATTTCTTTATGTTTTGGTTTGCGGTTCAAAACATGAACAGGATATTTCAATATGTATTGGTTTTAGGTGTTTTGGCTTTGCAATTTCCTTTGTTGATGAAGCGTTCAAACGGAATAAAATGGACCGCATCTAACTTTAGATATATAGAAAAAATTGAAAAATTAATTGAACCGAACTCAACAGTAGTTCAGGTTTTTAGCGATGATGGAAACTGGTTGGGCCACCACTTATCTAATTACATTGGTGCCAACAAACCAATAGTTGTTTTAGATAATTACGAGGCATCTAAAGAGTATTTTCCTTTGGTTTGGAAAGACGATTATATTCCAAATTTAACCATAGGAAAAACCGACATGTTTCAAACATGCATCTATTGGAAAACCAACCCATATAACCCTGAAACAAAACCGGTTGATTATGTAGTAATGATAGGGTCTAAAATCGGCGACGAATGTTTTGAGAAGACAAGGGAGCTGTTAAATAAAGAAGGAGAGATAACCTATTCGAATGAAAAGGTTGTTTTATATAAGATTAAGAAGCAAGCTAAGTAAAACAATTTACTTCTTATCTAACCCCATTGCATAAGCAGCGTCGCTATTTAGCTGTTCTTCTATGCTGATGTTTTTTTCTTTAGTTTTCTGTACAACCGAAGCATACCAAACAACATCGCTTTTAATTTTTTGTTTGTAAAACTCCAGGTTTTTCGAATTAAAGAAATTATCGTAAGCATTCTTGTACTTCGGTCACTTATCTGATCGGAGATCTCATGATACCGAATGATAGGACCCGCAATGAGCTTTGGAACAAAATAATGTAGAGCTGATACTCCCAGTACTCCCAGAAATTTTTTAATGGTGCGTGAACTTTTCTGTAAACATCAATAACGCAGGTAAGGGACTCAAAGGTGTAAAGAGAAATTCCTATTGGAAGAATTAATTTAACCCAAATGATCTCTTTAACTCCAATACTACCCAACAACACATTAATGTTATCAATAAAAAAATTGGAATACTTGAAATAGAATAAGAGCCCGACGTTTACAGATAAAGAAAGAATTAAAAGCAATCTGCGCCAAACTTTTCCGGTAGAATTATACATCAACTTTACCAGAAAAAAATCTATGAAAGTAGTGCCGAGAATTACGAATATAAATTTTGGGGCACCCCAACTGTAAAAGAAAATGCTGGATAAAAGCAAGACCCAGTTCTTGTATCTTTTGTCAACAAGACAATAGATCGACAAAAAACGATTGGAAGAAAAACAAGTAAAAATATGGTAGAACTAAAAACCATTCAGTTAAGGGACAATAGGTTTAATTCGAAGAGCACGTTTTGCCCGGAAACGCTCTATCGGTCGTTCAAACGCCACAAGAATCAAAATAGATATAGCTAAGGAAACCCCAGTAACAATGAGTCCAAGTTTTTCCAGAGGAACCTGATGTGCCCAACAGTATTTTACCACAGAATAATGAACAATGTATAAAGGATAAGATAAATCACCAATAAATCGGTCAACCTTATTGTGTTTTGTAATTTCGAATAAATAAGGAAGCACAAAAGGGAAAAGAAAAACAAATAAATTTGGCAATAAAGGTTGTATAAGCATAAAGGAAGTGGCAATGATAGCAAAAAGTAAATAGAAGGTTTTGGTCAGTTTAAAATCCTTATTGAGATACATTTTATGTGCCAGTATACCCAAGGTAAAATAAAGGAAAGAGGCTGGTAGCAAATGATATTGAAAAGCTATGTTTACATTGTTTGTAGAAATAATAACCATGTGATAAATGATAGCTCCAAACAAAACACCAATGGTTAATTTGATATTACGCACTAAAAACGGTGCAACAGCATAAAACATCAACTCTATCGCAATTGTAAAAACAGTTGGAATAGCAAGAAAGGAAAAACCATTATGGGATGGACTTACGCCAAAAGGATCCCAATGAAGCCCCATATCGCCATGTGCAGAAACAAGATAAGCAGCATCGGAACCAAAAATAAAAATGTTAGAGAAGAGGTAGTAGAAATTAGCGCCAGTGGTGGTGGTTTTCAAAATGTTGATGATGTTGGTATAATCGCTTCCAATAAAAAAGACACCCAGTATGAGTACTAACCAATAGGTAGGAAAAATACGCAGGGCACGATTGGTATAAAATGTTTTGAGGGAATTTTTGTATTTGTCAGTAAGGATGAGCGACATGTAAAAACCACTAATCATAAAAAACAGACCTACTGCGTTTCTTCCTCCAAAATTAAACACGGGCAAAACACTGTGATTAAAGAAGGGTATGAAGATGCCTCCCGCGTGCGAGAAGACAACATAAAGAGCAAGCATTAACCGTAAATAACCCATTATCCTGATTTTATTTAAGGGCTCTAAAATACGATTTAATTTTTTAAAATATTGGCCCAATTTGGGAAGATAAAAACGACTTAATGGTGAATGACAATTTTCTTTGTTATAATTCCAGCATTGGTTTTAATCTTTACAATATAAACCCCTTCGGCAAGCTGGCTTACATCTACTTCGTTTTTATCATTCAAGTTTAGTTTGTATTCCGATCCATAAGTATTTATTAAAACAACTTCATTGATCTTTTGGCTTGAAGTGTTTTGTTGAATATGAACTTTATCGCTTGCGGGGTTGGGATAAAGCAAAAATTCAGACGATTTGTTCGGTTTAATACCAGTAGGCATTGTGGATAGGGAAAAATCTTTTATGGTACACTTATTAGATGAGGGACAATTTATTCTTATTCAACCATAGATATTAAAAGAACCAGAAGCATAATTAATTCCTATATATTTATCGTTTGTTGATAACCAATCATATATACTATGACCGGCACCGGTCATAGTACTATTGTCAGTTATGGAAAGGGTTGTGTTGTTCCAAACGGAAAACAGGGAATTGATTGTGTCACCAGGCAGCAGGGGTTTTGCAACTTTGAGTACCCACCAATATCCGTTATAGGCGCTATAGACCGAATCAAATCTACCGAATCGAATATAAGTGGATTGATTCAATGGTCTTACTTCTATATAATTATTTCCCCCTCCAAGCGCGTTAATGGAGGTTGCGTTTATCTCGATGTCATTTTGTGCATCGTTATTAATGTCGAAAAAGTAACTTTCAGTTAGTAAAACATGATAAGATAAATTATAATTGATCAATGTATCCGGAACGATATCCACATAAACCTGCCCTGGAACCCCGGCAATAGCATACCGGCTTTGCCCCTTTATGGTAAAGAAAAGAAGCTGTGCCAATGACAAAGACAATAAGACCTTTTTCATTACAATCAAATTTACAAAAATAAGATCATACGCCATGACTTAAATCAGCTCACCTGATGTGAAAGGATAGACGACTTTTGCAAAACCACATTACACCCAATTTTTTTCAGTAGCCAGTTCCATCATTTCTTTATCGCCCACTTTAGAATCACCAAAAACAATAATGTGTGAATAGGAGCTGAGATCAAAAGCTTTTAGTATGCGGTTTTTCTTTTCGGGTCCGTTACAGTTGTTTCCAATGAGCTTACCTGTATACACATCGTTGTTGTATGCTAATTGTGTACAGAGGAATTGTACTCCGTGTTTTTCACAAAATGCTTTTACCCAGGCATCAGGAGAAGCTGATACCACCACCACATCGGCTCCGGCCGCTTTAAATGTATTTATTTTGCTTAAGAAATCGGTTTTTATAATATTCTTCGCGTGTAGCTGATTTATAAAATCGCTCCCTACTTTTTCTATCCACTGTTTTTGTTTGCCTTTTAAATAAAACGAAAGTAATTTTATTTTAAACGCTTCTCCATCGAACAAACTTAACTTGTGAAGAATGAAGTAAGGCAGAAAAAGCGAAAAACCCAGGTAGAAGCGGGAAGGACCGAATGCAAACTTAAAAAACAAAGGAAAGGTGTCCTTTGTTGTAATGGTACCATCAAAATCAAACAAAGCAAGTGTTTTCATTTACTTAGTGCAAATAAAGAAATAATGCGGGTAAACAAAAATGGTTTGTTTAAGCTCTTCCTTTATAGTAAAACCCAAAGAGGTCAAAAGGTCTTTTACCATCGCAGGTTTCATTTCTTTGCCAATTTCTCCTGCAAAAACCAAATCGTGCATTTTATTAAACAATACAAAAGGATGCGAAGCGTTAATATCTTTAAATACAAGTGTTGCGCCTTTCCCCATTTTATTATAGATCTCTTTTATAAAATCTATTTGTTGTTTTGGAGGCACATGATGGATCACATCAATTAAATAGATTACATCAAAATTCTTCATATCATCGGGCAGTGTTTTTCCGTCGAATACAGAAAACACCAATTCTTTTTTGCCTTTAAAATCAGCATTAATTTCGTTGGCATTGTTTACCAGGCGCTCATTTATCTCTACACCTTTAAATTTAGTTGCTGAGGTGAAATTAGCTGCCAAAGAGCAGAACTGACCTGATCCACAGCCGATATCGAAAACCGATTTTTTATCACCTATGTAGGATAACAGTTTATCGAAGGGGCAAATAACAGGGCGGTATTTTATTTTTAGTTTATCTATAAAACCCGCATTTGTTGTTCGTGAGGTGAGGTATTGAATAATTTCTTTGTTGGAAACCATGGCTTTAAATAAAATATATAATTGTGATAAAGAAGAGTACCCATAAAACAAGTACCGACTGTATAAAAAGATCTTTTAAAAGAATTTTAGATGGTGATCCGCTATTTGATTGCACTAGTGTTATTTGTAAATAACGAAACACTCCCAAAATAACAAATAAGGTAGAGATATATGGGTGCTTACCTTCGAAACGCGCCACAACTTCCGGAGAAGTAATGTATAGCAAATAAGAAACAACCAAAACAGCACAGAGTATACTTATTGCGCTCGAAATAAATTCGAGATTGTACCCTTTAACTGATTTGCGCATTTCTGATCCGGTTTCATTTAAAATCAGTACATCATCGCGTCTTTTGGCCATGGCAATAAACAGGGCAAGTAAAAACGTCATAATATACAACCAATGAGAAACCGGAATTTCGGTTAAAGTTCCGCCTGCAGCTACACGTAAAACAAACCCGAGCGACACAATAAATATATCTATCAGGCTAATTTGCTTTAATCCGAAAGAGTAAAGCAGATTTAAAACAAAATAGATGAGTATAACAACAAACAAGCCTTTATTTATAAAAAACGAAACAGATAAAGCAGAAGTGATAAATAAAAGGAACAAGATTATTGCAAATGATTTTGAGATTTTGCCGGAAGCGATTGGTCTGTTTTTTTTGGTTGGGTGCAACTTATCTTTTTCTGCGTCAAACAAATCGTTTATAATGTAAATACTGCTTGCTGCCAGACAAAAACATAAAAAACCCAAAGCTGAAAGCACCAGCTTTTCTTTATCAAGGAATTGACCCGAAAAGAAAAGCGGAGCAAAAACAAAAAGATTTTTTGTCCATTGATGTACCCGTATTAGTTTTAATATAGACATACTAACGTTGTTTTTCCTCTTCTTTCATTATATATTCGGCATCCATGTATATAACCTCTTCAACCGTTTTACCCCAACCTTTGGCTTTTTCTTCAATTTGTTTCATCCATGCACTACTTGTTCTAATTCTGGTTTCAATTATTTTAAGCTTATTGTTTCTGATGCCCACATAAATTTCGCCGCCGGTCATGCTTGTTTTAAACTCTCCTTTATTTAAATATGCCCAGCCATTTACAAATTTTAGTTTTGGCTTTATTCTTTCAAGCTCATCCTTACTAAAACCATACTGCAGCAGGCCATCAACCTTGTCTTTGTATACAGCTATTTTTGTTACAATAGAAAAATCTTTTATATAAAACACTGGAGAAACATCGGGGCCGGTATTGTAATTACGTGTGGTTCTCACAATAAATATTTGCGGATCAGGATTGTATAGTTCGGGATGTGTTTCAAGCAACCATTTTGCTATTGGTCTGTGTTCATCTTGACTCCAATCGTTTACATTAAACTGTTCGTGATACAGAATGGTGAAAGCCTGAGTTAAAAAGAAGTAATTAAAAATCACCAAACTTCTAACGCTTTCCGTTTTTTCTGCAATAAATAATAGGTGAACAATTATAATAGCACTAAACCAGGTAGCATATCTGTTAACAATGGCTTGCCCATGATTCCAGTTTACCATTGTGCAAACAATAAAGGTCATGGCAATAATGAAAAGTGGAAGTAAATAGTTGTATTCAAAGTTTTCCTTTTTAAACGGGATCAGAATAAACTTCCGTAAAACAAAAAAGATATAAGCAAAAAGGAGAAATGGAATAGCAAGAATCACCCCTTGGTTTATATCAAAATAAAATCCAAAAATGCGTGTAAATGTAATAAAGTCTGTACTCAAAAATCCAGCATCTTTAATGAGATTGGTTGTTCCAAAATGAATCAGATAAAAAAGAGGAGGGATAATGAAAGGGGAACCATACAAGGCGATTTTTAAAATATTTTTTATTTTAAATCCATTCAGATACACAACACGAAGACACATGAACGCCAGCATTACAAACAGGGGTTGGTTTTGAAGCGAGGCAATTGCAATCAACAATATTGCAACATAAAATCTTTCTTGAAAATAAAACCAAAAACCCAGTGTTACAAGGCAAATGGTATATACTTCCGGATGAGTCCAGCCCAAATGCCAATAGGCGGTTGAAAAGGTAAATATAAGTGCTGTTAAAACCGATTTCCATAACGAAAAACGGGTATAAAACAAAAGAAAAAACAAGGTAATAATTATGAATACTGCATTTGTTACCTGAAAGCATCTTAACGGGTTTGCATCAACAAGATGCGCGATCCACCTTGCAGGAACATTTAGTGCGGAATAGAAGAAAAAGTGGTATCCATATTTTTTACCGGATCTGTCGGCATAAATTCCTCCCGAATGATCGAGAAACTTTAATTCTTTGTTTGCGAAAAACCTCTCCAGATCATCAAAGGTTTCATATTTATAGTTCTTTTCCCAGTTTTGTGCTTTTTTATAATCAGTTTTGAAACTTTTCGAGTCAGTGTCCCTAAGGTCAGGAGTAAAGTGATTGTATATGGCTTCTGTAGTTAAAACATATTCGGGACCATCGCCGGTTGCGTAGGGTTCAATATGATTTATAGATTTCGCCAATAAAAAAACACCAATTATAAGTAAGGCTATACTCTTAATAATTGTTTCTCTTTTTTTGGATAATGTGTTTGTGTCTTTTTGCATCTTCTTATATAGTTACCTTTTTGAACTCAAATAAGTCATCTTTATTGTTCTCGTCCTTATTAGATATAATGTTAACTCCACCATTAATTATTTTCACGTACTCTCCATCCAGTGTCTTTATTTTATAGAAATCTCCAGTGTTTTTTTCAAGGTAAAACCGTTCCGAATAATCCAGTCTTGATTTGAACCCGAACAATTCCCCATATAAATTAACTCCATAAGTCAGATATCCCCTTTCAGCACTTTTCATAGAACAAGTTCCATCTTTATATTGATTTACAATAAAATTAACCCCGGGATTGTTATTATTGCAGGTAACCCTCCCGTCGGCTTCAATCGACAAAGGATTTAAACCGTATTTAATGATCTTAAAGGTATCACTTTTAATTATTTCATGGGCAGCATCGGTAACAATTATATACCCCTTACTTTTGAGGCCACTCACATCTATGTTGCCATCATTATAAACGGCAACACCAAGCCCTTTGCTTCTAACAGTCGCCGCCTGCTGATCGTTTGGAACACCCCAGTAGCCTATATAATTTGTATGAAACATAAGTTTGTGTTCCTGCATTTCGGGGCAGTTAAAAAGCACATACTTCTCGTTGGGTAAAAACTTATTGAGATTTAAACAAAGATCTTTCCAGTATATTTGGTTTTTTCTGTTGTAGTATGCAACCGAATTTGCTTTCCAATCCGAATGTGAGGCTTGTTTTTCTTCTATTCGTAAAATTAAAATGCCTGAAGTGAAAACTATTAAAACAACGGCTACATCCGCAATTAATTTTTTCTTTATAAGGCTATAAACACGGTAAATAATCGCGCCAAAACCCAAATAAACAAAGAAGGATACTATCATAGTAAATCCATTCATTTTAGTGGCAACAAGGGTATAAAAAGTATAACAAACCACAAACATTGTCATACATGAAATAAAGTGCCTTTTGTCCTTAAAATAGGAGTATAGTAGTGATAACCCTAACACTATAAATAAAGGTGAAAACCTACCATAGGTTAAATATAAATTATTGAAATAAAAATATGCATCACCACCATGACCTTCAATTGGTTCAAATAAATGCTTACTATTGAAAGTCATTTCGTACTTAGTTTCTTCCGGAAAATTTAGTAAGCAGAATATTTGCCAGGGGGCAAAAACAATAATAGCAACGATAAGCCCAAGAAAAATATCTTTATAGGTTCTGATATTAAATAATTTCCCCTTTTCGGTAGTTAACAGAATATGAGTAAACCATCCGGAAAATATAAGCAAACCAACCAGCCATTTATTAAGAATTGCAATTCCGGAAAATATACCAATCATAATTACCCATCGCCGTTTGCCGGGATTAACAATATATTCTGAGAATGCCCACACTGATGCTGTTACATAACTTATGAAAACAATGTCGTTATGGTCGGTAGACAAGGAGCCGGTACACAATTCACCGAAATAAAAACTCATGCTGAATAATACGGCCGCATAAAAACCTATAGGGGCATTTACGATGTTTTTACCAATTTTATATACACAATAAGTTGCAAAAGTAAAACACAATGCGGAAGGGAGCCGTACTGCAAAAATGTTGGCTCCAAAAACTTTTATCGACAAGGCCATTTGCCACAAGAAGAAAGGTTGTTTGTGTACCCATATATAATTTTGGGTCCAGCCCCTGAAATCATAAGGCAAAACTTCTTTTGGATAAAGATGCGGTTTCAGGAAGTTTTTCGATAAATTTTTAGCAACCAATGCATGCATTTGCTCATCCCAGAAATTCAGGAAAGGGTCTAAAAAAACATCGAACAGCTTTAGAAACAGAACTGCTACGATAAGAAGGATAACAGATAGACCGGCTTTTTTTGAAAATTGAAAAAAAATTAAAGCTAAAAGATAAAGAACCATTGAAGATACTAGAAAATAAAATGGCCTATCTTCAAAATAAGAGTTCATTAATTAAGAGCTTAATTTTTTTTCTGCAAGCCGGTCTTAGTAATTACACTGGCCTCTTGATAATCTTCATAATCGGTATTGATATTCCAAAGATTGTGGTTTTTGTTTTCCAGAATATTTTCGGCAGCTAACATTCCCATCAAAATACTATGATCCTGATTATTGTATTTGAACGAACCATAACGACCAATAACATGAAGATTTTCAATTGTCTTTAAATAGTTTTCTACAGGAACCAACGTGTCTTTATATCCTGATCCGTAAACGGGGTAACAACGGGGAATTTTATATACGTGTCCCGCACTGATTTCCGCATTTCCAATTAAACCTGTTTTCCGCAATTCTTCTTTACCTAATTCAATTAACTTTTCATCGCTCCAGGCCCAAAAATCATCTTCATCATAACACCAATATTCTAATGCACAGATAGTACTTTGTTCTGTTCCGTTTACCTGAGGTACCCAGTTACGGAAATTGGTCAGGCGTCCCATTCTTAAATCGGCGGAGTGAACATAAAGCCAGTTATCTGGAAACAAATCTTTTGCCTGAACATTTAAATAAACAATAATGGTGTTTCTGAATTTTAAACTGCTCGCAGCAGTTTTAATATTTTCAGGAACTTCCGGTAATCGAGTAACCATTAAGCTCAAAGGCATGGAAGAAATGATGTGATCGTATTCTTTTATTGTTCCGTCTTCTAACTCAATTGCGTATGCCTTATTGTTTTTTGTTAGCACACGTTTTATAGGAGTATTTAAAAACACATTGCCGCCTTGTTTTTTTACAAAAGAAGCCATGCGTTCGTATACCATTCCGGTTCCTTCATGTGGATATGCAAACTGATCAACAAGTGTTTTGTGTTTACCGCTATTACCAAACAAAGCAGACTTCATCGCTTCGCCTAAACTAAATTTTTTAATACGCTGAGCAGCAAAATCGGCATCTAGTACATTACATGGAATTCCCCATAGTTTTTCGGTATAGGTTTTAAAGAAAATGCTGTATAGTTTTTTACCAAAACGATTGGTTACCCAACCTTCAAACGTACTGGTGTCTTTAGTTGGAGAAAGTTTCTCTATGCCATAACTCATTACACAACCAATCGCAGTAAATACACCCAGGTTTTTTAAGGCATCAAATGCTTTAATAGGATAATGAAAGAATTTTTTATTGTAATAGATCCGTGTTAAACGATCTACCATTTCGTAATCTTTCCCTGCAACTTCCAGCCACAATTCATTGATACGAGTATCGTTGCTAAAAAAACGGTGAGGACCGATGTCTATTTTTTGGTTCCACAGATCAATGGTTTTGGCCATTCCGCCCACAGAAACAGATGCTTCAAAAACATCCACCTCCTTAATTTTCTTGGACAATTCGTAGCCCGCGGTCATGCCAGCCGGTCCTGCGCCTATTATAGCTACTTTCATTTTTAAGGAGTGAACTGTTCTAGTTTAATAATCTTTCAAAAAACGCACTGTTTCAATTTATTCAACAGTTTCTTTCCTCACATTCAGGAAATTAAGCTCTAAATCATCACCATCAAAAACAAGGTTTTTCAATGTGTTATAAGAGAATGTTTTTACAACTAAACCCGGTTTGTTAATTAAGTTACCCGGAATTGTAACACTGTCAACAATATTAACCCATTTGTTTGGCTCAACAATGTATTTATCCATTTTAATCTCATTCCATAAAACAATATTATCGCCATCATGCAATGCAACTGCATAAACACAAGCAGGAGCAGCCTGATTGGATCTTGCCCAGAAGTTAACTTTAACTCTTAAATCTTTGTTTAAAGTAGTGTCGTTAATGGTATAGAAAGTTCCAATTCCATATTGACAAGAACTATCTGTTCTTGAAAAATAAGATCCGCCGTGAGCTTCTCCTTTTGTTCTTATGTACACATCAACAACAGAGTCTTCGGCGGTATATACCCTTTTTTCAAGAAAAGTGGTTTTTTCAATTTCTTTTGGTTCAGACCCACATGAGACGAAAAATAAACTTAATGAAAATGCAATAGACTTAATAGTTAAAACAATAACTTTTTTCATGGTACTAATAATGTTAAATTTTAAAATAGACGGCAAATATAATTATTTTTCGGCTTTTACAACCCCAATACTCAATTCAATCAATTGTTCATCACTGATCTCCGAAGGAGAATCGATCATGACATCTCGGCCTGAGTTGTTTTTAGGAAAGGCAATAAAATCGCGGATACTGTCGGCACCACCAAATAAAGAGCACAAACGGTCGAAACCAAAGGCAATACCACCGTGCGGAGGTGCTCCAAATTCAAAAGCATTCATTAGGAACCCAAATTGTTTTTGAGCCTCTTCTTTACTAAAACCCAGTACTTCAAACATTTGAGCCTGCAGATTACGGTTGTGGATCCGAATGCTTCCACCACCCACCTCTACACCATTGATTACCATATCATAAGCATTGGCACGAACCGCGCCCGGATCAGTTTTTAACAATTCAATGTCTTCCGGTTTTGGCGAAGTAAATGGATGATGTTTTGCATGCCATCGCCCGGCAAGGGAAGCTAATAAGTTTGGATCTCCTTCGTTCCATTCCAACAAAGGAAAATCAACTACCCACAAACAAGAAAAGGCATTTTTGTATCTTAATCCTAAACGTGTACCCATCTCCAGTCGCAGTTCTGATAGTGCTTTTACGGTTTTGTCTTTTCCTCCGGCCAATATTAGCATCAAATCACCTTTTTCGGCCCCAAATGCAGTTGCCCACTTCTTAAGATCCTCTTCCGAATAAAATTTATCTACCGATGATTTGATTGTTCCATCATCATTATATCGTGCATAAACTAAGCCGGTAGCACCCACTTGCGGACGTTTTACAAATTCGGTTAATTCATCTAATTGTTTGCGAGTGTAGTTAGCTGCGCCTTTTGCACAAATCCCCACTACCAATTCAGCATCATCAAACACTTTAAATTCTTTACCTCCAACAACATTATTATTTGCTTCGTTGAGGTAAACAAATGTCATTTCAAAACGTGTATCAGGCTTGTCGTTACCATAGTTGCGCATAGCATCTGCATAAGTCATCCGTGGCAAGGCAGGAATATCAATATCTTTTACTTTTTTAAATAAATGGCGGGTGAGACCTTCAAAGGTTTGTAAAATATCTTCCTGCTCCACAAAACTCATTTCACAGTCGATTTGGGTAAACTCCGGCTGACGATCGGCTCTCAAGTCTTCGTCTCTGAAACATTTAACGATTTGATAATACCTGTCGAATCCACTCACCATCAGTAATTGTTTGAAGGTTTGGGGCGATTGAGGTAAAGCATAAAATTGCCCTTCGTTCATACGGCTTGGTACCACAAAGTCGCGTGCGCCTTCGGGTGTAGACTTAATAAGAACAGGAGTTTCTACTTCTAAAAACTGTTGTGAATCTAGATAATTACGTGTTTCAATTGCCAAACGATGGCGTAATTCTAAATTCTTTCTTACTGCATTTCTGCGAAGATCGAGGTAACGGTATTTCATACGAAGTTCGTCACCGCCATCGGTTTCATCCTCTATGGTGAAAGGTGGGGTGATTGCTTCATTCAATATGTTTAATTCTGAAACCTTGAGCTCTACCTCACCGGTAGGCATGTTAGGGTTCTTAGATTCACGTTCAATAACGGTTCCTTTTGCTTGTATCACAAACTCACGGCCCAACGAACGGGCTTTTTTGATCAGATCAACGTTAGATGTTTCATCAAAAAACAATTGAGTAATTCCATAACGATCTCTAAGATCGATCCATAACAATGTTCCTTTGTCGCGGCTCCGTTGTACCCAACCACATAGTGTTACTTCTTTTCCTTTGTTTGATAAATTAAGCTCTCCGCAATTAACCGTTCTAAGCATTTTTTGAAAATTTTTACGCAAAGTTAAAAGAATTAGGGAATTTGTACGGAAATATTAGCCGCAGATTCACATAGATTGCACCATTACAAAAAAAATTATGATGCAATATTGGCCAATATAAGTTTACTTAATCCACACAAAACTCATTTGTGAAATCTGCATGAATCTGCGGGAAAAAGGGGTTATTATTATTTCCCCAAACTGATCTTAAAGTCTTCAGAGTTTCCTTTGATCTTAATATTGACAAATTTCACTTTTTTGTCTTTATCACGGTAAACAATTCCATCGAGTTGGGTACTGTCAGCCTCATCACGTTTTTTTCCAAACAAAAATTTAAAACCAACATCAGTAACCATTTTCATCGGCACTTTTACCAGGTAATCCATGTCGGAAGTAAAAGCCTGTTTGCCTGAAACTTCAATAAACCCAAGAGAGGAATTAATGTTCATGGTTGGAATGTACATAACACCTTTTTTTATTTCGAAAGTGTTTTGAAGCGTGTCAAATAAAATAGTGTTAAGATTTTTATCTTTAAAATAATCTGCCAGCATTAGCATCGGCGCATAATTATTTAATGCCCCATTAGTCAGGCTTGTTTTCATAGTGATCTCTGATTCATCCATAATTGGTATTAAGTCGGTGTGCATTCTGATCTTACCATTTAATTTTCCGGTAAGGTGTCCCGAAATATTATTGCTTAAAATATAATCTTGCCCAAAGTTATCGAACTTAATCATCAGCTTTGCCAGATCCACATCCTGTAATTTAATATTGGGAGCAAAGTAAATTTTTGATTTATCGGAACCATTAAAATAACCATCAATTTCAATATGCCCATCAGCTGCGTCCATTGCGAGCGTATCAATATAGAAGTAATGATTTTTTTGCATACGCATCCTGGCTTTCACATTACTCAAATGAATTTTATGATACAATAATTCCTTTACGTCCAGTTTTATTTTCATATTACTAAACGGCAAGCTAAACACATTGAAAATGGTATCATGTGAATTTATAACAACTTTAGTGGTATCATCCTTCTTTTTCTTTCGTGCTACTTTCGTCATGTCATAATTTAGCAACTCATCCAAATTAAGGTATTTTGCCCTTAGTGTAAAACGGTTATCCTTTTTTGCTTCTTCCAAATTCTCTCCAAGAAAATAGCCAAGACTCACGGTAAATTCATTCTTACCCATTTTACCCGTGAATTTTCGTAGCCTTATTCGGTTATCGCTATATTTTATTGTCCCCGATAAATTTTCTAACTTTAATGGGTGTATTTTTGATTTCACAGATCCGCTTTCAATAACCACTATTGCTGATTTAAATGCAGTATCATAAAGTATTTTTGCGGTGCCTTTTAGTTTAAAATCACTGAGCCGTTCTCTTCTGTAGTTCTCGGGAATATAATTGACATTTTTATAAATAAATGTTTTACCAAAGCGAAGGGTATCACATGCAATATTAAAATCTATATCTGAAGCTCCGGTTATATTCTTCTTAAACCACATAGGATAATTTTTTAGCGCTCCGCTTATATTAAAATCACTTTTTCCATACTTACCACCTAATTTGCCCTGTGAACCTACTAATTTTAGGGTGTTGTTATCAATAATAATATCCGCTTTTAAATTTTCGAGATTCCTGGCATAATGTTTAAGTTTCCCACAGAGTTTATCAATATAAAATTCGCCATGTGGCAACACCATATTTGTATCAGTAAAATTACTCGCCTTTGTTTTAAACGTAAAAGCCATTTGAAATCCTGTGATTACCTCATCAATCGGCATCATTTTTATGGTGTCAAAAGTGGTTAGTTGTTTTATATCGAGTCTTTTGGAAGAAAGGATCATGTGTACATCTAGTGGCGTCCCTTTTTTATGAAAAACGGCAGGAAGATTATTTACACCCAAAACAAGATTGATGTCGGAGCTTCCAACGGTAGCAGAACAATGCTCAACATACAAGCTTTTGTTTTTCATTACCGCATCCAGGTTTACATTCTTAATCGGGTAAGGATATTTAGGCATTTTAAAAGTGAGATCTTTTATATGCAATTCGCTGTCAACTCCATCTTTGAGTTTAGCAAAAGTGGTTTTAGGAGCATTGATATCAACTAACTCATCGTAGTGAACTTTTAAACTAATTTTTCCGCTTAAGTTTTGTAGTTGTTGCAGTTGTAGGAATTTTGCCAGAAACTGCAGGTCAAAATCGGTAGAAACATCCATGTTCACATTGGGATCATCAAAATTGCGCACAATAATATTTCCTTTAACATCGCCTTGTTCGGGATAAGCAAAAACATCTACCAAACCAATTTCAAATGTACTTGGATTACGTTTGGCTCCATTGGTAAAATAACCTCTGAACTCAAGTTTGTCCACTGTTTTTTTAGAGCCTACATTAGTGAAAAATCCATTTTTACATCCAAAATCAGCTGTTATTTCAGGTTGCCGGTCGTTGCCAACAATGCCTTTTACCGTTGCGTCGAAATAGATATTACCTGCGTTTTTGTATTTCTGCATATAAGTAGCAAGATCCTGAGGAAGAAAAGCGAAAAGAATATTGAAGTCGGATTTTTCACCATTGAATTGCAAATTCATATATGGATTTCCTTTGAAGATCATAAAACCCTTCATTGCAAAAGAAACACCTTCTAAAAGCAATTTAGATGGCTTTATGGTTAAGATCTCTTTTTTCTTATCAAAAACAATTGCCGCGTCAATATCAAAGGCTTTGTTTTTGATAAACGAAGTGTCTTTATCCTTAATAAAAGTCATTTGAAACTTTCCATCAACCGAAGCCCTCAACCTTTTGGTTCCTGTTCTGAAGGAAGCATTAATGTCCTCTAGTTTGGTGTCAAATGTTTTTTTCTGGGTTTCATCAATGTATTTTACATCAACATTTTTGATTTTGATTTTTTTCAGCCCGAGTTTAAAAACCTCATTTGTTTTAACGGTGTCTACCGGTCCGGTTGAATCAAAGGCTTTTGTAATGTTTAAATTTCCCAGAGTATCCTGTATCACCTTTATCTCACCACCAATTAATTCAATGGTATTAATTCTGTACTTCCCCTGAATAAGTTTACGAACGTCAAAATCAACATACATGTCCTTAATATGAGCAATGGGTTTTTTGTCCCCGGTTTTTGATTCATATAATTCAATGTCTTCCAAATCAATAGAAACATTAGGAAAATCATGAAAAGGTGAAATGTGACTGTCTTTTAGTTTTAGTTCACCAACAAAATTTTCATTCACCGTTGCCAGCCCTTTTTGTACAAGCGCATCCTGATTAAAATAAAGTATGGTTATAAGAATAATAATAAGCAGAACCGGCAAAAGTGTAAGCCAAAGCAGGAATTTAAGTATACGCTTCCATATGGGTTTTTTTGGCTTAGACACAGTAAACAAATTTAAGAGAAAAAAGCAGTAAGCCAAAAATGATTAATTAAGCAGCCTTTACCTTTGCAAATAGTTTGGTTATTTCTTAATATCAAATTTATATTGAGGAATGCTGGATTAATACATTCCTTATGTTAATTTTGTAGGGATGGAGATGTTTTCTGACGAATATTTTATGAATGAAGCGCTGAAGGAAGCCCGCAAAGCATTTGATGCGGAGGAGATCCCTGTTGGTGCGGTAATAGTGTGCGAAAACAAAATTATTGCAAGGGCGCATAATTTAACCGAACTATTGAACGATGTTACAGCTCATGCAGAAATGCAGGCAATCACATCGGCGGCAAATCACATCGGCGGCAAATACCTTATTGATTGTACCTTATACGTAACTTTAGAGCCTTGTCAGATGTGTGCCGGAGCTTTATATTGGAGCCAGATCACAAAAATAGTGTATGGAGCAAGCGATGAAAAACGTGGGTTTTCTAAAATCGAAACACGTATGTTGCACCCAAAAACACAAATTGTTTCGGGTGTTATGGAAGAACCCTGTGCAGAGTTGATGAAATTATTTTTTAAAAATAAACGAAAGTAAATGCCAATTTTAAACTCCATAGCTGCCTGGTTAATGAAGAAGCGTATACATCAGATCGAGCTTTTTATGAAGTATCCGAATGATGTTCAGGAAGAGTGGCTGAGTAAACTACTTAAGAATGGTGCATCAACGGAGTTTGGCAAAAAACACGGGTTTGCGTCAATAACCAATTACGAGCAGTTTAAAAAACAGGTTCCTCTTCAGGATTATGAATCGCTGAAGCCATACATTGAAAGGATAAGAAGAGGCGAACAATATTTGTTATGGAACGAAGAAGTAAAATGGTTTGCAAAATCAAGCGGAACAACCTCCGACAAAAGTAAATTTATCCCGGTTAGCCCCGAAAGCCTGAACGGGTGCCACTACAACGGCGGTCGTGATATGGTTGCTATTCATTGTGTGAATACGCCAGAAACAAATTTGTTTACCGGAAAAAACCTTGCACTTGGTGGAAGCCATCAAACCGATTATTTCGGAGATTATGAATCGTATCATGGAGATGTAAGTGCAATTGTAATTCAGAACCTGCCAATGTGGGCGGAGTACTTTAGAGCTCCCGACCTTAACATTGCTTTGATGAGTAATTGGGAAGATAAACTAAAGCAAATGGTGAACACCACCATGAATGCCAATGTAACAAGTATGGCTGGTGTTCCAAGCTGGATGTTGGTTTTGCTAAAAGAGATCCTGAAAGAAAAAAAAGTGAGCACAATGAAAGAAGTGTGGCCAAACCTGGAAGTTTATTTTCATGGAGGTGTAAGTTTTACACCTTACTCAGAACAATTCAAACGTTTGTTGGATAACGAATCTATTTCCTATCTGGAATTATATAATGCATCGGAAGGTTTTTTCGGAATTCAGGATCAACGCAATGTAAAAGAACTTTTGTTGATGCTGGATTATGGGATCTACTATGAGTTTATTCCTGTTGAAGATGTAGATAAAGAAAACCCAAGAGTGTATAATCTTGCTGAGGTAAACACAGAAACAGTATACTCTATGGTAATAAGCACCACAGCGGGATTGTGGAGATATCAATTAGGAGACACGATCACATTTACCGAAACAAGTCCGTACCGCTTTGTTATTGCCGGAAGAACAAAACATAACATAAATGTTTTTGGTGAAGAACTCATGATTCATAATGCCGAAAAAGCACTTCACATGGCTTGCGAAAAAACACACGCACATATTGTAGATTATACGGCGGCCCCTGTTTTTATGGGTGAAGAAAACGGAGCACACGAATGGTTGATAGAGTTTGATAAAGAACCAAACAACCTGGAATATTTTATTGATGTTTTAGATAAATCCCTCAAACAACTTAACTCCGATTACGAAGCAAAACGTTTTAATAATTATATTTTAAAAATGCCAATTGTAAGATCACTTCCTAAAGGAACTTTTATTGCCTGGATGAAATCGAAGAATAAACTGGGAGCACAAAACAAGGTTCCGCGCTTAAGCAACGAACGCCTTTATGTGGAAGAGATAAAGGCTTTGATTGATTGTTAATTCACAACAAGAATTTTGCAAACCGCTTTTTGAGAACCATCATTAGTTGCCGACATTACGAGGTAAACACCACTTGCAACACGTTTTCCATTAAACCCCTTTCCATACCAAACGGCTTGCCCGCCTTCAACTACAGCCTCGTATACAAAATTTCCTGACACGTCCATTATTTTCATTGTTGAACCACTTATCAGGCCTTTGATCATAACAGGTCCGGTATATTCAGGTTTCACCGGGTTAGGATATGCATATACATCCGTAAATTCTTCAAACCCTTCAATCACCGTATTTTGAAACGATAGCATTCCTTTGTCGGTGCTCATAAACACCTCACCATTGTCAGGATTAATGGCAATTTCTATAATGTTGTCGGAAAAAAGCGGACTATTGGAAGAAGTAAAATGAAATAATTCCTTTTGCCCATCCGGTGATACGCAAAACACACCACTTTTTTTAGTACCTACCCACTTATTGTTTGCACCATCAATGGTAATGCAGGTAATGTCTTCTGTTTCAAACAGGATTTTGGTAACACCCTCTTCTTCCACATAAATGCGTTGCGCACTTGCACCGTTACCAATGATGTTTTCGGGATCATAAATTACAAATACACCTTTATTGGTGCCAACCCAAATATCACCCTCTTTGTCTTCGGCCATACATAATATAAGTGAAGCACTTATTTGCCCGTCGCCATCACCGGTTGCAAGAGTGTATGAATTTGCGGTTGAGGGTGCCGAAAAATTTCCGTCGTTTTTATAAACCACTAATCCAACAGAAGGGTTAATAGTATTGGTCCAAATTTGATTACTCTTGTCAACTAAAATTTGTTCTACTTCATAACTGGCGGGGAAACTTAAAGAATGCCATGTGCCGTTTACATCCCTTGCAGTAAAATACTTGCTGGTATAAGAAGTGGCCACCCATAAATTCCCGTCTTCGTCAGTAGCAACATCAGTAACGCGGGTGTCGGTACCACTACTGCCATCAGCCATAGGGAGTGGAGAATTACCGCTGTTATATATAGCTACCACACTGTCGTCTTTAAATTCAAAAACACCATTGCCGTAGCTTCCTGCAAAATAATGACTCTCATTATTCGGATCTATCACAACAGAACTGATATCGAAATAGGGCCCACCCGATACTTTTTTGATTTCTTTCCATTGCTCGTCCTGCATTACATATAAACCTACCTGAAAATAAGAGTTACCGGTTTTATCTCCCAAATAAACAGGTGCACAAACGAGCTTATTGTTTTTTATTTTGATATCGTTTATCATAAAAGTGTTAGGACTGTTAGGAATAAAACGCTCGTATGAAACAGGCTGCGAACTTATGTTGTTGGCGTTACAACGAATTAAGCCAAGATATTTATCAGCAACCCAATAGTAATTATTCAGATCAAAAATCAGATCATTCTCATTAAGGTAAACTCCATTAGCGTAACTCCATATTTTACTGATTAGCGTTCCAACATCATCTCTCACATCAATATTGGAAATATCCATAAACGCGATTCTGTTTTTAGCATCGTCCGCTACTATTTTACGAATGGTGTAACTATATATATCGTGCGGCTTGTAAGAGTAATGACTCCAGGAAACACCATTATAGGTATAGAGTGAATCCTGAATGGTTGTAACCTGATTGCTTTGAATGTACTTAGAGTAATTTGCAATAATGTTTCCTTTAAAATTAACAATAGTGTTATATGGCCCCGAAGGAAGGTTTGTTTCCTTTGTCCACTCCTGAAAATTACTTAGGTTGGGTGAGTTAAGAGGGGCATAATACAACCCGTCTTCGGCTGCAGCAAATATTTTTGTTGAATTAAGGGCGCATTCATACACGTTCAGGTAATTGCCACTTGCTCCAATTATATAGCTGTCTTTTATTTCCCCATTATCGGTGTCAACAACAATAATTCCCAGGCTTGTTGAAACATAAGCATATTTATTGCTGAAGGTAACGCTGTTGATCTTTTTACTGCCGACAATCTGTTTGCGTTTAATATCGGAAATGTTAATGATGGTTTCGCCCTTTACCAGATCAATATTCGCGTTTTCATATCCTATAAATAAAGTATTGTTGTATGGATTTGTTTTTATCAATAAAGGGTTGATATCCGACAACCCTTCTACTTTTGATAAATGCCCATAAGAATTATCGTTTTTATCGTAATAAAAAATTCCCTGATGAGTTTGTTTGTAATAAGGATTATTCCCCGGATCAGGAATGGTTACTGCGCAATAAATACGATTGTTGTACTCTGCAATGGAATAAGCTTTGTTATAGGATAAGTGGCTTCTCCATTGAAACATCTTTAGCGGGTTTTGAGCAAACCCAACAAATGAAATAAACAATAATAATATGAAGCAGGATCCTTTCACTAAAATGTATATGTATGGAACGTTAAAAGTAAAGGATTATTGCCTTTTGCGCAAAGTATTAAGATCAAAACTAACGGGGAGATTTTAACGGATCAACAGTTGGAGTTTCATAGGACGGTTGTGAACCTCGTTTTTGCACGGTGTCCATATCTATATAACGAATAGAGGAATTGTTATATGCATAAGCTCCTCCAAGCCTTTTTGGACGACAACCCATCATAGTTAAAAGGGCTCCAACAACAAAAACAGCAGTAACGCGAACGAGTTTTAATTTGATCCGATTTTCAGATAGCTGATACCAATTCAGTACAACTTTTTCGACTTTCCCAGAAGAGTTGTTCTTTAACTGTTGGGTGTAAAAACTCCCGCAGGCATTTTGTTCAGAGTAGCTAATGAAATAATTTTTCATTTCCTCGTTGCTCATCTTTGTGAAGTCAACCACCACTTTGCTGCAAACCGAACAAAAACGACCATTTTCAGATGGACCCATGTTTTCCCAGTTTTCAGGGCAGGGCTTTGGAATATGAACCTGAAAATTACTCAACAGTAACTGATTTAGCTAAATTCCTTGGCTGATCCACATTACAGCCCCTCATTACAGCTATATGATATGAAAGTAATTGCCAAGGCACCACCGCAATTAAAGGAACAAGCGACTCATCCGTTTCAGGAATTTCGATCACGTGATCAGCCATACCTTTCACATCTTTATCACCATGTGTTACAACGGCAATTATTTTTCCTTTACGAGCTTTTACTTCCTGAATATTGCTCACTACTTTTTCGTAGTTTAATCCTTTGGTTGCAATTACAAATACCGGCATTTCCTCATCTATTAAGGCAATTGGCCCATGTTTCATTTCAGCAGCAGGATAACCTTCTGCATGAATGTAGGAAATTTCTTTTAGTTTTAATGCGCCTTCCAATGCAACCGGAAAAGTATAACCTCTTCCCAAATACAAAGCATTGCGTGCGTCTTTATAGATATCAGAAATGTGTTTAATGAGATCGTTTTGTTTTAATACTTCTTCAATTTTTGAAGGGATCGCATCCAGTTCGTATAATAACTGACGGTAGCGGTTTTCAGGTAAAGTTCCTTTTTCGTGAGCTACGTTTAAAGCCATTAAAGTGAGCACGGTTACCTGAGCAGTAAATGCTTTGGTTGATGCAACACCAATTTCGGGTCCGGCGTGTGTATACGATCCGGCGTGTGTAGCGCGCGGAATAGAAGAACCAACCACATTACAAACACCAATAATGGTGGCACCTTTGCTTTTTGCTAATTCAATAGCAGCAAGAGTATCGGCAGTTTCTCCTGACTGAGAAATAGCGATTACCACATCATCAGCATAAATAATCGGATTTCGGTAACGGAACTCCGATGCGTATTCTACTTCGACAGGTATGCGCGCATATTCTTCAAACAAATATTCTGCTACCAGGCCAGCATGCCACGATGTACCGCAGGCAATGATGATGATACGTTTCGCGTTTTTAAATTTACCTAAGTGATCAACAATGCCGCCTAACTGAACCAATCCTTGTTCTGCATTTAATCGCCCGCGCATACTGTCTTTTACAGAGCGGGGTTGTTCGTAGATCTCCTTTAACATAAAATGTTCGTATCCGCCTTTTTCAATAGCTTCAAGCTCCATTTCCAGTTCGTGTACATATAAAGGAATCTCTTTATCTTTGATAGTACGTAATTTTATTTCTTCTCCTCTTCTAACTATAGCTACCTGTTCATCTTCCAGATAAACAACGTTTTTGGTGTATTCAACAATAGGAGAAGCATCGGAAGCTATAAAAAATTCATTTTCACCAATCCCAATAACCATAGGGCTACCCTTTTTTGCGGCAATTAATGTGTTGGGATCGTTTTTATCTAAAACAACTATTGCATAAGCTCCAATTACCTGATTCAACGCAGCTAGTACAGCGTGCCCGGTTTTCATATTCTCGCTCTTTTTGATGTCTTCTATCAAATGAACAAGTACTTCTGTATCTGTTTGTGATTTAAATGTATGTCCGCGTTTTATTAAGCCTTCTTTTAAAGAAGCGTAGTTTTCAATAATACCATTGTGGATCATTACCAGATCACCACTTTGAGAATAATGAGGGTGTGAGTTGATATCATTTGGTTCACCATGGGTTGCCCAACGAGTATGTCCGATACCAATGGTTCCGGAAATATCTTTCCCTTTTGCAAAAGCTTCGAGGTCAGAAACCTTTCCTTTTTTCTTGTACACATTCATAGTGCCGCCTTTGTTTATCATGGCAACACCAGCGCTGTCATACCCTCTGTATTCTAAACGGTGTAAGCCTTTTACCAAAACCGGGTAAGCTTCTCTATTTCCAATGTATCCTACAATTCCACACATAGTTATATCTCCTTAAAATAAGGATAAAAGTAAGAAAAAAAGCGATAAGTAGTACGGGGGAGGATAGAACGCCAATAACGCTGATTTTTATGATTTACGCGGTAAAAACCAATAAAAACCATAAAAAATCTGCCTAATCAGCTTCATCTGTGTTCTATAGGATCAACTTTCGAAAACCTGAATGGTAGCCTCTTTTTGTACCAAATTGGTGAATTTACCTTCAAAACGGGTGGCGCGCACCATGTGATTATCTATCCAATGGTAATTACCTCCGCGGGGTTTTCCCATCAAAAGCCCATGATAGCTAAAATCATGTTTTGCCAGCCATTCTTCGGTTACTTTACGATGTTCTTCGGTGCGTGAAGTAAAAAAAGTTATGATATGACCTTCTTTATACCAATTATTAAGTGTTTCCAGTGCATCCGGATAAACTGCGGCAGTTATCATACGTTCCGGTTGTTCGTTGGGGATATCGTCGCAAATAGTTCCGTCGATATCGATCAGGTAATTTTTTACATGTGCCGGAAGAACAGGTGATACCTGCTGTCCGTTTTCTTCTTTCAAATGAAGTTGAGCTTGCATAAAAGGTAATTTTAATTTTCTGCAAAAGTACAAAATGAAAAACTTTGTGTGCGCCCAAAAAGAGTTATTAAAAGATAAAGGGATTGTAAAATTTGGTTTGGGAAAGGTGGGAACTGGGAACAACATAATGGTAGACAATTAGCCGTTCATAGTTCGCCGCGGATTAACGCGGATTTCAAGGATTTTTTATGATATAAGAATCTTTATCTATTAATTCAAATGAATTCATCTGCGCAATCTGTGTGAATCTGCGGCTAAAAAGAGTTAAGGAATATTCCAAATAATGATTAGATTTACTGGTATTAATCATAACAATTTAAAACCCTTGTTTTATGAAAACAATTTTTTTGAGTATAATTTTAGCGGTGTTTGCTTTGAGTGTTAATGCTCAAAAAGCAGAAAACAAAATAAATGAATCGGCTGTTCCGGAAGGAGTAAAAAAAGCTTTTAATGAAAAACACCCCGGAATGAAAGCGCTTAAATGGGAACTGGACAACGGAAAATACGAGGTAGATTTTAAAAACGGGAAAGCCAAATACATTGCAGTATTCAGCCCTGAGGGGAAATGGCTGATTACGGGAACCGAATTGAAAAAGAAAGATGTTCCAAAAAAAATAATGGATCATGCTTTAAGCGGCGAATACAAAGACTGGAAGTTTAACCAGGCTCGTTCAGTAGAAACAGCCGAAATCCCAAAAGAAATAATTGTTGAGGTAGAGAAAGGCGACGATGATACTATGCTGTACTACGATGCGGATGGGAATTTTTTGAAGGCTAAGAAGGAGTAGTTTAGTGTTGAACTACAATTTTCTTTGTTAGGACTCCGCTGTTTGTTTTGATCCTTAGAAAATAAATACCTTCTGTCAATTGGCTTACATCTATTTCGTTTTTATCTGTGAATGTTTTAATAGGCTCAGTGCTACATGGCGCTATCAGACTTATTTCCTGTAGTTTCGTGATCTTATTCGTTTGTTCAACATGGATTTTCTCAGAAGCTGGGTTTGGATATATGACAAACGCCTTATCTATGTCTTTCTTCTCAATACCAACGGGAGCAAAGGGCCCGATACTAAACTCTTTAACAGTAGCTACATATGAACTTGTGCAATTAACCTTGATCCATCCGTATGCAATCTCGCCACTAAGATCTGTGATACTAAATCCAATGTATTTGTCTCCGATATTTATCCAATCGCTGGCATTAAGATACCAGCCTGGCCAATTAGCAGAACTGTTCGTGTACCCAAGATACGCAGTGTTTATAGGAATAAACCCCGAGGCAGATATGGTGTCACCAAGTGAATATATTTTTAAAATGTCAGCAGTTATCCAATTACCAGATCCCCATACAGAGTCAGAACGCCCAAGTGCAAGCTGAATTGAGGGGTAAAGTGCAGTAACAGAGACATAGTTTACCCCTTGTCCCAGCCCTACGCTAGTGAGGGCATGAAAATTAAAATCATTAACCAGGTCTTGGTCAATGTCAACAATATAGTATTCGTCTCCCCCAAATAACCATGGATTGAGAAGTGTATCAGGGTTAATATCAAAAAATGTAGCAGATGGTTCACCAGCAATTATATATTGTGAATTTCCTTTTAATGAAAAAAGGAAAAGTAAAGTCAACAAAAAGATCTTTGCTTTCATAGTACAGATAAAAGGAGTGAATTTTTTCCAAGAGAGTTGAGTTAGTGTTGTCCTTCTTTTTTCTTCTTTTCACTAAGCATAAATTTCGCATCAAGTTCTATCATCTCTTCAACACTTACTTTATTTTGCTTTGCTTTTTTCTCAATTTGCAGCATCCAGTCTTTGTTGTTGCGGATTTCGTTCTTACAGTTCTTCAGCCACTGTTCATCACTCAGGCCATTGTCCTTGCCTTTCTTTTTCTTTTCGTCGAGCATAAATTTCGCATCAAGCCCTATCATTTCTTCTACACTTACCTTGTTTTCTTTCGCCTTTTTCACAATTTGCAGCATCCAATCTTTGTTGTTGCGGATTTCATTTTTGCAGTTTGCAATCCATTGCTCGTCACTAAGGTCAACTTCTCCGTATTTTTCTTTCTTTACACTAAGCATATACTGAGCATCGCGCGTTATCATTTCTTCTACACTTACCTTGTTTTCTTTCGCCTTTTTCACAATTTGCAGCATCCATTCTTTATTTCGCTTTATTTCGTTTTTGCAGTTATCCATCCATTGGTCATCGGTAAGCAGGTCGCCTTCTTTACTTATTTTTTCTATAAATCCAAATGGAAATAAACCATATGTGGATTCTGACGCGATCAGAATAATGCAGCGATGCTTTTTGACCTCATCCATTATATTGAGGCTATTGGGATTTACACCAGTGTTGGCACCATTTTTATAAACATCCTTATTATAGAACCAAAACTCATCGTTTTCAAAAACGGATTGTGCCATTTTGTGTTCCTGGATTCCGAACCAATACGAATCTGCTATAACCAGAGTATTTATCTTTTGTTTTCCTGCACTTGTGTAGCTTACTGTAACATATGGCATGGGCTTGTTTTTCGGTTCTTTGATTACATTTAGCAGTTCTCCCAGGTCATAATCAGCGCCCTGCATTTGTTCCGAAATAATCACCTGATCTTTTTTTATTTCGGGCAAATCAATGTTCGTTTTGTTTTCTATATATTTTGTCAGTGTATCTATTGTCAAATATGCTCCGTATGAACTCCAGTGTGTACCGTTAATTGGATACAATGGATAAGGAGTACTTGTTTTTATTTTTTTAAACCAGGAGTTGAGATCGAGAAAGTTGATTTTTTCTTTGGCGAACGCGGCGAAATATTTTTCATAATTATTCTCAGGTTTATGATAACCATCAAGATACCAGGGGATCTTTTCCGGATAAAAACTGGCCTTTCCGGGAGCAAACACAACGATCAGATCTATGTTGTATCTGTTTTTCAATGCTTCGGTGATCAGTTTAATGTTTGATACATTTTGATTAATGATATCATCACCAACATAATTTCCTCCATTATAATTTTCAATACTTGAATAGCTATACAACTCATTGTCTCTTCCTTTTATAACCCACGAGCGTTCAGAAACTCCATATACCGCCCACTTGATCTGATTAATTAAGCGGATCAAAGGCTCTCTAAAACCCAGATTAGCATCAATATATTTATTCTCTGTTTTCTGGAAGTTTCCGGAAAACCATGCCGTATCACTGAACACGGGTTTTTTCGCAAGCTCTTTTTGTCCCTTAAGTTCTTCAAATGTAAAAACACCCAGCTTTTGTATCAACGGAGCTACAAGCATTAACATCATACCACTGAAAACAACTATTTTTATTTTGTGCGAACGATTCATTTTAAGCTGTGTGAAGATAAATTTGTTGTTATACTATTTTTAGCTTTTATATTATTCAACATTAGTTAAAACCGGAAATAAATGAACGGATTAAAATCGGTAGACAATATAGATGCCAGAGATAATATATACAGACAAGCGGCCACTCCGGTAAAAACGAGTGTTTGCTTTGTTGTATAATCCGAAAAATAAATGATGTTTTGTAAAGATCTGGTTTTTTCAGACAAGGCAAAAAACGAAAAGAAGAATGCAAGACCTAAAAGCGCAATAAATTGGGGCTCTATAAAAAGCGGAGGACATTCTCCTGTAAAGCTAAACATGCTTTGTATAACTGCAAATCCCTGTGTAACAGTATCACTCCTGAAAAAAATCCAACCAACAGCAACTAAAAAGAATGTGATAATGGTGGAAACAAAACGCCCGATTTTTTCATATACTTTTAACAAGAATATCCGCTCCAGCACCAAAAACAAACCATGATACGCTCCCCAAAAAATAAAAGTCCAGGCTGCGCCATGCCAAAAACCGGATGCCAGAAAAACAATCCACAGATTGAAGTATAGCCTCATCCTTGAGTTTACCTTATTTCCACCGAGAGGTATATAAAGGTAGTTTCTCATCCAGTTGCCCAACGTCATGTGCCATCTTCGCCAAAACTCGGTTATACTGCCTGCGAGATAAGGATTGTTGAAATTCTCCGGGAATTTAAACCCAAGCATACGCCCTATCCCAATAGCCATATCTGAATAGCCCGAAAAATCGAAATAGATTTGGAAAGTATATGCGAGCATTCCAAGCCAGGCAACCCCGCTGGGTATCAACTCATTTTCAGGAATAGCGAATAGAATATCCGCCTTCTCGGCCATGATATTAGCGATGAGCACCTTTTTTGATAACCCTATAATAAAGCGGCACATACCACTTATTTTATTATTTAGTGTTTCGTTTTCGCTACGATCGGTAAGCTGGTCGCCTATCTCATGATAGCGTATGATAGGTCCGGCTATAAGTTTTGGGAAAAGAAGAATATAGGTTTGATACTGCCAGAAATTTTTCAGAGGCTTGTGTAACCTTCTGTATACATCAACCACATAGGTAAGGCTTTCAAAGGTGTAAAAAGAAATTCCTATTGGTAAAACAACCTGTGTCCACTGAACCTGTTTCATGCCAAGACCACTAAGAGCCATGTTAAAGTTCTCAACAAAAAAATTACAATACTTAAAATAAAAAAGCATTCCGAGATTAAGACACAAGGACAGAACCAGGAACATTTTACGTTTCCGTTCGCTTGTGGCATCGTTCATTATTTTCACCAGGTAAAAATCGAGTGTGGTGGTGGCGAGTATTGCAAAAATAAACAGGGGAGCCCCCCACATATAAAACAGAATGCTGGACAGCAGTAAAACAGCGTTTTTAAATTTCTTCCCCACTGCAAAATAAATCAGAAGAAAAAAAGGCAGAAAATAAACCAGAAATACCCCACTACTAAATACCATATAAATCTATTCTGTTTTTTAATGCTTGCACAATATACTTACTTACAATAGCCATTTAATGTTGCACAATAAATTTTTTCTTTAAAACACCTTTTTCAGTTTTTATTGCTAAGATAAATACTCCCGGGCTTAACCCGCGTACATCCACTTTATAAGTGTTAGCATTGATAAACTGTACTGGTAATTTTATTTCTTTCCCACTCATATCATACAGCTTGGGCGGTTCTTTTTGGGTAAAAAGAACCTGAGTACTTTGTATGTGCATTACATCACTTGCAGGCTGCGGGCTAATCATTAGTTCGTTTTCGGGTTTATTTAACTCTTCTATACCAACAAAACTGTATAATTTAAAACCGCGAAATTCTTTCCATCTATTATATGTTGGTGGAGAAGGATAAAATATTCGATAGTAAATGCTGTCGTTGGCATATAGTTTACCTGTTGCTAATTCTGGTTGGGTCCAGGGATCGAAGCCCTGAAAAGTACTATCGGATAATACCTCAACTTCCATATAAATATGTTCCCACAAGCCTCCTCCAAAACAGGAATCCTGATATTCGACGCAATTCGAAAACATGGTATTGGGCCATAGTTCAAAATAGCAAATACAATTTGGAATGACAGGGTTGTTGTTCACGTCAAGAAGTTTTCTTTCGCACAAATATCGGCCAATAACATCATGTACGAATGTTTGACTCTTCACGTTCCGCCCAATCAAAAGAAATAGCACTATGATAAGTATTCTTCTCATGGTTTAGTTCGTTGGGTATTTAGATGAAACAACTTGCTTTAAATTGGTGGGCGAAGGTATAGGCGTATTAATAGTGCTTTGTTGCATCACCTGCCCGTTCCAACAAGGTTCAGTGCTTATCAACATTGACATATTGCTTCCAACTTCAAAACCTTCCTGTAAGAGTACGTAATCTACACCTTTGGCGGTGTTTATTCCGTTATTAAATGTAGCCGAGCATCCGCTCCCGCCCAAAGTAAGGCTTTGATAATGTTTGCTATTAAACGTGCTTTGAGTTGTGTTGCAATAAACTTTATTTGAATCGCAGACCAATTTAGGTTGCCATGCTTTCACATAATCTATTTCGTAAGTAATAGGAAAAGTAGTGTTTGTTGAATCAACACCGGAGCAGCTAAAAAACAAAGGGATGGTGTTTTCAATAAACATGGCCATAGGCTGTAAATATTGATTGGTATCGTTTACACTGGCGCGTATGAAAGTATCATCGAGATAAAACCCAATTGAATCCGGTGTCCAGTTCACAGAAGCAGTGTGCCATTGGTTTAATGATATAAATGGTTCCCCAGGAGGGGTTGGTATCGGATCAACAGTGCCTTCTTTTATTCCGTCTACTGTTGCATCAACATGAATACAATTAGTGAATTTACCGTTGGTCCCATATATTTCATAAATATCTATTTCGCTCCATGGGTTTGGAGTAGTGGCATTCCACAACCAAAAAGTTGGGGAGTAGCCATTGTATGCCGATGAAGTCCATCCGGGAAAACGGAAACGAATTTCAAAATAACCGTATTTAAATTCTGCCTTACTTTGCAGCATGGTGTTAGTATATTTGAAGTTAAGGGTGTCAGAGCTCATGCAGAAGTGAACGGTGCTATCTGAATTATAGTAACAGGTTCTTCCGTTACATTCAGTGGAATCACAATTGTAAAACAAAGGAATTATACCCTGAACATTTTCTTTACGCAAGATCATTTTACACGTACCATTACTAATAACTCTGTTGGTAGTATCAAATGCATCATAATCCAGGCAGGCTAAATCATGTATTACCCTACTACCGGAAACCATACAGCCAATAGTGTCACTGTTAAAAAAATTTCCCCAATCATAACTTGTTTTCCATTTGGCGGTATCTAAAACACTACCATTAAAATTCTCTATAAAAACAGAATCGTACAATGGGTTATATTTAGGTAATTGCGCTTTCACTTGTACGGTTGTAATAATCATGATCAGAGCAACCAATGCGCATTTTTTATATTTTATAAGTTCTTTCATGGCCTACTCCGTTAAAATCATTTTCTTGGTATCCACCTCCACATCATTTACCACCAAACTGTAGTAATATATGCCTGCAATAAAATCGTTGCCATTAATGATTATGCTTCCTTTTCCGGGAATTTTCACAGGAATTGTTTTTAATAATTTCCCATTCATATCAAAAATCATAATACTACCTTTTCCTTCTTGTATTACATTGTATTCAATCGTTGTTTCTTTATTGAACGGGTTGGGTTTATTTTGGGCAAGCCAGTTAACCTGTTCCTGGTTAGAGGTTTCTGGTTGGATGCCTGATCGATTAAGGGTTCCTGCACCGGCTTTGGTCTGACAGCAGTTGTTTACCACATCGTTTAATTGATTTTGCAATACACTGTTTACTGAATCCAGTTTGTGCGTGGTTTTTATAAGGCTGTCAACCTGCGCATTTTGTTCCTGCATTGCTTTTACCAGTGGAACTACTAATTCACCATAGGCAATTCCGTATACATCATTTTCGTTAGCCGGCGCACTTACAATTGTGTTTGTATATCCCACCTGTTGTGCGGCTAGTTCCACTTCCTGGGCAAGAAAGCCGGAGTGAATAGTAGCCGAAGAGACTGTAAAACTCATCCCTGCTTTGTGCATTAGCTTAACACTATCGGGCATGTTTTGAATCAGGTAATCGTCTAGCTGAGCAGTATTCACTTTATATGTAACGGGCCTTAGTTTTTTAATGAACTCCAAGCCTTTTACATTTTCCTGCACATCGGTTTTAAAACGTGAATCAGAAAGAGTAGTCCAGCCAACCTGTCCTGCAATTTCAGTAACAGAGGCATTCCCTATTCTGATTTTATTGCTTGCAGAAACTACTGCACCATAACCTACAGCGGTAGCGTTTTGGTAATTGTTGCCCCCTGCGTCTGCATATTCGCCAACAAATGTATTGTAAGAACCGGTAACACAGGTCAATCCAGTGTTAACTCCCAGGGCAGTGTTATCAGAGCCAGTGGTATTGTTAAATAGTGACTTAAATCCAATTGCAGAGTTATTATTACCGGTAGTATTGTAAAAAAGAGATTGATAGCCGTATGCTGAAGAGTTGGCCCCTGTAGTATTTGATGTAAGAGTTGCCCAGCCAAAAGCAGCATTACCAACGCCAGTTGTATTAGCATACATTGTTTTTCCTCCCACAGCTGTATTATTGGAAGCGGTTGTGTTTTTCCGCATAGAATAAGAGCCAATAGCCACATTTCCTAATCCGGTTGTTGTAGAGTACATTGCACTGTCACCCATAGCCAAATTAAAATAACCTGTAGTGTTATTATACAAAGCATAGGCCCCAAAAGCATTGTTTGGTGTAGCAGAAGTAGCAGTATAAAGAGCCTTGTAACCAACAGCAGTATTATTAGAAGCTGTGGTAGAGTTACCTGACCCGTTACCAACAAACAGGCTTGATGTAATGTTTCTCTGAGTCAATATTATATTACCCCCAACACGATAACCATAACTGGTAGAAGAAGGAATGTTAACATCTCCGTTGGCAACATCTAATTTATAACCAGGATAAGCATTGTCAATTCCTATTTTCCCATCGTTCTTTATATGCAACGCATCAGTAAAGGTAATTGAGCTGCCGGCAGTGCTGCTTGCTGCAATGTTAAAATAAATATCGCCACTTCCAAAAGCAATGGAAGATGCATAATCAGCAACCAACCGTTTATTGGTTGATGCCCCCGCATCATAATAAGAATTGTAACCTAAGTATTTTGTGGCGCCGTTGTGAAATGTAAAGCGGTCGCCTAATTGAAAAAACTCTTGCGGACTTGTAGTTCCAATTCCAACACAACCATTGGAGTGGACACGCATTCTCTCTGTGCCGTTAGTGGTAAATCCCAACACATTACTGGCAGGATGAAATAATCCGGTAGTAATATTGCCGCTCCATGTATAGTCAGGAGTTGAAGCCGAGGAGTAAGCGTTTACAGAAGGAATATAAGCCGCCGAAGTGGGTGTTACTGTTCCGGTAGCTGTTGTAAAAATGCTTGTTCCGGCAACCTGTAGTTTTGCTCCCGAAACAGGGCTGCTGGTGGAGCCAACAATAGTGTTGCCTCCCGTAAATACTTTTATCTGAGCGTTAATGGAATTAATTGTTGTTATGGCTGTTAAAAGAACCATCAGTTTTTTAGATGAGATCATTACCTGTTCTATTATAAATGTAATTAAAAAAAATGAATTGTGCAATATATGCCGTAAATATTGCCGGGCTTTTATTGAACATTTACGATTGCAAATGGCTAAAAAGCAGCACGACATATCGGATTTACATATCCGTAAACTGGGAGAAAAAATAAAGGAACTACGGGTGAAAGCGGGCTATACAAGCTACGAAACATTTGCACTTGACCATAACCTCGACCGCAAACAATACTGGCGGATAGAAAATGGTTCTAACATAACACTTCGTTCCCTGTTAAAGATCCTTAAGCTTCACAAAAAGTCCCTGAAAGAATTTTTCTCCCGGGGTTTTGAAGAACTATGAACTGTCGGCACTAATTTTATGTGAGTTAAAAGCAGCCCTTAAAACAGCTACAAGCATCGATTGGTATGAGTTTACGTCCATTTGACCGTGTATTTTAGAATTAAGGGATCCTGAAAACAGCAGCTAATGTATAATAATTTGACACAATTGTCAAATAATGAGTAAAATATTTTTTACTAACTAGTTCTTTTCTTGCATACATGCAAAAACACTTGGGCAATATTCTCGAAAATGCCGTGCGGAAAAGCGAGTATCCCATTAGCAAACTGGCGAGGCAAATAGGTTACACACGCCAACACATGTATAACCTGTTTCAGCAGCCCAATGTGGATATAGCTTTGCTGGAAGAAATCGGGAAGATAATCAGGCATGATTTTTCGGACGAGGTTAAGGTGTTAAAGAAATATGGGAAACATGCAAGTGGTGAACCTGTTGGAGAGTTTTCGGTCGAATACGGAACGCTGGAAAAAAAGTACATTGATCTGCTGGAGAAGTATAGCAAGCTCCAGACTGAATACGCCGAACTACTCAAAAATACCGGGAAATAGAACCGGGATTTCTGTTACCCGAATTTCCATCTCCACAACCGTAAGCGCTTCTTTACTTATTTGTAAAAAATAACGTAAAATATATTATACGAAAGTGTTTATTACTTGCACTCATGAGTAAACACATGGGTTCTATACTGGAAACAGCGGTACGCAAGAGCGAATATCCTATTACCAAACTTGCCAAACGAATAAATTATACGCGTCAGCACATCTATAATCTTTTTCAGCAGGCTAAAATTGATTTGATGCTGATGGAAGAAATCGGGAAGATAATCAACTACAATTTCGCGGATGAAATAAAAGAGCTCAGGAAGTATAGTACTATTGGGACAGAAAGCCACAGTGTAAAAGAGCCCTCGCCCGGTTACGAAAGTTTGGAGAAGAAGTATATAGCTTTATTGGAGGAGTATAATAAGTTGCTGAAGGAGCACAATGAACTTTTAAAAAAAGTGAAAAGTAAATCCTGATAAAGAGCTTTATACTACTTCCCCCCAATCATTTTCTTGATCTCGTTCAGCTTCATTAAAGCTTCTACGGGAGTAAGTGTATTGAGGTGAGAGGAAGGCAAATCATCTTTAGCCCAAAAAGGGTAGTGTAAATACTTATAGTGGAATTTAATTTAAATCACTAAATTTGCTTATAAGGACTACTAAAAAGGGAGCATGAAAGGAATAAGCTATATAATGGATGAACATAACAAAAAGAAGGCGGTTGTTATTGACTATAATCTATTTAAAAAACATTCGGAACAATTGGATGATATGCTGGATATTATTGTTGCCGAAGTACGCTCCGAGGAGCAGAGCCTTCCTTTTGAAAAGGTAATGGCTCATTTAAAGAAAAAGGGTAAACTTTAAAATGTACACGATAACCATTAAGAAGTCGGCTGCCAAAGAGTTGGAGGCGCTTCCTAAAAAGCAAGTAATAACAATTACTGCTGCTATTTTGCAGTTAGCAATGAGTCCAAGACCTCAAGGTTGTAAAAAATTAAAAGGAAGTTATTTACCACTGTGGCGTATAAGGATAGGCGATTACCGGGTTGTTTATTCGATTGATGATGTAATAAGTGTAATAGATGTACAAAAAGTAGGACACCGAAAGGATGTATATGAGTAATGCTTTAAGTTGTTGTTGAAACCTATAAAATAAAATTACTTCCCCCCAATCATCTTCTTAATCTCATTCAGCTTCATTAAAGCTTCTACGGGAGTGAGCGTGTTGATATCGGTAGATAAAATTTGCTCACGGATATTTTGCAGAATAGGATCGTCTAATTGGAAGAAACTTAATTGCAGGTCCGATTCACCGTCTTTTGATTTTACAACACTGGTATTGCCGTCGGCTAATTCTGCTTCGTGTTCGCGTTCCAGTTTTTTTAAGATTTGGTTGGCACGATCAATCACTTGTTTGGGCATGCCCGCCATACGTGCCACATGAATACCAAAGCTGTGTTCACTGCCACCTTCGGCAAGTTTACGTAAGAAAATGATTTTGTTGTTCAACTCTTTTACACTTACATTAAAATTTTTAACGCGTGTAAAATAATGGCTCATTTCATTCAACTCATGATAGTGTGTAGCAAATAATGTTTTTGCTTTCGACTTGGGATGTTCGTGAATGTATTCGGCAATGGCCCAGGCAATAGAAATACCATCGTAAGTAGAAGTTCCTCTTCCGATCTCATCCAGTAAAACCAAACTGCGATTGCTGAGGTTGTTTACAATACTCGCTGTTTCGTTCATCTCCACCATAAAGGTTGATTCGCCCGAAGAGATATTATCACTCGCGCCCACACGTGTAAAAATCTTATCAATGATACCAATCTCCGCAGCTTGTGCAGGAACGTAACATCCTATTTGTGCTAACAAAACTATTAAAGCTGTTTGTCTCAACAAAGCCGATTTACCCGACATGTTAGGTCCGGTGATCATGATAATCTGTTGTGTGTCGTTATCTAAGTAAACCGAATTGGAAACGTACTCTTCACCTAAAGGCAATTGTTTTTCAATAACAGGATGGCGGCCATCCGTAATATTCAAAGCAAAACCATCGTTCAACTGTGGCTTTACATAATTGTTGTTTCTTGCCAATGCAGCAAAAGAAAGTAAACAATCCATACGCGCTATTAATGCAGCATTTTGTTGAATCGGCAAAATATAATCTGCCATATCACGCACCAGCTCTTCGTACAAACGGATTTCAATTGCCGAGATCTTTTCTTCAGCTCCTAATATTTTTTCTTCGTAGGTTTTTAATTCAGGTGTAATGTAACGCTCCGCATTGGTAAGCGTTTGTTTGCGGATCCAATCGTTTGGAACTTTATCTTTATGTGAATTCGTTACTTCTAAATAATAGCCAAACACATTGTTAAACGCCACTTTCAGAGAAGGTATGCCAGTTCGCTCGCTTTCACGGTTTTGAATTTGTAGTAAAAATCCTTTGCCCGAACCGGAGATGGCTCTTAGTTCATCCAATTCTTCGTGTACGCCATCACAAATAACATTTCCTTTTGCAACAACAACGGGAGCATCTTCTTTGATCTCTTTTTCCAAACGATCGCGTAATGGAACACAGGTGTTTAATTTGGCTGCAGTTGCTCTTAGAGCAGGGTTTTCGGACTTACCCGCTTCTTGCATTATTTCTTCGGTAAGATACAATGAACGTTTTAACTGAACTACTTCACGTGGATTTATTCTACCCGCAGCAGCTTTTGAAATTAATCTTTCAAGGTCACCAAGCATTTCAAATTTTGTACGAAGTGTGTCACACAATTCGTAATCGTAAACAAAATATTCTACAATGCTTAAACGTTCGTTGATCTGATCTATATCTTTCAAAGGCAATGCCATCCATCGTTTCAGGAGTCGTGCCCCCATCGGGGAAACGGTATGATCAACAACATCCACTAAACATTTTCCATTTTCATGATTGGAACCGAAGATCTCTAAGTTACGAATAGTGAAACGATCGAGCCAAACATACTTTTCTTCTTCAATGCGCGAAACAGTTGTAATGTGTTTTACACGATCGTGTTTAGTTTCGTTGAGGTAATGTAAAATTGCACCACATGATGCAATAGCGTTCTCCATTCCTTCAATACCAAAGCCTTTCAGGGAATTGGTAACGAAATGTTTGTTTAATGATTCGTAACCATAATCGTAAGTAAAAGCCCAATCATCTAATCCGAACGAATAAAACTTTTCTCCTATCAGTTCATTCAGTTGTGCTTTGTTTGCTTTTTGAAAGAGTACTTCATTGGGTTTAAAATTCTGGATTAATTTTTCGACATAAGAAAAACTTCCTTCTGCTACTAAAAACTCACCGGTTGAAATATCCAAAAAAGAAACCCCTGCCTGGTCTTTATTAAAATAAAGAGAGGCAAGAAAATTATTTGATCGGTTCTCTAAAACTTTATCGTTGAATGATAAACCGGGAGTAACCAATTCGGTAACCCCACGTTTTACAATGGTTTTGGTCATTTTTGGATCTTCCAACTGATCACAAACGGCAACGCGATATCCGGCACGAACTAAACGTGGTAAATAAGAGTCCAATGAATGATAGGGAAAACCTGCAAGCTCCATGTAGGCTGCTGCGCCATTTGCTCTGCGTGTTAAAACAATGCCGAGGGTTGCTGCCGTTTTTACGGCATCTGAACCAAAGGTTTCGTAAAAGTCGCCCACTCTGAATAACAAAATCGCATCCGGGTATTTGGATTTGATCTCATTGAATTGTTTCATCAATGGAGTTTCCTGTTTATCCGCCTTATTTTTGGTACCTGCCGACATAGAGGGTAAAAGTACGAAGAGCTTGTGAATAAAGGGAAATTAAAGTTTACCGAGTTTTTAACAGAAGGATTTATGGGTTATAGAACGCAGATGACGCTGATCTTTTAAGATTAAAGCAGGGTTTTTAATCATAGAAACATTAAAAATCACAGCCATCCGTGTGCCGTTGTACAATAACCTCTTGAGTATATAATTAAAAAAGCCGGATCAAACGATTTTGCTTTTCATGTAAAGGCGGTAAACATTTCTTGCAAAAAGGAAAGCCAGTATAGGAAACACAATAAAACTCAGTTTATTGAAATGCCACGCCGCGCTAAAATCGAAATGAATGAGGTGTTGTATTGCCCTTGTAATGCCGCAGCCCGGGCATTCCTGATCAAAAAGCAGGCGGGATAAACAAATGCTTTGACCATTATCAAACAAATCGGCGGGCATAAGCAGCAAGAATATGGCTGCCGCAATATGTCCGCCGATTAATAAATAGTTAATGTTTTTTTTACTCAATGATTAAAGGATTCCTTTTCTCTTTAAAATGATGAAGGCGTGGATAATTCCCGGGATTCCACACAATAAACACCAAAGTACATTCCAAAGTGTTTCGATACCCCAATCAGTTGCTAAGCCAACTGCCACAAAAGGAATAAGGATAGCTAAAACAATATAAAGCCCTTTACTGATGTCTTCCCCTGCGGCTGATTTTTTCATTTCTTTAGCAGCTTTTACAATTGTAATTTTTTCTTTGAAGCCCAAAGTGTTTGTTTCTGCAGTAGAATTAACTTTAGCAGCTGATCTTTTAGCTGTAAAGGTGTTGTTCGCCGCTTGATTACCCTGCGCAATAATTGTTGCAGCATTTTGTGTAGCAACTACTGCATCAGCAGCTTGAGAACTTGAATTCTCGATGATGCCCTGTGCTGAAACGGTTGATGTGACTTTGCTTTTTACTTTGGTAGCAGAGTTTTTAGCGACTGCATCTGATTTGCCGTTTTTCCAGTCAATGTTGTATCCGGCCATATAATGCCTTCTTTCAACGGAACATGAGACCATAAATGCTGTTGCAGATAAAATGATCACTAGAGATTTTAGTTTTTTCATAGGTTTTTTTTAAAGTGAAAGGCGAAGGTAAACTTTTTTGTTTGTATTACAAGTGTCTGTACAAGGAGTTAATACAGAAACAATGGGGAGAAAATTCCATGCAGGAAAACACATGAAAATGTTTTCGTGTTTAGAGTTTTGCAGGCTTCAATATAGGAAACAAAAAAGCATGCACATGTATTTCAATGCGCATGCCTTTAGTATGATAAAGAATAATATTACTCTTCTATTTGTACCATTTTGAAAGGTACGCTAATGATAGCCTGGTAATCTTCACCCGCTTCAAGCATATCCTCATCATCTTCTTCATAATGCCAGTTGATGGTAACTGCACTTCCACCTTTATGAATCGACTCTAATTTTTTGAATACATCTAAAATACACTTAGATGAACTCGTATTAAAATACTCTAATTGAATATTAACGTTTGTAGCCGATTTAGGGCTTCCTGCATATTTTTCTAAAGAATCTACCAATGGTTTGTAGAATTCGATTGAATTTTCAGGAATAGAACGACCTTTAATTTCAAGCACTCCAGAAGCCAGATCGAAGCTAATTGAAGGAGTTTTAGGTGTACCGTCGATTGAGAACTTTTCCATATTTACCTTGTTATTTAATTATAGTTGTGAAATTTTTATTCTTAAACTAAAGAAAGACACTTTATCGTCAATCTTTTGAAATTCATATCCTAGTTTTTGACCTGTTTTACGGGCAATATCTATCATCCCTAATCCACCGCCACCTTTCAACGACATTTCTCCGTTATTCAAAATCTGCTTGTAATAGTCTTTTAATTCTTCTTTTGTAAGAGCATTAACTTCATCCAATCTTTGTTTCATTCCGGTTACATTTTCATTAGCAATGTAGTTTCCGGTAATGATATCGTATTCGTTGTCTGTTTTACCAATAGTAAAAATAGCCGAACTTTTACCTCTGTCTCCTGTTTCGGCTGCCGTATCATCCATGTGGTGATATAGATTTTGTAAACACTCAACCAGAACATTGTACACCTTCTTTTTCATCTTTGGTTCTTCCTGCATGTTATCCATTTTAGATTCCATGATTTGAAGAATAGAAGTGAGCAGCTCCGACGTAATATCTCCCTTAAAGGAAAGCAAGATATTGTTGCGTTCCATTTTATCGTAAAAATCGAAGATATCAAGTGCCATACCCCGGTGTCCTTTTTCTTATGAGCAAATATAGTAAAATGTTTTAACCTGCAAATTTTTTTATTGCATTGTAAACGTAAATGTATTTCCGCCCACAGTAAAGGTTCCGGTTGCATCACAAGTACCGTTTCCAAAATCAACAGTTCTTGTTTTTAATCCGTCGGGAGTAATTTCCAATGTTCCTTTTGAGATATATTTACAGTTTGCCATTTTTTCCAAAGCACTTTTGATAACCACACTAAAGGTTCTTCCATCACGGTTTTTACCGCTTGAATTTCCGGTAATTGAAATAATATCATCATTAGGATCACTTTGCGTAGTAAAGCCTGCAGTATAAGTTATTGTTTTATCACAAGCCCAATCTATACTAAAAGTTCCGTTTGTACAATTTCCATTTATTACTTCAGTTCTGAAAGAAGGATTATTACCTCCTGCCAACTTTGTGATTCGAATAGTTCCTGTATAAGCTACACCGTTTACAGTATAATTATTTGGTGTAATAGTAATAACACTACCAACAATATCATATGGTTTAGTAAAAGTTGCAGAAATTTTACCGGTGCGGTTAACATTGTCAACATCGCTGCAACCAGTTCCCCAATCAAGAGTTAGCGTAGGTAAGTTAGCTAGGTTTGTAAACGCTCCGGCCGCGTAGCCAGCAGTGTCACCTGTCAAAGAATCACTGGCACAGGTTGAAAACACTGAAAAAAGGTCCTTAACGATCCCTTTTTTTACTCCCGGAGTGGATACTGCTCTTTCACTTATAGAAGGCCCGATACGCATAAACTCCTGTTCAGCAAGTGCGTTATCGGAAACCGTTTGAGTTTCGTTGTCTACTTCTTTTTTGTCCTTTTTACAGGCAAAGAAAACTGCGCTTGCAATAACAAGTGCACTTAATGTATAAACTATTTTTTTCATGTATATGTATTAATGTAATAGGGCAAAGGGAGTATATGTGCCTACAACCTTCCCAAAACCTTCGATAAAGCTACAAAAAAAATCTTTAATGAGAAAATACATTAAACTTTTTTGCAATAAAAAAGAGAAGCCATTAAGACTTCTCTTTTTAACACCGAATATATCCGGTTTATTTATTAATTATTACACGCTGCACAAGCTGCGAATTTTGTTGTTTGGCTTTAAGAAAATAAACACCATTGTTAAGCTCAGTTGTATTTAACATTAGTTCGGAATCGCCTGATTTTGCTATTGTTTTTAACACTAAACTACCCAAAGAGTTATACACTTCTACAGGAGTGTTTTCGGAAAGTGTTTTTTCGAAACGTAAGGTAATGGTGTTTTGTGCCGGATTAGGATAAACCAATGCACTCAACGAGCTTGCCTCCGATTTTAAAGAAACAAAACCAACGGAACTTGGAGATTTAATATTTGAACGTGAGGTGTTAATTGCCCCACGCGTAGGATCACACAAGGTTATTGGCCCGCCCTCAACATAATAAAAAAGGTCAGGTGTTGCTGAAGGATTAGGAGCAGTAAGATCGGTATAACTAAATAAATTAGAAGGTAAACTATCTATTTTTACCCATCCTGTTGCATTAGTGTGTCTCCAGATATAAAACTCATTAAAACTTAAGCCTTCGTAATTATCCCAAATCAAATTCACTGTATTTCCTAAGCCCTGATTTAATGTTAAATGAATGGTTTTATGAAGATCGCTTTGTGAAGATTCTTCCCCGCAAAAACCAACAGTAGCCAATTTATATCTCCAACCGCGAATAGACGGGTCGGCAGACGGGTCAGTGAACTCATGTAAACTATCTGCATCCACATTTCCTACTAGGTAGTATAAACCTGCCTGTGAACTCTCTCTGTATATGTTAAATGATTCGATATCGGTTCTGCTATACATTTCCCAAATCACCTTGTTAGTTTGTGTAATACTATCAACTGTAACCGCACAAACAGATAAACCAAGAGGTGTTTGTTCTGTAATATCGGCAGTAAGAATAGATTTACAACCATTAGCGCCGGTAATTAATAAAGAATAAAGACCGGGTTGAACACCAGTTAGGTCTTCACTTGAGGCTCCGTTATTCCAGTTATAAGAATACGGTGAAGATCCTAAATAAGTACTTACATACACATTTGCGCCACCACCTAACTGATCACAACTTAAAGTGGAAATAGAATCAAGAACTACAATAGGCGCGGTTTGTTCATTTACTGTGGTCACCTTTTCTTTTAAACAACCTTTTGAGTCAACAACAGTAAGAGAGTATATGCCAACAGATAAACCGCTTAATGAAGCTCCGGTAAATCCATTACTCCACAAGTAATTATATGGCCCTGTACTTCCCTGAACAGAGGTTTGAATTACTCCGGTATTAAAACCACAAACACTCGGGAATGAAACATAAGAGATGGTAAAATCATTTGGTTCACCAACCAATACACTTTTTGTAGCATGACAGCCATTAGCATCCGTAACGATTACCTCATAAGGCCCGGCAACCAATTGATTAATATCTTCGGTTGTTTTTCCGTTTGACCACACATATGTATACGGCGAAGAACTTCCGATCAAAGTAATATCAATAGCCCCTGAAGCTTCTCCGTGGCAGTTTGCAGCTATGGAGTTGTTTAAAGAGATTGTTGGAGCTTGCTGATCACTAACCGTTGCCACTGCAAAGTTAGAACAACCCTTAGCGTCGGTAATAGAAACATAATAAATACCGGCACTTAAAGTATCAGCAATAAAGCTGTGATCGGCATTTGTCCAGTTATAAGTAAAAGGCGGATTTGCTCCACTTACTATAGCTATTGCCTTTCCATCAGTTTGGTTACAATGAGAAGAAACGGTACTCGTACTGATATCGATGTGTGAGTCAGGAATGATAATAGTTCCTGTCATAGTGTCTTCTACACCACAAGAGTTCCTCATTTTCATTTTGATAGTGTATTCTCCTGGGCTCGTATAAGCATGGTAAACAGGCAGCAAAGAATAATTAGTTATAAGTGTTCCGCTTCCGTCGCCAAAGTCCCATTCATAAGTAGATGCACCATAAGCTGCAAATCCTACAGGCTCATTTAAGCAATAATATTTTGACTGGTCAAAAAAGAAACCGGCCTCGTCATCAATATTATTATTGTTTGAAATGTCAATATTGCCTGCTCCCTGTGTAAGAACAGATCCGCATGGAGAAGTAATAGTAACATTTGCTGCGTAAGAACCATTTATCGCATAAGCATGTTTAAAGATGGCATAGGTAATTCCATCGGGCCCGGTTAAATAATTAGTAGGCTGAGTCGCGGTATTACCATCTCCATAGTCGAATAAAAAAGTTCCAACATCGGGTGGAGAAACAATAAAGAAAACACTGTCTCCGGGGCACGAATGTGATAAGGGAGAGCCAGCCAAAAAACTACTCGGATCTAATGTTGCCGCAGCATCCACAACAACAGTTTTTGAATCGGTATAAGATTGACCGCAGCCATTTACTAATGTAGCATTAATTGTAAAAGTTCCGGATGAGGAATATGCGTGAGTAATTTCACTTTGTTTTTCTGCAATGGAAGTTGAACCGTCGCCCCAGTTAAAATAAATTTGAGGGCCGTAATCATGATCGTTTATAGGGTACGGAATACCAACAATAGCAGAAGTACTAGGACAAACCGAATCAGGAACACTTATTGAAAACGGATCAACCGGAATGCCGTTTTGTACATAAACAACTCTGCCGATTGATTTGGTATATCCACAGCCGTTTGTAACAGTCAATGTTACAGTATAATTACCTACGCTCGAATAAATATTGGTTGGCGTAGACACTTGCGAAACATTTCCATCGCCAAAATTCCAGTCATAATTTGAAAATCCACTTGGCGGATAAAAATTAATTTTAGTAGTTGGGCAAATGGTTGTGTCGCTAATTGAAAAGTAATTAACATTAGAACTAATTGCAACATTATTAACTACGTGTATTGTGTCGAAAACAGTAGAGGAGTTTCCACAACCATTGAAAAAAGTACAACGAATAACATATGTTCCGGGAACATAGTAAACATGTTCACGCGTTCCAAATTCTACAGCACCATCACCATAATCCATAATATAATCGGAATAACCTATTGGATGATAAAAGGCAGCATTATCTCCGGGACAAACCGTGTCCAGCTCAGCCTGTACATAAACGTTCCCAACAGCGGCACCCGTAGCAACAGTTAAAGGATAGGTATACGACTGAACACCACATGAGCTGTTAGTGGTTGCAGTAATTGTATAATTGCCAATGCTCGAAAACACATGTTCGCTTCCGGTATTGCTTCCTGAAACCGTTGGGCTTCCATCACCAAAATCCCAGGTAATAGTATAACCGCCCGAAGGAGTAAATCCTTCAAGGTAAAAACCTGCGCGGTCTCCGGGGCAAGAAGTGTTGGCCGCTAAAGGAGAACCAATTCCTGTAAATCCGGAAGTAGTAATATTAGTGTTATCAGCACCTATTTGAGTCGCACCGTTGTATGCAATCACTTGTACATTGTGCCAACCCGGAGTTGTAATATTGAAACTGGTGCTTTGTCCCGTTGCAACAATATTACCATCTAACCACCACTCATATAATGTTGCTCCTGCATATGTAGCTGAACTTGCATTAACACTTAATGGTACACAACCACTCGATGGGTTTAAATTGATTTGTGCTTTAATAGTCAGAGACGTAAGCACTATAAACATAGAAAGTAGGAGTTTTTTCATTTTAAATAAATTAAGTACCCAAATTTAGTTTATTAATATGGGATCGCAAACGATAAAAAAGATCGATTATTAATATTCAAAGGAACAAAATTTTGACGTAGTTGATTGAATAATAAATAAATAAACAATAAATTTGTTAACTTTTAATCGATGAACCCAAAATCAGCCTTATTTAATTTAATACAAAGCCTAAGTTCTAATGAAAGGGGTTATTTTGTTAAATATGGATTTAAAAATTCGGGTTCAAGAGATAAGAATCAGTTAATAGTGTTTAATTGGTTATGTAAACAAAAGGAGTATGATGAAAAAAAAATACAACAATTTTTTTTTCCCAACTCTCCCAACGATTGGCGGATAATAAAACATCATTTGTTTAACAGAATTGTTTCTTGTTTAGTAGACTACGGGAAGGAAAACACAATAGAGAATTTTGTGTCAAATGAATTAGCCAAAGCGAAAGTTTTAATAGGAAGAGCATTATATCTCTCGGCAAAAAGAACGGCTGAACGTGCTGTAAAAGAAGCCTTGTTAGCTGAGCGGTATGATTTGGCTTATACTGCATTATCCGTAGTTAAGGACAGTGACTCACATGTGCTTTTAAATCAAGAGGTCTTTGATTTATATAAAAAACTCGAACAACAACAATTGGATTGTTTGAGAAAAACAGAAAATATTTTGCAATACCGTTCGTTAATGGAACGCTATAAATTGATAGAATCCAAAGTAAGTAATGTTGATTATTTGAGTTCAGAATCTTTAAAGGAAGCAAACGAACTCAATCAATCGGAGCTTTTACAAAACAACGAGCAGGCACTTTCGTTTGAGGCCAAATGTATCTACCATGTATGTAAAGCTTATTATTACAATGCACAAAAGGATTCGGTTAAAAGACGGAGAAACTCCAGAGAATTGCTTCATCACCTGGAGTCACGGCCCGAAAAAATGAAATATTATGCCGTTAAATACCGTACCGCAATTAACCAGTATCTCAATGCATGCTTTTCTACAAAAACGTTCGATGATTTTGATGAATATTTGCAAAAACTGGAGGATAGCAGAGGAAATCTAAACAACAATCTCAGTGCACGTAATTTCCTGATTATAGAAAATTTGCGAATGAACAAAAACTTTTCAATAGAGCATCCTGAAAAAAACCTGCAGATCATAAAAGAATTTGAAAAACAATTGTTGTTTCATGAAAACCATTTACCGATCGAATCTTTTCATGCACTTTATGTTAATGCCGCCATTTCTTTAGTTTATGCGGGAAGCTACAAACAAGGCCTGATTTACATTAATAAAATATTGAATAATTTTAATGAAAGCAGAAACAAAGCGGTAATAACGATAGCCAAATCATTAAACCTGTTGGTGCATTTCGAATTAAAAAATGAAGAACTAATAAAATACCTGATTAGAAGTTACGCGTCCGAAGATGTAAAAATCTTAAACTTTCTTTCACGAGTGGTAGAAAATAAGTGGAACAGAAAAAACACCAAACGTAAGAATAATGCACCGGACTTATTAACTGAGGAATGGGAGGGCTTAAAGCAAGATAAAAGTAGTTTACGGATAATTCAGGATGCTTACCTGGATGTGTGGCTGAAAAAAAGAATTGGACTTGCCTAAGTTTTGCACAGGGCATTTTAGTACTTTTGCCAAATACATTTTGAGATATGACAGATTTTATTGAAGAACTTACCTGGAGAGGATTATTGCACGACACTATGCCGGGCACACAAGAGCAACTAAACAAAGAAATGACATCTGCATATATTGGCTTTGATCCAACAGCGGATTCATTACACGTTGGAAGTCTTTCTCAAATAATGACATTAGTACGTTTTCAAAAAGCGGGGCACAAGCCATTTGCATTGGTGGGTGGGGCAACCGGAATGGTAGGAGATCCAAGCGGAAAATCGCAGGAAAGAAATTTGTTGGATGAAGCTACATTAAACCATAATGTGAATTGTATTCATATGCAACTAGCGAAGTTTTTGGATTTTAAATGCGGTGCCAACAGCGCAGAGATGGTAAACAATTATGATTGGTTCAAAGAATTTTCCTTTTTGGATTTTATTCGTGATGCAGGAAAACATATTACTGTAAATTACATGATGGCGAAAGACTCTGTGAAGAATCGTATCGATGGAACAGGAGCGGGGATGTCTTTCACAGAATTCAGTTACCAGTTAATTCAGGGTTACGATTTTTATCATTTATATAAAGAGAAAAATTGTTTGCTTCAAATGGGAGGAAGTGATCAGTGGGGAAACATTACCACCGGAACGGAATTCATCCGTCGCAAAGGTGGCGGGCACGCATTTGCACTAACAACAAAATTAATTACCAAAGCAGACGGAAGTAAATTCGGAAAATCGGAAAGTGGAAACGTATGGCTGGATGCAAAAAAAACCTCTCCATATAAATTTTATCAGTTTTGGCGGAATACAAGCGATGAAGACGCGGCAAAATATATCCGTTACTTTACGCTTCTTACAAAAGAAGAAATAGAAACGATTGAAGACGAACACAATAAAGATAAAGGTAAATTTACTCTTCAAAAGGCATTAGCGAAAGATGTAACCATTCGTGTGCATAGTGAACAGGATTGGGAAGCAGCAGTTGAAGCATCTAACATTTTATTTAAAGGAACACCGGAAGATTTAGGCAAACTGGATGAGCAAACTTTTTTAGATGTGTTTGACGGGGTTCCGCAATTTTCAATTGAAAAAGGAATTTTGGAAAGTGGTATTATAATGACTGCTTTAACCGCAAGTGCGACACAAATATTCCCTAGTAACGGAGAAGCACGTAAAATGATTGTTGGAGGAGGAGTTCAGCTCAACAAGCAAAAAGTAGAAGATCCGGAACAAGTAGTATCAACAAAAGATCTTATTAATAATAAATACCTTTTGATTCAAAAAGGAAAGAAGAATTATTATTTGGTGAAAGTATAATTGGCTTGCTCAGGGGAAACTATTTTAAACTCTGTGCAACTCTTTTCTCTTTGTGCCCTCTGTGTTAAACGCTTTGTGTCCTTTGTGGTTAAAAACTAAAATGGCACAAAAGTCACGCCCACCATCGCATTGAATCTTTGAGTAGGATACCTGTCCCAACGATAATAACGAACATTCCCAAGGTTGTTAAAGTTCACGAAGAACGACAACATTTTACTGTAACGGTATTCAGCACCTAAATTAATATCAGCAAAACCTTTTAACTGAATTTGTTTTGGTGTAGTAATGCCTGTTGCTGCATCTGTAGTTTGTTGTAGGGCCCATTGTTTACCAATGTAGAAAAGATCAGCTTTAATAAGGATTTTACTTTTCAGATTATAAATTCCGGAAAGTGTAATATCGAAATCAGGACGGTGCCATGCTTTGGCATTGCTGTCTACTTGCCAACCGTAATAATTTCCTTTTGCAATGATGTTGACTTTTTCCTTTAACTGATATTTGATTTGCCCATTTACGTTTAATAGTGAAGCATCATTGTATACTACATTAAACTTGTTACTTAAGAAATTATCATAATTGATGAGGTAGAAAACCTGATTCTTATATCTGCTGTAAGTTACTTTTGCATCGTAAGAAGTTTTGGAACTTAGTACACCGCGCAAACCGCCAAAGGCATTGAACACATTGTTTGTATTAGCATAACCGGGACTCGAAACAATAAATGGATTGGCTGTAGATAAACTTCTGAAAGAGTTTTTTAGCAAACCCCCGTCTATTCCTGCATAAGGAATCACAAAGTTGTTGTAGATATTATAATCAACACTCAGTTTAGGATAGAAATAAAATTTAGCACTGGTGTCAGAGAATTTATCGACCACTACATTTACACCCAGGTTCACATTCCATTTTTCTCCTCCCGCTTCAAAGTATGGGTTTAATCTGAAGATAAAATCATTCACAGTATCTGTTTTGCTCTTTGTATTATAATAGTCGGTAGAGACGTGAATATTTAGTCTTTCTTTATTCACATATGTTTTAAGTAAGGCGTCTGCAAACACGTTGTTTTCGGCAGTAGCAAACTTATCGCTGTAGTTGTAATAATTTAAATGAATATCGTGATTCACTTTGGCAGAGTCGTTGAAAAAACTCTTTAAGTTTAATTTACCTTCAAATGCCTGGAACCGTTGTTTGATGAAGTTGTTTGTGAGATCGTTCTTTTCTATCAACGAATCAGGAAAGCCATAAAACTGATTTACATTTCGGTAATAATTAAGATCGCCGCTTAAGGTGTGTTTTTTATAAAACTTCTTTCCGTATATGTTTACATCATTATCACTGAAGCCGGCAAAACCTCTGTCCTCTGCAGTATAGTGTGCCGATAAATGTTTGTAATGAAAACCGTAAGCGTACTCTTTCGATCTTAAATTATTTAACCAAATTTCACCATAAGGCATGGTATAATTTCCAAACCCGGCTTTAATTTGTGAGTAATATAACTTCGACAAAGGTTCGTTCACCATTTTAGCTGCTTGAATAGGAATAGCTTTGTAATTGGTCTCAAATACTTTTTGCTGAATAGCAAGTGGAAGATCTTTTAATCGTTTCACCGTATCAACAATATCCGGTAAGTCACTTTGTTTTACAGCGTCTTTAATAGTAGCATCGAAAGTACTTTGACCATGTACAGTAAAATCTTCCACGCCACCGGGCGTTTGCCCGTTTGCAACTACACTTGAAATAAACAAGCACAGCGCAAAAAGTAACCGGATGTTTTTTAAATGTTTCATCTTATTTTGGTTGAGCATTGTTTAAGGTATCTTTTATCGCCGGTGTTGTTTCAAATAAATTAGTGCTTCCACTATTGTTGAACTCTACCTTCATATCTTCTTCTACAGGATTTGCCAAGCGCATGTTTTGTTTGTCTTTTAAAACCTGTAGTTTTTGTTTGGCCATGTTGATATATTCTTCGTTAGTAGTGTTATCAATAATGGTTTGCAGTACTGCCTCAGCGTTTTGTTCTTCTCCTTTATCAATATATACATCTGCCATCATCAACATGGCTTTGGTATTCCAGTCTTGAGTAGAGTATGGATAATTGAAAAGCGAGTTAACTGTTTTCTCTACTTCTTTGTAATCTTTCTTCTCAAATTGAATTTGCGCTAGCATATAGTATGCTTCTGCCCCCAATTCGCTTTTTGCATTTTTGGTCAGGTATTTCAGGTCGGCAACAGCTTCATCTTTACGGTTTGTTTCAAACAACGATTTTGCACGAACACTTTTTCCTTCAACGGTTTGTTGAAGTGAAATTTTTTCGGTGTTCAATACTTTGTTTGCCTCTTCAACTGCAACATCATACTTTTTGGCATAATATGCCGAGCGCATTGCCCCCAATTTACCAGCCAGCTTGTTTTGTGGTGACTCGGCAAATTCCTGTAATTTGATATAAAGCGGAAGAGACTTCTCAAAATTCTTATCCTTGTAATATATGTATGATGCTTTTTGAAGTGAGGTTTCCGAAAAGATGCTACGTGGTTTGGCAATGATAAATTCGTACCCTTTTGTAGCATCTGTATAATTCTCTTTGCTATAAGCACATTCAGCCATACAGAAGTTAGCTTCGCTGATAAACTTACCTGTAGGAAATTTGCTGATGTATTTTTGCATTTCAGGAAAGGCAAGGTCGCAGCTCTTGTCTTCATAATAATACTTGCGCGCTTTTTCATAGTATTGCGCATCTAATTCGTTTGTATTAACCGAACTTCCGATTGCTGCAAAATATGCCTCTAAACCTTCCGGGTCATTTTTGACTTTGAATATTTCTTTAATATTAGGTAAAATACTTTGTGCCGCATCCGACTTGGGATCTTTTTTCACTATCATATCAAAGTATTCGAAAGCTTTATCATCCTGCTTTTGATTGTAATACAACAAACCTATAGAAATGATACAATCGTTTACCTTGCTGGAATTTGGAAAAGAATCCATTGTTTTTTTGTAATAAACAATAGCATTTGTATTATCTTTTAAAGCATTATAACTTTCTGCAATTTCGTATATTGCAGCGGGCATGTATGTAGAGTTAGGATAGTTTTTTTCGAGTGATTTTAATCCGCTTATCTTTTCATTATAATTCTTCAATAAGCCATCGCACATTGCTTTTTGATAAGTTGAATAATCAACATCTATTTTGTTGAGGGCGATTGCTGTTTCATAATGGTCACTTGCACTGCCATATAGCGCAGCTTTGGTGTTTTCGCTTTTTCCGGCATTCACGAAATAACAATCCCCTGTACGTACATTTGCATCAGCTACCTTCATTGCATTATCCGTGTTTTTGGAGGTTAGGAATTTCCTGAAAGATATACCAGCTTCGTCATAATTCTTTGCATTAAAGTAACAATAAGCAATGTTGTAATTGGAAATATCATATTCCTTTAAACCAAAAGCTCCCGGCATTAACTGAAAAGCTTTAAAACCTTCCATAGCTTTTGTGTACTCACGTTTTTGATAATGAATCTCAGAATTCCAATAAGCGGCTTGTGCCGAAACAACAAGGTCGGTATTTAACAGAATTGCCTTCAAAAAACATTTGCGGGCAGAATCCAGATCAATATTGTTGTAAAATTCTACACCCTTGAAATAATGCATCTTTTGATAAGCAGTCTTTAGTTTGATATCCGGATTTTTTATCTTATCAATGATGTTAATTGCAGTTGTATAGTTTTTAGTGAAATAAGCACAGTTCACCAAATAGGTATATGCTTCATCTTTTCGGGTTGAATTAGGATACTCCGTAATGTATTTTTGAAAAGCCTGAATAGCTTCGCTGAACGGACTGAATCCTTGCTCATAGCTCAACACTGCAAAATTGAAAAGCGATTCCTCTTTTATGTTTTTATCGAAGTTTAAATTGTAAGCATTATAAAAAGCACTTCTTGCTTTCGTTTTGTCGTTGACCTTTAAATAGCAACCCGCTGCATGATAAAACGCATTTTGTGCAAGCGAATCCTGATTGGCTGAAGCAAGTTCTAAGTAAGGAAGAGCTTTGTCGCAATTGCCTGCATAATAGTAAGCATAACCCAATTGGTAATTATCTTCCGCAGATGAGGTGTTGTGTTTTAATAAATAAGGAATCGCATTGTTGTAATCTTTCAGTTTAAAATAAGACTCACCAATGATACGGTTGATCTCTTCTTTTTTCTGGACAAAATTGCTGTCGTTTAATAAAGGTGGAGCCATTTTCACTACCTCATCATATTTGCCTTGATTAAAATAGATCTGTGTGATGTAAAAAGGCACAACGGAGCCAAAAGTTTCGTTGTTTATCAAACGGTTAAAACCATCTAATGCTGTTTGGTAATTTTTTTCGGTGTAAGCAATGTGCGAGTAGTAGTAGTTTGCAGGATGTGCATATTTGTTGTCTACATCTTTAATCTCATACAAATCAACCTTTGCCTTTTCCATATTGCCAACATCAAAATAGCTGTAGCCCTTTTTGAAATATAGTTCCGCGAGGTCTTCTTTGCTCAGATCAAAGATCTCCACTTTTTCTAAAAACTCTATTGTTTCATAATACTTCTTTTTCCTGAAATTTGATTTCCCCAAATAGAAATAACCGGTTTTTACCTTGTTACTTTCCGGATGGCTTTTGATGAATTCTTTCATTCTCCATTCACCGTCTTTATGAAACAGCTCAATGGCGCAGGCTGCAGCATAAAATTTAGCATCAATACCAACAAGTGAGTTTGGATTTTTAGAGGTGGAAACGTAATTATCGAATGCAGTTAAAGCGGCATTGTATTTTTTCTTATCAAAAAGCTCGAGCCCCGTTTTGTATTCTTTCTCCGGTTCAATGTACACACTTGTTCTTTGCGCGCGCAAAAGCGTACATACAAACAATAAAAGCACCAGTGTAAGGTGTACACTTTTTTTCCTAAACATACTGCAAAATAGATTTGAGTAAAAGTACGTTCGATTGGTACGTGGTATTTTTAGTGAGGTTTGAAGTTATTAACGCTGTCGTGTTCAAATTATTGCGAGATGAAACTCTACTGTGCCTTTGTTTCATCTAATTTAGTAAACGCGAAATTTTCGCATCTTTCATGAGTAACGAAACGGTTATAAAATTAGATAATGTGTCTGTATTTCAAGAGCACAGTGCTGTTGTGAACAATATTAACCTTGAAGTAAAAAAGGGGGAGTTTGTTTACATGATCGGAAAAACCGGGAGCGGAAAGAGCAGTTTACTGAAAACCCTTTACGGAGAATTACCCCTAAAACAAGGTGAAGCAACAGTTGCAGGCTTTAACCTAAAAAATGTTAAGCGAAAGGAAATCCCATTTTTAAGAAGGAAGTTGGGGATCGTGTTTCAGGATTTTCAATTATTGAGCGATAGAAGTGTTTATGAAAATTTACGCTTTGTAATGAAAGCTACGGGCTGGAAAGATGAAGCAGCAATAAAAAAACAAATAGACTCAGTTCTTAAAAAAACAGGCCTGGAAAACAAAGGGCAAAAAATGCCTTACGAATTATCAGGTGGAGAACAACAGCGTGTAAGCGTTGCCCGTGCTTTGGTAAACTCCCCGGAAATAATTTTAGCAGATGAGCCTACAGGAAATTTAGACCCCGAAACTTCTTCTGAGATCATGTCTTTATTACTGGATATTGCAAAAAGCGGAACGGCTATACTTTTCGCTACTCACGATTTTATTCTGTACAATAAATTTCCTTCCCGCACCCTGAAGTTTGAAAACGGGAAAGTAGAGCAGCTGGGATAGATTTAAGCGTCTTATTATTTTCACAATCAGTCGAAAATTCCCTTTCTTTCCGCTAATTTATTGCTAAATTGCGGAAAATTTCAAAATATGAGCGCAGCAGCTACCAACGTAAAAGACCTGAAAGTCTCGAAACTAGCAGAAAACATTATTGGATCAGAGATTATTAAACTTGCCGGTGAAGTAAACGAAAAAATTAAGCAGGGAGAAAAGATCTACAATCTTACTATCGGCGATTTTAATCCAAAACAATTCCCGATTCCGGCTGAGCTCAAACAATACATAGTTGACGAATATTTTGCCGATCAAACCAATTATCCCGCTGCCGATGGTATGCTGGAATTGCGTAATGCTGTTTCTAATTTATTGAAACAACGTGGTGGTTTGGATTACAAAAACGATGAGATCTTAATTGCCGGTGGTGCACGCCCTGTGATCTACGCTATTTTCAGAACATTAGTAGACGCAAACGACACGGTGATATTTGCGGTTCCATCGTGGAACAACAACCATTACACTTATCTGAACGGAGCTAAACCTGTTGTGATACAAGCCACTCCTGAGAATAACTTTATGCCGCGCGCAGAAGACATCAAGCCTTTTATTAAGGAAGCAACTTTGTTGGCACTATGTTCACCACAAAATCCTACGGGCACTATTTTTAGTAAAGAAGCTTTGGAAGAAATTTGCGACATGGTGATCGCGGAAAATCTTCGTAGAGGACCTGAACAAAAGCCATTGTATGTAATGTATGATCAAATCTATTGGGCACTTGTTTTAGGTGAAAATAAACATTACAATCCGGTTTCTTTACGTCCGGAGATGAGAAACTATACAGTGTTTGTTGACGGAATCTCTAAATCACTTGCGGCCACAGGCGTTCGTGTTGGCTGGAGTATGGGGCCGAAAAGGATCATTGATAAAATGAAAGCGGTTCTTACTCATGTTGGAGCATGGGCACCAAGAGCAGAACAAATGGCCACTGCAAAATATTTGAGCGACCTGAATTTGTACGACACTTATTTAGTGACTCAGAAAAAGAAAATTAGTGATCGTTTGGAAGGCTTTTATAAAGGCTTCATGGCACTTAAAAGCGAAGGGTTTGGAGTGCATGCAATTACTCCACAAGCTGCAATTTATTTAACCATTCAATTCAATTTGAATGGTAAAAAAACAGCTGAAGGAAATGTACTGGAAAATACAGCCGACGTTACGAGATATATTTTGGATGAAGCTAAAATAGCTGTTGTTCCTTTTTATGCTTTCGGAGCAGATAAAGATAGCACATGGTATCGCCTTTCAGTTGGAACATGCAGTTTGGAAGATGTTTCTGCGGCTATCGAAAGTTTAAGGGCAGCCCTGAAAAAATTGAGTTAAGAAACATTTCCAATTTTTAAATAGCAAAGAAGCCGCTGATCAAATCAGCGGCTTCTTTAGTTTTATTCGGAAAGAAAATGGACTTTTACTAAAACAACTGTGCAATCCCCTTTGCCATTGCCAGCATTTCGCCTTCAGCAAATGGTTTTGCCATTAGCTGCGCACCAATTGGCATGTTTGTAGAATCCTTTCCAATCGGAACAGAGATCGAAGGAACTCCAACAATGTTTGCCTGAACAGTAAAGATATCTTCCAGGTACATTTGGATCGGATCTGTACTATTCTTTCCAAATTCAAATGCTGTACTTGGTGTAGATGGAGTTAATATAAAATCGTATTGCGATAGAATTTCTAATGTTTTATCACGAAGTAATCTTCTTACTTTTTGAGCTTTGGAATAATATGCATCATAATATCCCGCACTCAAAACAAAAGTACCTAACATGATACGACGTTTTACTTCTTTTCCGAAACCTTCTGTACGTGATTTTTTGTAAGTACTCTCTAAGTCAGTAGCGTTGGGGCTTCTGTAGCCATAATGAACTCCGTCGTATCTTGAAAGATTAGACGATGCTTCAGCTGTAGTTAAAACGTAGTATGTTGGAACAAGAAAATCAAGGTAAGGAAAATCAACTCCTTCTACTGTAATTCCCTGTGCTTTTAATTTATCAATGGTTTCTTCTAAACGTTGTTTTACTTCAGGGTTTAATCCTGAACTTTCCATGCAGTCTTTTAAGTAAGCAACTTTTTTTCCTGCAAGAGGAGCATTTGTTTCTTTACTGTATGAGCTGATTGGTTTTTGAGAAGCAGTGCTGTCATATTCATCTTTGCCCGCTGTAATTTCTAATATCAAAGCAGCATCATCTACATTTTTTGTAAGAGGGCCGATCTGATCAAAAGAAGAAGCATAAGCTAATAATCCCCAACGAGAAACTCTTCCATAAGTAGGTTTTAGTCCAACAACTCCACAAAAAGAGGCAGGCTGTCTGATTGAACCTCCTGTATCACTTCCCAATGCAACATGGCAAAGGTCAGCAGCTACGGCAGCAGCAGAACCGCCGGACGAACCTCCTGAAACCGTTTTTTCATTTACCGGATTCAACACTTTTCCGAAAGCAGAATTTTCGTTAGATGATCCCATTGCAAACTCATCGCAGTTGGTTCTTCCGATTAATATAGCGTCTTCAGCCAACAAACGTTCTACAACGGTTGCACTGAAAAGCGAAGTAAAGTTTTCTAATATTTTTGATGAGGCAGAAACCTTATGACCTTTGTAGCAAATATTGTCTTTTAAAGCAATAACTACTCCGGCAAGTCTTCCGGCTGTTCCTTTTTTTATCTTTTCGTCAACCAACAAAGCCTGTTCTTTTGCAGAATCGGCGTAGGTTTCCAGATAAATATTCAGGTGCTTTTTTTCCTCTATAGATTTCAAAATTTCGTCAACTACCTGAACGCAGGTAATAGAACCGTTTTTCAAATCAGTATGAAGTGATGAGATGTCTTTGAACGAATACACAAACGTTATTATTTCTTTTCTACGTCAGTAGTGTTGCTATCAACACCTTTGGATGCGTCTTTAAATTCCTTCATGCCTTTTCCAAGGCCGCGCATTAACTCAGGGATTTTTTTTCCACCGAACATAAGTAGGATAACAATTACCACGATAGTTAACTCCGTAGCACCCATTCCTAAAATTCCTAAAAGAATCGAATTCATGATTAATTAATTTGAGACTACAAAGATAGGTAAATTATTGGAAAAACACCTGCTTTTAACACGGAGTTCACAGAGATAGCAGAGTTTCGCAGAGGTTTTTCTCTGTGTAGCTCACTTAACTTTGTGCTCTCTGTGTTAAATTAAACCTATAGAAGTGCGATCAACTCTTGCAAAGACTGGATTTCTTTAGTTTGGTTGGTGTTGAAGTTCTTATTTCGTGGATTAAAAAAAATGGCCTTAAATCCTGCATCCGATGCACCAACAATGTCTGCATCCCAGTCATCACCTATCATTAGGGCGTGTTCAGTTTTACTTTGTGTTAGTTCCAAAGCAGCATCAAAGATCCGGCGATGTGGTTTGTTATGACCTATTTGTTCTGAAATAATGATCTCTTCAAAATAATGATCAATACTACAGTTTTTCAACTTGATGTGCTGAATCTCAGCAAAACCATTGGTAATAATATGCAGTTTATATTTGGAGCTCAGATAATCTAAAGTTTCCAAAGTATAAGGAAAGAGTTCTTTTTGGTAGGGTGACTGTTCGATGTATTCCTTTTCGAGTTGCAAGCCCAAGGCATGATTGTCGTACCCAAAGTACAGCATAGTATTGTAAAAACGACTGCTTCTAAGCTCTTCTTTTGTGATAAAATCCTTTCTGTATCTGGCCCACAGATCTTCGTTTACCAAAACATAGGTTTTAATAAAGGAACGCTGACTGCATTGACATTTCTGAACTAATCCGTGTTTTATAATGAGATCATTCAACACCTTTTGAGAATTGGTTTCAAAATCCCAAAGCGTATTGTCGAGGTCAAAAAAGATATGTTGAATAGAAGAGTACAAGCCGAAAGGAATTAATTTCCTTTGTAAACATAAACGTTAAACACAAACGGAGAAATACGTTTGATCTGTTCGCTGCGTTTTAAGTTTTTGATATTATTACGCTTGCTCAATACCAGTTCTTTTTTCAGGTCTTCATCAGTAATATTTTTAAGAACATCACTAATGTATTGAGCTTTTGCGGCAAATCCTGTTCCTTCTGCATTGCTGTTTTTACCACTAACAACACCAATTACATTTCCCTGCTCATCTAATAATGGTCCACCGCTATTACCAGGATTCACAGGAATAGAGATCTGATACATGGCAGTATCACCCATTTTGCTGGAAGAAGAAATAGAGCCTTCACCGTAAACAATATCCTGAGAAGGATAACCTAAAGTAAAGATCTTCTCTCCCAGGTCACTCGGACTGGATTTAAAAGAATAAGGAAGCTCTTTCCAGTTTAAAAAGGAAACGCTATCGATTTTTAAAATTGCAATATCAAGTTTAGTGTCTGTATGAACAATACGAGCACCGGCACGCTCAATAGATTTATTGCCAATAAAAATAGAATCGCATCCACGAACCAAATGTAAGCTGGTGATAAAGTATCCTTTTGCGTTGATAGCAAATCCGGTTCCCATAAAATTAGCTGGAATGTAAGCGGGCTTTTTCTTGGCTACATTAGAAATCCCCTCTATAATAGCATCCTGAGAAGTTTTGATTTGATTTACTTCACGCTTCAATTCGGTATAATCAGTATTTTGTTTTTTGATCAGATAACCTCCTCCGCTTAAAACAGCTACTGTAGTAACAACGGCTAAAATAGCCACGGTAGCAGCCATTCCGGTTGGTTTAATATATTTTTGGAAGAAAGATCTGTTTTCGTTAATGTGTTTGATATTAGAAGAACCGAAAGCAGATTGATGGATGTTTTTTAAAGTAGTTTTTAATGCGTTTTTAGAAGCCGTGTAATTTAATGTGCCAACAAATTTTTTGTGTTTATTGAACTCGTTCTTAAATTCAGCATCTCCCTGTAAACGGTTTTCAAACTGTTTTTTGTCTTCAGAACTAAGTCTTCCGAACAAATAATCGTCAAATAAATCTATATTTCTCATTTTTCTTCTCCGTTAAAAAACGAACGCTTCAATCGTTGAAGGCATTTGTATTTTTGGTTTTTGGCATTATCAGCATTGGTATACCCGAATTTCTCCGCAATATCTTCCATGCTCAGATGCTTTATATAAAAATCTTCAATCAAAGTTTTGCAGGGTTCTCCTAACCCGTCTAAACTTTCTCCCATTTTCAGGAGGTTTTTCTCTTTTTCTTCGTGTTCCGTGACATCCGAACCAACATCAGCCAATGTTCCGTCATCATCTGCATTATCCGAAAGCTTGTATACATGACTGTGTTTGTTTAACTGTTTTAACCACAATCGTTTAGCTACCGAATAAATATAGGTTTGAATAGCACAATTTAATTCAAATTCCGGTTTTTGAGCATTATTATAAAGAACGATTACTGTTTCCTGATAGATGTCCTGCGCCTCATCTTCTGTACCGCTGTTATTCAGTACATATTTTAACACCACCCCAAAATACTTCTTATACAAGGTAGAGAGCGCTTCATTATTGCTGCTTCTCAAGCCTTCCAAAAACTCTTTATCGGTGAATTGCCTTTTGGCAGCCATACCTGGATTTCTTTCGTTAATACTGATAGAGGGCAAAAGTAACCCAATTTCGTAGAAAAAATGCAGCTTTTTGGCTCAAACAAGGTAAAAATGAATCCTAAAACCGGGCAAACAAGGCAATATTTTTAATAAAGAGGCGTTTATCAACCAAGCAGTACAAGTTGATTTTCAAAGGCTTAAAGTGGTTAGATGTGTTGTTTTTAGAGATTTGGTGAGACAATTATTCAAATGTTATAAAAGCTTAAAGCCCTGATGGTCAAAGCAAAATAAATTTGGTACGACTTTGGTAAATGCTACTTTTGTAAACTGAAAAATTAAATAGGACATTATGAACAAGTTTGTATTGGCAAGTGCGGCAATTTTGAGTGTAAATTACTCTATAAATGCGCAAACATTGCAAGAGGCGATCAAAAAAACCGAGAATGAGCGTTACGAAGCGGCATCATCAGATTTCAAAACACTTATCGCAAAAGAACCAAATAAAGGAGATTATTATTTCTATTACGGAGAGAATTATTTCAAAAATAATGATCTGGATTCTGCCATGATTATGTATAAAAAGGGTTCAGAAACAAGCGCCATGTATCCTTTGAATTATGTAGGTATTGGAAAAGTGTTCTTGTTTCAGAACAAAGAAAGCGATGCTAACACCAATATTTTCAAAGCCAAAACACTTGCTGACGACAAAACAAACAAAAGTGTAAAGGCAACTACTCTAATGAAAATTGCCGAAGCTTACACAACCGCCCCAATGTATAAAAATTTGCCGGAAGCCATTAAGTTGTTGAATGAAGCGGCGAAGTTAGATAAACAAAACCCGGAAGTATATATTTTAAAAGGAGATGCTTTGTTAGAACAAAATCCAACAGATGGCGGTGCTCCAATTAAAGAGTATGACAAAGCATTTGAGTTGGATAAAAAATCTGTAAAGGCAATCTTGCGCAAAGGTAAATTGTACGAACGTGGGAGAAACTACACAGAAGCTTTGAAATATTATAAGGACGCTGAAGCTATAGATCTTAATTTTGCACCTGCATACAGAGAGAAAGCGGAGATTTATAATAAAGCCTCTCGTTATAAAGAGTCAATTGAAAACTGGAAAAAGTATCTTGAATTAAACAACAGTCCTTCTGCCCGTGTAAGAATGGCTTATGCATTATATAATGCAAAACAATATCAGGATGTTATTACGGAAGTGGAGTTGATTCTTTCGACAGATCCAAACTCAACTTCTGCTTCTTATCTGAACAGAGTTTTAGGTTATTCTTATTACGAAGTAGGCGATAAAACAGATAAGGAGGCTTTCAAGAAAGGAATTAACGCTATCAATAATTTCTTTGAGAAAACTGCAGGAAAAGAATTCAAATACATTCCGGATGATTACAAATACAAAGGATTGTTATTGTCAAAAACAGGGCAAGATTCTTTGGGTGTAATTGAATTGGAGAAAGCTATCAAGTTAGACTCGATTGCTAATTGTGACTTATGGGGAGATATTGGAAAGATTTGGATAAAAGCAAGACGTTATGATAAATCAATTGCCGCATACCAAAATCAATCTAAGTGCATTAAAGGACTTAGTTCACAGGATTATTACGATATGGGTAGAGCATATTTTTATGGACCTAAGGATTTTGTAAAGGCAGATACAAGTTTCTCAAAATTATGTCAGGCAAGCCCTACATATCCTGTAGGCTATTTTTGGAGAGCAAAAGCAAATGTTCAACAGGATTTGAAAAACGAAAACTGGCTGGCAAAACCTTTTTATGAAAAGGCAATGGAATTAGTTAAGCCGGAAGAACGCGGTGCTTCATATAAAGCAAATGTAATTGAAGCTTGTGAATATTTGGGTTATTACTGGGTAACAAAAAAAGATTACGTAAAGGCAAAAGAGTACTTCAATATCATTAAAGACATTGATCCCAATAATAAAAAAGCAAAAGACTTTTTCGCAAGCCCCCAAGGGAAATAAAAAAACCAAAAATCATAAGGTAACCCAGACAAAATCGTCTGGGTTTCTTTTTGTGGAAAATCTGCGAAAACACCACAAATATTGTTAGTTTTGTGATTCATAAAATCAACGAAGTATGGCGCATTTGTCGGAGAGAATAAAAGCATTATCAGAATCACAAACAATTGCAATGGCACGCAAAAGTCGTGAATTGCAGGAACAAGGAATTGATATCATCAGTTTGAGTTTAGGTGAGCCTGATTTTAATACGCCCGAAGTAATTAAGCAGGCAGCAAAAAAGGCGCTTGATGATAATTACACTTACTACACACACGTTTCAGGTTATCTGGGATTACGTGAAGCGATCTGTAAAAAATTTAAACGCGATAACAATCTTACTTATACTGCTGACGAAATTGTAGTGTCGACAGGAGCTAAACAAAGTATTGCAAATGCAGTTTTGTGTTTGATCAATCCGGGCGATGAGGTTATTGTTCCTTCACCTTATTGGGTAAGTTATTTGGAGATACTAAAATTGGCGGAAGCTAAAGCGGTAGTAATCCCTGCAACCATTGATGATGATTTTAAAATTACTCCTGAGAAACTTGCTAAGCACATTACTTCTAAAACAAGAATGATTATGTTCAGTACACCTTGTAATCCTACCGGTTCGGTGTATTCAAAAGATGAGTTGAAAGCACTTGCTGAGGTAGTAGCTAAACATGATGAGTTATATATTCTTTGTGACGAGATCTACGAACACATTAATTTTATTGGCGGACATGAAAGCATGGCGCAGTTTGATTTTATAAGAGATAGAGTAATTACAATCAACGGCGTATCAAAAGGATTTGCGATGACAGGTTGGAGAGGTGGAATATTAGCTGCCCCAAAATGGATTGCTCAGGCTTGCGATAAAATGCAGGGTCAATTTACATCTGCCACTTGCAGTATTACACAAAAAGCAATGCACGCTGCAATGGAAATGCCAATTGAAACAACCTACCAAATGCGTGATGCATTTAAACGCAGGAGAGATTTAGTATTGAATTTAGTAAAAGGTATTCCCGGGATGAAAGCAAATGTTCCTGAAGGAGCGTTTTATGTATTTCCCGAGATTAGCTATTATTTTGGAAAATCATACAATGGAATAACAATAAATAACGGAACCGATTTGTGTATGTATTTGATACAGGAAGCTCACGTATCAATGGTTCCGGGTGCAGCATTTGGTGATGATAATTATATACGGTTTTCGTATGCAACATCTGACGAGAAATTAACAGAGGCAATGAAACGTGTAAAAAACGCATTGGAAAAATTAAAGTAAAACCTGTTTTGAAGCAATGAAGAATTTCAAAGTAAAAAAAGAATTTATAAAAGAAACGTTTAAAGCGTTTAATGAATTAAACGTTTTGATTATTGGAGATGTGATGGTAGACTCTTATATGTGGGGAAAAGTAAACCGCATATCTCCCGAGGCTCCGGTTCCAATTGTTGCAATCGAAAACAAAGAGCGCCGTTTAGGTGGAGCTGCAAACGTTGCCTTAAACATTCAGGCAATGGGGGCAAATCCAGTTTTGTGTTCGGTTATTGGAATTGATTATGAAGGGCAGATTTTTTTAGATTTATTAAAAAAACAAAAACTGAGTCAGAAAGGAATTTTGAAATCACGTACGCGTATTACTACCAATAAAACACGGGTGATTGGAAATAATCATCAAATCCTTCGAGTAGATGAAGAAGTAGAAGAAGATATTTCTCTTTCTGAAACAGATCAATTACTACAGTTGATTCTTTTTATTCTTCAACACGATAAAATTGATGTGATCATTTTCGAAGATTATAATAAAGGATTAATAACACCAAAACTCATAAAGAGTGTGGTGGACATGGCGAAGAAAAGGAATATCCCAATCGCCGTTGACCCTAAGAAAAAGAACTTCATGAATTACAAAGGAGTTACTTTATTCAAACCAAATTTAAAAGAATTGAGAGAAGGATTGAAACTGGATTTTGAACAGGACAATATAAAAGAACTGCAGAAAGCCGTAAGTAGTTTCAGAGTAAAACAAAAGATCACTACTGCATTGATCACTCTTTCGGAGCATGGAGTTTATACAGATTCGAGGAATGTGAAAGAGCTTATTCCTGCACACATTCGCAAAATTGCCGATGTTTCAGGAGCAGGAGATACCGTGATAAGTGTTGCGGCCCTATGTTTGGCAATGGAATTACATCCTGTACTAACGGCAGCTATATCTAACCTCGCAGGAGGACTTGTGTGTGAGCAGGTAGGGGTTGTTCCTATTGAAAAACAAAAACTATTGGAAGAAACATTAGAGCTTGATTTTGTAAAATGAAGCAACACTTTCTCAAATAATCATCAAAACACAGCAGATAATAAACTATTTCACGCATCTTATAAAAGCAGCCTGAGCCCGGGTTTAATTCTCTTCACCTTTGAAGAAAATTAAAACAATGAAAACTCAACGCTTTCTCATTTTATTGGTAATAGCAATTACTACTTCTCTTGCATTACTGTCCTGTTACTCATTCAAACCAAAGATCAAGGAAATAAATCCTGCTTTTGGCAAACATATTTCAGCTTATACTTCAGGTATGGTTACGAGAAGAGCGAACCTTCGAATTGAACTTGCTAATCCTGTTATTCAAAAACCTAACATTGCTTCAACTGATCCGAGAGTAATTGATTCATTAACTGTTCTGGCATCAACGGCTTTGCCCGATTCTAGTTTACTAGACGGAATTTTTTCTTTTGAACCTAAAATCGAGGGAAAAGCAGTTTGGGTGAGCAACCGTGTAATTGAGTTTATCCCGAAAGAAGTGTTACCAGTAAATCAGTTTTATAATGTGGAATTTAATCTGGAGAAGGTTGCTGAGGTGACAAATGATTTGGAAACATTCAACTATCAATTCTCTACCTACCCGCAAAATATTTTTGTGAGCATAGATGGTTTAAGAAGTTATGATGATTATGGAATAGAATGGCAAAAACTTACGGGTAAACTTACTACTTCAGATTATGAAGATACATCAGCAGTTCGCAAGGCTTTAAGGGTAATGCAAAACGGAAAGTCTCTTCCGGTTAAAGTAAACTATACTTATAATAATAACGAAACCTATTTTTATGTGGATAGTATTGAACGTAAAGAAACGGCAGGAAAACTGATCGTAAGTTGGGACGGTGAGCCAATAAGCGCATTTGGGAAAGGAGTACAGGAAGTAATAATTCCGGCTTTGGGTGATTTTTCGGTTACCAGCGCTAAAGTCGTTGAGAATGAAGAACAGTATGTTGAATTAAATTTCAGCGATGCAATTAAATACGGACAAAATCTAAAAGGGATTGTTACTATTCAGGGAGTAGAAAACTTAACCTATGCTATTGAAGGGAATGTGGTGAAAGTATTTTTACCGAATCGTATTGTTGGAGATAAAACGATCACAGTAACAACCGGCATCAAAAACTTCAAAGGATATAAAATGAGTGTTGCACATTCGGAACCGCTTACGTTCAATGAGCCCAAACCGATGGTAAGATTGAAAGGGAATGGATGTATTCTTCCCAACTCAAATGGATTGATCTTTCCTTTCGAAGCAATCAGCTTAAAAGCGGTTGATGTACGTGTGATCAAGATCTTTGAAAACAATGTTCATCAGTTTTTGCAAACAAATAATCTGGACGGAGAAGATGGTTTAACTCGTGTAGGAAAAGTTGTCGTAGAAAAAAAGATCGTTCTCGATTACGATAAGAAGATGAATCTGAAACAATGGAACAAACATGTTCTTGATCTTGGTAAATTGATCACGCCTGACCCTGGCGCTATCTATCGCATCAGCATCAAGTTCAACAAAAAATATGCTTTGTGTGAATGTGAAGAAGAAGAAAATCCGGTAACAGAAAACATAGAAGTGGAAAATGACATGAATGAAAAAGGCTGGAACGAAAATGATTGGAACAGATATGGTTTTAATGGAGGTTATGAATCGTGGGATTATTATGAAGACAATTACTCGCCTTGTAATACAGATTATTATTATGGGAAAGCAGTAAGCAGAAATATTCTTGCTTCAGATATAGGATTGATTTATAAACTGGATGACAATAAAATGTCTCATGCATTTGTAAGTAATATGATCACGGCAAAACCGATCGCAAATGCAAGGGTTGAATATTATGATTACGTGAAACAGGTTATTGCTTCTGGAACGACAGATGCAAACGGAATGCTGGATATTCAATTAAAAAAGAAACCCTTTTTAATGTTAGCTAAATCCGGCAAACAAAGAGGTTACTTAAAATTACTGGATGGTTATACTAACTCACTAAGCAAGTTTGATGTGGAAGGGGAATTAGTTCAAAAGGGAGTGAAAGGATTTATTTACGGAGAACGTGGTGTTTGGCGTCCCGGAGATTCATTGTACTTAACTTTTATTATGGAAGACAAAGAAAAACGATTGCCTCCTAATCATCCGGTTAAGTTTGAATTACAAGATCCAAATGGACAAGTGATCTATCAAACAACAAAATCAAAGAATGTAAATGGAATGTATGATTTCAGAACTGCTACAGGAGATGAAGCTTCAACCGGAACTTATCTGGCAATAGCACGTGTAGGAAACAGAACCTTCACCCAATATTTAAAAGTTGAAACAGTAAAGCCAAATCGCTTAAAGATCTATTTGGATTTTGATAAGGACAAAATAAATGACAGTACAGCTAAACTATCTGCAAAATGGTTGCATGGTGCAATTGCAAAAAACCTGCATGCGGTTGTAAATGTTTCTGTTAATCAAACTAAAACCACATTCGATAAATTCAAATCCTATGAGTTTGATTCTCCTATCCGCCATTTTTATTCGGAAGCTGAAGGGGTGTTTGATGGTAACCTGAATGAAAAAGGAGAAGCAGCATTAAAAACAAAATTAAATGTTGGTCACACCGCTCCGGGAATGTTGCGTGCAACTTACGTAACCAAGGTATTTGAAGAGGGTGGTGATTTTAGTATTGATAGATACAGTACACCTTACTCTCCTTATAAAACCTATGTTGGATTGCAAATTCCGGACACAAAAACTTACGACAACACCTTAGAAACCGGAAACTCTTACAACTTTGATGTAGTTACTTTAAGTGATAAAGGAAAATTAACTAACGTAAATAAATTGCAGGTTAAGGTTTACAAGATCCAATGGCGTTGGTGGTATGAAAGAGATGCAGAAGACTTGAGTCAATACATCTCTCGTGCAGGCACAATTGTAATGAAAGATACATTGATCAATACAAAAGGAGGAAAAGGCATTTTTAAATTCAATGTAAACTATCCGGAATATGGTCGTTACTTAATTACCGTTACGGATGTTGTGGGCGGACATGAAACTGGAAAAGTAGTTTATGTGGATTGGCCTTATTGGAGCAGAGCAAACAGAAGTGGGACTGAGAATGCAAACATGTTAAACTTTTCATGCGATAAAGAAAAGTATACTACAAATGAGAATATCAAGTTATCCTTTCCTTCTCCATCAGACGGTATGGCATTGGTAAGCGTGGAGACAGGAACCAAAGTAGTAAAGAAATTCTGGATCAACACCAAGAAGGGGGAAACTACTCATGAGTTTGCTGCAAGTGCTGATATGTCGCCAAACGCATACATACATGTTACTTTAATACAACCACACGCCAGTACTAAAAACGATTTGCCGATTCGTATGTATGGCGTGGTTCCTGTAACAGTAGATGACCCTTTAACACATCTGAATCCTGAAATAAAAATGCAGGACGTGATCAAACCTGAATCGCAAACTACTATTAAAGTTTCTGAAAAGAGCGGTAGAAAAATGACCTACACACTTGCGATAGTAGATGAAGGTTTGTTAGACCTTACACGATTTAAAACACCACAACCATGGAATACTTTTTATGCAAGAGAAGCCTTGGGTGTAAAAACATGGGATATGTACGATGCGGTTATTGGAGCATTCGCAGGAAAGCTTGATAAACTCTTGAGTGTGGGTGGTGACGGAGACGGTAACGCAGGCAAAGGAATTAAAGCAAATCGTTTTAAGCCAATGGTAAAATTTATGGGTCCGTTTGAACTAAACGCGGGGCAGGAGAAAACACATGTAGTAGCTATTCCGAATTATGTTGGATCAGTTAGAGTGATGGTTATTGCAGAGGAAGAAGGCGCTTATGGAAATGCGGAGAAAGCAGTTGCAGTAAGAAAACCATTGATGTTGTTGGCTACACTTCCCCGCGTTCTTGGCCCGGGTGAAACAGTTCAGTTACCTGTAGATGTTTTTGCAATGGAAGAGCATGTGAAAGATGTAAAAGTGGAGGTGGAAGTAAATGAGTTGCTTTCATTAGATGGAACTAAACAACAGACCATGCACTTTAAACAAACAGGAGACGAAGTGATCAACTTTAAATTAAATGTTGCTCCTAAAGTGGGAATTGCAAAAGTAAAGATCACCGCGACTTGTGGGAAAGAGAAAGCAGTACAGGAAATTGAACTGGATGTTCGCACACCAAACCCTAAAGTAGTTGCTGGATCTGAAATGGTACTTGAGCCCGGTAAAGAATGGAACACCGAAATTCTTTTCAAAGGAATTGAAGGAACGAACAAAGCAACAGTTGAGCTGTCAAACATACCAAGTATGGGATTGGAGAAACGTTTGGATTATTTGATTCAATATCCTCATGGTTGTATAGAACAAACTACCTCTTCTGTGTTTCCCCAACTGTATGTAAATAATTTGATCGAGATGAAAGAAAAAGATAAAGAGAAGATTAGCAAAAACATAAAAGCGGGGATTAAACGTTTGCAATTATTTCAAACTGCGAACGGAGGTTTCTCTTACTGGCCGGGAGAAGAATATGATAGTGAGTGGGGAACAAACTATGCCGGACATTTTATTATGGAAGCGGAAAAACAAGGTTATAGTTTACCTCCGAATTTAAAAAACAAATGGATCAAGTATCAACAGGAGCATGCAAAAAACTGGTTCTCAAATAACGGGACATACACACATCCTCATGGTAATGAAACAAATCAAGTGATTCAGGCTTACCGTTTATTTGTTCTTGCATTGAGTAATAACGCAGAGATGGGAGCAATGAATAGGTTGCGTGAGGAAAAAAATCTATCAGTAACTGCGAAATGGAGATTGGCTGCTGCTTATAAACTGGTTGGGCAAAACGAAGTAGCTAAAAAATTGATCGAAGGTTTGCCTACAAGCGTTAAAGCCTATACAGAATTATCTTATAGTTACGGCTCTGATTTCCGTGATAAAGCAATGATTTTAGAAACACTGAGTCTGTTGGATGAAAAAGGGAAGGCTGCTCCTGTGGCAAAAGAACTGGCAAAAGAATTAAGTTCCAATACCTGGATGAGCACGCAGGAAACCGCTTACGGATTATTAGCAATGTGCGAGTACAGTGGCGTAAACGGCTTAGATAAAGAAATGAAATTCACGTATACCTTGAATGGCGCAGGTGCAAAAGATCAAAGCAGCAAAAAAAATCTGTGCCAGCTAAAATATAACGACCAGGATTTTGCACAGAAGGCAAACCTTTATGTAAAGAATAATGGTAAGTCAACTTTGTTTGCGAAAGTTATTGTAGAAGGTGTTCCATTGATCGGGGACAAAACAGCAAGTGCAAAAGATCTGAACATGTTGGTGAAATATATTGACATGAAGGGAAAAGAAATTCAACCCGACAAGCTGCAACAGGGAATGGATTTTATGGCGGTGGTAACTATTACTAATCCGGGAACAAAAGGATTCCTCAAAGAGATGGCATTGAATCAAATTTTTCCGAGTGGTTGGGAAATTCATAACTCACGCATGGATGAAACCGGCGCAAGCAGTGTTGCGCGTTATGAGGACATAAGAGACGACAGGATTTACAGTTATTATGATCTTCAGGCAAACACGAGCAAAATATTTACAATCCAACTAAACGCAACATACCTTGGGAAATTTTATCTGCCAACTGTTTACAGTGAAGCAATGTATGATAATATGATCAACGCAAGGGTTCCGGGCAGGTGGGTGGAAGTGGTGAAGGATTTGGGAGTTGTGGCTGCTAAATAGTTTTTACCACTAAGACACTAAGTTCATTCAGGAACACAAAGGGTACTAAGATTAGAATTTGCTTAGTGAATCTTTGTGTTCCCCCCGCCTGAACGGACGGGCAGGTGTGTCTTAGTAGTGAAACTATAATTCCTCCAGCATCTTCACTACCTCAGGCCTTTTCCTTGTAGACACGGGAACATTACTCCCATCGGTCATGATGATATAACCGCCGTCAGTTTTTACAAACTCTTTAATGAATTTGGTATTTATCAAATGTGATTGATGTACACGGAAAAATCCCTGATCACTTAAGAGGTCTTCAAAGTCTTTTAAGGTTTTTGTTACTAATAATTTTTTTCCACCATTGAAAAAAAATTCGGTATAGTTCACACTACTTTCGCAGCGTACAATATCATTGATGTTTACAATGTGGATTTTGTCCAGTGTATGTAAAGCTAATCGCTCGTGTGGTTTGTTATTACTTTTCAACGACTCATTGAGTAATTTGTATTTTTCATTTTCGTTGAGTTGATCTGCTTTGAATTTTGACAAAGCACTCGTTAACTCATCGGGATCAACAGGCTTCAGTAAATAGTCAATTGCAGCATAACGAAATGCTTTGATAGCGTGTGCATCCGAAGCAGTAATGAAAATGATCTTAAAATTAATTTCTTTTAAAATATCGAGCAGATCAAATCCGCTCCCGTCCTGCATTTGAATATCGAGAAATAAAATATCAGGTTGAATTGACTTTAAAAGCTTAGCGCCTGCAACTACACCATTTGCTTCACCAATGATCTGTACATCTTTTGCATAGGTTTCCAGGTCCTTTTTCAGAGTGATTCGTGCCTGTTCAATGTCGTCTATTATTATTGCTTTTATCATGCTGTGTAAAAATACTATTTAATATTATGTCAATGGGATTCTGACTATCACTTTTGTTCCTGTCGCCTCATCGTTTTCGTAAAGATCAACGATCTCCAACGATTGAACTTCTTTGTCGGCTTGTAAAATATCCAATCGTTCCTGAGTTACCAACAAGGCAGTTGATTTGTGATAGGTTTCTTTACTTGTTTTATTCAGCTCTTCTGCTTTTTTTCTTCCTATTCCATTATCAGTTACCGAACATTCCAATAAATTGTTTACTTCTTTAAACTCCACATTTATCATTCCTCTTTTGCCATCGATATACTTCAATCCATGTTTGATAGCATTCTCTACAAAGGGTTGCAATAACATCGGTGGAATTTTTACAAAATCTTTTTCTATGTTCGGATCAACAGAGATTGTGTAATCAAAACGATCACCGTTACAGAATTTCTCTATCAGTAAATAATTTTCTAATGTATTCACTTCTTCTTCCAGTGTAATAACTGTATTTCTTGAGTTGTCGAGGATCTGCCTCATCAGTCTGGAGAACTTTGCAAGATAATACCGTGCCGCCTGCTCGTTGTCTGTTCCTATTTGTGATTGGATAGAATTTAAAGCATTAAAAATAAAATGAGGATTCATTTGTAAACGAAGCGCTTTCTGCTCCAACTCAATTACTTCTTTTTCTAATTGAAGTTTTTGTTGCTGTTCTGCAGCCACGGCAGTAATTCTTTTCACTCTTCGTTTAAATACTAATAAGATAACACTAATGATAAGCAAAGAAGAGAAAACAATGAACCACCACCTTTTCCAGAAGGGAGCGCCAACACGAATTTTTAAAATCACAGGTTCTTTGTTCCAAACACCATCTTCGTTGCAGGCCTTTACCATAAAGGTATATGAGCCCGCACTAAGATTGGAATACAAAATGCTATTCTCTTTACTCACCGGCGACCACCTCGGATCGAAGCCTTCGAGTTTCCATTGGTACTTCACCGCTTCGGGATTACTGAAGTTAATGCCTAAAAAATTAAAGGTCAAATGGTTTTGATCGTAAGGAAGATCAAGCTCTTTGATACTATTCCATTCGCCTGCTGCGTTTTTAAATGCTGTTGTAGAAATACTATTGTAAAACAATTTCACATCGCTGATGGAAGTAATCGGCTCACTCTCATTCTTAACCAGGTTTGCCGGATTATATTTGGAAAGGCCATTGATAGTACCAAACCAAATCGTTCCGTCTTTGTCTTTGAATACCGAATTCTGACAAGTTTCAATTCCTGTAAAACCTTCGCCTCTCGAAAAATGTTTGATCTCTTTTAGTTTTCTATCCTTATCAAACTGTAAATAATCTAATCCGGTTTCTGAGCCGATAAAAATATTAGAATTATTATCTGCGACTAATAAATAGATGTTTGATGAGGTCAATCCGTTTGTGTGATCGAAACAAGTAACACGTGTATCTCCCTGATACAATGGGAAACAAGCAACTCCATTTCCTGCACTGCCAAGCCACAAATAACCATGTTGATCTTCGGTGAGTGAGCGAATGGTGTTTGATTTTAATCCATCTTTAGTCGTTATGTTTTTTTTCTGAACGACTTCATTGATCAAATAGCCAATTCCATTATTTTCAGTTCCATACCACAGCCTGCCTTGTTTATCATACCACAAACAAGTCAAACGATCGTGAAGCAATCCATCTTTAGTTGTAATGTTCTTGAGTTTATTTTCTTTTGGATCCAACTTATACAAACCTGTTCCGGCTGTTGCTATCCACATATTTCCATGTTTGTCTTTCACAATGGCTCGAACATGTTTTTTAGCGAGGCCTTCATACAATTTGAATTCAGTGCCGTCATAAGTATAAACACCTTGGCCGTCGGTTCCTAAATAAACAATCCCATTGTTGTCTTCACAAATGGCTTTTACTTTTACATCTGCAAAACCGTTTAATGAATTGTAGTTGCTAAATCGCGCACTATCAAAAACACTCAATCCCTTATCAGACGTGCCAATCCAAAGACGTTCTTTGCTATCACGAAAAATGCTGTAAATAAAATTCCCACCAAGTCCTGAAGACTTATCGTAATTAGTGAATTGTTTTCCAAAGTAATTGCACACACCACCGCCTGAAGTTCCGAACCAGTAGTTTCCGTTTTTATCCTGTATGATGCTTCTTACGTGGTTGTTGCTTAGTCCTTCATTCTCACCCAATCGGGTAAATGTTTTTGCGATCGTATTGTATTGAATAACACCGCTTGTTAGTGTTGCTAACCAAACATTATCCCTGTTGTCGAAATAAATATCGAGCACAGTTTGTTTGTAGAGTTCTAGTTTCAGATCAACCCTTGAGAACGTTGAACCATCGTATACGTAAGCGCCATCTCCGTATGTTCCAATCCAGATATTCCCTTTAGCATCTTGTTTAATAGAAGTGATGGAGTTATTCATGAAGCCCATCTGTTTCCCATATTTCACAACGTTGAATGAATTGTTGTTTGGAGAAATTTTGAAAAGACCTTCCGCATTTCCATACCATACGTTTTCGTTCTTATCGACGAGTAAAGCATTGATCACGGATTTTTTCTCTTTCACTAATTCGCTGATGTTGGTAATGCCTTTATCGTCTAACATCAACACACCAACATTAGTAGCCAGCCATTTTCTATTTTTGCTATCGAAGTCAATATCCTGAACCCACACCTGAGAAGAATCTCCGGAAGGTTGAATGTTTGTGAATTTTATTCCGTTGTATTGGGATAACCCGTTGTTGGTTCCGATCCACAGGTTTTTTTCTTTGTCTTCTTTGATGCAAAAAACATAGTTGTTGACGAGGCCATCTTTAATAGTATAGGTTTTAAAATTTATACCATCAAAACGAGTTATTCCACCACCACGGGTTCCCATCCATAAATAACCGCGGCTGTCTTGCAGCAAACTATATACTTGTGATTGAGCAACTCCTTCTTTTACCGAATAGTTACGGAAATTAAATTGTTGGGCAAATCCATTAATATGGGAAAAGTGCAGGAGAAAAAAGTAAAGGCTTATTTGGAGAAATCTTCCCATATCGTATAATCAAAGATAAAAAACACTTTCCATGTATTTACCCGCAAATAATAAAAGAGCCAAAATACCTTGGGAAATACCCGGACATTTGTTTCAGGATGTTCAGAAAAGCTTTACAATACTATAAAAAACACAAACTGACTATTAAAAAATGGTCGAAAAGGCTCAGCCTCGTTGCTTTGGTTTGTTTTTCCATTTGGTACGTCAACTGTCTGCCCGATCAGCTTTTTAACGATAGCACCTCTACCGTATTATTGGATAAAGACGGGAAACTCTTAGGAGCAAAAATTGCAGATGACGGGCAATGGAGGTTTAGCGCCGGAGATCAGGTTCCTGAAAAATTCGAGAAGTGTTTGATCCAGTTTGAAGACCGCGACTATTATTCGCATTTCGGTGTAAGTCCTAAAGGAATTGGAAGAGCTTTGGTTCAGAATGTGAAGAATAAAAAAGTAGTTAGTGGTGGAAGCACGTTGACCATGCAGTTAACACGAATCATGCGTAAGAACCCTCCACGCACTTTATCTGAAAAGATTTTGGAAATGATCCTTGCGACAAGAGCAGAGATCCGTTACGACAAAAAAGAGATCCTGAGTTACTATGCCGCACACGCTCCTTTCGGAAACAATGTGGTTGGACTGGAAGCTGCTTCCTGGAGATACTTTGGAAGAAGTTCAGATAAACTGAGTTGGGCGGAAAGCGCGACTCTTGCTGTATTGCCTAACGCACCCGGATTGATCTACCCGGGAAAAAATCATCAACGCCTTTTGGATAAAAGAAACCGATTGCTCAAAAGATTATATGATATAAAAACGATTGATGAAACTACTTATCAATTGGCAATTACCGAACCTTTACCTGCTAAACCTTTGCCACTGCCTCAACTAGCGCCGCATCTATTAGCCCGTTTGATTAAAGAAGGACAAAAAGGCAAAACCATAAAAAGCACGATTGATTATAATTTACAGGAAAAAGCAAATCAATTATTGCAAGCTCACAATGATTTTTTGAAAGAGAATAAAGTATATAATGGAGCAATTGTAATTACATCTGTAAAATCGGGAAAGGTTTTGGCTTATGTAGGGAATACAAAAGCAATTGATGAAGATCATGGTTGCGCTGTTGATTGTATTAACGCTCCAAGAAGCACAGGAAGTATTTTGAAACCTGTTCTTTATGCCAAGTGTATGGAAGACGGATTGATTACACCCAACATGTTGATCCCTGATGTCCCAACTCAATTCGGAAGTTTTTCTCCAAAGAACTTTACCATGCAATATGACGGCACTGTTCCTGCAAGTAAAGCCCTAGCAAGAAGTTTAAACATACCGATGGTAAGGATGCTGAATGAGTATGGTTTAGAAAAATTTCACGGAGACCTTAAAAAACTTGGTATTACTACACTCAACAAACCTGCAAAACATTATGGGCTTTCTTTGATCCTGGGCGGGGCAGAAGCAAAACTGTGGGATCTGAATAACATGTACACACACATGGCGCAAGAGCTTAAGTATGAAAAAACAAAACCAGTTGTTTTCTTTGAAGGGAGAAAGAGGGCAAAGGAAAAAGCAACATTTCGACGGGCTCAGTGTCCGGAATCACAACACGCATTAACTAATCGGGCATGTATTTACAGTACCTTTGAAGCAATGGTGGAAGTAAACCGTCCGGATGAAGATGGAAACTGGCGCGCATTTGCATCGGCACAAAAAATTGCATGGAAAACAGGAACCAGTTTTGGTTTCAGAGATGCCTGGGCAATTGGAATTACGCCGGATTATGTTGTTTCTGTATGGGTTGGAAATGCAGATGGGGAAGGTCGTCCGGGATTAACAGGCATTAAAGCGGCAGCACCTTTATTGTTTGATGTGTTTGCGCAATTGCCGAAATCAAGTTCATGGTTTCAGAAACCGGGAAAGGAAATGAGTAAAGTAACCATTTGTGCGGAGAGCGGACATCGCGCTTCCTTATTATGTGAAAAGACAGAAAATGTTTGGATGCCTTCTACGTGTTTAAATACTACTGCTTGTCCTTATCATCAAACCATTCATCTGTCAAAAGACAAAAAACACAGAGTAGATAGTGAATGTGAAAGTGTAAATAACATGAAGCACGTAACCTGGTTTGTTCTGCCACCTTTGGTAGAGAAGTATTATAAGTTCAATCATCCCAATTACAAAGAGTTGCCTGATTTTAAACCGGAATGTTTGGCAAAAGTATCAGACAGACCAATGGTAGTAATGTATCCAAAGCCCAATAGTAAAATTTATGTTCCTATTGAAATAGATGGAAACGTTGGGAAAACAATTTTTGAAGCAACACACCGTAACATCAACACAAAAATTTACTGGCATTTAGATGATCAGTTCATTGGTGAAACAAAAGAGATCCATCAACTAGCGCTAAATCCTTCGATAGGAAAACACAAGTTGTTGTTGATCGATGAGAACGGGATCAGTATGTCGCTTAAGTTTGAAGCGATCGGGAAAGTAAACTAAATATTTTAACCACAAAGGGCACAAAGAAGCCACAAAGGTCATTAAAATTAAACTTTGCGCTCTTTGTGAAAAACCTTTGCGCCCTTTGTGGTTAATTCTTAAATTAGTCACAAAATACTCTCTATGTCAAAAGCTATTCTCATCACACAGTGTTTGCAAAATGATTTTGTTCAACCTATCGGGATGCATGATAAACTTCCCAATGCATTGCATATTGGACACGCGGAATCCAGACGTTTGATGGGAGAACATCCACAGGAAGGAATATTGATGCAATTAATGAACTGGGCTTTTGAAAGTGAAGTTGTAACTTTGATAAATATCCGCGATTGGCACGATGCAAGTGATCCAACTCAAAAAGCGCATTTAGAACAATTCGGTTTGCATTGTATTCAGGATACGGAAGGCGCTGCTTTTGTTTTTGAGTCAGTAAGAAAACAAAACAAGGATGTTGTGATAAACGCATCAGGTCTCAATGATTTTGTGGATACGGAATTAGAGAAAACACTTAATGCTTTTAAAGGAGAAAAAATTAAAGTGGGTTTAATTGGTGTTTGGACAGAAGCAAAGATCTCTTTTCTTGCGTACGAATTAGCGACACGTTATCCAAATTTTGAATTAGCCATCTGTAGTGCTTTAACAGCAAGCTCTTCTACGCACATGCATTATGTTTCTTTGGAACAATTAAAGAAGGTATTAGGAGTGCAACTGTTTTCATCAGCAACCGAGTTTGCAAATTACCTCACGGAAGAGAAGAATGAATTGAGTGTTGCTAAATCAAAGAATGATTATGGTTTGCAATACACTTTCGATACTGCTTATAATATGATCGAGGAAGATAAGGACTTGTTGAACTATTTATTCCGTAATTCTAAAACCGGAGACTTTAAAGTATTGGATGGAGGTTTTTCCGGAAATGTGGTGATGAAGGCGAAATCAACAGATATTCACGGACACGAGGAAGTAGCAACAGTTGTGAAGATAGGGGCCAGGAATCCAATTGCAAAAGAAAGAGAATCGTTCGAAAAGATCCGTGATATTTTAGGTAATAATGCGCCAAGTGTTGTTGATTATGCAGAAAGTGAGAACAGGGCAGGGATCAAGTATCGTTATGCTTCCATGTTTGATGAAAAGGTTACTACGTTTCAGAACTATTATGCAAAGGAAGAGAATGAACAAAAACTGTTTTCGTTTTTAGATGTAGTATTCAAAAAACAATTGGGAAGATTTTACAAAGCAGCAACACTCGAAAAGCTTGATCTGATAAAGTATTATGATTTTTCAGATAAGTACTTAGGTTCAGTACAAAAAAGAACTGCGGCTCTGATCGGTAATATTGATGCTGCTTCCAATACAATGGAAGTAGAAGGAAAGACTTGTTATAATCTGACTAAGTTTTATGCTGAAGACTTAAAACGTTTTTCAAACAGAAACACCCATTCTCATTACATGGCGTATTTGCATGGTGATCTGAATGGTGCTAACGTAATTATTGATGCGCAGGATAATGTTTGGTTGATAGATTTTTTCCACACACATCGTGGACATGTAATAAAAGATCTGATCAAATTCGAAAACGATCTTACGTATATCTTTACGAAGATCAATAATAAAGAAGAGTTTAACGAAGCCTGCGAATTTATTGATGCCGTTTTAAATGTAGATGATTTGTGGGAAGTGTTGCCTCCAAAGAAATTCAAACATCAACAATTTAATAAGGCATATGCTTTTGTAAAGCAACTCCGCTCTTATTATCCAGATCTAATTCATACAGATCGCTCACCACAACAATTGTTTGTTGGTCTGTTGAGATATTCCGTTCACACACTTTCATTTGACGAGTGTAATGACTGGCAGAAAAAACTTGCCTTGTATGCCTCAGGAGTGCTGGCAGAGAAGATCAAAAATTACATTGATTCTTCCAATTCACTAAGAATAGATTTTATAAAAGGAATTGAGGCATCTATCGGAATGACTATTCTGCCCGGGCGTAAAGACAGAGGAAGAAACCTGCAAGTGGATATAGATAAAATAAAGGAAGAAGGAATTAATAACGTGGTTTGTTTGATCGCTACCGAAGAGTTTGAAAAATACGGAGTAGGTGATCTGCTTGCTTCCTACAAAGCAAATGGAATCGAAGCCAAACATCTAAACATTGTTGATCAGGGAATTCCTACCAAAGAAGAAATGAAAACCGTTACAGCCTGGATCCACCAAAAGGAGAAAGAAAAAGTGTTGATTCATTGTGTTGGTGGGTTGGGAAGAACGGGAACAGTTGCTGCTTGTTACTTAAAAGAATACTTACACTTGAGTTCAAAGGAAGCAATTAATAAGATCAGAGAAGTGCGTTCCTCGAGAGCTGTTGAGTCGGATGCTCAGGAGAAGTTTGTGGAAGAGTACAATTAATTTAAACACAGAGGGCGCAGAGTTTTAAGAGTTACACAGAGTTTTAATCTTTCTTTGTGGAACTCTGTTAGCTTAGTGTTCTCTGTGTTGAAAAGGGAACTAATTTGCAACCAATCTCGCCTTTTCTTTCGCTATTCCAATAGTCGCAATTGCCCCCGAATTAAATTGCATAAAATCACTTTCTACTCCGTCTGAAAAAATAATTCCGTTTGATGGCATGAATGATTCAATTACGAGTGGTGAACTTGCATTTACATATCCATTCACAATTTCGATTTGTGTGCGTTTACTTTTAAAAGGTTCTCTTACGGCAAACATCAGGTCGTGATCGCTCAATTGGCAGAAGCAATCGGAGCTACCTAAAGTTCCACTTGCGCGCATTATTCCGTTGGTCATGTTAAATACTGAACTCATCCAGCCTGAGGACCCTGATTTTGTAGAAACAAGTATTCCGGAAGAAGAATGCTCTTCTGTTAAGGAAGCATGCGAAATTTTATAACGCGCAGAAACGTGAGATGCTGCTCCGATAAACAGATCGTTGAATGCTAAGAGCCTTTGTCCATCATTTAATTTTGCTTCAGCAAGCGTTGTGTCTTTAAAAGAAAAATCATTCTTCATTACATGAGAAACAACAGGAGCAAAATTATCTGTGTTGAACGGAAGTAAAACACCATCGTATCTATGTACGTCAGAATTTACTGCAATGATTGGCAAGCCATTCACATACTTAGCTGTGTTGGCAACCAAACCATCTTGCCCAACAACAACAATCATATTCTTTTCACTGAAAATAAAGGAAGGTAAAAAACTTCTTTCTACAATTTTGTTTTTGATGATCGGAGATAGTTGCTGTTGTACCGAATACAAAGAAGCATGAAAAGTATCGTGTTCTTTTTCGTATTCGGTCCAGTTGCCTCCGGAACGCTCAATATAAAACTGCGCCTGTGACTTTGTGTTGAATCTTTCGATCAAAGTCTCGAGGCGGGTTTTGCCTTTTACAATTATGGCATATTCAAAATTCATTGTTCTTATTTTGAAAGGAGGTTTTCCAGCAGATCAGGGCTGATATTTAAAGTATTGATCTTACCTGCATTCTCCGCTAGTTCACGGAAAGCAAGTGCAATGTTTGTTTTGGCATCTCCAGAACCACTAAGAGCAGAAAGTGTTTTCCAATCCATGTCTTTGTATGGTTTTAAAGTTGTTTCTAAAATGAAACCTTTTGTTTCAGCTTCTTTTCTGTCGTTATTTGTTTTCTGTTCTATCAACGATTTACGTTGTGTTTCTACAGAAATATCAGCAGCAATTTTCATTTCGCGTAATTTTCTTTCGTTATCCGATTTCTGAATATCGGTTTGCATTTTTTTCTCATCTATTTGTTTTCTTTTTTCCTCAACAGCGATCTCTGTGTTTAATTCGGTTTCTTTAATAATACGTTCCTGCTCTACTGCAAAGTTCCTACGTTCGTAAATAGCATGATCCGCTTCCTGTTGTAGTTTCTCACGTGTTTCTGTTTCCAGTGCGCGAGCCATTTCCGGAGTTGCTTTTATTGCCAAGACACTAATGCTCACGATCTCAATTCCTAAAATTGAAATAGCAGCAGACGCTTTTAATCCTTCGGTAATTTTTTCTTCAATTGTCTTTGCAGAACGAATGGATTCTTTTAGGTTTAATTTGTGAATGAAAGATGAAGTAGAAGTTTGTGTTTCGTTTATGATCCGCTGATTCAACTTTTCGATGTCATTCTTTTTATAAGCACCTTTTTCGTTGATGGTAAAATCCAATGATTCTGCCAGCTGTTTAGGGTTAGCCACTTTGTAAGCGATCTGTCCCTGGATGGTGATGCTCTGATAGTCGTTGGTAGTTTCATTAAAAATGAAAGGCAAGTCATTACTTCCCATTGGAATGGCAGCAATAGAGCTACTAGGGGCGAAGTAAAAGAAAGAGAGCCCTCTTCCTTCTTTATTAATAGCGCCGTTTTTAAAGTGGATGACATAAGTCATCGAATCGAATTTGATATAGCTTATTCCGAACATGGCTTTTAGTTTTTAATTGTTAATTCCGATAATGGCACGCTGATGACGCGGATTGAGCAGATTAATTATGATTTTTATTTTGCATCAGTTGAAATCATAACAATCCGCGTCATCCGTGTTCTATTTCACAGCAGCTAAAACACTCTCCACATGTTTCATCAGATGTTTGTTTATTTGCGCACGGATCTCACTCAACGATTGCTCTTTCACAATTTTTCCGTTCTCAAAAACAGTTTGTAGCAATCCGATTTTTTCTTCTTCCCAGGTACATTGGTCTTTCATAACTAATACTCCGTCTTTCTCCGTAACCTGCATCAAACCTTTGGCAGAACGTTTTGTCCCGTCATCTGTTTTAGGATCTTTGAAAATGTTTCTTGCTTCTCCGTTCACTTCACCATAAGTTGCTTTCATTGCGAAACCATAAGTATCACGTGTTACGTATTCATAAGTGTAAGAACCAATTCCCAATACTACATTGAACGAAGCAAAACCCTTTTCTTTTAATCCTTCTAAGATTGCTTTTTGACGAACCAATGTGATGCTGTCTCCGTAGATCAAACCAATGTGCGAATCCAGTAATTTATATCCTTTATCGGTTATTGTTCCGCCAAAGGTTTCCCACATACACTCAATTGCACCTTTAAATTCAGGGCTTCCGGGTGCAGCGTCTTTATCACCAATAATTATTTTTACGGGATCTCCGCTGTCAGGACGAATCACTACTTTACCATTACGGGCTAAGATCTTTGTTTTTAGTTGTGGTAAAAATTCAGTGATCACTTTCCAGAAATCCCAGGTATCAGAAACAATAGATACAATTCCATTCGGATATAATTCTTCGATCAGTCTTTCAAAAGTTGCGATCTCATTATCTTTTGTTCCCATACACATTACCGAGTGCTCAGTTGCCGGAACACTTCCACCGATCATTTCTTTATCTGAATTTGCATTGTAGTATAGTTCGTGGAAGTCAAGAGCCGGAACGGTATCTGTTCCATGAAAAGATAATAAATGTCCGGCTGCGCTCATACATGCATCTTCAATTCCGCTCATACCACGGAAACTGAAATCATGTCCCTGCCAGTAAACAAAATCAATATTATTATCGCTTACAGTAGTTCTTGCGTATTCATCAAATGTTTTCCTGTACAAGTAGGCAGTAGTTGCGCTGGTACTTGGCTTCCACAAAATAGCTGACATCAAAGATTCTAAGTAATTCGTTAACCAGAAAAACTTAGGCTGTGTATTATAAACAGTTACTACCGGAACTCTTGGCGTTACGATGCTTCCTTCAGGTAAACCTTTTACGATCAATGGTAAATATCCAAGATCATGTAGTTCTGCAATATGCTCAACAGGAATACTGTCTTTACCCAAGGCATTATCCATTCTGCGTTTGTAATCGGCAATTACTTTTTCTTTAGGAACATTAAAAAAGCCTTCGTTCCATTGTTTGATCAAATATTCTTTTACTAGATATTGCAAGCCAAAGAATACAAGCTCTGCCTGTCCTTCCTGGCGGAATTTACGAGGAGTGAAGTTGGAGTAAACCATTTCAGTTCCTTCTGGATACTGTCTGCGGTGATCTGCTTTATAAAAGTCGATCAACATTAAGGGGTTAATTTTCATAATTTGGTGATTTTTGAACCATATAAGGCATTTAAGGCCATATAAGGTATTGTTTGTATATATTAATTAGTTACTTTTTGATTTTGGTTATTCTTATATGCTCTTACATGCCTTATATGGTTTTTGAATTGGAGGTTTACGTTTCACTTAGGTTTCTATACATTTCATTGACATACGTTTTTTGACCTTCTTTATAAATATGGGTGCAGTTAAAGTTTATCATTAATCCCATTGGAGCTTTTAGCAGTTTCATATAAGTTAGAATTTGTGCTTCATGAACCGGCAATATTGTTTCGATGGCTTTTAATTCTACAACCAAACAATCGTCTATTAAGAAGTCACACCGTAAGTTCGTATCTAAATCAACTTCTTTATAGTTAACACATATCTTTAACTCAGATTGAAAATAAATTCCATTTTGAGACAGTTCATAATTTAAGCATTTGTGGTAAACACTTTCCAGTAACCCAGGCCCCAGAGACTTGTGAACTTCAATTGCTGCTCCATTCACTTTATAAACCAGATCTTTTAAATATTCTTTGGTTGTTTTCATTACACTTTCTTATATGAACCTCTATGCCTTATATGGTTTACTAAAACAAATTATATTGTTTGAAAAACTCATTCGTTTCTCTTTTCATTATCGAATCCGAGCTAGCCACGCCTTTGAATCCTGCAGCCTTCAGGTTGTTTATTGCATCATGAACAAAGATCCCGTGTGATACTATTAAGTAAAGATCTCCTGCGTTTTTTAGTTTTAATGCTTTTGCCAATTCTGTAAATGTTCTTCCGCCATCACAGATGTCATCTACTATCACACAAGATTTTCCCTGAAGGTCTTCTGTATTCACATCACTTTTTATTATTTGCCCGGTAGCAAGATCACGGATCTTTAAGCCGGTTGCGATCTCTTTTTTGTATTCTAACTTCTGCGCTAGTTTATCTACTTTTTTATAAGCACCTAAGTCAGGAGAAACTAAAGTGAAATCTGTCAATCCAAATTCTTTTAGGAGATGTTTTACCATTTCGTGGTTCGGAATATTTTGACACTTGTTTAATAGAGCAACCGATACATCACTGTGGGCGTCAAACACAATTACTTTATTCAGCTCGAGGTTATTGATCAGCGTTGTGAATATTTTGATCGACAAAGGCTCGCCCGGAACCATCACCCTGTCTTGTCTTGCGTATGGAATGTAAGGAATAAACACTTCTATGTATTGAACATTCATCTGTCTTAATGCATCAACAGCTAAACTAAGCGTCATAATATCGTCAGCTGAATTCAGGCGGGTATTCAATCTTACTTTGTCTTCTGAAGAGAAGGTTTTCAGAAAACGAACGTGGTTTTCTCCGCCTGCGAATTTCTTCAGTTCAACACGTTCGTTTGATTCAAATAAATTAATTGTTGTCATAATACAGTTTTTATATTTCGAAGTAAATTCCTTTTTGTGTTAATTCTTTATATGCTTTTTTGTCGAAGCTGTAATACCATGCTGCTTTCCGGGCAACGTTCTTTTCCTTTTCTTCCAATACTTTTAATATTCCGAGTGACAATATCTTTTTTCTAAAGTTTCTCTTGTCAATACTTGTTTCTAATATTGCTTCATACAAGGATTGTAATTGAGAAAGAGTAAATTTTTCATTCAGCAATTCAAAACCTATTGGTTGGTACGACACTTTACCTTTTAATCTCAGGATAGCCATCTTCACTATTTTACTATGATCGAAAGCAAGTTTAGGAAGATCAGCTAATTCGAACCATTCTGCTTTTAATGTATCTCGTCCTGCAACCAGTTCGTATTGATGTTTATTTACCAGAGCAAAATAAGAAACCGAAACCACTCTTTCACGCGGATCACGATCCGTTTCGCTGAAGGTGTAAAGTTGTTCTACAAATACATTTTTAACTCCGACTTTTTCTTTCAAAATTCGTTCTGCACATTCATCCGTTGTTTCGTCCATGTGAACAAAACCTCCGGGCAATGCCCATTTGTTTTTGAATGGTTCCTTTTCTCTTTCTGTAAGAAGCAGTTTCAGGCTTCCACCATCAAAACCAAAGATCACACAGTCGGTTGCTAAAGCAGGCCTTGGGTATTCGTAAGTGTATTTCTTTTTATCTTTCATAGTGTATTTATTACACAAAGATAGAAGAAGAATTGAATCGCACAAACACAAAAAGTGTAAAAAATACACTAATGGTAGTAAATGTGCTGATAATAAGCAAGAAAGATTTAAAAAATTAACACAAACTTATTGAGTACCTTTGTTATCCCGAAAATAACCGTCGGCTGCAACTACCATGAAAGAACAAATGAAAGTAGATAAATTCATAGGCCACTCAGGCTTCACATCCCGCCAGAAAGCATTCGACTTGATTGAAGAAAAAAGAGTAACAGTTAATGGTAAAACAGCTACACACAGCACCAAGGTTCAGGATGGAGATGTTGTTTTAGTTGACGGTAAACCACTCAAAGTAAAAACGGGCGAGCCTACCTACATAGTTTACAATAAGCCTAAAGGAATTATCAGTACATCAGAAAAAATTGCGGATAATATTATTGAAGCGATCGGGCATCACGAAAAAATTCATCCGGTTGGAAGATTAGATAAAGATTCGGAAGGATTGATTTTACTTACAAATGTTGGTGAGATCATGGATAAGATCGTGAACCCGAAATATGCTCATGAAAAAGAATATCTGGTTACATTAAATCACCCGGTACGTAAACAATTTTTGGATGAAGTTGCTGCGGGCGTTGATATCGGAGCGGGCATTGTGACCAAACCTTGTATTATTAAAGCAGAACCGGGCACTAAACGTGTATTCAGAATTATTTTGAAACAGGGATTAAATCGCCAGATCAGAAGAGTTTGTAATAAATACGATTACCAGGTTATCAAACTTCAACGTGTACGTGTACTGAACATTAAACTCGGTAAATTGAAACCGGGCGAGTGGCGTGATCTTACGGAAGATGAATTGATGGAGTTGTTCTCGCAATTGAAATAAATATTGCCCGCAGATCCCGCAGATTAACGCAGATTTTTTTGATGAACAGATGGTAGTTGATTTGGTTTGTAACACTACAAGTAATGAATCTACGTGTCTCTGCGAAATCTGCGGGACACATTACCCGAATTTAAAATGATAAACATCTGATTTGGTTCTTGCTATATCCCGAATTTCAAATCCACCGCTTTGTGGAATTTCTTCTATCAAATCAAATACTTTACAGCCTTTCGGCAGACCCGAAAAGATCAGCGTAAAACGATACGTGCTGCCTAATGGAATAATGGTCCATTCAGGATATAAAGTAATATTCTCAAAATGCAATAAACGACTTTTGTGATATTGGTCGTGAGGAATTAAATAAGTAGTTCTCCAAATACGTATTAACTCATGTGACTCATGAGATGATTGAAAGTGCCCATGTACAATAACCTGTGACTCTTCGGAGGGAAGGGTTTTCAGTTCGGTCGAGATCTCTGTTTTGGGAGATTTTATTTTTGGTTCAGGAATTTCTATGAGGGGCATTCTTTTACTTAATTAATATTCCTTCAGCTTTTATTTCTTTTAGCGCATTGTATAAAATATCCAGATCTTCCTGAGAATTATATGCCTGAATTGAAAAACGAATGAACATATAGTGTTCGTGACGCATTACAGGGACTTCTATTTTGTATTTCTCAAAAAGATGACGTTGTAATTTCTCAGGCTCTGTTGTGTTTATTTGCACGCTAAGCATTTGTCCGAGGAATTCATCGTTGATCGGACTCAAAGGTTTTGTATCCAGCAAGTCACAAAAGCGTTGTGCGTTTTTTTGTACTAGCGCTCTGCAATCGGCGGCTACTTTTTCCCAGTTATGTTCATTCAAAAACTCAATTGCTTTTGGAACGGTGAGGAACGCTGAGAAATCACGTGTGCCTTGTAACTGATGCCAGTCGAGGAATTGAGAGTGGGAGGGCTCCCGATAGCTATCGGGAGCTGAATCATATCCCCAGCTGATAATTAAAGGATCGAATAAATGTTGTAATTCTCTTTTTACATACAGAAAGGAGCAGCCCTTTGGTGTAAGCATCCATTTATGGCAAGCGCCTGTATAAACATCTGCTTTTAATGTAGAAAGATCAATTGGAATATGTCCCGGAGAATGTGCGCCATCTACTATAGTGAGCAGCCCCTTTTCTTTCGCGATCTCACAAATTTCTTTTACCGGAAACTTTAATGCGGTTGTGCTTGTGATCTCACTTATAAATATCGCTTTTGTTTTAGGAGTTAATCCTGAGAAGAATTCTTCAATAAATTTTTCTTTAGAAATAAGCGGAAGAGTTATCACTTGTCGTTTATAGATAGCTCCTGCTTTTTTACAATAGTAATTCCAGGTTTTATCCAGTGCGCCGTATTCCAGGTTGGTAGCCAGGATCTCATCGCCTGCTTGCAGTTTCATACTTTTTGCAATGGTGTTGATTGCATAAGAAGGATTCATGGTGTAAACAACATCATCAGGGCTGCAATGAATGTATTTACCCAATGCTTCACGTGAACGTTTTAAATATTCATAACCATTAACTGTAATAAACTGAACGGGCTCAAACTCCAGTTCTCTTTGCCATTTCTGGTAATTTTCAAAAACGGGTTTAGCACATGAACCAAAAGAACCAAATCCTAAATACGTTATTTCAGGGTTCAGTAAAAAATGTTGTTTGAATGGATTTTGCATGGGATAAATGTAAGAAATTGTAGAAAACAAAAAGGCCTCCCCGAGTGATCGAGGAGGCCTTCCTAATAAGAATAGAAAATATTATTTAACTTCTTCTTTAACTTCTTGCATAGCTTCAATAGTGAAGTTAATGGTTACCTGATCTCCAAGGCTTCCACCTTCTTCTCCGATACCGAAATCTTTACGACTGATTTTCACACTTCCTTCAAATCCTGCGATGTTATATTTACCACGCTCTTTCCAGTCTTTTTGTTCTTTACCAATATAGTTGAAAGGAACAGTGATGTCTTTAGTAACACCTTTGACCGTTAATTTACCTACACCATTGTAACGGTATTCGCCCGGCATACTGTCAGCAGATAATTTAATTACGTTAAATACCTGGAAAGTAATTTTAGGGAATTTAGCTACATCAAAGAAATCTTCCGATGCCAAATGTTCATCACGCTTTGCACTTTGAGTATTGATTGTTTTAGTGTCAATCTGGAAGTACATCTGATCAACATTTCCGTTTTTCAAACTAACAATACCGCTATCGATTAAGATAGAACCGTTTGTTGTTGTAACGATGTGACGGATAGCGAAGCCAACGGAACTGTGAGAGCCATCTACTTCGTAAACACCTTCTAATTCAGCGATGTCTTTTAATTTAGATTTTTCTAAACTATCGCAGTTTACATCTCTACCATCAACAACGCATTTTTTCACTTCTACTTTTGTCATTTTGTCGTCAGTCATTTTTATCGCGATATAAGGAGCAATAACCAATGAAACGATAGACATTAATTTGATCAAGATATTCATTGAAGGTCCTGAAGTATCTTTGAAAGGATCACCTACTGTATCACCTGTAACTGAAGCTTTGTGCGGTTCAGATTTTTTGTAGAACATCTCTCCGTTGATAAGCACACCTTTTTCAAATGATTTTTTAGCATTATCCCAAGCGCCACCTGCGTTAGACTGGAAGATACCCATTAATACACCTGATACAGTAACACCTGCTAATAAACCACCTAATACTTCCGGTCCGAAAACGAAACCAACAATAACAGGAGTAATTAAAGCAATTGCACCCGGCAACATCATCTCACGAATAGAAGCTTTAGTAGAGATTGCAACACATTTTTCATATTCCGGTTTTGCTTTGTATTCCATGATACCCGGGATCTCTCTGAATTGACGACGAACTTCTTGTACCATGTCCATTGCAGCTTTACCTACTGCCTGGATACATAATGCAGAGAAAATGAATGGGATCATACCACCCACAAATAAACCGGCTAATACATTCGCTTTATAAATATCAATGTGCTGATAGTTTGGCATTGCAATACCTACGAAGGCAGCAAACAACGCTAATGATGTTAATGCAGCAGAAGCAATAGCGAAACCTTTTCCTGTAGCGGCTGTAGTGTTACCTACTGCATCTAAGTTATCTGTACGCTCACGAACTTCAGGAGGTAATTGACTCATCTCAGCAATACCACCTGCGTTATCAGCGATTGGCCCGAAAGCATCAATTGCTAATTGCATAGCTGTAGTTGCCATCATACCTGCAGCAGCAATTGCCACACCGTATAAACCTGCAAAATAATAAGAACCCATGATACCACCAGCCAATGTTAAGATCGGGATAACTGTTGATTTCATACCTACTGATAAACCACCAATGATATTAGTAGCGTGGCCTGTAGAAGATTGTTGAATGATAGAAAGAACAGGTTTTTTACCCATTGCAGTATAATATTCAGTAACGATACTCATGATGGCACCAACAATAGTCCCAACAACGATCGCAGCAAAAACGTTTAATTTCGAAAATTCGTAACCACGTAAGTTCAACGTTTCAGGCAACATCCAGTTAACAACAAAATAAGAAGCGATAACCGTTAAAAGCATAGAAGCCCAGTTACCAAGGTTCAATGCATTCTGAACATTTGATTTATCATCTTTAATACGAACGAACCAGGTACCAACGATAGAGAAAACAATTCCTAAACCACAAATTACCATTGGTAATAAGATAGGAGACATACCATTAAAACCATCAGCAAAAACACCGTTTACTTTTGCAACAACGATCTCTTGTCCTAATACCATAGTAGCAAGGATAGTTGCAACATAAGAACCGAAAAGATCGGCACCCATACCGGCAACGTCACCTACGTTATCACCTACGTTATCAGCAATAGTAGCCGGGTTACGAACGTCATCTTCAGGGATACCTGCTTCAACTTTACCTACTAAGTCAGCTCCAACGTCAGCAGCTTTGGTATAAATACCACCACCAACACGTGCAAATAATGCGATTGATTCAGCCCCTAAAGAGAAACCCGTTAATACCTCGATAGCAGTTTTTACTGTTTCAGCTCCCAGATCATTAAAGAAAGCTAAGAAAGCAATAAACAAACCACCTAAACCTAAAACAGCTAAACCAGCAACACCTAGGCCCATTACAGTTCCACCTGTAAAAGATACTTTTAATGCTTGTTTTAAACTTGTGCGGGCAGCCTGTGTAGTACGAACGTTAGCTTTTGTAGCTACTTTCATGCCGATGTATCCTGCTGTTGCAGAAAATACCGCTCCTATTACAAAGGCAACACTGATGATCCAATGTGAGTGAATGTGTACTCCTTTTACTTCATGAATTGTTCCTGAATATGCCAATAAAGCTGCTGCAAACACAACAAAAATACTTAACACTTTCCATTCAGCTTTTAAAAAAGCCATTGCACCGTCAGCAATATAACCTGCCAACTCCTGCATGTTCTTATCACCTGCATCTTGTTTACTAACCCAGGCAGATTTTACTGCCATCACCAACAGTCCCAATATTCCTAAGAGGGGAACTGCGTAAATTACCAAATCATTCATAGTATATATATTATATTAGTATATGCCTACTTAAACAATCTTTAAATAGGGGTGCGAATTTACATATTTTGGGATAAAAAAGGAAGCAACGAATGTAATCGACTGAAAAACAACAAATTAATATTATTTTCTGGAAATCACTATGCTTTTAGAGAGACCTTTGTAGGTCATTTTTGGGTTTAAGTCGTCTTTTGTGCTTAATTCGGAAGACTAATAACAAGGTATGTGGATTTTAATAAAAGATTCTGCTCCCGGTAGCTTCTGGAACCTTTTACATTAATTGTTTTTTTATTCGGAGTTATGAATGAAATTAATTTTACCAGAAGGAATTCATTTTTCCTGAGATCTGATTTAATTTTAGGTAGTTCGTATCTTCTATATATGAGTCCCAACAGACCCTGTATGTTTTATTCCCTTTTCGGTATTCAATAATTTGGAATTTATAATCACCTTGCTCCAGAAGCAAACTATTTTCGTCGAGAGATTTTATTTTATCAAACCCTGCCGCATCAGCCATTTTAAACAACTCCTTTACCATTTTTGCATTTTGCTTGTAAGAGTTTTCCGATTTTTTGGTTGAAGAAGAATAGCCGTAAAAAACCATCCTGTTTTTATAAATGTAGTTAGTGGGCTCATATCCCAGGGTTTTGCATGAAATATAATCGCCTTTTGCAGGAACAGATTGTGAAAAAGAATTTAGTGTAAGAACACTAAGTAAAATTAAGAATAGCCGTTTCATACTACAAAGCTTTTTTTAAAGATAAACTTTTTGCAAATGCCCTTGTTTCTTTATCGCACAAAATATAATCGTCGTAAGTCGGTTTTTGAACGAATGACATTTTTGTTAAGCATGTTTCAATCAAATCACTCATTTCTAAAAAGCCAATTTTATCCTGAAGAAAAGCCTCCACAGCAATTTCATTTGCGGCATTTAATACACACGGCATGTTTCCTCCTTTTGCCATTGCATCAAATGCTAATTGAAGGTTGGGGAAATTAACTTTATCAGGTTGTTCAAAACTCAATTGCGGATAGTCTAAAAAATTGAAGCGGGGAAAATCATTTTTAATACGCTCAGGAAATGTGAATGCATATTGAATAGGCAATTTCATATCGGGCAAACCCATTTGCGCTTTCATACTTCCATCGTTGAATTGTACAATGCTGTGCACAATACTTTGGGGATGAACGATCACGTCGATCTGCTCCGGTTTTAAACTAAACAACCATTTTGCCTCGATCACTTCTAAGCCTTTATTCATAAGACTTGCGGAGTCGATGGTTATTTTTGATCCCATTACCCAATTAGGATGTTTTAGAGCTTGTTCCTTAGTAACGTTTTGTAAGAACCCCTTTTCCTTTCCCCTAAACGGTCCACCGCTTGCTGTTAAGTATATCTTTTCAATTGAATTGTCCAGCTCACCCGCTAAACATTGGAAGATCGCAGAGTGTTCACTATCTACCGGATACAGATTAACAGCGTTTTCGTATGCCAGTTGTGTAACAATATCGCCTGCAACAACCAAAGTTTCTTTATTGGCAAGTGCAATTGGTTTTTTGTGTTTGATTGCATTTATAACTGAAGCAAGACCTGCATAACCAACAATGGCGGCAAGTACCATATCAATGGTTTCCATCTCTACAATTTGTTCGATGGCTTTTGCTCCTGCGTATACTTTAATATCTTCAGCAAACAAAACATCTTTTACCTGTTGGTATTTACTTTCATCAGCAATAACAACTGCGTTTGGTTTAAATTCCAATGCCTGCTGAATAAGCAATTCAGCGTTAGAGTTTCCAACCAGCACTTCAGCAACAAAATGTTTGTGGTTTTTTCTGATCACATCGAGTGCTTGTGTACCAATGCTACCTGTGCAACCTAAAATGGCAATGCGTTTGGGTTTGTTCATCCTCTTTTATTTAGTCTCAATTTCAAACCCTGCTTTTTTCCAATCTGAAAAACCTTTTTCCAGATTCACTATATTCTTAAATCCGTTCTTTACCATTAGCTCGGCACAATCACCACTTCTTCCTCCGCCGGCACAATAAATATAATAGGTTTTCTTTTTATTCAGTTTTGTTATTTTACGTTCGGCATCGGCAGCAAAAAAATCAATTTCCTCTGCGCCTTTTATTTTTCCTTTTTTTATCTCGTCAGGAGTACGGAGATCGATCAGTACGCCTTTCTTTTTTTCCATTAAAGACTTAAACTCTGCTGCGCCCACATTTTTGTACCCTGTTTTTTGTGCGTTCATATTACTGAAAGAACCTATAACAAGGAGGAATACAATTATTAATTTTGTTGTCATTTTAGTACGAGTTGGAATGTCGTAAAGGTACGGTTTAATAACAAATAAGGAAAGTATTAGGTGGGGTAAAATTGAGAATTGATAAATGAAAAGGTAAAATTATAAACATTTTCAATGTTCAATTTACGGTTTTCAGTGTTCAATCATAAAACCTTACCTTTGTACCTTCCATGGGCTCATTACGCTACCTAAATAAATATTTTTTCCGTTATAAGTATAGATTGCTTTTGGGATTTTTGTTTGTTGCAATCAACAACATTCTTCTCATCAGCCAGGGGGAAGCAATCAGAGAGGCAACCAACGAATTCGAAAAAATTGTAAGCGGAAAAAAACCGGCAAGCGAAAGTTCCATTTTAATGATGGCGAGTATTTTATTACTTCTTGCGCTTGGAGGTGGTTTTTTTATGTTCCTGAAACGTCAGTTTGTTATTGTTTTGTCGAGATTAATTGAAGCGGATCTTAAAAATGATATTTACGAACATTATCAAAAACTGGATATAGCTTTTTACAAACAGAATAACACGGGTGATTTGATGAACCGCATTAGTGAGGATGTTGGAAAGGTGCGCATGTATATTGGTCCGGCCGTAATGTACATTGTAGATACTTTTTTTACTATTGCAACCGGCTTGTTTTTTATGTTGAGGCAGGATGCGTTTCTTACGCTCGTTGTTTTTATTCCTCTTCCAATATTGTCGGTTGTGATCTTTAAAGTAAGCGAAATGATCGGTAGGAAAAGCACCAAAGTTCAGGAGGATCTTTCTCAGCTTACTTCACAGGCACAGGAATCGTTTTCAGGAATCCGAGTGATAAAAGCTTATGGGAAAGAAAAATTCTTCACTTCGATGTTCTATGAAAAGGCTTCTAAATACAGATTGGCAGCTTTAAGCCTTAATAGGACGGAAGCTGCGTTTCATCCCTTTATTACATTAATGATTGGGCTTAGTTTGATGGCTGTTATTTATTTTGGAGGGAAGCAATATATTAATGGTGAAATTTTGGAGATCGGAATTATCACACAGTTTATTTTTCTTGTTTACAAACTCACCTGGCCCTTTGCGTCCTTGGGTTGGATCACATCCCTGATACAACGTGCAGCAGCTTCGCAAACCCGAATCAACGAGTTTTTGCAAACAGAGCCTGCTATTAAAAATCCTACGGAAAAAGATTTACCAAGTGTTGGCTCTATCGAGTTTAAAAATGTTTCATTCACTTATGAAGACACAAAAGTGCAGGCATTAAAAAATATTTCCTTTACCATTAAGCAAGGTGAAACCGTAGCTATTACCGGCCCAACAGGTTCGGGTAAATCTACAGTGGCAAGTTTACTCACCCGTATGTACGATATAAATTCGGGATCCATTTTAGTGAACACGGAAGATATTACCAAAGTGAATTTGCACCAATTGAGAAGTAAAACAGGTTATGTTCCTCAGGAAGTATTTTTGTTTTCGGATACGGTAAAAAACAATATTGCTTTTGGTGTTAAAACCAACGGACAAGCACTTGACGAATTAGTGGTGCAGGCAGCAAAGGATGCAGAAGTACACAGTAACATTATTGATTTCCCTCATACCTATGAAACAGTTGTAGGAGAGAGAGGGGTAACACTTTCGGGCGGACAAAAACAAAGGATCTCTATCGCACGGGCGATTATTAAGGAACCGGAACTTTTGATATTTGATGATTGTTTGAGTGCTGTGGATACTGAAACAGAAGACAAGATAGTTACTAATTTAAAACGTATTATGAAAGGAAGGTCTTCTGTTATTATCAGTCATCGGGTAAGCAGTATTAAACACGCCGATAAAATTCTTTACTTAAAGGACGGTGTGATTACTGAACAAGGTTCTCACGAAGAATTGCTTGCTTTGAATGGTTCGTATGCAGAGTTGAGCAGGTTGCAGACTTTGTGATTATTGATATTTCGAAATATCCAACTTTTTCAATTTTTTGTTCAAACGATTAATAACTGCAACGGTAATAATTGTCATTCCTCCGCCAAAAACAATAGAAGGAACCAATCCCATAGCCTTTGCAGCAATACTGGATTCAACTCCGCCAATTTCATTAGATGATCCGATAAAAATACTATTCACGGCAGAAACTCTTCCACGCATATTATCGGGCGTCATTAATTGTAAAATGCTGTGACGAACAACTACGCTGATGTTATCAAAAGCTCCTGTCATTGCCAGCATAAAAAAGGCTAACCAGTAATTAGTACAAAATGCAAATGCGATGGTGAATATCCCAAATCCAATAACGCCTAATAAAAGATCTCTTCCCGCTTTTTTCCGTGGCGGATAAAATGCCATGATTAATGCTGAAATTACTGCTCCAATAGCAGGAGAAGTTCTTAATAAACCAAAAGCTTCGGGGTCGCAATGTAAAATCTGGTCATTAAAAGCAGGTAGGATCACAACTGCCCCGCCAAATAATACCGCAAACAGATCGAGTGATAATGCACTTAAGAGCATTTTTGTTTTGAAAACGAATTTCAATCCGGCTTTAAGGCTTTCCATTATTGTTTCTTCTTTGCTTCTCTCAGTAGCTTTTTCACTGATGCGGAGAAAGGCTATTGCTCCGGCGACGAACAAAAGACAATTTACAAGATAAGTTGCTTTAGCATTTAATTCATTGTTATAACCATAAATTCCGGCTGCAACTACCGGTCCGAGGATAGCGCCGATGTGCCAGAAGGTGCTGTTCCAGGTTGCAGCGTGTGTGTACATGCTGCGTTCTGTTAACTGCGACATAAAAGGAGCCATGGAGGAGGCAAGGAATGCACGGGTAACTCCAAAAATCACAACTACACTCAACAAAGGGTAATAGGAATACTCTTTCAAAAAGCGAAAGGAAGGTAAACAAAAGGCGTACAATAAAACAGATCCAAGCAGCAAACAAAAAGTCCCGATCAGAATAATTTTTCTTCTGCTGTATACATCCGCTGCGTGGCCTGCAAAAAAGCAAGAGATGATAAAAGGAATGGCCTCAAACAAACTTACTAAACCTAAAACAAAGTAATCTTTCCCGTATTCATAATATGCCTGTAGACCAATAGTGGTCATTTGCATCTGAATGGCAAGAGTAAGCAAGAACCTGCCAAGAACAAAATTGCGGTAGTCTTTTAGCAGGAATACCTGGAGAGATTCTTTAGAGAGGCTTTTAAACACAATTGCAAAAGTAGCTAAATTGTTAATTGAAAATCATAAAACGTACGCCGAAAAATTGGTAATAAAACCAAGGACGATTATTTTAGTCTTCGATTTGGAAAGCTATACCTCAATAAAACATTTGGCGGAAGATGATCGCCCGCGTGAAAAATTAATGCTGAAAGGAAGACATTCACTTTCGGATGCTGAGTTGCTTGCTATTTTGATAGGTTCCGGATCAAAAAATGAGAGTGCGGTGCATCTGGCGCAGCGGATTTTGCGTAAATACAATAATGATTTAAACGCACTTGCGAAATTGAGCATTAAAGAATTGTGTGAATTTAAAGGTATTGGTGAGGCAAAAGCCATTACTATTACCGCAGCCTTAGAATTAGGAAGAAGAAAAAAGGAAACTGGAAACAGTGAGCGGGTAGTTATTAAATCGAGCCAGGCAGCTTATGAAGTGATAAAAGCATTTTTAAGCGACTTACCGCACGAAGAATTCTGGATCCTGATGCTGAACAGGGCCAATGCGGTTTTGAAATCAGAGTGCGTGAGTAAAGGCGGGATCAATGCAACATTGGTTGATGCGCGTTTGGTTTTTAAACCTGCTTTGTTACATGGAGCATCATCAATAGTGCTTGCTCACAATCATCCTTCCGGAAATTTGAAAGCAAGTGAGGACGATATTCGCCTCACTAAGAAATTGCGGGAGGCAGGAAAATTGTTTGACATTAGCGTATTCGATCATATCATAGTAGGTGAAAATAATTATTACAGCTTTGCAGATGAAGGCATGATGAATTAATTCATGGAAGAAACAGAAAAATTATATTACTCAATTGGTGAAGTGGCAGAGATGTTTGATGTAAACACCTCACTCATTCGTTTTTGGGAAAAGGAGTTTGATATTATCAAACCTCAAAAAAACAAAAAAGGAAATCGCCTGTTCACAAAAAAGGATATTGAGAACTTTCGTGTGATCTACCATTTGGTAAAAGACAAAGGCTTCACACTACAAGGAGCTAAAGAACATTTAAAAGGAGCAAAGGTTTCTACAACTAAGATCAACAAAAACGCGGAAGCTATAGATAAGTTGAAGAAGCTGAAAGAGGCTTTGCTGGAGTTGAAGAAGGAGTTGTGATTTTATATCATTATACCAATCACACACACATCATCCACTTGTTCCAAACTTCCCTTCCAGTCATTCAAAGCTTTTTTAAGAATTGTTTTTTGCTCATTCATTGGCAAGGCATGATTGGATAATAATAATTCCTGCATTTGTTTGTGCTTGAATTTTTTTCCCTGCCCGAATGTACCTTCGTTCAGGCGGGCTTTCGGTCCGCCAAACTGATCTGCGTATCCATCCGTGATAAGATAGAAAACACTTCCTTTAATGCACGGAACCTGTTGTGTTGTAAAAGGTTTAGAATGATCTGTTTTTCCTACGGGTTGTTTGTCGGCCTTGATAATATGCAATTGATTTTCGCTAATGTACCAAAGTGGATTATTGGCGCCACTCCATTCGATCTGTCCGGTTTTTTTATGAATAGCCAATAAAGAGATATCCATTCCGTCTTTAATTTCTTCGCCGCTCTTTTCAAAGGTTTCTAAAACCAATTGTTTAGTGGTATCCAAAATTTTTCCGGTATCCAGAATTCCGAATTCGCTTACAGCTCTGTTGAGTGCATTACTACAAACTACCGAAACCATTGCACCGGGCACACCATGACCGGTGCAATCAGCGACCGCAATAAAAATAGTATCAGGAGAATCGTGCATCCAATAAAAATCTCCGGCAATAATATCCTTAGGTAAATACAGAACAAAGTTTTCGGATAGGACTTCATCAATGGATTTTATTGGAGGTAAGATGGCTTGCTGAAGTCGCTTTGCGTAAGTTAAACTGTCAATTATTTCACGTTGTTTTTCTTCTATCAAGTGTTTCTGAGCTTCTGTTTCAGTGTTTTTTATCTCAATGATCTTTCTTTGTTGATCAGTGATTCGGAAACGTTTGTATAAAAAGAAGGAGAAGACTATTACTACAATCAAAATTCCACTTACCGAAAAAGTAATGATTCGTTGCTGTGTTTTTTCTTCAGCCGCAAGGACTTTTTGTTTTTCGATCTCTGCTTCACTTTTTACTTTAAGCTCCGCCTCCTTTTTCTCCACTTCAAATTGCGTTTTCAGGTCACTGAATTGTTGGGAACTTTCTGCATTAAAAATGCTATCGGTTAGTTTATCATACAAAAGGTAATTGTTATAAGCCTTTTTGTAGTCGTTAGCATTAGCATAAATATCAGAAAGATCTTTGTAGGCATAGCGCATTTTATCTTTGCTGTTTAGCTCTTTTCCTAATGCAAGTGCCATTTCGGAATAGTACATTGCTTTTTTGTAGTTTTTTAATTCCAAATAACTACTGCCTAAATTTATACAGCAGGTAGCTCTTGTTCTTTTATCGCCCGTAATCATACTTAAGTCATAGGCTTTCAAAAAATAAATTATTGCCGTATCGAGCAGGTGTTGATTAAGATAAACATTACCGATATTATTAAAGCACGAAGACTGTAGCCTTTTATCGCCCAAGTTTTCAGCAGCTTGCACAGCGAGATGATAATGCTCTAAAGCTTTTTTTTGATCTTTTAAGCTATTATAAGAGCTTCCAATGTTTTTGTAGCAGGAAGCAATACCGTTTTTTTCACCAATCTCCTGCCTTATTTTTAGCGCTTTGAAATAGTACTCGAGAGCTAATTCATGATTTTTCCAATCGTTATAAAGAAGGCCAATGTTATTAAGCGAATTGGCTATTCCCGATTTGTCATTTAACTCTTCTCTTATCTTCAAGCTTTTTTGATAATAATCGAGAGCTTTTGCATAATTATCTTTACTAAAATGCGCTACTCCAAAATTATTAAGGGCCCTCGCCTGCTCTTTTTTATGGTTTGTTTTTATTGCGAAATCAAGTTCCAGTTGAGCGTATATAAGAGTTGAGTCAGGCTCGTTTCGCTGAAAACTAAAAGCTAACTTATCTATTGCAATTAACCTGACAGTATCGTGTTGAGTTTTATCATTAAATATTTTCCATAGAGAATCAGACTTTTGCGCAGAAGAAACCATGCCTAAGAAAATAAACAGAAAAAGATAAGAAATGCGATTCATTGTTGCTGCGACTCGTATGTAAATTATGGTGAGCAAAAATACTGTTTAATTTATTGTGGGAGACTATTTTTTCTTGAACCACTCTTCAATTTCTTTCAACCCCAAACTGTTCAAACAAAACTCCTTGGTCAACATTCCTTTACGTGCAGCGCAGGTTCCGTAATACATATCATGGAAGCCGGCTGTAGCGTGGGCATCAGGGTTAATGGAAACCATTACGTTTTTTTCTATACAATACGGGATCCATCTCCAGTCTACATCCAAACGGTAAGGATGCGCGTTGAGTTCTATTGCAACTCCATTGGCAGCACAGGCATCAATTACTTTTTTATGATCGATAGGATAGCCCGGACGCGCTAATAACAAACGTCCTGTAGGATGGCCTAAGATTTTAGTATAAGGATTTTCAATTGCTTTTATCAAACGATTCGTTGCTCTTTCTTCATCCATCTTAAACCCCTGATGAATAGAAGCAACAACGAAATCAAATGTTTTTAAAATGTCTTCGGTGTAATCCAGACTGCCATCACCTAATATGTCGGATTCAATTCCTTTTAAAATTTTGAATGGACCGAGTTCACTATTTAGTTTATCAATTTCTTTTTGTTGGATAAGAATTGTTTCCGGCTTCAAACCACCTGCATACACTGCTGTTTGAGAGTGGTCGCAAATTCCGAAATATTCGTAGCCTAGACTTTTACATTCAAGCGCCATTTCTTTTAAGGTGCTTACACCGTCGCTATATGTGGAGTGATTGTGTAAACTGCCCCGCAGATCAGTGAATTCAATAAGTTTTGGGATTTCGTTTTTCTCTGCTAAAGAAACCTCAGTCAAGCCTTCTCTTAACTCAGGTTCAATATATTGTAATTGCAGATCATCATACACTTCCTCTTCGCTACCTTGTTCCTGCTCGGGGAGATCCAGCATTCCTGTAAGTTGAATGTGAGCATCAGTAGAAGAGCCAACTACTAAGTTGTAATAGAAGTTTTCTGCTGGAGAAGAGTGAATTACAAATGGATAAGGTTGTTTAACTGCAAAGTCGTTGATCTTTTCGAAATGTTCTTCTTCAACTAATATGTCAATAGTATCTACCACTTCACATTTTCTGTGAAGGGCTCCGGTAAAGGAGATCAGAATGCCTGGAAGTTTTACAGAGATCGCTTTTATAAAATTGTTTCCAATTTGTGATGCAAATGCGTAATGAAATTTATTTTGATTCTGACTTTTAAATTCAATGTTCTTTTTTACTTCTTCCTGTGTTTTTGCTCCGAAACCTTTAATGGTAATCAATCTGTTTTCATTACAAGCGTACAATAACTCACCAACCGATTCTATTCCTAATTCTTTCCAAAGCAAGGCAACTTTTTTTGGACCAAGACCTTTTACATCCATCACATCAATTAAACCTGCAGGAGTTTTGGCTTTGATAGTTTCCAGTTCTTTTGTGGTACCGGTTTCCTGTAATTCCAATATTTTTCCTGCAATGCTTTTTCCAACACCTTCCATGGCTTCCAACTCTTCTAAAGTTTTTCCACTTAGATCCATGTGTGTTTTAGAAAGTCTAAATGCTGCTGCTGCCAAGGCTTTTACTTTGAATTGGTTTTCACCATGCAGCTCCATTAATTTGGCGGTAAGCTCTATTGCGTCGGCTATTTCTTCTGTTAACATGATTCAAATTTACGAATTTTCAACACAGAGAACACAGAGTTTTTTGAGTTTCACAGAGCTCTTTTTAATAAAACTCTGTGTAGCTCCCCGCCTGAACGAATTTTCATTCGGGCAGGTGTTTTCTTTGTGTACTCTGTGTTGGGAAGGGTTTACCGAAGAAGCGTTTCTGCAATGATGAGATCCATTGGATGTGTGATCTTGATGTTCTCAGGGTTTCCCTCTACAAGATTTATTTTTAAGCCCATTTTTTCTGCTACAGTTGCATCATCTGTGAACAGGTTAGAGTATTCTTGTTCAAATGCTTTTTTTATTAAAGCAACAGAAAAACACTGAGGTGTTTGTACGATCCTGAAACGATTTCTGTCTTCTGCGATGCTTGAGTCACCAATAACTTGCCTGATAGATTCACTTAGTGCTACAACGGGCACAGCATTTCCTTTTTCTTTTGCCATTGAAAAGCAGCGTTCCAATGTTTCTTTACTTACTAAAGGTCTGGCAGCATCATGTATACCAACAAATGCTTTCAGATCCTCAATTGTATCCAACCCGTTTTTTACAGAGTGAAAACGGGTTTCTCCTCCTTCAATAATTTTTACTTGAGAATGGAAAGCTGTTTTTTCCATCAACTGGTTTGCTGTCATAATATAATCTTTATGGCAGGAAACAATGATCTTGATGTTTGAATTATAGGCGATGAACTTTTCAATAGTATGAAGCAGAATAGCTTTTCCCTTGATGGGAATAAATTGTTTCGGGACCTCACTTTTCATGCGTGAGCCGGTTCCTCCTGCTACTATGATTGCATATTCATTCATTGAAACAAAGATAAGGAATTAAAAAGCAAAAGTCCCCGCAGAAGCGAGGACTCTTTTAGTGTTGAGTGGAGAATACCGGATTCGAACCGGTCGCCTCTTCACTGCCAGCGAAGCGCTCTAGCCAAATGAGCTAATTCCCCTTTTTGTCAATCTCAAGCCATCCCGATAGCTATCGGGAGAGCTAATTTTTCTTTGTTGGTGATAACACCAACAAAGGCATAATCATCAAATATAACAGAAATCACAACAAGAAACCCGAAACCTCAAATAATTAATTTCAAACTAATCATTCAACTTCAACACCGCCATAAACGCACTTTGCGGGATCTCCACATTACCTACCTGCTTCATTTTCTTTTTACCTTCTTTTTGCTTTTCCAATAATTTACGTTTACGGGAAATATCACCACCATAACATTTTGCAGTTACATCTTTACGGATAGCACGGATGGTTTCACGTGCAATAATTTTTGCTCCAATTGCAGCCTGAATAGGAATCTCGAATTGTTGTCTCGGAATTAATTCTTTTAATTTCTCGCACATTTTTTTACCAAACTCATGTGCGTTACTTTTGTGGATCAAGGCCGATAAAGCATCTACCGGTTCGCTGTTCAATAAAACATCCAGCTTCACCAGGTCCGATTGTCTCATCCCTGTACGGTGATAATCAAACGATGCATAACCTTTAGATATTGATTTTAAACGATCGTAAAAATCAAATACAATTTCACCCAAAGGCATTTCAAAAATTAATTCAACGCGATCTGCTGTCAGGTAATTCTGATTCATGATCTGTCCACGTTTTTCAATACACAAGGTCATTACAGGCCCTATAAATTCAGATTTGGTAATGATGCTTGCTTTGATGTAAGGTTCTTCAATATAATCAATACGGCCAGGATCCGGAAGATCACTTGGGTTGTTTACCGTAACAATCTCTCCGTTTGTTTTGTAAGCGAGATAAGATACGTTAGGAACAGTTGTAATAACAGTCATGTTAAACTCACGCTCCAAGCGTTCCTGAATAATTTCCATGTGCAACATTCCTAAGAATCCGCAACGGAATCCAAAGCCTAGTGCAGCAGATGATTCAGGCTCCCATGTTAATGAAGCATCATTCAGTTGAAGTTTTTCCATACTGTAACGCAGCTCTTCAAAATCTTCCGTATCTACCGGATAAATACCTGCGAATACCATTGGCTTCACATCTTCAAAACCCTGAATAGCTTGCTCGCAAGGATTAGCAAGAGTTGTAATGGTATCACCTACTTTTACTTCTTTCGCTTCTTTTATACCGGAAATAATATACCCTACATCACCTGTTTTTACAACATCACGTGGTTCGGGTTTTAAGCGAAGCACTCCAATTTCATCAGCGTTATAAACACCACCTGTATTTACAAATTTAATTTTCTCGCCTTTTTTTAATTCTCCGTTGTAGATTCTGAAATAAGCGATGATCCCACGAAATGGATTAAAAACCGAATCAAATATCAAAGCCTGAAGTGGAGCTTTTTCTTCACCTTTGGGAGCAGGAATGCGTTCTACAATAGCAGCTAACATTTCGTGCACACCTAATCCTGTTTTACCTGAAGCCGCCATAATTTCGTCACGGTCACAACCTAATAGATCAACAATCTGATCTTTCACTAATTCAGGATCAGCACTTGGAAGATCAATTTTATTCAGAATAGGAATAATAGTAAGATCATGTTCAAGGGCTAAATATAAATTCGAAATGGTTTGCGCCTGAATTCCTTGCGCAGCATCAACGATCAACAATGCACCTTCACAAGCTGCAATGGAACGCGATACTTCGTAACTAAAATCAACGTGACCGGGAGTGTCAATTAAGTTCAATACATATTTGCCTTTTGGAGCAAGATCACTGGTGTATTCGTAATCCATTTTAATAGCGTGACTCTTGATGGTGATTCCACGTTCTTTTTCAAGATCCATGTCATCCAATACCTGAGCCTGCATTTCACGTTTATTGATGGTGTTGGTATATTCTAATAAACGATCGGCCAGGGTACTTTTCCCGTGATCAATATGTGCGATGATACAAAAGTTACGTATGTTATTCATTTGGTGATAGCCCCGTTAAAATTGGGTTTGCGAAAATACGAAATTTTGATGGTATTCCGGTCGCTTTAGGAACGAATAAATTTAGTATCTTGGCTTGGATTTTTAGTTTTAGACGCAATGAAAAACAAATTCTTACTTGCCCTCATCTTCGTTTTCTCACTTTTTATAGCAAAACCGGCTTTGGCCGACAATCCACGCAGGGTAAAAGCAACAATTAAAACATCGGCAGAATGTAAGTTTTGTAAGGAAAATATTGAAGAATCATTGCGTAAAGTAAAGGGAATTCGTAGGGTGAAAGTAGACTTTGTTAAACACGAGGTATACGTGATTTATAACTCAAAAAAAATCACCATTGAGCAGATCCGTAAAGAATTGAACGACATTGGCTACGATGCTGACGGACAAAAGGCTAATTTTGATAAATATAAAGTGTCGGAACACGAAATAAAAAAGTAATGGGGTTTGTTTTTTTTTACCTCAACGGCTCTTTTGACTTTTCTCAGTATTCAGCTTATCAGGGTTTTGTTTGAAAAGGAAATTAAACAGTTTTTTCTTCCAACCAATTAATATAATCAAAATGATCCATTGCCTTTGAGCGTATAGGATCTTTTGCCAATTCACTTAACTCTTGTTGTAACTCATTAAACAATTTCTTTTGATGAAGAGTTTCGGATTTAATGAATTTCTTTAGATAGGTCAATATGATGTTTTCAAAATCATGAACTTTATTTCGCTGGTATAAATACCTAAAGGTAGATTTGGAAAGAGACAATAATAATTGTGTATTGCCTAATTCTATATGAATGACCAGTTCAAAAATTTTTGCATAACAGTATAAATATTGCCTGGATTCTACTTTTTCGTTCTGCAATATTTTGTTTAACCATTTTAGAGAAGATCGCAGGTCTCTTGTCCAAAAAAACATTACTGCAGCATTAAATTGAATGTCGCTTACACGTATGAGTGAAAGTTTGTGTTCCAGTGTTTTGAGTTCAGGTTCAATTTTTTTCAGAAATGCAGTGCCGCCCTTGTAGTCTTTGTTTAATTTAAATAAACCTACACCGTGTGCAAATTCAATTTCTTTTTCAAGTATGATTTGGTTGTTGTTGTTGGATTTTAATTCAAAAAATTTAGAATAATATTCTTTAAATTTTTCCTGATCGCCGTTGTTGTATATTAATGAAAGCACATTACCATAAACCAGTAAAAAATTTTTGTAATTAACTTCTCTTAGTTTTGGGTTGGCAATATAAGTTTCCAATTGCCTGATTTTTGCATTTGTGGCTTCGTTCATGTTACCGATACTGTAATTGTATATGGTGTTGGCAGCATGAAAAGTGTTAATGCCTTTAAAAGTTCTGTCGTCGACTTTAGAAAGGTTGCTGTTAAACAAAGCGGTTATTTCAGTAATCTCTTGCTGTGATTTTGCTCTATCGTTTTTTTGAACCCATGCAAGCACTTGCAAATACCATTTGTTACCTGCGCTTACCTGTTGAAGCTGTTCGAGAATTTTTTCTTCTTCTTCGAAAAGCTGTTGGGAATCACGCATTTTGAATTGGTTGAAAGAGTATTCAAATGCAAGTAGCTGTAGCAAATGATGAAACAATTCATAACTCCTTGCAACCTCTTTGGCACGGCTCAATAGTTTTTCAGTTTGATCATACAAACCTTTGTTGAACAAAATTTTTATACTTTCAATATCAATGTTTAATTGCGATTCGATGTTTTTTTGCGATTGATACCGGATAAGTACTGAAAGAATAGAATCATAAAGGTATCTTTTGCTTACTGAAAAATTTTTTGAAACGCTTTCGTTTCTAATAGCCTTTAAAATCTCTTTCTCATTATAGCTTGTTTGTTTGTTTATAAGATCAAAAACCTTAACATAAACCTGATCTGCGGGCCCGCAATTTTTTTTGAAATACCCTTTTTCAGGAACCGAAAGCGAGTGAATGAGTTCAAACAATGGTTCTTTTTTTGACATAAAATTGAGCTTCAAAAACTTACTCAAATATATAATAAATAATTTAAAATCAATAGTTTAGTTTATTATTTTGTATCTTCGAAAACATATAACAAAATTATTTTTTACACAAGACTATCGGTATTTTAAACTATCTTTGAACAGTAAAAAGAACCCAGTCAACATGAAAAAACAATTATTCGTCGCCGTTTTATGCTCAATAGTATCCACGATACTTTTCTCACAATCTACTCCACCTTCTCCTCAGTGGGAGCGTTCACAAAATGGGAGTGCGAGTTTAAGCCACTATATGGTAAAAACTTTAACCGATGTGTCCGGTAACGTTTATACACTTTCATATGCAAACGAAGATATGGTTGTTGTTAAATTTAATAGTGCAACCGGAGTTACGCAAAGTTACATATACAACAATATAAGTAACACAAATGACTACCCTAAAGATTTCACATATGATGCATCAGGTAATATTTATATAGCAGGTTACTCTTACAGTGTTGGTTCATATGGGTATTATGCTACGATTGTTAAGTTTAATGCAGCGGGTTCATTAGCATGGGAGGTTAATTACCTTCCGGATTATTGGATGTACCCAACTGAAGTTAGTGCAAATGCAATTGCTCTGGATGCGTCTAACAACATCTATTTTACAGGTGCCATTAATGATAGCTTAGTAGTTGGTAAAATAAATAATGCCGGTGTTATGCAAATGGTAAAACATGTTACGATTGGCGGTACAGACTTGGGCGTGGGTAACGATATAGCACTGGATGCTTCAGGAAACATGTACGTTGCCGGAAAAATGCAGGTGGCAACTAATACTTATGACGCAGTTGCTTTTAAATTAAATTCAAGTGGTATTGTGCAATGGACAAAGCAAATAACCGGTGCGGCAGGCGGAGACGATATCTCAATAAACATTGGAGTTGATAATAGTTCTAATTCTTATGTCCTTTCAAATATTGCAGATACTTCAACAATAAACCTAACTCCTTACTTAACAAAATATAATGCATCAGGAGCACAACAATACCAAAAGAAACTGCACACCACTTCTCAGATGAATTCGGAAGCAGTTGAATTAATTGTAGATAATTTAGGTAATTCTTATTCTGCAATTTATGTCACAATGGGCTTATCAACATGTTATTCCAGAGTTATAAAACACTCTTCTTCCGGTACACAAAATTATGATCACATATTGGATGTTGCAGGGAACTCTGTAGAAAAAGTAAATGACATTTTTTTGGATGTAAATAATAATATTTATGGAGCAGGGCAAACTGGAAATTCAGGCTTTAGTTTTGATAATATCTTTTGCTCTAAAATTAGTTCTGCAGGTAGTTTATCTTTTGTAAACCTTTTAACCGGATCGAGCTTATCGCCCAGTAATCCGGCTTTTATTGTAGCAGATGCGAGTGGTTTTATGAATATGATCGGAGCTTATTATAAAATTTTTAATGCTCGTTTAAACAACACGGGGGTTTTTCAATTTGAAGGGGTTTACGCAGGGGAGGCAAACACTTATGATAAAGCTTCACGGGTTTTTACAGATGGAAATCATTCGGTTTATTCGCTTGGTTATGTTACAAATGATAATTCGAATTCAGATGCGGTGTTAAGCAAGTATGATGCAGAAGGAAATATACAATGGCAAAATATGATTGATGTAAGTAATGGTTACGATGAATCATATGATATGGGACACGATAGTGTTTTTAATATATATGTTACCAAGCAAACTTCCGGTGGAGGAGAAGTTGTTAAGTACGATTCTATTGGATCGCCACTTTGGTCAAACACTTCATCGTACACTTATCGGAAAATAATGAACGACAATGCAGGTAATTCGTACCTGGCAACTAATAACAATCTATCATCATCTTTTACAGTGAAAAAAATTGACCCATCAGGCAATACCATTTTTGAAACTATTGGTTCAACCGGACCTGTTTATACACTAGGCATACCAGCAATGGCTTTAGATGGAAACGATAGAATTTATAGTGCAGGTTTGCGGGTTGTTAATTTTGGAACAGCTAATCCTATTTCCCGGGTTATTGTAGAAAAATTTTCTCCTGCCGGAAATTCTCTTTGGTTAAAGGAACTTACACTTGTTGATTCAACCGATTCAAACTCTCAGTATTACACATTTGTAAACAAAGTTTTAGTAGATGGTTCAAATAACGTTTATGTAATGGGAAATGGTTATGACACAACAGGTTTTGGGGAGTTTTATTCTTTTGTCACAAAATTTGATAATAATGGAACGCAATTGTGGCAACAATTATTTTATGGTGGTTTTGGAAGAGAAGTTACTGGCACGATGGAATTTGTTAGTAATGGTGAACTTGCAGTGTTTTCCGGAGGATACGGAACATATTTTATAAGAAGAATTAGTAGGGCCGATGGTTCTTTGGTTTGGGAAAATAGTATTAACTCAGGAAGTTCGAACACGGCAACAGTTTTAAAAGTTGATGCAAACGAAAACTATTATGGTTTTGGCGAAGCTGTATCACAAGGTAGTTCGGAAAGAGATTTGGTTTTAATGAAGTTTGATCCGCTCGGAAATTTACTTTGGTACACCACAAAATCGGGCAGTTTGGTAGGTAATGATTTCGGAAGAGATATGGATGTTACTGCTAACGGCAGAATTTATTGTGTTGCCGAAATGAACAACTCAAGCGGTTCACTTTCCGATTTATCATTACTTAAGTTTTGTGATATAGCAACGCCAACAATTTCTACACCCAATAATTTTACTGCTTTATGTCCGGGAAGTAACGTAACAATTACTGCAAACGGCGGAGCAAGTTCATCATACTTATGGAGTCCCGGAAATGAAACAACAGATCAAATTACGGTAAACGCAGCCAATGATTATTTCGCAACAATTACCAAAAACGACGGCTGTTTTAAAAATACAGATACTATTCACTTAACCATTAAACCGGTGCCGGCTATTCCCGAAATATGTTTGGTATCAGTAGATTCAATCAGCACACACAACATTATTGTTTGGGATAAATCAGCATTCACAGGAGTTGATAGCGTGAAAATTTACAGGGAGGATGTGACTAATGTTTATACACATATTGGAACGGTTGACAACGATAGCTTAAGCGAATATCATGATCTGGGCGTTGATCCAAACACAACGACTAAACGCTATAAGATCAGCGCTATTGATAGTTGCGGACAAGAATCCGTAAAAGGGAATTATCATAATACTATCTATATTATTCATGCAGGTAACGGGCAGTTCACATGGAATCCGGTTTATACAATAGAAAACACTTCAAATCCGGTAAACAATTATTTATTAATGCGTGATGATAATAGCACTGGTAACTGGACTCAGGTTGCATCTACAGCAGGAACACAAAACACTATTGTTGCTCCCACTTTTTCAAGCTTCCCAAATGCAAGCTACAGGGTAGAAACAGCTTGGGGGATTTCCTGTACTTCAACAAGAGGAGCAATAAACACATCGCGTTCAAATATAAAATCCCCTTCATCATTAATAGGATTGAATGAAATATACAACGCTGTGGAGTTTACATTTGTTCCAAACCCTGCAAACGATCAGGTAGAAATACGACTTCCAAGAAACACTACTTCTTCCACTATTGAGATCTACAACACACTAGGACAAAAGGTGCTGAATAAAACAAGCAACGCAACTGAACTGACAATTGATATTACACTGTTACAATCCGGCACTTACTTTGTGAAAGTATATAATGAAAACGGAAGCTCAACAAAAAAACTAATTAAAAACTAAACGCATGAAAGGATTATCAGTAACAGGATTTATTATTGCCGCTTTACTGTTTTTAGGTGCAATGTATCTGCAGTTTGTGATTGCACCAAGTGTTGCTTCATTGGAAGCCGCAATAGATTACAACGATGAAAGCAATCTTTCGAGGATAATGTGGATGCAAGCACTTGAGCTGAAGAGCGGCTTAGGTATTGTAATGTTATTGGGAGGAATTTTACCGCTTATATTGTGTATTATTCCAGCGCTTAAGGTTAAGAATAAACTGGCCTGGCTAGGAGTTATTCTCTCTTTAGTAGTGGTATTGATAGGGTTGATAAACGGAACTCACATGTTTTCTTAAGGATCCGAAAGTAAAAGACCAACAAAAAATCGCCTCTAAAGGGCGATTTTTTGTTTATACACCTGATGCATTTATCTTAGCCACATTGATTATTCATGTTTTTTAACCATAACTTAACCTAAATTATGGCAAATAAATCAATCTAAATCACTTACTTTTGCATTTGAACACCCTAAGTAAGTAACTTACATTTGCCATGATTAAAGAAAACACCTATCAAAACCTGATCGAACAAACCTTCAATTTTCCGCAGGAACCATTTGAAGTTGTTGATAATGAATTGTATTTCAATGGAATACGATTAATGGATGTAATAAAACAGTATCAAACACCCACTAAGATCTCTTACTTACCTAAAATAAGTTCGCAAATACAGAAGGCAAAGAGGTTATTTAATGTAGCAATGGCAAAGGTGGATTACAAATCTAAGTACTTCTATTGTTACTGTACTAAGAGCTCTCATTTCTCCTTTGTGTTGGATGAAGTGTTGAAGAATGAGGTACATATTGAGACTTCTTCAGCCTTCGATATACAGATCCTGAAAGAACAGTATAAGAAGGGAAAGATCACCAAAGACACTTACATCATCTGTAACGGATATAAGAAGGAGATCTATCAGCAATATATTACAGAAATGATCAACGATGGATTTAATGTTATTCCTGTACTTGATCATAAAGATGAGGTCGAATATTACACAAAAAATGTAAAGGTTCCGAAAACACAATTAGGAATCCGGATCTCTACCGAAGAAGAGCCAAGTTTTGCTTTTTACAGCTCTCGTTTAGGAATCAGAAGTAACGAAATATTGGATTATTATAAAGAAAAGATCCAAAATAACCCCAAATTCGAGTTAAAACTACTCCATTTCTTCATAAATACCGGAATTAAGGATACTATCTATTATTGGACAGAATTGATCAAATGTATGAACATTTATTATGAATTAAAGAAGATCTGCCCAACATTAGATGCATTAAATATTGGAGGAGGAATGCCAATACGTACTTCCCTTGGTTTCGAATACGATTACGAATACATGATCGAAGAAATCGTGGAGCAAATAAAAAGCTATTGTGACGAACGCGACATTACCGAACCAAACATCTTTACCGAGTTTGGATCTTATACTGTTGGCGAAAGTGGAGCTGCATTGTACTCAGTAATAGATAGCAAACAACAAAACGACAGGGAAACCTGGTATATGATTGACAGTTCGTTCATCACCACTTTACCTGATACCTGGGGAATAAATCAACGGTTTATTTTACTGGCTATTAATCATTGGGACAAACCATATCAACCGGTAAATTTAGGAGGTTTAACGTGCGACAGTATGGATTATTATGCTGCAGAGGCGCATACCAACCAGGTATTTTTACCGAAACTGGATCCAAAAGAAAAACAACCACTTTATATTGGTTTTTTCCACACAGGAGCTTATCAGGAAGCACTTAGTGGTTATGGAGGAACACAACATTGTTTGATTCCGGCACCTAAACATGTTTTGATTGACAGAGATGAAGATACTGAAGAGATCAGCACTAAACTTTTTGCAAAAGAGCAAAGTTATAAGAGCATGTTGAAGATATTAGGATATTGATCTTTCTGTTAACCTGCTATATTCTGCATTTCACCTTTTAAACCAGTCTGTTTTCAGGACAATTTCCCCAATTATTGCTTACCTTTGCGCCGCAAAAAAGCAATAAGAACATAGCCGTGAAGAAAAAAATCATCTTAGTACTTATCATTCTCATCCCCTCACTTATTTACTTTTTATTTGAGTTGTCGGAAGTCAATTTTAAGAAAATGGCTTTTTATGGACCAAAGACTTTGGATGCAAATGGAGATACGGTTTATTTTTCGATACCGGAAAAGGCACTGGAGTTTAACGAGGTATTTCTGCATAAAGATACCATCGGTTCGATAAATGTATATTTTACCTCACCTTTCAACCAATCTGCAAAGGATAAGAACAAAGCGTTTGTTGCGATTCTTTTAAAATCCGATTCTAAAACTAAACTGGGAGGATTGCTGGAATTTCAAAAATATAAAGCGCAAAAAATAAAGGATGTACCCATTATGCTTGTTGCAACAAATTTGCTGGATCTGCCTGATTTGGACCCGTCTTTATCTGTTTACAAAACTAATTATTCGAAAAAATACCTCAGAGATACTTTAGGGATTAAAATGGATAATTTTCACATGGTATTTTTAAAAGGCACGCATTTTTGGGGAGAACCTGAATCAAAATTCAATTATAAAGAATACAATTCCTCCTACTTCAATCAAAAACCCATTCATGTGTTCGATTACTTCGCCGTGTTAGTTGATAAAGATCGCCACATTAGAGGTTATTACGACCCAACTTATATTTCTGAAGTAAAACGTATGGTAGAAGAATACAAGCATTTGGTACTGAAAGACGAACATGCAAATATGCAGGAAACAAATAAAATTGAACAGAAATAACATGAAAGGTTTATTATATATTCTTCCACTTGTTTTTTTATTTGCATCGTGTGGAGATACTGAAACCAATGAGGTTGAAACAACTAAACTGCTGTTTCCTGTACTGGGTGAAAAAAGACTGAATGGTAAAGATACCATGTATCACACCATTGCCGATTTTAGTTTTGTAAATCAGTTTGGAGATACTATTTCACAAAAAAACACCGAAGGAAAGTATTACGTAGCCAATTTCTTTTTTGCCACCTGCCAAAGTATTTGTCCACGCATGAATTCTCAAATGGGAAGAGTACAACAAGCATATCTGGCTGATCCGGAAATTTTGTTTTTATCTCATACCGTAAATCCACTGCATGATACTGTTGAGGTATTGGCTCAGTACGGTTCAAAATACGGGGCAGTAAAAAACAAATGGCATTTGCTTACCGGCGATAAAAAAGCGATTTATGATTTGGGAAAACAAAGTTATTTAATCAACGCCGTTGAAGATGACGGAACGGAAGAAGGGTTTATTCATAGTGAATATTTGTTGTTAATTGATAAGCAAAAACGTATAAGGGCTTTGTACGACGGAACAGATAGTATACAAGTGAACAAATTGATAGAGGATATCAAATTATTGAAAACGGAGAGGTCAGAAAATATAGGACTTAATATGGAACAGACTCCTAAAGAAAAGGAAACAAAAAATTCGGGCGACAATAGTAGCATACTAAAAAAGTAGATAATGAAAGAAAAAAAATTAATTACCAATAAAAAAGCTGCTGTTTGGACAGCAATCCTTACAGGCGTTGTAATGGGTGCTGTGTTTGTATTAAACGGGCACATACTTCCTTATCCGGAAACCGTTCCGGGATACATTTATAAATTCCCGGCATTGATTGCGACGACTAACGGACTTTGTAGTTTAATATTGATTGCCACATTTATTGCCATTAAGAACGGTAAGGTGGAATTACATAAAAAATTAAATCTGACAGCAATGACTTTGTCAGCTTTCTTTTTGTTGCTTTACATCACGGCGCATGCATTTATTCCCGACACAAAATTTGGAGATCTGGATCACAATGGGGTGTTAAGCGATAGCGAATTAAGTGCTTCGGGAATGGCGAGAAAAATTTATTTTTTTATTTTAGGTTCTCACATCTTTCTTGCTGCTGTTGTGTTTCCAATGGTGTTAATGACCTTTCATTATGGTTGGTCTAATCAGGTTGAGAAACACAAGAAGTTGGCTCGTTATTCTTTTCCAATATGGTTATATGTAGCGGTAACAGGAGTTGTGGTATACTTCTTAATATCCCCGTATTATAATTTCTAATGCAAAAGAAAACCGCATATATATTGTTTACCCTTGTTCTGTTGCTCTTGTTTGCAATTAGTGGAGAGGCACAATGTGCTATGTGTAAGGCTGCCGCCGAAAGTGATTTGGAAAACAACTCTAAATCCATTGCCCGCGGATTAAACAAAGGGATTTTGTTTTTGATGGCAATGCCCTATTTAATTGTTGGTGTTATTTTCAGAAAGCAACTGTTGGCGATTATTAAAAATATTAAGGAAAAACGCAAAGAACCACTGAATAAAGCACAAAAACAATGGTTGGTATTTGCACTTTCTGTTTCTACCCTCTGGTTTATACTGTTTCTTCTTTTTTTAAGAACCCAATATCAATAGGCACAAGTTTGTGCTAAAGACACATTTTTTCTTATTTTTGCTTTAACACATGACCTTAATTATGAAGACTCTACATATAATTTGCTTTTTCTTAATTTCTTGTATTGGCATTCATGCGCAATCGGCCAAATCATTTTATAAAGCCGCCCGCAAAAGTGAAAAGGAACAAAATTACACTGCGGCCTTAGATAATTACACCAAAGCCTTAGAATTAAAACCCGGCAATTACAAGTACACTGTTGGCAAAGCAAACTCTTACCGTATACTAAACGATAAAACAAAAGCACTTGCCGTATATGAGGATGCTTTTAAGATAAAAAACTCTGAAAAATGGCTGTATACCAGAATAGCGGAAATTGCCATTGATTTAGGTGAATACAGAAAGGCTTGTAATTATTCGGAACAATTAATTGCTAAGGATAAAAAGAATACCGATGCTTATCGTAAAACGGCATGGTGTTATATTAAACTCAAGGAATTTAATAAGGCTTTGGATATTTGTAATAAGGTTTTGGATTTGGAAAAGTACTACCACACCAATCATTATTACAAAGCACTGGCATTGGATAGTATGAAAAAATATACCGAGGCCAATATGGATTATGTTATGGCAATTAAAAACCTGAATTCGGTGGAGCTTGACGAGAATAAAAAAGTGAAGCCTCAATTTAAAAGTTATTTTTACGATCAGGCAATCTGTTTAAACCAATTGAAAGATTACACAAATGCAATAAAATACTTTAATACAGCTTTGGATATAGATGGAAAAGATGTTTACGAACCTAAAAATTACCTGGTTTATTTCAAAAGAAGTCAATCGTATCTTGGAAAAGAAGACTACCTGAATCCATTGGGCGACCTGAATAAATGTTTGGTTTTAAATAACGAATTTGTAGATGGGTTTCTTCTCAGAGCCGATGTTTATAAAAAAACAAGTCAGTTTCAAAGTGCCATTAATGATTATACAAAAGTTACTTTGCTGAATGAAAAATATGCATTGGCATACAAACGCAGAGCAGAGTGTTACACGGAATTGGCATCAAATGCTGAAGCAATTATTGATTATACAAAATACGTTCGTTTAAACCCCGAGGATAAAGAAGCAAAAACTCAATTAGATATAGTCACAAAAAAACTATACGAAGCAAACAGAGAAAATGATAATCCGGATGTGAGAATTTTATACCCTGTTGTAGATGGCTCAGGTTATGTGAATGTTTTTACTTCTCAAAGTACAATTGTTGTTGAAGGAACAGTAAAAGATAAAAGTTTTATCTCAAGTATCAGTTTAAACGGGGTGCAGGCACAATACAAAAACACCGAAAAAAACCCGGATTTTATTTGTTCGGTTCCGGTGAGTACTGTAAGAGCTGTTGAACTTGTTGTGAAAGATGTTTATTTAAACACAACTACCAAAACAATAAAGCTCGGAAAGATCTTAGACTACAACAAAGTTCAGGTTCGTTTTGCGGGACAAATCGTGTCTGATGATGACAATAAAAAACCATTGTCAGGTAAAAAGGTAAACCTCACCAACGAAAAAGGAGAGATTTTCTACAGCACTTTCACTGACAACAATGGTAAGTTTGTTTTCGAAAAATTACCTTACGATAAAAACTATTTGCTTGCCTTTGATGTTGAAGATAACACACAGTTGTCAGGAATAAAGAGTTTTGTTGTGTTAAATGAAAAAGGGCAACCAATCATTAAAAGTAAGAGTGATACAAAAGGATCTTTTTCTTTTCAGATCCTACAGAACGATCCGGCATCAATGAGTTTGATGACCATCGACGACTCACCGTTAATGATTGATATGAAAGGTAAAGTATTGGGCGATGATCAGGCGAAATCGCCACTTGCTAACATCACCGTTTTGTTGATTAATGAAAAAGGAGAGATTGTTGCAACGAAAAAAACAGATGCAAACGGTTTATTTATTTTCAGGAATTTATTACCAGGCCAGAGCTATATGATCGGAATAGATGAGGCGGACAGTAAAAACATAACCTACAATCGGATCATCATTACTAATGAAAACAGCCAGGTTGTCAAAGAAATTTCCCGCGATCAATTCGGAAAATTTGTGTTTAGGATGTTGCCTGCAGAAAGCATTCAGTTAACTTCAATTTCAGAAGAGATTGCAGACCCATGGATCAGCGCTATTAAATTGAACGTAAACAAAAAGGAAATTTCCATCATCGAAAACATTTATTATGCATCAGGGGCATTTGCCATTCCAAAAGATGCAGAACCAATTCTTATAAAAGCGATTACTGCCTTAACCGAAAATCCTAAATTAAATTTGGAAGTTCAGGCGCACACCGATGCTTTGGCCGGTGATGATTTTAATATGGAGCTTTCTCAAAAACGTGCAAATGCGGTAATTGATTATTTGGTGAAGTTGGGGGTCAATAAAAAACGGCTAAAAGCAATTGGTTTGGGAGAGTCTCAACTCATCAATCAGTGCGCAAATGGAGTAGAGTGCTCGGATGCTGAACATAAACAAAACAGAAGAACAGTGTTTAAGCTTAATTACGAAGGAGCCAAATAGAAATTGAAAAAGACAGCTAAAATAGTATTGGGAAGTGTTGCTACTATTGGCATTCTGCTATTTGCTTTTTTATACACGAAAGGCAGTACCGTTCTTAATAAAGAAAAGAAACTCAAGGCTTATTTTACCAATGTTGAAGGACTGATAGAATCAACTCCACTTTTGCTCAAAGGCTTTCCGGTAGGCAAAATAAGTGAAATTGAACTGAACGGTGATAGCGCAGGTTACCAGGTAATGGTAACTTTTTTAATGACTACAGATATTCGTATTCCTGAAAAATCCGGCGTAAAGATTATCTCATCTGACCTATTAGGAACCAAAGCCGTGGAACTCATTATGAGTGAAGAGGTAAACCAAATGGCTGAAAATGAAATTTTGATCGGTTTTACCGAAGAGAGCTTTAAAGATAAAATTAATAAAGAGATAGCACCAATAAGGACCAAGGCAGATAGTTTAATCGCTTCTGTAGATTCGGCCATGAGTATTTTTAAGGAAATCAAAGCCTCCAGTCTTCAGAAAAACGTAATTGCCAGTTTTGAGAGTATTAAAAAATCAATAATTGTTTTAAAACAAACTTCGGGGAAAGTTGATACCATTGTGGGGTACGATAATTCGGCAATTAAGTTAATTCTGACTAAAGTTAATTCTATTTCAAGTAACCTTACTAAAAATGCAGATGCACTTCTCAGGATAACCGAAAATTATGACAAGATCGTAGATGCTGAAGCAAAAAACATGGTTTCAAAAACAATGAACGAAGTAAACAAAGCTATTGCTGATGCCGGTAATGCAACTGCTTACGTAAATTCCGGAAAAGGAACAATAGGTAAAGCCATTAAAACCAAAGCAGTGCAGGATAATCTGGACAAAGCCAACAAAGCACTTAACCTTTTGTTAAAGGAAGCACTGGCTAATCCGGATCGCTTTATTCACGTTTCAATTTTTGCACCTAAAAAAACCCCTATAAAGGCAGATTCATTGCAATAGAGCACATTTCTTATACTTTCTTTACCTTTCCTTTTTTAAGTAAAAAACTGTACATTTGAAAATTCAATAACTATACGTGAAAAAAGAAGTTAAGATTGGAATAGTTGTGTTGCTTGCCATAGGTGTTTTCATTTATGGCTTCAATTTCCTTAGAGGGCACAACCTATTTAATCCTCAACGGAAATTATATGCTGTTTATCCCAAAATTGACGGTCTATTGGAAGCAAATCCGCTTTTATTAAATGGGTTTAAAGTTGGGCAGGTAAACAAGATAGAACTACGTGAAAAGGACGGAAAATACGATGTATTGGTTACTTTTTTCATTTCCTCAGACGTAGATATTCCAACAAACTCTGCCGCTAAAATAGTTTCTTCCGATCTTTTGGGCTCTAAGGCTGTTGAATTGGTATTTAGCAAAAGAACCGACTACGTTAAAGATGGTGACTATTTGGTAGGAGAGTCGGAGGATGATATTAAAACATCGGTTAATAAGCAAATCGCACCCCTGCAAAAAAAGGCTGAACAGCTTATCTCTTCCATTGATTCGGTAATGCAGGTAGTAACCCAGGTAATGAATGCCAATGTACGACAGAATCTGATCACCAGTTTTGAAAGTATCAAAAATACTATCATTACACTGGAACATACAACATACAAAGTGGATACCTTGCTCAGCAAAGAGCAATACGCAATTGCCGATATCATTCAGAAGGTAAGTTCTATCACAACTAACATTGAAAAGAATAATGAAAAACTGAGTAATGTGATCAACAACTTCAGTAACATAAGCGACTCGCTTGCAAAAGCCAATGTGAAGAAAACAATAGAAGAGACCAATAAGGCACTTTCGGATGCCAACCTTATTCTTGCGCAGATCAATAGCGGGCAGGGAACAATGGGTAAATTAATTAAAAACGATTCTTTATATAACAACCTGAATAAATCATCAGAAGACCTTGATAAATTGCTTAAAGACCTTCGTATAAACCCGGAACGCTACATGCACATTTCTGTATTCGGCAGGAAAGACCGGAATAAACCAAAAAATTAACAATGATTTCAATAATTATATTTTCTGTTTTATTTATAGGAGCCTCCGCTTTCTTTACGATCAATGCACGTAAAGTAAGAAGGAATATTTTATTGGGAAGAGATGTTCAGATCAATGATAAAAAATCAGAACGTTTGAGCACTATGATCCGTGTGGCTTTGGGGCAATCGAAAATGGTTACCCGGCCGCTCTCTGCCACCATGCACATTTTGGTTTATGTAGGATTTGTGCTTATAAATATTGAAGTGCTGGAAATGTTGGTAGATGGTTTCACCGGACAGCATCGGGTTTTTTCTTTTTTAGGAAGTTTTTATAATTTCTTAATTGCATTTTTCGAGATCCTTGCATTAGGGGTTTTTGTCGGTGTTGTTGTTTTCTGGTTCAGAAGAAATGTAGGAAAGATTAAACGTTTCTTAAGTAAAGACCTTAATGGATTTCCCCGTTTGGATGCCAATGTTATTTTGATGGCAGAGATTGTAATGATGACTGCTTTGATGTTGATGAACGCTGCTGATAAGAATTTACAATTAATGGGATCAGCACATTATAAAGAAGCAGGTTCATTTCCCATCAGTGGATTATTTGCGCCATTGTTAAGCGGAATGAGCGAAGGTTCTTTAATTATGATAGAACGTGTATGCTGGTGGTTGCACATTGCAGGAATCTTTGCCTTCTTAAATTATCTTCCTTATTCAAAACATTTCCATATCGTTTTAGCTTTTCCAAATGTATATTACAGCAATCTGGAAGCAAAAGGAAAATTCAAAAATTTAGAAAGTGTTATTGATGTCGTAAAACCAAACTTCGATCCTGCTTACCAACCGGTTACTGATCCAAACAATCCGCAACGTTTTGGAGCTAAAGATGTATTCGACTTAAGCTGGAAACAATTATTGGATGCATACAGCTGCACCGAGTGTGGAAGATGTACTTCTTCTTGTCCGCAAAACATTACAGGTAAATTACTTTCCCCGCGTAAGATCATGATGAGTACACGCGATCGTTTGGAAGAAGTAGGGAAGAACATTGATGCAAACGGAGGAACTTTTAAAGACGACGGCAAATCATTATTAGGAGATTACATTACGCAGGAAGAATTATGGGCGTGTAATACATGTAACGCCTGTGTGCAGGAATGCCCCATCAATATCGATCCTTTAGGAATTATCGTAGACATGCGTCAGTACTTGGTTATGGAACAAAGCTCCGCTCCAAATGAATTAAACGGAATGTTCACCAACATCGAGAACAACGGTGCTCCATGGCAGTTTGCTCAGGCTGATCGTTTAAACTGGGCGAAAGAATCCTAGCCTTTTAACACAGAGGGCACTGAGGCTGCAGAGTTGCACAGAGTTTTTATTCTTGTACTAATTTTGAAACGCTCTGTATGTAAACAAAATCAAAAAATTCTCTCTGTGAAACTCTCTAAACTCTGCGGACTCTGTGTTGAGAAGGTCGGAGTATAATCTTAAATCAAACCTTGAGCTTTGAAGTAATCAATTATCGCCCCAACCATTAATTTATTTTGTTGTTTGGAATCGAGTGGGGGAAGGTTTTCTTTTAACTTCCAATGCGGCCACCCATCCGGATCTCTGCCATCAAATTCATAAAAACCAAAGGGCTCCATCAGCGTGCAAATAGCAATGTGCATCACGTTCAGCTTATCGTCTTTCTTGAATTTTTTATAACCCATTCCTAATTCCTGCACGCCTATCAAAAAAAGTATACCATCAATTTGTGGTTCTTCACCATACATCTCGGTCATCTTTTTTAGCAATCTGCTCCAATCGGTTTCTTTTGTTTCCTGCACGGTAATAATGGTTTATCTTTGAACTTGCTAAATTACGAAATTAAAAGCACCTAAGCCTATTAACCACATAGAAACATAGAAATGCTTGTTCGCGGAGCCAATAGTAGTAGTGAGTGTTGTTATATATAGTCGGTATCGCTATGTGCAAGCGTCGCTCTAAGGCAAACTGATGCAACAAAAACAAACCTATGTCTTTATGTGTTTAAAAAATAACGCAATTATGGAACAACGATATTTTATAGCCATTGTACCTCCTGAACCTATCTGCGGTGATGTGTTCCGGATCAAGGAGGAATTCGCCACAAACTACAATAGTAAAGGTGCTTTGCGCTCTCCGGCTCACATAACATTACATATGCCTTTTTTGTGGAAAGAGGAAAAGGAAGAACAATTGATACAAACTCTTTCTCAATTTAATTTTTCTGATACTACAACTATTTCGCTTCACAATTTCTCTCGTTTTGGAGAACGTGTGATCTTTGTAAATGTATTGACAAATGAAGTATTGACTAATGTGCAAACAAAACTGGTAAGACATGCCAAAGTGAATCTTCAATTATTTAATCAGGATGAATCCATGCGTGGTTTTCATCCACATATAACAGTTGCTTTTCGTGATCTTAGAAAACAGTATTTTTTGAAAGCCTGGGAAGAATTTCAAAACAGAACTTTCAGTGCAGAGTTTCCACTAAAAGATTTTTCATTACTAAAACACGATGGCAAGCAATGGAACGTATTTCGTACCTTCGCGTTGTAAAAGATTTAACCACAAAGGATCATAGGAAAATGTTTTAGTGTAGAAACTTATAGTAACGCGGAAAAGAAAGCTTGCTTTCCTATGTGACAACTATATAAGCTTTTCTACTGCAACAAAACAGCAACCTTAAAAAATCTATGTTTCTATGTGTTTTAAAAAAAGATGATGCTGAATAGGAATAAACATACCACCATTGTAAAACAACAGGCAAACCGCCTGGGTTTCGACTATTGTGGTGTGTCTAAAGCTGAGTTTTTAGAAGAAGAAGCGCCACGTTTGGAAAAATGGCTTAAGCTAAAAATGCAGGGAGAAATGCATTACATGGAAAACCATTTCGATAAACGACTCGATCCACGATTATTAGTTGAAGGGTCTAAATGTGTGATCTCATTACTCTTAAATTATTTCCCTTCGCAAACACAAAACCCAACTGCGCCACAGATCTCTAAGTACGCATACGGAAACGATTATCACGATGTAATAAAGTCTAAGTGTAAAGAATTAGTAGAAATACTAAAAGCAGAGATTGGAGATTTTAACGGGCGTTGTTTTGTGGATTCCGCTCCCGTAATGGATAAAGCCTGGGCAAGTAAATCAGGATTAGGTTGGGTAGGTAAGAACGCAAACCTTATTAATAAAAAGAGCGGCTCTTTCTTTTTTATTGCAGAAATTATCTGTGACCTCGATCTTGAATTTGATTCTCCTATAAAAGACTATTGCGGTAGCTGCACCATGTGTATGGACGCCTGCCCTACACAAGCAATTGTTGCGCCTTATACTGTTGATGGGAGTAAATGTATTTCGTATCTCACTATCGAATTGAAAAACAGCATTCCAAACGAGTTCAAAGAAAAAATGGATGATTGGGTTTTTGGCTGCGATATTTGCCAGGACGTGTGTCCCTGGAACCGTTTCAGCAAACCGCACAGCGAACCGCTCTTCGAAAATAAAACTGGCCTACTCGATTGGTCCCGAAATGAGTGGCAGGAAATAACCGAAGAAACCTTCAAAAAAGTATTCTCCAAAAGCGCTGTAAAACGCACTAAATTCTCAGGCTTGGAGAGAAACCTCCGATTTTTGAGATAGCAATTAACCACGGAGACACGGAGAGCACTAAGAAACACAGAGTTAGCTAAAGAATTCTTTAAATATTAATTCTTGTACCAACTAAATCACCTCCGTGAACCTCCGTATCTCTGTGCCTCCGTGGTAAAAAATCCAAAATCCTTGCCGAATGAAATAAATAGCCTATCTTTGTTGGTCGCTTTTTTTATGCAAGAAGAAGAAATAACTACGCAAACCGCGCCCGCTGAAACTAAGAAATTGTACCCCTACCAACAAGCGGCAGTGGACAACATTTTCTCGAAATTAATTGCATTACCACCTAATTCAAATTTACTTTTTCAGTTGCCTACAGGCGGTGGAAAAACAATTATTTTCGCGGAGATAGCACACCGGTATATTACGCAGTACAATAAAAAAGTACTAATCCTTACTCATCGTATCGAGCTTTCCAAACAAACTTCGGATGTGTTGGGCGAAAAAGGAATTCGTAATACCGTTATCAATAGTTCGGTAAAACAATTGCCAAAAGAAGACCCGCACGATTGTTATACTGCATTGGTAGAAACGCTGAACAACCGCTTGCAGGAAAACGATAAATTTTTAGAAGGCATTGGTTTGGTAATTGTGGATGAGGCACATTACAATTCATTTCGCAAGATCTTCCATCATTTTGAAGACATTAATATTTTAGGTGTTACGGCAACCCCTTTAAGTAGCAATAAAAAACTCCCTTTACGTGATACTTACACTGATATCATAATAGGGGAAAACATCAGCTCATTAATAGATGCCGGTTATTTGTGTGATGCAACAACTTATAGTTATGATGTGAATTTGAGTAGCCTTCGAATTGGCTCTACCGGTGAGTTTACTGTGGGTTCTTCGGAGTTGTTATATAGTTCTGCTATGATGCAGAGCAAGCTGATCGACGCTTACGAAGAAGTGGGCTTTAATACCAAAACACTGATTTTCAACAGCGGTATTCTTTCCAGCCGTTCGGTTTGCGAAATGTTCAAGAAGAAGAATTATCCATGTAAACATTTGGATAGTACTTTTACCGACCGCGAACGCGCTGAGGTATTGGATTGGTTCCGCAATACACCAAACGGAATTTTAACTTCTGTAAGTATTTTAACTACCGGTTTTGATGAGCCGGGTGTAGAAACCATTATGTTGAATCGGGCTACTAAATCATTGACACTTTATCATCAGATGATAGGTCGTGGTTCACGTGTATTGCCTCATAAAAAGAAATTTAAAATTGTTGACTTAGGAAATAACGCGCGCCGTTTTGGATTGTGGCAATTACCTATCGATTGGAAACATGTATTTATTGCGCCGCATTTGTATTTGGAAAACAGATACAAAGATGAGTGGGATTTTGAAATGGAGCACGATTATGAAATGCCTGAAGAAATTAAGCAGCGTTTCTTAAGTTCGTCCATGGAAGCCTTTATTGTGAAAGATCGTTATGCTGCTTGTTTACGCAGAGGATTAAAACCACATGCGGTGTTGGAAGAATCATTGGAAGATCACTTCCTTCGTATTCGTGATAACTCAGCCGACCTGGAAGAAGCATTTGAATTGTTCCATTTATTGCAGGAAGAAAGCAAATACCGTATCCGTCAGTTTTGTAAATGCATCAATGCTACAGACAACTACGCCGACTGGCAGTTTCAAACTTATACAAGTAAGTTAAGAAGAAAGATAATTAGTTGGTTTGCTGCGGTGGAGCAGTAATGCAATTATATATACAATAAAAACGAAAAGCTCCAACTTAAGTCGGGGCTTTTTCGTTTTTGATGCTTCTCACTAGTGTTTACTCTTTAATAATTTTTTCAGTAAAAATGAGATTATTGTCTTCAAATAAGGTTAAAAAATAGATTCCGGCTTCCAGAACAGAAATATCTATTTCCTCGTTATAGGGTAGACTGGCTACTTCTTTACCAACTATATCAACGATTTTTACTCTAGTGGTCTTCGCCCGTGTTAAGCCCTCATCAATGATCTTCAATTTTCCAAGTGTTGGATTTGGATAGACTTTGTAAACGCCATGATTTGCATATTCATTAATTCCAACTCCTCCTGAGCCGAAGGAAGGTACCGTGAGATTGATGCATTGCATACAGTTAGAAGAAGAGTTGCACTGTAAACATATTCCATAAGTGCCAGGGCTTGCGTAAGTAACAACAGGGTTAGGATTGATTGTAGATGTATTGCCATTCCCGAAATCCCAGATAAACGAAGTACAACCGGCATTTTGTTTTGAGAAGTTGACCACCATATTGTTTACTGTATACGTGAAAGCGCTTAGTAAGCCTACATTTACATTTACAGTGTCTTTATAAGTGCATGTGCCACCACTTGTTACCGTAAAAGTGTACTCGGTTGTAGCGGCAGGGCTTGCTATATAGTGACCAGGAGCAATAACAGACAAGCCTTGAGACGGAGCATATGTATATAACAGATCGCTTGCATTTAAATTAAAAGGCGAGGGGTTGGTAGTGACATCTATAGTATGATTTTGTCCACACAAGATATTATCATCGTTTCCTAAAAAATTAGTGGGAAACAGGTTTCCATTTACATCAGTTTTTCCATAAAATCTTACGGAGTCGTTTGCTGCGATCTGGAAATCGTTGAACGGTGGATAGTAGAAATGGTTTTTAAAATCGCCTGTGCCAAAATAGATATGGCTATTTAACACCCTCAGGTTAACCGCAGACATGAAACCACCTGTAGTGTTTCCAAAAATTTTTTTATTTATAGAGATTAAAGAGTGGTTATACTTTTCTATGAAAGTGGCTCCGGATGGATCATTTCCCACAACATATATATTGCTATTGTCAAAGTATGAGCTTGGCCAAAAGGTGGAGTTCACAGTCGTGCTATGAGTAGCAACCACACTGCCGGTTGATACAGAATGAACGGTCAGATCAACCTGAACTCCTGTACCATTGATCAATGTAAATATATATACGTTTCCACCGATTACTTTCCAGTTATCCAAGATGGGCGGAGAGGGGATACCTGTTTTTGTCCATTGCGCAACTCCCGACGGATTATACTTGGTAAGTACATACCCTGATGTGGTTCCTGTTACTGAATTGCCGAAATCCACAGCGGTTCCCGTATTACCACCGCTCATGGTTAAATAGATGTCTCCTGTGGCTCCATCAGTGATCAATTCATCATAGTTACTGCCAGGATAGCTTGCTGCTGAATAAGCAAATCTTGACCATGCTACACTAAAGTTTGAATTGTATTTTATTAAAACCATATTTTCCTGCATTCCTCCTGATGGGGGCGTTGGGATTAAAGTATTTCCACCAATCACAAGCGTATCGTTTGCTAAGGCAAGCAAAACAACATTTCCATTTCCGTCAATTTCCATATCCCAGAATTGGGCATCTACCGGTAAGGACACAGTATTCACGACTACGCCGCTAAGATCATATTTTTTAAGATAAAAATCAGTTACGCCATTTGAAGTAGAGTCACTCAGATAAAAGATATTATTTCCGTCGCATCCAAAATAGCCCCACCCGGTTAGCGGTTTAACCCATAAAATGATCCCGTTTGCGCTCATTCTAACCATGCGGTTTCCATTGGCAGTTGAGGCATTGCAAATAATGTCGCTGTTTCCGTTGATTGCAAAGAACTCTGAAATACTCAAGGAATCGGAGGTTTTAATATATCCATCACAATTTTGGGCCTTTACAATATACGAGGAGATTATCAAAAAAAAACCGGCTATAATTTTACTTTTCATATGGATGTGAATTAAAATGGAAAGACTAAAGTAGGGAAGTAATAAAAAGTATGCAATACTCATTAATGAGTGTTTTTTGCCACATTAAAAACTAAAGAAATCCATTTATTGGATAGGAAAATCAAGGAGCGGTTTTAAAATTGCACCTGACTGGTAGGAAGAAAGATAATTAGTTGGTTTGCTGCGGTGGAGCAGTAGATCTCTACTAGCAGGAAAATAATCAGTTTAAAATTTCCCGAATGTCACAAAATAAAAACGGAGTTCTTGAAGAACCCCGTCGTTTATACATGTGTTTCTGTTAATCACAATCTACACGGTCGCTAACACCTATGCCGTTAAACAAAAGTTTATTACTGTATTTTCCGCCGCCGGTATAATCTTGCTTAAACCTGAAATAAGTGGCTCTGCATTTGCTCTCGGGACGGGTTTCATACAAAACAACACTTATCGTGCGGCACATTATAGCTCCTGTGTACTCGTTTTTTATTATTTCCCAGTCATCATGAGCAATTTTTGGTTTTGAATATTTTGATCCAAGACCTTCTTTTGCTGCGTGGTCGTTTGCAATTTTGAGTGCTTGTTGTTCGATGTCTGCATTCACCATAGCTGCTTTAAGTGAGCTGTATTTACCAATGGAAGGTTCAACATATTCAATCTTCTCTAAAGTGAACTCTCCTTTCGCAATTGCTTCTTTGGTTGAATTATCCCGGCCGTTACCGCCCCACATTTCTAAACGAATTTTATATTTGCCGCCTTTAAGCTTTAGTATTTTATTTCTGAAATCATTATGAGATACATTACCCGATTTACTGAGGACCCGGATGGCAAAGGCGGTAGTGCCTTCCCATTTTCCGTTTAGTGCATCTCCGGTTCCACTCACTTTTTGTTCTACATCGTCAATAAAATACTTGGTAAAGAATTTTCTTTCCACGTTTTTGAAAAGTTTATCGGGGTCCGATAGATTATAGATATCATAACTTTGAATAGTGGTCTTCATAAAGACATGAGCCGTTATATCATCTTTACTGTCGAACTCAGTTACAAAATCTTTAGCTGTTTTTGTATCAAGGCTTGCTTGCTTATTAAATGCAATTTGTCCGGCATGGCTTTTATGATAATCCGAAACAAAAGAGCCTTGCGCGTTTAAACTGGATACAGAAATGATCAGAGCTGCCGACAGAAATAAATAAGATTGTTTTATGGTTTTCATTGTTTGTATATTAAATGTTTTGCAAGAGTAAAAGTAGAGTATCCGAAATGCCGGACACGTACCGTAAATAACGTTTTTATCACATTTGCTTCAAACTGCCTCAGGGCTTTGACAATATTGCTAAATTTGCCGGGAATGCTTCCTTTGAATAAAAGAATATACCTTTTGATAAGCTGCCTTTTAATCTTCGGCAATAAAAGCCTTTGGTCACAATTGGATCGTGCCGACAGCTTAAAAAAAATCGGCAATTATAAAGAGGCACTTGATATATATAAACAAAGGCTCGAATCTGATATAAGCGATAAGAATATAAAAGAGCAGGGAATGGATTATAATAATATAGCCAATGTATATTGTTATATGGGGGAGTATCAAAAGTCCATTGAATATTATTTCAAAGCACTGACCATACTGGAAAAGGACAAGGGAGCAGCTGCGGTAATAAATTACAATATTGGTTCTAATTACCAAACGATGAGGCAGGACAGCCTTGCGTTTGAATATATAAACAGAGCGATAAACCTTTTGTTTGCCGGGAACAAGTTTGATCCTAAGCTTGGTGATTGTTATAATGTAATGAGTGGGATTTACCAGGACCGGAACGATTATAGAAATGCACTGCACTATTTAAAGCAAGCAGAAGCTATTTTTAAAAAGAATGATAAAAAAGACCTGTTGGGTAATGTTTACCTTAATATGGCATATCTTGAACTTGAGCGGGGAAAATATCAGGAAGTAAATATCCTCGGGCGAAAAGCGCTGGCACTTTTTAAAGAGATGAATGATGCCAGGGGAATATCCACCTCGTACATTAATTTAAATGCAGCAAATTATTACCTGTACGAAGATCCTCAACACCCGGATTTTAAAAAGGAGATGCGAAAATGTATTGCCCTGCTTGATTCGGCACTGCTTGCTCTACGGGGAATCCATAGCCCTGAGCAGATCAGTACGGTGTTTCTTGCTAAATCGGAGTTATATGCACATATCCATAATGGAGACAGCGCCTATTTTTATTTGCAAAAGTACAATACGATCAAGGATTCTTTATTTGGTATTAATACGCAGAAGCAAATCAAAGAGCTGAGCATCCAATACGAGGTTGGAAAAAAGGACCAGGAGAACGAGATGCTTACTATTAAAAGTGAAAGAAGAGCTTTGCTTGCCATCATTGCTTTTTCTGGCTGTGCCTGTTTGTTGATGGTGTTCCTGCTTTTTATCATACGCAGCAGGCATCGAAAAAAGCAAAAACAGGTCGAATTTGAAAAAGGTATATTGGAGTTTAAGCAGCAGGCATTAAGAGCGCAAATGAATCCGCATTTTATTTTTAATGCCATTAACAGCATCCAGAAATACATACTTAAAAATAATCAGCAGGAAGCATACGACTACCTGGCAAAGTTTGCTAAGCTCATCAGGATAGTTTTAAATAACAGCCAGGAAAAAACACTCATGCTGCAGCAAGAGATAGAAATGATAAAGCTGTATGTGGAGCTGGAGCAATTAAGGTTTAATAACAAATTCGATTTTAACCTGAATATGGATGAACAGGTAAATGAAATGGAGATAGTTGTTCCTGCCATGTTAATACAGCCTTATATTGAAAATGCCATTTGGCATGGCCTGATGAATTTGGATAAAGAACGCAAAGGAGTTTTAACGGTGGATATTACACAAAACGAAGAAGTTTTAAGAATTTGCATCAAGGATAACGGCATTGGGCGGGAGCAGGCAAAACAATATAGAAAAGAAGACGCGCACAGGTCGGTAGCCATGACTATAATAGAACAACGCTTGTTAATGATAAATAAAATGCAGGAATACGAAAATGCCAAAGTGGTGATAACGGATCTGCGCGATGAAAAAGGAACAGTAAGCGGAACAAAAGTGGAAATTTATTTACCCATACATGGAAAGTAAAATAACAGCCATATTAGTTGATGATGAGGAAAACGGCAGGGAAGTCATGAGGAACCTGCTGGAAAATTTCTTTCAGGAAATTGAATTGGTGGGCGAAGCTGAAAATGTGGAGGATGCTTTTAAATTAGTGAAGGCCAAACAACCGCAGCTTGTTTTTTTAGATATACAGATGCCCAGGCAAAGCGGTTTTAACCTGTTAAAGAAATTTGAAGAGCTGTCCTTTGAGGTGATCTTTGTTACCAGTTACGACCAGTATGCGATCAATGCCATAAAATTCAGTGCGCTCGATTATTTGCTGAAGCCGGTTGAAATAAAAGACCTGAGGGATGCTATTAATAAAGCGAAAAAAAGCATTGCTGTTAAAACCAAGAACAACGTGCAGATCATAAATCTGTTGCGTACGGTTGATACGGATATTAAAGACAGGAAGATTGCAGTACATTCCGGGGATAATGTAAAACTGCTTCCCGAAAACAACATACTATATATTGAGGCCGATGGCAGGTATTGTGATATTACAACTAATAACAGCGAACGTTATACCACGGCCAGATCCATTAAAGAATTTGAAGAATATTTAGGAGATCGTGCCGGTTTGATCCGCATTCACAAAAGCTGTATGGTAAACGTGAACCACATAAAGGGATATAGCAAAGGCGAACCCTGCTTTATTGAAATGATCAACGGTAAAGTTTTTGAAATAGCCCGCCGTAAAAAACAAGAGATTCTGGAAAGAGTTAAGAAGTAGTTTGCAGTAGAATTATTAATTCTAACATCACTTCTTCTTATTAAGCGTGTACACACCATCAGGTCTTGATAAAATAAGATCCGTTGCAACTCCATCCTTATCCAGTGTAAAAGTAATGGCACGCCCGGTTTCATCATCATAAATAAATTTGGTTGCAGAAACCGGAACTATACGAATATCTTCAGAACCATTATTCAAATGACGGCATATATAATCCCCTTTAAGAATAATTGACATAGGTAATAATGGTGCGCCGGAGTTTGCAGGAATATAGTCGCCGCAGTATTTTGCCAACCCTTCTTTGGCAATTTTTATCGTTTCTTTTTTGAGTTGTTCAGAAAGAAGAATTTTGTTCTCAAGTGTATTCATATTCCACTGCAACAAATATTTTTCTCTTTCATCACTGGTTTTTGCTATAAGCTGGGTAAGGATCAAAACATGCGCCTTAGTTAAAGCCTGCTCAGATGGTACAGCAATATCCGGCCACACGCCTGTGCCTTCCCAGTCGGTTTTAGTAACCTCGTTACTTGAGCGATGAGTTGGAATATTTACAACAAAGCCTTGTCCTATGCTAAAGCTGCCTGTTGGATGAGCCCCTCCGCCTGTAGTGTCGCCTACAACAATAGCACGTTTCGTATACTTCAATCCGTAGGTAAAATCTTCGGCTCCCGAAAAAGTTCCGTGGCTGGTTAAAATATATACCGGCATGTTTAGTTTAAAATCTGTTTTGGAAGGATCAGTATATCGTTTAGCTGTATCCAACGAGCGACCAATGATATGGTTCATACTTGCTTTTTCATTGAAAAAATAATTTTGTGTTTGCAACACCATTTCGGGAGAACCTCCTCCGTTGTATCGCATATCAATGATCACGGCTTTGCAATTACTTACAAACTGAAATGCCGAATTTAAAGTAGCTTTCGATTCATCCACAAATTCCATAAAGCCATCCCATCTTACATAACCAATATTTCCTTGAAGTATCTCCGTTTTTTTAAACGCAAAATTATCTTCACGTGCCCGTTTCAACATCCAGTTGTATCCTTCTTTTAGCATCGAATCTGTTCTGGGTGTTTCTATGTCCTTAGCGAATTCCGGTTCGTACATAATACTCAGGTGCCCGTCTTTGTGAGCTTGCTGAAGATCTTTATGGATTTGCATACTCAGCTCGAACCTGTTGGAGATTTTGTTGTAGGCACCACTCTTGTATTGTTTGTTTACCGCGTTTATCATTAGTGTGGCTTTTTCGGGGAAAACATATAACCTGTTTAGAGCTTTACTTAAACTGTCAACCAATAATTTGATCTCTTTCGGGTTCATCTTTGACCCCGGGTCTTGTGCCTGAACAAAATTTGGTTTAACAAAAAGTAACGAAAGGACTGTGAAGAATGCTATGGATTTGATATTCATGATCTGTTTCTTATGATTATATTTCGAATGAATTAATTTAATGACTTATCGACACAAATGTACGTGAATTGATTCTTTTCATTCTTGTAAAAAACGGCCAATTTTTAATGAAGCTGATAAAAACATATCCTAAGTACTTACAAAAGCACATTAAGTTCTTTTACTCTGTACAAGCTTCTGCCTTGGAGAACATTAACTCGGTTCATCGTCGTTTGCCCGATGGAACGCTTGATGTTGTATTTAATTTAGGTGCGCCGGTTTTGTTTTCGAGCAACGGAATAAATTTTTTCGAAATGCCGGAAGTAGTGTTAACAGGACTTCACCCGGACAGAAGTTTTTTGCAATATGCAGGAGATGTAAATCTGGTTGGAGCAGTATTTCAACCGGGTTCGGCTCAACTTTTTGTTAATGATACTTTAGAGCAGTATAAAGGATGTACTGCAAATGCATCACAGGTGTTTGGTAACGAGGTTCAACTCGTATATGAACAATTGAAAGAAACAGTTGGCGAAAAAGAAAAGCATACTTTGCTGGAAAAATTTCTGCTTACCTGTTTAAAGAAAAAGGATGAATATTACTCTTCCCGGATTTCAGGAGTTATTAATCAGATCCATACACTGGCAGGAAACATAGAAATGTCGACTCTTTATAAAGATCATTTTATGAGCGAAAGAACTTTCCGTAGAAAGTTCAATGAATGTGTTGGAATGAGCCCTAAATTATATTCAACAATTATTAGAGTAAAATCTTTTAGCAAGCGCTACGAACAAATAAGATCAAGCTATACCAATGTGCTCAACGAATTAGGCTACACTGATCAATCACATTTTAATAAAGAATTTCAAAAAATTGTAGGAACTAATCCCACTGCTTATTTCAGTCAGTTAACCAGAATGGGGACGGAGTTTATTCATTTGATTTAACTGGCAGAAGTTATTTCGATAAAATCTTGCGCGCTTTTAATTGGACATCAACGCCAAAGTCTTTTTTGCACATTAACATCAAATTTTGGTTATTTTGATGTTTACTCGATTTTTGACATCAAAATAATCGCTCAAATTAGGTTAAACATTAAAAACCTACTTTTTCCTCAACAACAAAGTCAAAATCCTTGGAATACTAGTTCTGTCATTATCATCAAAATATTCTGCAATATCTATGATCTTAAAACCATTTGTTTTTGCAGCTTGCGTAAAATCAGAAATATTATGGTTAAAACAAGTTACAATTTGTTGCCCTTCTTCGGTATCAAATCGTGCTTTGGTTCCTGAGTATTGTTTAAATGGATGAAGTTCTCCTACATAAACAAAACCACCTGGAGAAACTACTTTCGAAACTTTTTTAAAAACCGCATCCAGGTCTTCGATATGTTCTAGCATCAAACTAAACGTTACCAGATCAAATTGTTTATTTGCAAAAGTCCAATCCTCAGTAATATCAGCTTGATGAAAACTAACTTTATCCGATTTTATTTTCTCTTTTGCCTTCACGAGCATTTCATCCGAAAGATCAACAGCCGTAACCTGTTTTGCTTTGGTGATCAACCATTCTGTGTTCTTTCCGGTTCCGCATCCAATTTCCAAGCAAGTATCGAACTGAATGCCTGATAAAGTTTCTCTTAAAGAAATAGCTTCCAGATCTCTTGTTTTGTTGTCGTTGGAGTCGTATTGCTCTGCCCAGGAATTGTATGCTTGTTTTATGTTCATTGAATTTTTTCGCAATCGTAAGTGTTAAGTGTAAATTCATCACGAGATGGTATTTTATCCAGATGAGAAGTTAAGTATTCAAGCGAGGTCAAGGCAATTATTGCTTGCTCAACACATTGAAAAAGATAATATATGTCATTAACTGTCCTGCCTTCCTTTATATGTTTTTCATAATCCTTGTCTAAATGAGCATAGTATTTGTCGCGAGTATCAAGTAGTTTGTTAATGAACTCCAAGTGTTCAGTCAGCTCTGCAAGACGTTTATCTGTATTGTTTTTTCTTTCGTCGGTGTTTGGTATATCACGTAGAAGTCTGAATATATTATCTTGGTTATTGCGACTGTCTTTAAGTATTTTATATAACTCAATATGGAAGTCCTTGAAGGATAAAAACCGAAAATGTTGGAGGAGTTCGTTGTTTTCAACATATTTTAGAATTTTGTCGTTGGTAGTTTTCAGATCAAGATTAACGAGAAAACACCAGGTTTCCCAACTCTTTCTTGCATTGGAATAACTATAAGTCAGCCTGTCGATTGTATTGTCCATAAATTGTACTTAACGGTTTGTCGAAAGGGCGTAGGCGCCTACTCAAAACAAATATAGTAAAAAGGTGCCTACGCTTGCTTATATGTCAAGACGTCGTTTTTATTTTAAATGTTATTGTTTTTGTGGTCAATTCGACGAGAAGAAGTCCGTCATTATAACACAAATGTTTAACAGGTGTTTTAAACACTATATTTCCGACAAGATTACCTCTTTGATCAAAAAGGATAATTTCCTTGTCAAGCTGTTTAATAATACCGTCATTGAACCATCTTATCTTTCCGATACCACATTTAATGTGATTTATTACAATATCATTTTCTAAAACGTAAAGATAGTAGTGTGAAAGAATGTATTTCTGATTTTTTGTATCGTAAACAAATGAAATTGGGTTTGTCGAGCCACCACTGTCACATTTTTCGTCTTCGGGAATGATATAAATTTTATTTACAGAGCCATCTAAGTTCGTTTCATATATTTTTCCAGAATAACAGCCTAAGTAAACCATTGAATTGTCGAATGAAAAACCGGAACCATAAATCCAATCTTCGTGGCGGTCAGAACCAATTTGAATTTCAATTGTAAAACCATTTATTTCAGTTGAAAAGGAATTTTTCTTATTTACCCAATAGAACTCTTCTGGATTATTACTATCCATAGCAGTGTTAATTTCTTGACCTGATAAATATTCGTAAGCATTAATTAGTTCTTTTGCTTTTTCTTCTGCTTCTAGAGAATTTGGATTTCTGTCGGGATGATATTTATTGATTAGTTTTCTAAAGGTTGATTTAACTTCTTCTTGGGATGAGGGGTGCTTCAATCCTAATATTGTCAGGTGTTTTTGTATTGACGGATTGATTTCACTATTCTTGCTGCGCTTTTCATAATCGTCTTTATGTGGAACTTGAAACGAAACAATAATTTCAAAGTCTTTGTTTAAGATATATGCTTTACTAACACAAGTAAAACAGAACAAACTCAAATCGTTTGCCAATTCTACAGTTCTCAAATTATAGTCATCTTCACAAAGTTCAGAGGATTTGTATTGATTTAAAACATTGAGCCCTGAGTCGTACAAGGTAATGTCTTGACTAGAGAAACTAACTAAATAAGCATTGTGATCTTTTGATTCTCTTAATCTCCAAAAGTACTCGGCGAGAGGTTGTTCTTTCGCAACCTGGGAATATTCAATGGAGTCGTTGTCAAATTTAATATATGGATGTTGCTTGGAGATAAAATCTGAATATCGAACGAATCTTAAGATTTTGAGGTCATTTGTTTTGTATGCTTTAAATCCTTTTGGTCGGCTAGTTGTTCTGTGATGCGAAATAGCTACTGATTTTATTTCAAAGAATTCCTCCAAGTCTTGGGTCGGAGAGTCATCCATACTAAAGTCGAACTTTGGTAAACTGATTTTTATTGCTTTTGATAAGTCAATGTCAATAGGGACAAGAGGGTTTGCATTCTTTTGTCTGACTTTTGTTTGTCGATGTAGTGTCATATATTAAAATGCGCTCTAACTTCTGTTTATACGCCAAATTATAACGCCTATCCCGCTAATTTAGCAAGATAGGCGCTATAAAACAAATTACGAAGAAACTAAATCACTTCTGCACCTTAACTCTGATCCCAGCACTATGGCTCGTAAACTCAGGAGCGTACATACACTGTATAGTTGTAATACCATTACTGAAATTACCGTAATGGGTAACTACAATTGGGTACTCAAACACATAGGTTCCTTTGCCCAAATAACTGAAGAAGAAATTGGTGGAGGCATCTTTGGTGCTTTCGTAATATCCCAAACCATCCTGCCATTTGTATTTGCTAAATACGTTTAAAGGTTCAAAACAAGAAGCGCGCATATCTTTCATGTGTACGTATTGCATGTCTCTGTCAACACGTAACTCAATGCGTACTTTTACTTTGTCGCCGGGTTTCAAACTTGTTTGTTCGGTTATTGGTGTGATCACCGGACCGCTCTTGGTGTTTTGTTGCAGGAATAATTTTTTCTCCAACTTCAATGGTGTTGCATGCGGAGTAATTTTATCTAGTTGCTCAAAGTACTGCCAGTAAACAGCTCCCCAACTTACACCTTCATCTTTTTTGACAACTTTTACTTTACCCATGTCAGGAGTAATTTCACTTCCGCTCCACGATTTTTTGAAGTAACCGGTTCCAGCTTCTGCTTTTAAGCTAGGATCATTTTTAGGATCGAGCTTAATTGAACCCATTGTTATTTCTACATTTGGTTCGGTAGCTAACCAGTCTGTTCCGCGCAATAATAATGCATACACCGCTTCTGTAGTAGCTTTGGTATTACTCCAGTTTTGAGTTTGTTTGCTTTTTAATAACCAGGTTTTTAATTCGTCAACTGATTTCTGATCATTGTTGATCTCATCAAAAGCTTCAATCAACAATGCCTGACTTTCAATAGGCGCTTCGTACCAATAAAATCCATCGTAATTTTCTTTCCAATACATTCCCATTTCCTCACTATACAAAGCATTTTCTTTTAATGATTTTAAAATGTCCTGAGGAGTTTTGGTGTCTTTGTTACGATGCTGTGAAAGTGCTATCATTCCCTGCATGTAACGAGAGTTTTGCAACCAGTATTTTTTAGCCTGTGCAGTAAAATAATCAACCGCTTTCTGATTGCGCTTATCTACTTTGATGTCTAAGAAATAACTCCGCGCATACATGTATTGAATAGCAGTATAACTTAAGTGATTATTTTTCTCCCAATTCTTATCATACTTTTTAATGTCTTCGTATTCTTCACGAATCCGGTCATCACAATATTTAGCAGCACTGTTTACCATGTTCCATGTTTTGTTGTCGGCACGAACACTTGTTACACCTAATCTATCTAAATGGCCCATACCACAAAGTATGTGTTGTGTAATGTACCAGTCATCCGGCCCACCTTCAAACCAAGGCCAGCCACCGTTACTTGCCTGCATTTTTTGTAGTTTATTCATGGCACGGGTTAGCTCATTACCCATTTTGTTCAAGTCGAACAATAAGGCAACACGTTTTTTGCTTTCGCTTTCACTTTTTGCTTGTAACACCCAAGGAGTTTCTTCCAGCATCAATGATTTTAATTCCTGATTTTTTTGAAGGTTAGAATAAAATGCTTCCGGACTACTTTGTTTCCACGATTCAAAGATCTGTTTGATCTTTGGTTTAGAGTTCACAATGTGAGAAGCCAAACTGTTTGCGTAGTAGCGTGAGAAAGTTTGCTCAGCACACTCATAAGGATATTCAATTAAGTAAGGTAAAGCCTGCACCGCATACCATGCAGGGTTTGCTGTAAACTCGAGCGTTACTTTGTGATTACGGAGTGTAGTTGAATTATTATTCTGATTGATCAGTTTTGTGAAATTAAACTCTTTCGTTTGGTTGCTGCGAATTGGTAAAGGCATACTTTCTGTAACCAGCATACTGTTTGTCATCACAGGTAAAACCATTTCTTCACCATCGGTAAAGTTTCCGGCTTTTGCAACTACTTTGTATTTGATAGCACCAATTCCTTCAGGAATAGAAATGTTCCATTCTAAAAGATCACTCTGCCCTTTTTTCGCAGAGAAATCTCTTTCTCCTATAGTAGAGAATTTGCCATGTTGCGCTTCTATCATTTTTGTGCTGATCTCTTTATCGGTGATCGCGTCATATAATAGTAAGTCAGCTTTCCCTGTCATTTCTTTATCCGAAAGATTTACCACTTTAGCCGTGAAAGTCATTTTATCGTTTTCACGTAAAAAGCGCGGAGCATTAGGTTGCACCATTAAATCTTTTTGTGTCTGAATTTCTTTTTCGATTTGTCCGAACTTTAAGTCTTTTGTGTGAGCAAATCCCTTGAACTTCCATTTGGTCAATGATTCAGGCACAGTGAATTTCACCACATACTCACCTTTTTCATTGCTTTGAATTTGCGGAAAGAAGAAAGCAGTTTCACTGAAATTAGAACGCGCTTTTACTTCTCCGCCAATACCATCTCTCCTATCAGCTTCTGTAGGAGGCTTAGCAACTGTTGTTTCAAAAGTGCCGGTTGCAGTAACTGCATCAGCAGCAACCATTCCCGTAGCTTCGGCATTTTTAGTCATTACCGTTTCCTCACGTTTCCCACCTTTTTTCTTTGGTTGATTTTCAGATACTTCCTTTTCACTTACCATCACTTCATCCATTGATGCGCCGGCCATTGGCATAGCCATGTCTGCTCCCTCATTGTAATAATCGTAATCTTTGTACCCGCGATATGAGTAATAATACATTCCGAAATTATTAAGGTGGTCATAACTTCTGTAAGGAATAGCATAATAAGTAACCAGATCTTTTGAGAACTGACGGCTGTTAGTCATTGCAGCTACTTCGGAAGTAAGAGGAAGTGTTGAATAATAGGAATTAAAAATATTGAAATACCAACTTGCACTTCTAAACTCATCTAAAGAAGCATCGTACATGGAAGCTAATAACTCAGCAGTTTCTTTTTCACCTTTTTTATTTTTAATGGTCATCTTCCATTCTTCTGCCTGTCCCGGTAAGAGTTTGTTACGGAAGGTTTCAAATGTTATATCTAACTCTTTGTTTGTGTAAGGAACATAAACGGTTTGTGCGTGATAATAAAAACGATTGTTTTTAATGAAGCTGATATAATAAACAAAATTACCTCTGTGTTTTTCTTCCACCAACATTTCATAAGGTTTCATACCTGCTTTTTGCATAGTTGATGAAACTATTTTTTCTTCGTGTTCAATATCCAGTTTGTAATTTAAACCTTTAATATCAGAAGCCTGAATGAAACTTGCTTTATCTCCTGGTTCTACTGTTGCGCTTATGGCTTTAAACCAGTCTACATTATTTTCAGGAACATCATCCACATTGGTGTCGTAAAGCGTTACGTAACGAATATCTTTTACCTCTTCACCAAATTTATCTTTACAAACAGCTTCCACTACATACACTCCCGGCTTCATGCTTTTTATGTTCGATGTCCAGTCTATCTCTTTTAATGTTTTCGTATCAAATGAAAATTCGACTACTTGTTTGTCTCTGTCCCATTTGTATTTATTGGTTTCGTCGGCACGTTTATCATAAGGGAACAGTTTATAGTATTCTTCCTGCCCTATTAATTTTTTATCCGGCTCAGCCCACAGGCGTTCTCTGAAAGAACGTGTAGGTTGTTTTAATGAGTACATGGTTACTTTTCCCTTTGTAGGTTCATCTTCACCATTGAGGTTGGTAGCATAAATTTTTAGTTTTTCTGCTTTGGTAAGATCAGTTTCTTCCGGCATCGATAAATTTAGGTTCAATGCTTTGTACCCAACATACACATAAGTTTGTGAACTGTGCGTTTCGCCATTAATATCTGTTACATCTGCATAAACGGTATAATTATAAGTAGGTTGTTCTTTTTTGCTTACACCCGGATCAGGTAATGCTTTGAATTTAATTTCAAATGCTCCTGTATCATTGCTTTTCATGACGCCGTTGCTGATCTCAACCTGTTCGTTGCTGCCATAATAACCGCGGTACCAATACCACCAACCCGGGTAACTTACATTCCTTACCACACGATAAGAAACATCTGCGCCGTCGATATTATATCCTGCAAATGCTTTAGCGGTTCCGGTTACTTTGATCTCTTCATTAATTTTATAACTTCCTTTCACCGGTTCAAACGCTACTTCAAATTTCGGACGCTTGTATTCTTCAACTGAAAAAGAAGCGCTTCCATAACTATCCTGAATACGCATATCTCCGTTCAATAAACCTTCAGGTAAAATAAAGCTTCCGCTTACCGTTCCGTAATCGTTGGTGGTTAAGGTTTGTGTGGAGACTGTTTGGTAATTCACATCTTTTAATTCAACATAAACAGAAGTGTTGGGAAGCAGTTTATTTGTGGTTCCGTCACCGCTTAAATGTATCGCTTTGAAATGAACGGTTTGTCCCGGACGGTAGATTCCCCTATCGGTAAAGAAAAATGTCTTCGAACGGTTCTTATCATAATCATAAGGTTTGTAAGAGTAAAATGCTTTGTCGCAATAATAATTATCTGCTGTGCCGGTGAACTCTAAAAAGAAATTACTTGAGTAATTATTTTCGCTGATGAATGGAATGTGAACATTACCATCTTTATCAGACATGTAGGATCCTTTGTTTTCTCTTTTGTATTTGCGATCCTTGTAATCGTAACGCTCTTGCCAAACTGTAGTTTTTACATTGCCCATAGCTTCACCCGTTTGTCTTTGTAAAACATTCAGGTCAAAACTACCATCCTGATTTTTTCTGCTGATGTAGGCGATGTTGGAATACCAAAGGTCGGTGTAAGTAACAATGTTTTTGTCCCATGAAAAAGTAGGAGATGTAGATGCCAATACAACATAAAAACCTTGCGCCAGTTCAGGAATTTTAACTTCAACACTATGAGGATTGTAGTCTTCATCTTTTGGCATTTCGTATTCAAAATCGGCCACAGGTTTTTCTTCCAAATATTTTTTGATCAGCTTTTCTCCATAATGATCTCTTGTCAGATTACGGTTTTTATGATACTCACTTTTGATAATACGGAAATAAACCTTGTTTATGTTTGTGTAATTAATTAATGTCCTGGCAGCTTTTCCGGGCTCATTTACATCTTCGGTAGTAACGTTAAGCGCCATACGTTTAATATTTTCTACAAGTGGTTTGCAAGCTTTAGCTCCGTAGCTTTCCGGGAAAAGAGTCTTTGCTTTTTCGGCATAAGCAAGGGCTGTTTTATTATGCCATTTATAATCGTCACTTTGTAATGGCTTGTATTTATACGCATTGCTGTTATACCATTGTGCAATTCTTAATAAGGCTTCTGTAGAAGAAGGATTACTTTTATATTTCTCTGCCAGATAATGAAGCGAGCGTAAATACAAAGTGTCTTTTCTTTCATTTTTCGACTGGGAGTTTACAAAACTTAAGCGATTAAGATCTGCATCAATCAATGACTCCGGACTTTTATCATTTAAGTGAAACTTCAGGAGGTCTTGATAAATCTTAACAGCAAAGAATTTTAAATTCAAAGTGTCGTCAGGGTTTTTTACTTCCAGCTCAACAAATTGATTTACCGAAGCGTAATAAGCAGAATCATTCATACTGAATTGATTAGCCGGACGATTGATATCCGACTCACCGCTTTCATAAAAATCCAATGCACGGTTAGCCAGAAAATCATATAAAGTTGGCCTGAACGAACGTCCTTCGGTAGTGCCTTTTACCAGAATCTCGTCATACAAATTAACTTGTGTACGTTTTAAACTGTCGGTGTTTTTAAGCGATTCATTATAAAGATTGATGGTTTCTGATAGTAGTTTATTCAGTGTCCAGGTGCTTACATCTTCATTCTTAAAGTTAACAGTGTTGGTGCGGTTTAAGAATTTCCAGCGGTTGTTTTGATAATATTGCCAGTAGGCATCAGCTAAAACACTTTGAAGAACGGGCTTAACAGGGAATCTACTCCCTTCAATTTCGAGGCTTAATGTATTGATGGATTTTTCAAGAGAAAATTCTTCCATATACGACTCCAACTTCATTCTTTTTAAAATGGCTTTCACAAATTGTGGAGCGTTATCTTCCTTTTTAGCTAAAGTATAGATGCCGTTTACTACTTCTAATGCTGATTTGGTAAGACCTTTATTGGTAAGAGAATCTACCCGTTTCCAAAGCTTGGCATAATCACTTCCCTTTTCAAAAACCAAGGGTTCAATGGCCTTTGGTTTTGTATAAGTATTACTCAAAAAGCTCAATGAAATGAGCACAGAGGAAACGCAAATAAAAGCGAGCGAAAGGACTTTTTTTAAGTTCATAAAGCAATTTTAATTATTAGATGAAGTTAGGGCAAAATTTCCATAAAATAAAAAGCCGTCTCCTCAACTGGATGACGGCTTTTTCTGTGTTTTTTAAATAGGTTAAATTACACCAAGAATTCTTAGAATAGCTATAACAACCGACGCTAAGCCCAGCAATCCAAGCGATCCCCAAAAAAACCAGGAGAAAAGAAGAAGAAAAAGTACAAGGTCAACAATAAACCAAGTGTCGGTGTTTTTGTCCCACAAGTACATTGCCAATGGCGGGATAAATAAAGCAAGAATGATGCACAAAATTAATTTCACATCATCTGAGCTTCCGCCGGCCGGAGTAGTTTTTTTACCCTTTTGTTGAATAACAGAGGATGCTTTTTTGTCTTTTAGTACTTTGGTAACACTGGTACCTTTAGTCGCTGAACCTTTAGTTGATTCAGCTTTAGAAAATCCCTGAGTTATCTCATTTTCTTTTACGCCTCCCTTAAGTTCAGGACTGCTGCTTACGTTTGTGGTCAAAGCTACCTTGTTCGTTGGAATATCGTTCACTATTGGGCTTTTTGCTTTTAGGGCAACAGCTTCTTTCGTAGCGGCTTGTTCAATAGATGAATTTTTATGGAAATAGTAGCCTTTGGTATAATGGCGTTTAGTCAGATCCATATTGCTTTTGCAGGAGGCAAATAACAAACTTATTCCCATCACTGCCACGAGTAATTTTAATGCTTTCATAATTTTGGGTTTAATTGGTTATGCCGCTAAATTACAAATTATAACGACTTTTTGTCGTTTTTTAAGATAGATTATAAGTGAGAAAAATCATTTAATGTATAATTAATAGTTACATTTACAAACTATTATACTTCTAAACTAATTTTTTTGGCAAAAGAAAATCCGGATATCGAAATTCCCGTTGGCACTAAAATGTTTATTGTGTCTAAACACTACTATGGTGTTTTGTCAAAGAGCTTGGAGAATCTGGACACAGAGAGGTATTTTTCGGTGTTGTATTATATTCAAAACAACAATGGCTGTTGTTGCCAGCAAAACATTTGTGATCGGTTGGCAATAGATAAAACCGCCATGGTAAAGATTCTGGATGTATTGGCAAAGTCAGGCTTTATCGAACGCAAAACAAACCCAAAGGACAGAAGGGAACATTTTATTTCTTTATCGGAAAAAGGAAAGAAACAAACCAAAGAGATTACCAGGGCTTTCGAAAAACTGGATGCCGAAATGTTTAAAGGAGTTTCTGATAAAGACAGGGTTACTTTTATGAATGTACTTGCCAAAACTTCGGAAAATGTGAAACAGTTGCCGGCCAACGATCTATTTTTTAATTATAAGAAAACAAAGAAATAAACATGTTAAAGAAAATTCCAAATTGGGTCATTATCATACTTGTTTTGGCTTTGCTGATAGGAGTCAAGTTTATCTTCTTCGCAAAAAAGGAGGAAAAGATCCTGCAATCCGGGAAAGGTAAAAACGCTGGCCCTGTAGCTGTAAATTATTTTGTTGCTAAAACCGTAGCTTTATCAGATAAGGTTTATACCACAGGAAAAATTGGCGCATTAAATGAAGTAGAGATCAAGCCTGAAATATCCGGAAAAGTAACAAGTATTTATTTTAAGGAAGGGGAAGCGGTAAATGCCGGCTCGCCTATCATTAAGATCAACGATGCCGATTTGCAGGCCCAACTTTTAAAGATCAATGTACAATTAAAACTTGCTGAACAAAAAACGGAGCGCTTAAAAAAACTGCTTGCAATTAATGGGATCAGTCAGGAAGAATATGATATTCAGGAAAACGAAGTGAGCTCCTTAAAAGCAGATCAGGCTTTTGTTTCGGCCCAGGTAGCTAAAACACTCATCAAAGCACCTTTTAGTGGGAACATCGGTTTAAAGAACATCAGCGAAGGAGCTTATGTAAGTCCATCGCAGGTTATAGTTTCTTTGGTACAAGTAAAGCCATTGTTTGTGGAATTTTCTTTACCGGAAAAATACAGTCAGCAAATAAAAAAGGGGGATAAACTTTCTTTCTCTTACCAGGATAATAAGGAATGCGAGGCCGAAGTTTATGCTTTTGAACCGAAAGTAGATGAAATGACAAAAACAATTAAAGTTCGCGCATTATATAAAGGGGCAGAAAATTTCTACCCGGGAAGCTTTGTGAAAGTGTTTGTGAATATTGGACTTGCATCCAATTCAATTATGATCCCGACTCAAAGTATTATTCCAATATTAAAAGGGCAAAAGGTAATTGTGTCGAAAAATGGTATAGCTGAAGAAGTGAAAGTTGTTACAGGAATAAGATCAGATGAAAAAATACAAATTACAGAAGGATTAAATGAAGGAGATACTGTGCTAACCACGGGACTATTGTCGGTAAAAAAAGAAGCAAAACTTAAATTACTTAAGGAAGATAAATAAAAATGGATTTAGCGTCGTTAAGTGTAAAAAGACCGGTACTTGCAACTGTGATGTCGATCATCATTGTGTTGTTTGGTGCTATTGGGTATAGCTTTTTAGGAGTGCGCGAGTTCCCTTCTATCGATCCGCCTGTGATTACTGTGAGAACAAATTATACAGGAGCAAACGCGGATGTAATTCAATCGCAAATCACAGAGCCTTTGGAAAAAACCATTAACGGTATAGATGGAATCCGAACGATTTCTTCTTCATCTAATCAGGGCTCGAGTATTATTACCGTTGAGTTTAATTTAAGCTCAGATCTGGAAGCTGCAGCTAATGATGTGCGTGATAAGGTTTCGCAGGCAGTGAGGCAATTGCCCCAGGATATTGATGCACCTCCGGTAGTTTCTAAAGCAGATGCCAATAGCGATGCAATTATTTCCATGACCCTGGTAAGTAACACCCGTTCTTTATTGGAAGTAAGTGATTATGCCGAAAATGTTATCGGTCAAAACCTTCAAACAATATCCGGAGTTAGTAACGTGCAGATCTGGGGACAAAGAAGGTACTCTATGCGCATTCGTTTGAAACCTAAGGAACTTGCGGCATACAAACTTACCCCTTTAGATGTAAAAACCGCACTTGACCGGGAAAATGTGGATTTGCCATCAGGGAAAATAGAGGGGAATGCGACTGAGTTAACTGTAAATACAATCGGAAGATTAAGTACGGTTCCCGAATTTGAAATGATAATTGTAAAGGAAGAAGGGGCCAATATTGTTCGCTTAAGCCAGGTTGCAAAAGTGGAGTTGGGACCTGAAAATGAAGAGACCATTCTAAAAGAATCAGGAATCCCAATGATTGGGGTAGCACTTGTTCCGCAACCAGGAGCAAACTATCTGGATATAGCGGAAGAGTTTTATAAACGGTACGACCTCTTAAAAAAAGAATTGCCGAAAGATTATACCATTAACATCGCACTTGATAACACCCGCTTCATAAAAAAATCGATAGTAGAAGTTAAAGAAACTTTACTCATCGCAATAATATTGGTGATATTGATTATATACTTATTTTTCCGTGATTGGTTAATAGCTTTCCGGCCTTTAATAGATATTCCGGTTTCATTGATCGGCGCTTTCTTCATTATGTACATGATGGATTATTCTATCAACGTTCTTACACTGCTTGCAATTGTTTTGGCGACAGGCCTTGTGGTAGACGATGGAATTGTTGTGACAGAGAACATCTTTAAAAAAATGGAAAAGGGATTGAAGCCCGAACAAGCTGCTATTGAAGGAACCCGTGAGATCTATATGGCAGTAATTTCCACCTCACTCACATTAGCCGCCGTGTTTATGCCGGTTATATTTTTAGAAGGATTTGTGGGAAGATTGTTCAGGGAGTTTGGTGTTGTGATAGCAGGATCAGTTTTGATCTCTGCTTTTGTTTCGCTCACCTTAACTCCCATGTTAAATGCAAAGATGGTGAGGAAGGATCATACAAAGAGGAGCAGGTTTTATATTTGGAGCGAACCCTTTTTTGTTGCGCTGGATTCAAGGTTTAAAAATTCAGTAACACGGTTTCTTCAAAAAAGATTGTGGGCACTGGTTATTTTAATTGTATCAGTTGGAAGTATTTTCTTTTTTGGATTTCAGTTGCAGTCAGAGTTGTCACCTTTGGAAGATAGGAACTGGCTACGTTTAACCACCACCATGCCAGAGGGAACAACCTTTGAATCAACCGATGCAGTAATGGACAGGGTTTCAACATTTGTAACGGATTCTATTCCAGAGAAAAATGTTTGTTTAACAGTAACGGCACCGGGTTTTGCAGGATCGGGTGCGGTTAACACTGGTTTTGTAAGGCTTGCGTTATCGGAGTCGAAAGACCGAAAAAGATCGCAGCAGGATATTGCTAATTACCTGAATAGAAATCTTTCTTTATTTCCGGAAGGGAAAGTGTTTGTGATTCAGGAACAAACTATCTCATCGGGTGGTGGCCCGCGTGGTGGTTTACCGGTGCAGTTTGTATTACAGACAAATGATTTTAAAAAGTTGCAGGAAAAGCTCCCAAAGTTTTTAGAAGAGGTTGGCAAGAACCCGGTGTTTCAGGGCTTCGATGCTAATCTAAAATTTAATAAACCCGAATTGGTTGTAGAGATCAATCGCGAAAAAGCAAAGACATTAGGAGTTTCCATTGCAGATGTTGCTCAAACAATTCAATTGGCTTTAAGCGGACAACGATTTAGTTATTATATTATGGGCGATAAACAATATCAGGTGGTAGGTCAGGTTGAACGTGTAAACCGTGATGACCCTAAGGATATTGGGTCTCTGTTTGTTAGAAGTACTAAAGGAGAAATGATACAGTTGGATAACATCATCAGTATCAAAGAAAGAAGCAGTCCACCGCAACTGTATCATTTCAACAGATATCAATCGGCAACTGTATCGGCGGGTTTAGCTTCAGGAAAAACTATTGGCGACGGAATCAAAGAAATGGAAAAAATTGCAGAGAAATTGTTGGATGAAAGTTTTACTACTTCACTTACCGGGGCTTCCCGCGATTATAAGGAAAGTTCATCTAACATCTGGTTTGCATTGTTATTGGCACTTGTTATCATTTATCTATTATTAGCTGCACAATTCGAAAGTTTTGTGGAACCGGTTATTATTATGCTGACAGTGCCTACAGCTTTAGCAGGAGCTATTTTTTCATTGTGGTATTTTAATCAAACTTTAAATATTTTTAGTGAGATCGGAATGATCATGTTAATTGGTTTGGTAACAAAGAATGGAATTTTAATTATTGAATTCACCAATCAATTAAGGAAAAAAGGATTAAATGTTCGCGATGCATTAATTGAAGCATCAACTGCACGCTTAAGGCCAATTTTGATGACAAGCCTCGCAACCATATTCGGTGCTTTACCAATTGCTCTTGCATTGGGTGCCGGGTCTAAAAGCCGTATGGGAATGGGAATTGTAATCATTGGAGGATTACTCCTTTCCATGATTCTTACATTGTATGTAATTCCTGCTATTTATTCATTTTTAGTAAGAGATAAAAAAACGGATAGTTTAAGCAATAAACATGAATAAGATAAAGCATGCCATACTACCTATAGGTCTCTTCTTCTTGCTTGGTTTTGCAAGCCTGAGCACACATGCACAAAGCATGCTGAGTATTGAAGAAGCGATTAAGATTGGTTTGGAAAAAAATCACGACATACTTATTGCAAAAAACGAAACTGAAATTTCGAAAACACAAAATAACGCCGGAAATGCAGGAATGTCGCCAACTATTGGCCTGAATGGAAATCTGGGATTTGCCAACGTAAATTCACATCAGGAATTTAGCACAGGTGTTATACAGGACAGACCCGGAGCTAATTCAAATAATTTTGGAGCTTCTGTAAATGTGGGTTGGGTAGTTTTTGACGGAATGAAAATGTTTGCCATTAAAAAACGATTGAACTTAACGGAAGAATTAACAGCACTTCAATTAAAAGAACAAATGGAAGAAACCGTTTATAATATTATTATTGCATATTATGATGTGGTTCGCCTGAATAATTTATTAAAAGCGGGAAAGCAGAATTTGTCTCTTTATGAGGAAAGAAAAAAAGTGGCCAAATTAAAACTGGATATAGGCTCAGATTCTAAGGTGGATCTTTTACTTACTCAATCGGATGAGAACAAGGCAAAGAGTGAGTTGATGCAATTGGAATTACAAATTCTGCAGGCCAAAGCAAACCTGAATATGATTTTGGTTCGCCCCGCAGATGTTGATTTCACCACCTCCGATTCAATTACAATAAATTATCAGCCTAAAGCGGATGAACTTAAAAAAACTACCGGCAGTAACACATCTTTATTGATCACTCAAAAAAACCAAAGCATTGTTGAACAAAGCATCAAAGAAGCCCGTTCTGCTAACATGCCTTTGGTGCAGTTAAACGGGGCCTATAATTTCACACGTAGTCAAAGTCAGGCGGGCTTTGTATTTTTAAATCGTCAGTTAGGATTAAATGGAGGGTTGACTGCGAGCTGGCTTTTGTTTAACGGAAACAAAAATAAAAAATTGATAGAAGAAAGGCAGATTCGCTTGCTAAGCCAAAAATATTTGATTGAGCAAAAGCAACAACAAGTGGATGGAATTGTATTTGTAAACTATCAGGTCTACCTTACCAATCAGAAAATCATGGACTTAGAGAAACAAAATTTAGTTGATTCAAAAGAAGTATTAATGATCTCAATGGAACGGTACAAATTGGGAAAAACAAACTTGCTTGAAACAATTCAAACGCAAAAAAACGTGGAAGATGCTCAAACACGTTATATCAACTCTGTTTACAACACTAAAAAAGCGGAGACGGAATTACTGAGAGCGAACGGGCAGTTGGTGAAATAATTTCAGTTGGGAAAAATATATATCCAAATCACTCTTGCCAGTTTATAGTTCCAAAAAGCAAACAGGAAAATTACTGACATCACAATTACATATATACCAATAGTAGGCGTTCCCGAAAACAAAAAGTGAACAAGTAAAAAAGTAAGTATTCCCTGGAAAACGGCAAGCCCGTAGCTTACGTACATGGCTCCTAAAAAGTAGCCCGGTTCTCTTTCAAAATAGTAACCACACTTTTCGCATTTCTCCTTCATTTTCGGAATCTGGAATGAGAATGGCCTGCTCCTTTCGAAGATGTTTTCTTTTCCGCAACAAGGGCATTTTTGTCCGGCTATTCCCCTAAGCATCATTTTCATTGACTTTTTCATAACTTCTGGTTTTATGACAAAGGTAAGTTCGATATGTTTTGTTGAGCAGAATGAAATACACGCTTAATAGGATAATTCAGACATTTAATTAAATTTGTGTATGATTAATGGGCAATTACCTGTATTAAAGATAGATCAATTCAGACATGATTTTGAAAACGCAGCTATTTATGCAAATAAACTGCCCGCGCATTTAAAGCAACAGCATTTTATTCGTACACCCCACAAACACGATTTTTACCTAACCGTTCTTTTTACCAAAGGCAAAGGAATTCATGATGTTGACTTTATATCTTATGAAGTAAAACCCGGGAGCGTTTTTTTGATGAAACCCGGGCAAACCCATAACTGGAAACTTTCCAAAGACATTGATGGTTATGTTTTTTTTCATTCCGCAGAATTTTATGATCTTCATTTTAATTCCTATAAAATCAATGATTACCCGTTCTTCAGTTCACTTCAAAACAGCCCTTTTTTACGAATGAAAAAGAAAGGACTCAAAGAGATAGAGAAATTGTTTGATACTGTGTTGGAAGAATATAAAAGCGAGAGGCTTTTGTGGAAACAGAAGCTGCTATTACTCATATCAGAAATATACATTGAATTATCCAGGCAATACGCTCCCACAAGTTTAGTACGGGGCTCACAGATCTATTTAGCTAAATTTCAAGAGTTCGAAAAATTGGTGGATGAAAAATATAAATACCTCAAATCTCCCAAAGAGTACGCTGCTTTTTTGAACATAACAGAAAGACATTTAAACAGGATCTGTAAAGCGTGTATAAATAAAACATCAACAAATGTAATAACAGACAGGGTGGTACTGGAAGCTAAGCGTTTGTTAGTGAATACTTCTTACTCTATCAGCGAAATTGCAGCGGGATTAGGCTATTTCGACAGCTCTTATTTTACACGATTATTTAAAATGAAATGTAGAGAAACTCCTGCAGTGTTTAGAAAGCGAACCATATTCGGGAATTAGAAAGAAAGTATTTCGTGTACACTTTCTTTAATTTTACCTGAAATCTCATCCGTAGGTAAATCATTAGGGTCTAAACCAAAAGGATCTTCTATTTCTTCGCTCACTAATTCTAAAGAAGCAAAGGTATAAAAGATAAGTGCAACTACTGCTACAGCTAAGTACCCAAAATCAATGGCAAATGCAAAGGGCATTGTAACCACATAAGTAAAGATGATCCGTTTTAAGTACAAACTATATGAGTATGGTATTGGAGTATTCTTGATGCGTTCACAGGCACCCGTTACTTCTGTCAACGAACGCAACTCTTCATTTATAACAATCAGGTGGTCGGAGTTAATAATTGACCGGTTATGCAGGTCATATAAACGTTTGAAAATTTCATTTGCAACAAAATTGGGTTTGTGTGACGCCTTGTCGAGTTTACCTTGTTCAAATTTGGTAAAGAATTCTAATTCATCAGGACGATACGAATCTCTTAGGTGTTCTTTAAGACTCAGTGCATAATTAGAGATAAGGATTCCCAATTGTTTTTTCTCTTCGCGGTATTCATCCGAAACAAGGGAGTTGATTTTAAGGGCAAGGTTTCTTGAATTGTTTACCAATGAGCCCCACTGTTTTCTTCCTTCCCACCACCTGTCGTAAGCGGTGTTGATCCTAAATACCAAAAGCATGGAAAGTACAAAACCAATTACCTGATGGAAAAACGTGGAATTCTTAAGTTCGAATTTTAAGTAATTAATATCCAAATAAACAAACACGGCAGTAACCGCACACAGAGCCAGCATGGAGGGGAACAATGTACGAAACGCATCACTTTTGTGAAACTTGAATATAAATTTAAACCATGTTTTAGGTTCGTAAGTGATCATAGTAATAATGGGGTGTTTAGCATTTTAGAACTCTGCTGATAGTCAAACGAAGGTTACGATTGTAAAATGGGTTGGTGAATTTGAGTTGGAGCAATAATTTACTTAATTCATCTTTTTGTTTTTTTGAAAGATCAATATGGCATTTATGAACCGAAAGTATAGTTGGTTTGCAAACCCCATCTTCTTTAACCTCAAAATAAATATCCATAACAAACCGGGAACATCCTCCGCAACTTATTTTGATCTTATGTTTTTTGAAAAAGGGCTGAAGATATTTTTGTGTCCATAACCTTTCTATACTATCCCATTGATTCATTTCAGCATAAGAAAAATTTTTAAAGTAAACAGTATCCTTTGATGTTTCTTGGGCAGAACAGCAAAAAAATGAGGTGAATAAAAGTAAAAAAAGCAGGGAAGTCTTCATAATGCAAATATAATAAACCCTTTCCATCCTGTTTATATGCCACTTATGTAATTCTGTCTAAAAAAATTGCTTTTGGAACTGTGTAACAGTAGATTAGCCCAAAATCAACAAACATGCAAAAACGTTTATTATTTGCGATCTGCCCGGGGCTTTTAGTTTTAAGTTTGGGTGCACAAAATAGTTGTTCCATTTCAAAAATAAATTCAAGTGCACAGGTTCAAGCCGTCCCTATGTCGCATGTTGCCTTGGAAAATAAATACGATGTGAAGTTTAATCACTTAAATATAAATGTTGAGAGAATTAACAAAGACATTAGTGGCAGCGTAAGAACAATTGCAAAAGTGGTAGCACCAACACTGGATGTGTATGCGTTGGAATTATACAGTACTATGATCATCGATTCAGCCAGAATAAATGGTAGTTTATTAATGCCAGTGAGAGCCGGAGATGCTGTTACGTATACACTTCCTGTAACTCTGAATCAAAACGACATGATCGATGCAACTATCTATTATCATGGAACACCTCCTTCAGGCTCTGATGCAGGCATGAGCAATGGAACTTCCGGCTCCTGGGGTAATCAGGTAACGTGGACATTAAGTGAGCCCTATGCAGCTTTTGAATGGTGGCCATGTAAACAGCAATTGCAGGATAAAGCCGATTCGAGTTATGTTTATATTACAACTGATTCTACCAATAAAGTTGGATCAAACGGCGTATTGAAAAATGTTGTTACTGTTGGAAATAAAAAAAGATACGAGTGGGAAAACAACCGTTTTATTGATTATTACCTTATTTCAGTAGCTGTTGCAAAGTATGTGGATTACAGTATTTACGCACACCCTGCGGGGATGACTGATTCGATATTGATTCAAAATTATGTATATGATAATCCTGCAACACTTCCGGCATTTCAAACTATAATTGATCAAACAGCTGAACTGATCGAATATTTTTCAGACATATACGGCATGTATCCTTTTTATGATCAGAAGTACGGGCATTGTATGGCACCTTTTAGTGGCGGTATGGAACATCAAACAATGACCTCTTTGGGCTTTTTTGACTTCGGATTGATTGCACACGAGCTTGGACATCAGTGGTGGGGAGATAATGTTACTTGCCGTACCTGGAACGATATTTTTGTGAACGAGGGTTTTGCATCCTATTCAGAACAATTGGCACTGGAACAATTTGATGCCGCCAATGCACCGGCAAATATGTTGCAGGTACATAATAATGTAATGAGTCAACCGGGTGGAAGTGTTTACAATCCTGATACAACAAGTATCAACCGTATTTTCAGTTCGCGTTTATCTTACGACAAAGGTTGTGCAATTATTCATACACTTCGTTTTGTAATTAATGACGATAATTTATTTTTTACTGTACTTAAGAACTACCAAACTCAGTTTGGGAACGGAACAGCATCCATCAACGATTTTAAAACGGTGGCAGAAACTACCACAGGGCTTGATCTTACCCAGTTTTTTAACCAGTGGATTTTTGGCGAAGGTTACCCTACTTTTACAGTAAGATGGAATCAGGTAGGGAATACTTTTTATTTGAAGAACACAGAAACTGTTTCTATGTCCGGTGTTACACCTTTGTTTATCACGCCTTTGGAATATAAATTAACCCGCTCTATCGGCGATACTGTTGTGAAGTTTGATCAAACACAAGCTATTGAAAATTATACTTTTTCTGTTGGCGGTACCGTAACCAATGTTACAACCGATCCTAACAACTGGGTATTGAATAAAGGAACGGTAACCCAGGACGCAAGCCTTGTTGGCCTCAGCGAAAATGAATTATTTGCAGCCTCGGTACATCTATTCCCAAATCCGGCAAAAGAAAAAGTAATGATCAGTATGCCTGTGCAAAAAACGATTCATTATGCATTATTTGATGTAACAACAAAAATGATTAAAAGCGGAAGCATTTCATCTGTAGAAAATGTAATTTCTATTCAGGAACTTAGTCAGGGAATGTATTTTATTACTTTGAGTTCAACCGATAATGAGCAGATAAAAACACTTAAGTTTGTAAAAGAATAATGGCTAAGGTTAAAGCAAACATACTTTCACATTTGAGTAAAGACAAGAAGCTGAAAAAGGTTATTGATACTCATGGTGCAATTGACCACAAAATCGATACCGACCTGTATGGTTCCTTGTTGGGCTCTATTGTAAGCCAACAGCTATCAGTAAAAGCGGCTGATACCATTTGGAAACGCTTTGTTACCTTATTTCCAAATGAAGACCCAAAACCGGAACTGGTTATTAAAATGAATGTGGAAAAACTTAGGGGAGTTGGCTTGTCGTATCAAAAAGCAGGATACATTCAGAACATAGCTAAGTTTGCTTTGGAAGAAGGTTTGGAATACAAAAAGCTGAAGAAATTAAAGGACGAAGATTTGATTGAGCACCTTACCCAAATCAAAGGTGTTGGCAAATGGACGGTTCAGATGATTCTAATGTTTACTTTGGGGCGTGAAGATGTTTTCCCGGAAGACGATTTGGGAATTCAAACTGCGATAAAAAAACTATATGGAGTAAATTCTGAAAAGAAAGAACTAAAATCCGACATGCATAAGATAGCCGAAAAATGGAGCCCTTACCGAACAATTGCTTGCAAATATTTATGGAGACATAAGGATAACGCACCCCTCACAACAAAATAATTTTCGGGATAATGCAAAGTATTCTATTAGGTAAATACAAACACTACAAAGGAAATGAGTATGAAGTGATCGGAATTGCTAAACATTCTGAAACACTAGAGACACTCGTTATTTACAAAGCTCTTTACCAGGAAGAGGGTAACAACCTTTGGGTTAGACCTTTAAGTATGTTTACCGAAGAGGTGAATGTGAAAGGGCGCATCTTGCCCCGATTCAGAAAAGTCTGAAAGCACTGATAAATCTCAGTTTTTGTTAAAATACCCTATTTTAGGTATGGCGCACTCCTGCCATTGTATCTACATTTGCCACGAAGTTTAAAATCAATCTAAATAACAATATATATAATTTATGAAATTATCATTTAAGAAAACACTTTTAATTGCACTACCTGTAGCGATGTTATCTGTCTCGTGTAAAAAGGATAAAACTCCGGAGCCATCACCGACTTCATCAACACCTACTTATACGGTTCCAACAACTTATAACTTTACTTCGGTAGATTTTTCATCTTCTACTAAGCGGATTGCAATGTTAGGAGAAATCACAACCTATATTAAAACAGCACACACATCAACAGCTACCCCTGTTTTGGATGCGCAGAAAATGAAAGATATGTATGCTAACCTAAATAGCCAGTTTATTGTGGATCCATCACTTAATACAAGTGGATTTCAATTAAAAGACAAAACAGCTAACACCTATAATCTCCAATCTGAAATTGAAAGTAATTTAACCGACCTTGGAACTGTTACACAAACTACTCCTACAGCTTCTAACGGTACGGCAGGTAAGTTAACTTCCGGAACAGCTGCATACATTGTTGATGGGAACGGCGTAGAATACAAGGAGTTTGTAGAAAAAGGCTTGATGGCAGCAGTATTTTATAATCAGGCGACAACTATTTTAACCAATATTAGTTCTTATGATAACTCTACTGTAACAAATGGAACCACTGCTCAGGAGCACGCTTGGGATGAGGCTTTCGGATACTTCGGAGTGCCTGTTGATTTTCCGACTACTGTTACCGGTTTAAAAAACTGGGGAAGCTATTGTAATTCGGTGAGTAATGCTTTAGATGCTCCAAATGTAAACAGTGCAACTTCTGTTAATGTAACTATGATGAATGCCTTCCTTAAAGGACGTGCTGCTATAACTAACAAAGACAATACGGTTCGTGATGCTCAAAAAGATATAGTGATCAAAACATGGGAAAAAGTTGCAGCAGGGCGCTTCATTACTTATGTAAAACAAGCAAAAACAAATTTTGCTGATGATGGGAAACGCAATCATGCATTGTCAGAAGGTCTTGGTTTTATTAAAGCATTTAAATACAATCCTTCAAAAACAATTACTGATGCTCAGATAAATACTTTGTTAGGTTATTTTGGATCAAACATGTATCAGGTAACAACAACCAATATGGATAATGCTATTAATGAAATGGCAAGTATCTTTGGTTTGGATGCAACGAAATTGTAGAATCTTTTTGTTTAGTAACAAGGGTTGATCGCAATAGTATCAATCCTTGTTGAATTTTTTAGAAAATGAAAAATAAAAGACTGTTAATAATAAGTGCCGTAAGTTTTTCTTTGATTTTTACTGCGTGTAAAAAAAACAAGGACAAAGAAGAAGAGCAGAAAGACGATTTTAATAAAACAGAGTTATTGACCAATATGGCCGATAACATTATTATTCCTTCGTATATTTCTTATAAATCAAGTGTCGATTCACTGGAGCTTGCAACTACCACTTTTATTTCCAACAAAAACAATGCAAACCTCCTTTCGTTGAGGGCAAAGTTTCAGAATGTTTATTTATCTTTTGAGGTGGTTTCTGCTTTTGAGTTTGGTCCGGCAGAGAGTGAGGTTTTCAGATCAGGAGCAAATACATTTCCATGCGATACACCCCAGATAAATTCAAATATCAATACGGAGGTTTATGATTTGAACATGGCTTCTAATTTTGACGCTAAGGGCTATCCGGCCTTAGATTATTTATTGTACGGAAAAGGGAAAACAGATCAACAAATTCTCGACCATTTTACAATTGATTCAAACGCAGTTAAAAGATCCGGATATTTAATCGCTTTGGTAGCAGAATTAAAAACGAAAGCAACATCTATAGTAAATCAATGGAATTCTTCTTATCGCACTACTTTTATTTCAAGCAATGGAAGTGATATAGGAAGTTCTGTTGGTTTATTGGTAAATCAGCTCAATCAGGATTTGGAGATCACGAAAAACTATCGTGTGGGAATTCCTTTGGGCAAAAAAACATTAGGCGTTGTGTTGCCGGAAAAATGTGAGGCTTATTATTCTAAAGCATCTTTGGTATTGTTGAAAAAGCATGTGGAGTCTTTAGAAAAAATTTATTTAGGAAATTCAGGAAAAGGGTTTGATGATTACCTCGACTTTCTAAACGCACAATACAACGGAGCATCGTTGAATGCAACCATCACCAATCAGTTTACAGTGGTAAAAGAAAAAATCAATCTGATCCCCGAAACACTGGACAACTCTGTGGTGAATAATCAGGCTCCTGTTGATGTGGCATATACAGAACTTCAAAGATTGGTAGTGCTTTTAAAAGCCGACATGCCTTCCGCATTAGGAATTGTAATTACATATCAGGATACCGACGGTGATTAACAAACTAAAAAATAATCTGTTAAGGGATGTATCTATTGCCCCGCTGGTAGTTTTCAGAATTGCTTTTGGAGCGTTGATGTTTTTGTCTACCCTTCGGTTTATAATGAAAGGATGGGTGTACGATATGTACATTAAACCCGAACACTTTTTTCCTTTCTACGGGTTTGAGTGGCTAAGCCCTTTGTCATCAAACGGAATGTATGCGGTTTTTTGTCTTATGTTAATATCTGCTCTGTTTATTATGACAGGATTGTTTTATCGTATAAGCACCACTCTGTTTTTTCTTTTGTTCACTTACGTTGAATTAATAGACAAAACCAATTATCTCAACCACTACTACTTTATTAGCCTGGTGAGTTTTCTCATTATTTTTCTTCCGGCAGCAAAAGCATATTCTCTGGACAACCTCTTTTTTAAAAGAAGTTCGTTGAAAAGCGTTTCTAACTATTGGATATGGACAATTAAGTTTCAGGTATTGATAGTTTATTTTTTCGCAGGAGTTGCTAAATTGAATTACGATTGGTTATTTGAGGCACAGCCTTTGCGAATATGGTTGCCTGCTCAAAATCACCTTCCCGTTGTGGGAGGCTTAATGGATGAATTATGGGTAGCGTATTTCTTTAGTTGGTTTGGTTGCGTATACGACTTGTTTATCCCTTTTTTATTGGTAAGGCGCAAAACCATTTTTATTGCCTATTTTTTTGTGATAGTATTTCACCTCGCAACACGTGCTTTGTTTAATATTGGGATGTTTCCGTATATTATGATTGCTCTCACAGTTATTTTCTTTCCCGAAGAGTTTCACAAAAAACTCCTGAGTTTTTTGCCCGACCTTAATACACATACAAGTACAAAGCAGTATTCTAATTCAATTTTTAAACGCAGAATATTTTTTTATGTAATGGGTCTGTTCTTCTTTTTTCAATTACTGATGCCCTTCAGGTACATTGCTTACCCAGGAAAACTATTTTGGACAGAACAAGGTTTTCGTTTTTCCTGGCGGGTTATGTTGATGGAAAAGGCAGGGACGAGTTTTTTTTATGTGGAGGATAAAACGAGTGGAAAAAAAATTGAGATAAGCAATTGTGATTACCTCACTCCGATGCAGGAAAAAATGATGTGCACGCAACCCGATATGATGTTGCAATATGCCCGCATCATTAAGAATGATTTCGAAAAAAAAGGAATGGAAAACTTTGCTGTAAAGGCTGATGCTTTTGTAACCCTGAATGGTGGAGGTAGCCGAAGATTTGTTGATTCTTCCATAGATCTTTCAAGTTTGAAAGATGACTTTAAAAACAAGACCTGGATACTTCCTTATTAATGCTAACGAGATCTCTTTATATTTTTAGCCTTCTGTGTTGTTTTTCTCTGTCCTTGATGGCCCAGGAGTACAAAGTTACAATGACCTTGTATGCAGATTCTGTTAAGGGTAATCCTATTGCCGGCTGCATAATTAATATGGACAAGAAGATTATCGGTAATTGTGACAGCTCAACATCATTCTTTTCTGTTTCTAATGGAAAACATTCGTTTATTGTGAGTAAAACCGGATTTAAGAAAAAGAACTTTATTCTTACCGTTCAGGCTGACACTTCCATTGTTATTATTTTGGAAAGTGATATTAAAGACTTGCAGGAAGTAAATATAGAAGCGGCAAAGGAAAATAATTTCGGGATTACACGGTTGAATAATGTAGAGGGAACAGCAATCTATGCCGGAAAAAAGACGGAAGTGGTTTTGATTGGAGACCTGAATGCTAATTTGGCTACCAATAATCAAAGGCAACTTTTTGCAAAGGTAGCGGGGATCAATATTTTTGAGAATGACGGAGCCGGTCTGCAATTGGGCATAGGAGGAAGAGGTTTAAATCCGAATCGTGTTTCTAATTTTAATACCCGCCAAAACGGGTATGATATAAGTGCGGATGCTTTAGGTTACCCTGAGAGTTATTACTCTCCGCCTTCAGAAGCGGTTGAACGGATTGAGATCATACGTGGAGCAGCGAGTTTGCAGTACGGTACACAGTTCGGAGGTTTTATTAATTTTCGTTTTAAGAACGGAGATGAAGCAATAAAAAAATTCAACGTAATCTCCAGACAAACATTGGGTTCCTTTGGGTTCTTGAATAGTTTTAATTCCTTTTATGGAAAAGTAAAAAAGCTCTCTTATTATACATTTGTTCAATACAAACAAGGTACTGGCTGGAGACCAAGATCTGCATTCGATCAGCAAACTGCACATGCATCACTTAAATACCAAATCAACGAGAGCATAAGTATTAAAGTGGAATACACCTACAATCACTACCTCGCTCAACAAGCAGGCGGGCTTACTGACAAAGATTTTTATAAAGACCCGAGTGCAAGCAAGCGCCCGCGAAACTGGTTTAAAGTAGATTGGAATTTATTCGCTACCGAATTAAATTACAAAATAAATGACAGAACAAAATTAAGTTGGGTTTCTTTTGGTCTGCTTGCGGGTAGAGATGCCCTTGGTTTTTTGGGACGTGCCGACAGACCGGATGATACAACAAAGAACAGAGATTTGCTACAGGACGATTACAAAAATGTTGGATCAGAGTTGAGATTTTTACACCGTTACAAATTTCTTAAAGGCAATTCAGTCTTTTTAATCGGTTCACGTTATTATAGTGGAAGCACTTATCGCAAGCAGGGTTCAGCAAGTGCAAACTCAAAACCTGAATTTGAATACCTTCATCCCGATCGCTTGGAAAGCTCTGATTATTTTTTTCCAAGTAGAAACATTGCAGTATTTACTGAAAATTTGTGGTTAATTAATTCACGATTCAGTATTACGCCCGGTTTGCGTTATGAGTATATCTCAACACAATCAAAGGGGTATTACAATGAAGTAAATACGTTGTTGAATGGTGACACGATATTTTTCAAGCAGAATTATGAAAAGAACCGCAACGACAGAAATTTTGTACTGGCAGGTGTTGGGGGAGTGTTTAAACCAACAGATATATCTGAAGTGTACCTGAATATTAGTCAGAATTACCGCTCCATTAATTTTAATGATATGCGTGTAATTAATCCTAATTTGAAAGTGGATCCAAATTTAAAAGATGAAGATGGATTTACGGCAGATATGGGTTACCGTGTTTCGGTAAAAAATTTCTTTTATGCGGATGTGAGCGTATTTTATCTTCGTTACAACAATCGAATAGGTACGATCCTGAAAAGCGATGATGGTGTTCAATTGTATCGCTTACGTACCAATATTTCTGATAGCAGAAATGTGGGCATTGAGAGTTTTGCTGAGTTGAATTTCCTGAAATTATTTAAAAAGAACACCACTAAAAACCTTAGCCTGTTTACAAACGTTTCATACATTGATGCACGATACATTGGAAGTAAAGAAGCAGCCTTTACCAATAAACTGGTTGAGTTTGTCCCAACGTTTATTTGTAGAACAGGCTTAAGTTTTAAAACTAAAAAATTTGGAACCACTTTGCAGTATTCCTACACGGCACAACAATATAGCGATGCAAGCAATACACCCAAAGCCAATGACGGATCAACAGGGTTGATTCCCGCTTTCTATGTCATGGACTGGTCGGTAAACTATACCTGGAAATGGTTTACACTGGCAAGCGGGTTAAATAACCTGACAAACAATACTTATTTTACAAGAAGAGCAGAAGGGTATCCCGGTCCCGGAATACTTCCTTCTGATCCTATTAATTGGTATGTTACTTTACAGTATAAGTGGTGATGAATCAGTTAGTAGACTACAGGAAATGATTACATTCTGGTGTTTTGTCTTTTAATTGTTAAATTTATTCTCGAATAAAAGTTCTGCATTTTACCCGAATTATAAAACATGGACATTCAAACTATCTATCAGGAAACTATAAAATTTGCAACTGCAAAACATCTTGAGCAAAACCAAAAGATACCGGGCACAGAACTTCCTTATGTTGTTCATTTAAGTAATGTGGCCATGGAAATATTGATTGCTTCTTTTAATACTAAAGAGTTTGATCCGAATTTTGCCATCAAAGTAGCTTTGTTACATGATACATTGGAAGACACTTCAACTTCTTTTGAAGAACTTACCGATTTGTATGGAATAGATGTTGCGCACGCTGTTGCTGCGCTAACTAAAAATAGTGACCTGCCCAAGGAAGAGCGGATGATGGATTCCTTAGGTAGAATTAAAAAACTCAATAAAGAAGTTTGGGCGGTTAAACTTGCCGACAGGATTACCAACCTTCAAAGGCCACCTGCCTTTTGGGATGCTGAAAAGAGACTAAAATACAAAAAGGAGGCCTTGCTAATTTTGATAGAATTAGGAGAAGGGAACGAATATCTCGCTCAGCGACTCAAAGAAAAAATTATTGAATACGATCAATACATTCAGGAATAGTAAATACAAAAAAGGGCTGCCGGTCGCTGAGTGCCTGCCGGAGGGGCAGGTAGTCGAACGGGGCAGCTTTTAATTTTTATATACTCAAACCCTTACACCAATCACCAAAAGATCATCTGTTTGTTCTTCATCTTGCTTCCAGTTTTTGTGCGCATATTCTAAAAAGGCTTCCTGCTCTTCTCCACTCATATCTGCAACGGATAGTAACAATTCCTTGAAAGCTCTTCTGTTCATTTTTTTATTCCGGTCGCCACCAAATTGGTCGCCATAGCCATCTGATGAAAGGTAGATCATATCACCTTCGTTCAATTGTACGGTATTCAGTACAAAATCTTTTTTACAGTGGTGAAAACCAAGAGGGAATTTACTGCCTTTTATTTCAGTGAGCACACCTTGCTGTATGATGAATATAGGACGCATTGCCCCGGCAAACTCCATTAAATTGGTTTGTTTGTCAACCGAGATTAAAGAAATATCCATTCCATCATAACGGATGTCTTCGGTGTTATTTTTGTTTAAGGCCTCGAATAGTAATTCATCTAATTCAAACAAAATTTCCTCCGGACTTGCTAATTTTTTATTGAAGAATACTTCTTTCAGTAAAGAGTTGGCAATAACCGACATCATGGCACCGGGCACGCCGTGTCCTGTACAGTCTATAGCCGCAACATATTTTTTACTTTCGGTTTCGTGAAAGAAAAAGTAGTCGCCGCTTACTATGTCTTTAGGTTGGTATAATACAAATCCATCAGCAAACTTCTCTTTCAAGAAGGAAGGGTCAGGCAAAATAGCTTGCTGTATCTTTTGTGCATAGTTGATGCTATCCGTGATCTCTTTGTTTCTTTCGGTTAATGAGCGGTTCACTTCCAACATACGCTGCTCTGAAAGCTTTTTCTCAGTTATATCAAGTCCAATACCTACTAATTGATTTTCATTAACTACGGTTGAGCTCCATTTAAACCATTTGATCATTCCTTGTGATGTTTTAAACGCATGCTCAAATCTTTGTGAAATACTGGACGAATCGTGCAGTAAAAGATTTTTGATCTTTTCCCTGATTTCTTGCCCTTCTCTTGCGGAGAGTCTGGGTTTTATCCACCACTGATCTCCGAGCAATTGCTCCGGTTCGTAGCCCAACAGCTTTTTGGAGGACTTACTTACATACTCAACATCACCGCTATTGTTTACAACAACCACCAATGTGTCTAACTTGTCTAATACAAGCTCTGAAAAAGTCTGCATTTGTGTGAAAATTTTAATGGAAATGAAAAAATGAAAATCTCTGAACGCCTTGTAATTACAGGCAAATAATACAATTCATAAAATGGCAATATCGCGTGCGCATTTTATGCATAAAAGAAATATGTTGAATGGTATTCTTCATTTGTGGATGCAAATAACTGAAATAGATTTTGAATTACCAAAAAAAGTTTGGGAGAAAGGGAAGCTTCAACACAGAGAGCACAGAGAATCCGCTATGGCGGAGAAGCTACACAGAGTTTATTTATTGAAATTCAGGGAGAATAAAACAGGTTTAGTTGTTCATGTGCAGATTAAGAAAGCTATTCTTCAGAATATTTATCGACGATGAATTAACTGTTTGCTAATGTCAAGGAATAAAAGTAAAATCTCTGTGCAACTCTTTAACCTCTGAGTACTCTGTGTTAAAGAGGTAGCTTACAACGCTATTAACCCTTCGATAGCCGTGGCTTTTTTATAGATCTCGATTATTTCATCGGAGCTCATTACTACCTGACGGGCGGTTAAAGAAAAATAATTTCCCTTGCCAGATTGTTTTTGACTTACTTTCGCTTCTTCGGTAAAGAGGCTTTCTACTAAGGCTATTTTATGATTGTCGGCAGGAACAATGAATTTAAACATATATACAGATGGAAAGCTATGTTCATCTTCCAATTTCTTTTTGAATTGCGTGTAATCATATTTATCAGGCATGTTCCGGTAAAAAATAAATTTTGTAGATCAGGTAAAAGCCAAATGCAATGAGTATTACACCTGAAATAATATTCACGATTTTCATTAAACGGGAAGTTAAAAACCGCTTAATTTTATGGGATACAAATGCTTTGAGTAGATCAGTAGATAAAACTACACCAAGGGTAAAAGTAAAAAACACCATGATCTTAAGTGTGGAAAACTCAAATTTGCTTCCAACTGTAGTGGCGGTTGCCATCCAAAAAATCCAAACAAATGGATTGAGAAGGTTGATAAAAAATCCTTTCACTCCTAACAAAAAAGGATGAGGCAAATTGTCTGTTGGTTTTGGAATGCGTTCCATTAATTTTTTTTCGCCCGGCACATACAAATCAGCTTCAATATTCAAGTGATTTACCGCATTGGCATCGTCAATTTGGGCATCTGTTTTTGGCGGCTTGCTAAAAAGGTTAAACGACCCGTAAACGATAAGTATAATACCGCCAACGACTCCAATAAACGATTGACTTTTCGGATCATTTAAAATACCCTGTGCTCCAAAAGATAGTAATACAAATATCAAAACAACCAAAGCGAGGTCACTTAAAAATATACCAACTGCTAAAGCCGCACCTGATTTAAACCCGTATTTGATCCCTGTATTAATGAGTGCAAAAAACCCCGGACCAAAAGAAAAGGCCAGTACTAAGCCCAATATGATACCTTCGTATATGGCAGCGAACATAAGAGTTTAGTTGTTTTTTTTGGTTAAAAAATTCGCCCAGTCTTCCAGCATTTTACCTTTTAAAACACGTGGAAATTTATGCTGAGAACCAAGCTTACCTTTGTGTTCCATAAAATCTAAAAAACGCTGATGAGGTAAAACTTCAACAATCACATCCTTTAAAGCATGACCTCTTTCTACACGGTAATCATCATTTAATACTTTCAGGTGCTCATCTATTCTTTGTTTTACTTTCTCTGATTCAATTGTCATATCGGTTCCAATGTACCAGTGATGAGCAAATAATCCTTTGTATGGTACACCACATACGGTGTATTCTTTTATTTCAATTCCCAAATCCGCAGAAGTGAGAACAACGGCTTTGTTCATGTTATCTACACTCAGGTGTTCTCCGCACATACTCAAAAAATGTTTGGTTCTTCCGGTGATTCGTATTTCATTTTCTTCAACATTTGTAAACTTAAGTGTATCACCTATCAAATATCTCCATGCACCTGAACAGGTAGAGATAAGCGGCGCGTATTCAACACCTTCTTCTACTTCGTTTACCAACAATGTTTTTGGGTTCGAAATAAGATCTCCGTCCGAATTAAAGTTTTCTTCATTGAAAGGAATAAACTCAAAAAAGATTCCGTTATCCAGCATAAGCTTCATAGCTCCATTAGAGTTTACACCTGTTTCAAACGCCATGTATCCTTCAGAAGCTAAATAGGTATCCAAAAAAATCAATGGAAAGGAAGTGAGCTTTTCGAAGCTCTTTAAGTAAGGAGTATAAGAAACACCTCCGCTTATATATATACGAAGGTTAGGCCAAATATCGTGTATCGTTTTTACTTTATAATGCTCAACTATCTTTTCAAAGATAATTTGTATCCATGCAGGAACTCCGCAAATAACACCAATATCCCATTTATGAGCGTTCAACACAATATCGTTTAGTTTTGAATTCCAATCTTTGTGTCGTGAAATCTTTGGACCCGGTCTGCAAAAAAATTGAAACCAAAATGGAATATTACCTGTTGTTATACCACTAAGGTCTCCTTCATAATAAGTTCCGTTAAAACTCAAATGAGTACTACCACCGATCATTAAAACACCTTTCTGATAGAACTCTTTTGGAAGATCAAGGTGAGCGAGTCCTAATGCTTGTCGGGAGCTTGCTTTGGTAATTGCCTTAAGGGTGTCTTTGGTAACAGGAATGTGTTTGCTGGCTGCTTCTGAAGTTCCGGAGCTTAACGCGAAGTATTTTATATGATTCGGCCAGCAAACAAATGGTTCTCCGTTTAGGCAACGGTACCACCAGTTTTTGAACATACTGTTATAATCATGCGCAGGAACTTCACTACGAAATGCCCTTACAAAATTTTTCTCTTTTAGCTTTGCGGAAAATTTGTAGTGCTCCCCAAAAGCAGTAAACTCAGCCTTTTTCATTAACTTTTTTAAAGTACTGAGTTGCTGTTTCAAAGCGGTTTTGCGGTTAGAAGGAATTTTCCCTCTTAACTCAATTGCCCTTTTTAATATGGAACCTAAAATTGCGGCCATTTTTTAACCCCCTTCTTACTTGATATACCTGAAATCCTGATTATTCTTAATTGCTTTCACGCATTCGAAAATCAGTTGGATCACACTTTCCACATCGTCTTTGTGAACCGACTCAACTGTTGTGTGCATATAACGCAAGGGTAAAGAGATCAAAGAAGAAACTACGCCGCCATTAGAATAAGCAAAAGCATCTGTATCTGTTCCGGTTGCTCTTGAAACCGCGGCACGTTGAAAGGGAATTTTATTTTTTTCTGCAGCGCTAATAATCATATCTAATAAATTATTGTGAACCGCAGGCCCATAAGTAAGAACAGGTCCTTTACCGCAAGCAATATCTCCGCTTACCACTTTGCTCATCATTGGAGTTTGTGTATCATGAGTAACATCGGTAACGATTGCTACATTTGGTTTAATGCGTTGTGTGATCATTTCAGCACCACGTAAACCAACTTCTTCCTGAACAGAGTTTACAATATACAGGCCAAATGGAAGTTTCACTTTTTTCTCTTTCAACAAACGGACAACTTCTGCGATCATAAATCCACCAACACGATTATCTAATGCGCGGCCAACATAATAGCGATCGTTCAGCACCATGAATTCATCTTCGTATGTAACCACACATCCAACGTGTATGCCGAGTTCTTCAATTTCTTTATCGCTTTTACAACCGCAATCAAGAAAAATATTTTTTAGTGTGGGAGTTTCTTCTTTGGCAGCATCTCTTACATGTATTGCAGGCCATCCGAAAACTGCTTTAATAATTCCTTTTTTTGTGTGGATGTTTACACGTTTGGATGGAGCTATCTGATGATCACTTCCGCCATTACGTTTCAAATAAATGAAACCGTCTTTTGTAATATAATGTACGAACCAGGAGATTTCATCCGCATGAGCTTCAATTACTACTTTGTATGGAGCTTGTGGGTTAATAACACCAACAGTAGTTCCGTAATTATCTACAAAGTGATCATCGATGTATGGCTTGATATAATTCAACCAGATTTTTTGCCCTTCCCACTCAAATCCGGTTGGAGATGGGTTGTTAATGTATGCTGCCAAAAACTTTAGCGAGTTGGCATTTATTATAGAGGGTTTGTGTTTTTCCTTTTTAGATTTCGACATAGGGTTAAGTATTAAACAAGCCTCTAATTTAGTTTTTTTTGTCGTAAGAAAAAAGCTATTTTTAACGAAATATTTAACCCACATAGCGGAAAGAATAGAACACAGATGACACAGTCCCGATAGCTCGGGATTATGAATTAACACGGATGATAAAAAGGGACTCTTCATTGGGGCATTACAGAAAGGTAATCACTATCAAGATATAACCATTAAATCACCTTAGATCTGTTTTCCCGATAGCTATCGGGACAGTACCATCAGCGTGTCATTTGACGAGGGGCCTGTACTAGAATTTATGTTTGAAACGTTTGAAAATATTGACAGGGCACTCTTCCTGAAACTGAATGGTTTTCATAACGAAGCCCTGGATGCGGTTATTCCTGTGCTTACGTATTTTCCTACCTGGACACCACTTTTTTTATTGGTGGTGTTTTTCTTAGTAAGAAAATACAAAAAAAGAAGTTCTTTGTTTCTTTTGATTTTGCCTATTATGATACTTTGTTCGGATCAAGGCTCTAATTTGGTGAAGAAATCCGTTAAACGGTATCGTCCAACACATAATACAGAAATAGGCACACAGGTTCATACGGTTGAGGGATACAAAGGCGGGCAGTATGGTTTTGTTTCAGGACACGCTGCAAATAGTTTCGCATTAGCTACAATTGTAATTTTATTATTTCCTGTTATGAATAGGTGGTTAAAAATTGTATGTGTATTATGGGCACTACTGATCTGTTACACGCGTATCTATTTGGGCGTACATTATCCTTCCGATCTTTTTGTTGGAGCCTGTATTGGAATTGTAAGTGCCATATTAATGCATAGATTGTTTTTAGTTCTCGATAAAAAACTGTTTTCATCTTTAACCTGATTATGTATATACCTCCGTACTACAAAAATAGTGACCCGAAAATAGCGATCGAACTTATAAAAGAGAATGCCTTTGGATTGCTAATTTCTTCTGATAGTGCTTATCCTTTTGCAACTCACTTACCCTTTTTATGCAGAGAAGAGAACGGAAAGTTCAGGCTGTTTACTCATTTGGCAAAAGTAAATCCACATGCCGGGGTTTTAGCAGGCAAAGAAGTACTGGCAGTTTTTACAGGTCCTCATGCATATATTTCTGCAACATGGTATAAGAATCAACGTAATGTTCCTACGTGGAATTATGCTGCAGTTCATGTAAAAGGAATTGCGAGAGTCGTAAGTAACGAAGATCAGGTGCTCAACTTATTGCAGGAAACGGTTGCTTTTTTTGAAGGTGGAAAAACAGAACATCATCAGCAACTGCCTGCCGAATATAAGCAAGCACTTTCCCGTGAAATAACTTTTATTGAGATCGAAGTAAAAGAAGTAGAGTCAAAAATAAAATTCAACCAAAATAAACCTAAAGAAGATTTGTTGAGCGTGATGCAACATTTGATAGATAGCGGAGATCATAAAAGTAAATTGGTTGCAGACATGATGCGTAGATTTAACGTGTTGGATTGAGTTTGTCGAAATAAAGAAAAATTAAAATGAAAAAGATACTCGGAGTACTAGTGACAATTATCTTATCAACTCAAGGGTTTGCTCAGTTGCCTGAGAGTGATATTTATTTGTTCGAAATAAAAAAAACCGGGAATACAGTTATCATTAAAAAGGGTGTAAACATTACCAATCGCCCCGGCTATGATAACCAGCCTGCTTTTACTCCTGATGGCAAATCTTTACTTTATGTTTCCATAAAAGAAGACAAACAATCGGATGTTTACTCTTATTCTCTTGGATCGAAAAAAGTTAAACAACTCACCGCAACTCCGGTTAGTGAGTACTCTCCTGTAGTTGCGCCTGATAATAAATACTTTTCCGCAGTGGTTGTAGAGGCGGATTCAACTCAGCGCCTGTATAAATACGATCTTCATGGGAAATTAGCCACTACTATGGTAATGGAAGAGGATTCCGTTGGTTATTACTATTGGCTAAATAAGGATTCCATTTTGTATTATAAACTTACAAACCCACACAGTTTGCATGTGTATGATGTCAAAAACAAAAAAGATGTTTGGATTGCAAATGAACCAACGCGTTCTTTCCGGCCAGTAAAGAATTTCTCTTTCTTTTATTGTACAAAGGAAAAAACCGCGAATATGGTGCGCATTTATAATACAAGATTGAAACGCTCAGAAGAATATGTATCAACAAAAAGTGGTATAGAAGATTTTATCTGGGACAAAACGATGGGGCTTATCAAATCAGATGGAAGTAAAATCATGCGCTATAATGATGAATTTAAAACCTGGGTAGAGTTAGGAGATTTTTCTGCATTCGGGATCAACAATATAACGCGATTTGCTTTTAGTGCTAATGGACGATGGCTAACGGTGGTTAGTAACAAGTAAACAAATGTCCCGCAGATTTCGCTGATCAGCGCAGATTTTTAAAAAACTCTATGAGTTAATTAAATTTTTTCTGTGTTCAATTTTTCTCCTCTGCGTAAATCCGCGAAATCTGCTGGAAATACTATTGACCTTCCTCTTTCATCACATCCAGTATCAAGTCTTGCTCAAACCCTCTGGAATAAAGATATTGAAGTAATTTGTATTTTCTTTTGATTGGATTTTTTTCCTGAAGCGCCCTGCCTTTTTTTTGTAAAACAAGTTGGATGGTTTTTATATAATCATTATCATCGATTTCCTGCATGGCCTTTTTAATACAGTATTCAGATATTTTTTTTTGCTTCAAAGCAATTTTTATTTTTACTCTTCCCCATTTTTTAACGCGGAATTTTCCACCGGCAAATGCTTTGGCAAAACGTTCTTCATTAATGAAATTCTGTGTAATAAGATCCGCTATAATATTTTCCACAGCTTCCGGCCACAAACCGTAGTCATATAGTTTGTCGCGGGTTTCCTGTTGGCAACGTTCCTGATAAGCACACCAACTCTGAATTTTCAGAAATGCTTCCTGCGGCGAATATTTTTTTTTCGTTCTCTCTTCCATTATGATGAGATGAAAGTACGAAATTTAAATTTGAAATATAAACGATGTAAAGAATATTCTATCTTTACCCGTACTATGGAGTTAACTGTTTTTTGGTTCAGAAGAGATCTGCGTTTGGAGGATAATGCAGGCTTGTACCATGCCTTATCAAAAAATAAAAATGTGCAACCTCTTTTTGTTTTTGATACAAGTATATTAAAGAAACTGGGAAACAAACATGATAAGCGCGTTGATTTTATTCATAAAACAATCAGCAAACTGCATGCTGAATTAAATGCTCTTGGACTAAACTTGTGGGTGGAGATAGGTGAACCATTACAAGTATATAAGCGTTTGATTAAAAATAACAGGATAAAGAGTGTATACACGAACCATGATTTCGAACCATATGCTATTGCAAGGGATCAAAGCATAGAAGTGTTTTTAAAGGCAAACGGAGTTTCGTTTCACACATATAAAGATCAATGCATTTTCGAGAAAGGCGAAGTGGTGAAGGATGATGGAAAGCCTTATACGATCTTTACTCCTTACAGTAAAAAGTGGATACAGAAGTTAAATGATTTCTATAGCAGCTCTTATCCATGTAAAAAGTACTTCGCTAATTTTAATAAGGAAGCAGTAAAACAGATTTCCGATCTTAAAGCGATGGGATTTGAAAAAACTGACATAATCGTAGATCCTCCAAAAATTGGAAGAGGCCTTGTTGTTCACTATAAGGAAACGCGGGACTTCCCTGCTGTAAAAGGAACTTCACGTTTGAGCATGCACTTGCGTTTTGGAACAATTAGTATTCGTAAATTAGTAAGATGGGCTTTACCTTTGAATGAACAATATGTAAATGAACTGATCTGGAGGGATTTTTACATGATGATCCTTTATCACTTTCCACATGTTGAACACAGTTGTTTTAAAAAGGATTATGAGCATATCAAATGGCGCAACAATGAAAGGGAATTTGAGGCATGGTGCAAAGGCCAAACGGGCTATCCTATGGTAGATGCAGGAATGCGTGAATTAAACACAACAGGATTTATGCACAACCGTGTTCGAATGATAGTTGCAAGTTTTTTAACTAAACATTTATTGATTGATTACCGTTGGGGCGAAGCGTATTTTGCAGAGAAACTGAATGACTTTGATCTAGCAGCAAACTCCGGAGGCTGGCAATGGGCAGCGGGTTGTGGCTGTGATGCCGCACCTTACTTCAGGGTATTTAATCCACATGAACAAGCTAAAAAGTTTGACGCAAAATTTGAATATATTAAGAAATGGGTTCCCGAATTTCAGGAGCTAAATTATCCGCTACCCATCGTTGATCACAAGTTTGCGCGCGAAAGGGTTTTAAAAGTATATAAAACTGCACTTGATGAAGTAAGAGGGAAAGAGTAATAATTAATCTGCGTTTTTCAACACACTGTTTTCTTCGTCTTTGTGCGAACGATAACCTAAAAAAGCACTTGAAAAATATAACTCTACCCTAAGACCATAAACACTTTGCGCTTTATTAATATCACTGAATAAACAAATGCCAACACCAACATCGTATTTAAATTTATAGGTAAATTGTACAGAAGCGTGAAGGCCCAAAGGTCTTAAACTTCTTGAAATGTATGACTGAGTAGTAGTATCGTAATAAGGCCTGTTAATACTCGAAAACGAACCGCCTAAATAGCCGGCCATATTAAATTTTTTCATTTCAAAACGCTTACCAATAGCTGCATGAAGTTGGGCGTGATTCCAATTGCCAAAAGACCCTCCTGCCAAAAACCCGCCGGCTTGAAAATAGATCTGTTGAATGTGGAAATTAAAATCGCCTCCCAGGTTAAGATTATTGCCGCCAATAAAAGTATTATACTCTGTTCCACCTCCAACGGTAATATAATTATTAAAAACACGGTAGCGCTTGCCGTCGTAGGTGATCTCTTTTTTAGCATCGTATTCTCCCTTAGGTTGCGCCAGAGCAACAAAAGAAACAAAAACAAATATTGCCAGATAGAGATTCCTGAACATGAGCACGAAAATACTATAAATACATCACAAATAGAAATAGACCTACAACGCTTAATGGGTTTAGATATTGTATGCTTTTCATCACAATATAAATATGTTTATCTTCGTTAATTAATATATGATCAGAATTAATTGTAGAATACTCATTGCCCTTTTAGTTTTTTGTGCCTTTACAGTAAACGCTCAAAAAGAAGGGGGTCAATTTTCTCTGGGAGTAAGAAACACTACCAGTTTATTTACTGATGCGGGTTCTCCGGGTACCGGATTTGGCGGGCAATTCAGAATTCGCCTGGGAAAACGTGTAAACACGGATTGGTTCACTGATTATCTTACAACGGATCTGAACGGCTTGGGATATAGAAGAGACGGGCACATTGGCTGGTCGGTATTGTTTTATTTGGGTAAGAACCCTCTTCAATCTAAAAAATTCTCGCCCTTTGTCGCGGCAGGACATTGTTTTGATTACACAAAAGTATATTCCCTAATTGACGCTCAGTATAAAGACCGATGGAGTAGTGCGGTGCAATTAGGGCTTGGAACACATTATAACTTAAGCGAGCGTTTTGACGCAACCCTGATGGCGCAATACATGAATCATTTGGGAAGTGATCTCCATTCACACATTAAAGATGAGAATGGGGTAAAGCATTTGGAAATTGAAAAACACGAAGGTTTTGGATTAGAAGGACATATACTGTTGACCTTAAGTTTAAATTATAGATTAGGAAATTTATGGGGACGATAAAAAAAATGGCAGTACTGTTGTTGTTCTTGTTTGGAATGAGCATCAGCGCTCAGGAAAATGAAACGGTAGCCAGCAAAGGGTTATTCAGAACAACCTTAACTTTTGCAACAGGTTACATGCCGGCTAACAAACTCAATAATTTATACCTCACGGGGAATATTGAATATTATGTTGACGACAGAATTTCTTTACGTGGAGATGGAATGTATTTTTTTAACTCCATGAACGGAGATAAAACGTTGAAACAAAATCACAGTATATATAGCGGGGCAGCTTATCATTTTGCAAAAAAACAATTCGACCCTTTTATTGGATTGCAAACAGGGTTAGCTTATACACAAAGAGGAATAATGGCTCAGGGTGTTGCGGCAGGTGCAACTGCGTATAATCCTTTGATATCACCAATTGCAGGATTTAATTATTACGCACCAAAGTGGTTTCATTTGTTTATCAATGCGCGTTATAATGTGGGTAAACACCTGGCGGACGACTCTATTGTTCCTTTGAATGAGTTGAGTTTTTCTTTCGGATTGGGGTTTAATATTAAATAAATTTACACCTCAAACTCAAATTCAAACCGGCTTCCTTTATCGGAAGAGTATTTGTAAACCGCATTGATTTGGTCGGAAAGTGCTTCTACCAGTTCCATTCCTAAACTATTTTCTTTTATACTTTCAAAATTCTCCGGTAAACCTTTTCCGTTGTCCTGAACCAGTAAATGAAATTTATTGTTATTGCTTTTGAAATGAACTTCTATTTTACCACCTTTCTTATCGAAAGCATGTTTAATACTATTGGTAACAAGTTCATTTATGATGAGCCCCAATGGAATAGTTGTATCAATATCTAACTGGATAAAATCACTTTTAGCTTCAATGTGTACAGTGCCATTTAAACCATAGGCCAGCCTTAAGCCGGCAGCTAAATTTTCTATATAGGTGTGAATGGGAATAGAAATCAAAGTTTTGTTTTTGTAAAGTAGCTCATGAACCAGTGCCATGGATTGAATGCGCTTTACGCTTTCTTCAAACATTTCCTGTACGCGATCGTCGGTTTGTTTGGCAGATTGAAGACGCAACAAGCTCGAAATGATCTGTAAATTGTTTTTTACACGGTGATGAACTTCTTTAATCAACGCCTCTTTTTCGGCAAGGGATTGTTCTATCAATTTATTTTTAGCGGAGATCTCTTCGTTTTTTATTGCCAGCTCCTTTTGTTTCTTCGTGGAGTTTTTGTAGCCTAAAAATAAAATAATGCTTATGGTCGCAATCGCCACAGAGAGCGATGTAAGCAATATTTTATCCGACTTGTTTTTTTCCAATGCGCGTTCGTTTTCTTCCAGCTTTAGTTTTTGTTCCTTCAATTGATTTACTTTTTCATCCAACTCAAAAGCTACCTGTTCGTTAATCAATTGAGTATGTTTGTCTGCCTCCAGTACAGAATCTTTTAATTGATTATAGATTTCATATTCTTCTGTCGCCAGCTTGTAATTTTTTGCAGCTTTATATATTTCAGCATTTGTTTTATGAGCTTTTAGGCTGGCTTTAAAATTTTCTAGTTGCGCATACAAAACAAAAGCAGTGTCTACGTAGTGCCTTGCCAGATCATGTTGCCCTAAGCCTGAGTAACATGACGCCAGACCTGAAAATGAGTTGGCAGCACTTTCAATATTATTGGTTTTTAAACTCCAGAAAATATCTTTTTGTAACTTAGGAATGGCATCCCTGTATCTTTTTTGTCCCAAAAAAGTGCTTCCCATATTCCCTTCTGTTAGCCCTGCAAAAAATAACAAGTGGTCGTCGGCAGGTCTTTTTATGAGTTCTTTGTTTATCAATTCATTCGCTTTCAAAAAATTGACATAAGCACTATCATACTTATTCCATAAGTTGAAGAACACTCCCAAATTATTATAGTATTGGGCAAGCGTAAGATTGTTGCCGCTGTACTTTGAAGCATTCGATTCAAATTCGTTTTTTAATTCAGCTATAGCATTAGGATACATTCCCATTTCCTTGTATAACATGCTTAAAGGAGGTTCCAATAAATTACCATCAATATTTTTTAGTCGTTTTCGGATGGATTCAATTATTTTATGACATTCAAAAGCCTTCCCGGAATTTTTGATACCTATATAACTGTTTTTTAAAAAATAATATACTTTCACGCTATCGTGGCCTGAAAGCAAAGTAGAGTTGTGTAGAAGATTGTTAAGCACAGGAATGGCTTTATCGTACTTTTTGTTGTAATAAAACATTGCCCCGTACAAAAGTTCTATTTGAGTGAGTTGCGAAAAATTATTGTTTTTTTCCGCGGTTTGTTTGATTTCGGAAATCGCAAGAGAAACGGAGTTGTATTCATCCCTGAATTGATCTCCAGTTAAGGATTTTATTATTTCCAGTTTTTCTTTGTTGTTTTTGTTTTTCAACATAGATGGAACGTCGCCTTGCGGAAATGCTTTCAAACATAAAAGCAGGAAGAAAAGAATATATAAGAGGAAGACCTTCATTAGCGAAACAAATGTACACTATTCGTGCTAACCAAAAAAAGTCCGTACCTTGTAATAGTATTAGATGAATTATCTGGCGCATTTATATCTGTCGTATCCTGACCATGGTTTGATGGTTGGAAATTTTATTGCGGATGCAGTAAAGGGTGATCGCTACAGGGATTTCCCGGAACAAATAAAGCAGGGAATTCTTATGCATCGCTCTATAGATGACTTTACCGATCACCATCCTTTGGTTTTAGACAGTAAAAAGTACTTTTCAAAAGAATTCGACAAATACAGCGGGGTGCTCATAGATATTTATTTTGACTACTTTTTAGCCAGGGACTTTGCACTGTATTCCGATATTTCTTTACCAACTTTTGCGGCTAACACTTACACTATTTTAACAAATCACAAAGCTATTTTTCCGGAACGTTCCACTTATTTTTTCGAATATATGATAAAGGAGAACATCCTTGAGCAGTATGCAAAACTGGATGGAATAAAAAGGGTTTTGCATGGTATGACTCATCGCATAAAGAAGTTATTCCCGTTGTACGACTCGCTTTCTACTTTCAAAGACAAACAGGAGTTTTTACACAATAACTTTGTCCCTTTTTTTGAAGAATTGAAGCTACATATAGCCCATTTCAGGCAGAACCGGCCTTCGGGATAGCGAGATAATTTGTTATCTTTGCTTCTTATTAACAGAAGATTTATGATAAAGCCGATCAAATTAATAGAGGTAAAATCAGAGATAGGTGCCGGCACCAGAGGTTCGAGCATGGGTGTAGATGCAATTAAAATTGCTGCATTAGATTTTGGAAGCCCGTTTTTTAAGAAATTTAAAAGTGTCGAAATAAAGCATGAGAACCAGTTGCTGTTGGAGCCGGTTGTTCATGATTACGCAAAAAGGATAAAAGGAGTTTATACCTTAAATGAAAGGCTTGCAAAAGAACTTCAAAATACCATAATAAAGGAAAATTCCATCCCGATTGTACTTGCCGGAGATCATAGCTCAGCATTGGGAACCATTGCAGGTTTAAAAATGGCACATCCTAACAAACGCCTGGGTGTGATTTGGATTGATGCTCACGCTGATATTCACTCACCTTATACTACACCTTCAGGAAACATGCATGGAATGCCGATTGCCTGTAGTTTGGGAGAAGATAATAAAGACCGTCAGGTAAATAAACTGGATGACGAAACCACCGAATACTGGGAAAAACTAAAAAATTTAGGAGGAATTTGCCCTAAAATAAATTACGACGATATTGTATATATAGCCTTGCGCGATTTTGAGGCACCTGAAGAATATTTAATCAAAAAAAATAAAGTCCGCGTTTTCAATTTACAGGAGATTCGCAAAAAAGCTGTTGAACGTGTAGCTATTGAATCATTGAACTACCTTGATGGTTGTGATATGATTTACGTGAGTTTTGATGTTGATAGTATGGATTCACGAATCTCTTCAGGAACAGGAACACCGGTGCCAAATGGAATTACTGAAAAAGAAGCCGGAAATTTGATTTATTACATCATGAGAAGTAAAAAAATCATCTGCTTCGAAATGGTAGAAATCAACCCCACATTAGATAAAGAAAACCTGATGGCTGAGAATGCTTTTGAAATCCTTCAGAAAGCAACCAATCAGTTGAGTCACGACTTTTAGAATTAAATCACTCATATTTTACCTTTCGTCATTTTTGAATGGAATGATGTACGGTAATTATTTACCTTAGTGCTGAAACTAAAACAAACCTTCTTTTGCCAAAAAGTATGTATAAGCTTCTTATAGTACTGTTCCTTGTTCTGTTTACACAGAAAATAGTCGCTCAGGCTGATACTACCTCACTTGCAGAATGTAAGGATAGTTGTATACGAAAGGAAGCTCCAATTCTTTTTTTCGATTGCAGTATTTGCGACCAGCAATTCTACAGGCAAAACATTAATTATGTAAATTTTGTTCGCGACCGCCGTCTGGCAGATGTATATATTTTGCTCACTGCTAATCAAACCGGAGGTGGAAGCACTACATATAATTTATACTTTCAGGGCTCGAAGAGGTTTGCAAGCATGATGGATACTTTTACGTACAATGCCCCTGCAAATGCTGCCAGCCTGGATGTGAAGCAAGGGATTTTGGATGCGATGAAAAAGGGACTCTTGCCCTATATTCTTAAAACTCCCCTGGCAGATGAACTAACATATGAAGTGAAAACGAACGGAAAAAATGCCAATCCCGAAAAAATAAAAGACAAATGGAATTTCTGGACATTTAATTTAAATACCAACGGTTATGGCAATGGTAATTCGTACTCCTCAGATATGGGAATAAGTGCCAACATAAATGCAAACCGTACTACCGAAAAATCTAAAACAGAAACAGGTGGTTGGTATTTCCGCAACAGGCAACGGTTTAAAGTAGATGATACAACAACCATTACAGGTAAACAATCAAATGCTGGAGCCTATCACTTAATGGTGTATTCGGTTGGAAAACATTTTGGCATTGGACATTTTTCTACTTATTTTACTTCACTTCAACAAAATTTAAAAAACAGTACCAGTTATTACCCGGGAATTGAATACAATGTTTTCCCTTATGATCAGGCAACCCGAAGGCAACTGCGTTTTATATATCGTATTGGCGGACGCTACCAGGATTATTATGAGCGCACAATATATAACAACACCCATCAGTGGTTTGCATTGCACGCTTTTGTTGTGCAATACTCGCAGATCGAAAAATGGGGAAGTGTTGATGTTTCCGCGGGTGGATTTCACTATCTTAATTTCCCGAGTAATTACAATGCTTCCATTTATCCTTCGGTTAATTTTAACCCTGCAAAAGGTTTGCGTATTGGTTTGTGGGCAGGTTTAACCATGGTCAACGACCAGTTCTTTTTAAGTGCAGCAGGAGCTACTCCCGAGGAGATCCTCCTAAATCAAAAGCAACTGCAAACTGATTATAACTATAATTTTGGTTTCAACATCAACTATACTTTTGGTTCGATCTACAATAACATTATAAATGTTCGTTTTAATTTAAACGATAGTTATTGGTAAGGTAATTTGTGTTTGTTGAATGGGATAAAACCATACTCCGAAATTATTTTGGTTGTTTCGTGAAGATCCCTATATTTAATCTATAGTTTCTAACTCATTATTTTATTTATGAAAAAACTTTTATTTTCTATTTGTACAATGGCTGCAATAAGTATATCAGCTCAATCAAACAAACTATATCTTAATATTGGTTCTCATAATGAAACAACAGATGGAGGCGCTCCCAATTTTGTTGACTATAATAATCAAACAACATACGACAGTGCCAAAGCGAGGGTGATTCATATTTTAGACACTATTGTGAACTATGGCGCTAAATACAACATGCAGCTCGAATCTAATTTTATTTTGGCTTGCATGAATTGGGACCAGGCTACTACCCTTGGAGACGATTTTATAGAAATGATGGAGAACCATCCCAATGTAGAAGTTGATCCTCATAATCACCTTGACCTGAATTCGTCGAACCCCGGATATAATCCATATAATTACGCTGACCTGGACAGTCTGTTAAGAAGCTGTGGTATTGACACTGCTACCATTGTTGGAGGTTTCATATATAAGGCAACTGATTGGACCTATACTGCCAGTGAAAATTGGCCAACCTGGAAAACAAGTGGATTGACAGGAAATACATTTACAAATGTAAACTGGAAACCAAGAGCACTTTGGGGAGGAGGAACCGCAGGACATGTAAACGATCCGTTTTCTTTAGGAGTTTGGCATCCTGGCTCTCCAACACCTGCAGGTTTTTTTGCCAACAACACAAGTAATCTTTATTGTGTAGGTAACGGTTGCGAATGGGTAATACAAGATACAACCAACGTTACACAGTTGTTTGCCGATTTTATGGAACATATTAATTATTTTCAGTCGCAAATACCTACCGCAAATACTTTTTACACCGGAACTATCATGTTTAATTTCAGGCACATTTTAAAACCAGACTATCTGGATAGTATTTCCAAGATGATCCGCTTAGTTGATGCGCTTGAAACAAGCGGGGCTATAGAATGGAAAAGTTTAGATGAAAAACTGGATTACTGGGAACAGGTTCATACTAACGTGAACGATTATTTTGTTGTGCCCTGCGCTCAACTTCCAATCGGATTAGCTGAAGATAATATCATTTCTGAAACGGATTTTATTGTATCTCCTAACCCAAGCCAAGGCGAGGTATCAATTACTATTGCCTCAGGAGAAAAGTGTTTTTTGCGTTTGTACAATTATTTGGGAGAGTGTACGTGGCAGGGTGAAATGCAGGGCGGAATATCTAAACAAAATTTCAACTTTGAACCAATTACTCAGGGAATATACTTTTTGCAAATAGAGAGAAACGGAGTTACTGTTACAAAAAAGTTGTTGATCGGGGATTAACCATTTGGTTGATGGATGTTAAATGGAGGCTGTTTTAGTTCCCAACCATTCACTATAACTTACAATTTCCGTATTCTCCTGCTCATGGTTTGTTTCAATAAAGGCTTTTATTCCTGCTTTTAGTTTTGCTTTATTGCTCTTTTGAGTTCCCAGAATGAGTTGTTTGATGAAAGTACACATGTTTTTTTCCTTTTCAAACCCTTTTTGATTTAGTTGAGACTTAAATTCATTTTGAAACTGGGCTAATCTTGTGAGTACAAACTCCGTGTCACCAATATCATATCTGATCATTATTTCAAACACGGCGATCTTGAACCGGAACCCGATATCTAAATTCGAATAACTCTCCAACATATATAAACGAGCAACTTGTTTTAATGACTGTTTGTATTCTTTTAAGCCGAAATGCGAAACAGCAAGGTTCAGGTATACAAAACCAATATGAAGAGGGTGGTTTTTGATGGCAGGCTCTTCCTTAGCTTCGTTCAATATTTCAATTGCCTTGTTTAAGTTGGTTTTGGCGTAGTTGTTTACCAGAATATTATAAAAGTAAAAAACAAACTTCTCATACAAACTCTTATTAAACTCGCTCATGGCCTCTTTCAATTTGTTAGCATACGCCAGAGACTCGTTAATCTTATTGTTCCGAAACAGAGAATTACAGAGATAAGTAAGCATCTGTAATTTTGTTTCATGATTATGGATGGTAAATAATTTTTTAGTTGAAAATTCTTTGTAGGTTTTTTGTAGATAATTTTCGAGAGCAATATAATTATGCTGTTGCAAAAGTATTTTACTTACGGCATGATATAATTTAAACCGGAGCTGAATATTTTCATTCACTGTTTTTGAGTTAGAGAATGATTCAACGGTTTTTTGAAGGTGTTCGTATATTTCTTTGTCGCCGGTTCCAAATGTTTGCGATGCTTTTATATTATAAGTTACAAGAGCTAGCACATCATCTATTTCCTGAATCTGATTCAACTTTTCACGGTTTTGCCTTCGTTTATCGATGTACTCTTTTGGGTTTAATTCTAAAACTTCCTGCGATAATTTTATGTACTCATTGTAAATAAGCTCTAAAAGAGCCGGCTCTTCGATCTCTCTCGCTTTTTTTTCAGCTTTATTCAGATAAAACACAGCTATTTCCCATTTGTTTTTTTGGATAAAAAGTTTTGCCAGTAAGAAATTGTTCAGAACAAAGTTTACTGCATTTTGATTATAGTTAAGCAGAAGTAAACTCAAGCCTACGTCTTCAAACAATCTGTTCTTGAGCCTATAGTAAGGGTTTTTATCAGTGGAAGGATACAACTTTTTGAAGATTTTATCTTCGTTGATTGCCTGACTGGTTTTTCTGAATGAATCAAACAAAATAATATCCTTTCTTTCGTTACTATTATTTGTTCGGGTAACAAAAAGTTTAAAGTTCCTGATCTCTTCCTTACTCAGGTTTTTGATAATCTCCTCAAGTATTTGCATTTTTATTACATTGAACACGTAAGATAATAATAATTTTGATACAACGAAAATGAATTATCTTGTTAACTTTACCTTATGCAAAAATTCCAGTACGAAATAACTTTGCTCCAGTTAGTTCTGTCTAATCCCGGAGAGTTTAAAGGGTATATTTCCTGAACCGGATCTCTTGCTAATATGGTTATAAAACAACATAAAATATACATATGAAAAAGGCATTTATTATCCTGACGTTCCTGTTTGCATCTTTTGGCAGTACTATTTATGCCCAGCCGGGACTGAGTATGAACGACTCGTCAATTTTCCTGGCCTCTAATGACACATTATTACAAGGGGGCCAAATTGTATACGGCGCAGATGTATTCAACAATTCAAGCCAGGTATATTCAGGATATATTATATATTACGTAGGGATCGATTCATCCGGAACGCAGGGAGCAACCATTTCTTTTATAGATTCAAGTACCACTTTTGGAAATACCATAGCCGCTAACGATACTATATTTCATCAGGATACGATTCCGGTTAGTGCAGAATTTAAGAATGGGATAAATACGGTAGTTATCTGGCCTGTTGCTGAAGCGTCAACAGGTTTCGTGACGCTTGATTCTGCCAAATTTAATATATTTATTGTGGATCCGCTAAGGATACAAAGCACTGAAAACATAGACCAACTGGTGTTGTATCCAAATCCGTTTTCTGATAAAATATGGCTTATTACGAGAGGAGATGCTATTCTTGAAGAGGTAAGAATAGTTGATGCATTGGGTAAGCTGGTCTTTATTGATAAAACCCCGAACAAACAATTTATAGAAACAGCTTATTTGCAGCAAGGGGTCTATTTTATTGAGCTGACCTACACTAATGGTGCAAAAAAACGGATTAAGACGATGAAACAATAAATTCGTCTTTATTATTTACCTGCGTAGCTAAATTTGGCCCACTTATCTTTCTTATTTATTAACTTAGTAAAATAATACTACTTTATAGATAAGCAAAGTGAAAGGTGAAAGGAAGCCATACGAATCGAGAAGCAAAATGAGTACACTTAAGTTGAACTCATTGCTTGACGTTACTAAGGCGATCAACAACAATGCTTCCACTAAAGAACTACTGGCTACCTTCGAAGATACGCTTAGAGAAAAGCTTAATATAGGTAAACTCGCACTTTTCAATTTCAATGAAACCTGGGAATGTATTTTAACATACGGGCTAAAAGATGAGCACGAAAAGATCAATGTGGAAAGAGATCTTTTACAGCATAAAGAGATTAGCATTATTGATAACAATAACGATTTCAGTTTCGAAATAATCATACCGGTTTATCATAAAAACCAACCTCTTGCCTTTGTACTGATTGGGGATTTGGATGAAGATAAATTAGAGCTTAGCCCGGTTATTAAACATTTACCTTTTGTACAAACGCTTACCAATATCATAGTAGTTGCTATTGAGAACAAACGTTTATTTAAAGAAAACATCAAGCAAATTGCTATGCGTAAGGAGTTGGAGTTAGCTTCTCAAATGCAGAATATGTTGTTCCCGGAATCACTTCCAAAAACAGATCAGATTAATTTCGATGCTATTTATCTCCCTCATCAGGAAGTTGGGGGCGATTATTATGACTTTATCTGGCTCAATAAAAATGAGTTTATGTTTTGCGTTGCTGACGTTTCCGGAAAAGGATTAGCGGCAGCCTTGTTAATGAGTAATTTTCAGGCAAATCTGAGAGTACTTATCAATCACACAAGTAGCCTTACAGAATTAGTAAAGGAGCTTAACAATAAAGTTATGTTGAGCGCAAAGGGAGAAAAATTTATCACCTTTTTTATTGGAAAATACAATATACAAACACGCACACTTACCTATATCAATGCAGGTCACAATCCGCCATTATTAATAAACGGGAAAACAGTTTCTCTTTTACGTATTGGCTGTACAGGTTTAGGGATGTTTGACGAACTTTTTTCGGTGAAGGAAGGATTGGTTCCGGTTAAACCAGATTCGCTGCTATTTTGTTACACGGATGGTGTAGTGGAAACCGAAAATGAGAAAGAAGAATATTACGGCGTGCAGCGTTTAAGTTCTTTATTAAAGAAAAATCAACACATTACTCCAAAACAAATAAATCAGCACCTAATCACTGAAGTGTTCGATTTCAAAAAAGACCGCCCTTACGTGGATGATATTGCAATTATGTGTGGTAAGTTCAGTATGCAACTGGAAAGTGAAAATACAGTTGTGGCATAATAAAGCTTTAATTGTGATGCCCTGAATATTGGATAAACAATGTGAAATCCAATATTCAAGGGATTTCCCTTGGGTACTTTTTTAATCAGCATATACCTTTTTTTATTGGAAAAGTTAATTTTGAGCTGACAACAGGCAACTTAGATTAGGTTCTTAGGTATAATATTATGGGTAAGTTAAAAGGGCTTAATTTTTTTTTATCTTAGCATAACTAACAGATGTAAACACATGAATGCACAGAAGTTGTCTTTAAACGGGACTACTATTTATTGTAAGGGAAATTTAGAAAAGAATTCAATTGTTTTTCTTCATGGAAATTCTTTAAGTAGTTCTACTTTTCAAAATCAATTTCATAATATTGATTTACCTTTAGTGGCTATTGATCTTCCGGGGCATGGAGATTCTGATTATGCAGAAACTCCGGAAAACATTTATTCTATTCCTGGTTATGCGAAAACAGTTACTTCTGTTATTGACCAGTTAAAACTGAACAATTTTATTATAGCCGGCCATTCTCTTGGTGGTCATATAGCTATAAATGTTGCTTCACAATTAAAAGGCACCAGCGGTGTTTTTGTTTTTGGAACACCTCCTTTAGATTCGGTCAACTCACTTGGAAACGCTTTTTTGCCGAACCCCTTATTCCCGTTTTTGTTGCAGGGCACTATTTCACATGAAGATGCAAGCCGCTTAGCCGATAGTATGCTACACATACAGACGCACAAGGATGTTTTGAAAGAGGATATTATGAAAACCGACCCTTCGGCACGCTCAAGTTTTGGAGCTTTTGTTGCACAGGGTGTAATAGCCGATGAAGTTGCAATAATTAAAAAAATTAATTTCACAACGGCCATTATACATGGTGAAAAGGACTCTTTTATAAGCAAAGAATATATTGAAGGTGTTGGGTTCTCCAATCTTTGGAAAAATAAAGTTCACCAAATTGATGATAGTGGACATTGCCCGCAAATGGAACAACCGGAAGCCTTTAATGAGCTGTTAATTGAGTATTATAAATTCATATTCGGGCACTAAGATGGAAAAGGAACAAGTGTCTTTTAATGAAGTTATAAATAACATACAGGGGTCGCTCTCTAAAAAAAAATTTTACAAAGCAGATTTAGAAAAACTAACCGGTGCCACATTGTATAAGGGACAATGTATGTATGTTTTAAATTATGTTGATCAAATAGTATCTTTTCAAAAGGGAGTTAAAGAAATGCTTGGGTATTCTGAACAGGAATACACATTCGATTTTGTTTTAAATAATTATCATCCCGATGATATTAATGTAGCACAAAGGGTTTTATCGGCCGCTTTGTTATACAATGTTGAAAATAAAATAAACAGGAAAGACACCTTATTGAAATTGTGTTACCGGCTTAGAAAAAAAAACGGAGACTATATAAAAGTTTTACGTACATCAACAACACTCGAAATAAACACCGAAGGCAATTTGGTAAGTAATATCAGTACCCTTACCGACATTTCTTTTTTAAATATGGGCAACAAGGTGGTATGGGATTTCGATTCGATCGGATTGAATAAAGCAAAATTCAGAAAATACATTACCAAGTCATTTGCCAGTTATTTTTCTGAAAGACAGGTTGAAATTATTCGCTTGATGGCACAGGGTCATAGCAGCAGTGATATAAGTAAGATTTTATCTATAAGCAAACATACAGTTGATACACACCGAAGAGTTTTATTGCAGAAATCCAATTCTCAAAACACCATAGAATTACTTAATTTCTGCGCGCATAATGGTGTTATCTGAAATAATTAGGTTATTGCATGCATAAGAAAGCCATTAATCAATATCTTCATTCTGTAAGTGACAAACTTTCACACAGAGAAGTTGTTTCCAAAACTTTTTCTGATATAAAAAATTTCCCTTTGCCAATCGGTAAGTGTTTTTACATTATGGATTTTAAAGAAAGAACAATTTCTTTCCAAAGAGATGTCGAAAAAATGTTAGGGTATGCTCCTGAGGAATTTACATTTGAATTGGTTGCAAACTTTTTTCATCCGGACGATTATGATATTGTTACCCGTTTAATGAGAGCAACCCTTATGTTTGCTACTGAGCATGATGTTACCTGTAATGTAGGGTTTTCCCTTAACTATAGAGTAAGGCATAAAAACGGAAATTACATGAAGGTCTTACGTCAGTCAACTATCTATCAACATGATATTGAGGGTAAAATTGTCAGCAATTTATCTGTGCTTACCGATATTTCTTTTTTAAATATTTCCAATAAAGTGGAATGGCGTTTTGATGCACCCGGACTAGATCAACAAAAATTCAAAGAGTATGTAACTAAAGAATACCAAAGTTTTTTTACTGATAGAGAATTGGATATCATTAGGTTATTAAAACAAGGTTTAAAAAGTAATGACATAGCTGAAAAGCTACATTTGAGTAAACATACCGTTGATACACACCGCCGAAAAATTCTTAAAAAATCGAACTGCAAAAACGTGGTTGAATTGCTCAATTTTTGCTCAAAAAACGGTTTAGTATAAGTTTCAAGTATAAAATATACTCATTAATGAGTATTGTAGAGTAAGCTTATTGGTTCTACATTTGCTCCTATGTTTGAGTTTAAAAAAGGGAAAATAATTTTAATCTTACTTCTTTTTGCTTGTAATTTTTCCTTTGCTCAAAAAGGCACCAATCCAAATGAAAAGATAACTACAAAGAAAAACAAACAATCCGAATTTAGTATCAAAACGTATAACACCGCCAATGTAGGTTGGGGTTTTGATATTTACCAAAAAGGGAAAATGCTCATACATCAACCGCACATCCCGGCAATATCCGGAAACAAGGGTTTTAAAACAGAAATTGAAGCGAAAAAAATCGGGACGCTTATGCAAAAGAAAATCGAAAAAAACATTATGCCCCCAACTATCGAAATAAAGGAATTGGATAGTTTGAAAATCAAATACTAATTAAGAAGCAAATCAACAACCATGAAAGCAAAAATTTATTTTCTAATAAGTTTCCTTGTTATTTTGAGCTTATCTATTCATGCTCAAAATTTTCAGTGGGCCAAAAGTGTAGGGAGTACCACGGATGAGCGAGGTCGTGCAATTACTGTAGATGCAAGTGGAAATACATATATTACAGGGAGTTTTGGTGGTACTGCAGATTTTGATCCGGGTGCAGGTATGGCTAGCTTAACGGCACTTGGGGGAAATGATCTTTTTATAGCGAAATATGACGCTAATGGAGTGTACCAATGGGCTAAAAGTGTTGGAAGCACCAACACCGATGGAATGAGCATTGCTGTTGATGGAAACGGAAATGTTTATGTAACGGGGTATTTTTATGGCACTGTTGATTTTGATCCGGGAGCTGGAACAACCTCGTATACTTCTAATGGGCTTTCTGATGTATTTATTACAAAATACGATGCCAACGGAAATTACTTGTGGGCAAAGAGTTTTGGGAGCATAAATGCTGATACCAGTTATGACATAAAAATTGATGGGAACAGTAATATTTATATTACCGGTCAAATAGAAATGGACACCGATTTTGATCCGGGTCCAGGAACAGCTGTTATAGTTAGAGTTGGACAAACTGATATATTTTTCGCAAAGTATGATGCTAATGGAAATTATATTTGGGCTAAAACTATTGGAAGTGCTAATTCAGATTATGGATATGGTATAGCTTTAGATGGAAGTGGTAATTGTTTTATAACTGGATTTTTTAGAGGCACCGCTGATTTTAATCCGGGAGCGGGTACTGTAAACCTTACATCGACAGGTTTAGATGATGCCTTTATTGCTAAGTACGACGTAAACGGAAATTATTTATGGGCAAAAAATTTGGGGAGCACCGGAAATGAATACGGATACAAATTGGCTGTTAATGCCATAGGAGATTGCTTTGTGACAGGTTATTTTGAAGGCACAGTAGATTTTGACCCAAGTGCGGGGGTAGCTAATATTACATCAGGGGGGGCAAACGCTATCTTTTTTGCAAAATATGATGCAAACGGAAACTATATATGGGCGCAGGGAATGGGGGCTACAGGTGATTATGATACAGGTAGCAACATTGCTCTTGATATTGAGGGAAACACGTATTTGACTGGTCGCTTTACCGGTACAGCTGATTTTGATCCAGGTGCAGGAATCGCTAATCTCACTTCCGCAGGATTAATGGATATTTTTATTGCAAAATATGATGCTAATGGAAATTATCAATATGCAAAAAATATTGGGAGTGCCGGTGATGACCATGCTCGTGGTATAATTGTAGATAATATAGGAAACTCTTACATAACTGGTTTTTTCAGAAACACTGCTGACTTTAACCCGGGAGCAGGGGTTGCAAATTTAAGTTCCGTAGGTCTTACAGATATTTTTTTCGCCAAGTATGCAAATTGTAATGTTTCCGTAAGTTCAACTAATGTTTCTTGTGTAGGTGGTAGTAATGGTACTGCAACAGCAATTGCAAGTTTAGGCACTCCTCCCTATACTTATTCATGGACTCCAGGTGGCAGTATCTCTGCAAACGCAACAGGACTTGCTCCTGGTATTTATACAGTAACAGTTACCGATGCAGCTTCCACTACTGCTACAGCCACTGTAAATATTGCGCCGGCAGGTGGACCAAACGCCTGGGCGCAGAGAGCAAACTTTGGTGGCGGATTAAGATATAAGGGTATTAGTTTTTCAATTGGGAATAAAGGTTATATAGGAACGGGAGCAAGTGCAACACAAAATTACACCAACGATTTTTGGGAATATGACCCTACAACAAATGTTTGGACTCAAAAAGCTAATGTTGGAGGAAATCCTCGTCAGTATGCCGTTGGTTTTTCAATTGGAGCCAAAGGATATGTGGGTACAGGTGAAGACAATACAGGAAATAATACAACTGACTTTTATGAGTATGACCCAAGCTTAAATATCTGGACACCAAAAGCGACCTTTTTGGGAGCACAAAGGGCTCGCGCTATTGGCTTTTCTATAGGAGCAAAAGGTTATTTAGGAACAGGAATAAATGGAGGAGGGGCTACGATGATGCAAGATTTCTGGGAGTATAATCCCGCTAACAATCAATGGACACAAAAAGCAAATTTTGGAGGGGGAGCTAGAGATGGTGCTACCGGATTCGTAATTGGAGATAAAGGATATGTTGGAACAGGAAGGAATACAAGTTTAAATTATCTCAGAGATTTTTGGGAATATAATCCAATTACTGATACATGGTTACAGAAAGCAGATGTAGGTGCATTATACAGAGGATTTGCAACAGGCTTCTCTATTGGAAACAAGGGCTTCTTGGGTACAGGAACTTCAGATGGTGGTACAAGCAGTTATAATGATTTTTACGAATACAATCCAAGTACCGACCAATGGATACAGCGCGCAAACTTTATAGGAACAGCAGTAACCTGGGCTTCAGGTTTAGCTATTGGTAATAAAGGATATATTGGACTTGGATTTGATACTGGATCTACATCTCATGCAGAGTTTTATGAATACACTTCCATTTTAAATGCGAATATCACCACCCAAACCAATGTAAACTGCAACGGAGCAAGCATCGGTAGTGCAACAGCAAGCCCATCGGGAGGTAATCCGCCTTATTCATTTTCCTGGAATACTACACCCGCTCAAACATCAGCTACAGCAACAAACCTTGTAGCAGGTAGTTATACATGCACGGTAACTGATTGCGATGGAAGTAGTGCTACTTGCACTGTTGTTATTACACAAAGCGGTGCACCTGATTCATGGACACAAAAAGCGTCATTTCCAGGGATTAATCGAGCATACGGTGTAGCCTTTTCTATTGGAAACAAAGGATATTATGGAACAGGGACAAATACCAATGGTATTACCGAATACAATGATTTTTGGGAATATGATCCTGTTACTAATGTTTGGACCCAAAAAGCCAACTTTGGGGGAGTTGCCCGCAAAGGAGCCACTGGTTTTTCTATTGGGTCAAAAGGATACTTGGGAATAGGACATGATAATATTTCCGGCTTTCATGATGATTTTTGGGAATATAATCCTGTAACTAATTCATGGATTCAGAAGGCAAATTTTCCTCCTGTAAAAAGATATGCAGCAGTCGGGTTCTCGATTGGAAACAAGGGTTACATGGGTACAGGTTATGAAAACCAGTCTACCGGATCGTTTATATGGTATAATGATTTTTGGGAATATGATCAGTCAACTGATTCATGGTTGCAACGTACGTCTGTACCGGGGGCAGGAAGAAGTTCATCTGTTGGTTTTAGCATTGGTTCAAAAGGTTATGTGGGAACAGGGTCAACTAATAATACTGCCGCAGGTATTGTTAGTGATTTTTATGAGTTTGACCCTATTGCTAATACCTGGACACCAAAAGCTAATTATGGCGGCGGTGTAATAAATGAAGCTGCCTGTTTTGCAATTGGAGGAAAAGGATACATTGGTACAGGAAGCGACGGAGTTGTTTTTAAACAAGATTTTTGGGAGTATAATCCTACAACAGATATCTGGGTACAAAAAGCAAACTTCGGAGGTTCAGCAAGGTATAATTGTAAAGCATTTGTTATAGGCACAAAAGGATATTTTGCCAAAGGAGTAGAAGGATCTTATGACCAAGACCTATGGGAATATAATCCATCTTCACCAATCGTAACTGCAAGCTTTACCAACTCTAACGTTGGGCAAACATTTACATTTACTAACACAACTACAAACGGGGTAAGTTATTTATGGGACTTTGGAGACGGTACAACAAGCACTCTGGCAAATCCAACGCATACTTATCCTAATGGCGGCACTTACAATGTTTGCTTAACTGCAACCAACGAATGTGTAAGTAATCAAATATGCAGTTCCATTACTTTTGGCTGCTCTAATCCAACTGCAGTATTTACAAGTAGCGTAAGTGGTCTAACCGCAAACTTTACCAACACAAGTGCAAATGCAACAAGTTACAATTGGAGTTTTGGAGATGCAATCTCTTCTACTCAACAAAACCCATCACATGTATATAACGCATCGGGTACTTATACAGTAACACTTACTACTACCAATGGTTGTGGTACCGCAACCGTTACGCATACAATAACTGTAACTTGCGTTGCCCCAACAGCATCTTATACTTTTACTGTTGGTGGTATGACGGCAACATTTACAAACACATCACCCAATGCAGCTAACGTGACCTGGAATTTTTCTGACCCTAATTCGGGAGCAAACAATAGCGCAAACACAACAAACCCTTCACATGTATTTAGCGAACCGGGTTTATACAATGTTACGCTTTATGTAAACAATGCCTGTGGTGTTGATTCAGTTACACAAGCGGTACTGGTGAATTGCGCATTGCCCGTTTCGGATTTTGTAAGCAATCCAAACGGGTTAAGTGTGCAGCTTAACGGGCTTGCATCAACTAACGCATATACACATAGTTGGAATTTTGGTGATGCGTCTTCTGCCAGTATTTTCCCTTTTGACACACACGCTTATAGTACAACCGGCACTTACAACGTTTGTTTAACAACAACAAACAGTTGTGGTACTGATACAAAGTGTGATTCAGTTACTGTGTGTGCAGCGCCAATTGCAAGTTTTAGCTCTACCGCAAACACAACCGATGTAAGTTTCACAAACACTTCCAGCCAGGCAACCAATTGGTTTTGGAATTTTGGAGATGGTAACGCAAGTAATCTTCAAAACCCAACTCATCAGTTTGCAAGCAGCGGAACAAAAATAATTTGTTTAACAGCAAGCAATAGTTGCGGTAGTGATACAATATGTAATAACTTATTTTTGTTTTGCTCATCCGGATTAACACCTGGTATTTGTGTGGCTACAGTCGACACTACATCTAGCTATAATATTATTTACTGGGATAAAACAGGTTATGCAACAAGTGATACCTTTTTAGTTTATAGGGATACAGCTAATAATAATTATGCATTAATTGGGTGGATTGCTTATGATTCATTAAGCGAGTTTAATGATACTGTGCGTGCATTGTACGCGGCAAATGGCGACCCAAATGTATCCAGCTGGAGATATAAATTGGCAGTAAAGGATTCTTGCGGAAATGTAAGTGCCATGAGCCCTTATCATCAAACAATGTTTATGCAGAACAATAGCGGTAATTTTAGTTGGAATCATTATCAGATAGAAGGTCAGTCGACTCCTGTTCCTTCGTTGACGGGTTATGTTTGCGCGCGAGATGATAATTCCACCAACAATTGGGCGGCAATTCAGTCCATAAGTGCATCTTCCATTGCATATACAGATCCACAATATGCAACTTTTGTGAATACAGCTAGTTGGCGTATTAATACTGCTTGGAATACTGCCTGCGTATCAACGAGAGGCGCAATTAATACATCACGATCAAATATCAGAAGTCCTTCAAGCCTTGTTGGTATAAAATCGGAGGATCGAAATCAAATTTCTCAAATTAAAGTATATCCAAACCCGGCAACGGATTTCATTACTATCGAGATCATGGATTTAAAGACAGAGGCATCTTTTGAGATTCAAAACATGTTGGGGCAGGTGGTTTATAAAGTGAAAACCAGACAGATAAAAAACACCGTAAACACAGCCGCATTGCAAAATGGTGTTTATGTTTTAAAAACTAATATTGGCGGGAAAGTATACTCCACAAAGCTTATCATTCAACAATAAATACTTTTTATTATGCCCCGACCCCTGAATGCCTGCACTGAGCTTGTCGAAGTGTAGTCGAAGGGTGGGGCTTTTTTTAACTTTCTTTTAGCCAATCCCTGTGGATTTTTCGTTAAATTTACATCTTGACGATAAACAAAACAGGTGGCGCAAAACGACAACATACTTCTCCAAAAACTAGATGAGTTTATACGTAAGTATTACAAAAACCAACTTATCAAAGGTGTTTTGTATAGCTCAGGCCTATTGTTGTTGTTTTACCTTTCATTAAGTTCACTGGAGTATTTTGCGGAATTCAATACAACTATCAGAACATTATTGTTCTACGGCTTTATTCTTTCCAGTGGATATGTATTAACCAGGTTCGTTGTAATTCCTATATTGAAGCTAAACAAATTAGGGAAAGTAATTTCGTATGAAGATGCTGCAAGCATAGTAGGAACACATTTTGGAAATGTTCAGGATAAATTATTAAATGTTCTTCAATTACAACAAAACAAAGTAAGTAGTTATTCCGATGCATTATTGGAAGCCAGTATTATTCAGAAAATAAACGAATTAAAACCTGTTCCTTTTACAGCAGCTATTGATCTTAATCAAAACCGCCGTTACCTTAAATATGCTGTTGTTCCGCTGTTGGTATTGATTTCTATATTGATAATAGCACCACGCATTTTGAGTATGGGAACTAAACGCCTTATAAATCACTCTACCTATTACGAGAAAGAAGCACCATTTACTTTTGAGATCGAGAACAAGGACCTGAAAGCTATTCAGCAACAGGATTATGTGCTAAAGGTTAAGTTGAATGGCGAGGAAGTTCCGGATGAGGTTTTTATTTCTATTGACGGAAACGAGTTTAAACTGCAAAAAGAAAACCTGTCATCTTTTGAATATACATTTAAAAATGTACAGAACAATATTCCTTTTGTTTTAACAGGAGCCGGATTCAACTCCCAATCTTATGAATTGAAAGTAATCCCAAAACCAGCTTTGGTTAATTTTGATGTAATGCTTAAATATCCTTCTTATCTGGGAAGAAAAGATGAGGTGCTTGCTAATACAGGGGATATTATTGTGCCCGAAGGAACAAAGGTGATTTGGAATTTTGCAACGAAGAACAGCGAATTCTTAAAGTTGTCTTTCAGTGATACTGCAATGAACTTAAAACCGATCGGTGATAATAAGTTTTCATATTCACGTAGATTAATGCGCACAAGTAACTATTCAGTTACCACAGGAAATGTATTTATTGCAGGAGTGGATTCAGTGAACTATTCGGTAAATGTAATTCAGGATGCTTATCCAACAATCGATCTGAAAGAAAGAAAAGATTCTTTAAACCCAAACAATATTTATTTCTCGGGAATGGTGAAAGATGATTATGGGTTTAACCAAATGCTTTTTCATTATATAGTTTATTCAAAGGACTCAACGGAAAAGGCAACGGAAGTCAAAAAGAATACTTCTATCGGAATTCAAAGAGCTATCACATCACAAGCTTTTGTGCATGGAATTAATTTATCGGCGCTGGAATTAAAACCGGGGGATAAAGTAGAATACTATTTTGAGGTATGGGACAATGATGGAGTGAATGGCAGCAAGAGTGCAAAGTCAAGCGTGATGTCATTCAAGGCACCAACTCTGGATGAACTGGATAAAGCTACTTCAGAAAAAAATAACGAGATCAAAAAGGACCTCGATGCAAGTATCAAACAAGCCAAAGATCTCCAAAAGCAGATCAATGATCTTAACAAAAGTGTTTTGGAGAAAAAGCAATTAGGCTGGGAAGAGAAAAAGAAAATGGAAAACCTCCTAGAGAAACAAAAGAATCTTCAACAAAAGATAGAGGATATTAAAAACCAAAACGAATTCAATAAAAATCAGCAAAACGAATACAAACAACCAGACGAAAGTATTTTAGAGAAACAAAAACAATTAGAACAATTGTTTGAGAACATTATGACCCCTGAGATGAAAAAACTCTTCGAAGAGTTACAAAAGCTCATGGAGAAAATGGATAAGAATAAAGTGCAGGAAAATCTGGAGAAAATGAATATGTCTAATAAAGACATTGAGAAAGAGTTAGATCGCACGCTTGAGCAATTCAAGAAGATGGAGGCGGAGCAGAAGATGGAAGACATTGCGAATAAATTGGATGATTTGGCTAAGAAACAAGAGGAGTTAAGTAAAGAAGCTGAGAAGAAAAATGCAGATGCTAAACAGCTTGAACAAAAACAGAATGAGATGAACAAGATGTTCGAGAAGTTAAAAGAAGATACAAAAGAGCTGGATAAATTAAATAAGGAATTAGAGGAGCCAATGCCTGTTCCTGACATGAAAGAAGAGGAAAAAAACGTTGACAAAGAACAACAGAACGCTTCTGATGAATTAAAGAAAGACAATAAGAAGAATGCATCCAAATCTCAGAAAAATGCAGCTAATCAAATGAAGTCGATGAGCGACAAAATGAAAGCGGCATCTGAACAAATGGAGCAGGATCAAAATGAAGAAGATATGCAAACACTTCGTCAGGTGATGGAGAATTTAATGAACGTGTCATTTGCACAGGAAGATTTGGTAAAAGAAACTCAAAAAACAAAAAACAACAACCCTCAATACCCTAAGTTAGCTCAAAAGCAAAAAAAACTGCAAGATGATTCAAAAATGATAGAAGATACCCTGCTTGCTTTAAGTAAGCGAAATCCAGCCGTTTCGGCCTCCATTAATCGTGAAATCTCTGCTATTCAAATGAACATGAAAAAGTCAATTGAGCACCTTGCCGAACGTCAAACAGGTGAAGCTGTGGTTCGTGAGCAAAACTCAATGACTTCTATAAACAATCTTGCCCTGATGCTGAACGAATCTTTGGAGCAAATGCAGATGCAGGCTCAACAAAAGCAAAGCCAGAAACCCGGCAGCGGATCTTGTAAAAAACCGGGTGGAAAAGGGAACAAACCTTCTCAAAGCATGGCCAATATGAAACAAATGCAGGAATCGCTGAACAAACAGATTGAGCAAATGAAGAAGATGTTGGAGCAGCAAGGCAAGAATCCAAATGGCAAAAAACCAGGAGAAAGAGACGGAAAAGGTGGAATGGGAGGCATGATGCCGGGAGGAAACAGCGAACAATTTGCTAAAATGGCTGCAGAACAGGAAGCAATTCGTAGAGCAATGCAGGAAGCACTCCAAAAAATGCAGAAAAACGGCAATAATCCGGGCGGAGATATAACAGAAAAAATGGAAGAAACGGAGACCGAATTGGTCAATAAAATGATTACTCAGGAGACAATTAAGCGCCAGCAGGAAATTTTAACAAAGCTCCTGGAGCACGAAAATGCTGAGCGTGAGAAGGAATTAGACGAAAAAAGACAATCAAACGAGGCAAAAATTGAAAATTTTAGTAACCCTAGTCTGTTTTTAGAGTATAAGAGATTAAAAGAACAGGAAATGGAATTATTAAAGACAGTTCCCGCTTCACTAAATCCTTACTATAAAAACAAAGTGAGCACCTACTTTAACAGTTTTACTAAATAATATACATGGAAATGATACTTGCGCCTGACCAAAAACTGAAGTTACCTTCAAAAGCAGAAAATCTGATCTTGGTTGAAAGAATGGTTGAAGATGTTTGTGATATCTTCAGCATCGGAGAAGAAAAATTCGGAAACATCATTATCTCCGTTACAGAAGCGGTAAATAATGCAATCGTTCACGGAAACAAGAATAACCCAAATAAGAATTTCGATATTTCGTTTAAATCTTCACCAACAGATATTACTTTTGTTGTTCATGATGAAGGAACAGGATTCGATGATAATTCTTTACCTGATCCAACTTCTCCGGAAAATCTTGAAAAGGATAATGGTAGAGGAGTTTTCCTGATGAAACAACTCGCGGATAAAGTTGAGTTTGAAGATGGAGGAAAAACAGTAGTATTACGATTTACTCTTAACTAGTATAAGAAAAATATACCTAATTTCGATCCCGTTAAACTTAACGGGATTTTTTTATGTCAATACATTTCTCAAACAACGAAATTACTTTCAATTTGAAGAACAAAACAAAATTGAAAGACTGGATCAAAACAGTAATTAAAAAAGAGAAATTAATTCTTGGAGAACTTTCTTATGTGTTTTGTGGTGATGAGTCTTTACTTAAGATGAATCAACAATTTCTCGATCACAATACCTATACAGATATCATTACCTTTGATTACAGAGAGGCAAAGGTTGTGAACGGAGAAATTTACATCAGCATAGAAAGAGTTCGTGATAATGCAGCTACATACAAAACAACTTTTGAAAACGAATTGCATCGCGTGATGATACACGGAGTTCTACATATCTGTGGATACAAGGATAAAACAAAAGCAGCGAAAGAATTGATGCGTAAAATGGAAGATCAGAGTTTAAAGAAATTGAAATAAAACTACAACACAGAGAACACCGAGCCATCAGAGTTACACAGAGTTAAATTTTCTCTGTGCAACTCTCCGCCGCGGCGGAAATCTCTGCGCACTCTGTGTTAAAAAGCAATAAAGAAAGAATGGCTTTAATAAAATCTGTACACGGAATATCCCCTAAGATGGGAGAAAATTGTTTCTTAGCTGAAAACTGTACCCTTATTGGTGATGTGGAAATGGGAAATGATTGCAGTATTTGGTTCAACGCTGTTGTGCGTGGCGATGTAAACTCCATACGCATGGGAAATAAAGTAAACATTCAGGATGGAGCAGTAATTCATTGTACGTATCAGAAAACCAAGGTGTATTTGGGAAATAATGTTTCTGTTGGTCATAATGCTATTGTGCATGGTTGCACCGTTCATGATAATGTATTGATTGGGATGGGAGCAATTGTAATGGATAATTGTGAAATTGGCTCTAATACTATCATTGCAGCCGGTGCTGTTGTTTTAGAAGGAACCAAAGTGGAAGCAGGAAGTGTTTATGCCGGAGTTCCCGCAAAAAAAGTAAAGGATATCAATCCCGAATTAATGAGCGGGGAAATAGATAGAATTGCAAATAACTATCTGATGTATTCGAGTTGGTTTAAAGATTAAGTAGTGATTTGATTGATTTAACTTTCAAAGAGTTTTACGAAATGTTTATAATTAGGGGAAAGACATGCAACATTTGTTGTCACATAAGGCCTAACTTGCAGACATATGAGAAGAGTTGTAGTGTTGATTTGGTTGGTGTTGATTAAGACGACGGGTGTGTTTGGTCAGCAATTTGAATTTACCGTACAATCCGGGCATACAGAAAACATAAGTAAACTAGTTTTTAGTTGTAACTCTACACTTCTAGCAAGTTCAGGACTCGATAAAAAAACCATTGTTTGGGATCTTCGATCTAATAAACAATTGATTTCTATTATAACTGCTGAGCCTTGCGGCCAGATTTTTTTTACACAAAATGATTCATTCCTTGTAACAGTTGAGAAAAATCAGGTTTGTAAATGGAGTCTCTCAACCGGAAAAAAGGAAAACTCTTTTGTAAAGCCCATTAATAATTGCACGCAAGGAACAAAGGATGAAATTTTAATAATTAGCGGAGGTAATTTTATTGTATTGAACAATAGAGATTTTAGTGAAAAATTCTCAACCGATCTACCCGGTTCATTTAATGTAGGATTGGTTTCAAGAGATAAACTAATCTTGTTGCATCAAACATTTAATTGTGGGTACACTGTAGCGTATCCGAATGGGCAAGCATTTCAACAGCCGAATCTTAGTGTTCTTGAAGAAAAGAGCATGCAGAAGTTAGGTGGACGACAGGATGCCTTGGTAAACCCTGAACTACCCTTGGTATATTTTAAAACAGCCCACCTGATCCAATGTAAAAAAATGGAAGAACAGGTAGAAGTGAATAAATACAATCACCCGTTTTCTATTGCTACCAGAACACTCTTTGAGTCATACTCATCAATGGCTGTATCCAACACGTACGTGTTGGCTGCCACCAATAAAGGATTTATTTATGTGTATACTGCAAAAAAGGGAAAACACATTGAAACATTAAACCTGCATGAAGAAAAGGTGAATTGCCTTTCTATCAGCCCTGACCAAAAGTATTTTGCAAGTAGTAGTTCGAAGGAAATTGTATTGTGGGACATGCAACAATTTAAACCTGTTCATTGGTTCTCAAGTATGTCACAAGCAATTTCGTGTTTTGATCTGAGTGGCGATGGTAAAAAAATCGTGAGTGGAACCTCAAATGGAGAGTTGAAATTTTGGAACATGGAAACCAATGAGATTCGTCAGGGTGTAGTGGAATTATCGGCCTCTAAAAGAAACGCGGGAATAAGCGTTCATATCAGCACTATTAAATATCTGAACGATTCGTTAGCTGAATTGGATTTGGTATTTGGCCAACAAGAGGGAGCCGGTTTTAAAAAAGCAGCTACTTACAGCGGCACCTGGTCAATAAACACTAACCGCATTTCTCTCAATCCGGTGAAACAGTATTCAGCTTTTGATCCCACCTATTTTGTAAATAAAACAAAGTTATTAAGCGCTGATATCACAAAACAAAATTGCAAAGTAAATGCTTCAGGAACAATCCTTGAATGGAAAATACAAGGGAAAGAATTCAAAATAGTGCAAGCACATAAAGATGAAATAAGTTGTGTAAGGATTGATGAAAAAAACAATATACTTTATACCTCCTGCATTGATGGGTCTGTTAAAACATGGGATCTTATGAGTGGTGTGCAAATGCTTACTTTGCTTTCTTATAAGAGCAATTATCTATACATCACACCCGAAAACTACTATTATGCCTCTAAGGGTGGTTTAAAAAATGTGGGCTTTAAAAATGGTTTATCTGTTTATCCATTTGAGCAATTTGATTTGCAGTACAATCATCCTGAAAAGATCATTGCAAAACTTCCCTTTTTTGACGAACAACAACAAGCTTTGTATGCCAATGCATATAAAAAACGAATCAAACGCCTGGGAATTGATGAAAGCAAAACCACAATAGATTTTAAAGACGCGCCTCAGATAGGACTGAAACTCTTTTCTGAGAAGACCACAAAAAATAAATTTTACACGATTGTTTATACAGCATCTGATGCTAATGCAGGCATTGCCTCTGTTCATATTTTGATAAACGGAGGAGCAATTGCACAAAAAACCTATTCGAACAATTTTTCCTTAAAGGATAGTATCCAGGTAGAATTGAGTTCGGGTAACAATTTTATTCAAGTGTATGCAATTAGCGGAAATGGTTTTAGCTCGGTAAAGGAAGACCTTAGTATCACAAGAATTAACCATCAAAAACCTTCTCTATACATATTGGCAATAGGAGCAAATAAATTTGAACAGGCAGGTGGAGACCTTAAATATCCGGCCAAAGATGCGGAGGACTTTTCTAAATCCTATGTAAAGAATAAGAAATATCGAACAGTAGAAGTTAAAAACATTAGTAGTACAGGTGTTACAAAAAGCGCAGTGTTTAGCGCACTTCAATCGTGGGATAAGATATCTGTAAATGACGAAATTGTTCTGTTTTATGCAGGACACGGCTTGTTAGATAAGGAGCTGAATTATTATCTAAGTACTTTTGATGTGGATTTTAATCACCCGGAAAAAAGGGGAATTGCTTACGATTCTTTAATAGCGTTCCTTGAAAAAATTCCTGCTCGTAATAAGATCGTTTATATAGACGCATGTCATTCGGGCGAAGTAGATAAAGAGGATCTTGTAAAAACAAATGAAACCACTGTAAGCGATGATGGCCTGGTATTTCGTTCGGTGTCGGGTGGTGTTGTTGCAAAAGAGAATGCTGTTGGATTGAAAAATTCACTTGAGGTTTCCAAAATTTTATTTGCTGACCTCAGGCAAAACAATGGTGTTACAGTTGTTTCTTCGGCAGGTGGAGCTGAGTACGCTATTGAAGGTGATAAATGGAACAACGGTGTGTTCACATATTGTTTGCTCAACGGGTTGAAGAAGAATAAGTGCGATAGTAATAAAGACGGTAAAATATTTTTGGATGAATTGCAACAGTATTTAATGACAGAAGTGAAAAGATTATCTAACGGATTACAGGTGCCTACTAGCAGGAGCGAGAATATCTATAACAATATGCTGATCAAATGAGAAAATCGTTATTTATACTTGCATTTTTTTGTTCGGGCATGCTTAGTGCCCAGAGCCTTTCGTTAGGGACTGATTGGTCCTTGTCTACAACTAATAATATCAAACACGATATAATTAATATTGATACTGTTTACAACAATGCAACATTTTTTTATATAAAGGATCTGAAGGCGCAATCTTCGATTGATATACCGGGAATTTATTTAGAGCTGGAAACCAAGAATAAATTTTTTATGGGAGCTAGGTTTAGCTATGGATCGAAAAGGTATAATTTTGATGATAAGGGTGCTAATGGGAAGCACATTGATGATTTTTCCTATAGTGATTACTATGAAAATAAATATGTCTACACCAGACTCTATGTTGGGAAGGAGTTTTTAGTGAATAAATTGGTTCAACCTTGGGTGTCTCTTGGTTTCGGGAATTACCGCTTTACAAAGCATTATTTTGACAACCCGGTTAACGGCGCAATTAGGTATGATTTTAAAAATTACGTAAACTGGCTAAATTCAAACATGAAATCTGTTAATGTGTTGAGTTTTGGTGTGGGCTTTAAAATGAAGATTTATGGCATCTATGCTTATTACGATCAGAGTTATGGACCTATAAATCAGTATATGCATTCTTTTTCTTCCAGTGCATATCTTGTTTTTAAAGCAGATATTTTAAGTAAAAACATTGTTAAGAAGATCAAAGTAGAGCGGGAAGATCTAGGCTCTATTACAAAAAGAAAAGCTTATGTTAAACCGAACGCTTTTGGGGTTTCTGTTGAGCACCCATTTAGTTCAGGATTTGAGATTTTAAAAGATTCGCTTACTGGTTTTGAGATTGAGTACGGTGGATTAGAGACGCCTTACTCAGCTGGGGATGGTTATTCATACGACGGATTCTTAAGTGTGGAAATTAAGGAAAGGGCAAAAACAAAATTCAGTCCATTACTTTCACTTTATTACGATCGTTCAATTGGGAAATCTAATAATTGGTTTATCCGGCATGCGCTTGCATTTCGTTCATACACTTTTATTTATGAACGGGCAGCTAAGAATTATCAGGATAATTTTCTGTTATTTTTAAGCACAAGTAAAGGAATCGCCGACGCATCTTATAACGAGATTGATGTTAAAAACACCTATTCTATGTTGATAAATGAACATAGAATAGGGTATCGATTTATAAATAGTAGTAAGCCGAATTATTTTGTATTAAACGCAGGGCTTAGGATGAACTGGAGACTAAAGCACTGGAACAATTTTACTTCGAAAGTTCGATTTATCAGTCCGACAGCCAATATCGGACTATTGTACAAAACAAATAAATTCTCTGTTGGTGTTACCGGAGAACATTCGGTTATTTCTCCGGATAGAAATAAGTATTACAAAAGTTTTTATAGTGTAGGCATTCAGTTTAATTATGATATTCAAAGATGGGACAATTAAATAAATTAATAGTATGCGGTGTTTTATCGCTGTTGATGTTTTGCGCATGCAATAAGGATCATACGGAATACTTTATTCCGGAGGATAAAAAATTACAGATCAAATCAGGGGGCTCCGAATTGTCATTTTATGTGCCCGACTCCTATGATTCGGTTGCGAACATAGTTTATGTAAAGTATGGATATTTATCGGTGGAGCCCGGCTCTGTTAAAACTAATCAGTCCTTTTACTGGAAACACTATATGGTAGAAACCGGAGATATACCAAACACTTATATAAATGGAGGTAAAAACGGTTTGGTGTTTTTTACCAGTAGCGCTGAGAGTTTGGATAAGGATGCGCTCATAAAGTTTCCCTTTAACAATGTTACTATTTTTAATCAAACACACAATTATAAACCTTACCGTATTAAGATCAGTAATGTGTCTGCAATGCTTTCAGACCTAAAAATAAGAAGTAATTGGGAAGAATTGGCAATAACGAGAATTGATACAACAGCTAAGCTAGTACATTTTAAAACCGATCAATTGGATAGTTATATCTATTGTTTGGCTAAGTTTTTTTGAGAGAAAAAAGGTGCTATTAATTATTTGATGTGCTCAATTTTATGTAGCTGGTAGTTCTCTAACTGCTTTTTTAAGTTTGAGGTCTTTACCCAAAAAATGATCCAGCAGATTATAGAGGCTAGCCTTATCAATCCGCCAATTATGGGAATTATGCCGCAACAACTTAATATGCATGATGCCTTTCCCAAATTAGTTGCGCCTGAAATTTCGGAATAGTTCATGCCTCGCACTTTAAATTCGTTTTCAACAGAACGCATAACACGGTTCACATTGAAAAACTGCCATACAAGTCCAAATAGAGGTATAAGTTCTAACCAAACCTGACCGGTTGTCATTTCTCTGCGTTCTTGCGCAACTTACTCTAAAGCTTTTTGAAGTGTTAAGAGATAAAAAACTTTTACAAGGATAAATGCGGCAATAACAGCAAGCCCAACAAATAGCATTGTAATTTGAGCCCTGTTTTCTGAGAAATTCATAGTAATTAATGGCTATTCCCCAGCATATCGATCACGTAACCCGGAACAACTCCGATAGCAATGGTCAATAAAGTTGTTATGATCATGATCAACATCACCTGCATTTCTACAGGAACCTTTTCTGTTTTATCAGCAGGTTTGAAATACATGGCGATGATCACTTTGAAATAGTAGTACACACCAATTGCTGAGGTTAATACTGCTAATACCAATAACCATTTAAATGATGTTGCCATAATGGTTGCGAAGATGAAATACTTTGCAAAGAAACCTGCAGTTACCGGAATACCAGCCAGTGAAAGCATTGCTACAGCCATACAAAATGCCATTACAGGATTCCTTTTTCCTAAGCCATTAAATCCTTCAAAGCCTTCTCCGCTGTCTTTACTAACATTGTAAAGAACAGAGAACGCTGTAATTGAACCAACAGAATAAGCTAATGTGTAATATAGTATTCCGGGAATTGACATGCCCGGTTGAACAGCTAAAACTCCCATTAACATAAATGCAGCGTGAGAAATACTTGAGTAAGCAAGCATACGCTTTACACTTCCCTGAGATACTGCAGTAACGTTTGCTATAACTAATGACAAAGCAATAATTGCAGCCATTACCATTTCCCATTTCTCGCTGATGCCACCAAAACCTACTAAGAATAAACGAATGAATGCAGTAAATGCTGCAGTCTTAACGATTGTACTCATGAATGCTGTGATCACAGTTGGTGAACCTTGGTATACATCTGGAGTCCAGAAGTGGAAAGGTGCAGCGGCTACTTTAAAACACATGGCAACTAACATCATAATAACACCTGCGTGAAAGAATAATGGTAATCCACCCTGAGCGGCAGAGATCTTTGCGCGAATCACCATAATGTCGAATGAGCCGGTAGCTCCGTAAACCAAAGCAATACCAAACAATAAGAAACCTGTTGCAAATGAACCTAAGATCAAATATTTAAAACCTGCCTCATTCGATTTAACATCATTCTTTCTGCTTGCTGCTAAAACATAAAGTGGAATAGACATGATCTCAATGCCTAAGAAAAGAGTTGTCATGTTTTTGTATGCGGTTAACATCAATGCTCCAACCAATGCAAACAATACCAATGCAAAATGATCTGTAACATCCGATGAGTTCTCAAAATAATCGTTTGCAAACACAAACCAGAAGAAAGCAGTCGCTAAAATTACTCCGCTGAATGCAAGTGCAAAATTATCGAACACGATCATGTTGTTGAAATAGGAGATCGACATTGGATTGTTCCATTCAGTCAAAATGTTAAGCACAAACGCTACAACGATACCAAGTAACACCACAGGTTGTAGGATTTTTTTCAAACCGAATCCTTTGAAAATTTCCGCAAGCATTGCAAAAATTCCTAAACCGCATATTATAAAAAGACCTTTCATACTTTATTTATGATTTTTGATTTACGATTTTTGATATATCGCAAACCATTAATTTTTATATTTATTTTATTTGTTTCAAATCAGAAATCTAAAATTTTATTTTGTACTCATTAATAATGTTTTCACTGCAGGCTCTGCTAAGTCTGTTAGTGGCTGAGGATAAACTCCAAACACTAAGATCGCCGCGCATACAATAATCAATACTGCTTTATCGCTTGCTGCTAATTCACCAAACCCGGCAGTAACAGTGTTGCTTTCTCCAAGCATAATTCCCTGGTAACTTCTCAGCATGTAAACTGCTCCTAAAATAACAGTCAAACCTGCAAATGCAGCCATCCATGCATTGTAACCATACACTCCGGTGATCAATAAGAACTCACCAATGAATCCGTTTGTTAATGGTAAAGCAACCGATCCTAATAAAATGATCAGAAACATAACTGCAAATTTCGGGTTCACATTTCTGATACCACCAAGTTTGCTAATCTCTCTTGTACCTGTGTGACGGAATAAAATATCTGCAATTAAAAATAAACCAACTACGTTGATACCGTGACTCACCATTTGAATTAATGCACCTTGCACACCTTGTTGGTTCCAGGCTAAGATACCTGCTGCAATTAAACCAACGTGAGCAATAGAAGAATATGCGATCAAACGTTTGTAATCTGTTTGAACAATCGCAATGCAAGAGGCGTAAATAATTCCTATAACAGAAAGTATCATTGCAACGTTACCCCAATTTGCTACTCCTAATGGAACAACAGGTAATAACCATTTGATTAATCCGAAAGTTCCCATCTTCAACATGATCCCTGAAAGCAACATCGTTCCTTGTGTTGGTGCGTTTACGTATGTATCAGGCTGCCAAGTATGGAAAGGGAATATCGGCATTTTAATAGCGAAGGCTAAAAACATTGCCCAGAAAACATATCCTTGTTGAGTCTCAGTTAAAGATCTTCCTGATTGGTACAGATCATTGATCGCCCATGATTTAATTCCGCTTTGCATTCCAGTGTGGTGATATAAGAATACCAAAGCAACCAACATGAATAAAGAACCGAATAAAGTGTAAACGAAAAATTTGAAAGTGATACGTGCTCTGTTTTCTCCACCCCACAATAAACAAATAAAGTAAATTGGTATAAGTGCTAATTCCCAGAACACATAAAACAAGAAGCCATCATTAGCAGTAAATACACCAACCAATGCCATTTGCATAATGAGCATCAATCCGTAAAAAGCATTTGGCCTTTCGTAATCAGTTTTGAACGAAGAAAGAATAATGATAGGAACTAAAAAAGTAGTTAGCAATACCATTAATAAACTCATGCCGTCTAAACCAACTGCGAAGTTCACGCCCAAAGATTCTATCCAGGTGCAATTCAAATAAAGTTGTTTGCTGAGCGGATCGCTTTTAAACTGATACCAGGCAAAAACCGACAAGGCAAATTCTACAACCGAAAATCCTAAAGCAGCGATACGCGCATTTTTTCCTTTGAGAAAGAAAACCAAAAAGGCTGCGATGAGTGGAACAATAATTAATAATCCTGTTAACATAAATACTTGATTCTTATTTTAAAATACTCCAAAAAATAATTGCAACAATTCCTAATACCATTGAGAAAATATAGAAACCAATATTTCCTGTTTGTAACTGGCGAACAACTCCGCTCAACCATTTTACCACCACTCCAATGCCTTCAATAAATCCATCAACCAATTGATTGTCGAAGAATTTACCAAGAGCAGTAGAGAACATATTTAAAGGACGTGTAATTGTGAAAGCATAGAACTCATCTACTTTAAATTTGTGGAAAGCAAAACGTTCGAATGGACGCATGTCTTTTTCGTTTTCTGCAGGAAGTACATTTGATTTTTGATAAACGTTGTATGCGGTATAGATAGCAACCAAAGCAACTGCAGTTGCAATTCCCATCAACAAGAATTCAGTTTCGTGAGAAAGTGTAGAAGGATTTTTGTGCATGATGATTGGATTCAGATAAGTGCTGATCCAATTGCTTCCATGAAACGCAGCAGGAATACCTAATAAACCACCTGCAACAGAAAGTACTGCTAAAATGATTAATGGTATTGTCATCGACTTTGGAGACTCGTGCAAGTGATGTTTTTGTTCGGCCGTTCCACGGAAACTGGTGTGGAAAGTAAGGAAGAACATACGGAACATATAGAATGCTGTTAATAATGAAGTAATTGATCCTACAAACCAGAGTGCCTTGTTCTCTTCATAAGCATAAGCTAAAATTTCATCCTTACTGAAGAAACCTGAGAACGGGAAGATACCACTGATGGCCAGAGTTGCCAATCCCATAGTTAAATAAGTAATAGGTAATGCTTTTTTTAATCCGCCCATTTTACGAATATCCTGTTCGCCACTCATTGCATGGATAACAGAACCTGCACCTAAGAATAACAATGCTTTAAAGAAAGCGTGAGTAGTAACATGGAATACCGCAGTGCTGTATGCGCCAACGCCTAATGCTAAAAACATTAATCCTAATTGAGAAACAGTAGAGTAGGCAAGCACCTTTTTAATATCCGTTTGCACACAACCGATGATAGCAGCCATTAATGCTGTTGCCGCTCCTACTACTGCAACAATCTCACTCGCATCTTCAGAAGAAGAATAAAAAATGTTTGAACGAACGATCATATAGATACCAGCTGTTACCATAGTTGCAGCGTGGATCAATGCCGATACAGGAGTTGGACCTGCCATTGCATCCGGTAACCAGGTGTATAATGGAATCTGCGCTGATTTACCCATTGCACCAACAAATAATAATAATGCAATTGCAGTGATAATTGTTTCACTTCCGGTGTGTGCTTTTGCAAATACATCTCCGTAAGTAATTGTTCCGTAAGTGAAGAAAATTAAAATGATCCCTAATAAGAAACCTAAGTCACCAATACGGTTCATGATGAATGCTTTGTTAGCTGCTTTGTTGTATTCTGTATTCTTGAACCAGAAACCGATCAATAAATAAGAACATAAACCAACACCTTCCCAACCCACAAACATTACTAAGTAGTTGTTTCCTAATACCAGCAACAACATAAAGAAAACGAAAAGGTTCAGATACGTAAAGAATCGTGCAAATCCTTCATCGTGGCTCATGTAACCAAGAGAATAGATGTGAATCAATAATCCTATTCCTGTGATGATCATCAGGAAAATAGAAGATAATGGATCAACTAAAAATGAAAAGGGGATTGATAATGTATCCGAATTGATCCAGGAAAATAAATTCACCACCTGAGATTTGTTCGCTATTCCATTCAACTCCATAAAAACAAGGAGTGAAACTACAAACGAAGCTGCGATACTTAAAACTGCAATTCCACCTGAAAGCTTTTTGCCCAATTTCTTCCCGAAGAATCCGTTGATCGCGAAACCTATTAAAGGAAACAAGGGAACTAAACCAATTAACTTTATCATAATCTCTTTCTAATTTTCTTAATTACTATTAAATTTATTAGTGTTTTAATTTACTTAACACATTAATATCAATGCTCTTCAGATTCCTGTAAATCATACTTAAAATAGCCAAACCAACGGCAACCTCTGCTGCAGCTACGGCCATAATAAAGAACACAAACACCTGCGCTGAAGCATCACTATGGTAACTCGAAAAAGCAACCAATAATAAATTTACCGCATTCAACATTAACTCAACGCATGCGAAAATGATAATGGCATTTCTTTTAACCATTACGCCACACGCACCTATTGTAAATAACACCGCGCTCAACATTATATACCACTCAATTGGAGTGGAGATGATCGCGGATTGAAGTAAAATTCCTCTCATTTGATTTTAAATTTTTGATGTCTGATATTTTTGTATTTCCTTAATTTGTTTGTTTCCTTTTTAATTCAGCGTTTCTTTTTGTTCTATTTTTTTTAATTCTTCTTTTGTCATTTATTTCTAAATATTAGAAATCAAAAATCATATATCTAATATTATTTTACTGGATCTTTTTTACCTATCATGATAGCACCTACCATTGCCGCAAGCAACAAGATAGATGAGATCTCAAACGGAAATAAAAACTCTCCGAATAATGTTTGCCCTAAATTTTTGATTAAACCAACGTTGGTGTTTAATGGAGCCGCAGCAACCATTTTCTCTGCACCCTTCAATGACCCAACAAGCGTAAGTAATAACAATCCTGCCGAACCTACTGCTGCAATTTTTAAGAACACTTTTTTATTAGGTTCATCCTTCTCATTTAAGTTCATCATCATGATCACATATAAGAACAATACCATGATGGCACCTGCATATACTATAATATGTACGACTGCTAAAAACTGCGCATTTAACAAAAGGTAGTGACCTGCGATTGAAAAGAAAGTAAGAATCAGATACAATATACTATGGATCGGATTCTTTGAAATTACCACCATCATTCCGCATAAAATAGCGACAAATGATAAGAAGTAAAACATGTACTGTGTTACTGGAATATTTAAAAGTAATGTACTCATACTGTTAGGGTCGTAAATCTTTTAGTGTTTTTTATCGCTAATTTTTTTTCCTTCAAAAAGTTCGTTGTGTTTTAATCCTTTGATCTTTTTAAATTCTAATACTTCTGGAGTTTGACGTGCGGAAACATCAATACGTTTGTCAATTTTTTCCACCAATTTATCTTTTCCGTAAATAAAGTCTTCACGTTCAAATTCTGTTGGAACTAATCTGTCGGTTAAGAAAATTGCCTCTTTAGGACAAGCTTCTTCGCACAAACCACAGAAGATGCAACGAAGCATATTGATCTCATAGATCTTTGCATATTTTTCTTCTCTGTATAATCCTTCTTCACCTTTTTTACGCTCAGCACTTTCCATGGTGATCGCTTCTGCAGGACAAGCTACAGCACACATTCCGCATGCAGTACAACGTTCGGCTCCGTTCTCGTCACGCTTCAATACATGAAGTCCACGGTAAACTGCAGCAATATCTCTTTTCTTATCCGGGTAATCTATAGTCGCCCGTTTTTTGAACAAGTGACTTCCGGTGATAGCCATACCTTTCAACAAGCCCGGGAGATATAACTTCTCCATGAAGCTTTGTTCTTTATTTGATACGTCTCTACTTCTATTTGTAAGTTGCATGTCTTCTTATATTAAAATTAAAACAGACCATTTCTCCAAGCCTGCACTAATGCAGTTATTCCTAAGTTTAATAATGAAAGAGGAATTAAAACTTTCCATCCTAAGTTCATTAACTGATCGTAACGGAATCTTGGGATCGTCCAACGAATCCACATAAATACCGAAATGAAAATAAAGATCTTAGCTACAAAACAAACCATTCCGATTAATGCGAACGTGTCCAAAGAAACAGATCCTCTGTATAAATTCTCGAACCACTCCGGCATATTGTAACCGCCGAAATAAACAGCTGCCATGATCGCAGAAGAGATGAACATGTTGATATATTCAGCAAACAAGAACAATCCTAATTTCATAGAAGAGTACTCAGTGTGGTAACCACCAACTAATTCTGCCTCACACTCAGGTAAGTCAAATGGTGCACGATTGGTTTCTGCTAATGCACACACGAAGAAAATAATAAAGCCAAGTGGTTGCCAGCAAACGTTTGCTACGCCGCCATCACCTTGTGCAGTAACGATATCATTTAAACTTAAAGATCCGCCTGAAGAAATAATTAAAGCAACAACTGCCAAGCCCATTGCAACTTCATAACTGATCATTTGTGAAGAAGCACGGATAGCACCAAGCAATGCATACTTATTATTAGATGCCCAGCCTCCGATCATAATTCCGTAAACACCAACTGAAACAACTCCTAATAAATAAAGGAAACCAATATTTAAATCAGTGATCTGTAAATGGAAAAGATCTCCGTTATCTAAATGCAATGGTCTGCCCCAGGGAATAACTGCTCCGGTCATTAATGCAGTGATCATTACCAATGATGGCCCGAGGATAAATAAAAATTTATTCGAAACATTCGGAATAATCTCTTCTTTGAAAAATAATTTTCCTCCATCAGCCAATGGTTGCAATAAACCAAAAGGTCCTGCACGTTTTGGTCCGTAACGATCTTGTAAAAGCCCGGCGAACTTACGCTCCCACCATGTTGAATAAGCTGCAATTCCAAGTGCTACGGCAAATACTGCCACACACATGATTGCTTTGTAAATGATAAAACTCCAAATAATTAACATATTATGGTTGTTTGTTAATGTCCATGAATCCTAATGCTTTTTGTTGTTTCATTACCTGCACTTTTAATTCGTTCAAGTGATTGTAATGATTTTGAGAGATAACTGAATGCCTGTTCACTTGTGTTGGACCTTCAATTACCCAATCCGTTTTTTTCTTTTTGTCGTAACGACATGTGTTGCAAATAAAGTCATGCACTTCATCCCACTGATCTTTACGTGCAGTAACTCTTAGTATCTCATCTCCTTTTAACCACAAACGAACCAAGCCTTTACATTTCGGGTTCTCACAATTTCTGTGAGCATCCATTGGATTGGTAAACCATACACGTTGTTTAAAACGGAATGTTTTGTCTGTTAATGCTCCTACCGGACAAACATCAATTACGTTTCCTGAAAAATCGTTATCAATTGCTTTCTCAATGTATGTAGAGATCTCTGCATTCTCACCACGGTGAACAACACCATGTACGCGTCCGTCAGTAATTTGTTCGCAAACTTTTACACAACGGAAACACATGATACATCTGTTCATGTGTAATTTTATTTTGTCACCAATATCGATCGGATCAAATTCTCTTCTTTCAAATTCGTAACGTGTGTTTGCAGCACCGTGTCCGTAAGCAAGATCCTGTAAATTACATTCTCCGGCCTGATCACACACAGGGCAATCCAAAGGATGGTTCAATAATAAAAATTCAACCACACCTTTACGCGCTTCCAATACTTCTGGTGAAGTAACATTTTGTACAACCATTCCGTCCATTACTTCCGTTCTGCAAGATGCAACCGGTTTAGGCATTGGGTTAGGATTAGCAGTACTTCCCTGCGTTACTTTCACAATACAAGTACGGCAATAACCGCCACTTGTTTTTAGTTCGCTATGGTAGCACATGGTTGGTGGAGCTACCTCCGGACCAATCATCCTTGCTGCCTGTAGAATAGTAGTACCTTTTGGTACATCTATTTCTATTCCGTCTATTGTTACTTTCATTATTCTAAATAATTTCTTTTAAACTTTTTTTGCCGGTACGGTAAGGTTATAATATACTTTAACTTTCGTTCCGTTTTGCATTCCAGGAATCCAGCCCGTAATAGAATTTACAACCCTTATCGCCTCTTGATCTATAATTGGATTCCCACAACTTCTTAAAATTGTTGCTTTCTCAACATTCCCCAGAGTATTAATTACAAACCTCACCGATACATTTGAAAGCTCGTACTTCTCGTTCTTAGTTTTATTATAATCAAAATTCTGTTTGACAAATTTAGATAAGCCTTTATCCCCTTCTGGATAAGTAGGCATTTTTTCAACAACAGTATAAACTATGTTAGTGTCAACAGGTTGAGGAGTATAATTTTCACAATATTTTTTGATTAAAGCATCACCATCAGTCTTTCCTAATTTCTTAATTCTTTCTAAGGTTTCACAAGCTTCATCATTACGGCCGAGTTTTATTAATGTAGTTGATTTGTTGTATAATGCATCAATATCGTTACGAGATATAGCGAGCGTGCTCTCAAAAGATTCTAAAGCTTCTTTGTATTTCTCTTCACTAAACAACTTAACACCTTTATTAAAGTAATAATCAGCGTATTTGTTTTGCCATTTTATTTTATATGCAAGCTCTGCTTTTTCACTATTCGGACCTAGTTTAAAATTTATTGGTAGATTGAAGTAGACCGGTACTTTTTTCCCATTTTGTGTTCCAGGCTTCCATTTTGGCATTCCTAAAATCACTCTCATTCCTTCAGCATCAAGGTCTGCGTGCTCAGAAGATATACACAGCTCAACGTTTCCAATTGACCCAAGGGTATCTATAACAAATTTGTAAAGTGGCTTACCCATGTATCCATTTTCTTTTGAATCTTGAGGGTATTTAATATTTACTCGAAGATATTCCACTAGAGCATTCATTCCTCCTGGATAGTCAGGCATAGTTTCAATAACAGAATCCTTCTGTGAAAATGCATTTGCAATTCCAAACGAAAACAACAAAATTAATATGTAGATCAGTTTCTTCACTAATTACGCTTCTACAAGATTGTTTAGTCTAAAATAATGCTTCACATCTTTAATATTCTTCGGATTTTTTACGTAGTCGATAAACTCATGTTTAAAGTGACGTAATGCAGCAGCTACAGGCCATGCAGCAGCTTCTCCCAAAGGACAAATTGTTTTTCCTTCTATCTTACTTTGGATATCCCACAACAATTCAACATCTGCTTCTGTTCCTCTTCCATCCAAAATTTTCTTCAATATTCTTTCCATCCAACCTGTTCCTTCACGGCATGGCGAACACTGCCCGCAAGACTCGTGATGATAGAAACGAGAGAAGGTAAACAGATTTTTTACAATGCTGGTGTCTTCGTCCATTGCAATAAATCCACCTGAACCCAACATAGTACCTGTTTGGAAACCACCGTCACCAAGGCTTTCGTAGCTCATTAAACGTGGCTCGCCTTTAGCGGTTTTTAAAATCAATTCAGTTGGTAAAATTGGAACCGAAGATCCACCTGCAACAACCGCTTTTAATTTTTTACCATTACGAATTCCTCCGCAATACTCTTCGCTATAAATAAATTCTTCAACTGGAATTCCTAATTCAATTTCGTAAACACCCGGTTTGTTAATGTGGCCTGATGCAGAAATTAATTTTGTTCCGGTTGATTTTCCAATTCCGATTTTAGCGTACTCTTCTCCACCCATGTTCACGATCGGACAAACAGCGGCAATTGTTTCAACATTGTTTACCACAGTTGGGCAACCCCACAAACCAGCTACAGCCGGGAATGGTGGCTTGATACGCGGATTACCACGTTTACCTTCCAGTGATTCTAATAATGCAGTTTCTTCTCCGCAGATATAAGCTCCACCACCAACTTGTACATAACAGTCGTGAGAGAAATCGGTTCCTAAAATATTTTTTCCTAACCAACCTGCAGCGTATGCTTCTTCAATTGCTTTTTCTACAATACGTGCAACATAAAAATATTCTCCGCGGATGTAGATGTAAGAAGTTTTTGCTCCCAATGCATAAGATGAAGTAATCATTCCTTCAATTAATGCATGAGGAATTTTTTCCATTAAGTAACGATCTTTGAAAGTTCCCGGCTCTGATTCATCAGCGTTACAAACTAAGTAACGTGGAACGCCTTCGGGCTTTGCAAGGAAACTCCATTTCATTCCGGTAGGGAAACCTGCTCCACCTCTTCCGCGTAAGCCTGATTTTTTTACTTCATCAGTAACCTGATCAGGTGTCATGGTTTTTAATGCTTTCTCTACAGAAGCATAACCACCGTGCGCACGATAAACATCCAGTGTGTGAATGTTCGGAACCTTATCGTTGTGTATTAATAATTTTTTGCCCATCGCTTAACGCCAATTATAATGTGTTGTGATAATCTTTATCTGTGTAACTTCTTAAACGACCTTCGCTTCTGTATTTTTCAAGTAGGTTGTCTACTTTTTCGAAAGTTAGATTTTCGTGGAATGATGCACCACACTGTAGCATAGGTGCAGTTCCGCATGAACCTAAACACTCAGCAGTTTTTAAAGTAAACATTCCATCCTTAGTTGTTTCACCAACTTTGATGTTTAATTTTTTCTCGATGTAACGAACAATATCTTCAGCTCCGTTTAACCAACATGAACTTGTTTGACAAACTTCCAATGTACATTTACCAACCGGCTTCAAATTGTACATGGTGTAGAATGAAGCAACTTCAAATACCTCGATTGGTTTAATGGCTAACACTTCTGCAACGTAATCCATTGTTTCAGCACTTAGCCATCCGCCAAATTCTGCTTGCGCAATATGCAATACAGGAAGTAAAGCAGATTTGCGTTTGTCGGCTGGATAGTGACTAATGATCTTTTGAACCGTAGCCATTGCTTCTTCACCGAATTTTATTTCAGCGCGTTTAGCCTTATCGAAGTTTTGTGTTCCGTGTACTTGTGCACTCATTTCTTTTTGAATTATAAATTAGTAATTAAGAATTAAAAATCGGCATGACCGATTGATTTTTTACTTAGCTATTAATTCTCAATTTTTCATTATTAATTTTTCATTGCGTTTACGCATCCAGCTCTCCTGCGATAACATTCATACTACTCATTGTAATGATCGCATCACTCAACATGATACCTTTTACCATTTCAGGATAAGCCTGATAGTAGATGAAACATGGTCTGCGGAAATGCAAACGGAAAGGTGTTCTTCCACCGTCACTAATTAAGTAAAAACCTAATTCACCGTTTCCACCTTCAACGCAACTATATACTTCTCCTTTTGGAATATCCATTTCACCCATCACAATTTTAAAGTGATAGATCAATGCTTCCATGTTATTATAAACTTGTTCTTTCGGAGGCAAAAAGAAATCAGGCAAGTCAGCATGTGTCGGTTGATCTTTCGGCATTTTTTTAATTGCCTGTTGGATGATACTTAATGATTCCCACATTTCTTGCTGACGAACCATAAAACGATCATACGTATCTCCACTTTTTCCTGTTGGAATAATAAAATCAAAATCTTCATAAGATGAATATGGAGTTGCAACACGTACATCATAATCAACACCTGCCGCACGTAAGTTTGGTCCGGTGAAACTATATGACAATGCCATCTCTGCACTTATTGGTCCGCAGTTAATGGTCCGGTCCATAAAAATTTTGTTACGTTCTAATAAAGCAGTGAACTCACGGAACGCTTTTGGAAAGCCTTCGAGAAAGTCGTTGATCAGTTGCCATGTTTTCGGACTCCAGTCTCTGTCGAAACCACCAATGCGACCAATGTTTGTTGTTAAGCGTGCTCCACAAATGTTTTCGTAGATGTCGTAAATTTTTTCTCTCCACTGAAACAAGTATAAGAAACCTGTAGTTGCTCCTGTATCTTGTCCGATAACGGTATTACAAACAATATGATCAGCAATACGCGCCAACTCCATAATTATAACACGCATGTATTCTGCACGCTTCGGAAGTTTAGCACCTAACAATTTTTCAACTGTCATGTACCAACCCATATTATTGATAGGAGAAGAGCAATAATTTAAACGATCAGTAAGTGGAGTAATTTGTGCATACGGACGACGTTCTGCTAGTTTTTCAAATGCACGGTGAATGTATCCAACAGTTGGTTCTGCTTCAACAATGATCTCACCGTCCATTTTAAGAACGTTCTGAAAGATACCATGTGTAGCAGGATGTGTTGGCCCAAGATTAAGAATGGAATATTCTTTTTCCTGTACTACTTCATCCGGGTTTTTATTTTCTTTTTTACTCATCTTAAATGCGTTTCAAGTTTCTTTGTTTCTGTCCCGATAGCTATCGGGATCATGTTTTGTTTAATCAAAACTTCAATTACTTAAATATTATCGTCCAAACATTTTATCGCTCTTGTCATCGCGACTTTGATCTTCCAGCGGATATTCTTTTCTCATTGGGAAAATATCCATTTCATCAACATTCAAAATACGTTTTAAGTTAGGGTGTCCTTTGAAACGAACACCATAAAAATCAAATGTTTCGCGCTCCATCCAGTTTGCCCCCGGCCACAGGTCAGTTGCAGTTGGAACATCAGGTTTGTTGATGTCAACAAATGTTCTGATACGAACACGTATGTTCTTCATCATATTATGCAAATGATAAATAACTCCTAATTGTTTTTCGTCGGCAGTTTGCATGCCTGTAAGATCCGTTAAGAAATGGAAGTTCAATTCTTCATCATTCTTCAGAAAAGTAAGTACTTCGTGAATCTTAGTGTGATTTATGGTAAAGCAGGGAAAATCGTACAACAACTCAGCAACTAAAACATCGCTACCAAAGTGCTGGTTTAATTTTTCTGAAATTTTATTTAATGTGTCTTGGCTCATTTGGTATGTCTGATTTTTGATTTATAATTTTTGATTTTTTATATCAGAAATCTAAAATCATAATTCTAAAATGGTTTACTCTATATCAATTCCGTAACTCTTCAGTAATTTTTTGTATTCAGGATTGTTTCTTCTTCTCAATGTTTCGTTCTTCGCTAATTCCTGAATCTTCATAATACCATCAATGAATTGTTCAGGACGCGGAGGGCAACCCGGAACATAAACGTCAACCGGAATGATACGATCAATCCCTTGCAACACACTGTAAGTATCAAAAATACCACCGCTGCTTGCACATGCACCAACAGCAATTACCCAACGTGGTTCAGCCATTTGTTCGTAAACCTGACGAAGAGTAGGGCCCATTTTTTTTGCAATGGTTCCCATCACCATTAGTAAATCTGCCTGGCGAGGAGAAAAACTTAAACGCTCCATACCGAAACGCGCTAAGTCATAATTGGAAGCAACAGTTGCCATAAACTCAATACCACAACAGGATGTTGCAAATGGTAAAGGCCATAAAGAGTTTGCTCTTGCCAAACCAATTACATCACCCACCTTAGTAGCGAAAAAGCCCGGACCTTCCATTCCATCAGGAGCTTTTGCAATTTCTACTTTTGATCTTTTTGTTATTTCCTTACTCATTATAAAATATTTAAGGTTTCTGGTTTAAAAAGGCTAAACTATCTGCCTCCACTTCCAACCTATTTTCTCTTTTTAATTGTTTTACTTTGGCTACAAATATGTTTCAACCTGAAACAAGAAACGTGTAACCTGAAACAGTTTTAATCCTCCCACTTCAAAGCTTTCTTTGCCATCAGGTAATAAAACCCAACCAATAACAAAGCAATGAACGTGAACATTTCTATAATCCCTAACCAACCTAATTCTTTGAAATTAACTGCCCAAGGATACATGAAGATAACCTCCACATCGAACAGTACAAATAAAATAGCTACAAGAAAATATTTAACTGAAAAAGGGAAACGGGCGTTTCCTTTACTTTCGATACCGCACTCAAAAACCGCGTCCTTAACTTTTGATTTGCGTTTTGGACCTAAAAGGTGTGTTGCAACAATGGTTGTAACAACAAATCCTAGTGCAACCAAAAACATTAAAACGATGGGAAGATAATCAATTGGGGTTCCGGTTGAGTTCATATCTGATAACGTTAAAATAGACCGTAAGGTTAGCGATTTTATTGGAAATCTTCAACTTTTCGAGTCTAATTTAGATTAATTACAAATAAGGGTTGAAATCTTTGATTTTCGTCGGGTTTAAACGAAGTTTCGACCTCATTTGAGGCATGATGAAAAAAACAGAAAAGGAGCGAAAAAAAGGTTTAATATCTAATGATCATCTTCATTAATTACTTCCACATCCAAATTACCTATTATACGAAATTCGGTTCTTCTATTGTGTTGTCTTCCTTCCGGATCATCACTTCCATCCGGTTTTTCGTTTGGTGCAATGGGCTTACTTTCACCGTATCCAACAGCCTGAAGACGTTTCTTGTCGATACCTTTTGTGATCAGGTAATTAACAACACTTTCAGCACGTTTTTGCGATAGCTTTTGATTATAGGTATCAGCTCCTTTGTTATCGGTGTGTGAAGAAAGCTCAACAATAATTTGCGGGTTGGCTAATAGAAGAGGTAAAATAGTAGTATCAATAACTATTTTCGAATTTGGCAGTAATTCAGACCGGTCAAATTCATATTCAATGTTTTTAATACGAATAGGTTCTTTTGGAAGAGAGGCCACAGTAAAATCCTGCTTAAGTGTTTTTGAAGAAGAAATTTCATGAGTTGAAATTTCGTTACCTGAATTGTTTAAGAAGCCATCTTTTTTTACAGCAATAAAATAATCCTTATCTGCTTCAAGTATGAGGTCATATTTTCCTTGCTTGTTTGTTGATACGGAATTGATCAATGTTTTTTCACCTGTTGTTTTATTAACCCTGTATAGCTCAACAGTAGCATCTTCCAGCATTTTTTTGTTAATAGAATCGGTTACATCTGCCACAGTTCCTTCAATACTGATGTGAATATATTGAGTGTGCTTGTAAGAATAAATATCATCACAGCAGGTTTTGTTTTTTATTGCATTTCCACCTTCACGGTTCGAAACAAAAAATCCTTCTTCTCTATTTTTAGATATAGTATAAAAAATATCATCAGCGCCTGAATTAACCGGTTTGCCAATATTTTCTACCAAAGTAATGCTACTTCCTTCAACATGAGATTTAAATACATCAAAACCACCCAATCCCGGCAAGCCTTCTGAACTGAAATAAAGCGTTCTGGTTGAGTTGTCAAAATAAGGACTTAATTCGTCTTTTGGTGTATTAACTTTTGCACCTGCATTTTTTGGCTCTTTGTATGCTTTTTTCTTTTTATCGTAAACAAAATACCAAATATCAGTACCGCCTTTACTTTTCTCTTTTCTGTTCGAAACAAAATACACCACTTCATTTCCTTTGGCAGGATCAATAGCTACAGCGGGTTGCGTGCTGTTGAATTTTGGGTTATTTATTTTCTTATCTAGTTTTACAGGTTCGCTCCAGGTTCCATTCGCATTTTCAGACATATAAATCGCACAGATCATGTTGCCTGTCCAATCAGGTTTACAACGAGAGAAGTACATTTTTTTGCCATCGGGAGTAAAAGTTGCGTTACCTACATTTTCTCCGGGAACATTAAAGCTCTCATTCCATTCCCCTTCAAATTTCCACTCGTCATTTGTTTTCTTAGCAGTATAAAATTTTCGTACTAATAAATTATTAGTGTCGCCTTCAATTGCATATTCACGTTTGTTGGTGCGTAAAGAAGAAAACAACAGGGTGTTTTCATCAAGGGATACCGGCGAAGATTCTACATGAACTTTATTTATGGTAGTATCTAAATGCATGACAATTGTTTTTTTATCAAGCGTTAAGATCATTTTTGCTGAGTCACAATATTCAGCCTCGTGCGCCGCTGCTTTTTTTAAAGCCTTATCAGATCCCTTGTATTCTTTTTTAAATTTTTTGAATTCTTCCTGGGCCTTATCATATTCACCATTTGATTTTAGCATTTGCCCATGGTAGTAAAGTGCTGTTTTATTTTTCTCCGGATCACTTTTGTAAGCCTTAGCATACATCACCTCAGCTTTTTTGTAATTGCGGGTTTCTCTGTAACACTCAGCCAACTTAAACTCTACGGCACCATCATTTTTTTTAAGTTTTAAAAACTGTTCGAAATATGGAATAGCAGTATTATAGTCCTTTTGTAACATGGCATTTTTTCCCAGTTTTTTGAGAGTGCCTTCGTTCATGTGTTTAATCGCCAAAGTATCAACTTGCGCAATACCAATATAAGAAAGGAAAAACAATACTATATATATGTATCTAGTAACGATCACAAGAGATTTCTTTTTTAATTAAACGGGTGTTTTTTGCAGTGTAAATAAGTGCAAGTTCTAAAGCACCTTTATAATTTGTTGCTGTATGAAGTTGCGAAGTGTTAACATCGTAACTTACGCCAAAGGTATAATTCTGGTATTTCATACCGGCAGTAAACATACCAGCATCCATAATGCGTTTGAAACCATCCCTCCACATAAACCCGGCAAAAACGGTATTAGTGAAAAACGGTGTTTTGGAAAGTGTATATTCAGCAGTTACACCGGTTACCCAATCACTGGCTTTACTGGTAGCATTGATCATAGTGTGCGGTTTTATTGCAAGTTTTGGGCTTACAAAATACCGTATTTCTGCATGATAAATTTGACGAACAGGAAGTTTGTTATCGTTAGCCAAAAAAGTTTCTTTCGGTTTATTTAAATGGAAAAAGGCGAAACCGAGTTCTGCTTCAAACTTATCGGTAAATTTTCTGGAAACAACAAAGCCTGCATTCATATCAAAATAGGTAGTTTTTGGTTGAATATTAGTTTCATTGTTTGGTAATGTATTGTCAAATTGCCCTGTGCCCCAGTTTAATTGATTTGGAAAAGAATGTGCATTAAAATCGATGGATTTCATTACAACACCCGGTTGAATTCCCAGATTAAGTTCAAATCCTGCTATTTTTTTATGTGCCGCACCCGAAATAAGGATTTTGTTCTGAACCAAATTTCCACCCGATTTGTCATTTAATATATATAAGCCTCCGGAAACTTTTTGATTCATCGGATAAAAGTTCATATCACCGCCAACTGAAATGGTTTTGTATGCTTTATCAATTTCTTTCCACTGACTTCGGTAATTTGCCATTCCTCTGTAATCGCCTGCATAATTGCCTGTATTGGCAGGATTCAAACTTAAAGGAGAAAAATAATACTGGGTAAAATGAATGTCCTGAGAGAATAACGAAAACGCACTACAAAATAGAGTGATAAGGAATATATTTCTTAGGTTAAAGCGCATATAAGTCACTAAGATATATATTAAAATACAATTGAACAAAGAATTTTAACGATTTCACCACCTCCTAATAGTTCAAAAACGTCGATATTAATTTGGATTTGTGTTTCGTTTTAATACATTTGCCCAGTTAGTAAGCTAAACCAATTTAATCAAGCAGTCAAAATGAGAAAAAATTTACTAAAAATAACCGGTTTATTGTCTTGTGCTATCATTACACAAAACACAATAAATGCTCAAATTACATTTACCAATAAAAACAACTTGCTTCATAGTGAAACAGGAGTTTTGGGGAGTAATGCAAGTGTGAGAAGCGGAAATAGCGTCGCAATTGTTGATGTGAATGGTGATGGCTTGGATGATGTTGTTAAGTTAGATCAAAACAGATATGTTAGAATAGAGTATCAACAAGCAGGTGGAACATTTACCCAGCAGTATATAGGTGATTTTGTAGATGAAGATGGCTGGGCAATGTGTTTGGCCGATGTAGATCACAACGGATACAAAGATGTTTTGTATTGTGGTTGGGGAACAGGAGTTCGTTTAATGAAATTAGACGCCACAGGAACCGGCATTTTGGGTTCGATTATATATTTGCCAAATGGCGATATTGCTTCTCAAAACGCCAACTTTATGGATGTGAATAATGACGGCTGGGAAGATATTTTTGTTTGTAATGATGTGAATGAAAGTAAAATATGGGTAAATGACGGTTTTGGTAATTTTCCTGCAGAGCAAAATAATTCGGTAATAAACTTTGACATTAACGCAGGAACAGCTGCTCCAAATGATGAATCAGGTAATTACGGAACTGTGTGGACCGATTTTGATAATGATGGAGATGTTGATTTTTATATAGCTCATTGCAGGCAGGCATATGGCCCCGGTGATATAAGAAGAACAAACGTATTGTTTGAAAACAATGGCAACGGAACTTATACTTCAAACGCAGCGGCTCATGGGATGGCTAGTAATGACCAGGACTGGACTGCAAGTTTTGGAGATATAGATAATGATGGGGATTTTGATTTGTTTATGACCAAACATGATGTAACGTCAAGATACTATATAAATGATGGTAACGGGAATTTTACAATAAGCCCTAATGCCATAGCTTTTGGAAGTATGCCAATGCAGGCGCAGTTCGAAGATTTTGATAACGACGGATTTGTTGATCTCTTTATTACGGGTGATAACGACCACCGTTTATATCACAATAATGGAAACAGTACTTTCACTAATACAACTCCGGTCAATTTAAATGCAGGATCCAATCTTCTATCTTTTGCAAGTGGCGATCTTAATCACGATGGTAAAATAGATATTTATGGAAGCTACGGAAGTACGTATAACAACCCATCTAATTCAATTGATGATATTTATTGGCAAAACTCAACCAGCAATTCCAATCATTATTTAACATTAAATCTTACTTCAACAATTTCTAATGCAGGAAGTTTGGGTGCCAGAGCTTATATATACGGAGCATGGGGAGTTCAAACCCGTGAAGTAAGAGCAGGAGAAAGTTATGGAACATTAAATTCTTCTCAATTACATTTTGGTTTAGGAGCAGAAACGGTGATTGATTCAGTAGTTGTTAACTGGCCATCAGGCGAGCAAACTGTTGTAGTATTGCCGGTTGCCGATCAGTTTTTAAATGTGATAGAACAAAACTCCTGCACACTCAGTGGAGCAACAGTTAATGCAAGCGGGCCACTAACTTTTTGTACCGGACAAAACGTTGACTTAACTGCCAATGCTAGTGGATCAGGAACAGGATATACCTATTTATGGTCTAATGGGGCAACTACACAAACAATAAATGTTACAAATGCAGGAAGTTACGCTGTTACTATTACTGAATCAGTACAATGTAATGCAACATCTTCAAGTATGATAGTGGTTGTGGATCCAAATGAAACGCCAGGTATTTCTGCGCTTGCTGATACAGTATTTTGTGCAGGAGATAGCATTATGCTTTCTTCAACTTCTGCTACCTCTTATTTGTGGTCAAACGGGGCAACTACACAAAGTACTTATGCTTCTCAGTCAGGAACTTATTCAGTTCAAACACAAGGACTTTGTCAGCAATGGAATTCAAACAGTATTAGTGTAAATGTTCACCCGGCTCCGGCTCCGGTTTCATCTGATGTAACGCTTCCGGCACCATCTACAACTACTTTAACGGCAACCGGAAACGCAGTTGTTTGGTACGCTGATCCAACAGGTGGTTCTGCTTTAGCAACGGGCAGTACATATAATACTCCAATGATTACAACTGATACTGTGTTCTATGCTGAGGATTCTTATAACTATGGTGGTGGAACTGTTTTTGGTGCTCCCAAATATCATTTTGGAGCCAGTAACTATGCCGGAAATACTACAAATGGTTACTTGATTTTTACGGCTCATTCAAATTGTACTTTAAAAAAGGTAAAAGTTTATACGGATACACCAGGTACAAGAAAAGTAGAATTGAGAAGTTCAACCGGTATTGTATTACAAAGCCAAACCGTAAACATCCCTATTGATACATCGTTTGTGACTTTAAATTTCACTTTAACTGCAGGAACAGCTTATCAGTTGGGAACAAATACAGCGCAAAATAATACCTCTTTCGGATTTAATTCTCCAAGATTGAAACGTGTTAATAATTCAGGTGTGGCTTACCCATACAATATTATCCTTGCTGCTGATACATTGGTTTCTATTACCGGAACTAGTCCAACAGGAACTGTATTCTACTATTATTTTGATTGGGAACTTGAAACGGCTCCGGTTGTTTGTACAAGCCCTCGTACTCCTGTTTATGTATTTGTTAATCCTGTAGGAATAAAAGAAGTAAATGGTTCCAACGCAATAAGCATTTACCCTAACCCTGCTTCTGATTTTGTAAATGTTGTTTTAAAAGATGTAAAAGATTCCCAGGCAACCGTTGCAATTCATGACCTTTTAGGAAAACAAGTGTATAGTGAAACATATAAAGCAACCGCAAACATGAACAAAGCAATCTCTACTTCAGGATTAACTAAAGGAGCGTATGAAATTGGTGTTAGTGTTGATGGAAAAGTTTATCACTCACGTATAGTTATTCAGTAAACGGCAGGAATAAAAATAAAAAGCGGGATCCGAAAGAATCCCGCTTTTTTTATTGCCATGTTGTCTTTACTAATGAATGGGCTCAATATACACGGCTTTAGTGTTATTTTATCCAATGCTAAAATGACATCATCTAGGCAGCTTCGCTAATCACCTCTTTTATATCTTCAGGAAGTAATCTTTTAAGTAATGCTTCAATTCCCGCCTTCAATGTCATAGTACTGCTTGGGCAACCGCTGCAGGCACCCTTCATTTGCACAGTAACCACACCTTCCTTAAATGATTTAAAAACTATTAAGCCGCCATCCTGTTCAACAGCAGGACGAATGTATTGTTCCAATATCTCTACAATTTTATTTTCAACATCATTTGATGGCGCTGCATGTTCGGTAAAAACCGTTTGTGTATTTGCGAACGATGAATCGGCTGCAACTTCTTTACTCGGAAGTTCAGAAATAACTTCTCCACCTTTGCTTAAGTAATCAGTAATGAATAAGCGTAATTCAAGCATGACATCATCCCATGAAACATCATCTGTTTTGGTAACGGTAATATAATTCTGAGAAACAAAAAGTTGTTTTACGAAAGGGAATTCAAATAATTTTTTAATTAAAGGGGCTTTTTCTGCTTCTTTTGCTGAAGTATAACCTGCCGTTGCCCCGTTTTCTATCAATAATTTATTTGCTACAAACTTAGTAGATGAAGGATTTGGAGTGCTTTCGGTGTAAAAAGTATATGGTAATTTTTGCGTTTCCATTTTAAAATAATTAGTTTACTTTGTAATACAAAAGTACGGATAAATAGCTTTTCATTATTAATAGATACAAATGCAGCAAAAAACAGATTTTTTGGTAATTGGTTCGGGTATTGCGGGTCTTAGTTATGCGCTTAAGGTGGCAGAGCATGGATCGGTTACCATTATTACCAAATCAAATGAAGATGAATCAAACACTAAATATGCTCAGGGTGGAATAGCAGCAGTTTTATACAATGGCGATTCTCACCAAAAACATGTGCAGGATACTTTGATTGCCGGAGCAGGATTGTGCGATGAGAAAATCGTTAAAATTGTTGTAGAAGAAGGCACAGCCCGGGTAAAGGAATTAATCGAAATCGGAGCTAATTTCGATAAAAAGCCGGGTGGTGAATACGATCTTGCAAAAGAAGGTGGACACTCAGAAAGCCGAATCTTACATTATAAAGACACCACAGGTTATGAAATAGAAAGAGCTCTTCTTAATAAAATTCATAACCACAAAAACATTACGGTTTACGATCATTATTTCGCAATTGATATTATAACAGAACATCATCTTGGAAAAGAAGTGACCTCAAAAACGCCGGATATTAATTGTTTTGGAGCTTATGTGTTAAATACCCGTACCGGGAAAACAGAAACCATTTTGGCAAAAACAACCTTAATGGCAACAGGCGGTGCAGGGCACGTGTATGCTACAACCACCAATCCTATTATTGCCACAGGTGATGGAATCGCTATGGTTTATAGAGCAAAAGGTCATGTGCGTGATATGGAGTTTATGCAGTTTCATCCAACTTCTTTATACAATCCGAATGAGAACCCAAGTTTTTTGATATCGGAAGCAGTAAGAGGATACGGTGGTGTATTGAGGGGTATAGACGGGAAAGAATTTATGAGCAAGTATGATAAACGGGAAAGCCTTGCTCCACGTGATATTGTTGCGCGCGCCATTGATACGGAGATGAAAATAAGAGGAGAAGATTTTGTATATTTAGATTGCAGGCATTTGGACAGAAAAGGGTTTATAGAGCATTTTCCAAACATTTATAATAAGTGCATGAATAGTGGTATCGACCCATTCAAAACAATGATTCCGGTAGTGCCGGCCGCCCATTATTTATGCGGAGGAATTATAGTAGATGAAAATGCCAAATCAACTATTAATAATTTGTTTGCAGTTGGTGAATGTGCAGCAACTGGTTTGCATGGCGCCAATCGTTTAGCGAGTAACTCACTTTTAGAAGCAGTTGTTTTTGCCCACCGTGCAGCCTTATTGGCAATTAAATCGGTTAAAAAAACCGAATACAATCAAAATATCCCTGATTGGGACGCGGAAGGAACCGATAACCCGGAAGAGATGATTCTTATCACTCAAAGCAAACGCGAAGTCCAACAGATTATGAGTAACTATGTTGGTATTGTTCGATCCGAATTGCGTTTGAAAAGAGCTTTCGACCGACTGGAGATTCTGTATAAGGAAAATGAAGCTCTCTATGAAAAAACAACGGTTTCACCTAAACTTTGCGAACTGCGTAATTTGATTTGCATAGGTTACTTGATTATTAAGCACGCGATGCTGAGAAAAGAAAGCGTCGGATTGCATTATATGGTGAAATATGAGAAATGAGGCATATCATTCTTACCGATGTAAATAAAAATAGTACTTTTATCCTTAAGAACAGAACATGAAGATCGGAGTAAAACTTACCCTCACCTTTTTTAGCGTCGCTTTTATTTCCATGCTGGTAATAGGAATTATTTCTTACCGTAAAGGAAAACAATCGCTTGAAGAAGAATCATTTAATCGCCTCACAGCGGTTAGGGAAATGAAAGCAAATCAAATAGAAGATTATTTTTCTCAAATCAGAGATCAGGTCATAGGCTTTTCACACGACCCAACTGTTATCAGGGCAATGAAACGTTTTAAGAAAGGGTTTGACGAGTACAAGGAAGACGAAACAAAAGAAGCAAAAAAAGCCGCTGTAGCAGATTACATAAAAAAGGAATTTTTACCTCGTTTAAATTCAAACAGCGACAAGCATATTGGGTTAGAAGAAGAGTTGTGTAAGAATGAAAAAGGGATCTTACTTCAATATGATTATATTGTAGCTAATCCTAATCCTCCGGGTAAAAAACAAGAGATGCTTTCTACTGCTGATACGGTTGGATATGCTAAGACACACAAAAGATTTCACCCTTTTTTTAAAGACTATCAGGAGAGATATGGATTTTATGATATTTTTTTAATTGATAATAAAACAGGCAATATAGTTTACACCGTTTTTAAGGAAGTAGATTTTGCAACTTCTCTTCATAACGGACCTTTTAAAAACACCAATCTGGCAGATGCTTTCCGGCATGCCGATTATTCTGATAAAAAGGATCAGGTACAATTTGAAGATTTTAAACCCTATCATCCGTCTTACAACTCACCTGCATCATTTATTGCCGCGCCAATTATTGATAGTGGAAAAAAAATAGGAGTACTTGTGTTTCAAATGCCTATTGATCGTATTAATGATATTATGACAAGCAAGCATCATTGGGAAGATATGGGTTTGGGAAAATCAGGTGAAACTTATATAGCCGGAGGCGATTATACATTAAGAAGCCAGTCACGATTTTTTATTGAAGACAGCACAGGTTATTTTGCAATGCTCAAAGAAATTGGAACACCTGAAGTCACCATTCACAAAATGCGTAATTTTAAAAGCACCATTGGATTGCAGGAAGTGAAAACAGAGGGTACAATTGCAGCTTTAGAAGGTAAATCAGATACAAGAATATTTAATGACTACAGAAACCTTCCGGTACTTTCTTCCTACAAGCCCTTAAAAATAGAAGGAATGAAATGGGCAATAATGAGCGAATTGGACGAAGCCGAAGCATTTGCTCATGTGTATTCACTGCGCAGGCAAATTATCATTTTTAGTGTGGCAATGGTGCTTCTCATATTTGTCGCTTCTTTTATTATTTCACGCCAAATCACCAAGCCAATAAAGGAACTTACAAATGACGCCAAAGAATTACGAAAAGGAAATTTTAATGTAGAAATTAACATTAACCAAAAAGATGAAATTGGGGAATTGGCACAGAGCTTCAGGAAAATGCAGCAGTCTATGAGGAAGCTGATCTATGATTTGAAAGATATTAATCACAATCTGGAAGAAAAGGTAAACGAACGTACCAAGGAAATACAGCTACAGAAAGAAATTGTGGAGCATAAAAACAAAGAAGTGGTTGACTCTATTAACTACGCTAAACGTTTACAGCAAGCTATTTTACCCCCTTTAAGTTTTGTAGATCAGCATTTGCCTTCGTCTTTTATTTTCTATAAACCAAAGGATATTGTAGCAGGAGATTTTTATTGGGTAGAAATCTCGCCGGCAGAGGCAGGCGGAGAAGAAATTTTGGTGGCAGCAGCAGACTGTACCGGACATGGTGTTCCCGGTGCTATGGTAAGTGTGGTTGGAGTAAACGGTTTGGAAAGATGTGTAAAAGAATTTAAGCTACATAAACCCTCAGATATACTAGATAAACTAACCGATCTGGTAATTGCTACATTCGAAACTTCCGATCATGAAGTAAAAGATGGTATGGATATAAGTTTAGTTGCACTTGATAGAAAAAACAAAAAACTTCAATATGCCGGAGCCAACAATCCGCTATGGATTGTTAGAAATGGAGCAGAAGGGCTGGAACTGCTTGAAACAAAAGCCGACAAACAACCGATAGGAAAATTTGATTATCGTAAACCATTCACTAATCACACAATTCAATTGGAAGAAGGTGATTGTGTTTATATGTTTACCGATGGTTACGCAGATCAGTTTGGTGGACCGCAAGGAAAAAAATTCAAATATAAAACCCTGAAAGACCTGCTTTTGTCCATGTATGATAAAAATATGCAGATTCAAATGGCATTGATAGAAGAAGCTTTTCTTGAATGGAAAGAAGGTTATGATCAAATTGACGACGTTTGTTTGATCGGATTCAGAGTTTAACCATTTGATAAAGTCATTTCACCAAATTAATAGTTGGAAGAGATTGTTTTTTACCTATTTTTGATTCATCAAAATCCAAAACTAATATGAAAAAACTTATTTTACCAGTACTTGGCCTTGCAATTTTAGCAACTGCTTGTGGCGGTGCAAAATCGGAAGAAGCAACAACTACAACTGACTCAACGGCAGTTGTAAAAACAGATTCAGTAGCTACCGCTACACCCGACAAACCAAACCCTTTTAAAGATTATCCAAGCGGGTCAACTACTGCTAAAGCAGGGGAAAGCATTTTAATTCCTTCTTACAATTGGTTGATAGATGGTACCACAAAAGGGAATGATCAAACAACTTATATATACTACAGTGCAACAATGGGTGAGCCGGGTGATGGAAACTCAACTGTTGATTATATGTTCGACGGAAAAAAAGAAGTTCCTAATTATATGATAGTTCCTATTGCGAGTGGTGGAACAGCTAAAAAAGGGGATATCGTACTTACCTGGTGGCAAAGTGGTTCAGGCATGCAACGTGCTATCGTAACCAACGATAAAAACCCAGCTGAACCGGAAGTAAACTATATCGACATCGATTGGAACAATCCGGCAAAACGCGATGGTGTTGGTTTCGGGCAAATGAAAGAGAAGATCAAACCAAACACTTTTGTTAAGATCAGCAAACTATGGGATATTGGATCGGGTGTTGCAGTAAAAGATGCTGACGGTAAATACAAAAACTGGATCATTGTAAATATACAAGGAGATAAAGTATTATGTATTGGATTTGCAGGTAGAATGGCAATGTTTAACAAAGCTGATTGTACACCAATGGAGGTTATTCCAAACGTAAAAGCAGGCGACAAAGTTCAGGCTCCTTGGGTTGGAACAATTAAAAATTGTACAGTTAAAAGCGTGAACAAAGAATACGGCCGTGTAGTAGTTAAATTTGATGCTTTCCCGGATGATTATTTTATTCCTTATGGTGACATAACCACAGGATTAGATATTAAATAATTTTTTCTTCTATAAAACAATGAAAGCCCGGTCCCTGAGCGTAGTCGAAGGGGCGGGGCTTTTTTATTAGCATAACCATAAAAGGAATTATATATCTTCGCAGCATATGAAATATTTATTTCTTTTGATTTTTCTTTATAGCTCATGGCTTTGTGCGCAAGATAGCTCAAGGTCGTACAATTATCTGGCAGCAGGTGTTTCGGGAGGCGTTAACAATACCTTTATGGGCTACGACTATAATAATGCGATAGCCAATTCGATACAGACAAATGATAATAATACAACTTTCAGCGCATTAAAAGGGGAGCCGAAGTGGTCACCAATGGCAGTTATACAAGGCGATGTGTGCTCAGTAATAAATAAATTCAAGTTTAAGGTCGGTACTTCTTTTCTGTTTTATAAAAGTGCATATACAGAGGTTCTCAAATACAGAAATGGCGGATTGGGTAGCGGCATGTATGTTACTCAGAAGTACGATATACATAAGCAGCATTTTTCAAACCAGACCAGGATCGCCTTTTTTCTGAAAACACGGTATATTCATGTAGGACTGGGTTTTGCTGCAATTTTCGAGCTCAAAAAAAACGAGGACGCTTATGAAACATATACCCAAAACTGGTACTCTGGGGGATCAGGCGGCACCGGTGAATCGTATAGTGGTCCGGCAAGAACGTATCAGAAAACTCATCTTTCTTCCTACGGATCAAGTGCATTGATACTGGAGTTCCCGCTCGAAAAGATAAAAGCCGAGATAACCTGCAGAGCTGATATTTCATTTAAAAATCATCAGGCCTTTTTGCTGGTAGGGTTTAATAAATGTTTCAGGCTTAAAAAGGAAAATTAACTTTTTTTCGTCGCAACTGCCTGTTTCCACTTAAACGTCTGTATCATGTGTAATACATCCGTCTTTAAATAATCAACTACAATTTTCATAGAGTCGATATTTGGGGCAACATTAAAATATAAAGAGCCTCTTAAAAAATGATTGGTACTATCTGTTACATAAAACTGCATAGATGAAGCTGTGTTTCCTGCAATGTCATAAAACAAGCCATATACTTTTGCAGAATCCCTAATGATAACCTGTTGATCCAAACCGCTTGCTTTTATCTGATGTTTTATGGCCAATTCACGCGATGTTTCAATATAAGTGTTGAGGTCGTTGTTTAATAAAGCATAACTCACATGCAACTGCGCTTTGAACTGAGGATATTTAATGTTGATCCAGCATGGTTTGGAGTTTGGATCCTGATCTTTTTCTACAACCGAATAAACAGGTGTTTCAAAAGTAAAGGGGCAAGCACTATCGTAAGTAACATATTTTTTTTGCGGAAAATCAATACGATAATAGGCTCTTGGTTTTGGGGTAAACACCTCATCTTCATCATCACCGCAAGCAATCAAAAAAACTATCGGTAAAAAGAGGGTTAATTTTAAGAAAGTGCTCAATTTCATGAATGTGATTTACAAAGTACGAAGATACGTTTTGCGGATCAAAAAATCATATCGAAAACGCAAAATCCTTTCAACACAGAGCACACAAAGTGAATGGAGTTTCACAGAGAAACGAAAACGCCCTAATTATTATGTTCTTTTGATTTCAAATACAAACTCTGTGTAACTCATGTTTCTCTGAGTCTCTGTGTTGAAGCTTTAAAAAGGCAGGTCACTACTCCCACCATTAATATCCGTCATCTTTGGTGGATCAATGTGTTGAGGATTGTTTTGATTTCCCGAATGTTCTTTTCTGTCCAAAAGCTGAAAAGAATCACCTACAATTTCAGTTATATAATGCTTGCGACCTTCTTTATCCATCCAGTCACGGGTTTGTAACTTGCCTTCCAGGTATATCATTGAACCTTTTTTAAGCAATTTTTCAGCATTTTCAGCCAATCCACGCCATAATAAAATGTTATGCCATTCGGTATGTTCTATTTTGTTCCCGTTTTTATCTTTATGCACCTCCGTTGTAGCCATACTAAAACTAGCCCTAATCAGACCCACTTCCAGGTTTCTTATTTCCGGATCCTTGCCCAAATAACCAACCAATATCACTTTATTTACTCCTGCCATTTCACAAAACTCTTTTCGTAAAGGTAAGGAATATTTGGGTGTGTTTTTTCGGCAACCAACAATGCCTCTATACCGCTTATTAACAGTCGTTTATCGAAGAATTGAAATGCCTCGAAATTAGGTCTTTAAAAATTTTCTAAATTCATTTTCTATACCTACCTTTGCACCCGAATTTTAGGGTATAACCTTCAATCAAGAGCAATGAGTAATAAAATCAACATATTTTCGGTAAAAAACTTCTGTTTTTCTTTATTTGTAGCAGTTCTAACTTTGTTACCTGCAAAAACATTCGCTTACGAGCCTATTGAAGAAGAAAACAACCATGATGAAGTAATTGATACGGTGTCTGCAGCAAAGCACGCTGAAGGGAACTCCACTGCTTTTAACGCAGGTGAAATGATCATCGAGCATATTGGAGATTCTCATCAATGGCATTTGTGGGGTGATCATGGGCACGCGGTTCACATTCCTCTTCCGGTAATTTTATGGACCGACAAAGGTTTAGAGATTTTCTCCTCTTCCAAAGTAGAACACCATGAAGATATTTATGAAGGAACACACTACAAGTATATGTTGCATAATGAACATATTGAAGTGGTAGATAACTTTGGTAATGTTGATGAAGAAGCAACTGCTAAAATCAAAGATTTCTCTATAACGAAAAATGCCTTAACTATTATTGTTAGCGCTTTGATCATGTTATTGATCTTTATTAAAGTTGCTAAATCGTACAAGCGTCGTGAAGGTATGGCACCTAAAGGTTTACAGTCATTTATGGAGCCGCTTATTCTTTTTATCCGTGATGATGTTGCCAAAACTTCTATCGGTGAGAAAAAATATGAGCGTTATATGCCTTATTTATTAACTGCATTCTTCTTTATCTTCTTTAATAATTTAATGGGTTTGATTCCAATCTTCCCATTCGGAGCTAACTTAACAGGAAACATATCTGTTTGTTTAGTATTAGCAGGAATCACTTTAGTTGTTACATTAATTAGCGGAAATGGGCATTATTGGAGACATATTTTTGCAATGCCTGGCGTTCCAATTCCTGTGTTGATCATTTTAACTCCAATTGAGTTGATAGGTGTTGTTCTTCGTCCGTTTGTATTAATGATTCGTTTGTTCGCAAACATCACTGCGGGCCACATCATTGCATTGGCTTTCTTTAGTTTGATTTTTATTTTCGGAGAAAAAAGCACGGGAGCAGGTTATGGAGTATCTGTTGTTTCTATTGCTTTTACAGTGTTCATGGGTTTCCTTGAATTATTGGTTGCCTTTTTACAAGCTTACGTATTTACATTATTATCGGCAATATACATTGGAGCAGCAGTTGAAGAAGGTCATCACGAGCATGAGCACCATGTTGAAAAAGGACATGAAGCAACGCACGTGATCGCTTAAGAAATTAAAAATACTTTTTTGTTGTTTTTAAGAAAAACAGCGTATTGTTAAACAATTTAAATAAATAAAAATGACAACAATGTTATTAGAAGTTCCTTTAGCTGCAGGTGTTGCTGCAATTGGTGCTGGTGTAGCTGCTTTAGCTGCAGGTTTAGGTATTGGCCGTATCGGTGGTTCTGCTTTAGAATCAATCGCTCGTCAACCGGAAGCTGTTAACGACATCCGTTCGAACATGATCTTAGCTGCTGCCCTAGTTGAGGGTGCTGCTTTCTTCGCGATGGTTGTTGCGTTATTAGTAGTTTTAGCAAAGTAATTGTAATAAAGCGACAACGGTTGGTTGTCGCTTTTTACTTTTTTATTTAAAAAGAAAATTTAAAAAAATAGAAATACATGGAATTAGTAACCCCCGCATTAGGCCTCATGTTTTGGATGTTCGTGACTTTCGCGATTATCTTTTTATTGCTTAAGAAATTTGCATGGAAACCGATCCTTAAAATGATCAAGGAACGTGAAGATTCAATTGATAGCGCGATTCAGTCAGCTGAAAAAGCACGTCAGGAGATGAAAGAACTACAGGCAGGTAACGAGCGTATTCTTGCAGAAGCTCGTGCAGCAAGCGACACATTGTTAAAAGACGCACGAGATGCAAAAGATGCTATCATTGCTGAAGCAAAAACAAAAGCTAAATCAGAAGCTGATCGTTTGGTTGCTCAGGCACGAGAAACTATCAATAACGAAAAATTAGCTGCAATTACTGAATTGAAAAATCAGGTGGCAACACTTTCAATTGATATCGCTGAGAAAATTTTAAGAGAACAATTCTCAAGCGACGAAAAGCAAAAAGCGCACATTAATAATTTAATGAAAGAGGTTACTCTTAACTAATAAAAACATGGTAGTAGCAATAAGATACGCAAAATCATTGTTAGGCCTGGCGGTTGAGAGAGGACTGTTGGAAGAGGTTTACAAAGACATGATGCATATCAGAGAGATCTGTTATTCGAATCGTGATTTTGTAGCATTCCTTGAAAGCCCGGTTATTAAAACCGATAAAAAACAAGAGATCCTTACTGAACTTTTCAAAGGAAAGATCAATGATCTTACTTTCGCTTTCATCAACATCATTACAGAAAAACGTCGTGAAGGTTATGTAGATGATATCGCAAAAGCATTTGACGGAGAATACAAAAAGCATAAGAATATTTTATCAGCAGTAATTACTTCTGCAGCCGGAATAGATGCAACTACAAGAGCTAAGGTTATGGAACTTGTAAAAGCAACAACAACAGGTGAAGTTGAGTTAACAGAAAAAATTGACAAAGACCTTATCGGTGGATTTGTAATCAAGATCGGAGATAATCAAGTTGATGCAAGTGTTTCAAGAACATTGAACGATCTAAGAAAGAATTTTTCTGAGAACCCTTTTGTAAAAGAATTTTAATAAAACTATAAACCAATGAAAAAAATCACCACGGCGCTTTGTCTGATCACACTAATTACAGTGGTGATTTTTGCATGTAAAAAGGAAGATAAAACAACAACTACAAGCTCGACTACAACATCAGGAACAACAACCACTGCTTCTGGAACCACCACTAGTGGTACTACAACCTCCGGAACCACAACAAGTGGCACAACAACTGGTGGCCTTAGTGCTTCAACACCTTTGCAAGTTACTTATACTTTAGATGGAACAAATTATACATACACTGATGGCTCTAACTTTGAAATGGCAGCAAATGGATCTGCTATTTCTTTCACTGGAAGCACGGGTACTGCAAATTATAAAGCCTATTTTGTAAATAATCTCTCTGGGAATATTCATTTTTATCTTGAGAAGGGATCACTGATTTTTAACGGAACTTCGGGAATTGCTCCAAATAGTAATTTTGATAGCTTTTTCCCTAATGGATCTGTTCCATATGGTAGCATAACTGGAAATGGCTTAGACCTGTTTGTTGATGTAGGGGGATTTGTTTTCAGGTCAGAGAATGGCTCACAGGCCGGTAGTACATTTGCTATAACAGATACATTAACTCAAAATATATCGGGAACACATTACGTTAAGTTTAAAGCAACATTTGCTTGCAAGGTATATGATAGCAATGGACAAAATATGAAAACAATTACGAATGGATTAGTAGTTGGGCGATTTAAAAACATGTAATAATTTTAGAATATAATCAAAGTGAACCTCCATGTCTCAGTGGTGAAAAAATAAAAAACAAATCAATCATGGCAGAAATTAAACCGGCAGAAGTATCTGCAATTCTACGTCAACAACTATCAGGCTTTAAATCAGCAGCTGAATTGGAAGAAGTGGGTACCGTGTTACAAGTGGGTGACGGTATCGCTCGTATTTATGGACTTTCTAAGGTACAGTCAGGTGAGCTTATCGAGTTCGCTACAGGTCTTCGCGGTATAGTAATGAACCTTGAAGAAGATAACGTTGGTGCTGTATTACTTGGAGACAGCGCTGGAATTAGCGAAGGCTCTACTTGTAAACGTACAGGTAAAATTGCTTCTCTTAAAGTAGGTGAAGGAATGTTAGGTCGTGTAGTTGATACATTAGGTTTGCCAATTGATGGTAAAGGTCCTATCACAGGAACTACTTACGAAATGCCATTAGAGCGTAAAGCACCCGGTGTTATTTATCGTCAGCCGGTTACTGAGCCTCTTCAAACAGGTATCAAGTCAATCGATGCTATGATTCCAATCGGTCGTGGTCAACGTGAGCTTGTAATTGGTGATCGTCAAACAGGTAAAACTGCGGTTTGTATCGATGCTATCATCAACCAAAAAGAATTTTTTGATGCAGGTAAACCTGTATTTTGTATATACGTTGCTATCGGGCAAAAAGGTTCTACGGTAGCTAACGTTCAAAGAGTATTAGAAGATGCAGGTGCAATGGCTTATACCATTATCGTAGCTGCAAACGCTTCTGATCCTGCTCCATTACAATTCTACGCTCCGTTTGCAGGTGCTGCAATTGGTGAGTTCTTCCGCGATACCGGTCGTCCGGCATTGATCGTGTTTGATGATCTTTCTAAACAAGCAGTTGCTTACCGTGAGGTTTCTTTATTGCTTCGTCGTCCTCCTGGGCGTGAGGCTTATCCTGGTGATGTATTCTACCTTCACAGTCGTTTGTTAGAGCGTGCTGCAAAGATCAACGCATCAGATGCAATTGCACAAGGAATGAACGATCTTCCTGATTCTATCAGAGCTATTGTTAAAGGTGGCGGATCATTAACAGCTCTTCCTATTATCGAAACACAAGCAGGTGACGTATCAGCGTATATTCCAACCAACGTAATTTCTATTACAGATGGTCAGATCTTCCTTGAGTCGAACTTGTTCAACGCAGGTGTTCGTCCCGCTATCAACGTAGGTATTTCTGTATCTCGTGTAGGTGGTAACGCTCAGATCAAGTCAATGAAAAAAGTTGCAGGTACATTAAAATTAGATCAGGCTCAATACCGCGAATTAGAAGCGTTTGCGAAGTTCGGTTCTGATTTGGATGCTACTACAAAAGCGGTATTAGATAAAGGTGCACGTAACGTAGAGATCCTTAAACAAGGACAATTCTCTCCACTACGTGTTGAACAACAAATTGCAATTATTTACTGTGGTACTCGTAACTTGTTACGTGAGGTTCCTGTAAATAAAGTAAGAGAATTTGAAAGAGATTACTTAGATGTATTGGAAAGAAATCACAAAGGTGTGTTGGATGCGTTAAAAGCAGGTCAGTATACTGATGAGATCACAAATACATTGGAAGCAGTATCAAAAGAAGTTTCTAAAAAATTCAAAGCTTAATATTAATTTGGAAATTTGGTAATGAGGCAATTTGGAAATGAAATCTCCAATAAAGTATAAAACCCATTATCAAATTATCAAATCAACTAATTTTCAAATTAATTTGGAATGGCAAATTTAAAAGAAGTAAGAAACAGGATCACCTCAGTAGGTTCTACTATGCAGATCACAAGCGCTATGAAAATGGTGAGTGCTGCAAAATTGAAACGTGCGCAGGATGCGATCACGCAGATGCGCCCGTATGCCAACAAGCTGAAAGAGATCCTTCAAAACCTGAGCGCTAGTTTAGATGTTTCCGAAAACGCTTATGCCCGCCCTACAAACGGCGACCATGTGTTGTTGGTAGTTGTTTCTTCTAACAGAGGTTTGGCTGGAGCTTTTAATGCTAACGTTATTAAAAAAGCATGGAGCTTAATTAAGAACGAATACGCAGGTAAAAAAGTTTCTGTATTACCTATCGGGAAAAAAGCGAACGATGCTTTCCGCAGAACGGAACATGCAATTGCTGACACTATTCTTCCTTCTAATTTAAGCGAACTATTCGACAATTTAAAATTTGATACTGTTGCTCCGGTTGCTGAAAAGATCATGGAAGCTTTCAAAGCAAATCAGTTTGATAAAGTAGATGTAATTTACAATCAGTTTCGTAACGCTGCGGTTCAGATCACTACTGCAGAACCTTATTTACCTGTTGAGGTAAACCCTGCAACTGATACAAAATCTACATCAGCTGTTGAATACATTTTTGAACCAAGTAAAGAATACATTGTTGGAGATTTAATACCAAAATCATTAAAGATCCAGTTATACAAAGCTATTTTAGATTCGGTTGCATCAGAGCACGGAGCGCGTATGACAGCGATGCACAAAGCAACCGATAACGCAAAAGAAATGTTACGTGATCTTAAGATCTCATACAACAAAGCACGTCAGGCTGCCATCACCACCGAGATCCTCGAGATCGTTGCAGGTGCTGAGGCGTTGAATGGGTAATAATAGAACTTAGTTTATATTGAAAATCCTCTCGAGTATTCGGGGGGATTTTTTGTTTTTATAAATACTACAATTTGTAGCTACACCGTGCTATAAATAGAGCTAAATTTACTCTAAGAAATTAACCTATGTCAAAGGAAACAGCAATAAAATTATTCGAGCAAAAACAAGTTCGCTCTGTTTGGAATGAAGAAGAGGAGAAATGGTACTTCTCTATAGTTGATGTAATAAGCATTTTAACTGATAGTCCAAATCCACAAGTATATTGGAGGGTGCTGAAAATGCGACTAAAGGATGAAGGAAATGAAACCGTTACAAATTGTAACGCTTTCAAAATGCAAGCAGCTGATGGTAAAATGAGGGTAACAGATGTTGCCGATACAGAGCAGTTATTCCGCTTGATCCAATCCATTCCTTCTCCTAAAGCCGAGCCCTTTAAACTGTGGATAGCCAAAGTAGCACGAGAACGCATTGATGAAATAGAAGACCCGGAAATTGGCATTGATCGCTTAATCGAAACCTATCTTAAAAAGGGTTACAGCAAAGAGTGGGTGAATCAACGTCTTAAGAGTATTGAAGTTAGAAAAGACCTGACAGATGAATGGGAGAGTCGAGGGGTGCAAAAGGGACAAGAGTTTGCAATATTAACCGATGAAATAACAAAGGCATGGAGTGGATTAACAGTTAAGCAATACAAACAATTCAAAGATCTTAAAAAGGAAAATCTTCGTGATAATATGACCAATTTGGAATTGGTTTTGAATATGCTTGCCGAAGCATCAACAACAGAAATAAGTAAAGAGAAAAAACCAAAAAGCTTTAAAGAAAGCAAAGTAATTGCGAAACAAGGGGGCACTATTGCAGGTAACACACGTAAACAAATTGAAGCAAAAACAGGTAAAAAAATCGTAACCAAACAATCGGCAAAAAGTCTAATCGATGTTAAAAGGAAATTGAAATAGTGCAGAGGGAAACCATCACCACCGAGATCCTCGAGATCGTTGCAGGTGCTGAAGCGTTGAATGGGTGGGAGTTGATCGTTTTATTTTAAGTAATCCCGTCATCCTGAGCTTGTCGAAGGGGGCGGGATTTTTTGTTTTTATAGAATTCGGTTGGTTACAAGTTGTGACGAAGTTAAATATATTGCCTTGAAACGGTAGTTTTCATATATCTTTTGAGTTGTCCGCTCTTTTAGGACAACTGATTTTACGCCCCCTTCTAATAGCAACAAAAAAGCCGTGAGAATTATCTCACAGCTTTCTGCATTCATAAACCTTAATTCAATTATTTCCCACCTGATTTAGGAGGTGTAGTTCCGCCTTTTGGTGGAGTTGTACCACCTTTTGGTGGAGTGTTGCTTGGAGTTGCTCCCGGTAATACCGCTTCAGGCATAGTGTCTAATTTCTTTTTTACTAAAGGGAGAATATCATCTGATGCTTCTGAATAAAGAACTAAACCTGTGCTTGTATCTAACACATATTTGTAACCTGATTCTTTAGCAACTGCATCAATACCTTTTTTAGCCTTGTCGTAAATTGGTTTTGATAACTCACCATATTTTTTTTGGTAATCCTGCTGAGCCTGCTCTCTGAATCCTTCAATACGTTGCTGTAACATCTGCAATTCTTCTTCTTTGTTTTTCTTTACTAAATCGCTGTATGTTGCCCCGTTTGTTTGGTAATCGGTAAGTTTCGTTTGAAACTCCGTTTGCATCATAGTAATCTCTTTTTCCAATTGCTTCAAATACTCCTGTGCAATGTCCTGTGCTTTTTTGGTTTCAGGCATTAAAGTGATCAATGAATCTAATTGAATATGAGCTATTTTTTGAGCCATTACAGCCGAGTTAACCGCTAATCCTACTAAAATTAAAGCCAGTGTTTTTGTTACTTTTTTCATCTTACTTATTTTTGCTACGCTGTAGCCTTTGGTTAATAATGTTTGGCTACGCTGTAGCCTGTTTGTTTTATTCTAATATTGTACGAATTTATTATTTCTTTTTGTTATAGCCCAAATAATCTAATACTGCCTCACTTTTATCGAATTTAGGATTAGAGTACAAAATGGTTAAGTCACTATTTTTATCGAAAATCACTGCTAATCCGCCCTTGTCTGCCACGGCTTTTACCGCATTGTATACTTTATCCTGAATGGGTTTTATTAATTCCATTCGTTTTTTGAATAATTCCCCGTCTACTCCAAATTTAGCTTTTTGCAGGTCTTTTGCTTCTGCTTCTCTGTTCACGATCTCATTCTCACGTTTCTTTTTCATTTCATCAGTAAGTAAGATTTGTTCTGCCTGATATGCTTTATACAATTTATCGATCTCAGCATATTTTAACTCGATCTCTTTTTGCCAGTCAGCTGATAGTTTATCCATTTCGGTTTTTGCAGCTTTGTATTCAGGAATACTGTTTAAAATATATTCCGAATCAACGTAGCCGAATTTTTGAGCTTTCAAAGAACCAACTCCGATGGTTGCAATTACTAAAAGTGTGCCAATTAATCTTTTCATGTTTTTTAATTTTAATCCCGATACCTGCCCGACTGAGTCATTCAGGCGGGGCTATCGGGACTGTTTTATAATTCTCCAATTTGTGCCCCAATTGTAAAGTGGAATTGTCCTTTATACAATTGAGCATTGTTAGGTGTTTTATCAAAATTCCAGCCATAATCAAAACCAAGTAAACCAAACATAGGTAAGAAAATTCTTACACCTGCTCCGGCGCTTCGTTTCACATTAAACGGTTGAAACTGTTTCATATTGTCAACTGCATTTCCTGCTTCAGCAAAAGCCAATGCAAATACGGTAGCCTGCGGATTCAAGGAAATAGGATAACGTAATTCCATAGTGTATTTAGAAATGATAGCTGCTCCCTGATTACTTCCACCAGCAATAGAGTTATCCTGATAACCTCTCAATGCAATGATCTCACGTCCATCCAAAGCAAAACCGGTTAAACCACTTCCTCCTAAATAAAAGCGTTCGAAAGGAGAAACACCAACTTTCTTATTGTACATTCCTAAAATACCAAAACCATAACTTGCGCGTAAAATCAAGTTACGTGCTTCCTTGCCTTCGGGCGCACGCTTATTGGTAAGCTGCATATACCATTGTGTGGTGAATTTGTATTTCTGATATTCTAAAAATTTGTAACGCTCTTGGTCAGAAATAACGGAATAGTCTTTTTTGTTGAAAGCAGAATAAGGAGGCGTTAACATTGCTGAGAAAACAATATTAGAACCACCTGTTGGGAAAATTGGATTTCCTTGTAAAGAGTTTCTGCTAAAGTTAAGTGTGGTACGAATGTTATTAGCAACACCATTACCAAAGGTAAACACCGAAGTATAGTTGTGTAAATTATAATGCCCGAAATACTGTTCGGCATAAATACTGAAATAATCATCCGGCCATTTCAAACGTTTACCAAATCCCATTGAAACCCCTGTGATATTAATATCTGCACGTAATGGGTTTGCAATTTTTGTTCCTTCACTATCTTTAATACGTTTCTTTTGTCCGTTAGATTGAACGTTTTTGAAAACACTAAAGCTTAATGAATTTGGTTTTTTACCTCCAAGCCATGGCTCAGTAAAAGAGGCGTTATAACTTTGATAATATACACCTGAACTTTGTGCACGAATGCTTAACTTCTGTCCATCACCGGAAGGAAGTGGCTGCCACGATCCTTTTTTGAAGAAATTGCGGGCAGAGAAATTATTGAAGGAAACCCCTAATGTTCCAACCAACTGACCTGCTCCCCAACCACCAGATAGTTCTAATTGATCAGAAGGTTTTTCTTCTACTTTGTACTCAATATCTACTGTGCCATCCGCAGCATTTGGTGTTGGTGTAACACCTAGTTTTTCGGGATCAAAATATCCTAACTGAGAAAGTTCTCGTTGTGTACGCATGATATCCGAACGGCGGAACAATTGCCCCGGGCGTGTACGGATTTCGCGGTAAATCACATGATCGTTCGTTTTGGTATTTCCTACTACAGTTACTTTGTTGATGATAGCTTGTTTTCCTTCGTATATATGGATTTCCATATCAATAGAATCGTTCTCTACATTTGTTTCGGTTGGATTTACCTGGAAGAATAAGTACCCGTCATCCATGTAAAGCGAACTCACATCAATACCACTTGGGTTCATGTATAATTTTTGTTCGAGTACAGATTGATCGTAGGTATCACCTTTTTTAATTCCGAGGATAGTATCTAATTGCCCGGTTCTGAATTTACTATTACCCAACCAGGATATATTACGGAAATAATACTTCCTTCCTTCATCCATAGTAATCTCAATTTTAACACGATTTGGAGAAACAAAATAAAAAGTGTCTTTTGCTATGCGTGCATCCCTGTATCCCAAAGAAAGATATTTTGTAAGAAGAGTTGGCTTGTCTGCTTCGTAGTTTTCTTCCAGAAATTTTCCGCTATTAAAAAAGGTGTACCACCTGTAACGTTTTGTTTCTTTCATCTTACGGCGAAGTTTGCCGGTTTTCATAACAGTGTTGCCATAAAAAACTACATCTTCAATGCGAACCTTTTTTCCTTTGGTTACTTTAATGGTAAGAATTACATCTTTGTTTTTCGAGTCTTTATCTTCTTCACTGATGATCTCTACATCCGCATTGTAATACCCCTTGTCAACATAAAACTCTTTGATCTGTGTTTTTACATTAGCCAACAGGTAATCTGTTACAATCTTCTGACGAACCAAACGAACCTTTTCACGAATATCATCAGCTTCATTTTTCTTTACGCCTTTAAATGAAAACTTTGAAAGACGCGGACGTTCCTGTAATTCAATGGTTAAGAAGATGTCGTTTCCAATAACTTTTTCCTGATAAATTTTTACATCATCAAAAAAACCTGCCTTCCATAATTTTTTAATAGCATCGGCAGTAGCATCTCCCGGAACTTTTATCTTTTGTCCTTCGTACAAACCCGACATTAATTTGATCACGTTTTTGTCAAGAGACTTCAGTCCTTTAATTTCAATTGCACCAATGGTATAATCTTTAGGGTGTAAGTAATCGATGCTATCGGTACTTCCAATTGGTTTTATTTGCGCCTGCGATGTAAATGCAAATAATGCAAGAACAAATAATGGGATTAGTCTTTTAATCTGATTCACGTTCATTTCGGTAGGTAACAAATATCTTTAATTGGTTTTAGGTGGTAAAATGGATTAACATGAATTAACAGGATTTATTGTATCTGCTCGCTTGTTTTTCCAAAGCGTCTTTCGCGATTTTGGTAGTTATAGATGGCTTCGTAAAGATCTTCTTTGCGGAAATCCGGCCATAATTTTTCGGTGAAATAAAATTCAGCGTAGGATAATTGCCACAATAAAAAGTTGCTAATACGGTGTTCTCCGCTTGTACGGATCATCAATTCAGGATCGGGCATTCCGCTTGTACAAAGCTTTCCTGCAAACAACTCTTCTGTAATGTCTTCGGGCTTTAGTTTCCCGTCTTTAGCCTCCTGGGCAATTTCTTTAACCGCTTTAACGATCTCCCATTTGGAAGAATAACTTAATGCAAGCACTAAGGTCATTCTGTCTCCTGCCTTTGTTGCCTCTTTTGCTTCCTGTAATTGGTATTTGCAGGATGCAGGCAATGAATCAATATCACCAATGGTTTCTAATCTGATCCCGTTTTTCAATAAGGTTTCAGTTTCTTTGCTGATGGTCATCACCAACAATTCCATCAAAGCCTCCACTTCATCTTTCGGGCGGTTCCAGTTTTCGGTACTAAAAGCATACAAGGTTAAGTACTTAACTCCCAGTTCTGCCGCAGCTTCAGTTGTATCGCGCACTGAGGAAACACCATTATGATGTCCAAAAATCCGCTGTTCTCCTTGCTGTTTTGCCCATCTGCCATTACCATCCATGATGATGGCAATATGCTTTGGTAGTTTTTCAGCGTTTATTTTGCTCTTGTAGTCCATTAAGTCCCAAAAAATGTCTGCGAATATACTCATTTTAAGCGATAAAACGGGTGTTTAAAACGCTCAAAAAGTGCTGATTTTCAAGCAATAATTAACACGCGGATTTGGGAAAAGGCATTTTTCCTCCGTATCTTTGCAGACTTGGAAAATTTAAAAGACATACGTAGTTTAACTCAAGAAGAACTTACCGGGGTTTTTAAAACAATGGGCGAACCAGCATTTCGTGCAAAGCAGGTTTATCAATGGTTGTGGCAGAAAAGTGCTATCAGCTTTGGTGAAATGACCAATCTTTCGAAAGACACAAGAGCCAAACTTGAAAATGGTTTTGAGATCAGTCCGGTTACTATTAGCGAAATGCAGATTAGTGGTGATAGGACTATTAAATGCGCCATGAAATTGCAGGACAACAAAATTGTGGAAAGTGTATTGATTCCAACCGACACACGCATGACGGTTTGCATCTCTTCTCAGGTTGGATGCAGTTTAACTTGTAAATTTTGCGCAACGGGCAGATTAAAACGTTTACGTAACCTAACTGCAGGTGAGATCTATGATCAGGTTGCTTTAGTAAAAAAATTATCAGAAGAAAAATACGGACAACCACTTACCAATATTGTTTACATGGGAATGGGCGAACCTTTATTAAATTATAAAGAAGTAATTAATTCCGTAAACCACATTACATCTCAAAACGGATTGGGCATGGCGGCTAAGCGTATTACCGTTTCTACAGCGGGTGTTGCAAAAATGATCCAAGCTTTGGGAGATGATGACGTAAAATTTAATTTGGCTTTGTCACTACATGCAGCCGATGATGAAAAGCGCAATCACATCATGCCGATCAATGAAACCAATACATTGGATAATTTGGCGGATGCGATGAATTATTATTATAACAAAACAGGGAATAAAGTAACGTTTGAATATATTGCTTTTAAAGATTTTAATGATAGTTTGCAGGATGCGAAAGATCTGGCAAAATTCTGTGCAAGAGTTCCATCTAAAGTAAACATCATTGAGTATAATCCAATTGATGATGGGGAATTTCAACAAACCACACCTGAACGATTGAATACTTTTTTCAGATACCTTGCGGATAAAGGAGTTGTAGTAAATGTAAGAAGAAGCAGAGGAAAAGATATTGATGCAGCCTGCGGACAGCTTGCCAATAAAAACAAAGTTGCTAGTCCGATTTTAAAAGCATAAAATTTGCTCGGTTTATGAACATCTACACACGCAAACAACAATGGAAAATAGTACTCTTTGTGATCGCTATTGTTATCATTATAGTTTCGTTGTGGTACACCAATAGTTTAGTGAAAAAGATCGCCGACGAAGAGCGCACCAAAGTAAAATTGTGGGCAGAAGCGGTTCAGAAAAAAGCTAAACTGGTACGTTTTACCAACGAACTTTTTACAAAAATAAAACTCGAAGAACGAAAAAAAGCTGAGTTGTACGCTCAGGCTACACAGCGTTTAGCATCAGCTGAAATGAGTGATCTTACTTTTATTTTAAAAGTGATTCAAAGTAACACAACCGTTCCGGTTATACTTACCAACGAGAAAGAAAAGATAGCGGGGTTCAGAAATCTTGACACTTTAAGAGAGAAAGATACAAGTTACGTAAGGCAGCAATTTCTGGATATGAAGAAAAAATATCCTCCGATTGAAGTGGAGTATTTTAAGGGTAAGAAAAACTATTTGTATTATAATGATTCCAAAGTATTTACCGACATCAAACTTGTTTTTGATAGTTTAATAAAATCATTTATCTCCGAAGTAGCTGTAAATACAGCATCTGTGCCGGTTATCTATACTGACTCCACCAAGAAGAATATTCTAGCTTATGGTAACTTGGATTCTTCTGTATTTTCGGACCCAATAAAAATGGAGGAACGTTTACAATCCATGGCTTCTCAAAATCCGGTGATAGAGATTGATTTAGGTGAAGGCGGAAAAAATTATATTTATTATGAGCAATCTACTTTATTAACACAACTCAAATACTATCCTTATGTTCAGTTTGGTGTGATCGGTTTATTTTTATTGATAGCTTACTCTTTATTTAGTACAGCCCGAAAATCTGAGCAAAATCAGGTTTGGGTAGGTATGAGTAAGGAAACAGCTCACCAATTAGGAACCCCTCTTTCTTCATTAATGGCTTGGGTGGAATTATTGAAAGCTCAAGGTGTAGAAGATGATATTATAAAAGAATTGAATAGAGATGTAGATCGTTTAAACACTATAACAGAGCGTTTTTCCAAGATTGGCTCCGTTCCTAACATGCAAAGCGAAAATATCAAACAGGTATTGGATCACGCTGTAGATTATATCAAGCTACGTACATCACGTAATGTGAGCTTCGCGGTAAACTGCTCTGAAAAAAATGTGACTGCAAAAATAAGTATTCCTTTGTTTGAATGGGTTGTAGAAAATCTTTGTAAGAATGCTGTTGATGCAATGGATGGAAAAGGAAGCATTACCGTTGATGTTACGGATGCGACCCAATATGTTTACATCGACTTTAGTGACACAGGAAAAGGAATCCCGAAAGGAAAAGCAAAAACTGTTTTTGAACCAGGCTTTACTACCAAACAAAGAGGTTGGGGATTAGGCTTGTCTTTATGTAAGCGTATAATAGAAAATTATCACAATGGAAAGATCTTTGTAAAACGCACAGAGCCCGGTCAAGGAACTACTTTCAGGATTGTTTTGGAGAAATAAATTGATAAAGAGTCTGATGAAAAAGTGTAGAACAAATTGTTAATTCATCCAAAATTTGCCTTGCAATTGCTGTTCTGTTTTTAGCATATGCATGAACAGTTTTAGTTTCGCAATTAAAAAATCTTCTTTTTCTTTTAATGTTTGAAATGCTATTAGTTGGATTTTTTCTTCATTGGTAAGATCAAGCAAAATTGCAACGTTGTACACTGAAACATTGGTAAAGGTTTCTACCGGTATCTCTTTTTGTTTTGCTGACTTAATGTATTTTTTCAGAGAGCGGAACATTTTGTATCGTACAGAGGTCATATCATCTTCATATTCCTCAATGCTGGCAGCTCCGTATAATTTTGGTTTTAATACTTCGGTATACTGTAATATTTTGAAGGGTTCAACACCCACTACTTCAATATCTAATTCGCCATTTTCGTATGTTTTTAAGATACGTTTGATCCTAACTTCCATACCGTATTCAGAGATCATATCGTTTTTTACGTAAGGAATGCCAAAATTAGCCATATTCCTCATGCAATCTACGATCAACTCTTTATACCTATCCTCAAATATGTGCAACACCGTTGTTTCGCCCGGTAATACAATAGTATTAAGAGGAAACATTGGTAAAGTGAGTATTTTCGGTTCCATTACTGATAAGATTATAATTTGGAAAACAACAACAAAAACCGAACCGAAAATTCGGGTTTGTCTTAGCATTTTCACGATTTGACAAATGTAAAACTAAATTTATCTAAAAAACAAATTTTTACCGCTACCTTCATGCGATTTAACAAACGTGGGGATAATTTGCAACCAAAAAGCAAGAAAACCCGTAAACGAACTCGTTATGATACACCAAACTAAAGAAGGATTACACCTTTACTACGAGATACATGGAAAAAAGGATGCAAAAACAACCTTGATTTTTTTGAACGGTCTCACACAAGGAACTATTGCCTGGGCCTTAACAGTTCCATACCTGGCAAGTGATTATCAGATTGTATTAATGGATTTGGTTTTTCAGGGGAGTTCGGATAAAGATGCGGAATGGAGAACATTTGATCAGCATGCTGCGGATGTTAAAAGTTTGGTAGATGAACTTAAACCGGAAAACCTGGTGATGATAGGATTATCTTATGGCGGAATGGTTGCCCAACATTTTGCTGTTTTGTATCCAAATGTGCTTAAGAAACTTGTTCTGATGGGCACACTGGCACACAAAACACCTATTTTTAATGCTATTGGAAATTCGTGGTGGCGCGCATTAGAATCAGGTGGCTATACTTTAATGTTTGATGTGATGCTTCCTTCGGTATTAAGCGATACCTATTTTAAAAACCCATTGATACCTATTGAAGCTATGAAAGATGCCCGGCTACAAGCGGGAATGCATCCGGAACCAATCATTAAATTAATGAAAGCTACTGAAGCAAGGGAAGACTACAGGGAAAAGCTAAAAAAAATAATCACGCCCACTTTGATCATTCACGGAGAAAAGGATTTTTTATTGCCACGTGAATTTCCGATGGAGATTCATAAAAACATTTCAAATTCTCATTTAGAAATTATTCCAAATGTCGGACATACATTAAACCTGGAAGCTGTGCCGCAAACACTAGCACTTATAAAAGAGTTTATAAAAGATATTTAAGGATGATCGATGTTCCCGAAATTTTTAAGCAATTCGCTAACGTTAAGGCCGGGCAAAGCAAACGAACGGGTGGTTTTAGCTCTAAACCTTTTTACTCACTAAACTTAGGGCTTTCTACTAATGATGAAGCAGAGATAATTGCAAAAAACCGGAAACTTTTTTTTGAAGCATTAGGTGCTGATGTTAATTATGTGGCACATTCTCACCAGGTTCATGACAATAAAATATTGCTTGCAGATTATCCACAACATGCCGATGGTTACGATGCTATAATAACAAACAAGCCCGGATTGTTTGTTTGTGTAACTGTTGCGGATTGCACGCCCATTTTAATTTATGATCACAAACAAAAAGCAGTGGCAGCCGTTCATTCAGGTTGGAAAGGAACTGTTGCAAAAATTGTAACACACACGTTGAATGAAATGCAAAAACAATATGGGACTATTGGAGCTGATTGTTACGCTTATGTAGGAACCTGCATCTCATATGAATCTTTTGAAGTCGGAGAGGAAGTTGCGTCACAGTTTGATAAAAAATTTGTGCGTTTTGATGAGTATAAACAAAAATATTTTGTGGACCTGAAAAGCGATAATGAACAACAATTAAAAGCATTTGGAATTCCACCTTCACAAATTGAGATTGCTAAAACATGTACTGTGATAAATAATGAAGAGTACTTTTCTTATCGAAAGGAAAAAGGTGTAACGGGTAGGATGCTCGCGGCAATTGGACTTATTGGCTAAATGTGTCCCGCAGATTTCACTGATTCTCGCAGAGCAATCTGTTTTTAATCTCAAAAGACAAAAGAAAAAATCTGCGTTTATCTGCGCAATCTGCGGGAAAAGTATTTAATCGTCGAAATATCTACATTCAACGTAATTCCCTCTTATACACTCCATAAATTTCCGTATTTTTGCGGTTCATGATTGCAATTAAAAATACCATTATCTCCGACGATGTACTCGATAAAAAATTTGTGTGCGACCTTAATGCATGCAAGGGCGAATGTTGTGTAGCAGGAGAATCAGGAGCACCATTAGATGAAGACGAACTTCCGCGTTTGATGGAAGTGTTGGACAAAGTAAAACCTTATCTGAATGAAAAAGGATTAAAGGCTATTAAAAAACATGGTCCTTATGTTTTAGACAGTGATGGAGATTACACTACCACACTTGTAGGAAAAGAAAAGGAATGTGCTTTTGTGATCTTTGATGAAAATAAAATTGCTAAATGTGCAATCGAACAAGCTTACAACGATGGTGTGATTGATTGGAAAAAACCAATCTCTTGTCATTTGTATCCGATTAGAATTACTCCCAATAAAACATTTGATGCTGTAAACTACCACAGTTGGAGCGTGTGCAAACCTGCATGTGAGTGCGGATCTAAATTGGATGTCCCTGTTTATAAATTTCTAAAAGGCCCATTGGTTCGCAAGTATGGCGAAGAGTGGTTTAAAGAACTGGAACTTGTTGCCAAGGAACGCAGCAAGGAGTTGAAGAAAAAATGAGAGCTTTAGTTACTAAATCTACCGGAAGTTGGTACCAGCTTAGAACAGAAGCAGGGCATTATGTTGAAGCACGTTTAGCGGGAAAAATCCGTTTAGATGGACGTAGATCTACAAATCCCGTTGTTGTTGGAGATTGGGTTGATTATATTGAAGATGAGAACGAGAACAAAGGTGTTATTCAAGCAATAGAGCCACGGAAAAATTACATCATTCGGCGCTCGCTAAACCTTTCAAAACAAACACATATTTTAGCTTCAAACATCGATCAGGCTGTATTGGTTGCTACATTTGCTTTTCCGAGAACCAGTAGAGGATTTATAGATCGTTTTTTAGTTACCTGTGAGGCTTACAATATTCCTGTTACAATAGTTTTTAATAAAAAGGATTTGATGACTCCTGAGTTGTTGCAAGTGCAGCACGAAATTATGGGAGTCTATAAAAAAATCGGATACAATAGTTTGTTGGTTTCCGCAATTGATAAAAATGATTTGGAAGCTGTAAAAAAATTACTTGCATCTAAAACCACTTTGATTGCCGGGCATTCGGGAGTTGGTAAGTCCACACTGATTAACGCAATACAACCTCAATTTCAATTAAAGACCGGACAAATATCGGATGCGCACTCGAAAGGTAAACACACTACAACTTTTACCGAATTGTTTGAATTGGATTTTGGAGGATATGTTATTGATAGTCCGGGAATAAAAGAGTTAGGTTTAGTGGAAATGAAAAAGGAAGAAGTAGGGCATTACTTCCCTGAGATCCGTGAACTCATCAATGATTGTAAATTCAATAACTGCACTCACGAAAATGAACCGCACTGTGCTGTTAAAGCCGCTGTTGAAGCAGGACAAATAGATGCTGAGCGTTATTTCAACTATCTCAAAATGATGCACAGCGACGAGATGGATTGGAATGAGTGGGAAGTAGAGTAATTAAAACGATTAAAGTTGTTGACTCTCAGTTAAATACTCCCTTTTAACTTATCGCTTTTTACCTTGCCCCTTTTGGCTTATTTTATTAAATTTGTCACCTCTTAAAAAAATCGAATAATGGCATCAGACAACTATCAACACCACGATTATTATTTAATGGATGAATTGCTTAGCGATGAGCACAAATTGATCCGTGAAACAGCCCGTGCCTGGGTAAAAAAAGAAGTTACTCCAACAGTTGAAGAATATGCTCAAAAGGCAGAATTCCCGAAACACTGGATCAAGGGTTTAGCGGAGATCGGTGCGTTTGGACCATATATTCCTGCTGAATACGGTGGACCGGGATTAGATCAAATTTCTTACGGTATCATTATGCAGGAGATTGAGCGTGGAGATAGTGGATTACGTTCTACAGCTTCTGTTCAAAGTTCATTAGTGATGTATCCTATCTATACTTATGGAAGTGAAGAACAACGTAAAAAATATTTACCAAAATTAGCAACGGGTGAATTGATGGGTTGTTTTGGTTTAACAGAGCCTGATCACGGTTCTAACCCAAGTGGAATGCTTACCAACTTTAAAGATGCAGGCGACGGGAAAAATGTAATATTGAATGGAGCAAAAATGTGGATCAGTAATTCACCCTTTGCAGACATCGCTGTTGTATGGGCAAAAGATGAATCAGGTGACATAAGGGGATTAGTAGTTGAGCGTGGAATGCCGGGCTTCACTACTCCTGAAACACATGGTAAATGGAGTTTACGTGCAAGTGCAACCGGAGAGTTGGTTTTTGATAATGTAAAAGTTCCTAAAGAAAATATTTTCCCAAATATCAAAGGTTTAAAAGGTCCATTGGGTTGTTTGAATAGTGCACGTTACGGTATCGCATGGGGTGTTATAGGCGCAGCTTTGGATTGTTATGATAGTGCTTTGCGTTATAGTAAAGAACGTATCCAGTTTGGAAAACCAATTGGAGCATTTCAATTAACGCAAAAGAAATTGGCAGAGATGATCACAGAGATCACTAAAGCGCAATTGTTGACTCACAGATTGGGCACCTTGAAAAATGAAAACAGAGCTACACCTGCACAAATTTCAATGGCGAAACGTAACAACGTAAACATGGCATTGCAGATTGCTCGCGAGGCACGGCAGATACATGGTGGTATGGGAATCACAGGAGAATACCCTATCATGCGTCACATGATGAATTTAGAGTCAGTAATTACATACGAAGGAACACATGATATCCATTTGTTGATCACAGGTATGGATGTTACCGGGTTTAATGCCTTTGGGTAATAATTGACAAAATGACTTATAAAAAACGTCTCATATTACTGTGAGACGTTTTTTTGTTTTCACTAAATCCGGCCCCTGAGGGTAGTCGAAGGGCAGGGTTTTCTTTTATTTTTTCTTTGCTGTTGCCTTCTTTTTGGCAGGAGCTCTTTTTACTGTGGCTTTCTTAACTACTGCCTTCTTCACACTTGCTTTCTTTGGTGCAGCTGCTTTCTTTGCTGCTCCTTTTTTAGTAGGCTCCTTCTTGCCTTTCTTATCAAAAGCATTCGGCATTTGATCAAGAATCATTTTTTTAACTTCATCTAAAGTTAAAGTGCTTAATTCTTCAGGAGTATATTTTTCATCCTTCGAATTTTTTCCAAGTTTCAACATTTCTTTTCCGAAACGGATGAATGGTCCCCAACGCCCGTTCTCCAAAGCAATTTTTTCTTCCGGCCATTGTTGAATAAAACGATTTGCTTCTTTCGCTAATTTCTTTTCTATTAATTCTTCAATATCTCCCTGAGAAAGATTATCAAAATTGTATGCTTTTGGAACATTAATAAACATTCCTTCATATTTAATGAATGGTCCAAAACGTCCTTTGCCTTTTGTAACGCCCTTGCCTTCATAATGCGCGATTGGAGCATCAGCTGTTTGTTTTTCCTGGATCAATTCAATTGCTCTGTCCATATCCACCTTCAACGGATCTTCTGTACGCGGAATTGAAATGTATGCTTCATCCCATTTAATGTAAGGGCCAAATCTCCCAACACCAACGGTTACATCTTTGTTTTCGTATTCTCCTAAACTTAATGGTAATTTAAAAAGATCCAATGCTTCTTCAAGCGTGATCATTTCCATACGCTGATCTTTTCTCAAACTTGCAAAGCGCGGTTTCTCTTCACTGCCTTCAATAGTTTCACCAATTTGTGCCAATGGCCCGAAACGTCCTATACGAACGGTAACAGGCTTGCCAGATACAGGATCAACACCTAATTGTCTTTCTCCACTTGCACGTTCACTATTGTCGGTTGTTTTTTCTACTGTTTTATGAAAAGGCGTATAAAACTCTTTCAACATTTTCGACCAACTCAATTTTCCTTCTGCTATTTCATCAAACTCCTCTTCAACCCGAGCCGTGAAATTAAAATCTAAAATTTCCGGAAAATATTGGATCAAAAAATCAGTAACAACCATTCCAATATCAGTTGGAAATAATTTTGATTTCTCTGCCCCTGTGTTTTCTGTTTTTGTTTCTTTCTTAACCGCGTTTTGAGCTAAAGAAAGTACAGTGTAATTTCTCGGGTTTCCTTCTCTGTCAGTTTTTTCCACATAACCACGTTTCTGAACAGTAGAGATAGTTGGTGCATACGTTGATGGACGACCGATTCCAAGTTCTTCCAATTTCTTAACCAAACTTGCCTCCGTGTAACGTGCAGGGTGATGTGTGAAACGTTGTACAGCAGAAACATCAGAGTAATTTAATTTATCTCCAACATTCATCGGAGGAAGTATAGATGAATTTTCTTCATTCTCTTCATCATCTGTTCCTTCTAAATATACTTTTAAGAAACCGTCAAATTTTAATACTTCACCTTGGGCAATAAAAACTTCACTTGTTGTAGAAACACCAATTTTTGCAGTTGTTTTTTCCAATTCAGCATCTGCCATCTGTGAAGCGATAGTACGTTTCCAGATCAGATCATACAAGCGTTCTTCATTACGCTCACCTGAAATAGTTTGGTTTGCAATATAGGTCGGACGAATAGCCTCGTGAGCCTCTTGCGCGCCTTTGCTTTTTGTTTTGAAATGACGAACCTGATGGTATTTTCCTCCGTAGTTAGAAGTAATTGCTTCTTTAGCTTGATTTAGTGCAGTTTCCGATAAGTTCACACTATCAGTACGCATATAAGTTATCTTTCCGGCCTCATATAAGCGTTGTGCAACCATCATAGTTTGCGCAACTGAAAATCCTAATTTACGTGCAGCTTCCTGTTGGAGCGTTGATGTTGTGAAAGGTGCAGCGGGTGTACGTTTACCGGGCTTTGTTTCAACGCTGTTTATCGTGTAAGATGCCTGTAAACATTTTGCTAAGAAATCATTTGCTTCTTTCTCCGTTGCAAAACGTGTATCTAATTCTGCTTTTACATTTGCTTTTCCAACCTGAAAAATAGCAGATACTTTAAATGCAGAAGTAGAAACGAATGTTTGAATTTCTCTTTCTCTTTCAACTATCAAACGAACGGCAACTGATTGCACACGACCTGCTGAAAGGCTTGGTCTCACCTTCTTCCAAAGGATCGGAGATAATTCGAAACCAACTAATCTGTCTAATATACGACGTGCTTGTTGCGCATTTACCAAATTGATATCAATGCTTCTTGGATTTTGAATAGCTGCTAAAATAGCAGGCTTCGTGATCTCATGAAATACAATACGTTTTGTGTTTTTTGGATTTAATTTCAGTGTCTCATATAGATGCCATGAAATAGCTTCTCCTTCACGGTCCTCATCGGATGCTAACCAAACCATGTCGGCATCTTTCGAAAGTTTCATCAGGTCAGCTATTACTCTTTGCTTATCAGGCTGAACTTCGTATGTAGGTGTAAAATTATTGTCAACATCAACTCCATATCCTTTTTTTACCAGATCACGAACGTGACCAAAACTCGATTTAACTATAAAGTCCTTTCCTAAAAACCCCTCTATCGTTTTCGCTTTCGCAGGTGACTCAACAATTACTAAATTCTTACCCATGCTATATATATATGTATGAACCAAAATGAGAAACGATTTCCCATCAAATTTTACTCAAAAACAGACTAAGCTGTTTTTAAATTTGCCGCAAAGAAAAAAAAATAAATCGGAATAAACCAAATGGGATTTTAAAAATTAGGTAAATGGCAGCCCGAAACGTTAATTTTTTCAAAGGAAAGATGGCTTTTGCGTCAATTTGTCATTTATTCCCTATCTTTGCCTCCCTTAATAATTTTCATGCAAAACGATAACAAAATAATAGACGAGAGCAAGCAGGGAGAGGCTTTGGTGGTTGAAGCAGGACCTTCTGCCGGAAAAAAACTTTTTCTGGAGAGTTATGGTTGCCAAATGAATTTCGCTGATAGTGAGATAGTTGCCTCAATTTTAACGAAAGAGGGCTTTTCTACCACCACAAATTTTTTGGAAGCGGACGTGATTTTTGTGAATACCTGCGCAATTCGTGAAAATGCTGAGTCAAGAGTTCGTCAACGTTTACAGGATTATAAAAAAGTAAAAAAGGGAAATCCAAACGCCATTATTGGAGTTTTGGGTTGTATGGCTGAGCGTTTAAAATCTCAGTTTTTAGATGAAGAAAAATTGATCGATATTGTAGTTGGCCCTGATGCATACCGTGATCTTCCGAATTTAATTGAACAAGCGGAGAGCGGACAAAAAGCTGTAAATGTAATTCTAAGTAAGGAAGAAACTTACGCAGATATTTCTCCTGTTCGTTTAGATCATAATGGAGTAAGCGCATTTATAAGCATTATGCGGGGTTGCGATAATATGTGCAGCTTTTGTGTAGTGCCGTTTACACGTGGAAGAGAAAGAAGCCGTGATCCGGAAAGTATTGTGAAAGAAGCGAAAGAAGCATTTGATAAAGGATATAGAGAAGTTACCTTGCTCGGACAAAATGTAGATTCATATCTGTGGGCAGGTGGAGGTTTGAAAAAAGAAATTCTTACTGAAGAACAAAAAGCAAACTCAACAACCTTTGCTCAACTACTTGAAAAAGTTGCATTGATTCATTCCGATCTTCGTGTGCGTTTCTCAACGTCCCATCCAAAAGATATGATCGACGATGTGTTGCACACCATGGCAAAATACGAGAACATTTGTAAATACGTTCACTTGCCGGTTCAAAGTGGTAACAGTGAAATATTAGAAAAAATGAATCGTGGTTACACGCGTGAGTGGTACCTGGATCGTGTTGCGGCGATCAGAAGAATTATGCCGGATGCCGGAATTTCTACAGACGTGATTACCGGATTTTGTGGTGAAACAGATGAGCAACATGCGGAAACGATGTCGTTGATGAAAGAAGTTCAATACGATTTTGCATATATGTTTATGTATAGCGAACGTCCTAAAACATTGGCAGAACGTAAGTATGCGGATGATGTTCCCGAAGAAGTGAAGAAGAAACGCTTGCAGGAAGTAATGGAAATTCAAACGGAAAGCAGCGGACTAAGAACAAAACAAGGACTTGGAAAAGTACACCGCGTTTTAATTGAAGGGCAATCAAAAAAATCGAAAGATCAATGGAGTGGAAGAAACTCACAAAACATTACAGTTGTGTTTGATAAGGGTGACGCAAAAAAAGGAGAATATGTAAATGTGTTGGCGGAGACTTGTACATTGAGTACTTTGATTGGGAGAATTGTGGAGTAGGGTTCAGATATTAGATGTAAGATTTTAGACATTAGACTGTAGTATATATTCAATTTACATAATCTAAAACGAAAAACATGGGACACAACTTTAAGAAATTATTGATTTGGCAAAAATCAATGGATTTGAGCGATCTTATTTATACTTATACTGAATCGTTACCTTCAAAAGAACGATTTGTTTTGTGTGACCAGTTAAATCGGTCTTCGGTGTCAATTCCTTCCAATATTGCTGAAGGATGCGGAAAAAGAACAAAAAAGCACTTTGCCGAATTTTTATCAATTGCGCTTTCTTCAGCATATGAAGCAGAAACTCAATTATTGATTTGCAAAAGAAGGAAATATGGAAAAGTCGATGAATTGGAAGAAGCTCTTGTATTAGTTGAAGAGGTTCAAAAAATGATATTTGTTTTTAAAGAAAAAATTGAAAGAGAAATTTAATAAAAGAAGATGGTAATCACAAATGCGTCTTGCATCTTGTGTCTTACATCTCACATCTAAACTATGACCATTCAGGACGTTAAACAAAGATTTGGAATAATAGGCTCTGCTGCTGCATTAGATAGAGCGATTGACATTGCACGACAAGTTGCACCAACCGATTTAAGTGTATTGATCACTGGTGAAAGTGGAACAGGTAAAGAAGTTTTTCCTCAGATCATTCATCAGTTCAGTACCCGTAAACACGGACAATACATTGCAGTTAACTGTGGGGCTATTCCTGAAGGAACAATTGACAGCGAATTATTCGGGCATGAGAAAGGATCTTTTACCGGAGCTCACGAAGCACGTAAAGGTTATTTTGAAGTTGCAAATGGTGGAACAATATTTTTAGATGAAGTAGGTGAGTTGCCATTAGCAACGCAGGCACGTTTATTACGTGTATTAGAAGCCGGTGAATACATTCGTGTTGGATCTAGTAAAGTTCAGAAAACAGATGTGCGTGTTGTTGCGGCTACTAACGTAAATTTACCAACTGCCATTGAAAAAGGAAAATTCAGAGAAGATCTTTATTATCGTTTGAATACGGTTCCAATTTTTCTTCCACCATTAAGAGAACGCAAAGAAGATATATTTTTATTGTTCAGGAAATTTGCAGCCGACTTTGCGGCAAAGTACAGAATGCCGGTTATTAAACTGGATGGAGAAGCAGAACAACTGTTAGTGAATTTTTACTGGCATGGAAATGTTCGTCAGTTAAAAAACATTGCGGAACAAATTTCTATTATAGAAAAGTCAAGAGAGATCAACGCAGATACATTTTTAAAATATTTACCACAACAACATACTTCCGTATTGCCAAGCATTGTTAGAGCGGAAGGATCGGCTTCTTCAGGCGATATGTCGGAGCGTGATCTTTTATATAAAGTTTTATTTGATCTCAAAAAGGATCTGAATGATCTCAAAAAAGTAGTGCATAATATTGTTCAATACAATCAGGGAGCAATGATGGAAATGCCAACTGATGATGCACAACTGATCAATAAAATGTACGACGATGAAGATACAGTTCAAACAAATCTTCCGTACACTATTCATAATCCACAAATAATTCCTGCAGGCACAAAAACATCACAACCAATTATTATTGAAGAATCTTTATCTCTTGCGGACAAAGAAAAAGATATGATCACTAAAGCACTTTCCAAATACAAAGGTAAACGTAAGTACGCAGCAAAGGAGCTAGGAATCAGTGAACGTACGCTTTACAGAAAGATTAATGAGTATAGTATTAAAGAGTAACGCTATTTTAACACAGAGGTCGCGGAGATAACAGAGTTTCACGGAGGTTTTCTAACTGTTTTTGTGAGATCCTAAATCAAAACTCTGTGTAACTCTATAAACTCAGTGATCTCTGTGTTGAGACTCTTAAAAGATCAGATTACTCTTTGAGACCAATTCATTCACATCAACATATTTCACATTAAGTATTGAATCTACTTGTTTAATAGTTGATTCTAATTCGTAAGCAAATTCCGGATCGTAGGGAACTCTCACGATTAGCAAATAATCAATTGCACTTAATTCGTTTATCAAAAAACCTTTTTGTCCGCTTACTTCCGGCTCGCTATCACCAAATAGATCTGCTTGTGAAGTAGTAACAGGTTTGTTGCTTTGAACAGCATTATAACTTTTGTTGGAGAGTAAATTATATTCCAATTGTTCTTCGTCTTCAACATAAATAAAAAATGAGAATAATAAATTATCTGCCTGATTTTTGTTTTTTAATTCTAATGGTTCTTCCTTGTGTAAGTCAAGATTCAATGCCTGATTAAGTTTGTAGCATAATTTATAATCAGGTTCGTGTGATGAAATAGCAAATAACATAAACTCGAAATCATATTCAATGTCTAATTTAAATTTTTCCGGTTTCATTACTATAATTTGTACAAATATACTAGAAGTCAATTAAATGGTAAATTTCAGTATTCCTCATGATTTCAACCTTTTCCCGATTTCTGCTTTTAACTTTTAAGTTCTTTAATTATATTCGTACTCTATTTATTTCCTTTATGAAGATTATTATTCCAATGGCAGGTATGGGCAAACGTATGCGCCCGCACACACTTACAGTTCCAAAACCCTTAATTCCGGTTGGAGGAACACCAATTGTACAGCGTTTAGTTGAAGATATTACCAAAGTTTGTGGTGAGAAGGTTGATGAGATCGCCTTCATTATTGGGCCAACATTTGGGAAAGAAGTGGAAGCAGATCTTCTGGCTATTGCTAGAACGGAGGGAGCCAAAGGAAGTATTTATTATCAGGATCTTGCTTTAGGTACGGCTCATGCTATCATGTGTGCTGAAAAATCAATTGCCGGAAAAACAGTTGTTGCTTTTGCAGATACATTGTTCAAAGCCGATTTCACTATGGATACTAACCAGGAAGGCGTGATCTGGGTTCAAAAAATTGAAGATCCACGCCAGTTTGGAGTTGTAAAAGTTGATAAAGATGGAATTATTACCGACTTCGTTGAAAAACCGGAACATTTTGTTAGTGACTTGGCCATCATTGGAATTTATTACTTCAAAGATGGAGATTATCTGAAAAGCGAATTAAAATATTTATTGGATAACGACATCAAAGAAAAAGGCGAATATCAATTAACAAATGCTTTAGAAAACATGAAAGCCAAAGGAACCAAGTTTGTTCCGGGCAAAGTTACCGAGTGGTTAGATTGTGGAAATAAAGATGCCACTGTTTATACTAATCAGCGTATTTTGGAGTTTGATAAAGGAAGGCCATCACAAAAATCATCTTCGGCAACAATGGAGAATTCAGTTATTATTGAACCTTGTTATATCGGGGAAAATGTAAAAATCGTTAATTCTATAGTTGGTCCTCACGTATCTTTGGGTAAGGGCACAATTGTTGAAAACTCTGTTATCAGAAACTCCATTGTTCAAACAAATGCGAAGCTGATTTCGGCTAATATTGTTAATTCAATGGTAGGTAACCATGCAGAGATCAGAAGCAAAGCTTTGGATCTGAGCGTTGGTGATTACAACATTTACAGCTAAAGGCAGCATTGGCAACGCAGCCTTCGCAAACACATGAAGGCGAAAACAACATATTTACTTATACTTTCAACCGGTTTGATATTGTTGGGCTTTGCCTGCAAATCAAAACAATCTTCATCATCTCAAACAACCACAACTTTTGCAGACAAGGGAAAAGGTCTTTCAGAAGCGGATAGGGTAAAGTTTCAATCAGCTTTTTATAATGGTTGCAAGGAAAAGATGAAGGGCAATATTGAAATTGCGGAAAATATTTTTAAAGAATGCCTTAAAATTGATCCCACCAGTGCACCTGCGAAATATGAAATAGCCAATCTTTATAAGTTCACCGGTTTATACGACGAGGCTCTGAAATACGCAAAAGAAGCAGCGACTACTGATCCGAAAAATCCCTGGTTCCAGTTATTGTATGTAGAATGTTTGCATAACAAACGTCAATTCAATGAGGCAGCAATGGTTTATGAAAAACTGATAAAGAATAGCCCCGCCAAACCAGAATATTATCAAGGATTAGCAGAAGAATATCTTTTTGCAAATAAGCCGGATAAAGCAGCAAAGACTTTACAAGACTATGAGAAAATCTTCGGAAGGGACGAGGAAATTGCTATAAAGCGGATTAATATCTATCGCCAGCAAAAAAAATACGGGGAAGCAGAAATTGCATTGAAAGAGCTTATTAAAGATTTTCCTGAAGAGCCTCAGTATTATAGTTTTTTAGCAGAGATTTATCAGGATAGCGGACAGCCCGAAAAAGCGCTTTCTACCTATAATGAAATTTTAAAGACAGAGCCAAACAATCCATACATTCATCTTGCCTTGGCTGATTATTACAGGCGACAAAAACAAGACAGCCTCTTTTTTATGGAGGTAAAAACTGCCTTTAAAAGTGAAGAACTGGATGTGGAGAATAAAGTCAAGATCATGGTTTCATATTATGAAATGACGGAAGTTTATCCAAAATACAAACCCGAAGCATATGAATTATTAGACATTATGATAAAAGCACATCCAAAAGATGAAAGGGCATGGAGTGTGAACGGTGATTTTTTATATCGCGACAAAAAATACAAGGAAGCAAAAGAGTCATTTGAAAAAGTATTGGAAAACGATAAAAGTAAATTCCCGATTTGGAATCAGCTGATGATCTGTGATCAGGACCTGAATGATTACGCTGCATTAAAAATACACAGTTTGGAGGCAATCGATCTTTTTCCCAATCAGCCTTCCTCTTACTTTTTTAATGGATTGGCAAACTCAAAAACGAAGGATTACAAAACTGCTATTCAATCCTTTCTGGATGGACAAGAGTTTGTTTATGATAATGCACCACTTCAATTACTTTTTTTAGCAAATCTTGCCGAAGCATACAATGCAGATAAGCAGTACGAAAAATCGGATAAAGCTTTTGAAGATGCTTTACTGTTGGATCCGAATGATGCGACGATGATGAATAATTACGCTTATTATCTTTCCCTGAGGAAGGAAAAGCTGGAGAGAGCTGAACATTTATCAGGGCGTACATTGGAAATTCAACCAAACAGTATTTCATATATCGACACTTATGCGTGGATTCTGTACCAACAAGGTAAGTACATGGAGGCAAAAGAATGGTTAGATAAGGCACTTGCAAAAGGTGCTGATTCGCGCTCTGCTATATTAGAACATTATGGTGATGTGATGTATAAATTAAATGATACCGCAAAGGCATTGGAATACTGGAAAAAAGCAAAGGAAAAAGGAGGAAACTCTGAGTTGCTGAATAAAAAAATTAATGAAGGAAAATTATATGAATAGGTTTTCATGTACCGTGAAGTGTATTGGGATAATTGCGCTTACTATTTTCTTTGTTGCTTGTAAAGGGAAAAAGAAAGTGCAAAAGCAAGACACGCCGGTTGTAGTGGCTCCGGATAGTACCGCAAGTGATAAGTGCAAACTCGATTTTAAAAGTGGTAAAGTATTGGCTAAGCATATTCAGGAAAATGAGCTGGATTTTACATATGCAACAGCAAAATTTAATTGTGAACTTACTTTGGATAATGAAGATCATTCGTTTAATGTAAGCGTACGTTGTAGAAAAGATAGCGTGATTTGGATGTCCATTTCGAAATTGGGAATAGACGCAGCCAGAGCATTAATAACCAAAGACAGCGTAAAGATTATGATGGGATTAACTACAAAAGAATATTTTGTTGGTGATTTTACCTATATCAATGAGTTGTTGCAAGCCGACCTGGATTACGATATGATACAGGCTTTATTGTTTGGAAATAGTGCCGCTTTTTATTCAGATTCTACACGTCTTAAACCCGGAAAAGACAAAGCGAACTGTAATTATTTTTTGAGCACTGTAAAAAAACGCACCGCAAAACGGATCAATAGTGGGCAAATTCAGCCTGAAGAAAACTATCAAACCATGTGGTTAAGCCCGCTTACCTATAAAATTGTAATGTTGGAGTTTGAAGATGTTAAAACCAACCGTAAGTTTAATGCCTGTTACGACGAATTTAAGCAGGTAGATAATTACCTGGCGCCTTTTAAACTTGTTTATAGTATTACTTCTGAGAAAATAATTAAAGCAGACATACGTTATAACAGAATAACCCTGAACGAAGTTCAAACTTTTCCGTTCAAAATACCTGCCAGCTATGAGCCTATTCAGATCAATAAAAAATAGCCGTCCCATTTTTGGATTGGTTCTTTTGCTTGTTCTTGCGAGTGCGGATAGTACTTTTGCACAAGGCAAGCAAAATAAAAAGGAATTAGAGAACAAAAAAAACAAACTAAAACAAGAGATCAATACCATCAACGAATTGTTGCATGAAACAAAGAACAGCAAGAAAAAGTCGATGGGAGAAGTAGCCATTCTTAATACCAAGATCAGCATCCGGCAAGAGCTTATTGCTACTATCAGCGGAGAGATAAAACAGATTAATTCGCAGATCAATTCAAATCAAAAAGAAGTTGACGGATTAAAAATGAATCTTGCAAAACTGAAACAGGAATATGCCCGTATGATTTATTACGGTTACAGAAATAAAGATTCGTATAATAAACTTATGTTCATGTTTGCTGCCGGAGATTTTAACCAGGCTTATCAACGATTAAAATACATTCAACAGTATAATGAGTATCGACGCAAGCAGGCAACTACTATTGTGAGCACGCAAACCGAGATTACACAAAAGATCGCGGAACTGGAAGAAAAAAAGAACGAGAAAAAGCAATTACTGACAGGTGAAGAGCAAGAAAAGCTAAATCTTGCGAAAGAAAAAACAGAGCAGGAAGGAATGTTAGCACAGTTGCAGGACAAGGAAAAGCAATTGAAGGAAGAATTGGAGAAGAAGAAAAAGGATAGCGAGGCACTAACAGCAGCTATTAAGAAATTGATCAATGATGAAATAAAACGTCAACAGGAGAAAGCCAATCAGGATGCTATTGCAAAGGCCAAAGCTAAAAAGAAAAAAGAAGAGTTGGCTAAAAAGACCAAAGAGGCAAAAAACAAGAACAAAAATAATGTTATTGTAAAAAAGGATGATGTGAAGGATGATCCGAAAAGTCCTGAGGATAATACAAACAAACCTGTTACGTTAGAGCTTACAAAAGAAGCGGAAGAACTTTCAGCTGACTTTGCATCTAATAAAGGGAAATTGCCATGGCCCGTATTAAAGGGCGTAATAACCGATGGATTTGGCCAACATGAACATGCCAGTATCAAAGGCTTTGTTGTAAATAATAATGGAGTAGATATTTCAACTACTAAATCATCGGTCTGCAGATCATTGTTTGCGGGAGAAGTAACCGGAGTAGTTAATGTTCCGGGCTCAGGAAAGGTTGTGATTATCAGGCACGGCGAATATCTGAGTGTATATACTAATCTGGAAGATGTGAGCGTTAAACAAGGCGATAAGATCACAATAAAACAAAGCATAGGAATTGTTACATTTAATGATGATGAGAACAGGACCGTTATGAACCTGCAGATCTGGAAAGGGCAAAAGATCCTGAATCCCGAGGACTGGTTGTATAGATAAACCCTGCCCCGCATTTTGAAAAATCCAAACAATGTTAAGCCATACAAAGAGTAATGAAGTACTTGGATAAATTGCTATTTTTGTAACGCTTGAAAACCCTCTATTTATACCTCATTAAAAAGTACATCCCACCCTTTTTGGGTACACTGTTTATTGCAGTGTTTGTTTTTTTTATGGTATTTGTATTTACCTACATCGATGAAATTGCAGGAAAAGGAATTGATTCGATAACACTGGTAAAAATGTTTTCCTTTACTTTTTTAATGTTCATTCCAAGCTCCATGCCTTTAGCGGTGTTGCTTTCGGCTATCATGACCTTTGGGAACCTTGGAGAAAATTATGAGCTTGCAGCAATGAAGTCGTCTGGCTTGTCCTTGCTTCGTATTATGCGCCCGATATTACTCTTCATTTTGTTTCTGGCAGTGTTTTGTTTTTCTTTCAGTAATTACACCATGCCTTATATTCATCTAAAACAATCATCCATGTTGTATGATGTGAGAGGAGCAAAGCCAACACTTAATATCAAAGAGTCTGTGTTTTATAATGGGATAGAAGGATACAGTATCCGGGTTGGAAAAAAGGAAAATGACGGGCAAACAATTCGTAATATTCTTATTTACGATCATCAGGATAAAAGAGGTAATACCATTCAGATGTATGCTGACTCAGGTAAACTGCAAACCAGCGGAGATAAAAATGCAATGGTGATGACCTTGTACAATGGGAACCGCTATCAGCAAATGTTGAATGATAATAGTGACGTGCAAGGCAGGCCTATGCTTTCGGCTTCTTTTCAAAAACAAATAGTAACCTTTGATCTTAGTGGCTTTCAAATGAAACGCACAGATGAAGAGTTATTTAGGAATAATGCCGAGATGATGAATGTTTCTCAGTTGGATGATTATATTGATACCATTAGGGTTGAGAGAGAGCAACGGATACAAAACACAAAAGAGAATTTTGAGAAGTACTTTAATGCCAAAGCAATTGCCAATTCTAAAAAAAATGATTCATTAAACAAATTTGATGTGAGTATTAAGCAATATGTAGAATCAAGAAATCAGGCCGAAAGAATACAGTTGATTGATAACGCCTGGAATGCTGCAAAGAGCTCGCAGGCTTTTTTGGAGGGAAAAATGTCGGAAGAAGAAGATGACATAAAAGACAAAGCCAAATTTGAAGTAAACTGGCATAAAAAATTTACTTTATCGTTTGCTTGCCTTGTCTTATTTTTTGTCGGCGCTCCGCTTGGAGCTATTGTACGTAAAGGGGGCTTGGGAATGCCTGTTGTTATTTCGGTGATTTTGTTTTTGATCTACCATGTTATCAGTATTACTTGTGAAAAAATGGCATTGGAAGGCAAGATGGATCCGGCGCTTGCAATGTGGGTTGGTCCGCTCTTGTTTTTGCCGTTTGGAATTTGGTTATCCTATAAAGCAGCGAAGGATTCCGCCTTATTTGATATGGGTGTTTACGTGCAGCCCATTGTAAAATTCTTTAAGCGTTTTAAAAAGCAAGAAGTTTAGTTTATGAAGATTCTTCAAATAAGTAATAAAGCCCCCTATCCTCCAAATGATGGCGGTACCACAGCCGTTTACAAGGTTGCAAACTGGTCTGACCTTCACTTTGGATATGATGTATTAAGTAAGCTTTTATTGGTAAAAAACATGTTATGAAAAGACTACTTCTTTTATTTTTCTTTTCGATCTCTTCTCTTCTCTGTACAGCACAAATTAATATCGACTCTTTACGTAGCATTTGGAGCAATCATTCGAAGCCTGATACTATCAGGTTAAAGGCAATTGATGATTTAATATGGTTTGGTTACATGCAGTCGCAACCGGATAGCGTTATATATTTGGCTTCTCAGCAATACAAGTTGGCAATGGTCACCAATAACTTAAAGTATGCTGCATTAGCCCTGAATATGCAATCAAATGCATTTTCAATAAAGGGCGATTTTGTTAAAGCAAGGGAATACCTTTTTAAACGCTTAGCCATTGAGAAAAAATTAAACAACAAGAAAGGAATGGCTAGTGTTTACATGAATTTAGGAAATTTGTGTAATAAGCAGAATGATGATGAAAACGCATTGATTTATTTTTTCGAAAGTTTAAAACTCTGTGATTTGCTTGACGCCAAACAGAATTCCGCCCTTGTCTGCGATAATATTGCTACCGTGTACATGTGGCAAAGAGACTATGATAATGCGTTGCTTTTTATAAGTAAAAGTATGAAAATCAAAAACGAGCTGGGAGATTCTGTTGGGCTTGGGGTTAACGATCTTAACTTTGGGATTGTCTATATTAATAAAAAAAAGGAAAAACTTGCGCTACCATATATGTATAAAGCGATGAGTAACTTCAGTGAGCAAAATAATAAACTGTATCTGTCGGTATGTTATGGAAACCTATCAATATTGTATTCTCAAACGAAGGATTTTGATAGCGCAATATATTATCAAAACGAGGCACTGAAAATTAGCAGAGAAATGAAAAATCCTGTAAATGAGTCGAAATGTTTAAATGAATTGAGTGATATTTATTATCAGTTCTATAATAATGCTAAATCAGTTCTTTATGGGGAAGAGGCTATGGTTTTGGCGAAAAAGCACAATGTTTTGTCTGTGAAAAAGTATAGCGGAGAACGATTGAGCGATATTTACTTTAAAACAGGAGATTATAAACGTGCGCTTGAAAATTATAAAATTTTTGAAGAGGCAGATGATAGTATTAAGATGGAAGAAAGCAAGGATGCTGCATATAGGGAAAAACTAAAGTACGAGTTTGAAAAGAAGGAATTGAAAACAAAAATAGAAAGCGAAAGCAAATTAATTCAATTGCAAAACCAAGCCGGAATCGATCGGGCATCCAGAAATAATTGGTATACAATTTTTATTTCACTTATTGTGTTGCTGATTGTTGGCTCAATGTTTTTGTATAATTATTTGAAGCAAAAAAACGTCATTGAAAGCCAGAAAAATAATATTATACAACAAAAATTTTTAGTGTCACAAATGAATCCGCATTTCATTTTTAATTCACTTGGAGCGATTCAAAGTTACATTTATAGGAATGATCCGATTCAGGCAGGAGTTTACCTTTCCAAATTTTCTGATCTTATGAGAATGATATTAAATTATTCGCGAAAGGATTTTATATCTGTTGAATCGGAGGTAAAATTGTTAGAGAACTACATAATATTGCAGCAATTACGATTTAAAGATAAATTTATTTCTACCATTAGTATTGATGTCGACATTATTAGGGAGGCAACATTTATCCCTCCTATGCTAGCTCAACCCTTTGTGGAGAATGCAATTGAACATGGTTTGTTTTATAAAGAAGGTGAAGGAAAAATAGAGATAAGGTTGTTGCAAGGGTCTAATTCGAAGGAATTAATATATGAAATTGAGGATAATGGAGTAGGGATGAAGACCGCAGCTGCTTATAAGATAGGTACCAAGAAAGAACATGTGTCTCATGCTACCAAAATAGCAAGAGAACGAATGTTGGCATTTGGCAAGCGTTATGAAGGAATTGGAAAAATTGAAATAGTTGATAAGTCAGAATTGAACGGAGGTAATAGTGGTGTTAAAGTTCGATTTGTTATCCCTTGTAAAGAAACCTAAATTTATTATGCTAAGATGTATTATTATTGATGATGAGGAAAATTGCCGCATTTTATTGAAAGAGATGCTTAATGTAATTAAGGAAGATGTTGAAGTGGTTGCTGAAGCATCTTCTGTTGAAGGAGGTATGGAACTTATCCAAAGGCTATCTCCTGATTTGGTTTTTTTGGACGTGGAAATGCAGGACGGTAGCGGCTTTGATCTTTTGAAACGATTCATTGAAATTGATTTTAATGTGGTATTTACCACAGCTCATGAGGAATTCGCAATTGATGCTATCCGTTGGAGCGCTGTTGATTATTTGTTGAAACCAGTATCAATGGAGCTATTGATTAGTGCTGTAAAAAAAGCAAGCCGGATCAATGACCGGAGTCAACATGGAATTCAGATTAAGGCTTTACTCGAAAATCTTGTTCTATCACAGAAAGGTAAACAAAAAATCGTGTTAAAAACGGTTGAACGAATATATTCATTAGACACAGAAGATGTGTTGCGTTTTGAATCAGAAGGAAGTTACACTAAAGCTATTCTTAAGGATGGTAAAGTAATAATGGTTTCCAGACTTATTAAGGAATTTGATGAGATGTTAGCAGGACACGGGTTTATAAGAATTCACCAATCCCATCTTGTAAACACGAACTATTTATTTTGCTACGAAAAACTGGATAATATGGTAGTAATGAAAGATGGTTCAAAAGTCCCTGTGGCGACAAGAAAAAGGGATCTGGTAGTAGATTTGCTTACCGGTCTTTAACTAATTTCCAGATCACCCTTACGTATTTTTTTATTGTCGCTACGAATATAAATTACTTTCGTTCGTATATCAATCGGTAAATTTTCTGCGTATTTATTTTTCAATTTCACCGCCGAAACGCGGAAGCCGAAAAGCGTTAATAGAGTAGGTGAATAAAAAATAAATGCAATGAAAAAAATCAAATTAGCTCTTTTTTTACTGGTGATTTTAGTAAGCACCAAAGCAGTAAAGGCCTCTGCTGCCCCTATGGCAGACCTGGTAGGTTTCTCAATGGTTTGGGGATTCACAAATTCGTCAGGCAGTATTGGTGAATGGGCTTGGAATGATGTATGTATGGGTGGAGTGGTTTACGTCAAAAACAAGTCGATATACGGAATAAACAATGGAAATGCGTGGCCTATTCCAAATACTCTCACTGGCACCTATAAAGTATACAATGCGGTAGGAAATTCAAACGGTATTTTAATTGCTTCGATTCCTGCAGCAAATTGGCCATATAACGGTGTGTATGCAGTTCAACTGCCGGCACCAGGAGCTTTGGGCGCTTCATTTAATTATTCGCAGGGGCTAAACATCCGTATTTATTACGTTGGTTCGGACGTAGCAACCGGTATCAGACAGCGTTCGAATTACTTATATACGAGACCTCTTCCTAATGTAAATGCCGGTGCAGATCAATCTGTTTGTCAGGGAGGTTCTGTTCAACTAACTGGCTCTGGTGCTTCAACTTATTCATGGAATCCTGGTGGAGGCACACAGTCATCAGTAGTGGTAACACCAACTGCAAATTCAACTTATACACTTACTGGCAGTGTAGTTTACAATACTGCGAGCACATCTATGACTCAAACTTTGACTTGTACCAAGTCTGATAATGTAAACATAACTATATTACCAAACCCAAAAGTTAAAGGGTGGACAAACCACTATTCACTTTGTACAGGAGCTGTTTTCCCAAATTTAAATGCTTATGCCGGAACAGGATCGTTCAGCTACCAATGGTCGTATGCTCCAGTTAATGGAATGTATACAGTTTTACCTGTTACTACATCTAATCTTAATACAAGTGCATATGGATTTGGTTCATATCATGTATTGGTAACCGATAATTTCACCGGTTGTATTACTTCGCTGACGGCAAACGTAGTATCAGACCCAAGTGCTGCGGCTAACATGGATGCTGGCTTTGTTACGAGTGACATTGCAAACACAAGCGCTGGTACCTTAACAATTTCTCCTTCTTCTTCTGTGTCAGGCAATCACGTATGGTATCTTTACAATTCTGATGCGAATTTCAATCAGGGAACATTAATTGCTACTTACATTACATCAAGCTTTACGACTACCTTGGCATTGGAAGGGTATTATTTATTAAAACATAACATCAGCAAAAGTCCATGTAATGAAGTGAAAAGTTTAACTATAGGAATTCATTACGATATTGTACAGAGAATGTTACAGAAGGAAATAAGAGGTAACGAAGAAGTTAGCCCGGCCAAATTAGGAACTTTTGACATGGGAAGCAGGGAAAACCTGGTGGTATTTCCAAACCCTAATAAAGGAATTTTTACGGTTCAGCTAAACGAATTTAATAATTCAAATAACATGTTTATGGAAGTATACGATATGACAGGACGATTGGTGAAGAAGCAAAATGCAACTTCAGTAACCGAAACAATCGATTTACAAGGCCAGTCCGATGGAACGTATACTTTGAGAATTGTTAATGGGAATGAGGTTAACGTTCAAAAAGTGATTATTTTGGGTAACTATTAATTTTGTTGTCGAAACATAAGCTCAATTCCCCGTTGTTTATAGCTTCGGGGAATTTTTGCTTTAAGATTTTGTCATATCTACAAGTGAATCGGATTATTGCATTGAAAAGTTCTTGCCCGAAAGGAAGACTTCGATTGGCTTTCTCCTTTTTACTTCTTACTTTTGACCTCAATGCATATTTTACAGATAAGCAACAAAGCACCCTATCCTCCAAATGATGGAAGTTCAATTGCTGTTTATAATATGGCAAAAGGGTTTATTGATAATGGAGTAGAGTTGCATTTACTTACGGTTAACACAAAAAAGCATTTCAAAGATGATGAACTGGTTCCGGAAGAATTTAAGAAACAAAGCAATTATGTTTCAGTGTACCGCGATACTGATGTAAAGCCGATAGGAGCATTACTTAATTTATTCAGTTCTCAATCTTTTTTTGTTTCACGTTTTCTTTTCAAAGAGTTTGAAGAAGCGGTCATAAAAAAATTACAGGAAAATGCATTTGACATTATTCATATAGAAGGCTTGTTTATGGCGCCTTATATGAGTCTGATAAAAAAACACAGCAAAGCAAAGATTACACTTCGCGCTCACAATGTAGAACATCTTATTTGGGATCGTTTGATAAAAAACGAAAAGAGTACTTTAAAAAAGTGGTATTTAAGCTTGCAAAATAAAAGGCTGAAAAAATTAGAGCTGGCAATACTTGATCAGGTTGATGGTATCGTTCCTATCACTTCTTATGATATGCATCTCATGAAAGGATTGGGACTTAAAAAAAAGTATTGTGTTTCGCCAACAGGAATTTTATTGAACCGATATAAGGTTGATAAAAGCAATATTCGTTCAAACACTTTTTTTCATTTAGCCTCTATGGATTGGATGCCAAATATAGAAGCGGTGGATTGGTTTTTAGATGAAGTGTGGGGGCCCTATTTGAAAAACGAAAAAGTAGAATTTAAATTGGCAGGACGTTTTATGCCCGATAAGTACATTGAGTTTGCGGAAGGTAATTTAGAAGTTCAGGGAGCCATTGATAATAACATTGATTTTTATAACCAACATGAAGTAATGATAGTTCCCCTGCAATCGGGTAGTGGGATGCGCATAAAAATTGTAGAAGGGTTAGCGCTTGGGAAAGTAATAATTTCTACGAGTATTGGTGCAGAAGGAATTCAGGTAAAGCATGGAGAAAATATTTTAATTGCGGACTCTCCAAAGGAATTTGCTGATGCTATAAAACTATTGATAAACAACAAAGAGCTCAAAGAAAAAATTTCTCATAATGCCCGAAAATTTATTGAGGAGAAATTTGATAATACCAAACTCATAGCAGAGTTAATTGCGTTCTATAAGACATTATAAAAAAAACCCGTTTCATTTCGAAACGGGTTTTTTGTCATCACGATGTTTTAATTCTAAAATCAAACATCATATATCATAAATTAATAACGGTAAGCATCACTTTTGAAAGGACCTTCCACTTTTACACCAATATAATCAGCTTGTTCCTGATTTAATGTATCTAATTCAACACCAATTTTAGCTAAGTGTAAACGAGCTACTTTCTCATCTAAAATTTTAGGTAACACATATACTTTTTTCTCATAAGCAGCTGTGTTTGTCCATAATTCTAATTGAGCCAAAGTTTGGTTAGTAAATGAATTACTCATTACAAAACTTGGATGACCTGTAGCACAACCTAAGTTAACCAAACGACCTTCGGCCAATACAATGATGTCTTTACCGTTGATAGTATATTTGTCAACCTGTGGCTTAATAACATCTTTAGTAGCTCCGTAAGTTTTGTTTAACCAAGCCATATCAATTTCAGTATCGAAGTGACCAATGTTACAAACGATAGCACCATGTTTCATTTTTTCGAAATGACGACCAACTACGATGTCTTTATTTCCTGTAGTAGTAACAATGATATCAGCGATGCCAACAACATTGTCCATTTTAAGAACCTGGTAACCATCCATTGCAGCTTGTAAAGCACAAATAGGATCGATCTCAGTAACGATAACACGAACACCTTGAGAGGATAAAGACTCAGCAGAACCTTTTCCAACATCACCGTATCCTGCAACAACAGCAACTTTACCTGCCATCATAACATCAGTAGCACGACGGATCGCATCAACCAATGACTCACGGCAACCGTATTTGTTATCGAATTTAGATTTAGTAACTGAATCGTTGATGTTGATAGCTGGCACCAATAAAGTTCCTTTAGCCATACGCTCATGCAAACGGTGAACACCTGTTGTAGTTTCTTCAGATAATCCTTTGATGCCTGCAGCTAACTCAGGGAATTTATCAAACACTAAGTTTGTTAAGTCACCACCATCATCTAAAATCATGTTCAATGGCTGACGACCTTCTCCAAACCATAAAGTTTGTTCAATACACCAGTCAAACTCTTCAGCGTTCATACCTTTCCATGCGTATACTTGAATACCTGCTGCTGCAATTGCTGCCGCTGCGTGATCTTGTGTAGAGAAAATATTACATGAAGACCAGGTAACCTCTGCTCCTAATGCTGTTAATGTTTCAATTAAAACCGCTGTTTGAATTGTCATGTGTAAACAACCTGCAATACGCGCTCCTTTTAGAGGTTGAGATGCTCCGTATTCTTTACGTAACGACATTAATCCCGGCATTTCTTCTTCTGCCAATTTAATTTCTTTTCTGCCCCATTCTGCCAATGAGATGTCTTTCACTTTGTACTTAATGTACTTGTCTGTTGCAACTGCTGCCATTTTTATTTTTATTTAGGTATTAAAGATTTCTTTTTAACTATGCAAAAATACGGCATATCTCATTAACTACCAATTAAATTTTAAGAAGTTTCAGATGATGTAAATGCCAATAATAAGCTTAATTTTGTTGGAACTTGACAGATATTCAAATTATACAAATAAATCAATACAGTCGTTTCGGATTGCTTGATATTTCTACCATTGAGGCGCCAGGTAAGCGCGAGTTGGAAGCTAATGGCATTCGACTTTTGCTAAACAAATTGTTTAATAATGAAGAGTGCATTTTGGCATACCATGCAAGTGGAAAGCCATATTTAAAAAGTCATTCCGAACATATTTCAATATCACATTCGCATGATAAAGTCGCTATTTGTGTAAATGAAAAGGAGTCTACCGGAATTGATATTGAATTAATAAGGGACAAGGTTTTTACAATTGCACATAAGTTTTTAAGAGAAGAAGAAAGGAACAACTTGACGGAGGCGGACGTTGAAAAGCTTTTGGTTTATTGGGCAGCAAAGGAAACCCTTTTTAAGATTCATGGTGAACGAAATATTAATTTTAAGGAGCATTTGTGTATCACCCCTTTTGATTACAATGTAAGAGGTGGCGAAATAAAGGGAGAAATAGTGTTACCCAATTACAAAAAAAACTATACCTTACACTATCAAAAAGTAGGTAACTACATATTGGTATACCCAATTTGAATTAATAAAAGAATAAAGGAGATTTATGTCTCAGATTTACGCCGCAATTGTAAAAAAAATCAAGAAAAAGTCTTGCCTTTTAGCAGTTCTCATTGACCCTGAAAAGTTTAATGAGCAGGTTGTAACTGAAGCTTCTTTTATTGCAGATATGTTTTTTGTTGGAGGCAGTACTTTGAAAAAAGGAGAGATAAACCATGCAGTTAAACAAATAAAAAAGATCACCTCTTTGCCGGTTGTTATTTTTCCCGGTGATAGCCACCAAATTGATGGCAATGCCGATGCTATACTTTTTTTAAGCCTTATCTCAGGAAGAAATCCGGACTACTTAATTGGAAAACAAGTTGAGTCGGCTCATATCATCAAACAAAAAAAGCTGGAGGCAATACCAACAGGATATATTTTGGTGGAAGGGGAACGTAAGTCAACAACTGAAAAAGTAAGTAAAACAAAACCGATTGCTGCCAAAGAAATTGATATGGTTGTGAAGACTGCCATAGCCGGAGAAATGCTAGGTAAAAAACTGATATACCTGGAAGCAGGGAGCGGAGCAAAATCCACCATTCCCAAAAATATGATTAAAAAGGTAAAAAGGAACATTTCTATACCCCTGATTGTAGGTGGCGGCATTGATAGCAAAGAAAAGGCAAAAAAAGTGAAGGAGGCAGGCGCAGATATTATTGTAATTGGTAACGCATTGGAAAAAAATATACATTTGCTTCAGGAACTTAAGGATTTGTTTACATGAAACAGGCAAGCGTAAATTTTACAATTCCAAAACGTGCTTGCTGCATTCCCTGCCCGAGGTCAGGCAGGCATTTAGCAATTAATATAATAAAAATCACAAATGATTATAGTATTGCTTTCAAGATCGGGCTTCAATGAAACCGAAACGGAAATTGTTACCAAACTTTTTGAAAATGGTTTGGAAACTTATCATTTAAGGAAGCCAAGACTTTCTACCAAGCAAATGAAGAAAATAATTGAAGCAATCCCCGCACAATTCCATTCTCGTATCGTTATTCATTCACACCATCAGTTGGCCCGTAAATACAATCTAAAGGGTGTTCACTACACTAAAACACATCTTAAAAAATCGTTTAAAAACTGGTGGAGAAAAATTACGCTTGGAATAGCAAAAACCGACCTTATTAAAACCACATCTCATACTAAGCTCATTACTTTATATGATGAACCAAAAATTAGTTTTGATTATGTATTTCTCTCCCCTATTTTCGATTCCCTTACAGGAAGATTCCAAAGCGGGTTTTATGAAGATGGAATTAGAGCTGCAATTAATAAAAGTGGAAAAAATATAGTTGCACGTGGCGGGGTAGATGTTAAGCGCATAGAAAAGATAAATGAACTGGGATTTTATGGTATGGCGTTAAATTCATGTATTTGGAATAGCAAAGAACCTCTGGATGAATACATGAGGATCATTGCAAAATGCAGGGAGTTATCTATAGCTGTTGACTAAATCCTTTTGATAGAAATTCTTTATCGAATAAATTAACAACTTTTCATTATACATTAATTGATTTCGATTAAAGGGGAAATAACTTTCGTAAAATACTCTAAATCATCTATTAAAAGCTCCGAATCAAATTTTTCATAACTCTTTTGTCGAGAAAATCGATCACTTCATTATTTTTTTACTACTGTTCATCTATAATTTTCCGGTAATTATCAAATTTAATCTCATTTTTTTAGCTTTTTTAACTTTGTTTTATTAGCTTTGGTAGATTGTTAAAGTACTCATAACGATTTATTTAAAAAGAGAACAGATAAATGAAAAAATTTTTATTACTCGGATTTTTAATAGTTATAATTTCTGGTTTTAGTAACAAAACCAATTTTATGCAAACCTCTGAACATACTTATTTCTTTTGTTCAGCAAGTATCGATACCAAAGAAAAATACAAAGAGTTTGAAGAACTTTTAAATAAAAATACTGAGGTGGTTTATTTCAATTGTCAGGATTTTCCTGCGATGTATTTTAAACTTGTTACCAAAAAAGAAGTATCTAAAGAACTTATCGAATCCTGGACTTCTCCAAAATATACACTAGACTTTTTTGGAGTTGGCGAAAAGGCTGAGAAACAGGCATATATTCACTATAGAAAAAATAAGAAATAAATTCATTAATATTTTTGGAACTTAATAGATATGAAAAAACTCATACTACCATTTTTGTGTTTGTTCTTGACACAAGTAATAAATGCTCAAACGTTTGGCGGTGGATCAACAGGAGCCATTCCTGATAATGCTACACAAACCTGTTATACAGTAAACGTAACAGGTGTCGGAACTATAAATGGTGCTTATGGAGTTAATCAAGTTTGTATTAACGCCACACACCCCTGGTTGTCTGATTTAGATATATTTTTAAGGGCTCCTGATGGAACGATGGTTGAGCTTACAACTGATAATGGCGGTTCGGGCGACAACTATACAAATACTTGTTTCAGCATGTCTGCAGCAACTAGTGTAACAGCCGGAACCGCACCTTTCACCGGAAGTTATATCCCTGAAGGAAGTATGGCAACTGCAAATAATGGACAAAATGCAAATGGCACGTGGAGCTTATGTATAACGGATGATGTTGGAGGAGATGCGGGGACATTAAATAGTTGGAGCGTAAGCTTTGGGGCGCCACCTCCACCACCTGTTCCTAATACACAGGATTGTTTAGGAGCTATTCCTGTTTGTCAAAACGTATACAATCAAGGAACAGCGTATTCCGGTACAGGAAACGTTGCCAATGAGATAAACTCAACCAACTCATGCCTGGGTTCGGGAGAAAAAAACGACGTGTGGTATCAGTTTACCGTTCAAACCTCAGGTAATCTGGACTTTTCAATTACCCCAAATACAATGACAGATGATTATGATTGGGCTGTATACAATCTTACCAGTAATAACTGTTCGGATATATATTCCAACACAGCTTTAGAGGTGAGTTGTAACTTCAGTGGTCTTTCTGGTGTTACCGGCCCTAATGGTAGTCCCGGCACACAAAACGAGCCCGTAATTCCTGTTACAGCCGGTCAAACGTATGTAATCAATGTAAGTCAATTTACCACGTCTACTGCAGGTTACTCTCTTGATTTTGGTGCATCCACTGCTACAATATTTGATAATATAGCTCCTTCAATTAATTCATTAACTTCAACACCTACTTGTGGTGCAACTAGTTTCTCTTTCAACATGTCGGAGAATATTTTGTGTAGTACGGTAAGTGCTGCCGATTTTACCTTGGCCGGACCAGGCGGACCTTATACGGTTACAGGGATTACCGGATCAGCATGTAGTGTTGGAGCACCTTCCGAAAACACCTTCACAGTAACCACAACTCCTGCAATTACAACTTCAGGAACTTACTCATTGTGCCTTGTAGGAACATCCGGATCTGTAACAGATTTATGCGGAAATGTAGCTGCACCCGGCTGTTTCAACTTTACCGTAACCGGTCCTACTGTTGCAGTTACTCCAACAAATCCAAACTGCTCTACCGGAACAGGTTCTGTTACTTCGGTTGGCTCAGGGGGATCAGGTGCACCATATACCTACTCTTTAAACGGCGCAGCATTTCAAGCTTCAGGTAATTACACCGGACTTGCCGCTGGTTCATATACAGTGAGAACCAGAGATGGTGGTGGTTGTATGGGGCAAAACACGTTTACGATAACAATTCCTCCGGCTATAACAACAACAGCAGTTCCTACTAATGCTACGTGTGCAGGAAATAATGGCTCTATAAATCTTACTCCGGGTGGCGGAACACCTGGCTACACTTATTCCTGGGCTCCTTCTGGAGGTACGGGGCAAGATCCAACAGGTCTTTCACCAAATACATATACAGTTACAGTAACGGATTCAAGAGGATGTACAGCAACAGCAACGGCCGTTATTGCTATAACCGGTACTGTTACAGCAACATTTACTAATTCACCCAATCAGTGTCTGAATGGGAATACCTTTACTTTTACTAACACCGGTTCTGCCGGTGGAGGGATCACCCATGCCTGGACTTTTCCCAGTGGCACTCCCGGAACAAGTGCAGCAACCAGCCCGGGTGGCGTTACGTGGGCCGTAGCAGGATCATATACTGTTACACATCAGGTTACACAAGGATCATGTGTAGCAACTAACACTGTCCAGGTAACAATTTATCCGCGTCCGAATGGACCGGCATTAACTCCTGTACAGCCAACTTGTGGCGCAAACAATGGCGCAATTAACGTTACGGCAGCAACAGGCGGAACTCCTGCTTATCAATACAGTTTGAACGCAGGTGGTTTTACAGCACTTACAAACTATACTGGACAAGGTCCTGGAACTTATACAGTCAATGTTAGAGATGCTAACGGATGTACAAACACTTCAACAGTTACTCTAACCAATGTACCGGGTCCAACGGCTATAGCCACAACTATTGCTACTGCTCATTGTGGCCAGTCGGATGGATCCATTACGCTTGGAGCTGTTACCGGAGGAACTGCAGCATATTCCTATTCAGTAACTCCAACTGTTGGATTTAGCGGAACTACATTATATACAGGCCAGGCAACGGGAACACATACGGTTACGGTGAGAGATGCAAATAATTGTACTTATACAACAACAGTAAACGTTCCTAATGCGGCGGGCCCAACAGGTCCAAATGCTACTTCCACAAATGCTTCATGTGGTGCGAGTAATGGAACCGTTACACTTGCCCCACCAACAACAGGTACCGGACCTTTTACCTATAATTTTAACGGGGCAGGATTTGCGGCTACTACCAATTTCACAGGCTTAGCTGCCGGAACTTACAATTATGTTGTAAGAGATAATTTTGGCTGTACATTAAATGGAAGTATAGCGGTCGGGACAAATGCCGGACCTACTGCATTGGCGCTTACTCCAACTCCTTCTACCTGTGGAAATGCAAACGGACAAATTGTAATCGGAGCTGTTACCGGTGGAACCGCGGCGTTTACTTATTCTTTCAATAATCCCGCAGGCCCTTTTACGGCTACTTCTCCTATTACTGCTTTATCGGCAGGCACGTATTCTGTAACTGTTAGAGATGCTAACGGTTGTGTTTTTACGCAAACAACAGTTGTAGCAAACACTGCAGGACCCACCGATGTTGTTTTAACTCCAACCCAGGCTACCTGCGGCGCGAGTAACGGACAAATAACCATAGGAGCTGTAACAGGCGGAACTGCCGCTTATACTTATTCTTTCAATAACCCGGCAGGACCATATACAGCTACTTCGCCTATTACTGGTCAGGCAGCCGGAACGTATTCGGTTACAGTAAGAGATAATAATGGCTGTCTTTATACTGAAACAGTTGCTATTACCAATAGTAGTGGTCCTACAGCAGTAACTGCAACAGTAACTGCGTCTTCCTGTACACCTAATGATGGTACAGTTACCATTACCGGTCAAACCGGAGGTGTTGCCCCGTTCACTTATTCATTTAATGGTAGTCCTTTCACAGCAACAACAAATTATACCGGTATTGCTCCCGGAACGTATAATGTTTCTGTTAGAGATAATAACGGTTGTCAGGCTGCAACTACAGTAACTGTTGGAATCAGCCCAAGCCCCACAGCTCAGGCAACCACAACAACAAGTTCTACTTGCGGAAACCCTAATGGCGTGGTTACTATAGGTGCAACCACGGGTGGTACTGCAGCATATTCCTATTCATTTGATGGAGGCGCATTTGTTGCCACAACATCATATACAGTAGCAGCAGGTACCCACACAGTTGTTGTGAGAGATTCAAAAGGCTGTACATTTACGGTCAACCCTGTTGTAACAAACACACCGGGACCAACGGCACAGGCTACTACAACTAATAACTCTACTTGCGGAAACACGAATGGTGTTGTAAATATTGGCGCAACAACCGGCGGAACCGCGGCTTACACATATAGTTTTGATGGCAGTGGTTTTACCGGAACTACTTCTTATACAGTTGCTGCAGGTACCCACACAGTAATAGTAAGAGATGCGAATAACTGCACATTCACGGTTAATCCGGTAGTTACAAATACCCCGGGTCCTACGGCTCAGGCTACATCCACTACAAATTCAACCTGTGGAAACGCAAACGGGGTTGTAACAATTGGTGCAACAACCGGTGGAACAGCCGCTTATACTTATAGTTTTGATGCAGGTGCTTTCAGTGCAACCACATCTTATACTGTGGCATCAGGTACTCATACAGTTGTGGTAAGCGATGCAAACAGCTGTACCTTCACTGTTACCGCAACGGTAAATAATACTGCCGGCCCAACAGCTTTGGCACTTACTCAAACGCCTTCAACCTGTGGAAATGCAAATGGGCAGATTACCATTGGAGCTGTAACAGGCGGAACTGCTGCTTATACTTATTCCTTTAATGGAGGTCCTTTCACTGCCACATCACCAATCATAGGTTTAGCATCTGGATCAACATATACTGTTGCGGTTCAGGATGCAAATGGCTGTACTTTTCAGAATACAATTGCAGTAACAAATACACCGGGTCCTACTGATGTGGTTCTTACTCCTACTGATGCAACATGCGGCGCAGCTAATGGAAGCGTTACCATTGGCGCAGTTACGGGAGGAACAGGTGCTTATACCTATTCTTTTGATGGCGGTGCTTTTTCGGGAACTACAAATTACCCGTTGCTTGTGGCTAATACTTATGCTGTAATTGTTCAGGATGCAAATGGTTGTCAATATACCGAAACAGTTGCAGTGAGTAACAGTGGCGGACCTACCGGGCTAACTGCTACTACTACAGCTTCTTCTTGTACTCCCGATAACGGAACAGTTACAATTACAGGGCAAACGGGTGGTGTAGGTCCTTATACCTATTCATTTAACGGAAGTGCATTCACAGGAACTATGAATTATAATGGTATTGCACCCGGAACTTATCCTGTTGCTGTAAAAGATGCCAATAACTGTCAGTTCGCTATTTCAGTAACGATTGCTATTACACCAAGCCCTACGGCACAGGCAACAACAACAACAAATTCTACCTGTGGTAACGCTAATGGTACAGTAACTTTTGGTGCTACAACAGGAGGAACAGGGCCATATACTTATTCTTTTAATGGAGGAGCCTTTGGTGCAACTACTACATATACGGTTGCTGCGGGTACATACAACATAGCGGTTCAGGATGCCAACGGATGTCAGTTTGCCTCAACAGCTACAATTAGTGATACACCCGGGCCAACAGCTCAAGCTATCTCCACAACTAACTCAACATGCGGAAATGCCAATGGTGTTGTTACTGCAGGATTAACAACAGGTGGAACATCTCCTTATACTTTTAGTTTTGATGCGGGAGTTTTTGGTGCAACAACTACCTATACAACTTCGGCAGGAACCCATACAGTTGTGGTAAGTGACGTCAATAATTGTACGTTTACCGTAACTGCAGTTGTTGCCGATACTCCGGGACCAACTGCACAGGCAAACACAACTACAAATTCAACCTGTGGAAATGCAAACGGAGTTGTAACAATAGGTGCAACAACAGGCGGAACTGCGGTTTATACCTATAATTTTGATGGTGGAGCTTTTAGTGCTACTACTTCTTATACTACAGCTGCCGGAACCCATACAGTGGGAGTTCAGGATGCAAATAACTGCACATACACAGTTACTGTTGATGTATTTGATTCTCCTGCACCAACTGCAATTGCTATTACGCCAACGCCATCTACCTGCGGAAATAGTAACGGACAAATTGCTATTGGAGCCGTTACTGGTGGTGTAGCAACTTATTCGTTTTCTGTAAATGCTGGTGCATCAACAACAACAACTACATATACAGGATTAGCGGCAGCCACTTACACAGTTGAAGTTACCGACGGGAATGGTTGTGTTTTTTCAACAACAACAAATATTTCTGACACTCCTGGCCCAACAGCCGTGGTAACAACCCCGGTTGATGCAACATGTGGAGCAAGCAACGGATCTATAACAATTGGCGCCGTTACCGGTGGTACTGCTCCATATCAATATTCGGTTGACGGTGGTTCTTTATCAGGCACTATCAATTATACAGGATTAGCAGCGTCTACACACACAGTTATAGTGAGTGATGCAAATGCTTGTACATTTACAACAACTGTAGCTGTTGGGAATAGCGGTGGACCAACTGCTATTGCGGCTACACCAACTCCTTCTTCTTGTGTTCCTGATAACGGAACAGTTACAATTACCGGGCAAACGGGTGGTGCTGCGCCGTTTACTTATTCATTTAACGGAAGCCCTTTTACTGCAACAACAAATTACACCGGAATTGCTCCGGGAACTTATGCTGTTGCAGTAAGTGATGGAAACGGGTGTCAGTTTACTGATAACGTAACCATTGCTATAACACCAAGTCCAACCGCGCAAGCTGTAACTACAACAGATGCAACTTGTGGAAATGCTAACGGAACGGTGACTTTTGGCGCAACGACAGATGGAACCGCTCCTTATACTTATTCATTTAATGGAAGTGCTTTTTCAGCAACTACCACTTATACAAGTGGGGCCGGAACGTTTAATATAATTGTGCAGGATGTTAACGGATGTCAATTCACTTCAACCACTACATTAAATGATATACCGGGACCTACTGCTCAGGTGATAACTCCGGTAAATTCTACTTGTAGTAATGCAAATGGGGAAATCACATTAGGCGTAACAACTGGTGGAACGGCACCTTATACATTTTCATTAAATGGTGGTGCTCCTGTTCCTTCAGGACCATTTACCGGATTAACGGCTTCTAACTATACTATTGTTGTTCAGGATGCCAATGCGTGTACGTTTACCGTTACAACTACTGTGGCTGATACGCCTTCTCCAACGGATCAGGCAGTTACTAATACAAGTTCAAGTTGTGGTGGTGCAAATGGAACAATTACTATTGGCGCAACAACAGGAGGAACACCTGCATATCAATTTTCATTAAACGGCGGTGCATTATCAGCAACAACAACCTATACTGTATCAGCTGGTACACATACTATTACTGTAAGTGATGCAAATAACTGTACCTATTCTGTAACAACAATTGTTACTGACTTACCAGGGCCAACAGCTCTTCCTTTGGGCGCAACACCTTCAAATTGTGGTAACCCTAATGGAACTATCACGGTTGGGGTTGTAACAGGAGGCGCTCCTGCATATGAGTATTCGATTGATGGTGTTAACTTCCAGGCAAGTGTATCTTTCACCGGTTTATTACCTGCTATTTATACGGTAACAGTTAAAGATGCTAATAATTGTATTTTAACCAATACAGTTGATGTGACCAATCTTGGTTCTCCCGTTGCAAGTGTTAGTGCCCAAACCAATGTAAGTTGTAATGGAGGAAACAACGGAAGTGTTACTTTTACAGCTGTAGGTGGAGCAGGTGGATTTACTTATACCTTAAATACTGGCGCCACTAATGGTACCGGAATATTTGGCGGTTTAGTTGCAAATACATACACGGTTACAGTTACCGATGCGGCAGGATGTATCACAACAGAAACTGTTACTATTACAGAGCCTGTTGTATTGGCAGGCTCCATACAGGCACAAACAGAAGTTTCTTGTTTTGGAGGAAACAACGGATCAGTTACCGTTACCCAAACCGGAGGTACAGCACCGTATACTTATTCATTAAACGGAGGAGCGTTTGGCGCATCTGCTACCTTTGGCGGATTGATTGCTGCAAGCTATACTGTTACAGTTGAGGATAATCTGGGATGTCAGTTTGATGTACCGGTAACAATTAGTGAGCCAACTGCATTAGTTTTAGCCTTCTCTTCAGTAAATGCGAATTGTACAGATGATAATGGAACTGCAACAGTTACACCTTCGGGGGGAACATCAGGATATACACAAGCATGGACAGGTGGTGGCGGAACAGCTACAACTACTATCCCACTTGTTGCAGGAACATACTCGGTTACAGTAACCGATGCCAATGGTTGTACCGCAACCGGTAATACTACAATAGGAGTAACACCGGGAGGAACTGCAACTATGTCTGGTGTTACAAATGTTACATGTAATGCTGCTGCCAATGGTTCAATGACTGTATCAATGGGCGGAGGTTCAACTGCACCTTTCTCTTATGTTTGGACTCCGAATGTGGGAAATACTGCAACAGTTACAGGTTTAGCGCCAGGTACATATTCTGTTACAGTAACTGACGATCATGGGTGTATAGCAACTACAAATGCAGCTATTACAGAACCTTTAGTACTAAACGTTAGTTTTACATCTACTAATGTTAGTTGTAACGGAGGAAGTGATGGTACAATCAGCTCTAATGTTACAGGAGGAACCGCGCCTTATACGTACTCCTGGAGTCCCGGAGCTTTCAATACTGCTGTAATTAGCGGTTTACCTGTTGGAGCATACAGTTTAACCGCAACTGATGCAAACGGCTGTACTGTAACAGGAACAAGAACTTTAACGGAACCAACTGCTCTTGCTATGACACCTGTAATCAGCGACCCACATTGTAATCAGGCAGATGGAAGTGCTACTGTTACAGGTAGTGGTGGTGCCGGTGGTTATACCTTCTCAATGAACGGTGGTCCATTTGGCCCGGGTAGTTTTACTAATTTATCTGCAACTACTTATACTATTACACTTCAGGATGCCAATCTTTGTCAAACAGATTTACCTTTAACACTTGTTGATTTGGCAGGACCTACAGCTACAATTACCGCAAGCTCAAATGTAAATTGTAATGGAGGTAATAATGGTTCGGCAACAGTAAGCGCAACCGGAGGAAGTACACCATACAATTATGTTTGGACACCTTCTGCACAAACCACTCAAACAGCTTCCAATTTATCGGCAGGAGTTTATGGTGTAGTAGTTACAGATGCTAACGGATGTAATGCAGGCGCATCTATCATTATTACTGAGCCTGATGTATTACAAATAAACGCTACCGGAACAGACCCTGTTTGTAATGGACAATCTACCGGAACAGGAAGTGCGGCTGCTTTTGGCGGAACAACACCTTATGCTTTCCAATGGGCAGTTTTACCTGTTCAAAATACGGCTAATGCAACCAATCTGCCTAGCGGTAACCATAACGTTACTGTTACAGACGCAAATGGATGTACTGCAACAACTAGTATTGTCCTTGTTAATCCGCCGTTATTAACAGTTACTATAAATGAAACCGATGTAACCTGTAATGGAGCATGCAACGGAACTGCATCAGCAGTAACAAATAACGGTACAAGCCCATTCTTATATGTATGGAGCGATCCTAATGCACAAAGTACTCAAACAGCAACCGGATTATGTGCCGGAACCTTCACGCTTGATATTACTGACTTCAAAGGATGTACAGCTTCTGCTGCTACCAACATAGTTGAGCCAACCCTGTTAACAACAAGCATTATTAATCCGCTTGATGTTTCATGTTCAGGAGTATGTGATGGATCGGGTACCGTAAGCCCTGCAGGAGGTACTACACCTTATGCTTATTCATGGTCTAATTCCGTAACTACACCTGTTAACAATAATATATGTGCAGGAAGTTATTCAGCAACCGTTACTGATGCGAATGGTTGTACCTCTCAGTCTACACTGGTTGTAAACACACCGAATCCACTTGTAATCAATGTGGCGAGTACGAATGCTACCTGTTATAATTTATGTGATGGAACTGCAACAGCTAATTTTAGTGGCGGAACTGCACCTTATAATTTTGTGTGGCAACCATCATTAGCTTCTGTATTTAATCCAACAGCTTTATGCGATGGTACACATACCGTAACCATTACCGACGCAAATGGATGTTCTCAAACTGCAACAACAGTTATAACAGAGCCGTCTGAATTGATTGCTTCGACTGTTGTAAACGGAAATAACTTCTGTGGTCAAAGTAACGGATCAGCTCAAGTTCAGGTATCTGGTGGAACATCTCCATTTAGTTATTTGTGGACCAACGGTTCAACCTTTGCACTTAACACAAATTTAGCCGGTGGAGTTTATTCCGTTAACGTAACAGATGGAAATGGTTGTGTAGTAAATGCAGTTGCAAACGTAAATGACATCCCTGCTCCAACATTAACTTTAACAAGCTCTACAGATATAACCTGTTTTGGATTGAATAATGGTATCGGTGTGATTGGAGTTGTTGGTGGAACTACACCTTACACAGCACAAGAGTGGTTGTTGCCATCCACATTAATGCCTAATCCGGACCAAACGGGTAATGCATTGTGGCCCGGGAATAATGTTTATCAGGTGGTTGATGCGGCAGGATGTGTTTCTTCAATTACAGTACCAATTGTAGAACCAACAGAACTGGTTTCACTAATTGCTAATACAAACCATGTTACATGTAACGGTTTAAGTAACGGTAATTCAACCATGTTAGTGAATGGCGGAACCACACCTTATACTTATCAATGGACAGACCTTTCTGCACAAACAGTAGCTACGGCTGTTGGTCTTGCTGCCGGAACATATACTTGTAATGTAACTGATGCAAATGGATGCCCTACTTCACAAAGCGTAACTATAACTCAACCTTTACCTTTGGTTATTATTACAAACTCAGCTATTAACGTAAATTGTTATGGAGCAGGTGATGGATCAATTAACATAACTCCAACCGGTGGTACTCCGGCTTATACATACTCATGGTCTCCTAATTCTGCAGATGTTGGTTCGGTTGTTACAAATTTGGTACCGGCAACTTATGTTGTTCAGGTAGAGGACGGAAATGGTTGTTTGGCTAACTCTGCATATAATATTTCTCAACCGGATTCTTTTAAAGTTGATATTACAACTATACCAAGTCGTTGTACACAATCAAACGCTTCTATTTCACTTGTTGTGTCAGGAGCATCGCCCGGATTCACTTATAGCTGGAATACTTCGCCATTGCAAACAAGTGCAAGTGCAACTAATTTAGCAGCACCGGGAACCTATAATTGTATTATTACCGATTCACATGGATGTACAAAACCTGTTTCAGCAACGGTTAATGATATTCCACCACCTTCTATCGATAGTATTTCTGTAACAAACATTTCTTGTTTCGGTTTACTGGATGGTATGGCAGTTGTTTATCCAAAGGCCGGTTCGGCTGCCGGTACTTTTTCTTACAATTGGACGCAGGGATCAACTAGTGTTGGGCAAACCCAGTTGGTAAACGGGCTTGGTGTTGGAACCTACAATGTTGTAGTGACGGAGACTTTCACAAACCCTGCCGGATCATGTGATGTTATTGGTACTGCCACTATCACACAGCCATTACAATTGTATTTAACTACAAGTGCCGATCAAACGGTGTGTAACGGACAAACAATCGGGGTTTCTGCAACTGGAGGAAATGGAACACCCGGATACACATACAGTTGGACGGGAACCGGAGCAAGTACATTTACTACCGGCGGTAATCACAACTTAACGTTTACAAATAATACGAGCTCAACAATTTTTGAACCATATACAGTATCAATTAATGATGCCAACAATTGCGGACCTATTCAAAAAACATTCACAATAACGGTTCTTCCAAAAATTACTGCCACTGCACCTGCAGTAACAGGCTGTATGGGAGAATCAGTAACGTTAAATGCGTCTGCTGTTGGAGGCGATGGAGCGCCTTATACCTATACGTGGGGCACTTCACCGGTGTTTACCGAAACCGGAGCTACATCTTCAACAACGGTTGCCGTTACCAGTTCATTACCTTCTGTATATAATATTACAGTAGACGATGGTTGTTCTACTCCTGAAAACATTAGTATTACCGTTTCTTCAAACCCTACACCTAATGCCAGTCTGATCGGAATTAATACTGAAGGCTGTGCAGATTTAGCAGTTTCCTTCTCCGGTTCAGGTGGATTGGGCTTCCCGGGATGTACTTATGGTTGGTCGTTTGGTGACAATACAACAGGTTCTGATTCTGCAATGACTCACACTTATACTTCAACGGGATTGCAAACAGATATGTATACAGTAGAATTAACAGTAACGACTCCATTAGGCTGTTCAGATACTGCAACAATGACAAATTACGTTACCGTGTATCCAAATCCGGTTGCTGAATTTACTTTTGATCCTTTAAATACTACGGAATTTGATCCTGTTATAAACTTCTACAATCAGAGTTTATTGGGAGACACTTATTCATGGAATTTTGGAGAACTTGTTTCTTTAAGCAATACTTCAGCAGATGTAGATCCTATGCATACATATTTAAACCCCGGATATTATGATGTTAACCTTGTTACAACTACTGATAAAGGCTGTACAGCCGAGGTTACACACCAGATCTATATAGAACCGGAATTTGCCATCTATGTGCCGAATGCCTTCACTCCAAACGAAGATACTAAGAATGAGTTATTCGGACCACAGGGAATAGGTATTAGTAATGAAAAATATCATATGTACATCTATAACAGATGGGGCGAATTAATTTTCGAATCGAATGACCTAAACAAAGGTTGGGATGGAACAGCGAATGGAAAATCAACTATTGTGCAGGAAGATGTTTATGTTTGGAAGATTCTTGCTTATGACTTAAAAAAGAATAAGCATAATTTAACCGGGCATGTTACTGTTGTAAGATAACTTGAAAACAGGGTTTTTATGAGGGCTTGCCTAAAAAGGCAGGCCCTTTTTGTTACCATTTAGTTATCGCAAAAGAGAAATTTATATATCAGTATTATGTGTTCGTCGGATAAAATCCGTTTTTAATCGGAAATTAAACGTTCTAAGAACATGAGTTAATGTATAATATTGTAGGTTTTTAACATTTGTTTTGTTATTTTTGGTACTTATGTGTTTTCAAAAATCAGTTGGAAAACAAGTTAACTAAACATTAAGAATGAAAAAATTATTTTTTCTCTGCGCCTTTTTAATAAGTGCGTTTATTACATTGTCTCAAACAACATATAAAGGAAGTTTTTTTATTAAAAATCTGTCGGATAATAGCAAACTGGAATTCTATACCAAGGCTATTGAAAAGGTAGATTTTGAGAAGTATAGGTTGCAAAACAAAAATGTAATGCTCGAATTTAGAAATGGATTTGAATTAGAATTAATTTCTGTGGAAACCCTAAAAAGCAAGGGGATAGTGGCAAACGCGTATCAATATGCTGAAGACACAGCGCCTGATGATAAGTATCCGATATTTAAGATTTCAGATGAAGGAATCGTCGTGACAATGCATCACGCTAAATTAACTAAGCAACAATCTAAACTAAATTCGGTTAAGTAATATGAAGAATATTATATTCATTTTCGTTTTTTTATCATCAATAAAAATATTTGCGCAGCCTGCAAACGACGAGTGTGCAACACCTACGGCAATGGGAACATTACCGACACCTGGCGCTTGTGCTGGCGGGTTGCAGGACGGGGCTACATTAACATTCGCTGGTCAAACAACAGTTGGAGCCACACCTTCATTACAAGGAAATGGAAACACATACCAATCAATCTTAGATTGTGAAGGAACGTTATTTAATGATCAGGCAGGACCTGCGTTAGATGTTTGGTACTCTTTTGTTCCAACGGGGAGTATTGTGAATATTAATATAACAGGATTTGCAAGTGCAAACTTCGGTGTTTGGACGGGAGCGTGTAATAATTTACAAGCTGTTGGTTGTAGTACAGATGGCTCGATTGTGATGGAGCAGATGAATGCAGGGCAAACATACTATCTTCAGGTTAGTGGAAGTAATGCTACCGGAACAGATAATAGTTTCACCATTAATATTGATAATGATATTGATTGTAACGACTGTTTTAGAAACGGAACATTAACAGTAAATCCATTACCTGTAAACGGAACTTATGTACCAGGCACAGCAGTTAGCTTTTGTTTCCATATTGATCAGTGGCAACAAACGCTTACTAATTGGTTGCATGGTGTTCAAATGACTTTTGGAAATGGATGGGATTTAGGGTCTTTAACCACTACTGCTCCCGGATCTTATGGTGGAAGCGGAGCATGGGCATACTATCCCGGAGGAACTACAGCAACATTAGGAACTGTTCCTACAGGAGATGATGTAGTATGGCCCGCTGGATTTTATTATAATACAGGTGCAGTTAATAATCCGGGAAATAATTTTGGTGATCCAATACCTGCCGGAAACACAACAACCGTATACAATATACCTGCCGGCGAATGGAATTTTTGCTGGTCTATTACCACAGCGGTTGCCTGTAACCCGGGGGCAAGTTTGAATGTTTCTGTTAATACCAGTGGTGATGGTGAATCAGGTGGTTGGGATGATGCAGGTTGTGGTGGAGATCCTCCCACAAATTTTATTGCAGCTACTGCATGTTGTCCGCCTACAATTGCCGCAACTCCGGTCAGTTGTTTTGGAGGAACTAATGGTACTGCAACAGCAACTCCGGTAGGGGCTAATGGACCTTATACATACAATTGGTCGGGTCCCGCAGGTTATACAAACAACAGTACGGGTGTTGCGGGAGCAAGTAACGTTACCGGTTTGGCGGCAGGAACGTATACTGTAGATGTAATTGATGTTTCATCTTGTTTACAAACGGTTACTGTTACAGTAACACAACCAACTCAAATAGCAGCAACAGTTACTCCAACTAATCCAACTTGCACTGCAGCGGGTTCAATTGCTGTTACTGCTCTTTCTGGTGGAACCAGTCCATATGATATTTCTCTTGATAATGGTTCAACTTATGTATCTACAAACGTAACGGCAAATCAAAATTATACGGGTCAAGCAGCAGGAACATATACGGTTTTTATTCGTGATGCTAACAATTGTACAAGAACGTTCACAACTACACTCACGGCAACAGGTTCTGTTGTGGCAAGTTTCACGCCTCCGGCAGCCCAGTGTTTAACAGGAAATAACTATTCCTTTACACCTCTTACAACAGGATCCACAGCGGGCTCAATTGTAGCCGGTACAACTACTTATGATTTTGATTTTGGCGACGGGACAAACCCGGCAGCTACAACTGCAACCGGAGCTCAAACACATACTTACGCAGCAGCAGCAACATATACGGTTTCATTAACCATAACATCAGGTACCTGTTCTAATACTTTTACAGCAGCTATTACTGTGAATCCAATGCCTGCTACACCTACTGCAACTTTAACTCAACCTACCTGCGGATTAAATAATGGTGCTATTAATATTACAGGCCCCGGAACTACTTATTCATTTAACGGAGGGGCTTATTCAGCTACTACAAGTTATACTAATTTAGGTCCCGGAACTTATACTGTTTCTGTAAGAAATGGTACCACATGTACTACTACCACTCAATTTACGTTAACTAATATCCCGGGCCCAACCGATCTTGCTTTGAGTTCAGCAACGGCACATTGTTCTCAGGCCGACGGATCAGTAACAATAGGAGCTGTTACAGGTGGGGTTGCGACCTATTTATACACAATTAATGGAGCAGCAACTGCTGCCGGAACTTTTGGGTCAATGGCACCGGCCACATATACCATTGTTGTAACCGACGGAAATAACTGTACTTATACGGAAAACATTGTAGTTGCAAATGCAGGTGGGCCAACGGCTCAAACAATCACACCAACAAGTGCTAATTGTGGAACAGCAACCGGTCAAATAGTTTTTGGAGCTACAACAGGTGGTTCGGCAGCATATACTTATTCATTTAATGGTGGAGCTTACTCTTCAACTACCACCTATACTAATTTATTGCCCGGTACTTATAATGCCGGAGTAACAGATAATTTTGGATGTACATATACCACAACTGTTACAGTAGCAAATAACCCCGGCCCAACTAATTTAGTTTTGACCCCGGCACCTGCCAATTGTGGATCCAGTAATGGTCAAATAACAATTGGAGCTGTTACGGGCGGCGGTGGCGGAAATACTTTTTCATTTAACGCAGGACCATTTACAGCGACTTCTCCAATTACTAATTTAGCTGCAGGAACTTATACTGTGACCGTACGAGATGTAAACGGATGTACTTTTACTCAAACAACAACTGTAACTTCTTCTAGTGGTCCAACAGATGTGGTACTTACTACGGCGCCTGCAAATTGTGGTGCAAGTAATGGTTCTGTAACAATTGGAGCGGTTACAGGTGGAGCAGGAGCAATGACTTATTCTTTTGATGGAGGAGCATTTAATGCAACAACTCTTTATACAGGTCAAACAGCAACAACACACACTGTGATTGTTCAGGATGGAAATGGTTGTCAATATACAGAAACGGTTGCAGTAGCAAGTAATGTTGGTCCAACAGCTCTTGCGGTTACCAGCACTCCTTCAGATTGTGCTCCAAATAATGGAACCGTTACGATTGGAGTAGTCACCGGGGGAACCGGCCCGTTTGTGTACGATTTTAACGGAAGCGGATTTACCGGAACAACAAATTATACGGGTATTGCAGCAGGAACTTATCCGGTATCTGTGAGAGATGCTAATGGCTGTGTTTTTGCTACAACCATTACGGTTGATCCAAGTTTACCTCCAACGGCTCAAGCCACTTCAACTACAAACTCTACTTGTGGAAATCCAAATGGTGTTGTAACAATTGGAGCAACTACAGGCGGAACCGGACCATATACATTCTCATTTAATGGTGGTGGTTTCTCAGCAACAACTTCTTATACTATTACGGCAGGTACTTATAATGTGATTGTAAGAGACTCAAAAGGTTGTACTTTTACTACAACCGCAACAGTTGCAGATACACCCGGTCCAACGGCTGTTGTATTAACTCCAACAAATTCCACTTGTGGAAATAACAACGGATCTGTTACTGTTGGTGCGGTTACAACTTCCGGATCAACTTCTTTCCAATACTCTATTGATGGTGGGGCTTTACAGGCCGGAACTGGTTTTATAAATTTATCCGCAACCACACATACTGTTTTAGTGCAGGATGCAAACGGATGTCAGTTCTCGCAAACAGTTGCAGTGGCAAATACTCCTGGCCCAACAGCACAGGTTGTTACTCCAACCAATTCTACTTGCGGTAATACAAATGGATCATTAAACGTTGGTGCCACAACAGGAGGTACACCTACTATTACTTTCCAATTGGATTTAGCCGGAGCTTTTACAACAACTACAAACTATACCAACCTTGCAGCGGGAACTCATACAATAACAGTATCAGATGCTAATGGATGTTTGCTTACTGTAAATCCTGTGATTGGAAATACAGCAGGACCAACTGCAGTTGCATTAACACAAACACCTGCAAATTGTGGTGCCGCCAACGGTGTGATTACAGTGGGGGCAGTTACCGGCGGTACTTCAGCTTTTCAGTATTCTATTGATGGTGGAACAACTTATCAGGCGAGTACTTCGTTTAATTCATTGTTGCCCGCTACTTATACCGTTACAGTTAAGGATGCAAACAATTGTTTAGTAACTAATACTATTACAGTTGGAAACGTTGGAGCTCCAACGGTTGTCTTAACAGCCCAAACAAATGTGAGTTGCAATGGAGGTTCCGATGGTACAGCAACCTTTACAGCTGCCGGAGGTGCAGGCGGGTTTACTTATACATTAAATACCGGGACTTCAAATCTTACGGGGATATTTACCAACCTTGCACTCGGAACCTATACTGTAACTGTAATAGATGCGGCCACTTGTAGCGCAACTCAAACAGTAAGTATTACTCAGCCTACACTTTTGACAGGGTCTATCATTACACAAGCAGATCCGTTGTGTAATGCCGGCACAAATGGTTCTTTAACAGTAGGAGGTTTAAACGGAACACCTGCATACCAGTATTCATTAAATGGTGGTGCTTTTGGAGCCAGCGGTGCATTTACAGGTTTAACAGCGGGAGTATATACAGTTACAGTAAGGGATAACAATGGATGTACTTTCCCTGTTCCGGTTACTTTAAGTCAACCTACCGTGGTTTCAGTTGTAATGTCTTCTGTTAATGCAAATTGTACTGCTGCTAATGGAACAGCAACAGCAACAGCAGCAGGAGGAACCGGAGGTTACACTTATGCCTGGACTCCTGCAGGTGGCACAGGGGCAACAACAATTGGTGTTGTTGCAGGAAATTATTCGGTTACTGTAACGGATGCCAATAATTGTACTGCCACAGGAAACACTGCAATTGGTATTACCCCTGGTGGTACTGCAACAATCTCATCTGTTACTCAGGTTAGTTGTAATGGAGGAAGTGATGGAAGCATAACGGTGTCAATGAGTGCAACGGCAGCAACTTCTTATTCTTATACCTGGACACCAAGTGGTGGCAATGCAGCTACAGCTTCAGGATTAACTACGGGAACATATACTGTTAATATTACAGATAACTTTGGCTGCACAGCTACAGCAAATGCTGCAGTTACGGAACCATTGCCTTTAACATTAACATTTGTATCAACGAATGTAAGTTGTAATGGTGGTAATGATGGAACTATTAGTGCTACAGTAAACGGAGGAACTTTAAGTTATAATTATGTTTGGTCACCATTTGTTGGTGCAACTGCTAATATTAGTTCACTTCCGATTGGAACGTATTCTTTAACAGTTACAGATGCGCATGGATGTACTGTTACCGGAACAAGAACCATAACCGAACCAACACTTCTTACTATAACACCTGTTGTCGCAAGTTCACACTGTAATCAATCAGATGGATCTATTTCAGTTACGGGATCGGGTGGTGCAGGAACCTATTCTTTTGCACTAAATGCAGGTGCTTTTATTAATCCGGGGGATTTCACAAATTTAGCTGCAGGTACTTATACAATTACGATTAAAGATAATAATAATTGTACTCAGGCATATCCTGTTACAATAACAGACCTTGCAGGGCCTGTTGCAACAATAACCGCTTCAACAAATGTTCTTTGTAATGGAGGTTGCGATGGAACGGCAACCGTAAATGTTGTTGGAGGAATTGGCCCTTATACCTACGCATGGCAAAATGGATCAGTTACAACAAGTGCTACAAATTTATGTGCTGGCATTTATACTGTATCCGCAACAGATCAAAATGGTTGTGTCGCCTCAACAGGTGTTACTATTACCGAACCGACTTTACTTATAGCAAATGCCTCAGGTGTGGACCCAAAATGTAACGGTGGAAATAACGGTACAGGAACAGCCGGTGCATTAGGCGGAACCCCGGGTGCAGGCTATTCATATTCCTGGACAACAATACCTGCTCAGCTAAGTGCGAATGCAACGGGCTTAAGTGCAGGTCCATATAATGTAATTGTTACAGATGCAAATGGATGTACTGCAACAACATCCATAAACCTTGTAGATCCCCCTGCTTTAACCGCAAGTATTACTACCGTTAATTTAAGTTGTTTTAACCAGTGTATTGGCTCAGCAGCAGCAATAATAGGAAATGCTACATTGCCCATACAATATACCTGGACCGGTGGACAAACAACACAAACCGCTTCAGGATTATGTGCAGGCTCTTATACAGTAAACATTACTGATGCTAATAATTGTACGGCAACCTCCAGCACAACCATAACGGAACCAACGCAATTGGTTGCAGCTATTTTAACTTCAGGAAATGAAAGTTGTTTTAATACAAATGATGCATTTGCTCAAGGGTCAGCAAGCGGAGGAACTGCTAATTATACATATACATGGAGTAACTCATTTGTTGGAGCAAATAATATTAATTTGGATGCTGGAACATATACATTGACAGTTACTGACAATAATGGATGTACTGATCAGGAGCAAGTAGTTTTAACGGCACCGCCTGCTCTGACTTTAAGTGTTACAAAAACAGATATCACTTGTAATTATGCACCACCTTATCCTCCAATTTGTGATGGAGGGGCTTTTGCTACTGTAGGCGGAGGAACAGGACCATACATGTATCATTGGACTCCTTCACAGTATACTGTGAATAATCCGGTAACACTTTGTGCAGGTTCGCATACTGTTGTTGTTACAGATGATAATGGATGTAAAGATTCAACAACTATATTTATTAATGAACCACCTGAATTTACCATTGCTTTAACAGCAGATTCTTCGCACTGTCTTTTTGCAGATGGCGCTACTAATGTTGTTATTACGGGTGGGGCTACTCCTCACACTATAGCATGGAGTAATGGAGTTGCAACTCCATATAATCCGGGTTTGGTTGGTGGACAATATACCATTGCAGTAACCGATGCTATAGGCTGCCAGGTGTTAAGTTCTACTGTTGTGAATGATATAGATGGTCCAACAGTAAGTGTTATTGATTCAACTATGATCACTTGTTTTGGGGCCAATAATGGTACGGCACTTGCTTCGGTGTTTGGTGGTACATTACCTTATCAATCTTTAGGATGGGTAGAAACTACTCAGCCGGGCTTATCTGCTTCAAACTTACCGGGTGGTTTTGCAACGATTGCAGTTTATGACTCGGCAGGATGTTTTGGTGGTGATCAGGTTTTTATTATGGAACCTACTGATGTAGTTACGGGAATCGTTTCTTATCAGGATGTAACATGTTATAATTTATTTAATGGTTCTACAGTAGTGCAGGCAAATGGAGGGTTCTACGATCCTTCGGATGCTTCAGAAATAAATGCTTATACTATAAGTTTATACAACCCACTTCAAACGCAGGCTGGTATTGCCCCTAATACTTCAGTAAATTTTGCCGGCCTTGGAGTTGGTCCTATAGGAAGCAGTGTTACCTATACCGTAATGGTTACCGATATGCGAGGCTGTAAAGATTCTACTACTGTTATTATTAGCCAGCCACAGGCTTTGGTGATTTCAAACCCAACTGAAACAGATATCAGTTGTTTCGGATTAAGTGATGGGGAAATTAGTGTTACCGCAACGGGAGGTACACCTGTTTATTCATACAACTGGACATCAACTAATGTAGGGTTCGTTAACCCGGGAACACCAGCTATTTCAGGATTGGAAGCGGGTTCTTATACTTTATCGTTAGTCGATTTCCGTGGATGTACAGACAACCAGATAGCGACAATTGACGAGCCAACTCAGGTATTGCTTGATAGTACTGTTTCAACTGCATCATGTGGCTTGGCTAACGGTAGTGCAACTGTTATTGCAACGGGAGGAACACCTGGTTATACATACCTTTGGAATAACGTGCCAAATTCTGTTCTTTCAAGCGCAAATAGTTTATCGGCAAATTTATATCATTGTGATGTAACCGATTTAAACGGTTGTGCAATAGGAATTGATGTGGTTGTTCCAAACGCGGCAGGCCCTACTGAAGCGAATATGGGAACCTACTCAGCTAAATGTTTCGGACAGGCAACAGGAGCCCTTGATGTGGATGCTACCGGAGGCACAGCCCCACTGGTGTATACATGGACAACCGCCGGAGGAACGCAATTGGTTTCAGGCCCGGTTCCAAATGATTCTATAAGTGGTATTATGGCCGGTACTTATGCTGTGCATGTGCAGGATGCGAATGGTTGTTTCTTTAACTCCGTAGCAGTGGTTGCACAACCTTCGCAGGTTATATTGGTTGCTTCAACAGATCAAACTATTTGCTATGGAGACTCAACGCAAATTTCTGCGAACGTTGGAGGCGGTACACCACCCTATTCATGGACATGGACACATAATTCCATACCGGTTCCTGCCCTTACTTCTACTTCAGGCTCTTTATCAAACGGACCACATTGGGTTCGCCCTTCTTATACCACACCATTACATACTTACGGAGTTATGGTTGTTGATGTAAACGGATGTATTCCAATAGCAGGTCAAACAATTGATGTAACAGCTCTTCCGCCGATAATGATGACAGCACAGAGTTATACAGTTTGTAACAATGATCTTGTTTCCTTGTCAGCAAATGCAACAGGTGGAAATACTTCGGCTGGCGGAACAATTACTTATAGCTGGACACCGGGAGGAATGACAGATCCTAATCCCACAGTAACTGCTCAGGATGATCCTGATCATCAGCAAATATTTACAGTAACTGCATCTGATGGTTGTTCTAAGGATACCTCAGTAAATCATACCATATTTATAAACCCAACACCTACTGCCAGTTTAATTGGAAGCAACCTTGCCGGTTGTGCTGATCTGGATGTTTCTTTTTCCGGTTCAGGAGGCGCCGCATTCCCTAATTGTGTTTATGAGTGGTCGTTTGGAGATAATACAGAAGGCTTTGGAGCATTGATCTCACACACTTACACAACTAATGGTTTGCAGAGTACTTCTTATGATGTTGAATTAACTGTTACAACTCCGTTGGGATGTGTGGATGTTGTAACAATGCCGGCTTACGTTACGGTTTATCCTAACCCAATTGCTGCATTCACTTATAATCCATTAAATACAACTGAATTTGACCCACTGATTAGTTTCTACGACAGAAGCTCATTGGCTTCAACGTACGAATGGAATTTTGGAGAACTAACTTCACTTGATAATGTTTCTGTTTTGCAAAACCCGACCCATAATTACGAAGGACCGGGCTTGTATGATATAAATTTACTGGTTACTTCAATTAATGGATGTGTAGATGATGTTACGCATCAGATTTATATTGAGCCTGAATTTGCTATATATGTTCCAAACGCGTTCAGCCCGAATGAAGATGGCAAGAACGAATCATTCTTCCCTCAGGGTATTGGCATTGATGAAGAAAGATTTCAAATGTTTATTTTTGATCGTTGGGGAGAAATCATTTTCCAATCGAATAGTTTAAGTAAAGGTTGGGACGGAAAGGTAAACGGAAAATCAGATCCGGTTCAGGAAGATGTATACATTTGGAAAATTATGGCTTATGATATTAAAAATAATAAGCATAATTTAACCGGGCATGTAACCGTTGTAAGATAAACAGATGAGAGCTTTTTTGAATATAAAAAACGTAAAGACAGTGGCTTTGGCTACTGTCTTTATTTGTATACTGGCTGTTGGTTGTAAAAAAGACGAGGAAGATCCTGCTCCAAACACCCCAACAACCGATCCGAAGCTTAGGTTTATAGCTGATTGGACTTGTACGGAAGTAAGTCGCAGAGATCCTCCGGCTCAGCCATTTCAGGTGCATGTTATCAATAGCACTGCAGATACCGTACTTATTGAAAACATATACGCACTGGGGTTTCAGAACAAAGCTAAGGCTATTATATATGGTGATAGCATTAAGATTGCACCTGACGGCCAGCAAGTAGGAAGTGTATTTGTTCTGGACGGGAAAGGGAAAATGGTTAATTCAAATAAGTTTACTATGACTTATGTTATTGATGATGGGAATACTATAAAGGACACGGTTGATGCAACTTTTACGAAATAATCCGATCGAATAAACAGGAAACAGCGCTTTAATGGGCGCTGTTTTTTTATTCAATTTTTAGTACCTTTGAACTTCAATACTACTTATGAAGAATAATTATTGCGTAATAATGGCCGGTGGGGTTGGAAGCAGATTTTGGCCCATGAGCAGAAGTAATTTTCCTAAGCAATTTTTGGATATTCTTGGAACAGGGAAAACTTTACTTCAACAGACGTATGACCGTTTTATAGATATTTGTCCGGTTAAAAATATATTTATTGTTACGAGCGATCAGTATAAGGAACTTGTTTATAAGCAACTACCCGGTATCCCGAAAGAAAATGTACTGGCTGAACCTTCCAGAAAAAACACTGCTCCGTGTATTGCATACGCTTCTTATAAAATAAATAAATTAAACCCAAAAGCAATTACCATTGTTGCTCCTTCAGACCATCTTATCACGAAAGAAGATACTTTTAAAAAGGCGGTTAAATCTTGTTTTGCAAAGGCAGAAAATGAAGATTGTTTGGTTACTTTAGGTATTACCCCACACAGACCCGATACAGGTTATGGTTATATTCAATTTGTTGATTCTCCGGTAAAGGAAAAAGATAAACGTATTAAAAAAGTAAAAACCTTTGCAGAGAAACCCGATATTGAACATGCAAAATTTTTTGTGCAAAGCGGCGATTTTTTGTGGAACTCAGGGATTTTTATTTGGTCAACAAAATCCATCATAAATGCATTTGAAAAACATGATCCGGAAATGGCTGCCATTTTCCGTGAAGGATTAGATGCCTACAACACACCTGAAGAAGATGCATTTTTGAAAAAGGCATATATTACCTGCAAAAATATTTCCATCGATTATTCCGTAATGGAAAAAGCAAAAAATGTTTATGTAAGAGAATCTATTATAGGCTGGAGCGATCTTGGAACATGGGGAAGTTTATACACACACATTAAACACCGTGAAGGAAACAATGCAGTTGTTGGAAAAAATGTAATGTTGTATGATACCAAAAACTGTATTGTAAATGTTGCTAAAGATAAACTGGTTGTAATACAAGGCTTGGAAGATTACATAGTAGTGGAGGCCGATGGCATTTTACTTGTCTGTAAAAAGCAGGACGAGCAACAGATCCGCAATTTTGTGAATGATGTGAAGGTGCAAAAAGGAGATAAGTTTGTTTAAGCTGTAACTATCTCACTTCTCAAGCCCAATTCAATAACTTCTAAATTTTTTATTTCTTTACCTGTAATTTCGAATCTCACCATTGTTTTCATTTGATGGAAACCATGAATTCCGCAGGCTCCCGGGTTGATGTGAAGGAGGCTTAATGTTTTATCATACATTACTTTCAGTATATGAGAGTGTCCACAAATAAAGAGTTGAGGTTTAGTTTCTAAAATGATTTTTTTTGCATCAAGGCTATATCTGTTGGGATAACCTCCGATATGCGTAATGTATATTTTTACTTCTTCGCAAAAAAAGATGAGATCTTTCGGATACTCTTTTCGCACATCTTGCCCGTCGATATTTCCATAAACAGCCCTGAGTGGTTTTATTTTTTTTAGTTCATCACAGATGCTTATTGTTCCTACATCACCCGCATGCCAGATTTCATCACATGTGTTTGCGTATTTTTCGATACGTTTATCGAGGTAGTTGTGAGTATCAGAAAGGAGTAATATTTTTGGCATTAAATGAGCTCTTAATCTTTAGCGCCTGATGATTTGCGTTTTGCCAGTGTACGGTTGATGTCGATAATCAAAGAAAACACATGGCTGTAAGGAGCAATAGAGGCATTGCCTATGTTGGTGAAAGCATAATCCAAAGTAAATATTTTGTACTTTATTCCGGCACCCATATTAGGCTGAACAGTTGTAAGCGGTTTGTTATCAATATCTGTATATTTCTGTATGTTGTTTAAACCGAAGCGAAGGAAGAATAAATTTTGATACCCTGCTTCAAATCCAAATTGTGGATCTACACTTACTGCTTTCGATTTAATTAAAACATTTCTTTTTCCATCAAACGTATTCAATAAACATACTTCTCCTAATAAGGAGATTTTTCCTTTCCATACATAATACTTTTTCGAAACGCCTAATAACAAGCGCGGAACAGTTATCTCTACTGAGTTTTTTGGTATATCATTTCCTGTTAAAGCGAATGTATTTTTAGTATCATCATCTAAAGTATAAGTCCAGGCATTAAAAGTTCCGGTAATATCTCTTCCAACGGCAGAAAATTTCCACCCTTTTAATGTGTAATTTGCTGCTGCGTCTAAACCAAATCCCCAGGACCCACCAAAGTCGCCCAAATGCCTGCGAATTATTTTTACATTGGCACCAACCTCTAAACCTTTTACCTCTTTTATTTTTCGTGCATAAGTTAATATAGCTGCAAAATCGGTAGCACTGAATTTAGAAATCTTATCGTAATCCACATTCCCGTTTGCGTCTACTAGCTGAGTGGTATTAGGAATATTATCTACACCAAAACGTACAAAACTAATTGCAGCAACACTCTGACTATCCAGTTTAGCAGCCAAAGCACCGTAATCGTACTTTGCTATCCCCGCAAAATATTCGGAGTGCATATATGCCAATTGTAATTTGGGTTGAACTCCGGTAAGCCCTGCCGGATTCCAGTAACCCGCAGTAACATCTCTTGTGCTGGAGATACCCGCGTTTCCCATGGCCATTTGTCTTGCACCAACACCAATAGCTAAAAACTCATTACTGTATTTAACAGTTTGAGCAATGGCTGTAGCCGATAGGAATAAAGAAACAATTAAATATCGAAATTGACGCATTGAGGTAAAAATACAAAAAATTAAACACATACAGAACGGGAGGAATGTGGAATTATTGTGTTAGTATGGGCTGATCTATGGCGAAGCAGCAAATTAAACACATAGGAACATAGGAAAATATATATATGCGGAAAGGGAGATATAGAAAAACAAGTTTTGCACAGAGAACCCTATGTCAGAAGCGAAGCTTCCCTGGCTAAATCTTTATAATCAACAACTCCTATGTGTTTAAAATTGAGATGGTTTGAAAATATGCTAGCAGCCGTTTCTGCCTTTTTCATTTGGATAAAGTTCAGCCACAAAATCACTTTGCCAAAATTCTTTTGTGCCGGCATCCATGATCGTTAATTTGCCTTTAAAACCTGCCCCCGTGTCAATGTTCCAAACGTTTGTGCCTTGCATGGGAATAGTAAACCCATAATCAGTGGTAAGCGTATGCCCTATAAAAACTTCACGAAACAGTTTTAAACGTTTTGGATAAAACACTGAATCGTAAGCTATGCTTTTGTCCATACTTACCGCAGTTTCCCATAAAGTTTTATCCCAATTTGAATCTGCATCAAAACGATCGAACCGCGGGCCTTTGGTGTGGGCAAATCCTGCATGAATAAACAAGCGTTTTTTATCGTCGGTGTAATAATTAACCAAGGTCGAGAAGAAGTTAATGTGTTCTGTTTTCTTTTCTGAAGGAATGTTGCTGTAGCTTTTTATAGTGGCTTCTCCTCCATTATTAAACCATCGTTCCTGAATGATGTTGTTTGCTAGCCATTGTTCGCACCATGCATCATGATTACCTTTTATGAAAATGCACTTATGTGTTTTTTTAAAATCAAGCAGAAAGTCAACAACTTCAAATGATTGGCTCCAGCCATCAACATAATCTCCCAAAAAAATAAAATGGTCTTCCGGAGAAACCTTTGCACGTTCTAATGCTTGAATTAGCGCAATGTATGCCCCGTGAATGTCTCCTACAACAAGTGTTCTTGCTTCCATCAGGAACAATTTACGGAATTAAATTTGTTTCTCAATAAACTTAGTGAATAACAACCAGCGATTTAACCATCGAACTCTTTTTGTCTGAAGTTATTTTATAGTAATATACTCCGTTCTTAAATTTACTTATATCCAGGTTAGTTTGACTAACCGTGCTATTGATAGCTTGTTTTAAAACAATTTTCCCTAATTCGTCAATCACTTCGAGTGAATAATTTCCCTTGTTATCGGGTAAATTATATTGAATGGAAGTGATGTCACTACATGGGTTTGGGCTGTTTTGTAATAAGCTGACATTGCTTTTATACTCTTCCAATCCAATATTATTAATAATCTTTAAAACAGATAATTCATCAATATAAAATCCATCGCCTGTTGCAAACCCGTCTGAAACCAATTTAAAACGCAGCTTAATGTTCATCCCTATATAACCCGAAAGATTAATACTCTCTTTTACCCATGTTGTTTGTCTTCCATCATACAAGGGTAAACCGTTGTTTTGATTATCGGAACCTTCAATAGTATACTTTCCGCAAAGTTGGGTAAAGTTAGTGCCGTCGGTTGATACCAATACTTCTACATAGTCATAACCTTTTTCAATATCCCATTTGGAATTAAAACTGAGTGTAGCAGCAAGTGCATTGCTGAGATCGATAAAGTTGGTTGTTGTAATGGATTTGTTCGCGTTATTCTGATAAAAGCCTGTCGGGCTATCCGCTATACTTCCCATTGCAGTTACAAATTGCGAAGTAGAAACTCCCCAACCTCCTGCAACAAACGCTGCCGTTGAATTACAGTTGTCGTAAAAAGCATTTACTGGTTGACCATAAACCCGTGTAATTGTATCATTGATTGTATAGAAGCCATTACTCACACCAATTATATATTGCACAATCTCACCTTGTGCTAAACTACCCGTTAATGTGAGGGCAATAGAATCTGTTTTTGTTTCCAACAGCGTCATTCCTGTGTGAACAAAGGCACCGGTTCCGGTTGCAATATTTGGAGTAAGCGGTGTGAAATAAACAATTACATTGGAAGGAGAAAGACCAAGCCGTGTTACATCATAGTTGATATAGGAACTATTGGAAGTAATAAAATTATCATTTGTTGTTTGTGCTTCGGCATATGCGGCTGAAAATCTTGCCAAACCTAAGTTTTGATCCATGGTAACTTTTGCAATATCAATAATACGTGTTATCACAGGCCAAAATCCATCAGAAGAATTTCCTGCTTCGGGAGTCATTGAAAGAATTTTTGGCTTACTTGTTTGCTCCCCATACATCCAATCATCGCTATCTCCATTTACTAAATAACCAACCGTTTGATCACCTGTTCCGTACATAAACCCACTGCATTTGGTCATGCGTTTTGCATAGGCACTAAATAATAATGAATCAGGTGTTTGAAAACTGGCAATATAACCCCATGGATAAATAAGTAAATTACTGTAAGTATGATTGTTTAAAGCAAGTTTAAATTGATGGTCGTTGCAAAAATCACGCACTGCTTGTGTTTCAATTTCGGAGAATCCGGATGTTCCTCTGTAGGTATCATCAACCGGATCGGGAGAAGAACCATTGTCGTCGTAGCCCCAATGCTCACCATAATTCCTGTTTAAATCAACCCCGAAAGTTCCATCTCCGTTATCATGCCTGTTTTTTCTCCACATACCGCCACCGTTTGGATTGGTACTTTCGTTATAAACATATCCATCGGGGTTTACGCAGGGAATAAAATACATTTCGGTGTTGTTGATTAAATATTGCACCTCAGCATCCGTAGAATAATTTTCAAGTAAATACCACATGTAAAAGATTAATTGTGATAATGATTCTGCTTCACGCGCATGATGAAGCGCTGTGTACAATACCTGTGGTTCTGTTTCACTTATTGTTGGGTTGTCGCTTATTTTTACATAATGCAAAGGTCTTCCTTCATCTGTAAGATAGGTCCCGATGGAATCTTTTATGGTGATGAGGTTGGGAAATTTTGCTGCCATGCTATCCAAAATATCGAGCATTTCCTGATAAGTAAAAAAACCACCCATGCTCCCCAAATTAAAGTTTTGTGGCGTTTCAAATTGCTGACAGGAGTTACATGAACCTGCAGACATAGTTTCGTTTTTTGGATTGTAATTTTTAAATGCATCGTTTTGATGCGCGTAAAAATTTCCAACATCTTCTATCAACACATCATAAGGTAAATTTATCTTTTTCACCGCTTTTATTTCTGTATCCGAAAGATCGGTAATAATGTATAAACCTTTTTTAAATTCGCCATGATCAACAGCAATTCCTGCTTTCGAAAGTTCCGTAATTCCTTTTTCGCCGGTATATATTTTTACACGATGATATTTTTCTGTTTGGGCTGATATTGATAAAGAGATCAGCAATACAAATACAGTAATTAATTTACGCATAACCAAAAGTTTAGAATGCAGTAAATGTATAAGAATAAAGATAGGATAACAATTTTCGGGCGTTAAAATCGACTAAAACCGGGATTAAATAGAAGAGTTTTGTGGTAATTTATCTAATAACAATAGACAGTATGTTATAGTGGTTTTACTTCCACATAATTTCCGTATTTATTCATCATACTTTTTGTGTCTTCAAAAGCTTCTTTCATTTTAACTTTCATACTGTCGCTTATGAATTCGGGAAGGAAATCGGGTTGCTCATAAAGTTGTGCAGGTATTACAATGTGTTGTTTCATTTTTGGGTTCTCGGCTCTGTAAACCCAGGTTGGAAGCATGTCAGCTTTGCTTACACTTACTTTATTTGTAGTAAAATTTTTCTTCACTTTTAAATTTAGAATCACACCCGCATCTGTGTATCTCCAATATTGATTAGAGATAAAATTTCCTAAAGAATAAGCAACAAAAACAGAATCACTATTTCCATTAGCAGGCTCTATATATTTTGTTGGCCCAACAACATGTGGGTGCGCTCCAATAATTAAATTGGCCCCGGCTTGCCAGGCATAACGAACCGCATCTTTTTGAGCTTTAGTTGGCTCAGCAACATTTTCAATTCCGAAATGATAAAACACCAGTACAATATCACTACCTAGTTGTTTTGCTTTTTTAATTTCGTTAGTGATACTTGTAGAGTCAATAACATTCAACATATACTTGTGGTCCTTTTTAGGATAGGATCCATTTGTTCCGTAAGTGTAATTTAAAATAGCGAGTTTCATTCCACGGATATTTATGATGCGAACGGAGTCATGATCCACCTGACTGGAGTATGTTCCCGCATAAGGAAAACTATTTTTTTTGAGTACTTCAATGGTTCTTTGAATGCCATCTTCACCTGTGTCCATACTATGATTATTGGCGGTTACTAAAAAATCAAATCCTGCATCTTTTAAAGCCGGGATGTATGCATCAGGTGAGTTAAATGCTGGATAACCCGCATAAGGTCTTGAAGTTCCTGCTAAAGTAGTTTCCAGATTACCAATAGTAATGTCAGCTTCCGAAAGGTATTTTTTTACATAGGTAAAGGATCCTGTAAAATCATAAGTGCCATCACTTTTAAGTGCATTATTACTTTGTGGTTTGTGGCACATCAAATCTCCAACAAAACTTAAAGAGATCTCGGCAATGCTGTCGTTGTTGCCGTTTATAGCGGGCAACAAACTTTTATGAATAGTGAATGTGGGTTGTTGTGCTTTTAAAGCAACAAAACAAAAAGCTATAAGTAAGCTAGTTGTTAGTGCGATAATTTTTGTATTTTTCTGCAACATACGTAATAGTTTGGTCGAGTGGTGTAAAGTTGAAATTGAGTTCTGTTGAGATGCGTTCATGTGAAAAATAATTTTTGCTTAGTGCTGCATCAATGGTAGTTTTAGTGATTCTTGGTTCAGAAGAAAATATTTTTTCTAATAAAGCCCCTGTTTTCAATATCCATTTTCCTGCTTCTATACTTGGCAATTTTTTTCCGAAAGCTGTATGAAACTGATCAAGTACATATTTAAAACTTTGATTGTCTCCACTTACTACAAATCGCTTGCCGTTAATTTTTTTACCTGTCTGCCGATCAGTCTGATCCATTAACCCAATCATACAATGAACCACATCTTTCACGTCTACAAATCCGGTAACGCCATTGGTAAAAAACCGCGTTCCTTTGTAGCACTCTGCAATAAGTCTACTGCTGCTTTGTCCCCAGCAACCTGCACCCAATACCACGGACGGATTTACTATACATACATTTAACCCTTCTTCAGCAGCTCTCCACACCTCACGTTCACCATTATATTTACTAATTGCATACGCTCCGTTTTCGGGTGATGATTTCCAAAACACACTTTCATCAACAATTGCCTTTTTATCATGATTGGGCATAGTAGCAACCGAACTCACGTGGCAGAATTGTTGAATGCCTTTTTCCAAACAGGCATTTACCATATTGGCCGTACCTTCGGAGTTAATTAGTAAAAGTTCTTTTATCCTCTTCTCTTCAAAATTAACCATCCCTGCGCAATGATACACCTGTTCAATATTATCCAACACATCTAACAATGAATAAATATCTGTGATGTCTCCTTCCACAAAACGAATTTTTTTAAATAATTCTTTGTAGTCAGTAGTGTAAAAAGAAAGTATTTCTTCTATATTCTTTGTATTACTGTTAACGCGTTTAAGTGCAATAACATCCTTACCCTGCATAAGCAAGTGTGCTGTTAGATGTGAGCCGATTAACCCGGTAGCGCCTGTAATAAAATTCAATGGATGCGATTAAAATATAGTGTGTAAATTTATAATATATGCGGTGATTAAAAAAAAGAAACTGGCCAGCATGCCTACAATAAATCCTACATATACCTGAGCAGGAGTGTGGGCATATAATTTTAAACGGGCAAACGCTGTTAGGCCCGATGCTGCTAATAAAATACAAAACCAAACTAAAAAGCTTTGCCCTAATATAAGTGAAACAGCAAGTACTGATCCTGATAAGCCTCCAATGCCCATCATGTGTGCACTGATCTTCCACTTAAAATTAATTAAAGCTGTTAAAAAAATGCATAGTGCAGCAGCCAGTAAAAAAGAAATAAATATCCCCGGAATTTGAAAATCCTGGATCAGGTATGCCATACCCAGATAAAACAAAGAGGTAATTATATATGGAAAGGTTCTTTCTTTCCCGTCTTCCAGATAAAGAGATGAAATAAGTTTGAAGCGCTTTAAAATATAAAGATTAAATATCGGAAGGAAACAAGTAAAAGAAATGGTAATTGCCAGCAATAACAATTTTATTTTCAGGCTAAAAAAATAGGAGAAATAATTATCTGTAAAAAGAATAATGGAAAAGCCATAAGCTGCAGCAAATAAAGGATGAAACAGATAAGAAACAGCGGTTGCAAACGGACTTTTCATAGGGAACAAAGATACTAAAAGGAAGAAGACCTAATGTAAATAATTCCTTGAAGTATAATATGTATAAGCCATATGGTTGTATTGCTGTTGCGTAAAACGACAGCGGCAGTTTTTAAAATAAGTCATAATGTTGTCAACAGGAGGAGTATAATAGTTGCTGTTGGCATCCACCGGTCCGTATTTAAAGCTACAAGGTTCATTAGCATCATCTCCTGTTGGATACGGGTCAGCTTCTGTATCACAAAAGCCATCGCCGGTAGTTAAACAATTGGATCCGTTAACCAATTCAATACTTCCTCCGGTTCCTTCAAAAGTATGAGGTAAGCCAAAAAAATGACCCATTTCATGAACAGGGGTCATGTCACTTATACTGCTTTTCTGAATTACAATGGCATCAGGTCCTCCCGGACCGTAAGCGTAACCTGCAGCTCCGGCGGGTGTAACAATGCCTTCAACCAAGTAAATATTTATAGTACTGTCTACATAATAATTGGCAAATACAGGCGGCTCGTGTTCAACATCCTGCCATTTGTTGTAGTTGTAGTTAGGAATGTAATTGGTACTGCAATTCATAAAAGTAATGCAAATCCGTTTGAAATACAGATTAAGTTTGTCGATACAATCGCTGAGGTCAGTAGGGGTAACGCCCGGGGCATTATTGCTGTCTAATACAATGTGAAAAACGATGGAAAGTTTCTTGTTTAAGCAAGTATCATGTGCCTGATAAGAGCCCGAACTCATTAATTCAAAGTGCGATTTCATCTGTTTAGCTGAAAAATGAGTGCCACAAGTTTGAGCATTCACTGCAAAACATGAAAAGAACACCCCTAAAAAAAATAACAATTTAAATTTCATGCTTCTGTTTGTTGAAACAACAATATTTATTAGATTTGTATAGAACCAAATTTACTGTTTTTATAACAATATGCAACTGAAGCCGAAAAACTTTTTTCTATTTGTGATTTTTTTGAGCTTATTTGCAGTTCGATCATTGAATGCGCAAATAGCAGCTAACCCTACGGAAGGCTGTGCTCCATTGGTTGGGGTTCAATTTACAGGTCTTACAGGAGCAACTAATATACAATGGGCTTTTGGAGATGGTACCTTTGCTAATATTAATAACCCTGTGCATACCTTTTCTTCGGCAGGCACTTATAATGTAACTTATACTGCAACAGTGTCCGGATCTCCGGTAAGTCAGAATATTCAAATAAAGGCTTTTGGTAAACCTACCCCTAACTTTGTTTATTCGAGCCCGGCTAATGGTTGTGTTCCTTTGAGTGTAACATTTACAGATCAATCAAGTGGTGGGGGCGGGGCAGCCATCACTGCATGGCAATGGTCTTTCGGAGATGGTGGTATTAGTGGAGTACAAAATCCAACTTATAGTTTTTCTATAGGCGGGCAGTTTGATATTACTTTAATTGTTACAGATGCCAATGGATGTGATTCAGCTATTACAAAAACAGATGTAGCTACTATATCACCAAAACCTATTGTTATTATTAATAATACTCCTAATCCTTTAACTTCTTGTTCAGTTCCTTTTACTGTAAATTACGATGGGTCCCTTTCAAGTTCTAACTCACCTATACCGGGCGGGCAATTAACATATTCCTGGGATTTTGGGAACGGATCCGGTTCTGTAGATTCGATTCCTACTGCAACAACCTATACTGCAACAGGAAACTACACGGTTACTTTGATATGTACAGATAATAATAACTGTTCGCAAACCGCTATTAAAACAGTTTCAATTATTCAACCACAAGTAGATGTGGTAGTTCCTGATTCTATATGTAAAGGAACAATTCTTTCTATAAGAGATACTTCCAAAGCTACTCAAACTATCTGGGATTTTGGCGATGGAACCGGAGCACAACCGGCGGTGACAATTCCGGCAAACGTAACACATAATTATGCAACAGCAGGCACTTATACCATTACGGCTACATCAAGTATAGGTGCGTGTAACGATATTGAAATATTTGTAATTGTTATCGACGAAGTAGTTGCGGAATTTACGACGGCAGCGCCACATTTTACATGCGACCCTGTTCGCCCCGTAAGCTATATAAATCAAACAACCGGGGCCACAAGTTATAGCTGGAGTTTTTCAAACGGAGATACATCATCGCTCCAAAACCCGAGCACAGTATTTACTCAAAACAGTTTAAACCCATACACTATTTTTGAAGACCTTGGATTAACGGCTACGCTTTATGCAACCAGCGCATTTGGATGTGTGGATAGCGTTGCACATACTTTAGATACTATTCATCGCCCCACCGCATTTTTTTATACAGATGGAAGAGAAGGCTGTAGTCCGCTAACTATAACTTTTACCGATAGTAGCTTTTCGGTTGATCCTATTACTCAGGCAAACAATGTTATTTCTTATGAATGGATATTTGGAGACGGAACCCCTAACGTAGTTGGGCCTACTGATACAATTGTTACTCATACGTATCTTAATCCCGGAGTAGATACAGCATATTTGGTAATTCACAATGCTAACGGATGCACAGATACCTCTTTCTTTTACCCTATAACATCAGTTGTTCCACCGGACCCTGATTTTACATTCTCACCTTCTGTTGTTTGTCCGCAGGACCCTGTTGTAATAACCAATAATACGGATCCGGCTGATTCAGTAAATCATTGGCATGTAATAAGCGATGCTACCTATTTTTCAGGCTGCATAAATGATCCAAATCCTTCCTGGAATTTCACACACACAGGAGTACATGATATTACTTTAGTTGGTTACACACACAGTTGCAGGAACGATACAACTGTTCCTCTGCAGGTTACTGTAAAAGGACCAATTTCAACAGGGAGGTTTCATACACAGTGTGGTGATTCTGCTTATAAAGTAATGTTTGAAGCGTATTTGCAAGATGCAGATTCTGCAACATGGGATTATGGTGATGGAGTTACCGAAACGGTGATTGGAAACGGATCCCATACAACTTATCATATCTATACGGCGTCGGGAGATTATAATGCTATATTGACAGGTGTAAATGGAACTTCCGGTTGTATTCCTTATAAAGATACCCTGGTAGTAACTGTAAGAAAAATTCAGGCTTCATTTGGGAATGCCCCAATTGTATGTGATGGTGTTTCTTCTCCATATAATGCTGTTACTTCTGTTGATGTGATGGCGGGCTGTGGCGTTGGTTATACCTGGTATTTCAGTAATTTCCCACCGGTTGTAACTGAAGATTCAATACTTAATCATCCCCTTCCGCAAGGAGTTCACACTATTACTTTAATTGTAAAGGATGCCAATGAGTGTAGGGACACCGTTACAGGATCAGTAAGAGTGAGTAAAGTAGACGCTGCATTTGCACTTAATGATACTATTGGATGTTTACCTTCCTTTCCTGTTTCAACCGTTCAGGGCTCAACTTCAGATACTACTATAACAAATTATTCGTGGAATTTTGGTGATGGCAGCGGAACAGTTACCGGAGCAACTGCAACGCATGACTATACAGTTGCTGCAGCACCAAGTCAAAATTACATCGTTACGCTTACTACTACTAATATTTTAGGTTGTGTGGATAATCATACCATTACCGTTTCGGTGAATGCGCCAAGTTGTACTATAACTACAAATTCATTAGCCTTCATTTGTGCGGGCACTTCAGTAACTTTTAGTTGCACACCATCAGCAGGCATTACACCAACTAATTATGCATGGAACTTTGGAGACGGCAGCCCTGTGCAAACTACAGCTTTGCCAACAGTTAATCATCCTTTTACGCCTGGAGGAACATATACGGTAAGTGTTGGTGTTATAGACGGAGCAGGTTGTCAGGGAATGTCGACCAATACATCAACTGTTCAGGTACAAGATTATCCGCAAGCAGCTTTTCAATTTATTAATCAATGTGATTCTACTAAAGCAGTTGCCTGTGCGGGCTGCGGAATAGCATTTGTAGATACTTCCATTAACTCAGCTCCCGGTCCCCGCCAGTGGAATTTAGGAACAGGTGGTCCTATTGTAGGAAGTCAAACAGTTGGAACAACTTATACTGCAGTAGGCGATTATCCTATAAGTTTGATAGTTTCAACAACTTTTGGCTGTCGTGATACAGTGTTAGACACCATTCATGTGTTGGGCGCATCTGCCGATTTTTCTATGGATAAAAATGCTATTTGCAAAGGAGACGCAATCCAATTTACAGTAACTAGTCAGGTAAATGTAGCTACCTGGCACTGGGATTTTGGAGATGGAACAGAAGATGTTGCGGTTTCTCCCGTAAGTCATAATTATAATTATCACCCACCCGGAGGAACAACCAATGCTACATTAATATACTGGACGCAGGATTCTGCCTGCAGGTACTCTGTTGTTAAGCCAATTAGTATTTATCAGGTAATAGCTGATTTCGATAGGAATAATGAGACGCTCCAAATTGATAGTATTCACTGTTTAGGTACACAGGATTTGTTTACTAATACTTCTCAAAATGCGACCACTTATTCGTGGAGTTTTGGTGATGGAAATACAAGTACTGTTTTAAATCCAACATACACATACGCAGCAGCCGGTACTTATACCGTTAGTTTATTTATTGCAGATACACAATTTGGTTGCAAAGACACACTTCATAAACCAATGGAAATAATTGCTCCTCCAAATGCAACTGCCATGGGTGGAGATACTTGTGCGGGCAAACCAACTTTCTTATACACCGTAGGAAACCCGGATTATACTTACGTCTGGCATCCCGGAACTTTGATTCAGGGGTCTGATTCAACAAATGCAAACCCTCAAACAATTAATCTTACACAAACCACCACTTTTACAGTAGAGGTAACAAATGGAGGAGGATGTAAAGATACCATTACAACCACAGTTAATATTCAGCAGGAACCTGCACAGATCGATTGGGATACAACAGTAATTATCGGTCAACAAATTCCGATACCCGGTTATGCAGGTTCGGGTATGATATACAGTTGGAATCCTACAGATTATTTAAGTTGTAGTAATTGTCCGTCCCCGGTTTCTTCCAGTTTAGCCGATATAGTTTATATTGCAAACGTAAGCGATCCCGACGGATGTTTTAATAAAATAAATACCTTTACTATTAAGGTAGAACCAAAGGCTACAGTAGATGTGCCTACCGCATTTACTCCTGATGGTGACGGCACTAATGATGTTATTTATGTGGATGGGTGGGGAATTAAAAAATTAATTTATTTCCGCATATACAATCGTTGGGGGCAATTATTATTTGAATCAACCGATCTGGAAACCGGATGGGATGGTTACTACAATGGTGTACTTCAAAACATGGAAACATATGTTTATCAGGCCTCGGCTGAAACATATACAGATATAGCACCGGTTGAGATTAAAGGGAGCTTTAAGTTGATCAGGTAGGTCGCTAAGACAAATCAAAAATTTTAGATAAAACGCTAAACTATGTCGCAGCATGCAAGCAATTTAAAATTTGGTATTGGGATAGCGCTTATTTTAATTGGAACCCTGATTTGTTTTAATCTATTTTTGTTGCTTGTTGGAATTCCGATTTTCCTTGCGGGAGTAATTCTTGTATTGCTTTCAAAAAAAACTCTCCTTGTAAAAAGTATTACCATTGTTACTCCAATTATTTTGTGGTGGACAGGCTTTGAAGTACTGAAATACATGATCAACAAAAAAACTGCTATAACCTTACTGGTTCCGGATCAATTTAAAGGGCAGATAAGAGTTGTGTATGGAGAAAAGGGAGGAGTAGTTCCTCAGAAAGTAGATGGAAGAATGGAATTAAAAATTCCGGAAAGTGGAGTTTTAATTATTCAGCCTCATCTTGAATCAGGCTTAGATGATATCAATTATTATTACGTAGATGGTAAAGGAATCAGGCAGAAGATGAACGAACTGAAAAGCCCGGGCGATAATACCATTAAGCGGCCTTCGGTTTATTTTGAAGGAACCGGCTCTTCCACAAGTTTAGATCCTGAAAAAATGCCGCCTTTGGATTATTTATATGACAGCTTTTATGTTTTAAAAAATGATTCGGATAAAGTAGAAACACAAGTGGATGAAATGAAAAACAATGCCCTTACCGATTCACTGGTAAAAGTTTCACGTCAGTTGAAATAAAATTATTTTGCACAAGATAGAAGTGTGAATGATGTAAGTCTCTAATAAAGTTGTGTAACTCCCCCGGGTTAAGGATGCGCATCTTTGTGAAATGAGAAGTAGTGGTAAGATACATCCGGCTGAAACAAATAGTGAGTTTTCGCTAATTGGTAAAATCATTATACTGTTATTACTGCTTCAAACGGTTTGTCTGGCACAAGCACCTCCATTAGGCACAACTTCTACATTTGCTCTGTTTACCTCGATTGGTGCTATTGATAATGTGGGCACAACAAATATAGCAGGCGATATGGGTACTGATGCAGGCGCGATAACTGGATTTCCTCCGGGAATTGTAATCGGGCAAGTGAGCGTTTCAGATGCGGCTACTGCGCAAGCCGCAGTGGATGTAGAGGCCGCTTACAACTTTATAACGACAGTAATTTGTGATTCAGTTATCGGAAATGTATTGGGCAATAATCAAACTCTTACCCCAAATGTTTATTGTATCGGAACGGCTTCAACATTAAACAACACTTTGATTCTCGATGGTTTAGGAAATTCCGCCGCTTTATTTGTTTTTAAAATAGATGGGGCACTTACAACGGGTGCTTTCGCAAACATAGTTTTTATCAATTCAGCTTCCCGGGGCAATGTATATTGGCAAATTAATGGTTTATTTAGTTTAGGCGATCATTCTGTTTTCGGCGGGACAATACTTGCTAATGGAGCCATTAGTTTATTGGACAGCTCAACTCTTGATGGCAGGGGACTTTCAAGGGCAGGAGCGATTTTATTGAGTAATAATCTTGTATTAGGGTGTTGCGGAGGCTCTACTTTACCTGTGGAGTTGTTATCATTTACTGCGGCATGTGAAAATCAAATAGCTGTTCTGAAATGGACTACAGTAACAGAAACCAATAACAACTTTTTTACTATTGAAAGGAGTTTGGATGCAGTGAGATGGGAAAACATTGGGACAATTGATGCTGCCGGTAATTCAAATACGATGAAAAGTTACTCTTTTAGTGATGAAGAGCCTTTTGATGAGGTTTCCTATTACAGACTAAAACAAACCGACTTCGATGGAATGTACAGCTATAAACACATTGTGACCTTTGAAAGCTGTGGAAAAAATCAGGAAGAGTTAACGTTTTATCCTAATCCCTCAACTGGCGAAATTAATCTGTTATTTAAAGGAGATCAAAACGAGTTTGTTTCTTTGTCGGTATTTAATTCGTTTGGTGAAGAGGTTTATCGTTCGGTAAAGTATCAGCAAGAAATTAATTTATCTGAAAAAAACGAGGGCATTTATTTTCTTCACCTCCACTTAGTGTCAGGAGATATTACTAAAACAGTAGTTATTAGAAATCAATAGGACGAATTGAAACCTACAGATAAGAAGTGAAATAAGTTGCAACTACTCCGCCAATTCTTTCTTATTAACTTCTTTTACAAAAGCTTTTTGAGGATTTTCAAGTCCGCTACGATTTACCATTCGGTTAATGAACCACATCATAATCGCACAAACGACCATACTTGCAATTACTACATAACCTATTCGTTCGTAATGCTGAAAAACACCCTCTTTGTTTTGAAAGGTTAGTGAACCTGCAATAAAAGAAGCCATACCTCCTGATAAATACTGAATGGAAGAATTGATTCCCATAAAAGAACCCCTGTCTTGAGGTGCCGGAACTCCCGACATTAGTGCAGAGGCTGAAATCATGCGTGAGGTAACACCTACAAATAGTAACACATTTAAAATGATTACCATCCATAATGGGGTTGCGGCTAAATTGGTGTAAACAAAAACCATCACCATAGTAAGTATTGAGCCTATTGCAAACATTCTGAACTTACCAATTGAGTCACTCAGTTTCCCAATGATGGGACCGAAGATCATCGAAAATATTCCCGTGATCAGATAAACAACTGGCAATTGTTCGTTAGTGATCTTTAAATTATTTATGCTGAAAGCTGCACCAAGAGGCATTAACATAAAACCACCTGTTGCCAATAACACAGTCCCTAAAAAGCCGGTAATATATCGTTTGTTCGAAATTGTTTTTACTAAATGTTTTACCGGGTTCGATTGACCTTTTAATTTGAGGTGCTCTGCAACGGGTTTTAGTTTTACGAGTATTATTGTAAAAACGATTACACTAAAAGCAACGATCATTAAAAATGGAATATGCCATCCGAATTTATTAGCAAGGTATAAACCCGCAGGAATTCCCAGTACCTGGCTCACCGCAAAAGCCATTTGTACAAAACCCATTACACGACCACGTACCTGCATTTCAAAAAGGTCGGTAATAATGGCAAAGGATATGGAAGAAAGTACTCCTCCAAAAACGCCCGTAACAATACGAGCAGCCATTAGTGAATTATAGTCGGGCGCTACTCCACAAAACAAGGTTCCTAAAATAAAACCTGCATAAAAGAAAAGCAGTAATTTTTTTCGATCAAATTTATCCGCAAAACCAGCTGCGAGTAGTCCCGAGATTCCGGCACTGATTCCATAAGCAGAAACCACCAATGTAAATTGCGCTGAGGTAATACTTAATTTTTTGATAAGCATATCACTTAAAGGTGATAGTACCATGAAATCCAATACTACTGTAAATTGAAGAATAGCAAGTATAGCAATAACGAATACCTGATATTTGGTAAAGGTTGGTTTTTTATTGAGAGATGCTACTTTGGTCATTTTGTATCAAAGCCCAAAGGTATTGTATTTGAATGAATGCAATATAAGGTTATAGGCAAACGGAAAAATAGAGGAGGTGAATGGTTAAACTTAAGTCACTAAGTTTACTGCAATTGTTTTTTTGCATACTGAACAAAAGAGAGGTCCTTCCAGCGAATGGCGCCAACTTTATTGTAAACCATTTCCCCCTTAGAATTAATAAAGTAAGTTACAGGAATAGAGTAAATCTCAATTTCAGAAAAACGTTTGTTGATACGATAATAGGTATAAGAATAAGCATGCTTATTTTTAAATGAAATGAGTTCTTCGCTTGATTCATCTGTAATGCAAATAATTTCAACTCCTGCAAGGGCAGTATCTTTGATGGTGTTTAATTCTTTCATCTCTTTTCTACAATCTCCGCACCAGGATGCGTAATAGGAAACAATCATTGGTTTTCCTTTTTTTGATTGAAGATTTGTTTTTTGTCCCGTTTCATCATACAAATCCATTTTCATGATAGGCAGATCAGGAGCAACATTGTATTTTTTGTAAAGGAACAACCCTGCCAGGCCCACTGCCACTGTAATTAAAAATAAAACTACTCTTTTTCCGCTATTCATTAAAAACTTAATGTTAATTACTGATTCTTTCAATAAAGAATACGCTTGCAAAAATACTTAATTTTGGGGCATGTTACGAAAGATTTGGAGAATACTGTGGAAATCGGTAATGTGGTTTTTGATCATATCCATTGTTTCCACCATTGTATTCAGATGGGTTCCAATACCGGTAACGCCTTTTATGTTGAAACGTTGTATTCAGCAAAAATGGAACGGACAGGAAATGAAACTGAAGAAGGATTGGGTTCCATTGGAAGAAATAAGCCCGCATCTTCAATTGGCAGTGGTTTGTTGTGAAGATCAAAATTATTTGCTCCATTACGGGTTTGATTTCAAAGCTTTGAAAAAGGCTATGATGAACAACGAAAAGGGTAAAAAAATGCGCGGTGGAAGCACTATCAGCCAACAAACAGCAAAAAATGTGTTTTTGTGGGATGCCAGAAATTATGTGCGAAAAGCTTTTGAAGCATACTTTACTTTACTGATAGAAACCATTTGGAGTAAGGAACGCATTATGGAAACATATCTAAACGTAATTGAGTTTGGAGATGGTATCTACGGAGCAGAAGCAGCAGCACAACACTATTTTCATAAAAAAGCAAGTAAGCTCACAAAAGAAGAAGCCGCTACATTAGCTGTTTTACTGCCTAATCCGAGGGTATACGGTAAAAACATAAAAGGTGGATATGTTACTAAACGGAAAGCATGGGCATTGCAGCAAATGCGTTTTTGGGGTGGAAAACTGGATTACGACAAGTATGAAGAAGATACAGAAGAGAAACCTGCCCGTACTTCAGGCGGGAAAGAACCTGCAAAGAAAAAGAAAAGTCACTAGCCTTTTCAACTATTCTTAATTCCCGCTATCACTTCTAAAATGAAAACCTCTTTTTAAAGCAGGTAGTTTTTTCCAGTTCAATGTTTTGGCCCTTACGTTAAACTTAATTTTTTTTTCATAATAGTCGAAAACAAGCATACTGTCTTTAGCAGAGTAGGAGTAAGTCAGATCTATTTGTTTCAGAGAATAATCAGTTAATACCAGTTTGCTTTTTAGTTGATCAACTTCCAACTTGTAGTCCTGCATTTCATCTCTTTGGTTTTGAAAGATGATATAATTGTTGCGGTGAATAAAAATCTTTTTGATAGGAAAATCAACTGGACGGATTAGGGAGTCGTTCATTAATACCTCTTTCACCTCGTAAGCACCATGCATAAAGGGTCTTGGAGTTTTATCATCATTAAAATTCCCTGAAGTGATTGCAGGGTAAAGAGCTTCCATAACGATCAATCCAATAATAAAAAATTTAATCCCTGTTTTCACAGATTTTGATTTTGCAAATAAACTTTGATTATCTTCTACTACAACACCTGCAAATTTTTTATGAATAAAAAAAGTGTGGATGCTTTTTATATAGGGAGAAAGAAGTACAGTGGAAATAAATAAAAGGAAAAGGGAAAATAGTTTGACCGAAATATCGAAACTGAAATTCAAAGCGCAAATGTGAAGCAGGATTGCAATAGCGAACATTAAACCTAAAATCCTGGTTCTCCTGAATAAGATGAGTAAGCCTGCAATTATTTCTAATAAACCGCTAAATACATTATAACCGTGAGACACGCCAACTGTACTCCAGTACAAAATATCTTTGTCAAGCATCCCAAAAGGTGTATAAAGCGTGTTTGGTTCAGGTAAATAGAATTGCGTCTTAAACAACTTGTCAAAACCATATTTCAAAAGTTGCATTGCGAGAAAATAGATAAGTAAGGTTCGGATTAAAGTGTAGAGCTTTAGTTTTTTTGTTTCAGAAAGTCGGAGAAGAAATGTTGCTGTTATCAATGCAGTCGTAAATAGAACAATCACCAATGTGTACATCAGTGTAGAATCGGAACTGATGATATTGCTTGAATAGCGGATGTGAAATAAATGAGGACTTAATGCAATTAGAGGCTTTGTAAATAAAAATGCATTCACTTGTTCCTGAAATGGAAAGAGGTAATAGGGGAATGGAACGAATAAAACAAATAGAAGAGAAAAAGTATAAACGAAAGAGTATAAAAAATCAACTGCTTTCTTCATGGCTTATAGTTCTCCCTTTGACCGCAATTGATGAATTTTCCAACTGAATAATCCAACAGTAATAGAGAGGAGTGCAAGAATGCTGATTAAAATAATAGGATAATTAGAATGTGGTGGCTCCTGATCATTAGAACCTGCAACAGGAAAGGCATTTTCTTTTTTATAACTTTCAGAAGAGGATGATCCCGAAGAAGATGTTTTAAAATTGTCATAGCCAACAAATTTTACGCTGTCTATTGGATTCTTGAAGTAATAGTATTGTTTAATTACTTTTTTGATGCTATCTAAAGAATGTTGTTTTGAAAATAGAGGGTGATTATTTGCCTGTTCTCTTCCTTCTTTCCAAACAGTAATTCTATTATCATCTGTTTCACGGCAGGTAGAGCTGGTAACCAGTATAGCTTCCGTATCAGAAACAAAGATTACACTGTCTAACTTTGCTGTTTTAACAAACCTGTCAGGCGCTTGTCCAAAGTTAGAACAATGCATGTCAAATAAGTTGTTTCTAAGCGTGAATGCATAATTAGCTGAATTACCACTATGACTTTTAAAGGCAATTTCTTTAGTTTGTGAAAAACCAAGACTACTAATTAGTAAAAATAAGGCTACTGTTTTTTTCATTTCTATCAGGTTAATAATTAGTAGATGCAAACAAATTAAAACTTCACACCGTAGGTGAAAACAATATTGGTTGTTTTGTATTTAAGTTGAGTGGGACTTACATATTTCGGGCCGTATATATAATATTCTTCAGCAAGTCTGTCGAAAACCAAAGCGATGTCAAAAAATGTTTTTTCATTTTTTCGAAAACCGATTCCACCGCAATAACTGGTTCTAACATTTTTACCGCTAAGCATATTTCCGAATGGACTTCCGTAGCTGGCGTAGCCCAAACGTAAAACAATTGGCGAAGTGTTTAATTCTACTCCTGCTCTGAAATTGAAGGTTGAAGAATATTTTTGTCTGATAGCATTGTTCACATCAGCAAAAGAAAAATCATTCGCGCGAATATTTCCTTGTTGGTAATTGAGGTACTCCGCATCAATATTAAATGAAAGTAATTTTTCATATAAATAGGCAATGCTCGCTCCAACACGCATTGGGGAACTAATCTTATACTTATAACTTCCGGGCCCCGACGTGTCGCTCAGCGCTATATTGTAATAAGAAAAGAGCGTATCGTATTTTACGTCTAAGGAACTTTCATAATTATCACGCATAGCATAATTGGTTGGTGAATGAAAATAAGCTCCTAAACGAAAGTTCTCCGATATACGTGAAATAATTCCTAGTTTTAAGTTTATACCAATAGCTCTGGTTTGAATTGTTTCATTATACAGAAGGGAGTTAAAAGATGCAATATTGTCAGTTGAGTCAACCCGCCCTGCTTTATTATCATCTTCGCTATATTGACTGGAGTAATTCCATTTGCCACTCGGAATTCCTATAGCGGCGCCAAAGTATGTTTTGTTATCTATGGCATAGCTATAAGCTAAGCTATATTCACCTAAAGAGCCGGTAGTGTTTATTGTTTTGCTTTGATTGTATGGTTTGTGCGTGTCAAAATAAGTTCCATACTCGGTAAGTGTTCCCGGAAAAGTATCTATTAAATAAGTATTAAAAGCAAGGCCTTCATAAAAAGGACTAAGGTTCTGCGGTTGAAATGTTTGCGCTGATCCAAGAAAATCCGCAATAATGGTTTCGTCTTTAGAAGTGCCCTGAATAGTTGTGTTATAATTAAAGTTTGCAATTTTATTATAAGTAAAACCTATTGCATGTCTGCGGCTCCAATCCTTAAAACGTTTTTTACTTTTCTCATCATGATACGGACTTGGTTCTTCCCATGCAGTAGCAAATCCAATAAGCCCTAAAGGAACATTAGCTTTAAAATCTTTAGTGGATGTTCCGTAATGCGTGGCTTCTACATTTGAAAAACGCATGCCGGCAGTAAGGGCAAACTCACCTTTTCGGTATAATCCCATACCGGCAGGATTAAAGTTGATGGTAGATAAATTGGCACCTAAAGCACCCATACTTCCTCCCATTGCTAAAAAGCGGGCATCGCCACCAAAAGTAGTTTGCGAATAACGCAACATGTCAATATCGTTTTGAGAATGTGATTTAAATGGGATAAAACAAACCACCACTAGTATCGAAAATAATCGTTTCATTGTAATTTTGTATTAGGTGATACGATTATTAACGCGGTTTTAAACCACCTGAAGGTTTTGAACTCCCACCACTACTATTACTTTTTGGTGAACTATAACCGGGTGAGCCTGAACCGCTGTTACTTTTTATTGGTTCCGATTTAAACCAATCATTCTTTTTAGGAGAAGATGTTCCATTATTCCCGGGACTTGAATTAGAGTTGTCAATAGAAATAGGCTGATTATTGTAGGATCCTTTTTTTGGTTTAGGCTGATTACCACCGTTAAGGTTTCCTTCACTTTTAACAGGTTGAGACCCGTCTTTACCTTTTACCGGAGTAACAGTTTTTGGTTGCGGAGAGCCAATAACATTTTCGTTTGAATGAAGTGTTCTCGGAGTAGATTCACCAAGCGGATTTTTTGTATAGGTTTCTTTGGGAACAGTGATGTGTTCAAAACGCTTGATGTCTGTTGGTCCTGCTACTGCGGTTTTAGGTTCCGAATTCGTATTAGGAGAAGCGGTTTTTTGAACCAAACCCATTCCCGGATTAATTACCTGACGAGAGTTTGAGCCGGAGTGAGATACACGCGGACCATAATAAACATTACTGTTATAATCATAAGCATTGTTATATCCATAGTTGTTGCCGTAATAGTTGTTGTATGGATTGTTCCAGCTGTTATATCCGTAATAATTGTTGTTATATCCATAAGGATTGTACCAATTGCTATAGTACGGACTATTGTATCCATAATACGGAGAATTCCATCCCCATCCGCTTCCACAATAACTGTTGTATCCAAAATTAGACCCGTAGCCATACCATCCGCCCCAATTGTAGTTAGGTACATACATGTAATTGTTGTAAGAGGGTCCCCAAAAATTATATCCGTTATAGATACTTACACCATATTGATAAGGATTTTGGTTGTAGAAATAAGAATTGGTGTAATAACTGTCATAATAACCCAACCCATAAGTAGGATTATGGAAACGTTTTAAACGGGATGCATATTGATTATCATAATAATCATCAGGGCTATAAGTTGGGTCCTTGTAATACGGATTGTTTGGATCCATTTCGGGAACCGGGGTCATTGTTTTCTCCTCTACTACAGCAACTTTTGGTTCATCTGCTTTGTAAAATGCTGAACGATCCTTTTTTGGATCAAGATATACGTCATCGCTCCCGGAAGTTTGCATTTTCTTAAGTGCATCACACGAAGAAAATACTACCGCACACACAATCGCCCCGATTAAAAATACACTACTGCGTTTCATTGCTCAATTAATTTAAAATTAACATTACTTTTGTGTGGGGATTCGTAGCTAAAGTACAAATTTTAGACCAATTAAAACGAATTTTTGTAATTTTTATGAGTAAGGAAATAGGAACAAGAAAGGAAGACTTTTCGAAGTGGTACAATGAGTTAGTGTTGAAAGCTGACCTGGCTGAACATAGCGCGGTTAGAGGTTGTATGGTTATAAAACCACATGGTTATGCAATTTGGGAAAAGATGCAGGCAGCCCTGGATAAAATGTTCAAAGACACCGGTCACGTAAACGCATATTTCCCATTGTTTATACCCAAATCGTTTTTTAGCAAAGAGGCAAGCCACGTAGATGGTTTTGCTAAAGAATGCGCAGTTGTAACACATTATCGTTTAAAAACCGCACCCGACGGTTCTATAGTTGTTGATCCGGATGCCAAGCTGGAAGAAGAGTTGATAGTTCGTCCTACATCTGAAACCATTATCTGGAATACTTACAGAGGATGGATTCAATCATACAGAGATCTTCCACTTTTAATAAATCAATGGGCCAATGTAGTACGTTGGGAAATGCGTACGCGTTTGTTTTTACGTACTGCGGAATTCCTTTGGCAAGAAGGACACACGGCTCATGCAACGGCTGAAGAAGCAGTTGAGGAAACCAGAAAAATGCTTGATGTTTATGCTGATTTTGTAGAAAACTTTATGGCTGTTCCGGTCGTAAAAGGGGTGAAAACAGTTAACGAGCGTTTTGCCGGGGCATTAGATACTTATTGTATTGAGGCAATGTTGCAGGATGGAAAGGCATTGCAGGCAGGAACTTCTCATTTTTTGGGACAAAATTTCGCAAAAGCGTTTGATGTAAAATTTACCAGTAAAGAAGGCAAGCTGGATTATGTGTGGGCTACTTCCTGGGGTGTTTCTACCCGTTTGATGGGAGCTTTAGTGATGAGCCATAGTGATGACAATGGTTTAGTACTGCCTCCAAAACTTGCCCCTATTCAGGTAGTTATAGTGCCTATTTATAAAGGCGAAGAAGGGTTGAATAAAATTAGAGAAGTTGTACTTCCTTTAAAGAAAAAACTGGAAAATTTCGGGATCAGTGTAAAATTTGATGACCGTGATACGCAGCGCCCGGGTTGGAAATTTGCCGAGTACGAAATGAAAGGCGTACCTGTGCGTATTGCTGTAGGAGAACGTGATTTGGCAAACGGAACGGTTGAAATAGCACGTAGGGATACATTAAGTAAAGAAACTGTTTCTATTGAAGGAATTGAGACAAAAATCGTTCAATTGTTATCAGATATTCAGGACAATTTATATCAGATTGCACTGAAACGCAAAACCGAGCTTACTACCAGGGTTGAAACCTGGGATGAATTTGTAAAAGTTTTGGAAACAAAAGGTGGATTTGTTGCGGCTCATTGGGATGGGACATCTGAAACAGAGCAAAAGATCAAGGAAATGACAAAAGCAACGATTAGGTGTATACCTTTGAATAATGTTCAGGAAGAAGGAAAATGTATTTTGACAGGAGCGAGAAGTAAAGAACGGGTGTTGTTTGCTATTGCATATTAATAAACTGCGCAAACAATCGGAAAGGAAAACTAAAACATGTCACAAAAAGATCAAATAACTCAATTACTGAAAGAAAAGTCAGTAATGAAACAAAATGTATATCGTAATACGAAAGCAGCCTTTGAGCAATTCAAAACAGTGGTGAACGAGATATGTGACGAATTGAAAGAAGAAGCAAAAGGCATAGATCACCGGATACATGTTGATTACGATTCTATTGGTGATTATCAGGTAGAGTTGAAAGTAGCGGGTGATGTACTGGTGTTTTATATGCATACGAATGTATTTGAATTTGATAAATCGCATCCGATGTTTAAAACCGGTTATGTGAAAGAAAATCACAACAATTCTTATTGCGGTATTATTTACGTTTACAATTTCCTGTCCGATAGTTTTAAGTATAATCGTTTAAACGATTTGGGATATTTGATTGCGCGGATTTTTGTTAATCAGGAGTCACGTTTTTTTGTGGAATCAAAACCAAACTTAGGCTTTAAGTATCAGAATTTTTCTCCAGCTCCTATTTCAAAAGAAGCGATAAAGGATATTGTAAATGAATTGATCATCTATTGTATCAGTTTCGACCTTTATACGCCACCTACCGAGGCAGTAAAGGAAATTTCCTTAAATGAGATCCAGGAGCGTATCCAAAGCGATAAGCTAAAAACGGGTAAACGACTGGGTTTCAGGTTTCAAAACGACGCTACGTTTGGGGATGACTTAAATTTTTAAAGAAATTTTTGTAGGGATTAAAAAAAGTTCTACATTTGCACTCCCAAATGAAAAATTTGGCTTTACCATCTGAAGTTTTTACACTAAACATAAGATGGCCCGTTCGTCTAGGGGTTAGGACGCGTCCCTTTCACGGACGAAACACGGGTTCGATTCCCGTACGGGCTACAGTTAAAACTAAAAAACTCCTGTAAATCAAGTATTTACAGGAGTTTTTTAGTTTATCGGGTGGATATATAGGTGGATAATTTTTAACTTAGATTAAATTATCTTCTTAAAATTAGTGTAGTTTTCATTTTGTTTGTGTTTTAATACTATTTCTGCTATCGAACTCAATTTTTTTTAATGCGTAATGTTGGTGTATCAATTCGTGTACTTTTCTTTTTTATTCCCGTACAAATTTAAATAAGCATTGGGATAATACATTTTCTTTGGAATTTTTTCCAGATTCATATTCCCAGCTATATGAAAGTGTCTTAAATTGATCAAAATGCAATTATGAAAGGATAAGTTTTTGATCTCAGACCCTACAATTGATAAACTCACTAGACTTGTGTTATTTTTAAAAAAACGCTCTGGTATTACATTAACTTTAATATTGCTAATTCTGAATTCTGAGAGATTTTTTAATTTAAATAGTTCTTCCATAGTTTCTTTATTCATAGGATAACATGAACCAAAATACAATTTACGCAGGTCTTTTATTTTTGAAAAGGCAGGAATTTCATCAAAAACTCCATTCAAATATAAATTTGTTACCGAAAGGCTATCTATTCCGTTTAGTTGAATTGGGGCTCTTGAATCAAAGCAATTTCCATTAATATCTAGTGTTCCAATTGTAACCTTATTGTTTCGGAAATCAACATCAATTTTACCGATTCCTTCCCCTCGGCATGTTCCAATTTTAAGCCATTCAATTGTTTTTGCATTGCTGATAAACTCCATAAATTCAACAACACGTTCTGGTCTAATATAATCGATTTCAATCGTTGAAAAAATCTCAGATTGAAGTTTTTTAGGGAACTGTTTTATTTTTGAGCCTGTATGAATAATGAAAGATGATAATTTTGGATATTCTGATAAATTTGAAATATCGGTCAATGAATCACAATTACTTACTTCGAGCTTTTCAAGTGAAGGAGGTAAATTTTCAGGCAATTTAATAAAGTTGAGTTTAGATAAATACATTTCCTTTATAAAAGTATTTTGAACAAGACCCTTAATATTGCTGATTTTCGTTGTGTGCAAGTATAACTTCGTGCAAAGTACGTGTTCGCTAATGTTTAAAATTTCTACATCTACAAAAGAAAAAAATCGACTCTGATTATTGCTTTGTGCTATACGTAATTCATTATTAACTAGTTGATTTTCTTCATCAATGTAAAACCCACTGATATAAACAGTTGTTAGATTTGGAAGTTTATTCAGCAAAAGTAAATTTTTGATAGTATCATGAAGCTGCGCATTTTCGATGTTATTCGACATTTTATAGTGATTACTCCTCATTTTCAAAATTTCGATATTCTGTCCGAAATCAATCATTTCTTGCGGGATAAAGTTCAAGTCTAATGTGATTTCTTTTAAAAGAGATAGATTTTTGAACTTTGTTGTACTCGAATCAATAAAATAGTAAATCTGATAGCCGCCATAAATATTCGAAGGGTGTACAAAGCTCGTATATACAATTTCGGCAGAATCTGGTATATCATCTAAGTTCACATATTTATCTGGCGGATAACCTGGTTGGGCATAGTTATTAACAAAGATTAAAAGGCAAGCAAGAATGAAGATAAAAATTTTCATAGAATTATTTTTCTGTATTAATTATTTTAAAGATGTATAAAATAGGTTCTATTTTTCATTTTATAAATTCTATTAATTATAATATTCAATTACTCCCAAGTAGCCTATATGCTTTAAAATCTACACAATGCTTTTCCCAATATAACCCATCATTAAAGTGGGAAACATGCGAAGGTCCATAACAAACAGGTTGCATAGTGCATTTCACCTGCCTATCTATCATTGTTTTTTTATTTTCGTTTTTCTTATCAATTTCGTATAGTTCAACTACCATTGTTCCAAAAGAATCGTTTGCAGACATTTGATTCATTTGTGCTTTTGGGTAAATTTTAAGATTACTTATAAGGAATAGTGTTGTGATGTATGACAACTGTTCACAATCAAACCTTTGGGTACTTGTAAAGTAATGAGGATTACTTTTAAGAAATTCAGGATTACGTATCCAGTCAAATCCATTAACCGAATTAAAATTATTTAGTTTTTTGTTATACTCATACAATTTACAATATTTATCATAATATGAAGGATCTAAGTCGAGACTAAGTGTTTTCTCAATTTCGATATATTTACTTGCATATACATATTCAGCATTTTTGTATCCGTTTTTAAATCCAATCAATCTTATATTTACCAATGTGTCTTTATTAAATCCTCGAAAGTATAATTTTGTAAATTCGTTATGCAATAATGTGTCGCTTTTAATCAGAACTGAATCTCTAAAAAAAGCAACAACTGTTTTAAAATTAGTTGTATAATTTACTTTTACCAGAAATTTTTGTTGGTTTATTTCGAATGAAATCTCAGAAGGATATTGTGCATGCGATTTCATCAAAACACAAGTGAGTAAGATTATTAAACTATATTTTTTCATTTTTCTCATTCTATAAATTATAATATTCAATCACTCTGCTTTTAGTAGTAATTCTTTCTTAATATTTCAATAAAATTATCTGAAAAGTAACAGACTTGAAGGCGTTCCTTATTCCAAATAAGAACCCCCAAAGGTAAATTGTTAATTATTAAAAATTCAGGAAAATATTTAATGTTCTTTAATAGAATTGTTGTCAACTTAGAATCTAATTCTTTTATTGTTCCCTCACAATTCAAAGAACAAAAATCACTTTCACTATTGGAATTTAATTGAATGATTTTTTCTTTTGTATGTTTTATAAAATCACAATCTTTAGGCCATGCTGCTATTAACGAATGCGAATTACTGTAATTAAGACTGTGATGCAGGTAAACAAAATTCCCTTTTCTAAATGTAATGGTGTCACTAAAAGAACTACCGTTGGTAATTAGATTGATATTCATGACTTTATTTTCAAAAGAGAATTTGATATTATATTCATTGTCTAGCCAATGACCACCAATTATTGGAAAAATGGTATAAGAACTTCCGTTAAAAACGATGGAGCCAAATTGAAATTTAGGAATTGAGTCGATTATTAAATGTTCTTCTTTAGATTCAATTACTTTCACATCATTCATATTGATGTGTTTACTTTTAATCCAAATATCGGGAGTAATTAACTTCCCTAAAGAATCTATTATGATTAACCTTATTTGTTCAGCAGGTTCTTGACCAAATGAATTTAATGCTAAAGTGAAACTTATAATAATGGATACTAGTTTTTTCATAATGTTAATTTTGTGGATTAATTCCCTATTATTTCATTGCTCTCGAACTAAAATAACTTTTCCCTCTTTATCTAACTCAATCATTTTTGTCCACTGACTATTTCCTTTTGCGTAGGTGAATCAATATTCTCCCATTGTTTTTCGATTCACGAAAACACATTAACCAACTAATTCTCCATTTTCAAAAAAACATTCTGCAACAATTTCTTTCGTTTCAGATATTGTGAGCGTCCCTTTTCCTTGAAGTTTTCCATTCCGACATCTTGCACGAAAAGTTATTTCCTGTCGAGAACCACCTAGCAAGTTAAATTTTTCTTTAATTTTTCCAGAATATCTTTTACCTCTTTTATAATAAAAATAAACAAAATTGCTTCCGTAATCTGTCTTTATAAATTGACATTTAATAAAATCTATATACGGATTATCACCCATCTCTTTTCCATATCCACCATTACAAGAGTCTCTTCTCCATCCTTCTGCTAGCTTAAAGCCGTATTCAATTGCATAATTTCCAACAAATTCGTTATAGGTTCTTTTTTTCTTAGGGAATTTTATTAAGGATTCACCATTGGGGTTTAAAACAATTATATGATTCACATTGCCTTTATACATCCTGGCACTATCATTTTGCGCGAAACTTGGAGTTGTGGCAATCAGGAACATGAAGATGATTAGTTTTTTCATTTCAATTTAATTAAAAATTATTTTTGTCCAAGTGAGCATATCTATAAAAAAGTACTTATTTTCCTTTATGGATTGTACTTCCGAAAGAAATTCATAATTCCTAACAATCAAACTTTTATTTTCGTCATGCACAGCATTTATCACAGGTTGTGATGGATATAGTGAAATTGCTATTTGATTAATTTTGGGTTCGGAAGTTTTAATGTTTGAAACGGGTCCAGCGCTAAAATCAACCTTAATCAGATAATTTTGAATGACATTGTTCTTCGTTTCTGAAATGATAAAGGTTGGAAATATAGCATTTCCACCACCAAAATAAACATAGCTTCCGTAAAGTTTAACACTACAGTAATTACTATTTTCGGTGGAATCTATTTGAAGTTGGCAGTTTGTAATTCCAGTTCCTGAAATGTAATACATCTGCATGTTTTCAAAATCTTTTCTGTTTTTGTTGACAATCAGATTTATTTCAAATTCTGCAGAACTAGATGATTGCCCAAAAATTGGAGCTGTGGCAATAAGTAAAAGTAAGATTATTAGTTTTTTCATTTTGTTCATTTTTTAAGGATTAAAATTGGGAACATTCTCAATCTTATTGCTCTCCAACTAATATGACTTTTCCATCTTTATCCAATTCAATCATTTTTGTCCACTGAAAATTACCTTTTACATAAGTGAATCGATATTCACCCATTGTTTTTCGATTCACGGAAATACACTCGCCAATTAGTTCTCCATCTTCAAAACTACAGCTTGCTATTATTTGCTTGGTGCTGAGTAATATTAAAGTTCCTTTGCCTTGTATCATTCCATTAATGCAATTTGTATTGAAAATAATTTCCCCTTGGTATATTGAAAAAAGAGTATCTGATACTTTTCCAGTATATTTTCTCCCTTTTTTATATCTATAATATCGACAATCGGTGTTAGAATCTTTAAATTGGTTTTTTTCATATCTGTCATTGTCGGAAGAAGTGAATGGATTTCTATGCACTCCTTTATCGCCATTCAAAGTGTCGCGTCTCCAGCCATTTGCGATACTAATGCCAAAATCGTCATTGCTTACCCAAGTATCGTAGGTTAATCCATAACGAATAACTTCAGTTGATGATAAATTTAGAGGCAAAACATTACACAAGCTATCAATTTTGGCTTGATTTAGACTATCGCTTTGCCCAAAAATTGGAGTTGTGGCAATGAATAAAAGTAAGATTATTAGTTTTTTCATTTTACAAATAAATTATTTTATAACTATGCGTCAATTCTCCCTTTTCATAATAATGAATATTAAATTCAATAAGCCTTCCTTCATTATCATACTTAAATGTTTTATACTCTTTTTTATCAATTTCAATTGGGCCAGATACAGCCGAAGATTTTATTAAATCAGTATTATCATAATATTCAAAACCTAAAACAGTTGGGATAGAGCTCATCTCAAACCCACCATAAAGACAATACTGTATCAACCTGCCATTGTCATCATATTGAGAACCTAAAATAGGTGATGTAGACATCCTCTCAGACCAACCATGAAGACAATGGGTTATGTACATGTCATTGTCATAACATCTGCAAGGTCGTTGTGAAACGCCTTTCTCAGAAAAAGGAATAAGTATTAAATAATTGAGCACAGAAAAGTATTTAGCATAGAAACTCAAATTAAATTTTAATTTATCATTACTCGCTGGGATACAATAATAAGTTGTATCAGCGTATTTTAAATCAACCAAGGCTATTCGTTTATAATCGTAACTTGAGTCCTTTTTACTACAATCAATTTGTTCGGTATAATATCCCCAGATCATATTATATTCTCCCCACTTACCTTTAATAATCCACAAACTTTCATCGTAAAAATAGTCTGTTAGTTTATGCGTATTACTTAAAGCCATTACTCCGTTTAAAATGGAATCTATTATTAAGCAATGCTCTTCAGAGGGTTCTAAAATTTCACCATTGAGACTTAATAATTTTATAGTATCACCATAAGTTTTATAGGTGCCTGTATATGAATTTATTATCGTTTGCTGACTTACCCCATTTACTAATGAACTATTTTTTTGCTCATATAAAAAAGTACTATCTAAGCTAAACTCATATTTACAGCTAATTTTAGCATTAGAATTTGGAACAAATTCTCGGATGAACGTTTTTTGGAACGATTGACAAGCTCCATTTAATGAAAATAAAAGAAGTGATATAGCAAGTAGTTTTTTCATTTTAATTTATTCAGAAATTATTTTTGTCCAAGTGAGCATATTTATAAAAAAGTACTTGTTTTCATTTACGGATTGTACTTCTGATAGCAATTCATAATTCCTAACAAGCAAACTTTTATTTTCGTTCTGCACTACATTTATCAAAGGTTGTGTTAGCATTAGTTATATTTTTTCAATTATCAATTTCTTGTGCTTTTTGAATTCTTCTGCGCCAGTACTTGGATTCAATTCAATCAAATAGTCATAAATCATTAATTCATATTCTCTACTTCTTGCAAATGCTTCGTCCATTGCAAAGTCTTGTCTGTCTTCACCATTTACTATTTCCATAAGTGAATAGTAATAATTCAAAAATCCTACCGATCTATTTTGAAGATAACTTACATATGAAGTAGAATCATTGTATCTTTTCATAAGTTCCAACTTCTCTCTTTCGTAGCGATATAACTGCGGTTCTGCACCTTTGTTATATGAATTATCTTCTATGGCAGGTTCAACAAGGCTAATGAATTTTAATGCCAACTCGTAGTTTTCTTTTTGCACTGGCTTTTCAATATTATAATAATACGCTGCTAATGAAGTGTAAATTCTTTTTGTCAAATCATCTTTAGGAAAAAAATTTAATGCAGATGTAAAGTCAGTAAGTCCTTTTTCAGTTTCACCTGTTAAGTAGTAGAACTGTCCTCGTTTGTACAGAAAGTTAGATTTATTTGCTGTTGGATTATATTGACCTATGGAGTTCATAAATCTATTCTCAAATTTCAAATTATTCTCAATTAATTTGGTCAAATCTGCAATGAGCACATCTTGATTCTTTAATAAGAAATCACCTAAAGTCTTTGCTGGATTATAAGTTTTAGTAATAATAAGCGCAGAAGACATATAATGTGGCCTGCTTGAATGTACAATTGAATCTTGAATGTATAGACTAAAATGGGCTGATTTACTTAGAAAATTCTCTATTTTTTTAGTTGGTTTTGTTTGAATTTCAAAGAGGGGATTGAAAAGCAAATCCAAACGTACCCATTTATAGAAAAGATTGTCTGGATACTTTTGAATGGAGTCTTGAATTGCATGGAAATATTTCAATCGGATTTTATGGTCATCATCTCCCGGTTGGGCCAAAGTATCAACTAATGTGAAACTAAGCAGAAATATGAGTGTAGCTAAATTTTTTTTCATGTTGTTGATTTACTATTGTTGTACACCCTTGATTAATTCTGGTTCAATTACTGCTAACTTATTTATACCATCTCTACACGATGAATGTTATCATGCCAAACTTGGCAGACACCATTAGTTTAAATGGGTCTAATCCAAAACTATTTTTGTCGTTCTCAGCTTTCAAGCATTCCATTTACCAATTTGCATTAAATCTATTCATAGCATTTCTACGAATTCGCTATATTCATTGATGTAGCCACGAAACATTTCTGCTCTTGTAAAGAAATAAAACACTTCGTTATTATTGATCACTAAAACCATTGGGGCCTTACCATTACAAAATCTGCCTTTAGAATGCATGGCTTTGTGCATGATTTCAAATTTTTCCTGCGCGATTTGTTCATTTTGAAATTCGAAAACTTGTATTATAAAATCAGGGTAAAAGTCAGTGGTGTTTTTTTCTGGTTTTCTGCTTCTTGCAAAATATTGACGCAATCCATTTCCTGTGATTGAAATTGTAGTATTTTCTTCGCAATTGCTGAAGCCGGGGAATCTTGTGACTTCTTGTTGTTCAAAATCAAAATCATCCTCTTCTAATTTTGCCCGCAATTTTGTGATTAATTCAAGTTGATCTGCTGTGTTTTTAGTTTCAATGGTTATACTTTTGGTTTCTGAATTTGGCATGTCTTCGAAACCCAAATTTTCCATTTTTTCATTTTTAGTGACTTCTACTTCCTCTGCATTAGTACAGGAAAACAAAAATGTACTGATCGATAATATAATAAGAAATATGTGTGCCCCTTTTTTCATCTTTACAGTTTTTAATGCAAAATATTCAGTTTGTTTTTTAAGAGTCTTAATTGCGTTTTTTATCTCGATTTAAAATTTTATACAAAAACACACCTGGTACTATTCCTATTCCGAGCATAATAATCGATTCAATATGTTCAACCTGTTCTCTCCAAGATAAATAAAGAAGGCTAAAGCTTGTAATACCTATGCTGGCCACTAATCCTGAGATTCCAGAAATGATTGGCTTCTTATAGTTTAAGAAGATTCCACCAAGTAAGCCAAGCGCGCCATTTATCATCCACAATTGTTGAGTGCTTAAAAATTGCCATTGTTTATGGACTCCATATTGACTTCTAAACCCTAAATGCAATAGCGTAAAAACGTAGCAGCAAATAAAACTTAGTGCTCCGATAATGATTAGCACTCCTTCCAATTTTGAGGCTTTTTTAAATTTTTGTTCTACTGTCATGTTTTAATTTTAATATCAGTTTATATAAATTACATTTTATTCTTACATCATCAAATAATTATTTCATCTCAATATTCAGTATTCCTTCTCCGTCTTTCCCTAAAAACTTTACAAGTATTTCTTCAAAAGCATCTGTTCCGTTATCACAGTTTGTAAAAATCAAAAGTGCTTGCTTTGTTTTTGGGACAATAAATGCAATGGTATGAACACCAATATCATCACCTCCGTGAACAAGCGCAAAATCTTTATTGCTGTTTATATTTTCATCAATCCACCAACCTAAACCCCAATGTTTAGTGTCATTTATTCTAACTTGTTCAGCTATCATTTCATTGTATAGTTTAGTTGATATGCCAGCTCCATTCAATATATGAACCAAAAACTTGGAATAATCTCCAACGGTTGTCAGTAAATTGTCTGCTGCATTGGCAGTTGTGTTTTTGTGCGTTTCATAAAGTTTTCCTGTTTCAGTGTGCCATTTAGCAAAGCGTGTAGAATCCATTTTTTTATCCCAAGTGAACCTTGTATCATTCATTTTTAATGGTTTAAAAATTAATTCACTTGCTAATTTTTCTAATGACTTTTTAAACTTCTTTTCGATTGCTTTTCGTAAATATTCATAGCCTTCTCCTGAGTATTGATATTTTGTTCCGGGTTCAAATTCGAAGGATAATTTCCCGTCTGCGTTATTTCCTCTCCAATTTGGAAAACCTGTTTGATGGCTCAAAATTATTCGTGTGGTTAATTTTTTCGCTCTAGGATCGTTTACAACATCTGGATCGGTGTAATAGTTGTAAATAGGTTCGTCTAAATCCCATTTACCTGCATCTATTAGTTTTAACGCAACAAGAGCAGTGATAGGCTTTGTCATGGATGCAACATTCCAAATTGTATTTACAGGGGCAGGTTTATCTTTTTCTAATTCTCCAAACACACTTATTTGTTCGATTTTACCATCTTTAATAAAACCAATACCTAATGCTGGAATATATTTTTGTTTTAGCCATCTTTCAGTTTCATTTTTATTCGTAAACAAAAGCTTTTCATCAAAAGGTTTTTCAAAATCTTTATGGTCATAACTTAAACCTTTTGTAAGTTTCCAATTCCCATTTTCCAGCATCCAAACATGCGTGAATTTAGAAACACTTGTTAGGTATTCTGATTTGTCACTTTCAATCGCATAAAAATTATGTGTCCCCGTTTGAATTGCACCATACAAAACACCCTCCTTTTTCAAAGGGTAAACCTCCATAGAGTTTTCGGCTAAAGTTCTTTTGGGTTTATATTGAAGTTTGCAAAGTCCACTTTTGATTCCTGATATAAAAGCCACTTTTGAATTTGTAACTCCTTCTTGGTCATGGTAAAATTCAAAATTTTCACTGACAAGATTATCAAATTGTTTGATGTCGCATGTATTGAATCCAATTGTAAAAAGTAGACTGTCTTTTTCCCTAATTAGTTTATATAAATCAGATGATTTTTCTACTTGTCCAAAAGAAGTTATGCTTAATAGGAAAAGAAAGAATAGAATTTTTAGTTTGTGCATTTTTGTTTATGATTAATTATTTCGTTTTTTTCGTGAGTTACATAAATATTTTAGTGTTATTCTAATTCATGTTTACAAAGTGTGGTATGCCAATACTTGTGATGCTTCTAACTTCCACAAATCATCGAAATAAAAACTGCCAATTTTTTCTATCAAAGCAATAATATCAGACTCTGTCATTTCTACTTTACCCAAATCTTCATTTTCTAATGCGTTTGGCAAGTCTTCTGCACCAACTGAACCTTTATATGAAAGGCGCGCGCCATTTTTAAAGTAGGAATAAGCATACGTATCAGAATATGAATTTATTAAAAAGCACAACACTTGTCCATCAGAAGATAATGCTGCCAATTCATCATCAAATATGGAAGGCTTAATTTCATCAAAAGAACATCCGTGGGCAATACTTTTTTCTAATATTAAAACAGTATTATTAATGCGAAGAATTCCTACACCCTCAAATTCATCAGATGTAATTGTTTCAAAATGTGAATTTTCAGGAGTTTCTTCTGTTGCTTCATTTACCAACAAAAGAATTTCAGAATCTTGTACAGTTCTATTCACATTAAGTAATATTCCTGAGAGTCTCATTGTTTATTTCTTTTATAAAATTTTAAATATTTCAAGTTCAACTTATTTTTCAGCTCTGTATTTTTCTTTTCCTTCTATAGAATTATAATGCTGGTCGCATAATGTTGTTTCCACGCCACCAATAACTACACGTCTTCCACTTTTCCCACATATTGTGCACATTTTTTCGCTTATCGAGTATATAGTTTCAAGTAGTTCCTCAAAAATCACATCCTTCCCTATGAAATCAACTTTTAATCCTGCCCATTTATTAAAAACCATTGTTATTTCGATGTTTTCAGGTTTATTATCATAAATTATATCAACCAAATTTAGCCGACCTTCTCCACAGGTTTTTGTAATCCATTCTTTTGCAGCTTCTTTAGTTATATCACTCATCTGAATTAAATTTATATAGAATGATTGCTTATGCTAGAGGAACTAACCTTCTTCTCAAGAATTTCATATAATCTTAAATAGGTTGGTGTTGGTATATTAGACTTTTCAGATTCTTTAATAACAAATTCAATCAAAGATTCTAGTTCTGTTTTCATTTCCTTGTTGATGAAATCTGTATGCATTGAAGTTGTTGTTTCAAATGGCAAAGATTTCAATTTCATCAAGGTCTTTTCAGTTATGTTTTCAGAAACAGTAATTTTTTTGGCTTTTGCTATTTTAGTAATTTCTGTAATTAATAAAGTCATGATTGCCAAACTATCTTTATCAGAAAGAATTTCACCAATACATTTGTCAAACGCAGAAGTTATTGTTGCTGTGGGCGAAAGAAAAATAATTTCCCCCAAAATTATAGTAGAAATATTTCTTGAATACGTTGCTTGTATGTTTGTTTGTTTAAACATTTCTTCAAGAAAAAATAGTCACTCATTTACAAAATTATCTTTGCCAAAATAAAGCAATTGTACATTGCCACTATTTTCAATTACGCCAGCTTGTTTAAGGCGAGAAACGATATAGACACAGCCCTCTAAAACCAAATTTCCAGTAAGTATTTTTTTCTATCCTTTGCTTACTATCAACTCCATGGAGTAATGGTAAAATAATTGTATCCTGGCTAATGCAGGGTTGTAATTGTTGTATTATTGTCTCAAGGTCGAAAGTCTTTGTAGTAATTATAACAAGGTCTGCAATGCCAATTTCTGATGGGTTGTTTGTTGCTAAAGTAGGTTTGGCAATAAATTCAACATCACCTTTAATTACTTTTAAACCGCTTTTTTTAATTTCTTCGAGGTGTTGTCCACGTGCGAGAAAGAAAATTTCAACATTTTTGCTATCATGATAGTGTTTGGCTAATAGTCCGCCAAAGTAGCCACCAACACCACCAATTCCTGCAATAATTATTTGCGCTTTTGCCATGAATTTTTACTTCCGATTCCGATTTTTGCATTATCAATGGCATTAGGCCATTCGTCACGTTCTGCCTTTTTTACCATAAGCATAAGCTTATATTCAACGTTTTGTTTATCGCTTATTACAAGTCTTTTAGAGAATCCATATCTTTTAAATTTGTGATTAACGTCAGAAAGCGGAATGTCAAAAATAGTTTCTTCTTCGTTAATGTCATAACCCATCGCTTTTTCCATTTTATCCCTTACAATGTTACCAACAGCACCGTGATTAAATTTTACACGAGCTTGTGTACCTGAATATATGATTCTTTTATTAGTTAAAATCAAAAAACCATCAATCAAATTCACGGCTGATTTTAAATATTGGGCTTGAGCTTCTTTAATTACTATTTCTTCCATTGTTTTCTACTAATAGGTTATATCTTTCGCTTATTTAAAAAGGTTATTTAAAATGAACCGACTTTTTCCAAATAATTCATTCTATTATCTTTTTTAAGATATCTTATTGCGTTTTAAAGCTAACTGCTTTATTGTAAAACTCATTAAAATCACCAACATAAAGATTACTTTCAATTTTAAAAGGCTTTCCATATTTCAAATTTTCTTTTAGCATTGTTTTCTGAATTCCTTTTGCATTTTCAATAATCTTTAAATTATCAACAAAGTAAATACTCAAAGCTAAGCCTCCGGAAGCTGGCACTGTTTTTTCAACGCGAGCAATTTCTTTCCGAGTTAAAAATGCATCTTTAATTCCATTTTGATTTATATACATTCCATCTTTATTTAGAGCCAAGACTGCTTCCTTCTTTTTGCTTTTTAAGTAAATAATTACAAATGATATAATTGAAATTATTCCTAAATATCTTCCAATATTACAAGCCCATACAGGCAACCTGCAACACGTGCTCCTTGTTTTAACCTAAGTGATGTGCCATATTCCATATGAGTATATTCATCCCAAAAAACAGTGCCTATTATGAATGCTATTGCACTAAGAACAATCAAAATAATGAGTATCGTTAATATACGTTTTATTTTTTGCGCATTATAATGAATTTCTATTTCAAATTTTGTTTCCATAATTGTTTTATAGGTTAAGTGCTAATAATGTTTGTTACGGTTTTATTTGCAGGCATTTACAGTTAATTTCAGTTGGGAAATAATTTCCAAGAAAATCCATCTTATCTACAAATTTAGTTCCATCATATTCTTGTGAAACAATATAAAGTTGCTTATAGCAAGCTCCATTGGCGTCTTTGTATCCAAAATAGGCATCAATATGTCTGCTCATATTTACACCTGTTAGCTTGTTTTTTTCAATTACCCAATTGTCTGAATAAATTTTCACAACATCACATTTGGTTTTAAACTCGTTGAAGTAATATTTCGACATCTTAGCTTCAAGTGCAGGATCTGACTTTACCGCTTTAGGCATACAAACATTTGGGTCTGACGGATTAACAATAACTTCTTTTACATTTAAAGTAATACTACCAGAAGCAACCACATTTCCTTTAACTGAATTATTAGAATTAATAGGATCTATATAAATTGGGATAATCTCCATACGCAACTGATGTTTACCTGCTGTTAATTTCGCGTCCTGCTTTCTAACTAATTCTTTAAATACATCTTTTCCAATCATTTGGTCAGCATCGTATTCTGACTTAAACGCTCCTTTGAAAGTAGTTCTTGTTCCCTTTTCACTTGGGCTCAATTCAGTTAAGGAAATGTCGTCATTTTTTAAATTCTCAATTAAAATATTGTCAATATAGAACACCATTTTAAATGTAGCATTCTTACCCTTTGCATCCTCCGTTTCCTTTACTATAGGTTCAATATAATTTAACAATGAATTATTTAGATAAACTCTAAAGTAAATCAATTCCCCTAAGTTAAATTCAGATTTAAACTCGGCTTCTATTTCCTCTTTAAATGCTAAGTTTTCCGTTTTAGAAGCAAATACAATTTTGTTCATGTATTTTTGGTGCATTGGGCTTGTTATACCATCCGTTTTCTTCTCTTGTACTTCTGAATTAATTTTAGCTTCTGGCTCCTTTGTCTCATTTGACTTTGTAGTGTTAGTTGTATTCGTAGGAGAAGCATTTACAGGCTCTTCTTTTTTAGAAACCTTATCTTTGGCTTTTTTTAGTAATCCTCCGACTTGAGCCTGACTTATTAATGCAATTGAAAACATTGCTAGTAAAATAATTTTTTTCATGATTTTCTGATAGATATTAATAATTTTATTCCTTAATTAATTTTTTAATTGCTTCTCCGTCATTGTTTTTTATTTTGATGAAATAAATTCCAGTTGAATAATCAGTTAAATCAATTATTGTATTGTTTTTTTCTGTTTGAGTCGATTTAATTAATTCACCAATTATATTATAAATACTGATCGTTGTTTTTAATTCAACTCCTGAAATTGTAAATGAACTATTAGTAGGATTAGGGTATAATTTAATTCCTGTTAAACTATTAACCTCTTTAATTCCAACATTAGAAATGTTTACACAGGCGCTTGTATCCGAACAAGCATTTTGACTAACTATAACTGCATAATTACCATTTGAAGTTGCAGTAAAGTTTTGGCTTGTTTCGCCAGGAATTATAGCGTTGCTATTATCGCAATTAATCCACTGATATGTTGCGGCAGATTCATTTGCTGTTATTATTAAGTCATTTAATGTAGTTGTAACATCAATTATATTATTTACTGTTAAGTTAGTTGTTACAATACTGTCGCAGCCAGCAGCGGCTGTAAGGTTGTCAGTATATGTTCCTGTAACTGAATAAGTATTTGTGCCTACAGTAATACTTCCTCCAAAACACACAGCAACGTTTTGTGTAAACAATATCTGTGCGTTAACAGTAAGATTTGTTGTTACAGTGCTATCGCAACCATTAGCTGCAGTCAATACATCGGTGTAAACGCCTGAAGAGGAATAAGTATTTGATCCAACTACAATTGATTGACCAGAACAAAGTAATACGGATTGAGTGTTTACAATAGCAGCATTAACTATGAGATTTGTTGTTACAGTGCTATCGCATCCATTAGCTGCGGTTAAAACATCAGTATAATTTCCTGTTGTAGCATAAGTATTTAATCCTACTGTTAAGGATTGTCCAGCACACAATGTAATATTTTGAGTGTTTACAATAGCAGCATTAACCGTAAGATTTGTTGTTACAGTGCTATCGCAACCATTAGTTGCGGTTAAAACATCAGTGAAGGTTCCGCTAGTTGTGTAAGTATTAGAACCAACTGTAACGGATTGTCCCGAACAAAGTGTTTGTGTTTGTGAACTTACAATTGCGGGATTAACAGTTAAATTAGTTGTAACTGATGAATCGCATCCATTAATTGCTGTTAACACATCTGTATAAATACCTGTTGTGGTATAAATGGCTGAACCAACAGTAACTGATTGTCCAGCACATAAATTTAATGTTTGCGAATTTGTGATTGCTGTTGGTTCTACAACTGTTATGTTTGTTGTTGCAGTACATCCATTTGCATCTGTTACCGTATAAGAATACATGCCTGCTGTTACAGTAAACGTTCCAATTCCGCTATAAGAAGGACTACCGCCTGTTGAGCTTACTGTTATAATTGATGCTCCTCCATTACAAAGAATTGCGGTTGATACTGAACTAGCAGATAAAAGAGCTGGCTCAGTAACTGTTGCACTTGTTGTTGTTGTACATCCGTTTGCATCCGTCACATTGCAAATCCAAGTGCCGGCAGTTACACCAGTAATACTAGCAGTTCCATCGCCTGTTGGGTTGCCAGGTGTCCAGTTATATGAATAAGCAGTTGTACCACCACTAACTGAAACTGATACTGCACCATTGCTTCCGCTATTACAAGATATATTTGTTTGCGATAAATTAAATGCTACTATAGCTGTGGGTTGAGTAATTGCAAATGTTTGTGCTGCAGTACAAGAGTTTACATCAGTAACTGTACAAGTCCAAGTGCCAGCTGTTAATCCTGTTACAGAGATTGTACCGTCTCCTGTTGGATTACCAGGAGTCCAGTTATATGTGTATGGGCCAGTTCCACCTGTTGCTGTGTTTACGCTTGCAGTGCCATTACTTCCTGCATTACAAGAGATATTAGTTTGTGATGCAGTTGTAGCAACTAAAGCACTTGGTTGTGTAATTGTGAAAGTTTGAGTTGTAGTACAAGAATTTGCATCTGTAACAGTACAAGTCCAAGTACCAGCAGTTAAACCAGTAACTGATGCAGTTCCGTCGCCTGTTGGATTTCCTGGAGTCCAGTTATAAGAGTATGCTGTTGTGCCTCCTGAAACAGAAACTGATGCAGCTCCGTTTGGCCCTAAAAAACAAGAAATATTAGTTTGTGAAGCAGCAGCCGCTACTAATGCAGTAGGCGCAGTAATTGTAAAAGTTTGAGTTGTTGTACATGAGTTTACATCGGTAACAGTACAAGTCCAAGTACCAGCAGTTAAACCAGTAACTGATGCAGTTCCATCGCCTGTTGGATTACCTGGAGTCCAGTTATAAGAATAAGCAGTTGTACCACCGCTAACAGAAACAGATGCAGCTCCGTTAGATCCTCCAAAACAAGAAATGTTTGTTTGCGAAGAAGCCGAAGCAACAAGTGCAGTTGGTTGTGTAACGTTAAATGTTTGAGTTGCAGTACAAGAATTTGCATCAGTAACCGTACAAGTCCAAGTACCAGCAGTTAAGCCAGTAACAGATGCAGTTCCATCGCCAGTTGGATTGCCTGGTGTCCAGTTGTATGAATATGCAGTTGTACCACCACTAACTGAAACAGATGCAGCTCCGTTAGATCCACCGAAACAAAAAATATTTGTTTGTGAAGCAGCTGAAGCAACAAGTGCAGTTGGTTGTGTAATATTAAATGTTTGAGTTGTTGTGCATGCGTTAGCATCTGTAACAGTACAAGTCCAAGTGCCAGCAGTTAAGCCAGTGACAGAAATTGTTCCGTCGCCAGTTGGATTACCAGGAGTCCAGTTATATGTGTATGGACTAGTTCCACCTGTTGCTGTATTTACACTAGCAGATCCATTACTACCACCAAAACAAGAAATGTTTGTTTGAGAAGCAGAAGTTAAAGCAGGGCCACTTGCAGTTGTCACGTTTGTTGTTTTGGTAATTGAACAAGAATTTGCATCTGTAATAGTACAAGTATATGATCCTGCACCTAGAGCAGTAGCTGAAGCCGTGGTTCCACCCGAAGGAGCCCAAGAATATGTGTAAGCACCTGTTCCACCAACAACTGCGCTTATAGTAGCAGTACCAGTATTACCAACGCAAGAAGTTGTAGTTGAAGAAATTGATGCAGTTATTGCAGTTGGTTGTGTAATAGAAACTATTTGAGTAGTTGTACAGGCGTTTGCATCTGTAACTGTACATGTCCAAGTACCGACAGTTAAGCCAGTAACAGAAATTGTTCCGTCGCCAGTTGGATTGCCCGGTGTCCAGTTATAAGAATAAGCAGTTGTACCACCACTAACAGAAACTGATGCAGCTCCATTACTTCCACCGAAACAAGAAACATTTGTTTGCGATAAAGCAGATGCTACTAATGCTGTAGGCGCAGTAATATTAAATGTTTGAGTTGTTGTACAAGAGTTTGCATCTGTAACAGTACATGTCCAGGTTCCGGCAGTTAATCCAGTTACAGAAACTGTTCCATCACCTGTTGGGTTGCCCGGGGTCCAGTTGTATGTATATCCACCAGCACCACCTGTAGCAGCATTTACACTTGCTGTACCATTTGATCCACCAAAGCAAGAAACGTTTGTTTGTGTATTTGATGTAAGTGAAAGGGCGGTTGGTTGTGTAATATTAACTGTTGCGGTTGCAGTACAGCCTATGTTATCAGTAACTGTGCATGTCCAAGTACCTGTTGTTAAACCAGTAACTGAAACTGTTCCGTCGCCGATTGGATTTCCAGGTGTCCAATTGTATGTGTAAGATGGGATACCACCGCTTGCTGCATTAACTGAAGCCGCACCGTTTGAGCCTCCATTACAAGAAATATTTGTTTGGGATAAAAGGGTTAAGGAAGGATTTGAAACTGTTAAAGTTGCTTGAGAGGAAGTAGTATTACAAGCGCCACTTGTTGCAATACAACGGTATAAGTAACCGCTCATGCCTGTTGTTGCCCCTGTTATGGTTAATGTTTGTGTTGTAACACCAGAGTAGGGTGCACCATTGGCAATATTGTTAAAACCTGATCCTGTATTTAGTTGCCATTGCCATGATGTTGCTCCTGTTGATGCGATTGTAAATGCAGTGTTTCCTGAAGAGCAAACTGAAGCATTTGTCGGAGGGGGTCCTATAACTGGGTTTGAACAAGCAGGAGTTTCAAATAAACGAAAATTATCTGCTGCAACTTCTTCAAATGATGTTCCATTAGCTCCACATTTTAACCTTAAATCAAGGAGCGTTCCTGTACCTGATATATTGTAAGTAAATTCCGTAAAGGTGCCGTTAAGAGCTGCGCCCTCACCAGCAGCAAGTGAATCCCCAGTTGTTTCAAGTGCAAGTGCACCTGCGCCACTATTTGCAATATTTGGAAAAAAGCGTATAGCATTAGTCCAAGCTCCACCATCAATTCTATACTCAACTAACATATAATCAATAGGGGATGAGCCTGGAAAATGGTCAAAATTAGCTGAGTTGCCAATAGCAAATAAACCCTTAAACGAAAGCCCAGTTTTTCCGGAAATGTTAATGGATGACCATGTAACATTTTGATGAGAAGACTGGGTATTTTGCCCAGTTAGGTTATCAATATCTGCACCTCCAAAAAACTTGCTTCCTTCGAATGAAGTATAAGCAAGTGTTGTATTAACCTGTGCAGTTGTTACTCTATTAAAATAGCGTTCGTTAGAAGCATAAAACGTTGTTGAAGGAGTTCTTGTTCCAGAACTTGGTGCACCAGCATCTTCAAAGGTGTCACTCCAAAACTGCGTTTGGGCATTTGTAATAATTGAAGTTAAAAGTAGTAAGATTGAAATTGTAATTTTTTGTAGCATACATGCAAGATTTAAATGTTGTATTTTTTTGAATTCAAGTAGCTAAACTAAGTCAATAATAAATTTTAGTATATACCGTTTAGAACATATTTCGCACAGAAATAAAAAAAAGCAAAGCCTGAAATTTTAATTTCAGGCTTTGCTTTAAACAGTAAAAACGAATAAATCAATTTTAAAATTTATTTTGTGTTGTTTATTAAAAGCTTTTTAATAAAAATCCCATTTTTGGTATTTAATTTTATAAAATAAATCCCGTCTTCATCATTAAAATTAATTACTTGACTAATTTTATCCCATTCAAAAGAAATAGCTATCCCTTGAATGTTTTGTATTTCAATTTTTTCGATTGAATTGCCATTAGTAAAATTCCCTAAATGAATAGTGCCATTTGACGGATTTGGGTAGACACTAAAATTTTGTTCGCTTTTGTTTTTTAAACCTGTTGCATTAAACGGTTTATGCACCCAAGAGTTTTTTAAATTGTGTTTGTATTTTGCGTTGCGTAATGCATACTGCATCGTATCACCTTGATTTTGCGTAAACATCACAAGAGTTGAATCGTAATCGAGACACATGAAATTCATAAACATGGCACCGTGAGTATCGCCGGCACATTCTGTGCCTTGCATTGGATAAACGTGTGGTGAAAAAATAGAACTAATAGCGCTATAATTTGCTGGCCAAATATCATTTAGATAAGGTGTATTAGAACAATAGTCATTCATATGTATTAACCCTAACCAATGTCCCATTTCGTGAGTTGCGGTTCTACCTTTATTATAGGGATTCATCACATTAAGCGTATCACCAAAATTTTTATAGTTTATAACGAGCCCATCATTTAAAGCATTACCAACTGAGCCTGTTATCCACGCGAATCCTGTACTATCAGGGAAAGTACTGTAAGCATTAAGGCCATTAGCTAACTTTAACACCCAAATATTACAATATAAATTAACATCCCAAATGGTTGCCGGCTTAATTACGTTATTAATAGTTGATTGAGAATATCCTAAGCCTGGAGCCACCAAACTATCGATTGAAGTATAAGGTACTCTATGAATTCCTTTTTCAGGTAATAGATTACCTTGAGGGTCGTATAGTGCTGGAACAAATGTAATACCTGTATGTGCTACTAGTGATTGCCAAATAGCAGGTACTGTTGAAACATTAAGTCCATTGCCATTAAAATCATTATTTAAAATCTTGAACTGAGAATAAACCTGAACAGAATCCAGATTTGTTCCTGTGCCATATGTTTCATTGGCATTGATAATATGAACAATTACAGGAATTGTATCATTTGTGGCAACTACTTGCCCTTTAATGAAATTGAACACTAATAAAGCCCCAATTAAAAATGAAGTGTGTGTTTTTGACATAATGCAGTTATTTAATATGAATAATTATTGAGTCAAAATTAAAATATCTCAAATTAACTAAATTACCACTTACAACATTTTTGACACAAACAAGAAGAGATCCAAAAGAAGAAAAAGGGATTTATTTATTCCTATACCGTTTAGAACATATTTGCACACATCAATCATAAAATAAATAACATGCAAATTATATTTACTTTCGTAAAAAAAATATTGAACTCGCTTATGCTAAAAAAAATATTTTTGTTAAAGTTGTGCTTCTGTTGTTTTCTCGGATTGCCTCAAGACAAAAAAACAGATTCACTAAAAAAAGTATTGTCCTTCAAAATCAGCGATACCTTAAAGTTACAAACTTTAAATTCACTGATTAATGAATTACCTGATGGTGAATGGGAAAAATACAATATGGAAATGAAAGTCTCGTCCGAAAAAATGCTACAGAAAGCACTAACTGATAAAACAGTAAAGCAAGTAATATTAAAATATTATTCAATTGCAATTCAAAATGAGGCTATCGATTTCGTTAATAACAATAAAAGTTCTTTGTCGATTCCCCTATTCAAAAAATGCATCCTAATTTACACGGAAATTAATATGCAAAATGAAACTGCGTGGTCATACCTAGGAATTGCAAAGGCTTACATCGAAAATGGAAAATTGAATTTAGCCATTGATTGTTTGTATAAAGGACTGCTACTTTTTGAAAAAACAAATGACTATGAAGGCGTTAATGAAGTGTATATGAGTCTTGGATCAATCTATTTTACTCAAAATGAGTATAGAGAATCAATAGACATGTATAATAAAGCATACATTTATGCAAAGAAAATCGAGTACATTGACGGCATGTATGAAGCCCTTTTTCGAACAGCTCGCTGCTATTTATCGCTTAAAAATTTCGAAATCTCTATTAGCTATTTTCAAAAAAGTAATTTAGTTTTGGATAGTCTGCGTAAAGAAAAATATGCAATAGATATTAGTAATAATATAGCCTATGTTTATATAGCTAAAAAAGACTTCACAAAAGCAATCAATCAATTTAAAGTAAGTTTTGAAATTGCTAAAAACCGAAATGATACAATAAGAATGGCAACCTCAAATATGCTTATTTCAGAAACATATGCCGTTCTAAAAAAATATGACAGTGCAATACTATATGGAGAAAATTCTTTAGATTTACTTAATAAGTCCAAAGACAAAGTGGAAATTGTTAGAATAAGTAAAAATTTATATCTCGATTATAAGGCTATAAAAAGCTATAAAAAAGCTTTGGAAATGTATGAACTTAATAGAGCAACTTCAGAAGATCTTTTGAACAAAGAAATTCATGAAAAAATATTAAAAAGTGAGCTCAAATTTATGTTCGATAAAAAAGAACTGCTACTGAAAACAGAGAATGAAAAACTTATTAATAAAATGAAGCAGGATAGTGAAACAGAAAATATCAGAAAGAACAATATGATGATTATCTTAGCCTCACTATTTATTGTTCTTTTTGTAGGACTTTTTTCTCTATACAAAGTTCAAAAACAAAAAGCAATTATTGCTTTGCAGAATTCTGATTTATTTAGACAAAAGATGCTGCTATCTCAAATGAATCCTCATTTCATTTTTAACTCTATTAATAGTATTCAAAATTACGTACTTAATAAACATGAAGATGCTGCCTATAATTATTTGGCAAAATTTGGTAAACTCATTAGAATGGTATTAAATAACTCTAGAGAAGATGATATTACATTAGATATAGAAATAGAAACCCTCGCTCTTTATGTGGAGTTGGAACAATTACGATTTGATAATAAGTTTAGTTATGAATTAAACATTTCTGATGAATTGAATGAATTTGACATTAAAATTCCAGCAATGTTAATACAACCTTATGTTGAAAATGCGATTTTACATGGACTAATGAATTTAGAGGAAGAACGAAACGGTAAGTTGACAATTAAAATTCAAAATAAAAATAATTTATTACTAGTATCTATTGAAGATAACGGAATTGGAAGGGTTCGTTCAAATCAATTTAAGAATGAATCACTTCATGACCCATTAGCAATGAAATTAACAGAAGAAAGAATTGAAATGATTAATAAATTAGAAAATACCAAAAATATAAAAATTTCAATACTAGACTTATACGATGCGCAGCAAAAAGCAATAGGTACACGTGTCGAATTATTTTTACCATTAATAAGTTAAAATATGTGTGACAAAATTACAGCAATATTGGTTGATGATGAAAAAAACAGTAGAGAGGTCTTAACAAAACTCCTTAAAAAAAATCATACAGAAATTGAAATAATAGGAGAGGCGTCAAATGTTGAAGAAGCCTATCGCTTATGTGTCGAAATAAAACCGCAACTAGTGTTTTTAGATATTCAAATGCCGCGAGCAAATGGCTTTAATCTTTTAAAAAAATTTGATGAGGTCCCATTTGAAATTATATTTGTAACTAGCTATGACCATTACGCTATTACAGCCATCAAATTTAATGCATTGGATTATTTATTAAAACCAGTAGAGATTAATGATCTAAATTATGCTGTTGGTAAAGCCATTAAAAACATTGGACAGAAAACTAATTATCAGGCCCAAATTATTAATTTATTGCATAATTTAGAAACAGACGTTACAGATAGAAAGTTTGCCATACATAGTGGAGAAAAGGTAAAAATGCTAAGTGAGCAAGGTATTATTTTTATTGAAGGAGATGGAAGGTATTGTCACTTAACAATGATTACAGGAGAGATTTTTACTACACCTAAAAACTTAAAAGATTTTGAAGATTACTTTGGTATTAAATCGACTTTTATTAGAATCAGCAAAACCTTTATGATTAATGCCACTCACATTAAAGAGTATAGTAAAGGCGAGCCATTCATTATAAAAATGATGAATGATAAAGTTTTTGAAGTAGCCAGAAGAAAGAAGCCAGAAGTGTTGGAAAGGTTGAGGGAGGTTAAGTAAATAATGAATGGATATTCCCACGAAAGTGCCCCCCTATAAAACCAAGTAGTACTACTTGCAATCGAACCATTTATACAACAGGTGGATAATTAGGTGGATATTTTTCTCGTTTCATCTCAGTTTTCATCGGTTTTCACCAAAAAAGGATATTTGCAAAACACCCTGAAACACTTGATTTTACGAGCGATTCAATCTTGATAACCCCTGATAATCCACGGGTTATCAACTTCCGTACGGGCTACAAAGACTGATGTAATTGCATCGGTCTTTTTTATACCTTTATTTCAGGTAAAACAGCTTAACTGATCCCAGAAAAGCTATAATAGAGCAACATGAAAAATGGTAATAATATCAATATAGAAGAACATCCCAATTGGTATTATGATATTCCGGTCATGGATACTTTAATTCTTGGTAGCTATCCACCACACCCTGACAAAAGAAATTACGAGTTTTATTATCCAAATAAAAGAAATCACTTTTGGAGAATTTTGGCGGCACTATATACTAATTACCAATTGACCCATTTTGATGGAAGTGAAGCGGTGCAGGAAAGAAAAAGGTTAATGGAAGGCATGAAAATAGGGGTTCAAAATATGGGTAAAACCATTTCCAGAATCGGGAACAGCTCTCTGGATACCAACATCAGTATCATTGAGTACAATGATATCATCAGTATTCTGAAAAAACACCCCGAACTAAAACTGATTATCTTGTCGGGTTTTTCCGCTAAAAGCAGCACGTATCACGGTTTTTGTAATTATTTAAAGTTACATAACATCGCATTTTCAGCACCGGTAAAACCTTCACACGGACTTTCATTTTCGTTTACATTTGATAAGAGAGAAATTAAATGTACTATTTGTACATCCACCTCTACGGCAACAAAAATAAAACTCGAAAGTATGATTGATAAATTTAAGGAGGTATTGCGATTCTCAGTTTAATAAGAAAAGGTGAAATTTATTACCGGATTTGCAGCTACTTCCGCTCCTATTCGTTAGTAACGAACCTTTGGTTTATAAAATAACCAGCCGGTCCCTGACACCAGTATTTTTATTTTCCTGGTTTTTCACTCCATAATTAAATTACCTTTATCAAATCTGTATATTCAGATTCATTACTTTACCTACCTTCCTATTGGAAAACAATTTCGAAACACTCATAAATAGTTTTATTGAAAATAAGATCGGGATCTCCGAGCACTTTTTAAGTAAAGAACTGGCAAATCATCTTAAAGAAAACCTCCTCTCACTGAACGGTAAAAAATTATTATCGGTAGCCGGTACCGGAAATGCATTTAAGCTTAACCATGATGCCGAGGTAAGAAGCGATTCTATTTATTGGCTAGATAGAAAACATGAAGATCAATATGAGAACGAATTTTTTGATCAGATTGACGATTTCGTAAAATACCTGAACAGGACTTGTTATGCCGGGGTCACCGGATATGAATTTCACTATTCACTTTATGAGATCGGAAGTTTTTACAAAAAACACATAGATCAGTTTCAAAATAATTCAGGAAGGCAATACTCCATGATCTCTTACCTGAATGCTGATTGGAAAGGAGATGACGGTGGGCAACTCATGATTCATCAGGAAAACAACAATCAAAAAATCCCACCTACGCAAGGTAAAACAGTATTTTTCAGAAGCAACGAACTTGAACATGAAGTTTTGTTGACCACGCAAAGAAGGATGAGTGTTACGGGGTGGCTTAAGAGGTAGTAAAGAAATAATTTTTTTGCGTAATTTAGAGCCATTGCCATCCCTATTCATCCGGACAATTTATTGTTATGACCAAACAATTCTTATTTATACTTTTCCTTGGCGGTTTTTTCATCGGATCCGTTGCTCAGAATAAGTGTGATTGTAAAAAGGATATAGGGGACTTTAGCCTTATTAATCAACTACTCGACCTGAAAGAATACAAGCAAGCAGCTACTGAACTGAAAAAGGTGAAAACCACAGATATCAATTGACTGTAAACTCTAGTAAAACAAAGAACCGCATAACAATCAGTATGTTATGCGGTTCAGTTGGAGGTCCCGACCAGATTTGAACTGGTGTACGAGCTTTTGCAGAGCTCTGCCTAGCCGCTCGGCCACAGGACCTTTTGTTCATTTTTTAAAGAGCTTTTTCTGCTCTGCCTTGCCGCTCGCCTGTCCGAACCTAAAAGGGGCGGAGTCACAGGACCTTTTGTTTCTGTTTTTTAGATTGCTCCACAAACAGGCCTACAAAAGTAAGCATTTTACTGAAATTACAAAATATTAGGACTCAATTTCTATACTCACTTTTTCTACGTTCCCATTCATAGGTGGGTTGTATTTGGTTACCCGTACTTTGCAGGATTTAAGAGATTTTAACCGGCTCATCAATTTGTCCATAATCCGTTGCCCTGCATGTTCAATTAATTTTGAACGGATTGCCATTTCTGTCTTCACTATATCGTAAACCTCTACATAATCGATAGTTTTGGTAAGATCGTCCAATAAAGCGGCCTCCGAAAAATCGGTTTTCATGTATACATCAACCTTGTAATTTCCACCTATTTTTCCTTCTTCTTCCAGGCAACCATGATAGGCGTAAACGTTTATCCCTTCTACTGTAATTAAATGCATGTTATTTCTGCTAATAAAAATACCCCGAAAATTCAGGGTATTCTTTATGATTTTTATAGACCTACTTATAGGCAAGCAGGGGTAAAATTACGAATTCACCAGTAATTTAAAGCCTTTTCCGTGAATATTAATGATCTCCACTTTCTGATCTTCTTTCAGGTATTTACGCAATTTGGCGATATAAACATCCATACTGCGCCCGTTGAAATAATTATCATCATGCCAGATCGTTTTTAATGCAAAGTTCCTGTCCAATACATCATTCATATGCACACAAAGTAAACGCAACAAACCAGCTTCTTTAGTAGTAAGTTTTTGTTGAATGCCATTATGTTCTAATAATTGTTTTTCTGTATTGAATTTGTATGAACCCAAAACATAGTCTGTTTGTTCGTTGCTCATAGAAATCTGCTTGTTGCTTCTACGCAGCACGGCCTGAATTCTAACCAATAATTCTTCCATACTGAAAGGTTTGGTCATGTAATCATCAGCACCTGCGTTAAAGCCTTCAATAGTATCTTCCTTCATCGACTTGGCTGTAAGGAAAATAATAGGAACATGCTTGTTGGTAACACGGATTTCTTTTGCTAAGGTGATACCATCTTTAACCGGCATCATTACATCCAGCAATATTAAATCGTAATCCTGCTTACAGAACAAATCGTAACCTTCCTTACCATCTTTTCCTAATTTGGTATCATAGCCTTTAGCGTCGAGGTATTCCTGCAAAAGAGTTCCCAAATGCGGATCATCTTCTACCAATAAGATTTTTAATTTTTCTGTATTCATACCCTTTTGTTTTTATGGTTATACGTCATTTTTAACAGGAAGATACACCTTAAATGTAGTTCCCTTATTTATTTCACTTTCAACCGAAATATCTCCTCCGTGTTTGGTCACAATTGCTTTCACATAACTCAATCCTAGACCAAATCCTTTGATATTGTGCACATTACCTGTTGGAATGCGATAAAACTTATCAAAGATCTTCTTCAAATTATCTTTACTAATTCCAACTCCCGTATCTTTCACCGAAAAAACTATGCCATTCGTAACGTTCTCAGTTGTAATGGTTATTTCCGGAATTTCCTTCGAATATTTAATGGCATTGTCCATTAAATTAAATACAATATTAGTAATATGAACCTTATCTGCAAATATTTTCGGTTCGGTGGCAAAAAACTTAGGTATAATGGTACCCTTTCTTTGCTCTACCTGCAACTGAATATTCTGAATAGCCTGATTAATAATCTCATGTATATCAATTTCAACTACTTTCAGTTTAAAATCGCCTTTATCCAAAATCGCCGTTTGCAAAATACTTTCTACCAAAACACTCAAACGCTTGTTTTCGTCTTTTATCATGCGTACATAACGTTCCACTTTTTCGGGTGTTTTTATAACAGTACCGTCGTTCAAAAACTCGCTTGCCAGAGAAATCGTTGAAATAGGAGTTTTGAATTCATGAGTCATATTACTTATGAAATCGTTTTTGATGACCGAAAGTTTTTTCTGTTTTTGAATTGTAGCTATAGTGTAATAAAACGAAAAAGTAAGGATAAGAATAATGAGTCCGGAAGCAGCCAACATTGCCCACAAAGTTTTAAGAATGTACCGTGTATGCTTTGGAAAATATACAGATAAAAAGGTTGGCTTCATAAATGCGTTGTTTGGCGCAAGATTAATTTTGAAATAACATCCTGATGTATCACACTCATGAACCGAACGCTCAAAGTCTCCAATACTTTTTGTTTCATCCACGTTGATGCGATACAAATAATTACTTGTGATTCCATTTAGCAGAAGTTCGGCTCTTAAAAGTGAATCCAACAAAACAGTATCAATTTGCGGTTTATAGTTTTTGTAAATATTTATACTCACCAACTCTTCGAACAAATCATTCACCATTTCAGTACGTTGCTGAATCAATTCAAGCTTTAATTTCTCTACATCGCCCTGCGAATTGTTTTGGGAAATTACCGGCCCCAAAATATTATTTGCTTCTAAAGTATCGCCTTCATACTTGTTATAAGAAGTTGTTATTATGCCATTAGAATCGGTAGTTAACTCTTCGAAAACCTTAACGTTTACTTTATCTTTTTCGAACAAATTGTTTACTTTGTTCTTCATTGTATCAGTCGACAATACTTTTTTAAGAGAATAATCTGCAGGATAGGTTCGGATGCCTTGTTTTCTAAGACGGATGTTCTTTTTAATTTTTGCTGCCGTAGATGTCTTGTCCAGCTTGGCGACTACGTTATCCAGGGTTTCTTTAACAGACGATTTAAACTCGTCTTCACGCAGTTCAATAGCACTGTTGATCCAGAAAATCTGAACACCAATAAGTGCAAGTATTGAAATACTTACTAAAATGGTTACTATACTGGTATTTTGTTTGAACATAGCAGAGAACAAAATTAACTTTTAAGTGCTGTAAAACAGGTAATTATGAAATTTTAACAAATAATCGTTGAGTTAAATTTGGTTTGTAATGATTTATCGTATACTTTTACCTCAGGTTTTAGTTAGTGTTTCATAGGTTGTAAGTCGAAAGACTTACGAGATCCCGCTGTTAAAGGCGGGATTTTTTTTGACTTCGACTGCGCGCTCAGCCACCTTTGACCCTCTTTCAATATGTTTTTTTGCATTCCACTTCGTTTAAAAAATTTGCTCACAGTAAAAAAATCTAATTTTTAGAAGTTCCAGTAATCGAAAGCAAGTTAATTTCCCTTACTTTTGAGTGGTAGTGATTTCCTAAAACATTGCATCTATGGAAGAAATAATCAGTTTAAGTAATATTGCACGCAAATACACCATTGGTACCGAGGAGATTCATGCGCTTAAATCTGTTTCTTTAAAAATACACAAAAACGAATACGTTGCTTTGATGGGGCCATCCGGTTCCGGAAAATCCACACTTATGAATATTTTAGGATGTCTGGACACACCCAGCTCCGGAGAATATATTTTGAATAATATTTCAGTTGCAAAAATGCTCGACAATGCTTTGGCAGAAGTACGTAACAAAGAAATTGGATTTGTATTTCAAACGTTCAATCTTTTGCCCCGCTCTACCGCTTTAGAAAATGTTGCACTTCCACTTGTTTATGCAGGCATAGGAAAAACTGAACGCGAAAAAACAGCAGCTGACACTTTAACTCAAGTTGGTTTGGCCAATCGTATGACACATAAACCAAACGAACTATCGGGCGGACAAAGACAGCGTGTAGCAATTGCACGTGCATTGGTAAACAAGCCTGCTATCATACTTGCCGATGAACCTACGGGAAATTTAGATTCAAAAACCTCTGTAGAAATTATGGGTTTGTTTGAAGAGATCCATAAAAAAGGCAATACTATTATTTTAGTAACTCACGAAGAAGACATTGCAAGACATGCACATCGTATTGTAAGATTAAAAGATGGGTTGGTTGAAAGTGATTCTTTGAATGATAATATTATTACTGTTTCAGCAAGAACAGAAATGTAAAGCCGTTTTAATCAAAAGCTTTAAAAATAGGGTAACTTATCCTTGCAGTTAAAAACCATTTATTATCATCCCTTCTGAAAGCCTTTTTGAAAACCATGTTATACCCGCAATTCACAGAAAAAACTCCCCAACCTAATCCTAACTCGGGACGGTAGAACCAATGTGCTTTTTCATTGCTCACGTAATTTTCAGTAAAGCCAAACTTAACTGGATTGATCATTAAAGGAGCTGTTAACTGACCCATCGAAAACCAAACTTCATATCCTTGCCGTGTAATATTTTTATTGAAACCACAAGTGAATGCCTGATAATTTATAGGTATTGGATTTGAATCAACAACTTCCTTTTTTCCTGTTTTCTTATTAAGATTTTTCATCTTGTATCTGCTTTGAAGAAATCCCACAGGTGAAAGCTCAATTCCAATAAAATCACTTTTAGGAGTTTTGGTATAACTTATTCCCAAAGGAATTCCAATGCGTTCCTTTTTATAACCAAATTCTTTCAGCGCTGCCATATCCTTTTCGGCTTGTTTTTCATAATAAGAATAATCTTCTTCCAACTCATAACGGGATAAAATATTTGCGGGCGCACAAAATTCACATATTGATAATGCTTTGTCATAATATGTAAAGATCTCATCAAATACCACCTTACACTCCCCACTTAAGCTATCTTCATAACCACATTCATCCAAGAGGTCATAATTAAGATCTTTGGTTGTTTCTGCAAGTCGAACATAAATTCCGGCAATGTAACCTTCTTTGGTTATTCGTCCTGATTTGAGAAGATCATTTAAAGCGATAATTCTATCGTGCGGATCAGAAACCCAACTAGCACCGTATAGCAAATCGGCCTGACCCTGATCAGATAATGTATCGGTTTGTGCTTTTCCAAAAACACATACTAACAATAATATACTGCTGAGTAAAAATCTATTTATGTTTTTGTGCATATTCTTTTGCGAAATAGGTTAGAATGATTTTTGCTCCTGCACGTTTTATGCTTAGCAACATTTCATCACGGATTCTGTCACCATCTATCCAGCCTTTTGCTGCAGCTGCTTTCACCATAGCGTATTCACCACTTACATTGTATGCTGCAATAGGTAAAGGAAAATTATCGTTCAATGATTTAATAATATCCAGATAAGACAAAGCGGGCTTCACCATTAAAAAATCTGCACCTTCTTCCATGTCCAATTGTGCTTCTATCAATGCTTCTTTTGCGTTTGCGGGATTCATCTGATAGGTTTTTTTATCTCCAAAACGTGGCGCGCTTTCCAATGCATCCCTGAAAGGACCATAAAACCCGCTTGCATATTTAGCAGTGTAACTCATTATAGAAACATTTGTAAAACCTGCATTATCCAACTCATCACGCAAATATCCAACACGGCCATCCATCATATCACTCGGTCCTATAATATCAGCTCCGGCTTCTGCTTGTGCTAATGCCATCTTTGCAAGGATCTCTAATGTTTCATCATTTTTAATTTCACCATTTACAACCAAACCATCATGTCCATCACTGCTGTATGGATCCATCGCAACATCGGTCATAATAACTGCTTCCGGAAGTTTTTTCTTGATCTCACGAATGGTTTTTAAATACAAGCCTTTTTGGTTCCAACTTTCTGTTGCTGTTTTATCTTTCAATTTCTCCACTAAATTGGGAAATACATCAAATGTATAGATTCCTAATTTCATGCAGGATTCGATCTCCTTTAGCAGTAAATCAGAAGACAAACGATAAATACCCGGCATTGACTTTACCTCTGTCTTTTTATTTTTCCCGTCAATTAAGAATAAAGGGAAAATAAAATCTTTTACACTTACTGTAGTCTCTTCTACTAAATCTCTGATTGCTTGCGATTTTCGGTTTCTGCGGGGGCGATGTGTTAACATGGGGAGTATTTTATAACAATATGGTAACAAAGTTAAAAAATATAAAATTGCACTTAGTTTTTGATTTATTAAATCATCTTTCTATATTAGCTAAAATTTTTAGCACGGTAATTGTATTACCTAACCCAAAAATCAGTTAAAATGAAAAAAATCGCACTATTTGTAGCCGCTCTGGCTTGTTCTGTATCAACTTTCGCACAGTTTGAGGGAAGTATTGAGTTTAAGATGGAAACCAAAAAAGATACAACTACTAATGTTTATTATGTAAAAGGCGACCATGTGAAGCTGGATCAATTGGGTAAAAAAACAGGTAAAGTAGAAGGAAGCTTTGTTTTTGACCTTACCAATAAACAAATAAAATTTGTTAACCCGGCACGTAAAGTGTGGGGAGAGCATAAATCAGAAACTCCTCCGGTAATCAAAGGTAAATGTGAGGTTACTAAAACTAAAAACACAAAAACAGTTTTAGGAAAGAAGTGTACTGAATATGTTGTGAAAAACACTGACGAAAACACTCAAATTAGTTACTGGATCACTTCCGATAAATTTGATTTCTTTGTTCCTGTTGTAAAAATGTGGAACAGAAAAGATAAACAATCTATTTATTTTAACCAGATCAAAGATCTTCCGAAAGGATCGATGCCAATGGCTTCTTTTGAGTCTACATTGGATGGAAAAACAGTAAGTAAACTGGAAATGACTAAAATTGACAAAAAAGGGTTGGAATTAACTCAGGTTTCAGTTCCTGCTGATTACAAAAAATTTGAGCAATAATATATTCTATTACACACGTTATAAAACCCTTCCCTAAACAAGAAGGGTTTTTTATTTATGAAAACTGTCTAGTCTACTCTATTTTTATCAGTCCGTCTTTTATCGGCTGCAGCACAACATGCACTCAATATGAGTGGATCGATTACCATTGTAGATGTCAATGCCGATTATACAACAACCGTTACCAAAGGACTGGAAGCTGCTGTTGAGATCAGAAAACAGGAAAAAACGAAAATATTTCGATGAAGGTGGAAACCGATGGGGATGGCAAATGCGAATCGTTGCGGATATTGAACTTTTTTAAATTGCCCTATTACCCGACCGATCTTTACTATGTATCGGTGGTTTCTGCAGGGACCCGACCAAACAATTTATGATTTTAACATACGGGATTGATCCTCAGCAGAATTTTGATGCTCTTTACGATTGTTATAACACTGCTTCTTATTCTTTATAGAAAAGCCCGGCGCAACAATACTTAACAAAAAACCCTGAGCCCCATTCGACAAGCTCAGGATGGCTCAGGGTTTTGTTGTTCTAAATTAAATATTAATTACAATTAGACCTCTGCAAAACTCGCTTGTTTTGCGGCAACAATTTAAAATCACCGTGCGATTTTTTATCGGTTCAGCAATAGGCCTTCGCTACTTACTAAATGACAAAATAAAATCCAAAAACAGTTTAATCTTCAATTTTTTTGAAAGTCAAAACTGTATAAGTAAACTTATTTTTCAACACAAGAGCTTTATCTGTTACTGATATAATTTCCATATTATTTTCTTCTCCTTCAAGTGTGTAGCTAACCGTTTTCCCGTCCGGACTAATTGTGTAATCCGCATCTTGAGAGCTAAACAGAATTTTTTTCTTAACAGTTCCATTAGATTTAAACTCTAACTTGTATAATCCCATAAAACCTTTTGTGAGACCAGAAACCATATTCGCACCTTCAATAGCACCTTCTATGCCGGCACTGTCTGCAGGCGTTACAATACGACCACCGGTTGTGTCTAACGTTTCTTTTACAGTCTTTGCCAAACCCTCTTTATTTACAGAGTCTACTGACTTATTTACATCCACATACTTTCCGTCATTTACAAATTCCGTGTTTTCCAATTTCCAATTTCCAACGAGTGGACTGTCTATCTTTTTGCCATTGCAAGAAATTAATAGCATAATTACAACGATCGCACATACTGATAAAAAAAATTTCATTTTATTTTTAAGTTAGGTGAATATAGCCAAATTTACTCTTTTTTTCTTCAAAAATCTTTGTCAACCTATTAAATATCGCACAAACAAAATGCAAAAGCATGATCAACATCCTGATGGGTGTTTCTTCTTTATTTTTCCTAACATACTATAATTACAATAGGTCGTTCGCGAGGTTAGCCAATGCACTTCTTTCACCTTTTTCCAAAGTAATGTGCGCATAAATTGGTTTGTCGGCGATCTTATCAATTAAGTATGATAACCCGTTACTTTGTGCATCCAGGTAGGGCGTGTCAATTTGGTTTACATCACCTGTGAAAACAATCTTAGTATTATCACCTGCACGGGTAATGATGGTTTTAATTTCATGTGGGGTTAAATTTTGCGCTTCATCCACAATAAAAAACACGTTGCTCAAACTTCTTCCTCTGATATAAGCGAGCGGGCAAACAACCAGTTTTTCTTTTTCCACCATCTCATCAATTAATTTGTATTCTTTTTCTCTTTCGTTGAATTGACTTTTGATGTATTTTAAATTGTCCCAAAGAGGTTCCATATAAGGATTCAACTTCGATTTGATATCTCCGGGGAGGTAACCAATATCTTTATTACTTAGTGGCACAATTGGCCGAGCTAAATAAACCTGATGAAAATCTCTTCTTTGCTCCAATGCTCCCGCTAACGACAACAAAGTTTTTCCTGTTCCCGCAACACCTTGTATAGTAACCAGCTTAATAGCCGGATTCAAAATAGCATCCAAAGCAAAGGCCTGCTCAGCATTTTTCGGCATTACTCCAAAACAGGCAGATTTCTGAACTCTTCTTAACACTGAGTTTTCTGCATCATAAGTTGCCAACACTGATTTTTGTCCGTTCTTTAAAATAAAGAAATGATTAGCTGTAGGTCGGTTCTTTTTATGTGTTACTTCTATTCCAACCGCACCTTGCTCATAAATCACATCAATAGCATCAACCGATACTTTATCTATAAGTGTTCTTCCGGTGTATAACTCTTCAACATGTTTGATCTTACCGGTTTCATAGTCTTCGGCGGTAAGACTAAGAGATTTAGCTTTTAAACGGAGATTGATATCTTTAGTAACCAATATAACTTTTCTGGTTGGGTTTTGTTCTGCAACAACCAGTGCGCAGTTTAAAATTTTATGATCGGCTTTTCTTTCCCCAAATATTTTTTCTGAATCAACTTTGCTTCCATAATTCATTTCGATTTTAAACAAGCCATTGTTTTTTCCTCCAATGTTTGTCCATTCCTGCAAAGAATGCCCTTCCGAATGTTTATCCAAATACCTGGAGAACTCGCGTGCGGCGAAATTTTTCGAATCATTTCCCTTCTTGAAATTATCCAACTCTTCCAAAACAGTTATGGGTATTACAACATCGTGTTCCTTGAAATTTCTGATAGCTGTGTGATCGTAGATGATAACAGAGGTGTCGAGTACAAATATTTTTTTTCCGTGAAGGACACTTGTTGAAGCGGGTTTACTTACTTTTTTCGCCATATAAGAATAGTAGTTTGGTTGTAACTAATCTACGGGCAAAAAAGAGAAAACGGTAGATATTTAAAAATAGAAATTAACAGACTAGTGTTTGTGGAACAACAACTGCTTGTTTTGTAGCGAATTAGAGAATTAATCTCTTTTCAAATACTCAAACTTATAATCCCCAATGTGTTTTTCACTGTCCTTAATTTTAAGCTTTTGTCTATAGTAATTTACTACGCCAATAATAACAATCAAAGACGCTGCGACAAAAAAAGATAGCTCGAAAACCCAGCTGTTTTTAATTTTTATTATACTTCCAATACTTAATCCTGCAACCAAAAAGTAGAGACCTGTTCTTAGAAAAGACAGTAAAGCAGTTTGATTGGCCAAAACAGTTCTCTGTAATGCCAAACGCTCCCTTAAAATCAGGTCTTTGTTTATTTTGTTTTCAATTTCACTCATACTTCTTAATCAACTCCATAAAAGGAGAGGAAACTCTTAAAACAAGCCACCTCCGGGCAGCATTCCCATAGCAATCTTCTTCATCTCAGCTTCGTTTGCAGCATCAGCTTTTTCAATGGCTTCGGTAAGGGTAAATAAAATCTGAGACTCAAGTTCGGCATTTGACCCTTGCTGAAGTTTTTCCGATATTTTCAATGATTTTATCTTACGATTCCCATCTACAACTACCTTTACATTACCGTCCTTACTTTCTGCCGACATCTCAATGGTTGCCAGTTTCGCTTTTGTCTCTGCCATTTTTTTCTTCGCCTCCTGAAGCTTTCCCATCATATCACCTAATTTTCCGAACATTTTCTTTGATTTAAATAAGTGGTCAAAAATACTCCATTCCTGTTTAGGAAGCAATAAAAAGTTATTTTTGTAATAACATAGAAAATTACGAAAATGAACTATTGGTTAATTAAATCCGAACCGGATGCATATAGCTGGGAACAATTATTGAAAGATAAAAAAACAGATTGGACCGGGGTACGAAATTATGCTGCCCGTAATAATTTAAGATCAATGAAAAAAGGCGACCTTGCTTTGTTTTACCACAGCAATATTGGTTTATGTATTGTTGGAGTAGCCAAAGTGGTGAAAGAGCATTATCAGGATCCAACAACGGAAGAAACAGCATGGCTAAGTGTAGATTTTTCCCCATTCAAAACACTAAAGAAACCCGTTTATTTAGCGGATGTGAAAAAAGACCCTCTTTTGCAAAATATGCAATTGGTAAAATTATCACGCTTATCAGTTGGAGTAGTTACCAAAGATGAATTTGACAGAGTATTGATGTTAGGCGGATTATAATGCTGGAAAGAACGATTACATCCGCTGGTGAGTTACCGAAGCTGGCACGGGAACTTTTAAAGGCTTTTCCGGAAAGAAGCGTTTTTCTTTTTATCGGACAAATGGGCGTAGGAAAAACAACCTTGATAAAAGAGATGTGCAATGCTTTGGGGGTAATGGATTCGATGAGCAGCCCTACTTACTCTATTGTGAACGAATACACAGGAGCAATTGACATTATTTATCATTTCGACCTATATCGTTTGAAAAACACAGATGAATGTTTGGATATAGGTTTTGAAGAATACGTAAACAGTGGAAATTACTGCTTTATTGAATGGCCTGAAGTTGCCATGCCACTCATGCCAAACAGATATGTTGAAGTGAGTATGCGTGCAGAAGGAGAAACACGTTATCTTACCGCACAATTAACCGGAAAATGAAATTTAAACTGGAGTTTGACATAGCACCTTTTGCATCGAAAATAAACCCCGATGGTAAATTGTTTTTTGCAGGCTCCTGCTTTTCGGAAAATATTGCATCTTTATTTGAGAAATATAAATTTGATATTGTAAGCAATACACATGGCATTCTGTACAACCCACACAGTATAGCCAGGAGCATTTTCGATTGTGTAGAAAAAAGAACCTACACTGAGCAAGATCTTTTTTATGCAAACGAAAGCTGGAACAGTTTTAATCATCACGGTCGGTTTTCGAATAGCGACAAAAAAAACTGTTTAGATGAGATCAATAAGCAAATTTCAAAAGCTCATGAACTGTTAAAGAAATGCAAACATTTGTTCATCACATTCGGCTCTGCATTTATATACAAACACATTGAGTCAGGCTTGTTTGTTGGAAACTGTCATAAAATTCCACAAAAGCAATTTCAGAAAATAATATTAAGTAAGGAAGAAGTTATTGATCAATATAAAAAATTAGTAAAGAACCTTAAGGAGATCAATCCCGGTATAAATATTGTTTTTACAGCGAGTCCTGTGCGTTATATCAGAGATGGTGTTGCAGAGAACAACCTGAGTAAAGCTATTTTACTGCAAGCTGTTCATGAATTAGTTGCCGCACACGAACATTGTTTTTACTTCCCATCATACGAAATTGTAAACGATGAATTACGTGATTACCGGTTTTTTGAAGCCGACATGGTTCATCCAAATCAATTAGCTATCGATTATGTTTGGGAAAGATTAAGTGAAGTATGTTTTGGTTCAGGCACAAAAGAGTTGATAAGTGAATTGGACTTAATTTTAAATGCAGCTTCACACAAACCATTTAATGAGAGTAGTGAGGCACACAAAAAATTTAAAGAGACCTATTTTAAAAAGTGTGATGAACTAAAAAGGAAATTTGCTCATTTGGATTTTGGTAAGGAACAAAAAATATTTACAATATGAAAACAATCGGACTCACAGGAGGCATTGGTAGTGGAAAATCTACCGTTGCACGGATATTTGAAGTGATGGGAGTTCCCGTTTATTATTCGGATGATCGTGCAAAAGAGATGTATTATGTGCCGGAAATAAAAGAAAAAGTAATTGCTTTGCTTGGTAAAGAAGCTTACCTCAGCGATCATCAAATAGATAAAAAGTTTATTGCCAACAAAATATTCTCTAATACAGACTTACTTCAACAGATCAATAACATTATTCATCCGGCTGTAAAAAAAGATTTTGCTGAATGGGCAACAACAAAACAAGGGCACATTTTTGTTTTAAAAGAATCTGCATTGTTATTTGAAACCGGAATTTACAAAACACTCGATGCTTCTATTTTAGTAGTGTCGCCAGAACAACTTAGGGCAAAAAGAATTGCGAAACGTGACAACCTGACTGAAGCTGAAGTAATTACACGTTTTAAAAGTCAGATGAATGATGAGCAAAAAATTCCGCTGGCTACTTATATCATTCATAATGACGAGGAATGTTCTTTGATCGAACAGACCCTCAAAATAAAAGAAGCACTCCAATCGGCTTAAATTCAAATTTTTAATTGTTTCATTTTCAGTGTATTATATTTTTTTCTTAAATATATGAAAGTACTTTCATAATATTGTGAAATATATTTCATACTGATGACAGATAGCATTTCAAAAACCGGATACCTGGCAGGAGCAACCCGCTTGAGAAGAGTTGGGGAACGACTTCAGGGCGAGGGTGATAAACTTTACACCGAGCTGGGAATAAATTTCAGGGCCACTTGGTTTGCCACCTACCATACTTTGTTGCAGGCGGGCACACCTTTAACCATGCAGGATATTACAGCTTCCATTGGTTTTACTCACATCACCGTAAAAAATATTGTAAGAGAGCTTGAGCAGGCGGGGTATGTAAAAATAAATCCTAACCCAAACGATGCACGCTCGAAACATGTTAGCCTTACAACAAAAGGAAGAAACCTCTTACCAAAATTAGAACCGGTTTGGAAAGGTATTGCTCAAAGCCTTGAACAAATGATGACCGCGGGTCATCCCAACTTTATTAATATTATAAGCCGCATTGAAAAGGAGGTGGGAAAAATGTCGCTTTATGAACGTATTCAGAAATTACCGGAAGCTCCGCAAATTACTATTCTTGATTACAAGCCTTCACTAAAAAATAGTTTCAATGAGTTGGTTAAACCCTGGTTAAATGGTGTTTTGGAAGGCAAGCTGGAAGATGATGATAAATTCACAATCAGCCATCCTAACAAAGCATATATAGAAACTGGAGGTTTTGTTTTCTTTGCACTAAACAAAAACAAAGTTGTTGGTTGTGTTGCGTTAAAAAGGCTTAATGAAAGCACATTCGAATTTTGTAAGCTTTATATAAACCCCGAAATGCGAAACACCGGAATTGCAACAAAACTAATCGAACGCTGTATCAATCGTTGCAAGGAAAACAATGCGTCCGAATTATGGCTACAAACCACCAATACCATGCAGGAAGCTCATAAGTTGTATTACAGTTTGGGATTCAAAGAAGCAAAAGCACCTCCACAGATGTTTGTTTTAAAACGTACACAAAAAATAATGTTCAAACAATTATAAAAACAAAATATGATACTCCAAGTCACAACACAACAAACCAACAATCATTCGATGGACTTTATTCAGATCGTTGAATATACATCCGAACACCGCCTGCGTTTTAAAGAAATAAACGAACAGTGGATCACCCGTTCGTATGTGATGGAAGAAGAAGATATTAAAACGGTAGAAGACCCGGAAGGATACATACTAAAAGACGGTGGAAAAATATACATTGCTTTGTACAAAGGTCAGCCTGTTGGAACATGTGCATATCTTAATCTAGGCAAAGGAGTTTATGAAATGATAAAGTTTGCAGTAGATGAAAATTACCGTGGTTTACGCATTGGCAAAATTTTGGGTGAGCAATCTGTTAGACAAGTTAAGGAGCTTGGAGCTCAAAGCATTGTTCTTTTCTCAAACACCAAGGGCTCTGCGAAAGCGATTGAATTGTATTATCGGTTAGGTTTCAAAGAAATTTCTTTGGGTAGTTCCGAATTTATTCGTGCCGATATTAAAATGGAGCTCGTTTTTTGACCAAATGTTACAAATAAAAAAAGCTAGTCATATGGATAAAGAAGCAGGATGGAATATTTGGAAAACATAATTAGCAAAGGTGATGCTTGTGCCTTTTCTCGGACACCAATAAAGAGGAAATGCTGAGTTGATGGTTTTCTTCCGAAAAGCATAATGAGATTATATAGTTCGAAAATATATTAAGCAGAAAGTTTAACTTCGATCTTTAATTTACGAACTAAAATTTTCTGTGCATGATTATTTGTATAAGATCAACAATTCAAACTTTTCTTTTTTTTGTAAGCGCTTTCTATTTAACCTCCTGCTCCGAAACACCAAAAGAAATCCCCGTTTATACAAAAGATTTTTGCTCAAGCATTCACCGTAACGATTCCCTTAGTCTTTCAAAAGAACTAGAGCCTGTTGCTGAATTAATGAAAGATAAAACGGGTGTTTATGTGCTGGAAGATGGAGATGGCTCTATGATAACACGTGCATGGCTGAGTGAGTATGCGGAAGGCACAATCGATATTCAGTATTTTATTTTTTCTACCGATAATGTGGGTTTAATTGCCTGTGATTATTTGGTAAGAGCCGCTGACAGGGGAGTGAAAGTGAGAATACTTGTGGATGATATTTTAGTAGATGCGAGTGCACACGATATTCTGGCAATGGATTCGCACGAAAACATTTCAATTAAGATCTACAACCCGGGAATTAACATTGGTAAAAACATTGCGCAAAAGATAAAGAAGTTTGGAACCGACTTTAGAAATGCGAATCAACGGATGCATAATAAAACATTTATTGTTGATGGGAAAGTTGTAATAACCGGAGGAAGAAACATTGCAGACGAGTATTTTGATTACGATCACGAATACAACTTTCGCGATAGAGATGTGTTATTACTTGGAAAGACAGTTAAGAATGTACAAGCTTCATTTGAAATTTTTTGGAGCGATACATTGAGCGTTCCTATTACAGATCTTGTTGATGAACCGAATACAGATTTTAATGATAGTACAAGATTTGACCGTTTGCATCAATACGCTTGTAACCCGGAAAATTTCTGGCCGCAGGTTCGGGAAAAAATGAAGAAACTACCTGAAGCATTTAAAGACATTCAAACATCGGGAGATCTTGTTTGGTTAGATAGCGTGAATTTTGTTTCTGACTTACCCGGGAAAAACGCTTATAAAGAAATTAAGAAAGGGGGCATCACAACTGACTCTTTGATCAGTTTGGTAAAGTGCGCAAAAACATCTATTGAGATTCAATCACCATATTTGGTTACTACTGAACTTGGAAAAAAATTGTTTAGTGAGGCAGCAAAAAGAGGAGTTAAAATTAGAATCCTAACGAATAGCCTCGCTTCTACTGATAATCTCGAAGCTTTTTCCGGATATCAAAAAGATAGAAAAGAATTGTTAGAAACAGGAGTTCGTGTTTTTGAATTTAAGCCTGATTCAAAAGAACGTTTTAAGATGATGACAGGTGCTCTTCAAAAGGAATTAAATTATACCCCCATTTTTGGATTACATGCAAAGTCGATGGTGATTGATGGAAAGATCACAGTGATAGGAACATTTAATCTCGACCCAAGAAGTGCCAACTTAAATACGGAATGTGTAACGATTATTTATTCAGATAAGATCTCAGCCAGTGTTTTAAAAGGAATGAACGAAGAATTCAAACCTGAAAACTCATGGGAAACGACTTTTAATTTTAATCCTGATGGAGCAGCAGGTATGGAAAAACTGAAAAAGACTTATGCCCGAAGAGTTATTCCAAAAGGCATATTATGATCTTTGATTCATACAACATCCGTATCAATGCTGATAATCAGTGAATTATTTTCCTTTATATTTACACTACATTAAATTCTAGCCCTTAAATCATGAATAAGATCATTCCTCTTTTCTTTCTATGCTTCGTGTTTTTATCAGCTTACTCACAAAAACATGAAGCGATTTTTACCCTGAATCCAGAATTGAAAAAAGATCAGTGGGGCTTTGTGGTTCTTGAAAAAGGCCGTCTGGCAATAGGTCGAACGGAAGTTTCTGTTGACGATTATTTAACTTTTTTGGAGGACGTATCAAACTATAGTTCCGAAGACGAGATGAAAGAACTGATTCCTTCAAAGGAATGTGTTTTGTATCCATTCATAAACACTGAAAAGGGGTTTAAAAAAAATGACCCGGAAAACCCAATAGAAATAAGCTGGATAAATGAAAAGAAATTTTTGGAACAAAACAATTATCCTCCGAAAGAAAAAATTAAGGACGTAGATAATTCCGCACTTAACCCTTATAATAGACCAATTACGGGCATTGGCTACGAGCAGGCAAATGCTTTTGCGGATTGGTGTACAGAAAAATGCAACAAAAAGTTAACGGATCAGGAAGAAAACCCATACAGAAAAATAGTATTCAGATTACCTACATCAAAAGAGTTTGAAGAGATTGAAAGAAAAGGAATGGAAGCATGTACCTACAAAAGCAAAACACTATGTCCGAAAGCAATAGCACAATTATATGCCGGAAAAAACGAAAAGGGATGTGCTCTGTACAATTGTGCGGGGAAAGATACCTGTAAGGAAAATTTATTTGCAAGTAAGTATTTTGGAAACGAGCTTTATATGGTATACGGTTATAACCCAAATTGGATTGGTTTGTATAATATGCCGGGAAATGCCGCAGAAATGACTAGCGAAAAAGGTATTGCAAAGGGTGGTAGCTATTTGCAGGTAGCGAAAGAATGTTCGCCTGAAGCAATTCAATATTACAATAAACCGGAAAAATGGTTGGGTTTAAGGTTGATAGCTGAAGTGGTGGATGGTTCAACTATGACTCCTGTGATAAGTTCATTAATAAAAAACGACACCAATAAATTTAAACCTGCCGAAGCAGGAGATTATTTGTTAGTGAAAACAGGGAACTATCCCGAAGGAATTTGTGTTTTTGAGAATAGTGCAAACATGTATGAACTCAATCTAGGAGAACAGAATACTCTGCCTGAAAAAAAACCAAACAAGCTGATCACAGATCTGTTTAATTCCGCTGATAAACTGAATTTGGAAAGCATGTGGACGCTTGATGAAAAAGTAGCTTCCATAGATAAAAATTATTTAAGACACTATAGCAGTATAGAGTATAAAAAGAATGGAAAGCTGTATAGGGTTTGCTGGACAACCAAATCTACAAGTGATAGTGATGTTGCTAAGTTGGATAAATTTGTAGAGAATTTTTGGAAATTGTATTAGAATAAAACAGAATGGTTACTTCCTACTTCTCCCTTTTGCTACAGCATCGGCAGTCCATGGATCATCAGGCCAGCTGTGTTTAGAATATTTGCGTTGTAATTCCTTTTTTACTTCGTGATAAAGATTATTCCAGAAACTTTTTAGATCGGTAGTTACCTGAACAGGTTTGTATCCCGGCGATAACAAGTGCATCACTACTTTTATTTTTCCATTGTTTAATGTGGGAGTATCACTTAATCCAAACACCTCCTGCAATCTTACTGAAAGAACAGGAGTAGCTCCATTTGCAAAGTATTCGATATGAATTTTTGAACCACTTGGCACCTCCAACTTAGAAGGAGCCAATGTGTTTAATTGATTTTGTATCTCCCAATCAAGGGAATGGTACAATGCCTCCGAAATAGCTATACGTTTTAAGTCCTCGGCTTTTTTTACACCTTTAAGATAAGGAGCCAACCATTCTTTTGTTGTGTTTAACAGTTTTTCTGTACTCACATCAGGCCAGCTGTCAGAAGGATTCCAGATCTTCAGGCTCAGGATCCGGTTTTGCAATTGCTTCATGTCCTCATTAAAGTCAAGCAAATTTTCTCCTTCTTTCTCTAGGGCTTTGCAAATAGCTTCTATCACCAGCTCTTCTTTAAAATGATTAATAGGTTTCGATTGTAAAACAATGCTTCCGATCTTTAATTCTTTTGTTGCCACCAATCCACCTTTGCGTGTGTCCCACAAAATAGTTTCCTGCTCTTTCACCATCGGTAAAAGATCCTTTGGATTTAAGGGAGCGGCTAAAAATATTTTCCCTAAACCATCACGCAGATCCATATTGGCAACTGCCAGCCATGCCTCGTGTGCAAGATCATCACGATGCCCGGCTGTTGCAATTTTTCCGTTGGCTAATTGAAACTGGGCATTGTTTCCCGGTTTAGCAGAAGCAATTCGTTCGGGATAAGCATATGCAAGCAGCAAACCTGTATCGTGAGAATCATAAGCACTATTGTCTGCGTCCAGATTCAATAACTTACGATAAGAAATCGCATTCTTTTCGATGCGTGAAAATTTATTTCCTAAACTTTTATTTCCTCTCTGTCTGCGTAAAGCTTCAATACGTATATTAATATCAATACCACTGTCGCGAGGCAAAGGATCTCTTTCTTCGAGCACAGCAGCAATATCGGTTGCCAACTGTTTCATCTTCGTATCAGCCGCCATTAATAACATGTGCGCAATACGGGGATGACAGGCCAATTGATGAATTTGTTTTCCGTGCTCTGTAATTTTTCCGTTCTCCAGTGCGGTAATTTGATGTAAAGTATCAGAAGCCTGATTCAAAGAGGTTTTAGGCGGAGGTGTTAACCATGTTAATTGAGTAATATCGCTCACACCCCATTTTGCCATATCTAACATTAATGAAGCAAGGTCAGCTTCCATTATCTCCGGCACACGATGCTCAGCCAATCTTTGGTGTGTAGCTAATGTCCACATACGATAACACACACCACTGTTTAATCGGCCAGCTCGTCCTGCTCTTTGATCAGCAGCATCTTTTGAAATGCGATTTGTTTCCAAGCGAGATAAGCCTGAACGAATGTCAAATTTGGAACTTCTTCCAAAACCCGAATCAATAACTATTCTTACGCCTTCTATGGTTAAACTGGTTTCTGCAATGGAAGTAGCCAATACAATTTTTCTTTTCCCGAATTTGTTTGGAACGATTGCAAGAAACTGTTCGTGCTGAGGTAGCATTCCATACAATGGATGAATACAGAAATTTTGCAATTGTGTTTCTAAAAGTTCAGCACACTTTTTTATTTCTGCTTCACCCGGTAAAAATACCAGAGCATCGCCTTCATGCTCCTGCACTGCTTTGTAAACAATACGGGCAGTCAATTCAGGCAACAAGGTTTCATCAGCATCACCTGCATAAATAACGTCAACAGGATATTGTCTTCCTTCACTTTCTATAACAGGCGCATTTAATAATGCTTTTAATTGCGGCATATTTAATGTTGCCGACATGATCAATATTCTCAGATCTGGCCTTAATACTTGCTGTGCTTCTCTGCACAAAGCAAGCGCAAGATCAGCATGTAAATTACGTTCGTGAAATTCATCAAATACTACAAGCGCAACATTTTCAAGAGCATTGTCGTGATGCAACATGCGGGTTAAAATTCCTTCAGTTACTACTTCTATTTTTGTTGTTGCGCCTATTTTGCTTTCAAACCGAATGCGATAACCAATTGTTTGCCCTACTTCTTCATCCAATAAAGAAGCCATTCGTGAAGCAATTGTTTTTGCTGCCAAACGACGTGGCTCCAGCATAATGATCTTTTTTCCTTGGAGCCAATTTTCTTCAAACAAAGCTAATGGAAGTAATGTGCTTTTTCCTGCACCAGGAGGGGCATTTATGATAAGTGTGTTTCCTGCAGCAAGTTCTTTTCTTACATCAGAAATAATTTCGGTTACAGGGAGTTGTATTGTGAATGGATCGAAACTCAATTGTTCTTTTTAGGGAAGGCAAATATATTGAATTTACAGATGGTTTTTTGGTCTTATTTTAATCAAGAAGCATAATGCCTATTTTAATAGACTCAAACAATTATTTTGCTTAAGCAGTTCTTTCAATTCATTGACTAATTCATCAGTTAACGACCAGTGAGCTCTTAATTTAATCTCGGTATATTTTGCCAGTATATCACCCATAGTGTATTCTGATAAATACCTTAACCGGATTTTTAGATCGTAAGGCATGTGTAAAAAGATCAGTGGAGAATTCAGGAACTTGTCCTGTTGCGATTCATAGGTAATGATTCCTTGTTTTTCGAGCATACGTTCGGTTAGCCAGCTTCCAAGTTTCAGGGAGTCCCAACACAACATGAGTTTGATTCGATTCAGCGTGTCTGTTGCATCTGAGATGGAGATGCCAAACTCCAAACAGGAATTTAAATGTGAACCCGTGGCTAAGTAATTTTGAAGCAGCGCAATTTCCTGTTTACTTAAAATACAGGCTCCGCTTTCTTTCCATTCCTGCCATACTGGGGCATAAGGTTCAAGAATGGCAATGAGTTCTTTTATGTTTTTTAGGGTCGATGTTGTTTGGCCGCTTTCCATGCTAATGTTTTTGTAGTGAAAGACAAGAAAGATTGGATTATTGTCTCAAAAATACATAAATAGTCTTTAAATGACAAATATGTATTACATATTGATTATTAATTTAGGTTTGTGCAGCGGAAATTTGTGTGTGAGCAAAAAAGTAGGAGATAGAATCAGAAAGTACCGTCAACTGGCTGGGTTTAACCAAGAGTATGTGGCCGAAGAGATTGGAATGAGTGGAGGCAATTTTGGTAAAATTGAGCGGGGAGAGATTGACGTTAATACCGAGTACCTTTTTAAATTAGCCAAATTGCTTAAGGTTCCGATAAGTGAATTTTTTGAGGAAAAGCAAATTTCTATAGTAACTGAAAGACCAAGTTCATACGGTTTCGTTAATAAGTCGGATTTTGAAGGGCTTACTGAAATAGTGAAAAAACTCGCTCATGAAGTTGAGCAGTTGCGGGAGGCATTACCTCAACAAAAGAAAGCTCCAAAAAAACTTCAAAAGAAAAAAAAGTAAGCCTGTACCCGAATGTTGGATCGGATTATTTTTTAACCGCCTATAGTTTATCCTATCGCTTTACTTTTACGCTAATAAAAAAAGGCTTATGTTCGGAAGATTAAATCAATATGATTATTGATCGGATCGAAAAACTAATTATAAAGGTAAGTATATAGTAAAAGTGGTTCCCTTTTCAGGGTTACTCTCAAGTGTGATTTTACCATTCAGCTTTTCAATAATCCGCTTTACAATATATAAACCAAGTCCCGATCCTTTTGAATGCTCATTAGCTTTGAAAAAAACATCAAATATTTTCTCATGATATTTTTTTTCAATTCCATGTCCGTTGTCTTTGATTTTGATACAAATAGAATCACTTAATTTTTTAATAGAAACATTTACCAACGGATCAGTTGCTCTGCGAAAGGAAACTGCATTGTTTATTACATTGGATAAAACACTATGAATGGATTGTTCGTGGCAAAGGAAGTCCGCATCAATGTCCACCTCGGTTATGAATTGTACTTTTTTTGTTTCAGGATTAATTTGATGCAGGTTAATAATGTCCTCAACAATGTTTTTTAAATTTAGTTTTGTAAACGAATCGTTTATAGTTTCAACCGAAACAACCTGAATTATCCCGTTCAGTATCCTGTTTAGGGCATTATTCGATTGTTCGATCATACTTAAATATTTTGTAGCCGTTGGATCAGTAATTTCTGTTTTTGAAAGGTTTACCAATCCGGCAGTGGAAGCAACAGGCCCTTTTAGATCGTGAGACAAGTGATAGATCAGGGTGCTTAATTCTTCACATTTAACTTCAAGTTTTTTTTCGGCGTTTTTTCTCGAAGTAATATCAGATGTAACGCCATCTATTCTGATTAATTTTTTTTCATCGCCGAAAGTTGGTACTATTTTACTTTCTACCCAGCAAATACTATTGTCGGGGCGGATAATCCTGTATTCAAGCCAAATGGTTTCTGTAATCGATTTGAAATTTTCTTCCTCAAATAAGTGTTTGTCCTCAGGATGTACAAGGCTTAACCAAAGAGAAGTGTCATTATAAAAATTCTCTTTTGGAAGTCCGTAAATTTTTATACAGGAATCAGATGCCAGATGGTATTTATTATTGACAGTGTCAATGGAGAAAAAGAACTCCCCTATATTTTGGAAAAGCAGCCTAAGATTCTCATTCGCTTCTTTTTTTTCTCTCTCTGCTTCCTTTTCTTTGAGAGCGTGAAGTATTGCATTTGGCAAGCGGGTCAAATTATTTTTTAACAAATAATCATCAGCTCCTTCTTTCAATACCCTAACAGCATACTCTTCAGAAACCGTACCGGTAACAAGGATGAAGGGAATTTCAAGAGCACTTTCTTTAAAAATTTTTAATGCTTCAAATGAATTAAAGGGTCCCATAGAATGATCAGAAAGAATCAGATCCGGTTTGAAATCCATTAACATTTGTTTGTAGTCTTCGCGGGTGTCGGTCTGTTTAACAGAAAATTCGATCCCCGATTTTCTCAAAACGCGCTCAAGAATATCTGCGTCCGATTCAGAATCTTCAAGAAGTAGGATTTTTAAAGGTTTCATCTTGTTTAATTTTTTATAACTGATGAGAAACGGGCCGCACATAATTTCTGGATCTGAAGTCCTCATCGCGTAAATCAATCTTTTAGCCTACTACTAAATTACTGTAAAACAATGTTTTATCCTATACGTACGAATACGTGTTTTTAGATGCGTATTTATACTTATTCATTAAATGGTAAAATGAAGAAAAATTCAGTGAATATGGTAGATGTGTGAAACTTTTGAAATTTCAGGGAAAATAAGTGCATGCTTCATTTTTGTAGAAGAAACGGCATGTTTTGGGATTACTCAGGTTGTTTGCAAATGGCAAGAGTTTAAGATTCAATACAATTGTTCTTATGAAAGATTGTGAGTAACGAAAACTTTAACCTTGAAAATTAAATGGGGAAATATGCACTGGCTTAAAAGCTAAAAGCCACACTTAGGGTGGCTTTATAGCAACAAAATTCGGTTAACACTCACGAAGTATTTCATAGGTTCAACTTGTTACATATGCAGTTTCAAGCTGTGATCAACTGAGTGCTTACCGGAACCATAAATAACAAAAAACAGGCAGGTCAATAAGCATGCACTTGCCTGCAATAAATTTGCCACGTGAAATTCGCCAACAAAATTAACAGCCACAGCCCCTATTAAAATAGGAAGTTGAATTACGCTTGATAAACGTGTTAACAAACCAATACAAATAAATACAGCGCCACAAATATGTGCCATGGCGATATAGTGAATTAAAAAGAGGTTACCTCCCAGTCCGGGCATAGACTTTAAAATTTTCATCGACTCTTCCGTGTTGCCAAGTAAGAACATTCCTTTGTAAAACAGGAAAGCTCCAAGCAACACCCTCAATGCATCAATACCTATATTGGTATGTGCATTTGCCCATTTGTTGAGTTTTAAAATTGCTGTTCCCATGATAATGAATTTTGCTTATTACTGTTTACGTTATTATGTTGGTGAAGTTCCTTATATTCGTTTGTATTAATGTTTGTTGTAATAAAAAAACTTAAAACAATGTAACCATGGGTATTAAGGTAATTGTTACCGGCGCAACCGGAATGGTAGGTGAGGGAGTTTTACATGAGTGCTTATTGCACCGGGATGTGGAAGAGGTGTTAGTAATCAGCAGAAAACCGTGTGAAGTAAAGCATCCAAAGCTAAAAGAAATTATTCATAAAGATTTTTATGATATTGGTCCGATAGCAAATCAATTGAAGGGATATAATGCATGCTTCTTCTGTTTGGGAGTATCTTCTGTTGGAATGAAAGAGGAAGAGTTTTCCAAACTCACTTATATACTAACATTAAATTTCGCTAGGGAATTAAGCAGGGTAAATTCGGATCTGACTTTTTGTTATATCTCAGGTGCCGGAACCGATAGCTCCGAAAAAGGAAAAACCATGTGGGCACGTGTAAAAGGAAAGACAGAGAATGAGCTTATGAAGCTTCCATTCAAAGCGGTTTACAATTTTCGACCAGGAGTTTTGTCACCTACTAAAGGTTTAAGGAATACATTGACTTATTATAAATACTTAGGGTGGTTATTGCCGGTGATCCGGTTATTGGCTCCCAATTCCATTAGTAGTTTAAAACAATTGGGGACGGCTATGATAAATACTGCCCTTAAAGGATATGAAAAGAAAATTATAGAAGTGAAGGATATACATGTTTTGTCGAAGAATTAATATTTTAACTTTTCACTCACCGAAATATTTCCCAAATGGGAAAATAGTATGCCTGCCTAAAACTAAATTCATTTTAAATTATTTGTTTTCTCTCTTTTTTTTCGTACATTAGATTTACTTATTTTATTCTTACTTCCTTGTTCATCTTATTTAACCTAATTTCTATGCAACGAACCGTAAGCAGAGAGAGAAAAAATCAGGCACCTCTTCCTGAAATTAAAAAAATCGAAGTACGCCATCTTACTTTAGAAGATTACCTGAGCATGAGGGATGCAATGGAAGAATCGTATAAATTTTGGCACGACTCTATTTGGACTGAAGAAGAAATCCAGCGTCTTTTGGAAATATTCCCTGAAGGACAACTTGTAGTTTCAGTAAATGGGAAAGTGGTAGGAACAGCATTGTCCATTATTGTTGACTATGAGAAATTTGGCGACGACCACACCTATCAAAAAATAACCGGTGATTTTAAATTTACCACACACAATTTAAAGGGTGATACTTTATACGGAATAGAAGTATTTGTACATCCTGATTACAGAGGTTTCCGTCTTGCGAGAAGATTGTATGATGCAAGAAAGGAGTTGGCTGAAAAAATGAACCTCAAGGCTATTATTTTTGGGGGCCGTATTCCGAATTATTCCAATTATTCTACGGAAATGACTCCAAAGGAATATATCCATAAGGTAAAGATGAAGGAGATTTACGACTCCGTTCTTTCCTTCCAGATATCAAACGAATTTCATGTAAAAAAATTGCTTGTAGGCTACATGCCGGGCGATAATGAATCAAAAGAATTTGCAACCTTAATGGAGTGGAATAACGTGTTGTATGAAAAACCAAGTAACAGTATTTACCGGCCAAAGAGTAGTGCGCGTGTAGGATTGGTGCAATGGGGGATGCGATCTTTTAATAATTTTGATGCGCTCTGTGAACAGATCGAATTTTTTATTGATACCGTCGCGGGGTATCATTCCGATTTTATTTTATTTCCTGAATTGTTCAATGCGCCGTTGATGGCAGATTATAACCATCAAACGGAAGCTGAAGCCATCAGGAGTTTGGCAGATTATACCGAACCATTGAGAGATAAATTTATCGACTATGCAATCCGTTACAATATTAATATCATCACAGGAAGTATGCCTTTTGTAAGAAAGGGCGAGTTGTACAATGTTGGTTATTTATGCAGAAGAGATGGTTCTATTGAACGGTATTCTAAGATACATGTAACCCCAAACGAAGTAAATGCATGGGGAATTGTTGGTGGGCATAAACTTAAAGTGTTTGATACAGACGCAGGGAAAATTGGGATCCTGATCTGTTACGATTCCGAATTCCCTGAACTTGCGAGAATTTTAGCATTGGAAGGAATGGAGATTTTGTTTGTGCCTTTCCTAACTGATACTCAAAATGCATACACAAGGGTTAAGTGTTGCGCACAAGCAAGAGCCATTGAAAACGAATGTTACGTGGTAATTGCAGGCGGTATAGGAAACTTACCGAAAGTACACAACATGGATATTCAGTACGCGCAATCAGGTGTATTTACACCGGCCGATTTTGCCTTCCCAACAAATGGAATTAAAGCGGAAACCACTCCTAATACGGAAATGGTTTTGGTTTCTGATTTGGATTTGGATGCATTGAAAAAATTAAGACTTCACGGAAGTGTTCGTAATATGGCAGACAGGAGAACCGATATTTATGACTTAAAGCGGTTGAAACCAAATGGAAGAAAAGCTGTGTTGCAACAACATGCCGACGAAAATTATATTTTCAGCATTCTCAACCCTTCTATTCTAAAAAACGACAAAGATGAAGGGGATATTTAAGAGGATTACCCGTTAAATAGTAAGAGCTGAAATGTTCCTGTTTGGTATGTAATTAGGAAGTGTAATGTGTTGATTTTTCCTCATAAATCAAAGCGTGTTGTTAGGGCAAGTGTGTAATAAATGTATATCTTTCGCTCTACAAAAATTACTCATGAATTCACAAATCGAAGAATTTAATGCATATCGTTCAAAGATGAACGATGTTATTTTAGGAAAAGATAATTTGGTGATAAAACGTTTGTTTAATCTGGATACCAACACCTACGCTGAAGGAGCTTTAAATGTTAAAACCAAAGAAATGTTGGGACTGGTTGCCAGTATGGTTTTGCGCTGCGATGATTGTATAAAATATCATTTGGGAAAATGTTATGAGCAAAAGGTGAGCACAGCTGAAGTATATGAGGTGTTTGCTATTGCCAATATTGTTGGCGGAACCATTGTTATTCCGCACACACGCCGTGGAGCAGAGTATTGGGAGGCTTTGAATGAGGCTTAATTGTTCTCAAAAAATCAGTAAATTAGCGCCTTATTCTATCCGGCACATGCGTAAGCATCTATTCATAATTTTAGGCTGTTTTATCTCCGTTTTTGCTTTTGCGCAAAACACAGTGATAAGCGGAAAAGTATTTGACTCCAAAACCAAAGAGCCGTTGCCTTTCGTAAATGTTGTTTTAAAAGGTACAACTGCAGGTGCCACATCCGATTTTGATGGTAACTATAAAATTACAACCGCTCTAAAGGGCGATTCGGTTGTTGCGTCTTACGTAGGGTATAAAAAATTTTCTGCTCCGGTAAAAAAAGGCATTACTCAAACAATTAACGTTCCATTGGAACTTTACGAGGAAGGAGTTTCTTTAACCGAGGTGGTTATTAACCCTGGAGAAAACCCTGCTCATAAATGGATAAAGGCTGCTATTGATCACAAGGAACAAAATAATAAACGCGAACTTTCAGGCTATCAATATGAGGCTTATAACAAACTGGAATTTGATCTTAACAATATTCCAAAAAATTTAAAAGATAAAAAAGCCTTTAAGCCGGTTAAATTTATTTTTGATAATGTAGACAGTACTAACTCCTCAGAAAAACCTTTCCTGCCTTTATTCATGATCGAAACGCTTTCTGAATTTTATTACAGAGACGATCCGAAACTAAAGAAAGAAGTTATAAAGGCAAGTAAAATTACCGGACTAGAAAATCAAAGTATCTCGCAGGTAATGGGTGATATGTATCAGAATATTAACGTATATGATAACGACATTTTGGTATTCGGAAAAAACTTCAAATCGCCTATTTGCGATAACGCGATTTTTAATTACAAATTTTATCTTGAAGATAGTTTGATGATTGATGGCCACTGGTGCCATCAGATTCGTTTTAAACCACGTCGTAAGCAGGAACTTTTGTTTAGCGGAAATATTTGGTTAGCTGATTCCACTCATGGTGTAAAGCGTTTGGAAATGAGTATCCCAAATGATGCGAATATTAATTTCATTACGGCGGCAAGCATTATTCAGGAATTCTCTTTTGTAGATAGTGTATGGATGCTCGGCAAAGACCGTCTCGTTATTGACTTTAAACCGGATATTGGATTAAGCAAAAAAGAAGGCGTAGGTATTTATGGAAGAAAAACAACTTCTTACAAAAAAATTATTGTCAACCAACCTAAAAATGCCGACTTTTTTAAATTTGGAGACAACATTGTAGTAGAAGACGGTGCCACAAAAAAGGATGATGCTTTTTGGAACGGAGCAAGGCACGATTCCCTCACTGCTAATGAGCAGAAAATCTATAAAATGATTGATACCATTCAACAGTTACCTATTTACAAAACCTGGGTAGATGTGATTAGTTTGTTGGTTGCTGGATATAGAACGATAGGAAATTTTGAGATAGGTCCGTATTTTAACCTCATGTCCTATAACCGGCTGGAAGGACCTCGTTTTCGTATGGGTGGAAGAACCTCAAGTAAATTCAGTCGTTGGTACGAATTAAGTGGTTACGTAGCTTACGGCACACGTGATGAGAAATGGAAATATTCAGCAGGATTTAAAACATTCCTTTCTAAAAAACCTTACCGGCAACTGATAGGAATGAATTACAAAAGTGATCTCGAAATTTTAGGACAAAGTCAAAACGGGTTTTCACAGGATAACTTCTTCGCTTCTTTCTTCAGAAGAACACCGTTAAATAGTTTAACACGTGTAGAGCAAACTCAACTATGGTACGACCATGAATGGTTCCAGGGTTTTTCAAACAAAATTATATTTGTTAACCGCAAATTATCTCCGGTAGGTGGATTTAGTTATGACTATTTAAAAGAAGACGGTGACTCAGCAGCAAAACCGTTTATACGCACCAGCGAAATTCGTTTCTCTACCCGTTTTGCATTTGATGAAAAATACATTAACGGTGATTTCACGCGCACGAGTTTAGGAACTAAATATCCTATTCTCCAATTAACATACATCAAATCTTTGAAACAAATTTATGAAGGCCAGTACGATTATCACAAAGTCGTATTCAATTTAAATGACCGTATCCGTTTCGGACAATTGCTTGGATACACTGATTTCACTATTGAAGGAGGAAAGATCTGGGGAGATATTCCTTATCCGTTAATGGAATTACATGGTGGTAATCAAACTTATATATATGATTACATGTCCTACAACATGATGAATTATTATGAATTCGCGAGCGATCAATATGCTTCCTTCTGGATGTTTCATCATTTCGAAGGATTGTTCTTAAATAAAATTCCTTTATTAAAACGTTTGAAATGGAGAGAAGTTGTAACCTATAAAGTATTATTTGGAAGTGTAACCGAAAGAAACAAAAAAGAATTACTGTTCCCGTCTTCTTTACACTCTTTAAATACGGTTCCTTATCAGGAGGTAAGTGCGGGGATAGAAAATATTTTCCGGTTTTTCCGTGTAGATGCTTTCTGGCGCTTAACATACAAGAATCAGGTTAAGAGCCCGTTTGGAATCAGAGCCGGGTTCCAAATGGCATTCTAAAGGGAGCTCTAAAAATTGTCTGTTTGTTGTTAGACTGCATTTTAAATTCCGATAGCTATCGGAACCTCATCCCGACAATATCGTCGGGATTAAGGTTTTTAAAACTTGTTCGCCTAAAAAAACCTAATTTTTAAAACTCCCAAAACTATTTAAACATATTTTTCCTTTGAGCGATTCCGGAAATAAGTTGAAAGACATTGCCATACTTTTTTTGAAGTTGGGAACTACCGCTTTTGGCGGGCCTGCCGCTCATATTGCTATGATGCAACAAGAAGTAGTAGATAAACGAAAATGGTATGACCGGCAAAATTTCTTGGATTTGGTTGGCGCCACTAATTTAATTCCCGGACCCAACAGCACGGAGTTAGCTATTCATATTGGGTATGATAAAGGGGGGTGGAAGGGCTTACTAATAGCGGGCTTGTGCTTTATATTTCCTGCTGTTTTTATTACCACGTTCATTGCATATATGTACAAAGAGTATGGGCACCTGCCTGATGTGCAGAAATTTATTTATGGGATTAAACCGGCTATTCTGAGTATTGTGATTGGTGCTGTTCTTCCTCTTCTAAGAACTGCAGGAAAAACTTTAGCATTAAGGTTGATCGGGATCCTTGCTTTTTTATCTGTTGTTTTTGGGGCCAATGAACTCGCTGTGTTATTTGGAGCCGGCTTTTTGGCGGTATTCATCAATAAACTAATAAATAATTCCTCCAATAATTCGGTGAAAAGTTTTTTGCCGGTATTGGGTTTAAAAATCAGCACCGGTGCCACGGCTGCTTTAACCAATGCAAAATTATTTTTCCTGTTTTTAAAAATAGGGGCTGTTATTTATGGAAGTGGTTATGTGTTGTTCGCCTTTTTAGACGCTGAGTTAGTGGCAAATGGTTTATTAAGTCGTCAACAATTAATTGATGCTATTGCGGTTGGGCAATTTACTCCCGGGCCGGTTTTTTCAGCCGTTACATTTGTTGGTTACCAAATGAATGGGTTTAGTGGCGCGGCTTTGGCAACTTTAGGAGTGTTCCTGCCTTCTTTTTTATTTGTAGCGGTACTTCATTTATTTATGAAAAAGCTAAAAACCTCTCCCTGGTTTACTGCTTTTTTGGATGGAGTTAATATCGCTTCGGTTGCTTTAATTTTGATGGTTTGCAGTGAAATAGGTATCGAGAGTATCAAAGATTGGCGCACAATAACCATTGCTTTAGCTTCATTATTCCTGGTATTTGGCTTCAAAAAACTAAATACTGCCTTTATTGTTGTATTTGCCTCATTAACAGGCTATTTATTGACTTACTTTTAACCTTCGCCCAATTGCTAATTATGCGAATTTCTTAACTTTGACAACCCAAAAATAAGCCCGAAATTAGTTGCTTATTTAGAGGAGAAAACATACAAAGCAAAGAAATGAAAGTATACTTAGACAACGCTGCTACTACCAAATTAGACAATGAAGTTTTTGAAGCCATGCTTCCTTATCTGAAAGAAGAATTTGGAAACCCTTCATCCATTCACGCTTTCGGAAGAAAAACACGTTCAGCTATTGAAACAGCACGTAAAAATGTTTCCAAATTATTGGGAGTTACTCCTGCAGAAATCTTTTTTACAAGTGGTGGAACGGAAGCTGATAATATGGCTATTGTTCAAACCATTGCTACACATAATATCAAACACGTGGTGAGTTCTAAAATAGAACATCATGCAGTAGAACATACTTTACAGGTTCTTGAGAAAGAAGGTAAGATCAAATTAAGTTGGGTAAATATTGATAATAAAGGGAATGTTGATTTGAACCATCTGGAAGATCTGTTGAAAAATAATGAGCGTTCGTTTGTTTCTTTGATGCACGCTAATAATGAGATCGGAACCCTTTTGCCTGTTGAAAAAGTGGGAACTATCTGCGAAAAATACAATGCCATTTTTCATAGTGACACAGTGCAAACCATGGGACACTATGCAATGAACCTGCCGGCAATGAAAGTTCATTTGGTAACCTGCGCGGCTCATAAATTCCATGGACCAAAAGGTGTTGGATTTTTGTACATACACAATTCATTAAAAATAAACCCATTCATTCACGGAGGTGCACAAGAGCGTAACATGCGTGGAGGTACTGAAAATGTTGCGGGTATAGTTGGTTTAGCAAAAGCACTGGAAATTTGCTACCGTGAAATGGAGCAACACCAAAAACATATTCAAACATTAAAAACATATATGCGCGAGCAAATTCAAGCTATTATTCCGGGAACGGAGATTAATGGAGAAGATGATGCACGCAGCTTGTACACCGTTTTAAATTGTCGCTTCCCAAAAACGGAGAATGCTGAGATGTTGTTGTTCAGTCTTGATATAGCAGGTATAGCAGCTTCAGGAGGAAGTGCATGCTCGTCAGGAAGTAATCAAGGTTCTCATGTACTGCGTGGATTAGGAATTGATATGGAACGTCCTTCTGTTCGTTTCTCATTTTGCAAATACAATACGAAAGAAGAAATTGATTTCGCTGTAGCTAAACTTACTGAGTTGTTTGCTGTGAAGGTGAATGCTTAATGCAAAGAATAACTTACTTGCGTTGTATGTAATATTTAACAATGACAAATAAGCCATACAGTATTATTGTCATTCCAATAAATCCTACTTTAACTCCAAAAGCAAAGAGGGAAAGCAGGTTCAGTCTAAGTCCTCCGGCAATACACAAAAACCCTATGGTTAACTGAGATCTGTTGTTTTCTTCAATTCGTTCTCTGCTTTGATCCCGAATGCCATTGCCAATGAACTCAAAATTGTCTTCGTATTCTTTAATGTTTACTTTTCTTTCTAACAATATTTCTTCAGCAATTTTTAAAGCGGCAGGCTCGTATTGCTCTTGTTTAATGAGGATCATTTCCAATAAATACTTATTGGGTTTTTCGTTTAATGATTCTTTGTAATTGATATTCATGGCTAAGTAAATTTACCAAATTCCGCCCATTTTACCGCAATATTTACCCTTATTCCCCCCAACTATTTGCTATATTTGTACCTCAATTTCATTTATGGCATTTAAACGACATACTGTAACAGCAGCACTTCCGTACGCAAACGGACCCGTTCATATCGGGCATTTGGCAGGTTGTTACATCCCGGCAGATATATACGTTCGGTATTTAAGAAGTAAAGGTGAAGACGTTGTGTTTATTTGTGGTAGCGACGAACACGGTGTTCCTATCACAATCAAAGCAAAAAAAGAAGGTATAACCCCTCAGCAAGTGGTAGATAAATACCACAAAATTATGGGAGATTCTTTTAAAGAATTTGGAATTTCCTTCGATGTGTATTCTCGTACTTCAAGTAAAATTCATCACGAAACAGCTTCTGCTTTTTTTAGAAAATTATATGACACCAATGGTTTTACAGAACAGGTAACCGAGCAATATTATGATGAAGAAGCAAAACAGTTTTTAGCAGATCGTTATATTGTTGGTACTTGTCCCAAATGTGCAAATGATAAAGCTTATGGTGATCAGTGCGAAAAATGCGGCTCTTCATTAAGCCCAACAGAACTGATCAATCCACATTCGATGTTATCAGGTTCCAAGCCTGTTTTAAAACAAACAAAGAATTGGTTCTTACCATTGGATAAACTTTCTCCACAAATAAAATCTTTTATTGAAAAACATACTGACTGGAAAACGAATGTTTATGGCCAGTGCAAGAGCTGGTTGGATAGTGGTGATGGTTTACAGCCACGTGCTATGACCCGTGATCTGGACTGGGGCGTTCCGGTTCCGATTGAAGGTGCAGAAGGGAAAGTGTTGTATGTGTGGTTTGATGCTCCGATTGGATATATTTCTGCAACTAAGGAATTGTTTGCCAATACTCCAAACCCTGAAAAATGGGAATTGTATTGGAAAGATAAAGAATCACGTTTATTACATTTCATTGGAAAAGATAATATTGTTTTTCATTGTATTATTTTCCCGGCGATGTTGATGGAACACGGTGAATTTGTGTTACCTGATAATGTGCCTGCAAACGAATTTTTAAATTTAGAAGGAGATAAAATTTCCACTTCACGTAATTGGGCAGTTTGGTTGCATGAGTATTTATTGGAGTTTAAAGATAAACAGGATGTATTGCGTTATACTTTAACAGCGAACATGCCGGAAACAAAGGATAACGATTTCACCTGGAAAGATTTTCAAACAAAGAATAATAGTGAGTTAGCTGATATCTACGGTAATTTCATTAACCGTGTAGTTGTGCTAACGAATAAAAATCATGAAGGAAAAGTTCCCGAAGCAAACGAGTACACAAAAACTGATTTGCTTGTATTGGAAGAGATCGCAAAGATTCCTGATGCTATTGCTGCATCATTAGATAAATTCCGTTTCCGTGAGGCATTAGCTGAGATGATGAACCTTGCGCGTATTGGTAACAAATACCTTGCAGAGCAGGAGCCCTGGAAATTGATCAAAACGGATGAGAAACGTGTACGCACCATCATGAATATTTCAATTCAGATCGCAGCGAACCTTGCAATTGTATGTGAACCATTTTTGCCTAAAACAAGTGAGAAATTATTCAAGATGCTGAACATGTCACCATTGAAATGGTCGCATGCAAAAAACACTAATAATATTTCAACCGGCCATAAAATAAGCGAGCATCCTGAAATTCTTTTTTCTAAAATTGAAGATGCAGAAGTACAAGCTCAAATAAATAAACTGGAAGAATCGAAGAAATTAAACGCTGCAGAAAATATAACATTAGAACCTGCAAAAGATGAAATCTCCTACGATGATTTCGCGAAGATGGATATCCGTGTTGGAACTATCCTAGAAGCGGAACGCGTGCCTAAAACAGATAAGCTGATGAAGCTGAAAATTGATACGGGATTGGATCAACGCACTGTGGTATCAGGAATTGCGGAGTGGTATACACCCGAAACAGCCATTGGTAAAAAAGTAAGTATTTTGGTTAACTTAGCTCCACGCAAAATTAAAGGCATAGAAAGTAAAGGAATGATCCTTATGGCAGAAAATCCTCAAGGAGAATTGAGTTTTGTGCTTTCCGAGAAGGAAGTGACTGGAAATGGAAGTATAATTAAGTAGACACAATATTATAAGACACAAGATTCAAGACAGTTTTAGTGCAAAACAAAAAACTGTTTATCTCTTGTAGGACGAAAATAGAAAACGTAATCTAACGAGAAACAAGAAACCAGAAATAGTAAATATCATGGAAGCAACTTTAAACAAAACAAACATGGAATTCAGAACTGAACATGACACAATGGGAGAGGTAAAAGTACCTGCTCACGTATATTGGGGCGCGCAAACAGAACGTAGCCGTAACAATTTTAAGATAGGGCCTGAAGCGAGTATGCCGAAGGAAATTATTTATGCATTTGCTTATTTAAAGAAAGCAGCAGCACAAGCTAATAATGAACTGGGTGTTCTTTCTAAAGAAAAATGTGACCTTATTGGTAAAGTGTGTGACGAAATATTAGCACATAAATTAGACGATCAATTTCCTTTAGTGATCTGGCAAACAGGTTCAGGTACACAAAGTAACATGAACGCGAATGAAGTTATTGCATATCGTGGACATGTACTAACAGGTGGAAAATTAACTGACGAGCCAAAAGCACTACACCCGAATGATGACGTAAACAAATCACAATCGTCTAACGATACTTACCCAACTGCTATGCACATTGCTGCATACAAACAAGTGGTGGAGATCACCATTCCGGGAATGGAAAAATTACGCGATAGCTTACACAAAAAAGCAGAAGCATGGAAGGGCATTGTAAAAACAGGCCGTACCCATTTTATGGATGCAACGCCGTTAACACTTGGACAAGAGTTCAGTGGTTATGCGCAACAGATCACTAACAGTATCCGTGCAATTAAAAACGCATTGGAAATGGTGAGAGAACTGGCATTGGGGGGAACAGCAGTTGGAACAGGGTTAAACACACCAAAAGGATACGATGTATTGGTTGCTAAAAAAATTGCTGACTTAACAGGATTACCTTTTGTTACGGCACCAAATAAATTTGAAGCATTGGCAGCTCACGATGCAATGGTAGAATTATCAGGAGCATTAAAACGTTCAGCAGTTTCTTTAATGAAAGTTGCAAATGATATTCGTATATTATCATCAGGACCTCGTTGTGGAATCGGTGAGATTGTTATCCCTGATAATGAGCCGGGTTCTTCTATTATGCCGGGTAAAGTAAACCCTACACAACCGGAAGCATTAACAATGGTGTGTGCTCAGGTAATGGGTAACGATGTTGCAGTTTCTATAGGAGGCAGCATGGGCCATTTTGAGTTGAACGTATTTAAACCATTGATAGCAGCTAACGTATTGCAATCAGCTCGTTTGATCGGTGACGCTTGCGTTTCTTTTACTGAAAAATGTTCTGATGGTATTGAACCAAACTTGCCGGTGATCAAACAACATATGGAAAATTCATTGATGTTAGTTACTGCATTAAATACACACATAGGTTACGAAAAAGCAGCTAAGATCGCGAAGACAGCACACAAAGGAAATAAAACCCTTCGCGAAGCATCTATCGAATTAGGATACGTAACCAACGAACAGTTCGATCTTTGGGTGAAGCCTGAAGATATGACTGGAAGTTTGAAGTAAATATTTTAGATTGTTGATGTCAGATTTCTGATTTTTACAAGTGTTATTTAATAGAACCGTTATCTCGAAAGAGGTAGCGGTTTTTTGTTATATTTGGTCTAATGGATAATTTCTCATTGTTACTATAAGGTTTAAGAAATCAATAAAAACTATTTTAATATAATAATGTTAATGAATAAAAGTAAGGCATTAAACAATCTTGAGAGTTCATTGGATGCCTCAATTGCTAGTGAAAATCTTGTTTCATTTTTGGGGCATTATCAGAATCATTATTAGTTTCTGACATCCCTGACGGTTTAATGCAAAATATCCCCATTTTTGATGTTTTGTAGAAAATAGGAAAGGCCCCATTGTCCATTCGTGATTTATTATTTGAAAAAAAAGTTGTGAGGTTCTTGTTTGAAATAAAGAAGATTAAACATAAAGAAAGGCAAAAATTCCTAAAGGAGCTAGAAGAAAAAACTGGTCAAAAAGCAGGGGAAGTATGGATGATGTTGCTAGATAGGTTAGATAACATGAATAAACCTAAAATCATTGCTAATCTTTTAAAGGCAAAAGTTAAGAATCAAATTAAAATCAATGAATTTTTGAGGTTAGCTACAATTGTTGATAAGGCATATATTGGAGATTTAAAAAAATTGAATTCTTTTGTTAGAATTTCTGGAGATTACATATAAAATGTATCAGAAAGTCTTTATGGGCTTGGTCTTTTATATATTTTGCCAATAACTCAAATAAGAGACCCAATTACAACGTCAATGTCTAGAAAGTCAGATGCAAAATATGTCTTAACAGCTAGCGGACGTAACTTATTAGATTATGGCTTTTAAGCAGGAAATATCCTATAAAGTTTTTGGTTAATAGATCATTTCAGTTTCGATTTTGGGGGTAATTTATAGCCTATTTGTTTTCGTGGATTAGGCTTTGTTGTTTTTTCCAATAATTCGTCAAGGTATTGGAAAACCAACTCTATGTTTTTTTCTGTGGTTATCAATTTTCTTTTTGATTTGTTCAATTTCTAATTTCAGTTCTGTGTTGTTGATTAGCATTTTTCGAAGTGCTACAAAGGCTCTCATAATGGTAATATTCATTTCTCTTGCTCTTTTGCTTTTTAATACACTGGAAAGCATTGATACGCCTGTTTCCGTAAATGCAAAGAGTGAAGAGCCCCCGAAGTGCTTTTTAGATGGTATCACATTTTGTGATACCATAAGTTCTATTTCCTGTTCGGTTAAAACGAATAAAAAATCATTAGGGAATAGGTCTATGTTTCGTTTAACAGCCTGTTTTAATGCTCTGGTTTCTACCCCATAAATCTCTGCAAGATGGATGTCCAGCATTATTTTCTCATCGCGTAGGAAAATAATTTTTCCAATTATTTTTTCCTGAGGCAGCAAAGTTGTAGTCTTTTTTGTTTCCATTTTTCAGTTTGTGGTGCCACATTTTGTGATACCTTAATACAAAACTAAAGCAATCCTTAAGAAATAGTGCAATGATTTGTAGTAATTAAAAAGATAGCTTCTAAAAACACAACCCCACAACACAAACATCATCCACCTGCTCTTCGTGTTTTTCCAGGCGTTTAATGTTACAACTAAAGTTTGTTTTGTTCCTGTAGGGTTTTCATGTGATTGGCAAGTAGCTCTATCATGATTTAAAAAACGCTTTAAATGCTTTCATTTCAAAAAATGTCATTAAATTAGTTGACCTGTTATACTGGTTGACTACACTTACTAATTATGAGGAAAGTAATTTTAATTGTCATTTTAAGTGTTCTTTACAGTCCTTTCCGTGCTCAGGTTATGGATAGTTTAAAGTTGGTTTTAAAATCAGCTAAGCATGATACAGTTCGTTGCGAAACACTTATTCAAATTATTGAAAACGAAAACGATGATCTGATATGGCCTGCTTATAACGATCAGCTACAACTTATTTGTGAAAAGAATTTGAAGACTATAAAAACTTCTGATCCTTTATATTTTTTTTACACTAAACATCTTGCCTCCGTTTTTAACAACAAAGGTTATTTGACGGGCGCTATGGGAGAGCCGAAGCAAAGTATAGAGTATAATCAAAAGAGCGTCGATATTCTTCAGAAACTTCTTAAGAGTACTAAATCACTTGCTCTGCAAAAGGAGATTAAAAGAGACCTCGCCACTTCCCTCAATAATATTGCAAGTGCATACAAACTAAAAGGTGATGTAGCAAAAACGATTGAGTGTTTAACAAAGAGTCTTGAGCTTCAACACGAAGTAGATGATAAAGAAGGAGAAGCCCGCTCACTAAGTAATTTGGCTTATATATACGACCAGCAAGGAGATATTCCAAAATCACTTGAGTACAATCACAAGAGTTTAAAGATCAAGGAAGCTATTGGTGACAAAGATGGAATTGCTTATTCGTTTAATAATATGGGTACCATTTACCTTTTACAAAACGATTACAAAAAGGCGCTTGACTACTTTAATAAAGCTTATGCTTTGCAGGTGGAAGTGAATAATAAAAATGGCGCCGCTCAAACATTAAATAATATTGGCTATTTATACTTTAACGAGGGAAATTTAAAGCTGGCGTTGGAGTATTATGAAAAGAGTTTGACACAACGACAACTTTTGCAAGATAAACAGGGTATTGCAGAAACTATGATCAATATAGGAGGTCTTTATCAAAAAATCACTGAACAAAAAGAATGGAAGAATAATAAAAAGGCGCAGGACTCTCTCAATAATAAAGCACTTGACTATTTTAAAGATGCATTAGCTATTCAGCAAATTTCGGAAGATAAAAAGGGAGCCTCCGTTTCTATGATCAATATGGCGGAAATTTTATTCGCGCAGGGAGAATTTAAGTTGGCTGAAGAAAACGGATTAAAGGGGCTCAAGCTTTCACAGGAGATAGGCTTTCCTGATAATATCAGACATGCAAGTGCTGTTTTGAGCAGAATATATGAAAAGAAAGGAAACTATAAGGAGGCTTTTGAAATGGTTCTGTTGCACAAGTTAATGTCTGACAGTATAAGCAATGAAAACACAAAACGGGCATCGCTTCAAAAGAGTTTTCAATATGAATACGATAAGAAGGCAGCTGCTGATAGTGTTAGAGTGGAAGAGGAAAGAAAGGTTGTTACTGCACAACTAAAACAAGAAAAAACACAGCGATTTGCTTTGTATGCAGGGATTGCCCTGATAACGATATTCTCGGCATTTATGTATAATCGGTTTCGGGTAACGCGCAAACAAAAATTCATTATTGAAGATCAAAAAGTGGAAGTCGATAAACAGCGGGAACTTGCTGATAGCAGAAGGATCATTGCAGAAGAACAGCACCACATTATTGAGGAGAAACAAAAGGAGATTCTTGATAGTATACATTATGCCAAGAGGATACAACAAGCTTTATTGACGGGTGAAAGTTATATAAGCGAATATTTTGGCGCGGAGTGTTTTATTTTGTATCAACCTAAAGATATTGTGAGTGGTGATTTTTATTGGGCGGCAGCTCAACATAATAAATTTTACATTGCAACGGCAGATTGCACAGGTCATGGTGTTCCGGGAGCTTTCATGAGTTTATTGAATATTAATTTTTTAAACGAGAATGTGATTGAACGGGGTATTGAACTTCCGGGGAACATATTAACGGAGCAACGCAAAGAAATAATAAAGGCTTTAAATCCTAAGGGTGATGAGAACTCAAAAGACGGAATGGATTGCGTGCTTTGTGCTTTTGATCTGAAAAACAACCAACTTGATTTTGCAGCGGCTAATAATCCTTTATGGCTTGTGAGAAATAATGAGCTAACCGAATTCAAAGCAGATAAGATGCCTGTTGGAAAAGGAGAAGATAACGCCATGGATTTCAGGAATCAAAACATTCAACTAGAAAAGGGGGATATTATTTATACGTTTACTGATGGGTATGCAGATCAGTTTGGCGGACCTAAGGGCAAAAAATTTAAGTACAAACAATTGGAAGAAGTTATTCTTGCTAATACAAACAAACCGATGCAGGAACAAAAAGATGCTTTATTGGCCAGCATCAATCAATGGAAAGGCGAACAGGAACAAGTGGATGATATTTTAGTGATAGGAGTGAGGGTGTAGCTTTGGTTGTAGATTAAATTAATAAAGATGGAATGAGCTTTTGAAGCTCAATTTATGCGCTTAAAATCCCCGGAGGCCCATTTCCTGATAGTATATTTTCTTAAAGAGACCCATCAAGGTTTGAGAACACCTTAAAAAAGTAACCGACGTTAAGTGCCGCTAACAAAAAAGTAACATAGACGAATTTATGCTTTATATGTATAAGTTTCTTTATGTATTGGATGAATGAACTTAATTAAGTATTATTTCATTTATAAAGAGTAAGATCGCTGCAAAAATCATACAAAATACTTATTACTGCCTTAATCTAATAGAAATATAGCTAACGTTACTTTGTGGCTATATGAATACATTGAATATAATAAAAGCGGGATTAATCTTTATAACATTGTTTTACTTTACTTCATGTAAAGAAAAGCCTGTTGATCTGAAAAAAGAAATTACTATTACCGGCTCAGAGTCTGAGAAATTGGTAGTACAATATTTGGCTAATCAGTTTGCGCAATTAAACAAGGGTGTAAACATAATTGTAAAAGGTGGGGGATCCGAATATGGGATCATAAAATTAAAGGATGGTGATTGCGATATTGCCAACAGTTCCCGCGTTTTTGATGATGCGGATTATGCTGAATTTAAAAAGAATAATGTTAAGCAGGCAATTATAGCGGTTGACGCAATTGCAATTGTAACACATCCTTCCCTGGGAATGGATAAACTAAGCCTGGAACAACTTTCGGGTATTTATGCAGGAAGAATTAAGAACTGGAAAGAAATTGGAGGACCAGACCTTGATATCTTGCCTATTGGAAGAAAAACGGGATCTGGCACGCGGCTTTATATGCAACACAGATTAAATATCGAAGAATTTTCTCCGATGCTGCCGGAATTTAAGCGATATGAAGAAATAATTGCGCAAGTTGCCAAAAACAAAAATGCAATTGGCTATGTAAGTTTAGAGCATGCATTAAGTATTGATGGAAGGCCAAATGCGAGTACTTACATAATGCCCGTAAGTATTGATGGTGTGGAGGCAAAGTTCCCTTATGATAAAGAAGCTATTTCTTATGGAGATTACCCGCTCATTCGCCCATTGTTTCAATACTACCACCCCGGTCAGAATGAATACATTGAAAAATTTATACAATTTGAATTGTCGGATGAAGGACAAAGGTTACTGCAGAAAATTGGCTATTACCCAATTAATGATTTTCACAAGCAGATCAACAAAGTAAAAATGTAAACCGACTGATACTATTTAGAGTAAAAAATGGTAAATATCTCTGTGTAACTCTACACCCCTCCGGGCCCTCTGTATTAAACCTTCGCAGTTAAACAACAAAAACCCCGAACTTTCGAACGGGGTTTCTTAAATGTATTAAAGAATAAAATTATTCAGATACTACTTCAAATTTTACTTCCGCAACGATGTCTTTGTAAAGACGAACTTTTGCAGTGTAAGTACCTAAAGCTTTGATACTGTCTTCTTTCATTTCGATGTTTTTTCTTTCTACATCGTAACCTGCTTTTTTCAACGCTTCAGCAATTTGAATGTTGGTAACAGATCCGAAGATCTTTCCTGATTCACCTGCTTTTGCACCTACAGAAATAGAAACTCCTGCAAGTTTTTCCGCGTTAGAAGTAGCTTCTTTACGAATTTTTTCTTCTTTGAAAGAGCGTTGTTTAACAACCTCAGCTAAGATCTTTTTGTTAGTCTCAGTTGCTAAAGTTGCAACACCTTGAGGAATTAGGAAATTTCTTCCGTAACCCGGTCTTACACTCACTACGTCATCTCTGAACCCTAGGCCTTTGATGTCTTGTTTTAATATAACTTCCATTTTAAATACCGTGTTTTAATTATTTTAAACCATCAGCTACGTAAGGCATTAAAGCCAGGTGACGAGCTCTTTTTACTGATTGAGACACTTTACGTTGAAACTTCAATGAAGTTCCTGTTAAACGGCGAGGTAAAATTTTACCTTGTTCGTTCACGAATTTCAATAAGAAATCTGCGTCCTTATAATCGATGTATTTGATACCGCTTTTTTTGAAACGACAGTATTTTTTCTTTTTAGTATCTACTGTCGGCGGATTTAAGTATCTTATTTCTGCGTTTGCTGCCATTTTAAATTCAATTTAATTCGTTAAACAATTAAGCGTCGGCTTTTTCTTTTTTAGTCCTTTTATCGCTTGTTTCACCACCTTTAAGTTTGGTTCTGCGTTTTTCGCTGTATGCAATTGCATGTTTGTCAAGCGACACAGTTAAGAAACGTAAAATACGCTCGTCACGCTTAAAGATTAACTCAAGATCAGCAACTGCTGTGATGTTCGATTCATCAACAGTGTACTCAAGTAAGTGATAGAATCCGGTAGATTTCTTTTGAATTGGATAAGCCAATTTTTTCAATCCCCAGTTCTCTTCGTTAACGATTTTTGCTCCACCATCGGATAACGATTTTTTGAATTTTTTTGCGGCCTCCTTTGCCTGATCATCAGACAAAACGGGAGTTAAAATGAAGACCGTCTCATAATGTTTACTCATTGTATAAAAAATTTTGGACGGCGAAGATACGAAGAAATTGTTGATTACCAAACTAATGGCATGGTTATTAATAAATTGAGTTTAAATTAAATATCTGAAAATCAAATATTTAAGCAAAATAAGGAATAAAAATGCTCAACAAAGAGGCTCACAAAGTCAAATGAGTTTCACAGAGTAAATCCATATTAGCTAAAAACTCTGTGAAACTCTAAAACCTCAGCGGTCTCTGTGGTGAAAAAATCGGAGGACGATTATTTAGCACTCAAAGCTATATAAGGAATCAACATCTCCTCCAAACTCACCCCTCCATGCTGGAAAGTGTTTTTATAATAGTTCACGTAATAGTTGAAATTATTAGGGTAAGCGAAAAACATATTCTCTTTTGCAAATATGTAGGCAGAACTAACATGTTGTTTCGGTAAAAATGCATCGTGTGGATTACGGATCTCGAATACTTCTTTCTTATTGTAGTCTAAAGTTTTTCCGGTTTTGTAACGAAGGTTCGAATTCACATTTTTATCTCCTACTACTTTTGAAGGTTCTTTTACGTGTACTGTTCCGTGATCAGTTGTAATGATCAGTCGCGCTTTTTTCTCTGCAATTTGTTTCACCATATCAAACAAAGGCGAATGTTCAAACCATGATAGCGTAATTGAGCGGTAAGCAGGTTCATCATCTGCCAGCTCGCGAATCACTTCCATATCGGTGCGTGCGTGAGAAAGCATGTCCACAAAATTGTAAACGATCACATTCAATTTGTTTTGCATCAAATTAGAAATATTGTCTGCCAGTTTTTTTCCTGCAGCAATATTGGTGATCTTATTATAACTCGTTTTTACATTTTTGCCCAAACGTTTCATTTGTTCGTTCAAAAATTCCTCTTCGTGTTGGTTCTTTAAACCTTCGTCTTCATCATTCAACCAAAGATTGGGGTAACGTTTTTCAATTTCACTTGGCAATAAACCTGCAAAGAACGCATTACGCGCATATTGTGTGGCAGTGGGTAAAATACTGCAATAAATTTCCTCACTGTCTACTTTAAAATATTGTGTAATCACCGGTTCCAAAACTTTCCATTGATCGTAACGCAAATTATCTATCATCAACACAAAAGTAGACGTTGATTTATCTATTTCAGGTGCAATACGATTTTTGAATAAGGTATGCGACATATTAGGTGCCGCAGTTCCTTTTCCGTTTAACCATCCAATGTAGTTCTTCTCAATAAACTTACAGAACTGAGTATTCGCATCCGTCTTCTGCATCTTTAATACATCCAACATACTTTTGTCATTCGACTTATCGATCTCCAGATCCCAGTAAACGATCTTTTTATATAGCTCGCTCCATTCAGCAAAAGATAAATTATCGCCAATAGTCATTCCTATCTGCTGAAAATCTTTGCGGTACTCGGTATTTGTTTTTTCACTGATCAAACGTTTATTGTCCAGTGTTTTCTTTAAGGAAAGAAGAATCTGGTTTGGGTTAACCGGCTTAATTAAGTAATCGGCTATTTTAGAACCAATAGCATCTTCCATAATATATTCTTCTTCACTTTTGGTGATCATGATTACAGGCAAACCCGTCTTCATGCTTTTAATACGGGTAAGGGTTTCCAGTCCTGAAAGACCGGGCATATTCTCATCCAATAAAATAGCATCGAAATCATGCTCTTTCAAAATATCCAAAGCTTCGTCACCGCTTTTGGCAGTAGTTACTTCGTAGCCTTTTTGATTTAAGAATAGAATATGTGGTTTTAGCAGTTCTATCTCGTCGTCTGCCCAAAGTAAGTGTAGTTTTTCCATAGTATCGTTAGTCATGGTAAAGAAACGAAATTATTACGGTATTATTTTGAAACTGAATAAAAAAATGGCACAATTCGCTGGCCGGCCAATGGAACACGGATGACGCTGATTGGGCGGTCCCGATAGCTATCGGAATAAACGGATTTTATTTCTGTGAGAGTTATCAGACCTTATATGGTTAATGGAACACGGATGGCTCTAACCAAGCGAATCAAAATAGTTAAAACTAAGATCAGTGCCAATCTGCCTAATCCGTGTTCTATTATTGTTTACCGAGAGTTTCATAAAAAATCATAATGCCTCGTTATAAACATTGTAGTGTTATTATTACGCTAAATTTGTATAAATTAGAGAGGCGAATTTTATACTTTTGTAGAATAACACGGATTTAATCAAAAATGGAAAATACAAACACACCGCAACCCGAAGAAAAAAAGAAAAGAGGGGGCCTTATTGCCTGGATACTATTGGTATTATCTCTTGGAGTAAACGGGTGGCTTTTTTATATGTTCGATAAAGAACAGAAACGTGCAAACGAACAGGTTGAAATTGTAAAGACCATCTACATTGAGCGCGATAACGTGAAAAGTGATCTGTTGAAGTTGAAAGATGAATATGCTACTCTTCAAACGAATGATGTAAAATTACAACAGGAAATTGAAGCGAATAAATTAAGAATTGAAGAATTACTTAAGGACGCAGAGAAACATAAAGGGGATGCTTATTATATTTCTAAACTAAAAAAGGAAGCTGATACTTTGCGTGAGATCATGAAAGGATATGTGAGAACGATCGATTCATTGAATACTTTGAATCAAAAATTAATTGTAGAGAAAGGTCAGATCACAAGCCAGTTAAATACGGAGAAAGATAAAACAACTCAATTAAACAAAGACAAAGAAGATCTTCAAAAGACAATTACCAAGGGTTCTATGTTATCTTGTTTTGGTGTAACTGCAACAGGAGTTAATTTAAAATCGGGCGGAAAAAAACAAGTAACAACGAACAAAGCAAAACGTGCTGATCTGATAAAAGTGTCATTCAGTTTGGGTGAAAATAAAATTGCGAAGAACGGGCCAAAAGATGTTTATGTGCGAATCATCACCCCTGACGGAAAGGAAATGGCAAAGAGTTATGATGATAATTACCGCTTTATTTTCAATAGTTCTACCGGATATTATGCAGGTAAAACAAACATTAACTATAACAATGCTGAGGTTGGTGTAACAACTATGTGTGAGGGAAATGCCCCTTTGCTTCCGGGAAAATACATGATAGAAGTTACTGCTGATGGCGCTGTTATCGGACAAACAACATTGACCTTAGACTAAAAAAAGTCAGAAAGGAGCATGCGAGGATTATACACCATACTTCTTTTGATTGGTTCTAACGCATTTATGACACTTGCCTGGTACGGGCATTTAAAATTCAGAGACTATAAAATTTTTGAGAGCAAAGGTTTGATGTTCTTCATCATGATCAGTTGGCTCATAGCTTTTTTTGAATATTGCTTGCAGGTACCTGCTAATCGTATTGGACATGAAAGTTCGGGCGGGCCATTTAGTTTGATGCAGCTTAAAATCATGCAGGAAGTTATTTCTTTGTTGGTGTTTGTGGTCTTTTCAATGATCATGTTCAAAGAGGAAACGATCAAATGGAATCATATTGCAGCAATTATCTGTATCATTGCCGCGGTTTACTTTGTGTTTAAAAAATAAAAGGTGTCAACATTACTTTCCATAAACGATTACATTTCAGGTTTGCGAACCGGGAACATTGCCGTATTGAGTAAAGCAATCACCTTAATTGAATCAACAAATGTTGATCACAAAAAACTGGCACAGCAATTAATCGATGAAATTCTTCCTTTTACGGGAAACTCGATACGTATTGGTATTACGGGGGTTCCAGGCGTAGGCAAAAGCACCTTCATAGAATCTTTTGGAATGTTACTGATTGAGCAAGGGAAAAAAGTGGCCGTGTTGGCAATCGACCCAAGTAGTAATATCAGCAAGGGAAGCATTTTGGGAGATAAAACAAGGATGGAAAAATTATCCGTTCACCCCAATGCATTTATTCGCCCTTCCGCTTCCAGTGGAAGTTTGGGTGGACTTACCTACAAAACACGCGAAGCAACTTTATTGTGTGAAGCAGCAGGATTTGATACCATTATTATAGAAACGGTTGGAGTAGGGCAGAGCGAAACAGAAGTAAGTACTATTTGTGATTTCTTTTTGTTGTTGATGCTTGCAGGTGCAGGTGACGAATTGCAAGGGATCAAACGCGGCATTATGGAAATGGCAGATGGTATTGCTATTACCAAAACCGATGGTGCCAATGAAACTAAGGCAAAAACAGCCAGAGCAGAATTTGCAAATGCATTACATTTTTTACCATCGCACACTTCCGGATGGGTTCCTGAAGTGAAAGCTTGTTCTGCAATTAATAATACCGGAATTGAAGAAGTGTGGAAGATGATTGAAAAATATGTTCGGCACCAAAAAGCGAAAGGAGCATTTGAAGAAAAACGCACCGAACAAAATGCATTTGCCTTTAGAAGATTGTTGGATGAACAATTGAGATTATTACTTTCTACAAAACCGGGATTGGCAAACAAGATCGATCAATTGGAAAAGAAAGTATCTGCGGGAGAATTGAGCCCGTATTCTGCAGTTAAAAATTTGTTTGATGGTTGGGAGTTTTAGAAGATCACAATTTTCACCAGAGAGCACAGAGTTTTACGGAGAAAAATTTGGAATTGCTAAAAGTGTAAGTGTTGTGTAACTTTTTTACAATCGGAACAGCCTCTAATAATAGAAACACGGTGGAACCCCGGGTCTCTGTGATAAAAAATGCTTCTTAACTGCCATACATATTACAGTTTTTGCTACGGAACACTTTCGATAGATGAATTGTTGAGTGAAGTAAAAAGCAATGGTTATACTGAATTTGTTTTAAGTGACATAAATAATACTTCTGCATGTTTGGAAACAATCAGGCGATGCTCAGAGCAAGGAATTCGACCTGTTATTGGAATTGATTTTAGAAACGGAGTACAACAGCAGTATGTAGGGATTGCAAAAAATAATGATGGCTTTAAAGAGCTAAACGAACACCTTACAAAGCATTTGCATAATGAAATTGCTTTTGAAACCAGTGCCCCTGAATTCGAGAACGCATATATCATTTATCCTTTTTCATCATACAAAGGGTGGGCATTACGTGAAAATGAATTCATAGGGGTTTCCATAAAGGACATCGCTACTTATCAATTTTTATCTTCAAAATATTCCGAACAGAAATTTGTAACCCTTCAATCGGTAAGTTTTTTAAACAAACGCCATCACAATGCGCATCGCTTACTTCGTGCTATTGATGAAAATGTATTACTGAGCATGCTTCCTCCTGATAAGCAAGCAACTTTAAATGAAATATTGATCAGTAAAAAAGAGCTGCAAGAGGCGTTTTCATCTTATCCGCATATAATTAAAAACACCGAAAAAATTATAAGCAATTGCTCTATACATTTCGAATACGGAAAGTTTGCCAACAAAAACCTGAAATTTTATACTACATCATTAGCGGAAGACATGGCTTTGTTGAGAAGTGAATGTGAAAAAGGAATTGAATATCGTTATGGAAACAAGCCAAGAGATGAAGTATTGCAACGTATAGAAAAGGAATTGCAAATTATTGAACAAATGAATTTTGCTTCATACTTTCTTATCAACTGGGATATTATAAAATACGCACAAAGTAGAGATTATTATTATGTAGGGCGGGGCAGTGGTTCCAATAGTATTCTTGCTTACCTCTTGCGTATTACAGATGTTGATCCCATAGAACTTGATCTGTATTTTGAACGTTTTATTAATCCGCATCGTGCCAATCCACCCGATTTTGATATTGATTTTTCGTGGACGGATAGGGATGATATCACCCGTTATATTTTTGAAAGATTCGGCAAAGATGGCAAAGCGGCATTGGTTGGAGCATATAATACTTTTCAGAATGATGCGGTTGTACGCGAGCTCGGTAAAGTATTCGGTTTACCGCCGGGAGAAATTGATAAACTGCAATCTCCGCATAAATATCCTGATATCGATGAGTTAGGAAAACAAGTGTTGAGATATAGTGAATTGATAAAAGGATTTCCGCGTCACGTAAGTATTCATGCAAGTGGAATTTTAATTTCACAAGAACCTATTACAACCTATTGTGCTACTAACATGCCTCCGAAAGGTTATCCAACAACTCAATTCAGTATGCTCGAAGCAGAGGATATTGGCTTGTATAAGTTCGATATTTTAAGCCAGCGTGGTTTAGGAAAGATAAAAGATTCGCTCGCATTGATTAAAGAAAATAGAGGAGTTGAAATAGATATTCATCAGGTAGGGCAATTTAAGGAAGATAAAAAAGTAAAAGATCTTTTGCGCGTCGGGAATACCATTGGCTGTTTTTATGTGGAATCACCTGCCATGCGAATGTTATTGGCAAAATTAAAAGCGGATGATTACTTGCGTCTGGTTGCTGCGAGTTCTATCATTCGTCCGGGAGTTTCTAAAAGCGGAATGATGCGCGAATACATTGTTCGTTTCAGAAATAATGAATTAAGGGAAAAAGCGAGAGCTCAGCTGCCTGAGTTTTATGATCTGTTGCACGAAACTTATGGTGTAATGGTGTATCAGGAAGATGTAATTAAGGTCGCACACTTTTTTGCAGGGCTTTCATTAGCCGAAGCTGATTATCTAAGAAGAGGCATGTCATGGAAATTTAAACAGCGGAACGAATTCTTTAAAGTGCGAACGAATTTTTTTGATAATTGTGAGAAGAAAGGGCATGATAAAAATTTTATTGAAGGGATTTGGAATCAAATAGAAAGCTTTGCCAATTTCGCTTTTTCAAAAGGACATTCGGCAAGTTATGCAGTGGAGAGTTACCAGGCTTTATATTTAAAAGCATATTTTCCTTTAGAATACATGACTGCCACACTCAACAATGGCGGAGGTTTTTATCGTACAGAATTATACATACACGAAGCACGCATGAATGGTGCAAAAATAGAAGCGCCTTGTATAAACACCAGTGAAGCCTTATGTGTGATAAAAGATAAAACAATTTACCTTGGACTTTCGATGCTCAATGAACTGGAGCGTGAAACTGTTTACTTGGTTATTGAGGAAAGAAACCGGAATGGAAAGTTTAAAGACACAAAAGATTTCATTAAGCGGGTTCCCATTTCTATAGAACAAATGCGGATCCTTGTGAGAATAGGAGGATTCGGTTTCACCGGAAAAAACAAAAAGGAATTATTATGGGAAATTCATACGCTCATTTCACCCATAAAAAGAAAAGAATCTAAAAACGAATTATTTGAAGTAACACATAAAGAATGGAAGTTGCCTGTTTTAACAACCAACAAACTTGATGAAGCCTTTGATGAAATGGAATTGCTAGGATTCTCTTTGTGCTCACCTTTCGAATTACTGCGCGATAAAATCCCGGCGACCCTTACAGCAAGAGAACTGATCCGGCACAGCAATCAAACCATTACCATTGTTGGTTACCTGGTTAATGTAAAAAACACCCAAACAGGCAAAGGTGACCGCATGTGTTTTGGGACTTTTATTGATCTTGAAGGGAGATGGATAGACACCGTTCATTTTCCTCCTTCAGCAAGGCAATATCCGTTTATTGGCCCTGGCTGTTATATACTCACAGGAAAAGTAGTTACTGAATATGATTTTACTACTGTTGAGGTGGAAAGTATGAAGAGACTGGCTGTTGTGGATAGGGAGGTTTGATTAATTGAAAATTGATCGAGTAAAATAGAAAATTTAAAAAGAGAGCAGACCAAAATTTTCAACGATCATTTTTCACTTTTAAATAATTGGAAGAAAAAACTCATAGCGGAGAATGAAAAAAATTGAGAGAGAATACAGAAAAAATAGTAATATATTTGTAGTAGATGAATCAAGAGTTTGATAAAATAGTTAACGAGTTTAAAAAGGCGAGTATCGCTTTGCCAGACCAATGGTGGGATGATAAGAAGGCAGAGTTTATTTATAACTCAAACAAACTGGAAGGCAACAGGCTTCAATTGGTCGACACGTACAGTATCATCAATGACAAACTAAATTTTTCTTCTGAAGCTAGATTTAAAGATGTTTTAGAAGTAAAGGGGCATATTAAGGCAGTAGATACCTGTATTTTTATGGCGAGAAATAAGTATCCCTTAACTGATAAAACTCTAAAATCCTTTAATGAAAACCTGCTTTCCGCACTTTGGAAGTTTGACGAATATTATTCTTCATGGAAACAAAATAAACAGGAACTCGGAGCGTATAAGATTATCAATAATAGTATTAAGTATATTTTGGGCGGGGAAGAAGGAATAATTGAGCCGGTTTCGAATACAGTAACTGTGGAAGAAAACATGAAGAAAGTATTCAATGAAATGGAGAATATTTCTGATGTGTTGGAGCGTAGTGCTTACTTGGCTTATCAGGTTTGGCTTAATCAACCTTTTCCTGATGGTAATAAACGCACAGCAAGATTATCTGTTGCCTATAGTTTATTGTTAGAAGGATTGCCACTTATTTCGTTTAAGGCAGAGGGATACCACTTTAACGAAGGTTTGTTGCGAAGCCATAAAGAAAAATCCTTATTGCCTTTGATAAATGTAATATCAACGGAAGTAAAGCAGCAACTCACTGAAATAATGGAACTGGATAAAAAATTAAAGATCAATAAAACTCCACCAAATTTAGGTTTAGGATCTTCTTTGCTTTTTTAGAACTTTCATTTTCTGCCTTGCGTAAGGTAATTTCCTTTTATTGATCCCGGTTGTTATACGTTTACTGAAAAAGTGGCAACCGAATAGGATTTACAACTAGTTGAGGTAGAACACATGAAGAGATTGGCTGTTGTGGATAGGGAGGTTTGATTCGAAAATTTCCGCATGAGTTTATTGTTTAGGTCGATGTATCAGTCTCGTCCCATTCACTAATGCCTGAAAATTTTCTTACCCAGTTAAGCGAATAATGCCTTTCGAAACTTACCGCTCTGTTAATTTGTGTTTCATCTTCTTTGCCATTAAATAACAGATCTCTGAAATAGGTTGTCGCCATTTCATTCAATAAGTTTTCTTCATAAATTTCTTCTAGGCTTCTATAACTCACATTGCTGAGAAATTCTTTTGTGGATTCCCCAAGTTCAGGAACATAATTCATGAAAGTATTTATTTCATCATCAGTTCCTTCATTGTCAATTGAGTGTATATTATCAATAAGGTCTAATGCCCAGCCCAATACTAGTGCCGATTCTAATCTCCATGATAAAGCAATTCTGGTTTCTTCGGTTGGCTGTTGATCTGTGAAAAATTCTTTTTCTTTTTCTGATACTTTATCCCATAATTCTTCTATTTTAAGCCAATGAATTATTTTAAGCCTATTCTCTAATTTATGCACGGAGTATGAAATGGCAGATAAAATTACCAATCTGCAACCCACATCATACGGATTTTGAAATTCTTCTTTGGTATGATCTAAGTAAGGTAAGTGACCGATTCTATAATTTTTTATCCCTAAAGATATGAGTCGAGCTTCTAGTTTTTTCTTTTTGATTTTTAAGTGAATAGTTTCAGGACCGTCATCGGTTCCAGGTTTCATTGCACCTGAATACCAATCGTTATGTGGAGATGTTTGCCCACAAGCCGGACAGTAGGTTTCTTCCCACTGAAAATTACAACTCGGGCATTTTCCTTTTGTATCAAAAGTATTCCATGCGTGTCCACATGTGCACTGCCAATGCTCTTCACCGTCTGGCGGCCATTCACATACCGGGCATTCGATTGGTTTTGTCATAGATATTGTTACGCTTTTCTTATTTAACTAAAACTCTCGCCTCCAACATATCCATCATTGCATAACAAACTCTCTGAAATTTCCTCTATCAATTATTTTCCCTGTAGCGGAATATGTTTCTAAAAAGGAATTGGGTATTTTTTTGCGCCCGCCACTTTTCCATTTAAATTCAAATGCATTTATAGCTCCGTTCGCTTCTTCCACAAAATCAATTTCCTGCTTTTGGACTGTTCGCCAGAAGTAATGGTTTATATATTCCTGATGGTAGGCTTGTTTTTTTATTCGTTCTGATATTAAGAAATTTTCCCAAAGCGCGCCTTTGTCGCTTCTCAAATCCAAAGGGTTAAGATTATTAATGATCATATTTCGAATGCCATTGTCATAGAAATAGATTTTGCGATTGTTTTTTATTTCGTTGCGTTGGTTTCTGCTAAAACTATTGAGTTGAAAAACAATAAATGATTTTTCCAATACATTAATGTAACGCATCACGGTTAGCTTATCTATGCCTAATAAATTAGCCAGTTCATTATAGGAAACCTCACTCCCCAATTGCAGAGCCAGGGCTTGAAGTAAGCGCTCTAACATTTCCGGTTTTTTAATTCCGGTTAAGGTAAGTATGTCTTTATATAAATAGCTATTGGCTAGTTGTTGTAATACCTGGTGCTCATCTTCAATATGATTAATTACATCAGGGTACATTCCATAAACCAAGCGGTGTTCTAATTGTTGCTCTGCTGCAAAAAAACCAATGCTTTGTTCCAATTCTTCCCAACTGATCGGATATAAATTGTATTCCCATTTTCTACCTGTTAGGGATTCCTGTGTTTTATCATTTATTTCCAATGCAGATGAACCACTTACAAAAAGCTGTACTTGTTTAATTTGATCCGTAATTAATTTTAATGTGATCCCTATTCCGGGAATTCTTTGTGCTTCATCAATAAAAACTATTGTGTGTTTTCCAATTAATTGTTTAAGACTAAACGTATCTGGTTCGCTCAATAAAATTCTTATGCTTGCATCATCACCGTCTAAAAACAAATGAGGTTTGTTTTTCAAAATGCTTTGAATCAGAGTAGTTTTCCCAACCTGCCTCGGACCAAGTAATATAATGGCTTTGCCCTTAAAGAATTTACTTTCAATACGCTGTTGTATAGCTCTTTCGATCATAATTACCTACAAAGATACAACAAATAGCTAAAAATATAGTATAATTGGAGACTTAATTATATAAAAATTATATATATTTGGTGATTTTAATATCTAAAAATATGATATAATTGGTGATTTTGAATAAATTTGAAAAAAATAGTTATTATGTTTCTGTAATTCAGTTAATTATAGCATATAGCCGAAATTCAATCTGAATAAAAAAGCAAACAGTTTAAATTTTCATTATTCTATTATTACTTTTCCATAAAAATCTACTCTGTGATCCTGATAGCGGATCCATTGCCTCTTCATGTTTGTGTTGAAAAGCTTACTTCACCAGCACCTTAGCCTCCAGCATATCCATCATCGCGTATCTTACCCCTTCTCTGCCTAAACCACTTTCTTTAATTCCACCATAAGGCATGTGATCGAAACGCACCGTTGGAACATTATTATGAATTACTCCTCCAACTTCAATGTGATTAAAACAATAGTCGAGTTCTGCAAGTGAATCGGTAAAAACTCCGCATTGTAAACCGAATTTGGTATCGTTTATTTTTTTCACTGCTTCGGAAATGTTGCCGCTGTATTTTTCTATACAAACCACCGGGCCAAAAACTTCTTCTGCATAAACTTTCATGCTATTGTTGCAATTGGTTAGAATGGTCGGCTCCACAAAAGTTCCGTTTCTTTTTCCCCCGCATAAAAGTGTAGCTCCTTGTTGAATGGCTTCAGCGATCCATTGTTCAACGCGGATAGCATTTTCTTCATCTATCATACTGCTTATATCGGTAGCTTCATCTAAAGGATCTCCATTTTGTAGTGTTCTGGTTTGTTTGGTGAATTCATTCATAAATACATCATAACTATCATCTTTCACAATAAAACGTTGAGCATGAATACAAATTTGTCCGCTGTAAGCAAAAGCTCCTGTTATTGATTTTTTTACAACATCCTGCAGATCTTGAATAGAAGAAATAATCACGCCTGCATTACCTCCCAACTCCAATACTATTTTCTTTTTACCACAGTGTTTTTTCATTTCCCAGCCCACAACGGGTGATCCAGTGAAACTCAATAATTGAAAACGCTCATCGGTTACCATTAAATTACCTGTTGTTCTGTTCATAGGTAAAATAGAAACAGCACCTTTTGGTAATTCGGTTTCATCAATGATCTTTGCTAACTCTAAAGTTGATAACGGTGTTGCACTTGCAGGTTTTAAAATGATAGGACAGCCTGTTGCAATGGCAGGAGCTAATTTATGTACAGCTAAATTCAAAGGAAAATTAAATGGGGCAATTCCTGCAACTAATCCAATCGGAAAATATTTTACCAAACCTTCTTTGTCTTTTCCGGCAGCTGTCCAGTCGAGTGATATATATTCTTTTGCAATTCGTTTACTTTCTTCTGCGGCAATTAAAAAAGTTTGAACCGAACGATCGATCTCTGATAGTGCATAACGCATAGGTTTTCCGCTTTCCAAAGAAAGGATCTCTGCGTGATGTTTACGATTACTTTTTAGTTTGTTTGAAATGTATAAAAGAACTTCGTAACGTGTATAAGATGGAAGTACTTTTAATTCTTCTCTAACTATCAGTGCTTTTTCAATGGCAGTATCAAGAATTTTTTCGTCTGCTAAAAAAACAGAGGCTACAATAGAATTATCAAAGGGGTTTCTTATTTCAAGTGTATTTGCACTTTGAATGAATTCTCCTCCGCAGTATATGTTGTATTGTTGCATGGAAATTTGTTTTTAAAAAACTAATGCAAAATCTTAAACACTAATTCCTTCATTAACTCACCATCATTATTACTTGCATTATCTACGCCCTTTGATTTGGTATCGCACTCGCGTAAAAAACTAAAGATCGCTTTTAATTTAGAGCTTGGGTAGTTGGCTGCTGCACGTTGATATCCATCAACAAAAAAAGGATTTACTCCTAATTCTTTGGCAACATTAAATTTGTTTTTATCCGGCACAAAATGATATTGTAATACTTTGTTGAAGTAGTTGTACAAATTACTCATCACTACCGGCATTGGATTATCTTTGGGGTTAGAAGCGAAATAATTGATAATCTGATTTGCTTTCATTACATCTTTTTTTGCCAGGGCATCCTGTAATTCAAACACGTTAAAATCTTTACTGATTCCAATATTATCCTGAATTTGTTCGGCTGTAATTTCACTGCCTGCAGGGATGCTGATAAATAGTTTATCGAGCTCATTCGAAATTTTAGAAAGGTCGTTTCCTAAGTAATCAGCAAGCATTTGTGAAGCACGCGGATTTATTTTGTAGCCTTTTTCTTTGATGTATTCATTGATCCACCCCGGAACCTGATTGTCGTATAATTTTCCGGAATCAAGAAATACAGCTTTTTTCTGAAGTGTTTTATAAAGAGCCGTACGTTTATCAAGCGATTTGTATTTGTGGCAGATAACTAAGATCGTTGATGGCTGTGGATTTTCAACGTAAGCTAAAAAGGGATTTTTCCCTGTAGCAGCTTTAGTATCGCCTTCATCATCTCCGCCACCTTTTGAAAATTCTTTTAAATTCTGAGCTTCTTTAACGATCACCACCTGATATTCACTCATCATCGGAAAACGTTTAGCCGCTCCAATAATACTTGCCATGTCGATTTCTCTTCCATACAAAACACTTTGGTTGAATTCACGTTCGCTTTCATCCAAAATATTATTCTCAATGTAGTCGCTAATCTTATCAATAAAATAAGGCTCTTCACCACATAAAAAATATACAGGTTTAAGGATCTTCCGTTTTAAATTGGTAAGTATCTCTTCGTATTCTTTCATCAATCAGAATAATGTCATTATAAAAACAAGTGGCAGTTCGAGCGAAGTCGAGAACTAGAATTTCAAGTGTTTAACAGAGATACCTGTATTTTGTAACTCTTTCAATGAGTTAATACCAATTTTCAAATGATCGGTAACATAATCAGTAGTTACTTTTTTGTCACTTTCTTCTGTTTTAACACCCTCGGGAATCATAGGTTGATCACTCACCAATAATAAGGCGCCAACCGGAATTTCATTGTGAAAACCAACACTGAAAATAGTCGCTGTTTCCATATCAATTGCCATCGCACGAATACTTCTTAAGTACTCTTTAAATTTCTCATCATGTTCCCAAACTCTTCTGTTAGTTGTATAAACAGTACCGGTCCAATAATCACGGTTTGCCAGCCTTATTGTATAAGATATCGCTTTCTGTAAATTAAAAGACGGTAATGCCGGAACTTCTGAGGGCAAATAGTCATTGGATGTTCCTTCACCTCTAATAGCTGCAATAGGTAAAATTAAATCACCAATTTGATTTTTTCTTTTTAATCCCCCGCATTTTCCTAAAAATAAAACCGCTTTCGGGCTTATTGCCGTTAACAGGTCCATAATTGTTGCAGCCATGGCACTTCCCATACTGAAATTAATAATGGTTATTCCTCCATGAGTAGCAGATTGCATTGGTCTATCCAAACCCTCCACCTCTACTTTGTTCCACTCGGCAAACATTTTCACGTAGCCGCCAAAATTTGTAAGTAAAATATATTTTCCAAAATCTTCTAATTTTTTTCCAGTATAACGGGGTAGCCAGTTATCTACAATTTCTTCTTTTGTTTTCATACGATAATTGAAAAAACATACATATTAACCGAAGTAGATCAATAATTTGTTTCTTTGTAATTAAAATCAAAAATACTCGTAAAATTGTTGCTTCCCAAATTAAATTTCCCCGAATACAGTTTCCGCCTGAGAAAAACAAGTAGGGGGAAGCACCAAATATTCGACAGGGTGAGAAAAAAATTTGTAGACCTGAGTCCTGAAGAATGGGTAAGGCAACACCTGATCGTATTTTTATCTGAAGAACATTCTTTCCCGCTATCTGCTTTTTCGGTTGAAAAAGGACTGAAATTGAATAATACTTTCAAAAGAACAGACATAGTGATTTATGCTAAAACCGGTAAAGCACTTGTTTTGGTAGAATGTAAAGAACCCAATGTTGAGCTGGATGAAAAAGTGATTCAGCAGTCGCTGCGATACAATTTAACCCATAATGCACCTTATGTTTTAATTTCCAATGGGTTACAACATTTTTCAGTTCAAATTACAGAGGGTCAAAAAGGGAGGATTTTGACCCGTTTCCCAAACTACCACGATATTCAATAATTACCGCTCATGTAAATGAGAATCCGTTTATACCAATTATTAGCAAATTAAAATTTAGGATTGTATCATTGGCACCTTGTTTATTTCTAGTAAATTAATTACCTTTACTAGGATGTACGGGATTGTATCTGAATTAGAATAGTAACCAACAAATAAAACAATAAAAGCATGAAGAGTAATACTCTGTACGCATTTGGATTGGCAGCAGGAATGTTGTTTGCATCCACAGTAAATGCACAAAACACGAATGCTGTGCCATTAAAGGCGACCAAAAAATTTTCATTGCCTGCAGGCGTAACTGAAGATGACTACATCTCGAAAACCATCGTTTTTAAAGTAAGCCCGCAATTCAGAGCTGTTGCAGGAATGAACGGTGTTCAGCATCCGCAATTGCAGTTGGCATTAAATTATTTGGGAGTTAATAAGTTAGAACGTAAGTTCCCTAATCATAAAGCCCCTGATAAGGCAGTGAATGAATTGGGACAAAAATATGCCGATCTTTCTTTGATTTATCAATTAAGTTATAACAATAGTGTGGATATTGAAAAAGCGGCGAACCAGTTATTGGCTTCGGGTGCTTTGGAGTACGCTGAACCACATTATATTTTTAAAATGTTTGATTACGAACCTACCGATAGCAGAGCGGATTCTGTTTCGGGTGCTCAACGTAATCAGTTCCTTCGTATTCGTGCATATAAAGCCTGGGATCTTACTATTGGAGGTTCACGGGGTGATGTGAATACTGTTATTGGTATTGTTGATAGTGGAAGCGATTTGGATCACCCGGATTTGGCTGCAAACATTTATCTTAATACGGCAGATCCAATTAATGGTGCCGATGATGATTTAGATGGTTACATAGATAATTACAACGGATGGGATCTTGGTGGAGCGGATTATAACGCCATTGTTGAAGATAATGACGCTAATTGCATGGGAGCAAATAACAATCATGGTTCTCACGTTTCAGGTTGTGCTTCTCAGGTTTCTGATAACGGTACCACAGGTGGTGCCGGTATTGGTTTTAACTGTAAGTTATTAGTTGTAAAATGTGCAGCTGATAATGATACCAGAGGTACTGGTGGAGTAGGTTATATTATTGCCGGTTACGAAGGAATTACCTATGCAGCTGATCATGGTGCTAGTGTTATTAATTGTTCATGGGGTGGAGCAGGTGGAGGTTCTTTCGGACAGGATATTATCACTTATGCTACCTTAACAAAAAACGCATTGGTTATTGCAGCTGCAGGTAATGATGGAACAAACACCGCTTATTTTCCTGCTTCTTATGATTATGTACTTTCAGTAGGAGCTACCAAATCAACCAACGATTCAAAAGCTTCTTTTTCAAACTATGATTATTCAGTAGATATAGGTGCTCCGGGCCAAACAATTGATGCAACTATTTATAACAACTCTTACACTACATTAGATGGTACTTCAATGGCTTCTCCAATTGTAGCGGGTGCTGCGGGTTTGGTAAAATCCAAATTCCCAACTTATACGGCTATGCAGATCGGTCAGCGTTTAAAACAAACGTCCGATAATTTCTATAAACCATATAATGCTACTACTAACCCCAATATTTTTCCGGGAGGAGGAACTGCTTATGTTTCGCAGGCTACTTTACAAAATAAAATGGGCAAAGGCCGTTTAAATGCTTTCAGGGCATTAACAGATCCTTCGGCTCCATCAGTTGTTTATACTAACAATGTGGTTGATGATCATAACGATAATGCCATTATTATTGGAGATACTATTTTTATTAATGGAGACTTTATCAATTACCTTGACCCAACATCAGGTGCAACAATAGCTTCAATCAAGGCTATTACTAACGCAACAAATGTTACTGTAATTGATACCACAACTACTTTAGGTGCAATTGCAACTATGGGGCAAACCAATAACTCTGCCGATCCATTCAAATTTAAGATCAATACAGGTACAGCTCAAAATACAGTTATTACTTTCCGTGTTTTAATAAAAGACGGTACTTATTATGATAGCTATTTTGTGAACGTTACAGTGAATGTGGATTATATTAATATTCGTATCAATGATCTTCAAACTACTATCACAAGTAAGGGTAGAATCGGTTGGAATCAAGCAGGTCCTCCACCATCAGAAGGTTTAGGCTTCACCTATTTAGGAACTCAAATGATGTATGAAGGTGGTTTAGCGATTGGAACAAGTGCAACAGCAGTGTCCGACTGTGTACGTGGTGCAGATGGTTCTAATGCTGACGCTGATTTTGCTACCATAGCAAGCGTATATAGAGTAATACCGGATGTAGTATCTGAATTTGATTGTCACGGAATTTTTAATGACGTTACTGCAGTACCAACTCAAAATCTTAGAGTAAGTCATAACGCTTATGCATGGAGTGTGCCCGGACACAGAAAATATGTAATTGTTGAATATTATATTAAGAATACCGGTGGTACAGCCTTAAATAGCCTATATGCAGGAATAGCATCCGACTGGGATATCCCGGGGCCATCAAACGGAGCATCTGATTACGCTATGAATAAAGCAGATTACGATGCTACCAGAAAAATGGGTTACGCATGGTTTAGTGGAACAAACGGTAAGTATGCAGGTATTAAAGTTCTTACACCGGAGGCAGCTAATCACTATGGAATTGATAACGTGGCAGGCGGTAATGGTGGTATAGATATTAATGATGCAGGTAACTATTACAGTACAGCTGATAAGTATACAGCTTTGTCCACACCGCGTTTACAGGCAGGTATGGCTGATGCAGATGGAGAAGATGTATTAAACGTTGTATCAAGCGGTCCCTTCACTATAAGTGCAGGCGACTCAATTAAAGTAGCGTTTGCTTTAATTTGTGGAGATGATTTGGGAGACCTTCAGCAGTCGGCAGATAGTTCTCAGGTACAATACAATAATTTTCCTACTGTAGGTATAAAGGATAATAATGCACATAACCTGGCAGTAAATGTTTTCCCGAACCCGGCTTCCAACTCGGTTAGTTTCCAAATAACCAATACAGAATCTGCAGAAACATCTATAATTGTATCAAATATGATGGGACAAGTAGTTAAGTCGGTTGAGTTTACAAGCACTGTTGGTTCAGGTAAGTATACTATGGATTTAAGCGATGTTGCTGAAGGCGCATACCTTTATAAAATATACAACGATAAAGGAAAACAAACCGTTGGTAAATTTATTGTAACAAAAAGCAATAAATAAAAACTAAAATACATTTAATAAAAGAGCCGTCGCGAGTACTCGCGACGGCTCTTTTTGCTTTAGGAGAAATTACTTTTTAATTCTTATTTAATTTCCTGACACAACTCAACCAGTATTCCGTTAGTGCTTTTTGGATGGAGAAAACAAATTAATTTATTGTCGGCGCCTTTTTTGGGTTCTTTATTAATCAGTTCAAAACCCTCATCCTGCAACCGTTTCATTTCTGCATATACATCATCTACATCATATGCAATGTGATGAATCCCTTCACCTTTTTTTTCAATGAATTTTGAAATGGCCGAATCAGGAGAGGTTGCTTCCAATAATTCTATTTTTGTTTCTCCCAGCATAAAAAAAGAAGTAGAAACATTTTCGCTTTCTACTTTCTCCACCTTATAATGATTTTTGCCAAAGAGTTTTGAAAAAAGTTCGTTCGATTGCTCCAGGTTTTTTACTGCGATACCTATATGTTCTATTTTATTGATCATCTTGTTTTTGCCTTAAAAGTAATGATTTGCCTCAAATCAATTCAGATAAATTTCTGTACATTTACTCAATGTTCGCCAAAATAAGTTGTAGCGTTTTGCTTTTGTTTGCATCACTGTTTGCATCAGCGCAATCAGTACAACAACTTATGAGTAAAGCCAAAGCATTGCGTTTCGCAAACCCTGATTCGGCCGAACTCCTGATTAAAGAAATTATTCCAAAGCTCAATCCAAAAAGGGATGAATATCTTCTGGCGCGTACCTACAATATGTATGGTAATGTGCAATATGTAAGAGGTGAAGCAGAAAAATCCGATTCGTGTTATAGAAAAGCATTGGTTTATGCAGAAAAATGTAAGAATGATTCTGTACAGATATTTATTCTGAACAACATTGGACAATTGTATTATGGATATGGTACCCTGGAAGAGGCTGTTTCCTATTATGAAAGAGCACTCAAGAAAGCGGAACAAGCCAAACTTACTTTATTAATAGCAGACACTTATAATAATCTGGGAACTGTTTATATGGCTTACGGAATTAATAAAAAATCCGTTGAGTATTTTGAAAAAGGAATAGAGGCTTATAAAAAAGATACAACAAGTAAATTGGAATCAGAGATTGGGATAGGCGATATTTCTAACAATATAGCCAATGCATATTTTGCCGAGGGAAAGTTTGATCTGGCAACTCAATATTATTTTTCTGCTCTAAAAACATTCGAAAAGTATCAACTGTGGGATAAAGCAGCGATGGCTACAGATAATATTGCGGAGGTATATTTTGAAAAAGCTAATTATCAAAAATCAAAAGAGTATGCTGCACTAACTTTGCAGTATCTGGAAAAGAGCCCAAGTGTAATAATTAAGGGGAATGTTTATTTTTTGAAAGGAAAAATTTATGAGGAGACCGGTAAGTACGATTCGAGCGAATTTTATTTTAAAGATGCAGTAGCCTTGTACGAAAGTGTTCATCACTCGGGAGCACTTTCTTCGGTGTATAATTCCATTGCCTCTCTGTATGAAAAACAACGAAAGCTACCATTGGCTAAAAATTTTTATGAAAAAGCACTGAGCATTAACCAAAGCATGCGCGATACTTCAGGAATTTGTGTAAACTATTTTAATTTATCGAACCTTGCAAAAAGTCAGGGAAATATTGGTTTAGCCGATAGTTATAATCAAAACGCATTACGCTTATTAAATCCGGAAATGAATTTTTCTTTGTATGCTGATTTATATGGACAAGCTGCGGATATTGCCTCATCAAAAAAACAATTTGAGAAAGCTTATGAATATTTGCAAAAATTTAATTTATACCGCGATTCTATACGAAACGAGAAGCATGCAAAAGAGCAGGAAGAAATAGAAGCAATCTATCAAAATCAGAAAAAAGAGCAACAACTTAAATTGGCCAATGCGGAAAACGAGAAAAAAACATTGCAACTAAAAACTTCGGAAGAAACCTCTAAAAGAAAATCTACCCAGTTGTATGCAGCTTTAGCAGGCGCATTACTGCTAATAGTGTTAATTGGCTTTGTAGTACGCTCCAATATTCAGCGAAAAAAAACTAACCGATTATTGCAGGAAAAGAACGAGTTAATATCCAAACAAAAAGAAGAAGTAGAGGAACAACGGAAAGAACTCGCTCGTAAAAATGAGGAGATTGAAGAGAAAAATAAAGAGATCCTGGATTCAATTAATTATGCGCAGCGAATTCAATACGCTTTGTTAGCACAGGACGATGTATTGAAAGAAAACCTGCCCGAATATTTTGTGCTTTTTAAACCTAAAGATATAGTGAGTGGCGATTTTTATTGGGCAACGAAAAAAGGCGGGAAATTTTATTTTGCAGCTTGTGATTGTACAGGACATGGAGTTCCCGGGGCATTTATGAGTTTATTAAATATCTCCTATTTAAATGAGGCCATCACCGAAAAGGGAATTATGGAGCCGAATAAAATATTTGATCATGTGCGCGATAGATTGATTGAGAATCTATCACACGGAAGTGAAAGACAAGATGGAATGGATGGTATTCTTTTGTGTATTGACAATGCTAATGAAGTCAATAAAATAAAATATGCCGCTGCGTACAATGTTCCTTTATTAGTTAGAGGCAAAAAAATTATTGCATTAAATGCCGACAAAATGCCTGTTGGGAAAGGAGAAAAAATGCACCCGTTCAGCTTAAACGAATTTGATGTTCAAACAGGAGACACTTTGTATGTTTTTACGGATGGGTATGCAGATCAGTTTGGCGGACCAAAAGGAAAGAAATTCAAATACAAGCAACTGGAAGAAGTCCTGCTTTCCGTTAATCATTTATCAATGGCAGAACAGTCAAAAGTGTTGAATGATGAAATCGAAGGCTGGAGAGGAAATTTGGAACAGGTGGATGATGTGTTGATAGCAGGGATAAGATTTTAGGATTTTGCCGCACCTGCCCGACTGAACGATTAGTCGTTCAGTCGGGGGTTCTCACGAATTTTATGGACTCTGATCGGTGCGATTTGAGAAATCAGCGGAAAAGTAATTGCAAAAATTGTGTTTAATCGATTTTAAATCAGTGATTTACGATTTGATTCATTTATCGTAATGTGTCAAAACATATTTATCAACAAAAAATTTGCACAATTATTAAAAAAGTATGTATATTTGCAGCCCTTAATTAAGTAACAGATTTAAAATTTAATATAATGTCACGTATTTGTCAGTTAACCGGAAAAACAGCGATGGGTGGAAACAATGTTTCTCACTCAAACACAAAAACCCCACGTCAATTTAAAGTGAATTTAAAACGTAAAAAGTTTTTTGTTCCTGAAACCGGAGAATGGGTTACTCTTAGAGTATCTACATCTGCTATTAAAAATATCAACAAAAAAGGTATCTTCGCTTGCTTAAAAGAAGCAAAAGAGAACGGAATTATGGCTTAATTTAATTAAGCACAGTTTTTGATGTAAAAACCTTGTCGTATCTTCGGCAAGGTTTTTTTGGTTTATAAACATCGGTTTCCTATAAATTTTTAGTCATTCAGAATGAGCAAAAATATTTTTCTTAGTGTTGTTTTTGTTTTGGGAATTAGTTTCCTCCACCTAGCGCAATCAAAACCATCCGATTATGATACAGATATGCTTTCGGCGGCTTTTCATGCAGAGAAACGCCAGGCATTACGTGATAAAATGGACCCAAATTCAGTAGCTGTGGTATTTGCAAATGCAGAAAGAAACCGTTCTAATGATGTGGATTACCAGTATAGTCAGGATCCGAACTTCTATTACCTCTGTGGGTATACCGAGCCAAACGCGGTTCTGATTATTTTTAAAGACAAACAAACTATCGATAGCATATCTACCAGCGAAATCCTTTACGTTCAACCACGTGATCCTTTGGCAGAGAGTTGGACAGGAAGAAGATTGGGTATCGACGGTGCAAAAAAACAACTGGGAATTGTGAATGTTTATAACAATACTGATTTTCATGAACTAAAGTTGGATTTCGGTCAGTTTGATAAGATCTATCATTCTACTTTTAATAATGACGTTAGGGATGATGCGAATGATGCAGGCGATCTTTTTTCGTTGATCAAGTCATTTAACGAAAGAACGGAGAAAGTAAAGAACAAAAAAAATGCTTTCTCTTTTAATACTGCTATGTCTGCCCTCAGAGAGATCAAGTCAACGGAAGAAATGACCTTATTAAAAAAAGCCATTGATATTACCTGTGATGCACATGCTGATTTGATGAGGTCTCTGGACTCAAACACTACCGAGTACCAGGCTCAGGCTATGGTAGAATTCGGTTTTAAATTTAATGGATCGGAGTATGTTGGTTATCCTTCTATCGTTGGCGGTGGAGAAAACTCCTGCGTGTTACACTACATCACCAACAGAAAAAAACTGCATAACCCTGAACTTTTGGTAGTAGACGCAGGGGCAGAATATCATGGCTATACTGCTGATGTTACACGTACTTTGCCATTGAGCGGAAAATTCACCAAAGATCAAAAAGCAATTTATGATATTGTGTTAAAAGCTCAAAACGCCGGAATAAAAGCCTGTAAAAAGGGCAATAATTTTAGGGATCCCCATAGTGCGGCTGTTGAGGTGATTAAAAAAGGCTTGATGGAACTTGAAGTTATAAAAGAACCAAATGAGTTTATGAAGTACTTTTTTCATGGAACTTCACATTATCTGGGATTGGACGTGCACGACGCAGGTACATACGGACGTTTAAAGGCGGGCAGCGTAATTACGGTGGAACCGGGTATTTATATCCCCGAAGGCTCTCCATGTGACCCAAAATGGTGGAATATAGGTATTCGGATAGAGGATGATGTACTGATTACAGAGGGAGATCCTGATGTTTTATCAGGGAAACTTGTTAAAACAACAGAAGAAATCGAAAAAATGATGGCAGAACAAGGAATTTTCAAAAAAAAGTAGGGTTGTTCAGAAAAAAAGATATACATTTGCACCCCTGTTTATTAAAAACAAAAGACAATGGCAAAGAAGCAAAACAGAATTCAAGTGATCTTAGAGTGCACAGAGCACAAAGATAGCGGCATGCACGGAACAAGCCGTTACATCACTAAGAAAAACAAGAAAAATACGCCAGAGCGTATCGAACTTAAAAAGTACAACCCGATCTTGAAAAAGATGACTGTACATAAAGAAATTAAGTAATCATATTTCTGATATAAGATTTTTGATGTATGATTTAAAATATATTCGAAATTCGAAATCTGAAATCTAAAATTAAATAGAAATGGCTAAGAAGGTTGTTGCAACATTAAAAACCGGAAAAGGTAAAGATTTTACTAAGGTTATTAAAATGGTTAAGTCACCAAAAACAGGTGCTTATACCTTTAAAGAAGAAATCGTTCATAACGATCATATTGCTGACTTTTTAAAGTCTAAGTAAGATCCGTTCATGTATTTCTCCCGGTAGTTTATCGGGACCAAAAGCTTCTTCCCAAAAGGCAGGAGCTTTTGTGATTTAATACGGTATCTTTGAAAGTACTTTAAAGCAAAATTAAAATGGGAATTTTCAGTTTCTTCAGTAAAGACAAAAAAGAGTCCTTAGATAAAGGTTTAGAAAAAACAAAAGAAGGTTTTTTTTCTAAGCTTGCCAAGGCTGTTGTTGGAAAAAGTGAAGTTGATGCGGAAGTACTGGATAACCTCGAAGAAATTCTCATCTCATCAGATGTAGGCGTTGAAACTACAATTAAGATCATCAAACGTATTGAAGATCGTGTTTCAAAAGATAAGTACGTTGGTACTGCTCAATTAAACGGAATCTTAAAAGAAGAGATCGCTTCATTACTTACTGAAAATAACAGTACGGATGAAATTGATTTTGTAGTTCCTGAAAATAAAAAACCGTATGTGATAATGGTTGTTGGAGTTAACGGTGTTGGTAAAACTACTACCATCGGGAAACTTTCGTATGCATTTAAACAAAGAGGTAAAAATGTAATATTGGGTGCAGCAGATACCTTTCGTGCTGCAGCTGTTGATCAGTTAACCATCTGGAGTGAACGTGTTGGTGTTCCGATTATTTCGCAAGGCATGGGTGCAGATCCTGCTTCTGTTGCGTTTGACACATTAAGCTCGGCAGTTTCGCGTGGTTCGGATGTGGTGATCATTGATACAGCCGGTCGTTTGCACAACAAAGTAAATTTGATGAACGAGCTTACCAAAATAAAAATGGTAATGAAGAAAGTTGTTCCGGATGCACCACACGAAGTATTATTAGTACTCGATGCATCTACCGGGCAAAATGCAATTGAACAATGTAAACAGTTTACCGCAGCTACTGAAGTAACTGCACTTGCATTAACAAAATTAGACGGCACTGCCAAAGGTGGCGTTGTTATTGGTATCTCAGACCAATTCAAAATTCCTGTTCGCTACATTGGCGTAGGAGAAAAACTCGAAGATCTGCAAGTGTTCAATAGAACCGAGTTTGTAGATAGTTTGTTTAAGGGGTAAGTGAGTTTTAAATTTCCTTGTTTCAATTAAGTATATTTAAGAATTGATTAACTTTATAAAAAGCCTTTCGCATGACCTTACATCCACAATACATTACTGATACTGTCGGAAAAAAATGGTGGTTCTTCCGATGAAGGAATTCAAAATCCATTATGGAAGAATTGGAAGAGTTTGAGGATATTCGACTGTATGATGCTGCTAAGAAAAATGATGATGGTAGTGAACGCGTTTTGTTTTCTGATTACCTGAAGAAAAGAAAAAGGAAAAAAGCCTAAGTATAGCATCTTATTGTCTAAAGAGGCTCAAAAGCAATTAGATAAACTTTCGGATACGGTTGCAAACCCAATACTTAAAGCCATAGGCGGTTTGGAACAAAACCCACGCCAACTGGATGCAAAAAACTAAAGGGACGTGAAGGGTATCGAATCAGAATTGGAGATTACCGCGTAATTTATGAGATCATTGACTCAAAACTGATAGTTGATGTTATAACTTTGGGCCACAGGAAAGATATTTACGATTAGACCTTCAGGTGTTCAATAAAACAAAGTTTGTAGATTTTTGTTTAAGGGTAAATTTTCTATTAAGCCTCAGTGGTGGAGTTTTCCTCAACTTTCTTTTCTTCTGTCTTAGCGTGCTGCTTAAAAAAACGCTTCTGAAAAATCAGAATAAAAAACACACCCATTGAAATGGATGCATCAGCGAAATTAAATACCGGCCTGAAAAACTCGAAAGGTTCTCCACCCCAAAATGGAACCCATTCCGGGAAGGTTCCGCTTACAAGTGGAAAGTAAAACATATCTACTACACAACCGTGTAAAAAAGAAGAATAACCCTGAGAAGAATACTCAGCTAATCCGTAATATCCAACATACTCCTGTGTTTGCGGATCCAGCACTGTTCCCTGATCGAAGATCAATCCATAGAACATACTATCAAATATATTTCCAACGGCACCTGCTAATATCATAGAAACACAAATAATGTATCCCATGTGTTCGCCTTTGCGAGTGATCTTAATAATGTAATAAACACCAAAAATGGCAGCGAAAATTCTTAATACACTTAATGCAAGTTTACCAAAGTTTCCACCTAACTGCATACCAAACGCCATTCCCGGGTTTTCCGTAAAATGCAGGATGAACCAGTCGCCTGTAACTTTATACTCTTCTCCTAAAAAGTAATGTGTTTTTATATACAGCTTTATTGCCTGATCAATTAGCAATACCGAAAGAATTGCAATGATAGGGTATTTGTATTTTTTGAGTATTTGTGTTAGACGCTGCATATAGTTTGAAACGGGAGCAAAGATAAGGTTTTTTTTGTAGGGTCAGGTTGCGTTTTGTAGGGGAGGGTCGCGACCCTCCCCTACAAAACGACAAACAAAAAAGGTTATCCGTTTTGGATAACCTTTCTAGTAATGTCAGATGATATCTGGCATTACGAATATTGATTCAATTTAGCATCGATGCTTAAAGTGGCATGAGGCACACTGCGTAAACGTTCTTTAGGGATCAATTTACCTGTAGCGCGGCAAATTCCGTACGATTTGTTTTCGATACGTACTAAAGCGTTTTTAAGCGATACAATGTATTTTTCCTGACGCTGAGCCAATTGAGCCGTTTCTTCTTTAGACAACACATCACTTCCATCTTCCAATAATTTGAATGTTGGAGAAGTATCGTCTGTTCCATGATCATCAGCATGCGATAACGTTTGTTTCAGCAAATCATAATCAATCTGAGCTTCTTCTAATTTCTTTAAAATTAATTCACGGAATTCAGCTAATTCTTTATCAGTATAACGAGAACGATTATCACTTGTGTTTACAAATGGTTTCGGTTGCTCAGTTAATGTTTTCTTAAGCAAAGATTTGCTAAGGTCAATTTTAACTACTTGTTTTCTTACGAAATCTTCAGAGTCATATTTTTTCTTGCCTTCTTTTGCTTTTGGTTTTCTGCCTTTTTTCTTAGGTTCAACATCCACAAAATCATCTTCTTCTTCTTCTTCAATCACTGCCTCCCCGTCTAATCCACCTTCCAACAAGCCATCGCCCATATCCAAACCATCAGCCTCCAATTCGTCATCAACAGGTTTAGCTTTTTTACCTTCCTCTTTACCTTTCTTCTTCATACTCTTCTCTTCTTTCTTTTCAACTTTGCTTATTGGTTTCTTGATTTCCTTTTCTTTTTTAGAAACGGCTTTAACTTCTTTTTTTGGAGCAGGAGCTACCTTTACAGGTTTAACTGCTTTTTTCGCAACAACTTTCACTACTTTTTTAGGAGCAGGTTTCGCTGCTTTCTTTGCAACAGGTTTCGCTGCCTTTTTAGCAACAGGTTTAACTACTTTTTTAGGAGCAGGCTTTGCTGTTTTTTTAGCAACAGGTTTAACGACTTTTTTAGGAGCCGGTTTACTAGGTTTTGCGGGTTTCTTAGCTACGGGTTTAGCAGCTTTTTTTGGAGCAGGTTTAGCAGACTTTTTTGCTGCCGGTTTTGCTGCTTTTTTCGCAACAGGTTTCGCTGATTTTTTATTCTTAGCCATAATCCTATTAATTTTTTTGAACTGAAATAAGGGTACTTGTGTTCTCGTCAACCTCAACCAAAATTCCTTCTGCCTGAGCCACTGATTCTACAACTTCTAAATTATCAGTTAAAGTTTCAGTACAAATATAAGTTAAATTGCTTTTTATAGCAGTATCTAAGGAATTATTTCTCTGTATTTTGATGTTTATTTTGTCGGTAACCTCAAAACCCTTGTCTTTTCTGATGTTTTGGATACGATTTACCAGTTCCCGGGCAATTCCTTCATGAATCAGTGCTTCGTTCAGAGTAACGTCCAAAGCAACGGTCAAAGGCCCATTATTGGCTACTTTCCAGCCCGGAATATCAACCGGGATGATCTCAAAATCCTCAGAATTCATATCTAAACCATTCCAGCTGTATTTACCTGTTTTTTCGATTGCTGAGATGATCTCTTTCCCATTTTCATTGGCAAATGCCTGAAACGCCTTCATTTGCTGTCCCAAAGTCTTACCTAAGGTTTTGAAATTTAACTTCAGATCCTTTACGATCTGTGTTTTGCTTTCATCCACAAACTCTATACTTTTCACATTTACTTCTGATAATATCAGCTCTTTCACAGCATCTATTTTCTCCTGCATTTCCTTATTCAGGATCGGGATCTGGATACGTTGTAATGGCTGACGAACTCGTAAATTCTCTTTTTTACGGATAGACAATACCATGGAAGAAATACGCTGAGCCATGTCCATACGCTCTTCCAAACCTTTGTCTATAAGTTTCTCATCTGCTTTTTTGAATAAGGTCAAATGAACTGATTCTTCTGCCTTAGCATCGTTTGCTGTAAGATTTTTGTGCAACCATTCTGCAAAGAAAGGAGCTATCGGGCTCATTAATTGTCCAACAACCGTTAAACATTCGTGAAGCGTTTCGTAAGCAGCTTTTTTATCTGTGCTCATTTCACCTTTCCAGAAACGACGACGAGATAAACGGATGTACCAGTTACTCAAATGCTCATCTACAAACTCTTCAATGAAACGTGCTGCACGATGTGGTTCGTATTCATCAAATGCGTTTGTAACATCTTTAACTAAACTGTTCAACTTCGAAATGATCCATTTATCTAATTCTCCACGTTCCGCCATCGGAACTGCGTTGCTGTGATCTACAACAAAATTATCTACATTAGAATAAAGCGAGAAGAAACCGTAAGTATTGTAAAGTGTTCCGAATAATTTACGTTGCACTTCAGTAATTCCATCCAGGTCGAATTTTAAATTATCCCATGGAGCTGCGTTTGCGATCATGTACCAACGAGTTGCATCGGCTCCGTATTTTGGGAGTGTATCAAAAGGATCGATACCATTTCCTAAACGCTTACTCATTTTGTTTCCGTTCTTATCCAACACCAATCCGTTAGAAACAACATTTTTATAAGCAACGCTGTCAAAACACATTACAGCAATTGCATGTAGAGTAAAAAACCATCCACGTGTTTGATCTACACCCTCCGCAATGAAATCAGCTGGGAAGTATTTGTGATTATCAATTAATTCTTTGTTCTCAAACGGGTAATGTACCTGCGCGTATGGCATAGCACCACTGTCAAACCAAACATCAATAAGATCAGGTTCGCGGAATAATTTTTTTCCGTTCTTCTCTAAAATAATAGTATCAGCATAAGGTTTATGAAGATCAAATGTGTGATAGTTTGCATCACTCATATCGCCCACTTTGTATTCGCCAAGCGGATTTGCATCCATCATCTTTTTTGCAACTGCATTATCAATCTGTGCCTTTAATTCTTCTACACTACCAATAATTATCTGTTCCGATCTGTCTTCGCTTGTCCAGATAGGAATTGGAATTCCCCAGAAACGTGAACGCGATAAATTCCAATCGTTGAGGTTCTCTAACCAGTTACCAAAGCGGCCTGTACCGGTTGCTTCCGGTTTCCAGTTGATCGTTTTGTTTAATTCGATCATACGTTGTTTAGCCGCAGTCGATTTAATGAACCAGCTATCCAATGGATAATACAATACCGGTTTATCAGTTCTCCAGCAATGCGGATAACTATGTTCGTAGGTTTCTTTCTTGAATAATTTCCCTTCTTCCTGCAATTTTAGAACGATACGCTCATCAACACTGATGTACGCTTTCAGTTCTTTTATTTTTCCTGCAGCTTCTAAAACTTGTTTCTGATGTTTGAATTCAATTTCTTTTTCTGTATCAGTTAAATATGCTTCTTTTACATATTCTTTTCCGTACAAGAAAATACCGTCGTTTATTTCAGCAACAAATTTTCCTTGCAAATCAACCAAAGGAACATCATTACCATCCGCATTTTTAGTAAGCAATAATGGAATATTTGCCTCACGTGCAACACGCATATCATCCGCACCAAAAGTAGGGGCAATGTGTACGATACCTGTACCATCGCTGGTAGTGACGAAATCACCTAATATTACTCTGAATGCATCACCATCAGGTTTCACGAAGGGAAGTAGTTGTTCGTAGCGTAAACCTTCCAGATCAAAACCATTGAACTCAGCAAGTATTTTGTATGGAATAACCTTATCACCTGCTTTGAAAACAAATTCAGCATCTAAGCCTTTAGGATTTAAATAAGCAGCCAAACGTTCTTTTGCAAGGATCACATTAATTTCATGACCGTCGTATTGATTGAATGTTTTTACTAAAACATATTCAATAGATGTTCCAACTGCCAATGCTGTGTTTGAAGGTAGAGTCCATGGAGTAGTTGTCCATGCTAAAACATGAACATCACCTGTAAGACCATTTATTTTTAATTTAGAAGGATCAACAACTTTGAACATCACCGTTGCAGTTCTGTCTTTCACGTCACGGTAACAACCCGGTTGATTGATCTCGTGTGATGATAAGCCTGTTCCTGCTGCGGGTGAATAAGGTTGAATGGTGAAGCCTTTGTATAAAAGATCTTTGTTGTAAAGATTTTGTAATAACCACCAAACACTTTCAATGTATTTATTATCGTAAGTGATGTATGGGCTTTTCATATCAACCCAATAACCCATACGCGCAGTTAAGTCTTCCCATTTGTCGGTGTACTTCATTACCTCTTTACGGCAAGCTTTGTTGTAGTCTTCAACAGAAATGTATTTCGGACTTTTTTTATTTCCGATATCTTCTTTTGTAATCCCTAAAGTTTTTTCTACACCTAACTCAATTGGTAACCCGTGAGTATCCCAACCTGCTTTACGTTTTACCTGAAAGCCTTGTAAGGTTTTGTAACGACAAAAAATATCTTTGATCGTTCTTCCCATTACGTGATGGATCCCGGGCATTCCATTTGCACTTGGAGGACCTTCATAAAAAACCCATGGTTCTTTTCCTTCGCGTGAAGAAACCGATTTATCAAAGATCTTATTCTCTTCCCAAAATTTAAGCATGTCTTCGCTTATCTTCGGAAGGTTCAATTGTTTGTATTCAGGGTACTTACTCATATCGTTTCTTTTAACACAGAGGACACAGAGGCTAAAGAGTTTCACAGAGAGAAAACTTATATGACCTTAAATGCCTTATATGGTTTTAATATTTATTTACTTGAACGCGTTCTAAAAAAGAGGCACGAATTTAGGTAAAAATTGGGGAAAAACCAATGGAAAATGATGCGAATCAGCGGCTTATCTGAGGCAATTTCTATCTTTGTGGCTCATGAAACTGTTTTTTGCCCGAATGAATCTTAAAAACGAGCTGAATTCCTTATTTGCAGGGCTGTTCGGATTGTTACTTTTTTCCTGTTCATCGGGTACTGAAAAAGAAGGTTCAACAAAAGATCCTTCAGATACTTTAGTCACATATTCGGAACACATTGCCCCCATTTTATTTAAGAATTGCACCAATTGTCACCGCCCCGGAGAATCCGGCCCGTTTAATTTGCTTACATACAACGATGCAAAATTAGCTGCGAATAAAATAAAATTTGCTGTCGAAACGCGCTATATGCCACCCTGGCCGGCTGATCTGGAGTATAGCCATTTTATCGGCGAGCGTACACTTTCACAAAAAGAAATTGATCTTGTTAAAAAATGGGTGGATCAGGGAAAACTCCGGGGAGATAGTACGAAAGCACTTCCTGATCCGGATTTTTATGTGGGCTCTTTTTTTGGTAAGCCTGATATGGTGATTCCAATGCAAACAGCGGTAAAATTGCAAGGCAACGGAACCGATAATTTTCTGACTATTAAACTACCCTACACACTTTCTAAAGATACTTTTGTAAGACACTTCGAATTTGTTCCAGGCAAACGAAAATTGGTGCATCACGTTAACGGGCATTTGATAGGTTATAATCATCTTCGCGCTTTTGATCAATACAAAGGAGCGTCAATATTGCCCGATGTTCGCAATAATTTTAAGGAGCAATTCAGTAAAATGAATTTAAATTATACGGACAAAATGCAACCTGAATTTCCGAACCTGAGTCCGAATACGGTTTATTATTTACCCGGTTACACACCGCCCGTTTACCCTGATAACATTGGTGGTTACGTGATGAAAAAGAACGGGGCAATTTTGTTAGCGAACATTCATTACGGCCCAAGTAATAAAGAACAATTCGATTCTTCTTATATCAATGTTTTTTTCTCCCCTGTTTCTCCAAAACGTCCAATTAAAGAACTACAATTAGGAACCTTTGGAATTGCTCCGATTGAACCTAAATTGGTTATTCCGCCAAATGAGATAAAAACATTCCATACACAATGGCAGGTGCCGGAGGATATTTCATTACTCTCTGTAAATCCGCACATGCATTTGGTTGGAAAAAGTATGTTGGCTTATGCATTGACTCCTTCTAATGATACAATTCGCATTATCAAAATAAACAAGTGGGAGTTCAGATGGCAGTATTATTACACTTTCCAAAAAATGAAAAAGATTCCTGCGGGTTCTATGATCCATGTGTTTGCTACTTATGATAACACGGCTCAAAATCCAAACAACCCTTATCACCCACCTCGTGAAATAAGTGAAGGAGAAGGGAACGAGAGCATGCAAACCACAGAGGAAATGTTGCAATTCATTTTTTCTTTTCTGCCCTATCAGGCGGGAGATGAGAATATTTCGTTGGAGAAGAAGTAAGGATTCAATAGCCAAGATGTGAGAGCTAAGACAGATTTGAGTTTATAAGAAAAGCTGACATTAAAATTTAATCCGCGTAAATCTGCGAAATCTGCGGGAAATAACCCAAAAATTCTCCTAAATTTGTAATCCTTTTTTAAAAGACATAATTATGCAAAAGCGTACAAAAATTAAAGAGCTTATCAATACTGAACCAACAGGACAGCAAGTAACTGTGAAAGGTTGGGTTCGTACTTTCAGAAACACTCAATTCATTGCCATCAACGATGGTTCAACTATAAATAATATTCAGGCAGTTTTAAATGCAGGTGTTACTGATGATGCAACTATGAAACGCATTACTCCGGGATCTTGTGTGGGTGTAACAGGTACATTGATCGCTTCACAAGGGAAGGGACAAAAAGTAGAAGTTGCTGTAACTGCTATTGAAATATATGGTGATGCGGAATCGGATATTAGTAAACCGAATTCTTATCCATTACAACCAAAAGCACACTCATTAGAGTTTTTAAGAGAGATCGCGCATTTACGTTTCCGTACCAATACATTCGGGGCAATTTTTCGTATTCGTCATTCATTGGCTTATGCAGTACATAAATTCTTCAACGACAAAGGATTTGTTTACATGCACACACCCATCATTACAGCAAGTGATGCAGAAGGAGCAGGGGAGATGTTTAAGGTAACAACATTAGACATTAATAAAGCTCCATTAAACGAAGCGGGTGAAATCGATTTTAAACAAGACTTTTTTGGTAAGGCTACAAACCTTACTGTATCAGGTCAGTTAGAGGGTGAGTTAGCTGCAATGGCATTTGGTGAAGTGTATACTTTTGGTCCAACTTTCAGAGCTGAGAACTCAAATACTACTCGTCACTTAGCAGAGTTTTGGATGATAGAGCCGGAGATGGCTTTCTTTGATCTGAACGATAACATGGATCTTGCAGAAGAGTTATTGCATTACGTTATTAAATATGCATTAGAGCATAACCGTGAAGACATTGAATTCTTAAATCAACGTCTGTTGGACGAGGAAAAAAACAAACCTCAGATCGAACGTAGCGAAATGAGCTTGTTGGAAAAACTACAATTCTGTATTGATAATAAATTTGAACGTGTTACTTATACGGAAGCTATTTCTATTTTACGTGAAAGCAATCATAACAAAAAGAAAAAATTCCAATACCTTGTTAACGAGTGGGGAGTTGATCTGCAAAGCGAGCACGAACGTTATTTAGTAGAAAAACATTTTAAGAAACCGGTTATTCTTACTGATTATCCAAAAGACATCAAAGCATTTTACATGCGTCAGAACGATGATGGAAAAACGGTAAGAGCGATGGACATTTTATTCCCTGGCATTGGAGAGATCGTAGGTGGTTCTCAACGTGAAGAGCGTTTGGAATTATTAGAAACTCGTATGAAAGAAATGCACTTACCAATTGAGGAAATGTATTGGTATTTAGATACAAGAAGATTTGGCGCTTGTCCACATGCAGGATTTGGCCTTGGTTTCGAGCGTTTGGTGTTATTTGTAACGGGTATGACTAACATCCGTGATGTAATTGCTTTTCCAAGGACTCCGAAGAGTGCGGAGTTTTAATCTAACCGAATTTCAACACAGAGGCCGCAGAGTATAGAGAGTTGCACAGAGATCAGTGAAGTATTCTCAGAGTAACTCTGTGTTCCTCAGAAACTCTGTGTTGAAAATTTAAACGGATAGTTTTCCGATTTCATGCGTTAAAAACACAAAATCACTTACTCCGATTTGTTCTGCACGTTTATCTAATAAAGGATGATCGAAAGGTTGTGTAAGAATAACTTTCAAAGCATTCCGCATTGTTTTACGGCGCTGATTGAATGCGGTTTTTACAACAAGAAAAAATAATTTCTCATCGCAATCCAGTTTTTCAACGTTGTTTCTTTTTAACTGAATAACACCTGATAATACTTTTGGCGGCGGATTAAAAGAACCTGCCTGTACCGTAAACAAATACTTAATATCAAAATAAGCCTGAAGTAATACACTTAAAATTCCGTATTCTTTACTTCCGGGTTTTTCAGCGATACGTTTTGCAACTTCTTTCTGAAACATACCAACTACATAGTTCACGCTGTTTCTATGTTCCAATACGGTAAACATGATCTGCGAAGAAATGTTGTAAGGGAAATTTCCGATGATACTGAAAGGAGCTTTTACAAGAGTTTCTATCGGGTATTTTAGAAAGTCGCAGTAAATAAAACTTTCTGCACGATCCGGATAAGTTTGTTTTAAATAATCAATCGATTCCTGATCGAGGTCCAATCCAAAAAATCCACTTGGTTTTTTAGGTAGAATGAATTGAGTTAGAACACCTGTTCCCGGCCCTATCTCAATAAGATCATCTTTAAAAGCTTCTTCAGGTAAACCATTTACAATTCGTTCTGCAATATTTCTATCTGCCAGAAAATGTTGGCCTAAATGTTTTTTCGCTCTTACCGGTTGCATGTGGCAAAAGTACGGTTTTTAACACAGAGTTCACTGAGTTTTCATAGTTACACTGAGTTAATTTAAAGAGATGGTTTATTTGGTTAAAGTAAGCAATATAATTTGCCGTAAACAGAAAAAAACTCTGTGGACCTCTCACCTTTCTCTGAGGCCTCTGTGTTGGAAATTAGAATTACCACTTTCCGCTGCTTCCACCACCACCTGATCTACCTCCACCTCCACCGCCAAAACTGCGCGATGAACTGGATGAGGAACTACTACTGTAACTACTACTTGAGGAACTTGATTTGTAAGACGATCCTGAACTATAAGAAGAGCCGGATGAACTATATGAATAAGATCCTCCTCCTCCCTTAGCGGTAAAGAAATCCTTCAGGTAACCGAAATAGCTTTTTTCATTTATGATCTTGATCTTCTCTAAATAGTTTCCTTTTTTTCTTAGGAGCTTAATTACTTTGGCAATTAAAAATAATTGAACCAGGTATCCTAAAAAAGGAAGTAAATAGTTAAGGAAGGACCAGGCAATCAGGATTTTTTTTGTCTTTGTTTCCAGGCTTCTGTTCAATAACACAAGTGTTACAATAATTAGTATGGGAATAGCGAGAGCCAAAAAGATCCAGGAAAATGCAAGCATAGAACTATGGTTCCACATGAGGTCAGACGGGCGGGTATATACATTTGAAAATATGGAAACATAAATAGGATTTTTTTGTTTGAATTTATAAAATTCTATATTACCAATTACTTCGTTTTTTAAATTGGAGAGTAAATAATAATGTTCTTTGGAGTTCCATTCATCCATCAAAAACTGACCGTAGTCCATTTCCTGAATAGCGTTTATTGTTTGTAGTGAAAACTCTTTTTTCAGGTTGTCATCTACAAAACAACCGAAGAAAGGTCTGGAGGCGGATATTCCTACAAGAATCTTGTTGGGAACGAATTCCTGTTTCTTCTGAATCTCTTCCCAAATTTTCTCCAGTTTACTTTGTAAGAATGAAGCGTCTTTTGAATTAGTAGTGTAAAAGTAGACCTTAAAATCGGTGTAATCAGTATATTCATATCCGGAGTGCAGGCTATAAATTACTTTTGCCCTTTCATCATCACTAAGCAATCTTGCTTCATCATTAATGATCAGGCTATCTATTTCTCTTTGTTTTTTCTCCCCGTAAAAATCCCATAAAAAGTCTGAAGCGGCGTCTGCCAATGCTTTTGAACAATCCAATATTCCCTGTCCGTAATTCCCTTCCTTAAATCGCGGAACCATGTACCTTTCCTGATACTTGTATGAAAGCAAGTCCGGTATTTTTCCTTCCAAACCGTAACCAATTTCTATTCTAAAACTTCTATCCTTAATAAACACCGCTAATAGAATTCCGTTATCATTTCCTTTTGAGCCTAGAGCCCATGTGTTATACATTTTGTTTACGTAGTTCTCCAATACTTCTCCGTTCAGGCTGTCGGCTACATAAACAATAAATTGTGTTCCGGTTTGTTCTTCAAGGTCGGCAAGTAGGTTATTAATGGAGTCCCAATATACTTTTTCAACTATACCTGTGTTATCCTGAATAAATGTTTTTGGAACGGGTGGAATTTCCTGAGAAAACACTTGTAATGAAAAACTTATAATGAGTAGGAGCAGTATTTTCAATTTCATGCCATAAATATAACTAAATGTCGAATTGAAAAAGCCATTTTTCCGCTTCTTCCTTTTGATCATATGCAAAATACCTTGCCGGAACTAAAGGTTTGTTTGCTTTTATGAAAAACTGCGCAAGTAATCGGTGTGGTAACGATCGAATTAAAAAAGCTTCAGCTGCAATAAAGTCTTTATGCCCGCCTTTTGCAATGTGTGCTCTGGCTTCATTAGTAATTGAGGTATATTTTCCTATAATATTCAGTACCCGAACTTTCCCCTTTCCTGCAAATTGCTTCAAATAATGTTGATTTTCTATAATATGCTCCGTTTCATAGGTGAAATCATCGGCACAGCGAATTTCAATAATCCCATCCGCTCTTTGTAATAATAAAGAATGGGGGAGTTTCACTTCTGCATTAATATGGGACGGGAGAGGATATTCCAACATAAACCTAGTATCTTAAAACTAAGATAGGAAAATTTCTGAACGGACGGATTGATATAAATCATTAGAACATATGATATTGAAGTTAGCAAATCTTAACAAAATCTGCTTTCCGTCCATCATAAAATTGTACTTATACCAATGAATAACGTTAAATTAGCGGCTTTAAAATTTACATATGTACATAGGAAACTGGATCTTTGTAATACTGGTACTCATTTCGTTTGTGGGTCTTTACAAAATATTTGAAAAAACCGGAAGAACAACCTGGAAAGCATTTGTGCCTTTTCTTAATTTTTATGAATGGATCAAACTATTGGAAAGACCATGGTGGTGGGTTTTCTTAATGATAGTTCCGGGAGTAAATATATTGATGTATGCTGTACTTACTGTTATTACGGCTCAGTATTTTGGGAAACGAAAGGGAACTGATCTTACCATAGCTGCATTCTTTTCTTATTTGTATCTCGTTTTCCTTGGCTTTTCAAAAGAAGAAAAATTTGTAGGCATTGAAGATATTAAAAACCGTAAAGGTGGTTTTATTAAAACATGGTTGGATCCATTGATCTTTGCAGTTATTGCGGCCACCGTAATTCGTTCATTTTTTTTAGAAGCATTTACAATCCCAACATCATCTTTGGAGAAATCCTTAATGGTTGGGGATTTTCTTTTCGTAAATAAGTTTGCTTATGGTGCAAAAACTCCGCAAACACCTTTAGCATTTCCTTTTGCGCATCATACTTTACCTTTTACAACCGAAACAAAATCTTATCTGGAATGGATCAAACTTCCATACTGGAGATTGCCGGGTTATTCTAAAATTAAGAATGGAGACATTGTAGTATTTAATTATCCTGATGGTGATACGGTTGCTGTAAGATTTCAGGATAGAAGTTATTATCAGATCTGTAGAGATAATAATGTAAAGAGTTTATACAACCAACCGAATTTTCAAATTGTTTCAGGGTATGAGAATGGAATGCCCGTATATCAACCCTTGGGAAAAGTTGTAGCACGCCCTTCTGATAAACGCGAGCACTATGTGAAACGTTGTGTAGCTATTGCAGGAGATAAGCTTGAAGTAAAGGACGGTATTTTATATATAAATGATAAACCCGCAGAAACGCCCGAAAATGCACAGCATATTTATTTTGTAAAATCATTAGGATTTAATTTTTCTGATCCTGCATGGTTGGATAAAATGGATGTTTATGTTGATGAAGCAGGATACATGGGAGATATTCCGGGTAGAAAAGTCGAAAGTGTTGATTCAGTCGGATTACTGGCCAATCAGGGCGGGCAAGACACCATGGTATTCAGGTTGAATTTAACGGATGCTAAAGCCGCACTGATAAAATCAATGCCTGAATGTGTGGGGATCGAGAGATATATAGCTCCAAAAGGACAATACGAAGCCTCTATCTTCCCGCACAATCCTCGCTATCCATGGAACAATGATAATTTTGGACCATTTGTTTTGCCAAAAACCGGAGAAACGATTAGTATTGATACTTCCAATATTTGTTTATACGAAAGGGTAATTGATGTATATGATAATAATGATCTGGAAATTAAAGGTGGAAAAATTTTCATCAATGGAACAGAGTCAAAAGCCTATACCTTCAAACAGGATTATTATTTCATGATGGGAGATAATCGTCACAATTCGGCCGATTCAAGAAGCTGGGGAGTTGTGCCATTTGATCACGTAGTAGGTAAGCCTGTGTTTGTTTGGTTCAGTATGAAAGACCCGGCTAAAAATCCCGTATCAGGAAAAGGATGGATATCTTCTTTAACTAAGAATTCTAAAGATGGAAAATTCCGTTGGGAACGATTCTTCTGTTTTGTAGGAGATAAAGGATTATCTAAATCATATTTCGTTCACTTCCTTGTAATTGTAGCGGTATGGTGGGGAACAGCAAAATTTTTAAAAAGACGTAAAGCTAAAAAAGCAATAACAAAATAGATAACTACAAAGAGAGACACAGATTTCGCGGATAACGCAGATTATTTGTGATAATGAAAATAAGAATTTGAATTTCGTGGATAATAATAGGAATTGTTTCTGTGTAATTAACTAAATACAAGACCAGATTTCATCAGCGTAATCAGTGGAATCTGTGTCTAAAAACAAACAAGCATGAATCAGGCATATATAGTAAGCGGAGTTCGTACCGCAATAGGAAATTTCGGAGGAACATTAGCAGCAGTGAGAGCAGATGACATGGCAGCTTTTGTACTGAAAGAGTTGATTAAAAAAAGTCCAAGTTTGGATTGGGCTCAGGTTGGCGATCTTATTATGGGTTGTGCAAATCAAGCCGGAGAAGACAATCGTAATGTTGCCCGCATGGCGGGATTAATGGCCGGTTTGCCTGTTTCTGTTCCCGGGCAAACAGTAAATCGTTTGTGCGCATCAGGTTTGGCAGCAGCCATGGATGCATCGCGCAGCATTATGTGTGGTGATGAAGAATTAATGATAGCAGGTGGGGTTGAGAATATGACTCGTGGGCCCTGGGTAATGTCGAAAGCATCTACTCCATTTGGAAGAGATCAGCAGCTATTCGACAGCAGCTTTGGTTGGAGATTTATTAACCCGATCATGAAAGAAATGTTTGGAACGGATGCAATGGGAGAAACCGCAGAGAACGTTGCAGAAATGTATAAGATCAATAAAGAAGATCAGGATAAATTTGCATTGTGGAGTCAGCAGAAAGCAGCAAAAGCAATGCAAAGCGGAAGGCTGGCAAAAGAAATCGCCGCTATAAGTATTCCACAAAAAAAAGGAGATGCAATTATTTTTGATAAGGATGAATTTGCAAAGCCAAACACCAATTTGGAAGGTTTATCAAAATTAAAACCTTCTTTTAGAAAAGACGGAACTGTTACTGCAGGTAATGCTTCGGGTTTAAATGATGGTGCAGCAGCATTGTTGTTGGCGTCTGAAAACGCAGTAAAGAAAAATAATCTTACACCTCTTGCCCGTATTGTTTCAGGTGCAGCTATGGGAGTTGAGCCACGAATTATGGGAATTGGCCCTGTTGAAGCAGCTAACAAGGCATTAAAAAAAGCAGGATTAACATGGAAAGATGTTGACCTGTTGGAATTGAACGAAGCATTTGCGGCTCAGTCATTGGCTTGTACACGCACTTGGGGATTGGCAGATAATGATGAACGTATCAATCCTAACGGTGGCGCTATTGCATTGGGTCATCCATTAGGAATGAGTGGCGCACGAATTTTATATTCTGCTGCATTACAATTGCACGAAACAAATAAGCGTTATGCTGTTGTTACCATGTGTATTGGTGTTGGTCAGGGTTATGCTGTTGTTATTGAAAGAGCCTAACACATTGAACGAAATAAAAAATATCATATTTGACCTTGGCGGTGTTTTACTAAATATCGATTATAGTAAAACAGAGGAAGCGTTTAAAGAGTTGGGAATAAATAACTTTGATGCAATTTATTCGCAGGCACAACAAAGCGATCTCTTTGATCGTTTCGAAACGGGAAAAATAACAGAGGATCATTTTTTTACTGAGCTAAAAAAATACGTGCCGGAAGAAATAAGTGCTTTGCAAATGAAAGCCGCCTGGAATAGTATGCTGCTTGATTTTCCCACTGACAGATTAAATCTATTAAAAAGTGTTGGAAAAAACTATCGTACTTTTTTATTTAGCAACACTAATGAAACACATATAAACGAATTTGAAAACATCATTCAAATTCAACATGGGCTTGATAATCTGGATCCTTTGTTTGAGCGTGTGTATTTTTCGAATCAGGTTCAAATCAGAAAACCAAATGGCGAAGCATTTGAATATGTTATGCAACAAAACTCCTTAAACTTAGAAGAAACTATTTTTTTCGACGACTCGCTACAACATATTAAAGGTGCAGAGAGTATTGGATTAAGATCTATATTTGTGCAGAAGCCGAAAACCATTCTTGATTTTTTTGACATATCCTATAAACTGAAATTGTAATGAACTTAGATCTAAAAAATAAACGCGCATTGGTTTGCGGAAGCACCCAGGGAATAGGAAAGGCAATTGCCCTTGAACTAGCTTTGATGGGAGCAAATGTAACTTTGGTTGCTCGTAACGAAGAAGCATTAAAAAAGGCGAAAGCAGAACTTAATACGGAAAAAGGTCAGCAACATTCTTATATAGCAGTTGATTTTTCTCAGCCGGAAGAACTAAAAAAGGCTGTTACTCATTATATCGAGCGTCAGGGAACTGTAAATATATTAGTAAACAATACAGGCGGACCGCCTGCCGGACCAATTGCAAATGCTCAAACGGATGAATTCCTGAGCGCATTTAATAATCATTTGATATGTAATCATATTTTAGCACAGGCATGTTTGGATGGAATGAAAAAGTCGGCTTACGGAAGGATTATTAATATTATTTCTACTTCAGTTAAAATTCCTTTGAAAGGATTAGGTGTTTCAAATACCATCAGAGCTGCGGTTGCTAATTGGGCAAAAACACTTTCGAATGAAATAGCACAATTCGGGATCACTGTAAATAATGTATTACCGGGAGCGACCAATACTGTTCGTTTAAGCGGAATCATGGAAAATAAATCTTCGCGTACAGGAATTGCCTTAGAGGAAGTAAAAAGCGAAATGCTGCACGAAATTCCTGCGGGGCGTTTTGCCGAGGCATACGAAATTGCTAATGCTGTTGCGTTTTTAGCTTCGCCGGCAGCTTCATACATAACAGGGATCAATGTTCCTGTGGATGGAGGAAGAACCGGTAGTTTGTAATGGCAGGAATCATTTTCGAATGTCTTTTTTTATTCTTACTTTAGACTGATAAGGTTTAAAGCTTTGGTAATTTTTTTCTATGCATGTACATTTGAAGGATCAAGCAGTTAACGGCGGAAAAAAACAATTGATGAAAATTGTTTTGATCATCAGTATTTGTTTGTTTGTTGTAAAATTTGCAGCTTATTTCCTTACTAACTCTAACTCCATACTAACGGATGCCGTTGAGTCTATTGTGAACATTCTTACAGGTGCATTTGCTTTATATAGCATTTATTATGCCGCTAAACCCAAAGACGAAGATCATCCTTATGGTCACGGAAAAATAGAGTTTCTTTCATCAGGTTTTGAAGGAGCGATGATATTGACAGCAGGAATAGGAATGATCTTTAAAGGGGCATCTTCCTTTTTTGATAAGGACGAACTACAAAACTTAGATTGGGGTTTGTATCTGACCGTGTTTGCAGGAGCAGTTAATGGCGTGATGGGTTTTGTATTGATCAAAAGAGGAGAAAAAGAAGGCTCCGTTACGCTTGTAGCAGAAGGTAAACATTTACTCAGCGACACATGGTCCAGTGTAGCTATTGTGTTTGGATTGGTTGCCATTTATTTTACTAAAATAGTTTGGATAGATTATGTACTTGCCATTGTAATAGGGTTAATGATAACATATACGGGCTTTAGGCTAGTGAAAGAATCAATAGATAATTTATTGGACAAAGCGGATGTTGCACATATCAAAGAAGTGATTTCTTTATTGGAAAAGAATAAACAGGATAAATGGATCGACGTTCACAATTTACGTGTACTTAAATATGGTGACCATTTGCACATTGATTGTCATGTTACCTTACCCTGGTACGACCCCTTAAGTGTTTCACATGAAGAAGTAGATGCAATTGGTAAATTGATAAAAAATGAAATGCATGAAAAGATAGAATTTTTTATTCATGCAGATCCATGTGTTCCGCCTTATTCATGCAGCGTATGTCCAATAAGCACTTGTGAACACCGCAAAGCTGCATTTGACCACAGGGTGGAGTGGACAGCGGCTAATGTTCTTCCTGATAAAAAACATGGTATGTAAATTCAGGCAGTTCATCAGCATAGTTAACCTTATTTGCATTGTTACTTTAAAATGGAAACACTCACTTATTCGGCTGGAGGGCATTTTTAATTCAGAACAATTGAAGCTTGGCATTCTCCTGATATTTTCTTACATTGTATTTAGATTATGATGCGTGTTGTCTTAATATTACTCATTTTATCCGTAAATGTATTTGCTCAAGCGGGCAAGGAAGACTCGTTATTAAATGTAGCACGTAAAGGAAATGGGAAAGCGAGTATTGATGCATTAAATGGTTTGGCATTTGAATTTAAAAACAAAAATCCTGACAGCTCACTTTACTACGCTTCTTTAGCACTGCAGTTTTCGGAAGCTATTCAATATGATTTAGGCGAAGCGGAATCAAATCTTGCTACCGGAATGGCTCAATTTGCGCTGGGAAATTCTACTGATGCAGAAAAGATGCTTGTGTTTACTTTAAATGAGTTTCAAAAATTAAATGCTGAAGGAAAAACGAACTTCAAAAGGATTCGGAAGAATCTCGGAGATACTTATACTACACTTGGTAATGTATATTATTCAAAAGGCGAATATTTACTTTCCTTAAGTTGCCACCAAAATTCATTAAGTGCCCGAAAATCAATTCATGATCAAGCCGGAATTGCTACTTCATATAATAATATTGCTTTGATCTTTTCATTACAGGGTAACTATTCCGAGTCGCTTAAAAATCATTTTGCGTCTTTAAAGATCAAGGAACAGCTTAAGAACAAGAGAGGGATGGCGATCTCATACAATAATATTGGGCTCATATATAGAGATCAGGGGAAAGATGAGCAGGCTCTGGAATACCTTGATAAATCCCTTCAATTGGCCAAAGAGGAAAAGCTGACCAATATAATTGCAACCTGCTATGTAAATATAGGAGCAATTTATATGGATCGAAAAAAGTATGACCTCTCTTTAAAGTACCTGGATCTTTCATTGGATCTTTCAAAAAAGGAAAATAACCTGGAAAATATTTCTAATGCGTTGGGCAATATTGGCGAATTATATAGCAAACAAGGTAAGTATAAGGAAGCACTGGAAAAAGAGTTTCAAGCGGTAAAAATTAAACAGGAAATAGGAGACCAACTGGGAGAGTCCACATTTTTAATTGATGTCAGCTCTATTTATTTTAAAATGGGAGACGTGACCCGCGCAATTAGTTATGGTGAAAAGGCCTTAGCCCTTTCAGAAAAGATTGAAGCGGCCAAACAAATTCAGGAGGCCAGTAAGATGTTGGTTGATTGTTATAGAAAGAAGGGGAATTTTAAAAAAGCACTCGAAATGCAATCGCTTAGTTTGCTCATTCATGATAGTATTCTTAGCAAGGCTAATTCTCAGGAGTTGGTCAAACAAGAATTAAAATATGCCTACGAAAAAAAGGCACTTGCTGATAGTTTGAATTATGAGAATCAAAAGAAAATTACAGATATATCAAATGAAGAAGAACTTAAAATAGAAGAAAACAAACAGATCACTTTGTCTGTTATTCTGGGTTTAGTGATACTTTCAGCATTGTTTATTTTTAATAGGTTCAGGTTAATTAAGAAACAAAAATCTATAATTGAATCACAAAGCAAAAACCTTGAATCTACTCATAATGAATTAGAAGAAAGATCCAGAGAAATAAGGGAAAGTATTTTGTATTCAAAAGAAATACAGAATGCATTTTTGAAATCACCAACTAATTCGGAAAATTATTTTAAGGATACGGTTTTGCTTTATAGACCAAAAGATGTGGTTAGTGGTGATTTTTACTGGTACAAAGAAATTGGAGGTGATATGTATGTAGCTGTTGGTGATTCAACGGGGCACGGTGTTCCGGGTGCTATCATAAGTGTTTTAGCTATACAATCACTCGAAAAAACCATTCATAATATTACTAATAACGGAGTGCTTCATCGCCTGAATGAATATATTAAACATGAATTTAACGCATATTATAACGATAAGGATCATGTGAGTATTGGACTCGATTATAGTATTATTTGCATAAGTAAGACGCATGAAAAATTGTATGTATCAGGTTCCGGATCAACTGTATTGGTAAAGGACATTAACAATAAACTGGAGACTAATAAATTTGATAATATAAACATAGGAGGAAGTGCACCGGCGGTATATGAACCCTCAACAGTTATCTATAACCTAAATCAGGTACAATCTATTTTTCTTTATACAGATGGCATCGTTGATCAAAAAGGAAAGGCAAGTGGAAAAAAATTTGGAACGAAGAAGCTCAAGCACATGATTATGAACCTTAACACCAAAGATGCGGTTACGGCTAAGGAGAAAATGGATAAAGAATTGGACGAGTGGATGAAGGACGGGAATCAGGTGGATGACATAACCTTATTGGGAATTCAAATTCATCCGGAATTAAGTGAAATAGTTCAAGTAGAACATTTTCTAAAGAAAAATTCTACTATCAGAAAACCTATTTATGTGAAGGAATTCAATACTGTTATTAACCATAACGAATTGACTGCATATTTATCGGAAGCAAAGGAAATTCTTAGTAAATTTGAGATAGCCAAGGCTGTGAGCAAAAAATGTTATGCAATTATGGTTGAGGCTTTGGAAAATGGGATCAGGCATGCTTCATTGGAGAATAATTACAGGAGAGTTTTTCATAAATTTGAAATAGGAAATGAATCCATAGAACTAAGTTTCGGAAATTTTATATCTGAAAAAGATATTCCGAATTTAAAGAAGCACATGGATATTATTGAAAAAGAGGATCAGGAAAAAATAAAAGAACTAATGTTTATTAAAGCTGCAGATGGAGCAGGACTTTCAGAAAAAGGTGGTGCAGGAGTTGGAATGTTTGATATGGCTCTTCAATCGAAAGGCAATATAAAACATGAGATATTTAAGGTTAATACAAGATTTTATTACTTTACACATATAAAAATGGATTATGGAAAATTTAGCGATTAAATCAACAACTAATACACCCGGAATAGAATGTGACTTCTCATCTAATCAAATAACAATAGAGGGAGAGTCCAGGCCTGAAAATGTAAGGGCTTTCTATGCACCTTTGTTTACATGGATCGATGGGTATGAAAATAAAATGGCAGCTCAATCTTCGGCGGAAACCAGCAAAATGATTAATTTGGATCTAAAGCTCGAATATTTTAATTCTTCCTCTCTTAAGATCTTTATGGAAGTGATAGACCGCTTGAAAAAGATATCGGATACGTCCGGTAAATTGCACCTTAGTATCAATTGGTACCATCAGGAAGAGGATGAAGATATTCTTGACTCCGGAAAGGAAGTAGAGAAAATGGTGGGGATAAAATTTAACTTCATTTCTATTCCATAGTTGAATAAAGGAACCTGAAACTGGTGTTTAACAATTTTAAACCAAACTCACTTTTATTTTTTTGGTTTTCAGTTTTGAGTTGTCAAGTAATTTAATCACGTTGTTTACCTGAGCTGCCTGAACCGCAACAAAAGCGCAATCCTGTTTTAATTCTATTGCTCCCAATTGCTCTTTTTCCAGTTTGCCTTGTTTAAAGAATAACCCTGCAATATCTCCTTTCGAGATCTTGTCTTTTCTACCACCGGAAATACGCAATGTTTTCCAATCTTCGGTCGCAATAACTTTGGCTTTTTTCAGTTTCTCAGTTTGCGCACCTTGTATAAAATCAGGTAGTCCTTCTTTTTCCCATTTAATAACATATGCAGTTCCGTCATTGAACATACGTGCTGTTCTACCGTTTCTATGTGTAAATTCTTCGCTTTTTAATGGAAGCTGATAATGTATAATGAATTTTATTTCCGGTACATCAATTCCTCTTGCAGCAAGATCCGTTGCAATGATCAATCGATGGGTTCCATTCCGGAATTTGATTAATGCCTGTTCTCTGTCTCTCTGCTCCATTCCTCCATAAAAACAAACGTGACTGATCTTGTTTTCACTTAAGTAATCACTCACACGTTCAATACTCTCCTTGAAATTACAAAACACGATGCCGGGTTCATTACCAATATGAGCCAGCGCTTTCACCAATGTTTCCAATTTATCCTTAGAAGGAGAATCAATTATTTTAATTGTCAACTGAGAAGTTTTCTCATTCAGATAATTAATGTATTTCGGATTATGCAGACCGACAAATTTTGGAATACTTACGGCTTGTGTAGCTGAGGTAAGTACTTTCTTTTTTATGTTCCCCAATGCATTAACTATCTCGCGCATCTCCGCTTCAAACCCTATTTGTAAAGATTTATCAAATTCGTCAAGCACCAATGTCGTAATATTTTCAGTAGAGAAAGTTCCTCTTCTTAAATGATCTGCAACTCTTCCGGGTGTGCCTATTAAAATGGCAGGACGGTGTTTTAAATTCATTCGATCTGTGGAAAAAGATTGCCCTCCATAAACCGCGAGTGTTTTATAACCTGTTCCCATTTCCTGAGTAACCTGCCCTATTTGAATAGCCAATTCTCTTGAAGGAACAAGGATCAATACCTGAACCTCTTTACAGTTTTCATCTAACTCCGTTATTAAAGGCAATAAGAATGCTAATGTTTTCCCCGTTCCTGTTGGAGAAAGCAAAACAGTATCTGCATACGAATGAATTGTGGATTGTGCTTCCTCCTGCATGGCATTAAGTTCTTTAATACCCAATTTCTTCAGAATGGCTTTTTGATCTTTGATGTTACTTGACATGCAGTAAAGGTACGCTTAATTAATCGATCTTCAATAGGCGATAACAAGCACCTAAATGGCCGTGACAGCGCTTATTTGGCCAGACTTATTTTTTTATGAATTAACCCTTTGCTTGTTTTTATCTCCACAAAATAAATTCCTGTACTCTGATTCAGCAAATCCAAGTTAACTTCCTCCGAATGTATATTGTCCTTGAAAATCACAATCTTTCCTGAATAATCTTTCACTATTATCTCGAATATCATTTCAGATGAGGGTTGCTTTATGATAATGTTTGTGTTCGCAGGGTTTGGATACACTAGTAGTTCCTTTTCAAACTGAACATTAGAATTGATCCCAACATTAGCCGGGCATGTTACAATAAACTGCCCCATCATTCCGTCATCTTCATGAGGTAGCATATGACAATGGTACATATACATGCTCATGGAATCGCAGAATGTTTCAAATTTTGTGGTAAACTTTACAGTTTGCCCCGCAGGAACCAAAACAACATCTTTTCTACCGGCCATGTTTGCCGGAGGGGCTACGCCATTTATTTCTGTAATAAAAAACTGAACATCGTGTATATGAAAAGGATGAGCTATCGGAGATTGATTATTGAGCGTCCATATTTCGATATTATTAAATGGAATAGAATAGTTAATAACACCCATATCAAAACTTGTACTATTTATTAAAAATGGACCCTGGATAGCAGTAGGTCCCATTGTTACAGGAGAAAAGGTCAATGTTTTAGAAGCATTAGCGCTACCTATAGCCCAGGGATTATTTGTTGTAAGTGTTGTTGGAATAGTTGTAACCGGAGAGGTAGTTTGACCTACAATATTAAAGGTCATAATATTAAAATTTGTTCCATTCAAATTATTGGATGTATAGCCCGGAATAACCTGACCTGCGCCCATACCCGGCTGTGTGGCTCCGTATATAGCATTGGGTAATTCACTTGCAAAACTTACTAAATTAATTGTTTGACCAAAGTTTCCTGAAAAGTCTACTACTATTTCTGCGCGCTCGCCCGGAGCTATTCTAAGTCGGGTTAAGGAAACCGGTGCGTTTAATAAACCCCCATCTGTTCCAATCTGATAAAATGGTAAGTTGCCCTGAAACCCAATATTGTAAACTCTTTCAGAGGACGCATTAAGTATCCTGAAACGAACTACTTGTGCAGGAGTTGGCAGATATGCATCAATTGTTCCATTTACCATCATAACACTATCATAAGCATTGTCAACAACAATTTGTTTTCCGGCATCAAAACACTTTGATTGAAGTACTAAAGGAAAATCATCGATACCATATCTTCTTGGTAAATTAAGGGCTCCTTCAATCGAATCCCTCACTATTATTAAACCCGCTGCGCCTAATGAAGCATGTAAATTCGTCATCATATGTAAATGTGGATGATACCAATATGTGGAGGCATGATCTCTTACTTTAAATGTAGGGTTCCAAACTGTATTTGGCGGTATAGTAGTATGTGGTCCGCCATCATTCATAGCTGATACGTGTAACCCATGCCAATGTATAGTTGTAGTATCCATTAACTGATTATTTACTTGAATACTAATTGAATCACCCTGATTTAAAAACAGGGTAGGCCCTAAATAATTAGTGTTAACGCCATAGGTATTGGTTGTAAACCCTGAGTAAAACACTTTTGAAGTATCATAAATGTTTAAACTGAAATTTGTCCCTGAAAGGGTATCGGGTATTGCGAGTAGATTTTGCCCACTAACATTTTGAGAAAATACTGATAGTGTTATTAGAATAATGTATATTTTTTTCATGCTGCGATTTAATTAATAGCCAGTTATGTTGGCTTTCCGCCAAATATATCCTAAATCCTAAAATGGATATGTAACAAATGTTACCAAATGAAACTGTTATTTATCAGTTTATAAATGTGTATTATAGAAAAAAGAGATCAAAAAACAGGTGAAGTCGATAGTTTAAATTAGTCACTTAAACTAAAAACCACTTAAGAGTTTTATTTCGTTTCGGTACAAAACAACCTTGTTCTCATTTTCAAGTTGTTTTAACAATCTGGAGATTACAACCCTGCTCGTTCCCATTTCTTCGGCAATTTGATTGTGTGAAAGTTGAACGGATGATTTTCCGGAAACTTTTGTTTTGTTTTTTAGATATTTTACCAATCTCTGATCAAGCTTATGAAAAGCAATACTTTCAAGGGATTTCAGAAGCTCATTAAAACGATGCGAGAAACTATTAAAAATATAACTTTTCCAACTGGAATACTTAAGCAACCACTCATCAAGTTTAGCGTGAGGTATTTTCAACAACTTAACATCATCTTCTGCAATTGCCTTTATTTCACTTTTCTTTGCCTCCATGCAGCACGCATAAGCCATTGCGCAACTTTCATTGTCGCTTAAATAATAAAGTAATATTTCCCTGTCTTCTTCGTCCCTTTTCATTACCCTTACTGTTCCGGAAAGTACTAAGGGTAAAAACAACACTTTTTTTCCATAATCCATAATCACTTCACCTTCCTTGATTGTCATTACTTCTGATGAATCTAAAATTTCATCAACAAGATCCTTTTCGAAAATGTGAGAAAGCTTCTTTTTTATTTCTTCCATAAATTACAGTTTAAAATCTAAAACCAGATTAAAGTTAAGCATATCAACCTTATTATAGACATATTTTAAATTATTATATGTTTCGCCCTGTCTTAATTTGTATGCCGCAAGTAATTTTAAGTCTAAGCCCTTAAAAAATTTACCAAAAGAGTAGGAGATATCATAATTTATCTGGTGATAGGAGGGCATGCCATATTTATTTAATCTGTAATTTTTAACATCGGGCAATTGATAATAACCATACGCCAGCGATGTTTTTAATTTGTTATTAGTTGATAGGAGAGTTGTTTTGGTCATAAACGCATGAACATTTCCCAATCCTTCATTTCGTTCGCGGGGCAAAAAGGTGTAAAACTGTTCACGTCCCCATTCTCTTGGCATGAGATATTTTCCGTCACCTGTTATGTGTGTATAATTTAATGAGATATTCATTTTTTTATTTTTAACCCCTACTTGCGCACTTATAACATTTGATTGCGCGTTTCTATTCATGTAAGTTAAGTCTTGATTCGAATTGCCGCCATTATTTATTGCATCCTGGTGCAATAAAATGATGCCCTCATATAATTTCATTTTTTCTTTAGGCTGTTCTGCATTTATTTCAATTAATCCTGTATTCATTACATTTTCTAAATAGGCATCCCAAAAGTTTATTTTAAAGTGCCTGGTTGGATTGAAATAAACGTTTGCAATAGCCATACCTGAATTACCATCAATATTACCTCGGTAAGCAGATTTTTTTCCATTTGCATTTACCCCCATAGGATATACTCCCATTGAGTTTGCCATAGAGAACCAGTTAACTGTAGAACGTGGTGAAACTTCCCAAATCCATCCACCGTTGAATCCAATTTTGTTTGACTCTTTAATACTTAACCAGGCTCCCTCTTCAACTGTTGGTCGCATTCTTCCATCTTGTGGGTTTAGGAACGGAGTATTTAAATTTATTTTACCCACAGTTAAGGAGCTCTTTGAGAAATTGTATTTGAGGTATAATTCTTCCAGCCTATCGAGATCATTTTTATTTGCATGACTTTCTATATCAAACAATCCAACTTCATACCTATTGGGTTGTAGCGTTAATGTATCAGGCTTATCTATATCACTTGAACCAAGGTTGTACATAAAAAAACCACTGATCCCAATTTGAAATCCATAGAGAGGTTTGGTTAAAACACCAATTCCGGCACCCGAAGCCAGTGCATAATCATCTTTTAAATTTCCTTCGTTAATAGTTGACATCAAAAAAGTTCTTGTATGGGCTTCCCAATGAGCTTTGGAAAAACATTCTTTCAAACAGAGCGAATCCTTTGGCTTAATAGCTATAAGATGATCGTTTTGATCCTGGCTATAAGTTACTCCGTAAATTATAAATAGTAGAAAAAGTAAAATTGTGCTTCTCATGCCCTCGTTTTTTTCTTTTTAAATTCAGCTGCTTTTTCCAGTATTGGCTTGAAGGGACCATACTTATGTTGCTTCTCATCAAAACCATCTGCATATGGTCCAAAAGGGTGGTCAAATGGTTTCTCTTCAATCCTTGGCCAATCATTTTTAAGATCTTTTTTGGGCCTGGGTTGAGAATTTACAAACGCTGCAACATCCCATGCTTCTTCATCAGTTAACTGTGTGTTAGTATGGGTAGCACCCAAAGGCATATTACTTTTTACAAATTTTGCAAAATTGGAAATACGATAAAGTCCGGCTCCGTTATTATAACTTTGATTGCCCCAAAGCGGAGGATAACTGTATGCTGTTTTATCAGTATTCATAATTCCTTCACCATTTGCTTGATGGCAGCTTTGACATTTCTGAATGTAGATTAGTTTACCGTTATCCGGATTTGCTGCCCTATCGAGATAGGTGATTTCTTTGAAGCCTGAACCTTCGGGTTTTTTGCCCTTTTGCACATCTTTGCCTAACCAGTTAATATACGCTACAATAGATTGCATTTCTTTTGAATTTGTGTCAAGAGTTTTCCCATTTAAACTTCTTTCGAAACAATCATTAACACGTTTGTAAATGTTTTCCATCGCCCCGGATCTTGCTCTGTACTTTGGGTATGTTGATGCAACTGCTCCATAATTGTTTCCATATATTTTTGTTCCACCATCTAAATGGCAATTCTGACAATTCATTCCATTAGTATACGATTTAAAGATTTTCCCTCCAGGCCCGAAATAATCGGAGGTGTGAATAATCAGGTCTTTACCATACAGAATAACATCTTTGTTGACTTCGCCTGTTAATAAATTTTCATTTGGCGCAATCCAATAGTCAATAGTGTCTGCAGATTTTTCAAGTGCAAGTTGCTTGCCGGCATCGGTAAAATTTCCGAAAGCATCAGGCTCAATAGTTGCAATTTTTTTTTCGGGCAAAGGCTCAGGCATGTAGTACATTACTAGTGCGATTAAACCAATAACAAGCATAACCAGTGCAACAACTAAAGTTAAAAGCTGGTTTATTACTTTTACAAGCCCCTGGTCTTTTTGATAATGCTCATTCATGAATTAATTTTTTGATTAATGAGGTAATTTTTCTCTGAAGTAACCGTAAACCCATGTTCCTGCTATGGCACTCAATAAGCTGATTGCAATTACTGTTGCACCCGTTCCTATCTGTGCAAATAATGGTCCCGGACAGGCTCCTGTCATTGCCCAGCCTAAACCAAAAAGTAAACCGCCAATTATCTGGCCTTTATTAAATGTTTTGGGATGAAACTCAACTTCTTCGCCATGAATTGTTTTTACATTGAACTTTTTAATGAGCATGATGCTGACGGCCGCAATTATAATTGCAGACCCGATTACGCCATACATATGAAAAGATTGGAAACGGAACATCTCCTGAATCCGGAACCAGGAAATTATTTCAGCTTTCACAAACACAAGCCCGAACAAAACACCAACAAGCACATATTTAAAATTGTACCACCATGGATGCGACAGATGCGACTCATTTATACACACCGCGTCTAATGCTCTTTCCTGATATTCTATCGGTTCTTCACTAACATTTTTTATAATTGACATAACTCGTTTTTTAAAGGTTTAATAACACAGGGAGGATAAAATTGGACATAACTATACCGCCAACCATAAAACAACAAGTTGCAACTAATGAAGGCCATTGTAAGTTGGCAATTCCCGAAATAGCATGACCGGAGGTACATCCACCCGCATACCTTGATCCGAAGCCCACAAGAAACCCGCCCGCAACTATCAGAATTATTCCTCTTAAACTAAAAAGGCTTTCCCAGTTGAATAATTGAGAAGGTACAAGTCCCGAGTAATCGGTTATTCCATATTTGGTAAGATCATTTGCCAAATCAGGATGTACTTCAATGTTGCCGGTATTTGGAATGAGCAACATCGTTAAAAGTCCTCCTAATGCAATTCCTCCAACGAAAAACAAATTCCATACTTCTTTTTTCCACTCGTATTTAAAAAATTTTATGTTCGAAGGAAAGCAAGCTGCACATGTATGCCTTAATGATGAACTAATGCCAAATGTTTTATTTCCTATAAGCAAAAGTGTGGGGACTATTAATCCAATGATCGGGCCCGCTATATACCAAGGCCATGGTTGATTTATCCAATTCATATTCGTTGTTTTTTTACAAAATTATGATCAATATCATGTTTTAACGGTTACAAATGTTACATAATAATAAAAGGCGGTCACGCCGCCTTTTATACAAACCAAACTCATTCTGTTTAGTTTTTGCAGCTTACGTTTTGCCACGCTCCTGCATTTTCCACTTGGTTTTTATACCCGGCTTTTATGAGTTTTGCTTTGGCAATTCCCGCCCTGCCACCACTTCTGCATACAAGCGTTATTTTAGTGTAAGTTTTCAGTTCTTCTATTTTATTTTCGAATTGGTCTAAAGGATAATTTACTGAGCAATCTATATGTCCGTCCTCATCCCACTCTTCCGGAGTCCTAACATCCACTATAATTTCTTTAGTAGAGCTGTTTGTTTCATTATTTGTTTTCATGTTATTGTGTTTATTTGTTTGCGATTGACATTGCGTTACTCCCATTATCAGAACCAAAGAGAGTAATGTTGATTTTATCTTCATGATGATCTTTATATTAATGAGTTTGTGTGTCGTTAATTAAGCTTGCACTAATTTACTTTGGCATACATAATTTGTTTTTGCAACTCCGGCTTCAGCAATACTTTTAAACCCACCTTCAATTTCTTTGAAATTATGTATGCCACGGGATTTAAGAATGCTGGCGGCAATCATACTTCTGTACCCGCCTGCACAATGAAGATAGAACGGTTCGTTTTTATTAATGTCGGCGAACCATGAATTAATGGTTGCAAGTGGGCGACTATAAGATTCTTCTACATGCTCGGCCGCGTATTCTGAGTCTTTTCTTACATCAATTACTTTACTTGTTCCAATGTTCAATTCTGATTTAAATTGAGCTGCCGTTATTCGGTTAATGGTATCGATTTCTTTCCCTGAATTTTTCCATGATTCAAAACCACCACTTAAATAACCAATAACGTTGTCAAAGCCAACTCTCGCTAATCTTGTAACCGCCTCTTCTTCTTCACCCAAAGTGGTAACCAATAGTATCGGTTGTTTTACATCTACAATTAAGGCGCCCACCCATGGAGCAAAATCTCCTTTTAAGCCTATATTAATTGAGCGTGGAACAAAACCCTTATAAAACTCACTTGCTTCTCTAACATCAAGTACAATTGCATCGGTTAATTCAACAGCAGTCTCAAGTTCTTTTGGACTTAATGCTTTTAAACTTTTGTGCAACACGTTTTCAAAACTATCGTAGCCTTTTTTATTCATTGCCACATTCATTCCGAAATAGCCGGGAGGAGGAAGTAGTCCGTCAGTTACAGCTTTTACAAAAGCCTCTTTGTTAGGTTGATTAAGTGCGTAATTCATTTTCTTTTGATTACCCAACGTGTCAACCGTTTCTTTCATCATATTTTTCCCACAAGCACTTCCGGCACCATGAGCAGGATAAACAATAACATCATCCGCCAGTACCATTATTTTTTTATTTAAAGAATCATATAGTAAACCGGCAAGTTCTTCCTGTGTCATGGAAGCTGCTTTTTGAGCCAGGTCCGGGCGCCCTACGTCTCCCAGAAAAAGTGTGTCTCCGCTAAATAAGGCATAGTCTTTCCCGTTTTCGTCTTTCAATAAATAGCTGGTGCTTTCCATTGTATGTCCGGGTGTGTGCAAAACCTTTATGGTTACATTGCCTAATTTGAATTCCTCGTTGTCTTTTGCTATTATTGCATCAAATTCAGGAACTGCGCTTGGACCATAAACAATAGGAGCTCCTGTTTTTTTGCTCAGATCTAAATGCCCCGAAACAAAATCCGCGTGGAAATGTGTTTCAAAAACATATTTTATTTTTACTCCGTCCTTAGTGGCTCTGTCTATATATGGCTGAACTTCTCTTAAAGGATCAATAATTGCAGCTTCGCCGTTTGATGTGATGTAATAAGCTCCTTGAGCAAGACATCCGGTATAAATTTGTTCTATTTTCATGATTATTGTTTTGTGTTTAGTTTATTTACTGTAAAATTACTGTGGTTTAATTTTTTTAACGGTAACATTCATTACACTTTGAGAATTCAATTTTAGAATGTAACTCTTGTTACATATTTATCAGAGTATCGTTTCTTTTATAATAATATAAATTCCCATTAGGAGAACGAACCAACCAAAAGCCGGTTTAAGTTTAGAACCATCAATTTTTTTAGACAAGTATATTCCAACAAAGATTCCCAAGGTTGCAAAAGCAGTAACAGCTGCTAACAAGCTCCAATTGATAATTGTTTCCCCGCTTTCTCCGAAAAAACCTATGAGTGATTTTGCAGCTATAATCACAAGCGAAGTTCCAACTGCTTCCTTCATCGGGAGTTTCGATAGTAATACCAATGCAGGAATAATTAAGAAACCACCACCTGCACCAACCAGGCCTGTTATTAATCCAACAACACTACCTTCAATCAGGATTAAGGGATAGTTAAATTTCTGAGACTCGCCGGTGCTTTCCTTTTTCTTTTTTTCTTTCCTGATCATACTATAGGATGCCGCCACCATGAGTATTGCAAAAAGAACCATCATCAGAACACTTTTTGTTATCATAAATGTACCTATTGAGAAGATTTCTTTAGGGATAGCAGGAACAATAAAAGCCCTGGTTAAGAAAACGGCTATTATAGAAGGTATACCGAAGACGATTGCTGTTTTTATATTAACCAGTCCTTTTCTGAAATAACCTACTGACCCAATTGCTGCAGTAAGACCAACAACAAACAGTGAATAAGCTGTAGCAGCTACAGGATCTACAGAAAACAAATAAACGAGCACAGGTACCGTTAAGATACTTCCGCCGCTACCAATTAATCCAAGCGAAACTCCGATTAAAACGGAAGTTAAGTAACCAATTATTTCCATTGTATTTCAATTTTGTGAATACAAAGGTGACATCATTAAAATTATCCGACGGTTACATTTGTTACAATAAGGAATTTGGTTTTGGATGAAATGGCTGGTGAATTAATTGTTGTTGTTATGCTTTGAGGGACGATTAAATAATATTTTCCACATATTTGGATATCGGAAAGGAAGGTATATGATCTCGAAATACCACATATTAATGTAGCATAAATAGTTGTCGCCGGTAGAAGGATACCATTACAGTGGATGTTTATTGGAACTGAGATTATCTTCGTTAAGAAGCTTTATAAAATCAGGATATCTTTTGGAAGTATACTTTCCAGAGTTTTGTATAAATAAAATACGAAATTGCACAGCCAATTAGTGAAGCAAAAATATCATTCCAATCAAACAATATTCCTTTTCGACTTCGGATAAATTCATGAAATATTAATGAAATAAAAACCACAATACAATTGCTTAAAAAACCATCCCGCTTAATAGGCCAGGATGATTCCTTGTTAAATAGTATAAAAACAAAAGGAGCTGCAATGGCTGGTAATAGATTAGGAGAAACGCCGAGAAAAAATGGAAAAAGCCCGCTACCCTGAAAGTGAGGGCGAACTAATTCTTTCAAAAGTAAAACAAGTAAAAATGTAAATCCTAAAAGTAATGCTGCTATGGTTTTTTCCCGCTTTTTAAAAACAGTGTCTCGAATGCCAAGGGAAAATATCTTATTAAGGCTCATTTATAATTAATTTAAATGTATTTGTTTTATATATAAAGTGGCAGTATTTCAAGATCATATCATCTTCGTAATTCAAGGTCAACCAAAGCTCCCCACTGTTTTTCAAATTTTATAAGATCCCTGAAAGCGGTACTTCCATCTTCGGTTAAAAATCAAAAAACCCGCTTGTAGGCGGGCTTCGGTTGATTTATTAAGCGGGCTCCCTTTTACAAGGTTCAAACCCGAAAAACGGTAAAAACGCTTCTAATCAGCCTTCTGCAAAGGAAGACAAAAACGCAATACGATTTACCGAGGACTTGATAAAAATCTATGAATTCTGCCGCTTATTTAAGGCGGAAATAACGGGAATCATTGGGAAGCAGCGTGTTGAGCCGTGATAGAGTATAACAATGCGCACAAAGGCACTTTTTGGCCGTTTTGGGGGATCTTATTGGGGGTACTGGGTAAGAGATTTTTCAATTAGGTGAATTTGAGTCCCTATTACAAAGCCTCTATCAATTCTCTCTTCGATCATGATGCCAACTAAAATATAATTAAAGGTTCCGGGGGTTTTCCCTTCTTCGGATAGCCAAATTCCACCACCGCTTAGTCCTTTTAAATCTTTGTATCCGAAACTTGAGAGATCATCATTGAAATTACCTTGCTTCCGACGGTTGTACTCCAAAGTGATATTATTCTCATAATTGAAACCAATTTTTTCTATTTTCTTATACCGTCTGATGAAAGTCAAGAACCCAAAAGACTCAACATAGAATTCAGGACTTTTCAGGGTTGTCCTTTTATTAATGAATCCGAACATCATATACCACAGGTCTTCATCAAATATATGCTTGAACCCAAGTTTTTTTTTCGGTAAAAAGGAATAATGAGCCTTAAGGTGATCAACTCTTTCTGCCTTTAATTGAATTAAGGTTAAATCAATACTGTCATTCCCGTTATTAATAAACTGCACTTCATTGGGCAATCTTACTGCAAATCCCCAACTTGTCAAAATCACAACGTCTTCTACCTTAATATTATCAAAAACGTGCTTACATGTTAGTAGAAAAAACTTTGAGGTATTCTTAATTAGTACACCTGAAGCAATTTGTATTGGTGGATCACGCTCGCAGTCGTCTTCTGTTTCTTTACTTTCAGGAGAATAATAAAGTTGTACTGTATATTTTAGAACAGGAAATTCCTCTACCATGCTTACAATCTTCTATCCTTCGTAATATAAAGCGTCTAAAAAGGCTGCCCTTGCCTCACTGATTTTTTCTTCTTGATTATTCTTTGGGGAAGGATGTAGCCACCACTCCGAGTCAAATATACTAACTATCACATCCGTCCAATATCTTTCGTAATCCATATCGGCTTGCTGAATTCCAAAGTCTTTGCAAAGAAGCGATTTGTTTTTGCTTACAAAACAAATGAAAGTATCTGGTCTTTTCATTGCTAAAAGTCTTGATGCCGTCCCAACACCGGAAAATGCCTTTGTAAAATGCTTGATAAAATTGTCATAATGGGTTTTTGTGATCTGTCCCTGCAAAGGAATTTGGTCTAAGGCATTTGAAATATTGATGTCGTTCGTGATTATCTTATTTTTAAATACTCCTGCGCCCTTCATGCTTCCGAATAAACCCCAATCTACACTTTCAGCTCCTTTCATTTTGTTTGGAATACCCGCTATGAATTTTCTTTCCTCTTCTTTAAGTTGACTGAAATGATCAACGCCTTCAAATAATTCCTTGCATTTTGCAATAACTGCTAAGCGACTTTCTGGACCATGATGCGGTTCGTTATTAACTTTATGAATAAAGTCCTTCCATGTCATAATCGCCATAGGTACTTGATGAAGGGGTTTCCTTGCTTTTTTTGCACCACCATATTTCCCCGATAAACTATCTACTTTGGGTTTGTGGTTTTTCCATGCAATCCGGTAATGTTCAAGTTCGGTTTTTGACACTCTTTTTGCTTTAGCCCAACTTTCTTCGATCAGTTTAAAAGCCGATTTTAAAACATCCTCGGAATTATCACTCTTATTATTTACCAATATTGTTGCCTCGGTATTTAGAGAAAAAGCGGCATTAGTGAAGTTCGCGCTACCAACAAGTAATTCCCAATCATTACTATTGTTATAGAACAAATATAACTTAGGATGAAACGTACCAGTTGGTTGCATTATGAACCGAACTGTACTTGTTTCAAGAAATTTTTCTATGAAATCCGGATGCGTTTGATAAAAATGAATACCTACGATCATCTTTTCAATTTTTTCTGACTTTGTTGTCAAATCGGAAAAAACCTTTGATGAAATACCAGCCCAGGCTGTAGCCCAATAATATTTTTTGTATTGTTTCGCAAGTCGAAGAAACTCTTTCTCTAATTCGGCTGAGTTTATTATTAATTTCATATTTTATTACTATTATTCATTAATGTACCGCTTTGTTTTCCATGAATAGATCAGAATTGATTTTATATTTATCTAAAGCACCATGTCTTCCTCCAATTCGAGAGTTTTGGCGTTCCCAATTAGGCTGGTTTGTCTGTCCAATAGGCACCCATTGAGTCTATTTCCCTTACAATTGTATAAACTCCGGCATCAAGTATTTTTGAATGCGGGCTAGTCAAGTAATCACTTCCCGATTTACCGCACTCCATTGCTTTAACTATACACGACATAACCGGAAAAAGCTGTTTTGACTCTATCGCCTCTTTAACTTCAATTTTGTTTTCGGGAACTTCCATTGTGTAACCAAGTCCTCCCACGATTTTCTCAAACGAAAAATTGTATTCTGGACCAATTGTTTTCCTCTTAATGAAAAGAACTCCATCAAACTGTGAAAGACATTCGAGAGAAGGTCTGTTAGGATTTGGCACGGTTAATTTATTTAGATATTCTGTTTGTTTTTCCATCCATTTAATTAGTTTTTCTCTTTCAGTGGGAATTGTTGAAAAAGTAGAAAGCCAATTCGCTAAATCAGTTACATGTCCGATAACACTTATGCGAACCTCTTTTTCTTCCATATTCCAGGAAACGGTGAAAGAAATTACTTTGTTCTTATTCTTTTTTTGAAGACCATTGATTAGATTTTTTAAAGCTTGTACAGTTGCGTTCAAATCTTCCTGTGGAATTGCAGATCCGTGAAACACGCAAGGTATGTTCCAATACAAATCTTCTGCGTATCCGAGTAAAGCTTCATCCGGCAGAATTAAGGTTTTCCCTAATCTATCCAGTGCTTTCTTTAATTCGATAACATCGTATTCTAAAAATTGATTACGCACTTCACCGATTTCCAAAATATCGCAAATTGAAACCGTATGGCTAGCATTATGAGTTTCATTTTTTTTATGATATGAAATTAATATCCGTATACCATCACCCGCATCAGTTTTATGAGGAACAAGTTCTTCTATAATGTTAGCCGGAGTTTTATCCACTATATATTTTTCTTTGGGCTTTTCTATACCAAAATATTCATATATTAATGGGTTTCCCTGCATATAGTTTGTTGAGAGACTCTTCCAACTCTTTAAATCTAATTTTCCGTCAATCCTGAAGAGTTTTTCATATTGACTTCTTCGACCGAATTCTGTCATTTTCATTCCAATGCGTTCCATATAAAGTTCGGAATCGTAAGATCGTATGGCTCCGTCAAAGTGTTCAAAAAATTTATTCTTATCGTCGTATATTGAATGTATGTATCTACAACCATAGGTATCCGCTTTAGTTGGAATTGATTCCTCTTTTAATTCTTCTAATTCAAATTCATGCGAATCATCATTAATTTTCCAATAGAATTCCGTTCCTGAAATACCATAATACAATCTTTCGAACTCTTCACTTTTGTGAAGAGCAAGCCCAGGCGTAATTGAAGAAATATCATCGTTGTACTTTGGACCAAACCAAAATTCCAATTCTATTGAAGTAGCATAAGAAGGAGAGTAGCCAACTAAATCCCAATCTATAGAGATTTTAACTTTAACATCTGGGTTTGTAACGTGTGATACTAACTCATCCAAAAAAATGTAATGAAAATTGTTGAATCGAGAAAGCGATTTTCTGAAGTAAGGATTAGCGTAAATACAAACGGGCAATTTTTTGTGAGAAAAAACACCTTGGCCTTTATATGTAAACTCCTCTAATAGTTCTGAAACTAAAATTAGACCATTTTTGTCCTTAAGCGATAGTGTTTTCAGCTGCGGAAACATTCTTTCAATAATACCCTCATTGAATATTGAAAAAGCCGCCGCCCTAAATAGCTTTGGTTGGCCAGAAATGAACTCTTTAATATGTGGCTCCAATGAAGAGAAGTGTTTCTCAGCATCTTCATGTGTTATTTCTGAAATATAATTTCTCTTAGCTGTGGAAACCCTTTCATTTTCCTCATCAGTTTCCGGAATTAGTGCCGCTCCAAGTGATCGAACCAGTTTGGGTTGAAAGTATAAGCCGTAAGGAACCATCCAGCCAACCAAACGATGCATATCGTGGCTTAAGTGCATTGGCATGCCTTCGACCGCTCTTTGCCACATTGCACTTTCTAAAGTTGCAACTGGAAAAACCATACCGTACTTATTTATCTGGTTGGAGTTAAGAACTGAAAGCTGTGTTGTCATTTGTAATTTATTTGTGAGTGATTTTGATTTATCCGTATACTACGTTGCTTTATTTTCATAATAAATCCATCTACAGTTTTTTTTAACGAAGCATTGTATAACAAATCTAAGGATTTTGTGCGTCTTTTTAGAGTCTCATGTTATTTACTAAACCCTTTGCTACCTCTTCCATCTCAAACCACTCATCTTTGTTGAAAGTAGCGCTTGACGTAACTACAGGAATGTCAAAATCCCCAATCACTTCTTCTTTCAAATTCCATTTATCTCTTTCAAAAAACAAAGGCGTCCCTTTCAATAACATTAACGGCCAAGCTGTAATTTTTTTGCAGCCTTTATTCTGAACAAACTCAATGCTTCTTTTAAAACTATCAAGCGTTTGATTCGGTAAACCATAAATAAGGCTCACTTCAAAAGAAATATTTCTTTTGTTGAGCACTTCTAATTGTTCCTCAATTGTTTTTGTATTATTTTTTCTTTCAATGACTTCATATTCTTCCGGTATGATGGTTTGCAATCCTAATTCCAGATGGGCGTTGGTTTTTTCTATCAAATTTAAAAATTCCGAACCGTCCCTCTTAGTCAACAGCTCTATCTTAGATTGATATGTGAAATTTGTGTTTGTAAATTTTAACCGATCTATCTCCTTCATAATTTCTAGATAATGATTGCCCATATTAAAGATTGGGTCTAATACATTAATTCGCTTTATTTCCTTTTGTTTAAATAATGCTAATTCACTAAATGCTTTTTCTAACTGCATATAATGAACTCGTCCATTTTCCAAATTACGATGTGCGCAGAATGAACATTTAAAAGGACAACCTCTTTTGGTCTCCCATCTTATCATTTTATGACCCTGTTCCATAGGCAATGTTCCGGTTAAGTAAGGCGAAGGAACACAAGTAAAATCCAAAGCAGAATTGTAATAGAACTTTTTCTCATCTTCATTTTTTAAAACCTCTAGAAAACTTTTTTCAGCATAACTTGATATAAAAATATCGCAATCCGGATATTCTGTTCGAAGTTGTTCCTTATTTGCATAAGTGATTTGGCTTCCACCTAATATGATTTTATTCTTGTACCCTGCGTAGCGCAAATACTTCATCAAAGGATTTATTAAATACTCATTCCACACAAAACAGGAAATTGCAATAAATTGATAGTCATTAAGGGATATATTTTTAAAACAATTTCCAAACTCACTTAAATTTTCTTTTTCTACAAGAAGATTAAAAGGCAAGTGATCCACTTCAAACTTGAATCCGTATTCAGGATCACTTTTTACATAGGCCATTATTGAAGCTATGGATAATGGTATTGCCTCTTCGCCATCCCTGACAATATTGTATGAAACTACTAAAGCTTTTTTCATTGTATTTTATATCGTTTTTAAAAATTCTTTCTTAACTCCCATTTTTATTAGAATAGCCCTTTTACTTTTTTCGTCCAAGTTCATGATGATGTCAATTTTTTCTTCAAGCGTTAATTCTTCATCTATTATGGAATCGATTATCTCTTCTTCAAATTGAGAAAGCGCATATTCAAGGGTTATATTCAACAAACTATTGGTCTTCATCGTTCCTGTTTTACATTACAAAGGAAAAGTAGATGTGTGCAGTAGTTCTGCACATATGGTAGCTTTGCGTCATTTTTTATCTTTTTTATTAAATAGATTATAAATATTAACTACATTAGTGCAGAGTATCTGCACACATTAATTATGGCAACAAATAAACACGCGACAATTAGATATCTGGCACTTGATAAATGCTTTCGCAACCCGGGAAAAAATTTTTATATAAATGATCTATTAAAGGCATGTAATGAAGCTATTCAATATATCGATCCTGAGTCAGATGGAATTAAAAGAAGGCAGCTTTATGAGGATATTAAGTTCATGGAGAGTGATTCCGGATATAAAATTGAATTGGATAAAAAGAAGGATGGAAAGGAAGTATACTACCGCTATATTGACACCAAATTTTCTATAAGAGATAAAGGACTAAATGATTCTGAAGCTGCACAAATGAAAGAGGCTTTAATGATACTATCACGCTTTCAAGGAATGCCACAATTTGAATGGGTTGATGAAGTTGTTGCTAAATTTGAATCTAGTTTTGGTTTGAAAAAAGGGGCTGAAAAAATTATTGGATTTGATGAAAACAAGGATTATACTGCTGTTAAGTATATTTCAACTTTGTTCAATGCAATATTAAACGAAAGAGTTATTCAGGTTACCTACAAGGATTTTAAGTCATTAAACGAGTACGATGTAGTCATACATCCGTATTATCTAAAGCAGTATAATAATCGGTGGTTCTGTTTTGGTTACGATAATGAAATTGGAAAAATTAGAAATTTAGCGCTTGACAGGATACAGAAAATAAAAGAAATCAAGCTTAAATTTCTGAAAAATAAAGCTATTAATTTTGACGAATATTTTGAAGATATAGTTGGTGTAACGGTTAAGGAAGAAGTTAGTATTGAAAAAATTTTATTAAGAATTAGTAAAGAACACTGGCCATATATTGAATCAAAACCCTTACATGGTTCGCAAAAAAAGAAAAGTGAAGAAAATGGATTTGTAATTATATCAATTGAAGTGAGGCCGAATTACGAGTTAGAATCACTATTATTATCACATGGTGACAAGGTTGAAATTTTATCGCCCGATCATTTTAAAAATAAAATTTTAGAAAGAGTTAAGAATATTAAGTAATTAGTAAAGAAATTACTTTTAATAAAAGCCATTGAAATGGAAAATGTAAATAAAAACATAGAACTTCTTAACGTCAAACTGTTTGAATTAGTTGGAACATATAATAAACTAAAGAAGGCTATTGATAAAAATGAAAAGGAGGATTTAAAGGAATTATATTTATTAAGAGCAGGTAAGAATTTAGAAGCGTTGGTAAATTATATTGTTCGAAAGGAGAAAATTATTGTCACATGCCGACCCCAAAATGGAAAGATTAATCCGGATAATCAGCCCACTTTAGATGATTGCATTTTTCATTTAAAAAAGAATAAAATAATTACTCAAGTAATTTCAGATGACTTCTATAACATTAAGAACTGGAGAAATAAGAATTCACATCATCAGGAGAGTGATAATAATGCGCAGGTTAATTTAATAAGGGATTCTACAATTGAAAGTGTTTACGATTCCTTTAAAGATGTAATATCCTGGTTCTTTGAAATTTATTTAAAGGGAGATTATGCAGATTTCTCAAAGAACATTTATGCCAGTCAAGAAAAAATAAAGGAACCATCTAAGGAAGAATTGGATGAAATAAAAAAGAACTTCGAGAAAAATCCTTTTAATATCCCAGACCTTAGCATTTTAAAACAATCAAAACAGTATAAGAATGCGATTAGACGCAAAAAGCAAAGGGCTAGTTTCTTATTATTATTAATAGGCACAGGCCTAGCTTATTTGGTTTATCATTTTTATTTTGAAAATTCTAATAAGAAAGCAAAACATACAGTTGCCGCGAAAACTCATATGAATAAAGATCAGGTTTATGACTTTTTAATTCGCTATTTTAATAGCAGCAACGATCTTAATAGTGATGCACACGAATATTTCGCCAGCAACGTAGATACATTTTATTTTAGATACAACGTTAACCCAACGGAAATTGATATCATAAGACAACAAAATACCGAGTATATTGATAATAAAAACTCAATAGATAAAGAAAGCCTCTACCCAAGTTCAAAGGCTGATAGTATAACCCGTTGGAGATTTTGGACAGAGTATACTTGTTATAGGCCTAAGCTTAAAAAATTTCAAAACAGTAAAGTTCAGTTAGAATTTGGGATTAATACCGAAAATAAAATAACGTGTATAAAACAAGTTAAAAAAACGAAAGAAAAATACACCAAAGAAAAACCTTATTAAGTAATTGAGTGGTATATTTAATATATTGTTAATCAAATAGATGTGATAGTTTGAACATGAGTGCAGATAGACTGCACATATTACCTACACTTTTGTTTTAATAAAATTAATTAACCTATTAAAACAAAAATCATGAAATCAAAACTAAAGCAATCAGCAGTTAAAAAATCAAAGTCTAAAACAGCCTTAAAAAAGGAAGTTAAAAAGTCCAAGTCGAAGACTGAAATAAAAAAAGGAGCAAAAAAAGTACAGCTTAAAGTCAAAAAAACTGTACCTGTTGAGACACCAACAATTATTAAGAAAACTTTTGATAAGGTAAACTTAATCTCACATCCTTTTACTGCACCAAACGATCACCCGGCAAAAATTAAAACTAGCAAACTAAGTGTTTCTGAAATTAACGGAATTGGCGGAAGCACCTTTTCAAAATTTAATACAGCCGGAATAAAAACCGTTGAGGACTTTGTTAATGCAGGTGTTACTGGAGTTTCAAAAACTTTAGGTTGGACAGAAAAAGGAGGGCTACCATTTTATTTAAGAGGATTAGCTGTCTACCATAATAGAATAATAAAAATTAAAGAGCTAAAAAGGATTTCTTCCAATCCAATTTATTTGGATATAGAAACTGATTTGTTTCAACGAACAGTTTGGATGATTGGCATTTATATTTCTAAAACCAATGAATTTATTCAATTAGTTGCAAACAAACCAAATGATGAACCAAAAATAATCAAGCAATGTTTAGAAATTTTATCAGCTCATTGTAATGAGCCAATCATTTCATATTCGGGTTCAAGATTTGACGAAAGAGTTTTGAGAAAAAGATTTGATGAGGAAAGATTAAATCACAGTCATTTAGTTTTTGACGATATTTTACTTGACATAAAAGCCTCCTTAGCTTTTCCAATAAAAGCTTACACCCTTGGTGACTTGGGGGAATTTTACGGGTATAATTTTAAACATCCAAATATGGATGGGCAGCAAGTTGCAATTTTATATTCTCAATATGCGAGCAATTTGAAGAAGTTCAATGGCTACCAAAAACTTTGCGACTATAACGAAGACGATGTGAAATCGATGGCCTCAATTGTTAAACAGATATATTTAAACTAATGGCGAAGAAATACAGATTATCAGAACTCGTTAGCGAGATTGACGAAACAATTCAGAATAGATTTGCTGGTGAAACATTTTGGATCACCGCTGAAATTACTGATGTAAAGCCACAAGACCCCTCAAGGAATTACAGATTTATTAAGTTTATTGAAAAATCAGGGACAACTACTCTTGCATCCATTGATGCTGTTTTCTGGGCAAAGTCGCTAAATCAAATTGAGAAATTCGAAAAAACTACCAAGACAACACTAAGAAACGGCCTTGAGCTTACTTGCAAGGTTGTTGTTTCCTTCAATAATCGCTATGGGCTAAAATTAGAAATAATTGAAATCGATTGCACTTATGCTTTAGGTCAGGTAGAAATTGAACGCCAACAAACGATTGAAAAACTCCTTAAAGAAAACCCTAAAACAATAAGAAGAGTTGATGAGCAGTTTATTACATTTAATAAGACTCTTGAATTACCAATCGTAATTCAGCGTATTGCATTAATAACTGCGCCAAACTCCGATGGACAAAGAGATTTCAATCAGGAGTTAAAAGGAAATAAGCATAAATATATTTTCAATGTTTCTGAATTCTTAACACAAATCCAAGGCGATTCTTCCAGCAAATTAATTGTCCAAAAATTAAAATTAATTGAGGAAGATAAAGAGTCTTATGATATTGTAGTAATTGCTCGTGGAGGTGGTTCACAATCGGATTTACAGCCATTCGATGATTACGAACTATCAAAATATGTGGCAGCTTTTCCTATTCCGGTTTTTACAGGAATAGGTCACGACAGAAACACTAGTATAGTTGATTTAATGGCTCGGCAACACAAAACACCAACTAAGGTTGCAACCAGTATTGTTGATCACAATTTTAATTTTGAAAGTGATATTATCGATTTTAAAGAGAGATTTTTTGACGCAGCTGAAAGCATGATTGACGATGCTAAAGAAAGTTTACTTCAATTTAAACGAACGGTAAAGGCATACAGCCCTGCCACAATCTTGAATAAGGGATATGCTATTATTACTAGTAATGATCGAATCATTATTAATCCCAAAGACATAAAACCAAATACAGAAATTAAAACCATACTAAAAAACGAATTAATTCACAGTACAGTAACTAAAAAAACAAAAAATGGAATTAACTTATAACAAAGCACACGAAAAGCTTTCTAAGCTTGTTGACCTAATTGAAGATGACGCAATTCAATTGGATACACTTGCGGAAAAAGTGAAGCAAGCAAAAGTCTTAATAGATTTTTGCGAAGCAAAATTGAGGACAATTGACGACGAAGTAAAATCTGCATTGCTTGACAAAAAGCCTTCTGTAAAAAAGAAAAAATAATTTTAATAATTATCTCAAAGTGTGCAGATAGAGTGCGCACATGTGATTCATCTTTGAATCATATAAAAGGAGACTAAATAAAAAAACAGCGTGGCGATAAATTTTGCAAATATAACAGAGGTTGATTGGATTCTTGAGAATAACAAGACCGTTTCATTATTTAAGAAAGATAATGCTTCTTTAATCATTACTTTCTTATATCAGTCTTTCAAGGTGAAAAACAAAAGTAGTTACTTAAGCAATGATTTGATTTCAAATTTATCTGATTATTTATTTAAAATTAATAACGAAAATGAAGGGGTCACCAAAGATCGTTTCCCGATGGAGGCCAAGGTTTACTTAGAAAATTGGGCAAAGGAAGGCTTTTTAAGACAAAGTTATATTAAAGAAGATGCTGTTTTTGAATTAACTCCTGCAACAGAAAAAGCTTTGAATTGGCTGGGAGAACTAAATAAACAGGAGCATGTTGGTGCAGAATCAAGGTTACTTCAGATATTCAATCTACTTAAGGAGTTATCTATAAAAAGTTCAGATGATATCGAATTACGCAAAGAAGCTTTGGTTAAAGAGAAAGACAAGATTGAATTGGAACTAAAGAGAATTGATAATGGTGAGTTTGAAAAATATGATGAACGCATAATCAAAGAAAAATTCACTCTTCTTGAAGAGTCCGTGGGAAAATTGTTATCAGATTTTAGGCAAATTGAAGAGAATTTTAGAGGCTTAAATACCAAGGCAAGAGAGGATCAAATTAAAAAGAATTTGACGAAGGGAAAATTTCTAAAAGCCCTCTTTATGGATCAGGATTTAATCATGAACACACCTCAAGGAATTAGTTTTGAAGCATTCTATGAGTTTTTGATGAATCCCGGAAAACAAGAGGAGCTTGACTCACTAATCGATAAAATACTTTCTTTAGAGGAATTGAAACACCTAAAAAACAATAACCAAATTGAAATGCTCAAAGAAAATTTAGTTGATTCCGGTGATAAGGTTAATAAAACAACAAGGGCTCTAAGCGAGCAATTGAGGAAATTTTTGGATACAACATCATTCCAAGAAAGCCGCCGGGTATTAGAAATCATAAATGAGATAGAGGTTGTTTCCTTATCAATTAAAAATACTCCACCCCAGGAAAAGGATTTTCTATTAATTGATGACAAGCCCAAATTGGCTTTTCCAATGGAGTTTGAATTGTTTTCAGAAGATCGCAAAATTAAGTTCAATGACGGTAATGTTGAAGTTGCTAATGAAACATTTGAAGTTAATGCTCTTTTTATGCAGCAATATGTTGATCCGGAAATACTGAAAGAGAGAATTGAGCTGTTATTGAAAAACAAAAAACAAATAACGTTAAAAGAAATCGTTGATGAAATTCCAATCGAAAAAGGACTAGCTGAGATAATTGCTTACTTCTCATTGGCTTCAACTAGGGAAAAAAACCTGAAGGCCGTAATAAACGAGGAGGCCAAGGACATTATTCCATATTTAATAAATAACAAGAGATTCGAAATAGAAATACCACAAACCATTTTTATAAAGTAATTATGACAGAACAATTAGAAAAACATTCAACTCCTATAATACATTTATTTAAAGGAGTATTATATAACCATAATGAAAATGTCTGGAAGCAGTTGTTGCAATACGAAAATAATATTCGCAGTTATTTTGCGGTAGTGGGCTTGGAGCTCATTATTAATGAAGCAGAAGGATTCGCTTTTCTTAAGCAAAAGGTTTTTACAGAAGAAACAGCAGGCTATTTTCCTAAGTTGGTTGAGAAACGACAACTTTCCTTCCCGGTTTCAATTCTTGCAATATTATTGCGCAGAAAATTGCTTGAGTTTGACAATAAAGGGGATGACTCAAGGCTTGTCATGGGGAAAGCGGAGATCATTGAACTTCTTGTTTCATTTTTACCAAATAATACTTCCAATGAGAAGAAAATTTTTGATAAAGTGGACATATATATATCCCGCTTGGTTGAATTAAGTTTTTTAAGAGAGCTTAAAAATGAGGAAAACTATTATGAAGTTAGCAGGATATTGATCGCGTATTTACCTGTAGAACAACTACAACTCACATTAGATAAATTAAACGAATACAAGAAAAACATAAATACAGATGAAAAATAAGGTCGCAGATAATATATTAATGAATGGCTTTCGATTTTACAGTTTGGAAGTACTTAATTGGGGAACTTTTGATGGTAAAATCTATACGATTAACCCCAACGGTCGAAACTCATTATTAACTGGGGATATAGGTTCCGGTAAATCAACGTTAGTTGATGCTATTAGCACCTTAATTGTTCCTAATCATAAGATCGTATATAATAAAGCTGCCGGTGCTGAAAGTAAAGAAAGAAATTTGTATTCATATGTTCGTGGAGAACATAAAAATACAAAAGATGATGGTGGCTCATCGAAGCCGGAATATTTAAGAAGCGATGAAAGGTATTCTATTTTATTGGCAAATTTTTTCAATGCTGGGTATAACCAAGAAATAACTTTGGCGCAAGTATTTTATATAAAAAACAGCAAAGTTGAAAAAGTATATATTGTTTCCACTACTAAATTAAGCATAGTAGAACATCTGTCAAATTTTGAAGACATACAGAAATTAAGAAAAAAACTTAAACTTATTCCGGGGATTGAAATCTTTGATACGTTCAAAGAATATTCCGTGAGATTTTGCCAGCACTTTGGTATTAACCAACGGGATGAGGCTCTTGACCTATTTAATCAAACTGTTTCTATGAAGTCTGTAGGAAATCTTACGGAATTTGTAAGAAAACAAATGCTAGGTAAAACTGATGTTAAAGAGTCTATTGTTGACGTAATAAAATCATTTGATGATCTTACCGATAGTTATAATTCTGTATTAAAAGCTAAAAGGCAAATTGAGTTGCTTGAGCCTGTAGTCAAAGAAATTGACGATTATGAAATATTAACTGAAAAAATAATTCAACAAAAGACTATACTTAATGATTTACAAAATTGGTTTAGCTATAAGAAAATCGAATTATTAAAAAACTCCTTATTAGAATCGAAAGAAGATCACGCAAATCAATTAAATAAAATCGAGCAATTAAGGAATGAGATTGATAAGTTAGAATCTATAATCCACGATATTGATAGGGACATCTTAAGTTCTGATATTGGGAAACAGCTGGAAAGTTTAGGGAATCAAATTTCAGAACTCGACCAATTAATAGATAAGCAAAGCGAAGCATACCGGAAGTATTCTTCATTAGCTAATCAACTTAAATTGACTAATGATGTTGATGAAAATTCATTTTTATCCAATAGAAAACTAATTGAAGAAGTTGAGCAAAAAAATAAGATTGAGGGAGATTTATTAATAACGGAGAGGGATAAGCTTAAATATGAGGAGAGAACAAATTTAAACGTAAAGAAAGAATTGGAAGACGATCTGGAGTTCTCTAAAAACAGAAATTCGCAAATTGATATTAGGTTCGTAAGAATGAGAAATCAAATAGCGGAGGATTTGGAGTTAGAGCCCTCAGATATTCCATTTGTAGGAGAATTAATTCAAGTTACTGCCGAGGAATCGGAATGGCAAGGCGCAATAGAGAGAAGGCTACATGACTTTGGTCTTAGCATTTTAGTTAAGGAAGAGGATTTTACTCGAATTAGAGATTATGTTAATGATACTGATTTAAAAAATAAAATTGTTTATCTAAGAACCTTAAAGCACAAGCAGACAAATAAGTACGAAATAAAAGAGAACTCGTTAATTAACAAGATTGAAATTAAAGATGATATAGATTCGCACTTTTACGAATGGCTGGAAACGGAACTTCAATTAAGGCACAATTTAGTTTGTTGCGAAACTATGGATGAATTTAATCGCGAAGAATATGCAATTACTAAAAAAGGGCAAATTCGGTCAGGTCGAACAAGATATGAGAAGGATGATAGGCAACGAATTGATGACAAGAGTAAATATATTTTAGGATGGTCAAATGTTGAGAAAATTAAGGCTCTGCAAAAACAAATTAGCTTAAAGGGCATCAGAGTAGCAGAAATTGACGAAGAATTGAGAAAAATTAAAATAAAACAAGAGGCTGTATCTGAAAAAACCCTTTTACTACGGGATTTTGAAAAGTATAAAGATTTCGGGGAAATTGATTATAAAAAATCTGTAATAACAAAAACAGCAACTGAAACTACTCTAAAAGAATTAAAAACAAGTGAAAAAGCCACCCAATATAATAAACTTAAGGCCTTAAAGGATGAACGAAAACTGGAATTGGATGAGAATGTGGCGACCGAGAAAAAATGGGTGAAAGCCATTGGGGTACTTGAAGATAAAGTCACAAAAAATTCTATTGGTTTACATAAAGCATTCTGTACTCTACCCAACATCGATAAAACGGAGATGGATGCATTATTCGATTTTAAATCGGATGCAGATATTTTTAAAGATCTCGGTTCGCACATTGATATTTGGTGTGGATACAAGATTGAAAATATTAACATTAGCGAAGAGAATTTAAAGTTAATCGATGAAATTGTAAGTACGCAAACATTGATACTTGAGGAAATAGACGAGAAATTTAGATTCAATGAGAAAAAATTGAACGCTGAAATTGGTGTCAATGAGAAGAAAAATTACACAAGAGAAAATGCTATTAACCTAGGGATACAAAAATTTAAAAATGAATTTCAATCGGAATCTGTGGATATTGATGCAAACATAAGTTTTAAAAAGGATGTCAGATCATTGCATCAGAAAATTGTTAACGATGCTTTGCCGGAGCATGAAGAAACCTTTAGGAAGAGACTGAGAGAAGGAACAATTAAAGACTTATTGATTTTCAGTAGTAAGCTTTCTCGCGACGAAAAAGAAATTGAAAAGAAAATACTGGAAATAAATAAACATCTTGAAACTATTGATTATAATACCGGAACATACATAAAAATAATAGAAAATAAAATTGTCACTAAGGAATTATCTGATTTCAGAAACGACTTAAAAAGTGCTACACAAGGCGTTTTCGGCGATGCGAATGTTTTTTCAGAGGATAAATTTATTGAAGTAAAAAAATTGCTAGATAGATTTAAAAGTATTGCCGATATAGATAAAAATTGGACAAACAGGGTTACGGATGTAACTCAGTGGTATACTTTTGGTGCTAGCGAAAGATATAGAGAGGACAATACCGAGAAAGAATATTTTAGCGATTCATCCGGCAAATCTGGAGGACAAAAGGAGAAATTGGCCTATACCATTTTGGCATCGGCAATTACATATCAATTCGGACTCTCTAGAAACGAGGAACGGACTCGTTCCTTTAGGTTTGTTGTAATTGATGAGGCTTTTGGAAAGGGATCAGATGAAAGTACACGTTATGGGTTGAGGTTGTTCGAAGAACTTAATTTGCAACTTTTGATTGTTACTCCATTACAAAAGATTAATATTATTGAGGATTATATTAATACAGTTCACTTTGTATCAAACCCAGCAGGGAGTAAAAGTTTGGTAAGGAACCTTACGAAGATAGAATACGAAATGGAAAAGAATAATTATTTGAAAAATTTGAATTAATGCTAAGTTATATTGAAATAAAGTCGAAAATCAGAAAGTGGTGGGATGATGGATCGTTTTTGCGGGCTTCTCTAATTGGTGCGCCATATTTCAAACGAGATGTGCCAAAAATTGGGTTAGATGATATTAAAAATATCCACAAGAATATTGATAGTGTTTTTAAATCACAAGATGAGTTAGTGAAAAACTCGAAGGAAGTTAAAGGATATGGATTTTCCATTGAATGGCAAGAAAAGAATTACAAAATTATTGGTTCGAATAAATTCATCAAAAGAATAACCGTTGATACCGAAGAGGATTTTTTAAAAATAATTCACAAAGAAAAGGAATACACAGTCTTTAAAGAAAATGTTAACTTCATTTTGGGAGAATTTCCTGAACTAAAAGATTGGATGCTACAGAATCCTTTATTAATAATTGAGAATGCCAATAAATGGGAGGAGCTCATCAAAGTTCTGAGTTATTTTAAAAACGATCATATTAATAATAAATATTTTATTCGTGAACTACCAGTAAATGTTCACACCAAATTCATCGAGCAGAACAAAACCATAATAAGTAGTTTGCTAAATGCTCTAATTCCGGATAAAATTAATTCTACGGAAAAAGATTTTCATTCAAGATATTATTTAAAAAACAAAGAGAAACTTATCCGAGTAAGACTTCTTTGTCCAGAACTGATGTCTAAATACCCGTATATCGATTTCTCAATTCCTCTTTCTGACTTTATAAAAAAGGAAATACTTTCAGATGCAATTTTTATTACCGAAAATGAAATGAATTTCCTTACTCTACCTTTAAAGAAAAACGCAATAGCTATATGGAGTGGTGGTGGATTTCAAATATCTTATTTGTCAGATGTTGGCTGGATGAAGCAAAAACAAATATATTATTGGGGTGATATTGATGCTGCCGGATTAGCAATTCTATCACAACTAAGATTGTATTATCAAAATTCAATTAGTTTGTTAATGGATAAAATTACCTTTGATAAATATTATCAGGACGGGAAAAGTGATAAAAAAATACCTGCAAATAATTTGAAGGGTTTGAATGAAAAAGAATTGGAATTTTTCCATTATCTCAAGCAAGGAAATTTAAGGCTAGAGCAAGAAAAAATACCTCAAAAAGAGATTAATGATATTATGAAGGGACTTTAAACAGGCCTCATACAAATTTTGGCTCACTTTTCTATATTCAGCTTTCAAAACGTTTTGCCCTACTTCGCATTAGAAGCTTTAACGTTTTCCATCGAAAGTATTTTTTCAATTGATTGCAATTCCAGTCAATTAATCTATTAATGTTTTCCTTTGTCTTTTCGTTATTAACCCCTTTGATATGATCTCGCCATCTATAAAAGGCGGATAACAACTTACTCGCAACTTTCATACGACTTTCCTCTTCGGAAACACCTGCTTTGATAGTTGCAAAATGCAGTCCCCAAAAAACATAAATGTTCTCATCAGGTTTATCTTTAGTATGCACTAGCGATATTTTCAAGGCGTCTAAAATCGTTAATCCAAATACGTTTTCATAAAAAGACTCAGCAACATTCTTTGCAACATCATTATCAACACTCCAAAGGGTTCCAATATAACCCCTTGAACCAACAGCTAAAAACGAATAAGAAATCTGAGAACATGACCAACATGTATTATTAAAAATAAATGGACTTGAGTGCCAACCAGCAATTGTGTTAAACATAGCTTGATAATTAAAGTCATGACACTTAATAGCGCATGAATCAGGAATAGATAGTTTTCTTTCTGTTCTTTTTAATTTACTATTGCTAATCGCACTTTGCATGTCAGAAAAAACGTAATGAGGAATTCTTTTCGCTTTCAATTCCTTACTTCTCCAGTAAAATCCGTCAAACTTTCTAAATATCCATTTCGAGGTTACCTGAATCATTGGATTACCAGGTTCAGGGGCAAAACTTACGATTTCATCAAATTCAATTGTATGAGCATTTCCATCTCGATCTTTAAAGTCTAATACCACAGGAAATCCATCTACTTCGCCACCATGACTACAAATGTGAAGAATATTATAGGGAAATTCTGATACATGTCGGTCGATATTGAAGCTACTAGCTTCGTTGCCGACCAATTCTTTAACGTAGTAATTTTTACCCTTTAATTTTCCAATTAGAAAATTGGTTTCTTCATCAGTTCCAAATTCGAGAGGTGAAAATACAATCGAAGAAAAAAGCGAGTTCGATTCCTCAAAATATAAGTTATTGAAAATAAAAAAATCTGGATTCAGATCAATATGTACATTGGTAAATGGAATTATGTTTTTCAGAATTAACGAATATGGAACTCCAAACGTAAAAAAAGTAGCAAATTCATATTGTGTGAAATCTATTACTTCCACTTTAGGATATATTTTTGCTCCTAAATCATTAAGAAACGTGTTCTCTCCAGTGCTTTTCCAATTTTCTATACTATTAGTAATTTCTCTATGGCTAATCTCCGGTGGATCAATAATTGCTATATCTGCATCAATGGAAAGCGCATAATTGATAGCAACAATAACGGATGAATTTTTATGGTTTTCAATAACAACAAGGCATTCTTTCGCAGGTATTTCCGCATTTAAATCAGGAGCATCATTATCAATTTTCAGAAAACATTTCTTTTCACAAGCTATAAATAAGCCTTTATAAAAATCATCTTCTTTGCATGAAAAATACTCTGTTTTATCGTTGAGTCCAACAAGATTCAAATCGACATCACCAATATTTTGGATTTCAATGATGTTATATTTTCCAAGATCACCGAGATAACTTTTTTGATTCTCATCTACTCCGACCAGAATCAAATAATCACATCCTCTTAAAGCACTTATGGCATTGCGAATTCTAACACCCATTTCGTAAGCACGGGTCACCATGACGTAGTTTTCGTCAGATTCATCCACGGCATATCTTTTAACTTCGACTTCAGGAAAAACAAATAAAGGAGTGTATTGTCCTTTTATCTGTATATAAGATAAAACTACCCCTGCTAAAATAGGTTTTTTACGACCTACGATACATACGAACCGATTATTGAGGTTGGGAATCATTTAAGCATTAGGGTTGCTATACTTTTCATATAACAAAAGTAAGTTTTCCCCCTTTATTATTGTGATAAATACTCGCCTAATTAAGAAGCAAACGAGATTGGATAGCAAAATTCCAATTCCCCCCGAATCCCCCCGGAGTATTTTCCGGTAATCCCCGATAAAATTCGGCATTTCCGCAATCATCCCGCAATCGCCCCCGATTCCCCCCGGATAATCCCCCGATAATCCCGGAGTATTTTCCGGTTCAAAATTTACCTGCCCATAGGTGCCGTTAACTGCTATACACGAAAAAAACTGAAAGAATAAGGAAAAATCTTCCCAAACCGGTAAAGCACCAAAATGGCCTGACTTTACTTTGTCCTGTAAAAACAAGAAAGAAGATGAACAGGAAAGTAAGAAACAGATCGCCAACAAATCTGCCAAGCAGATCAATGGAAAACAAAAACAAAAAATAACTAATAAAAAGACAAAACATGAGAACGAAAGAATTTGAAGTGCCGAGTGACTTTATAACTGAATTTGCTGAAGCATTAGCCGAGCATGAATTAAATAACGAAATAAACGGAGTTAACGAAGAAGGAGATATCCTAATTGAAGTAAGCTACGAAAAACAGGATCGCGCAAACGTTTTTACGTTAAGTGAACTACTCGATGATTACTACGAAAACGAGGAAGAATCGGAAGAAGATAATTAGGAATAAGAGTATGGCATCTTTATTTCAAACGTGCAAGTTTTTATGGCGGAAGTTATTGCCATTAAAACTATAGCAGAATTTGCTACCACGTTTGGAATAGTGTGCCGTACTTCAAATAAAGCGAGAAAGATAAAGGGTAAGAATTGTGAAAATGAGAGGGAAGAAATGGAAATTGTTGAAAGCAAGAAGCACGAAGGGTTGAGTGTTACTCAAATTAAAAGAATGAAAAATTATGAAAATGTTTCTGATGAACAGGCTCAAGAAATATTATTTGCTGTAAAAAACTTAGCTGTTATTTTTTACGAGCATTTAAATCGAAAGAAAAAAGAAGAAGAGTATAATCAAGCAGCATAACAAATGGAAAATGACTACAGATGAAAAACTAATTGAATCAAAGTTTGGAAGGTTCAGCACAACTAAAGTCAAAAAGGTTGAAGGCAATTTAGTTGTAATGTACACAAGGGTTTCCGGCAAGGGGCAATTCGACAAGAACGATTCCTTGGAAACCCAACGAAAAGCCATTGAGGAATATGCGGCACGAAACAATTTAATTATTGTATCTCGTTTTGGCGACACTTATGAAAGTGCCAAAACCGATGCGAGAAAAGAGTTTCAGAGTATGCTCAGTTTTATTCGGCAAAGCAAAGGTAAAATAGGAACCATCTTAGTTTATAAAATGACTCGCTTCAGTAGAACTGGAGGGAAAGCGATTTCTATTGCCGATGAATTAAGAGAGAAACATGGCGTACATATTAAAGCAGTAACTGAACCGATAGATACTTCTAATGCAAGCGGAGTTTTATTTCACGATATGCAATTACTATTTGGACGTTGGGATAACGATCAACGCAAACAAGTTGCTATGGCAGGAATGAAAGCCAAGTTTGAAAAAGGTATTTGGGTAGTGAAACCACCGCAGGGTTATGATATTGTGCGGTCGAACGGTGAACGCAAAATAATTGTGAACGCTGATGGCAAGAAAATAAAAAAAGCTTGGGAATGGAAAATACAAGGCTTGAAGAATGAAGAAATTATTTTGAAACTTCAAGCATTGGGTGTAAAAATGTACAAGCAACAATTACATAAAATTTTCATTAACCCTTTTTACTGCGGTTTAATTTCTCACGGAATGCTAAATGGCAAAATAGTGGAAGGCGTTCATGAAAAAATGATCTCTAAGGAGGAGTTTATGAAAGTGAATGATATTGTTTCTTCGTCAACTAAATATGGAGTACCACATAAATTAGAAAATATCAATCTACCCTTAAAGGTTTTTGTAAAATGTTCAGATTGCGACCAACCTTATACGGGCTATATTGTAAAAAAGAAGAATCTTTATTATTATAAGTGCCGAACAAACGGATGTAAGTGCAACAAAAGCGCAAAGTCAATGCACGAATTATTCGCCACTGACTTGGAGGGCTACCAAATAAAGGAGGATTTAAAAGAAGCCATTTTAATTGAATTAGAAAGCACCTATTACGAGTTGAACAAAGGTAACGTTGAGAAGGAAAAAGAGCTTAAAAACCGAATGGCGGAGCTTAAAAGGAATATCGAGAAGCTTGAGGAGAAGCATTTCATAAAAGAAGAAATGCCGAAGGAAACCTATGATCGTTTCTTGGCAAAATATATGGCGGATTATGCAAATTTGCAGAAGGAAATGAACGGTTGCAACATTTACATTTCGAACCTAAAAGAGATGCTAAATGAAGCCTCGATATTGTGCCGAAACCTGCGTAAACTGTGGGAAGACGGCAGTATTGGTCTCAAGGAAAAACTGCAAAACCTGATCTTCCCTAACGGTCTGGTATATGACAAGGAAAAGGGGGCATTTCGAACCCCGGATTTGAATTACATTATTGCTGAAATCGCCCGACACACGGGCGATTTTGCTATAATAAAAAAGGGACTGAGCTTTTTTTATGGGCGTCAGTCCCTTTGTGCGGAGAAAGAGGGATTCGAACCCCCGGAAGTGTTACCTTCAACAGTTTTCAAGACTGCCGCATTCGACCGCTCTGCCATTTCTCCGCTGCAAAAGTAGTATTTTATTTCCATTTGCAAATTTTTTAGTAAAAAAATCGTAAATTTGTAGTGTCCCCGCCTGTTTTTAAATCCCAACATTACAATGAAAAAGGTACTTCTAATAAGTTTGGTTTTCCTAACTCACTTATTTCCCGCTTTTTCTGCCGGCGGACTAAAATCATATTTATCCTATTCTGTGTTTTATAGCCCTGAAAAAGGACCTTATTTAGAGACAAATCTTACTGTTGCTGGCAGTTCAATGATATTTAAGGGCACGGCTAAAAAAGTTTCCGCTTCTGTGAATGTATTTATTACTTTTTCGGATGCCAATAAAAAGGTTGAAGCAGGTAATAATTATAATTTGATTACGCCCACAGTGCATGATACAGCAAAACGCCCAAGCCTGGTGGATGTACAACGCTTTTTTTTAAAGCCGGGTAAGTACACCATGGAAATCACTTTAATGGATAAAAATTCCGGCATCCCTGAAAAATATAATTTTACCGAGGAAATTGAAATTAAGTATATTCAGAAAGAAGTGAATATGTCGGATATCGAATTAGTAGAGTCCTTTGAAAAAACCGTGAAGCCAAATATCCTGAGTAAAAGCGGGTACGATTTGATTCCTTATTCTATTAATTATTATCCGGAAGATATTACAAAACTTATATTTTATAATGAAGCATACGGAACCGACACTGTTTTGGGTCCAGATAAAAGAGTTGCAATGGTGTATTATTTAGAATCTTCTGAAACACTTGAAAAAATTGACGGGTTCTTCTCTGTTTCGAAACAGAAATCGCAAAAGGTGAACATGTTGTTTTCGCAAATAGATATAAAAGATTTAATTACCGGAAATTATAATTTGGTTACCGAAGTGAGAGATGAAAAGGGATTGGTTTTAGGCCAAAAGAAACTATTCTTTCAGCGAAGGAACTCTTCGGCTAAAATTGATCTGGATAATTTAGCCGCTATTGATGCAAATCAAATTTTTAGTAGCCAGTACACCAACAATGATACACTGAAGTCTTTTATAGAGTGTTTATGGCCAATATCAACGTCTATTGAACGCGACTGGCAGGAAACGCAAATTAAAAATGCCGATGCAAAATTGATGCAGCAATACATATACGCATTTTGGAAAAACCGAAACGATAAAAGCCCTGAAGAAGAGTGGATTAAATACTACAAACAGGTATTATATGTGAACAAGGTGTTCTCTTGTGGAAAAATGCCCGGGTACTTTACCGATAGAGGCAGGGTTTACCTGCAATATGGTCCGCCTGATTCGCAACAAATGGTTACAAACGAATCCGATTCATACCCTTATGATATATGGCAGTATTATAGGTTAAAAGATCCGGCAACCGGACAGTTTCAAACCAATAGAAAATTTATTTACTGGAATAGAGATTTGGATGGAACTTGTTTTAAACTCTTGCATAGTGACGCAAGAGGTGAGGTGAAAGAAACCAGATGGCAACTTAAATTGAAACAACGTACGCAAACCAATCCAAATCTGGATGTAGAAACCCCGGGTCAAAACACTTATGGTTCAGGTGTTGACGACCTTTTTACAAACCCTAGATAATTTATGCAGGCCATAAAAGTTGCTGTAGTTATATTAAACTGGAATGGTAAGCATTATCTCGAAAAATTTCTTCCGGCTGTAATCTCAAATTCTCCTACGGGATCTATTTTTGTTGTAGACAATAATTCTTCCGACGATTCTATTGAATTTCTTAAAAATCAGTTTCCTGAAGTAAGTATTGTAATCAATAAAGATAACGGGGGCTTTGCAAAAGGTTATAACGATGGGCTTCAACACATAGATGCCGAGTATTATATTCTTCTTAATTCGGATGTAGAAGTTACACAGGGTTGGATCGATCCGGTTATTGAGTTAATGGATGGAGACAAAACCATTGCTGCTTGTCAGCCTAAAATACTTGCTTTTCATAATAAACAACAATTTGAATATGCAGGAGCTTCAGGAGGATTTATAGATAAATACGGATATCCATTTTGCCGTGGAAGAATATTTGATGTGGTGGAAATGGATAAAGGCCAGTATAATACTACCCGCGAAATTTTTTGGGCAACAGGTGCTTGTATGTTTGTAAGAGCAAACGTGTATCAGGGATTAAATGGATTTGATGAAGATTATTTCGCGCACATGGAAGAAATTGATCTGTGCTGGAGAATGAAAAATACAGGGTACAGGATCTATGTAGTTCCTTCCTCAACAGTATTTCATGTTGGTGGTGGCACCTTAAATAAAGTAAGCCCAAGGAAAACGTATCTTAATTTTAGAAACAATCTGATTACTTATACCAAAAATTATTCGGGTCCCTTTCTGTTTATGAAAGTACTCTATCGTATAGTACTTGATGGCATAGCAGGAGCTAAGTTTTTGTTGAGCGGAGATGGCAAGCATTGTTGGGCAGTAATAAAGGCACATTTTGCATATTATGGTAGCTTAGGAACAACATTGAGGAAAAGAAAGGCTTTAAAAAGAGTAGCTGATTTTAAAGTTTCATCAGCCGGAATCTTAAAAGGTAATATTGTTGCATTGTATTTTCTTGGCAAGAAGAAAAGGTTTTCGGAAATAGAGCATTTAATAGAATAAGCTTTTAAAACAAAAAAGATGTTTACAGGAATAGTTGAAGCAGTAGCTAAAATTGAAAAGATAGAACGGGAACAAAGCAATATACATATTTGGTTGTCGTGCCTATTTGTGGCTGAATTAAAAATAGACCAAAGTGTTTCTCATAACGGGATCTGCCTTACTGTAGTGGATATTAAAGATGGTGGGTATAAAGTAACTGCCATTCAGGAAACGCTGGACAGAACCAATCTCAAGAATTGGAAAGAAGGTTCATATGTTAACATTGAAAGATGTATGCCGGCAAACGGAAGATTTGATGGACACATAGTTCAGGGGCATGTAGATCAAACAGGAATATGTACTAAAATTGAAGATCAAAACGGAAGCTGGAAATATACCTTTACTCATTTACCGGTTAATAATAACGTAACAGTTGAGAAAGGAAGTATTTGTGTAAACGGAACGAGTCTTACAGTTGTTGATTCCGGTGACAATAGCTTTTCTGTTTGTATTATTCCTTATACATACGAAAACACTGTGTTCAAATATCTAAAAGTAGGTGATGAAGTAAACCTCGAGTTTGATATTGTAGGGAAGTACATTGCAAAAATGCTCAAAAAATAAAAAGTCCCATCTCCTTCGGCTAGCTCAGGATGATGGGACTTAATTTAAAATATTCTACCTTAATCTTTTTTCTCTTTAATGATCTCTTTTGCTTGTTTACAAGCATCTAACATTTGTTGAATTGCTTCTTTTGTGAACGGATCGCCTTTAATGTCTTCAAATACATAAGTACGCTCACCAATTTTGGCTGAATGGAAGAAGTGAAATTCTGATAGATCACCTATACCTGACTCCCAAAGTAATGTATTAGGCTCATCGATCACATATTGTTTTACTTTATTTACATCATCATTGCCATTATCCGATTTTTTAGTTTCAGTTGTTCCGCCGTCTTCTAAAATGGAAATCTGAAAATTCGGGCCTGCTTTTATTTCGTATGCCCCCCAGGATTGTAAAACAGTATCAAGCGTTCCTTTTGTAGAATCAGGAGTTAATACGTTTAAATTCATTCCTGTTTTACTAATATCTAAATAGCGCATTCCTGCAGGAGCAACTAAAGGTTCCTGCTCTTTGGTTCCGCCGCAAGACGTGAATAGTAATGACATACAAACAATTGATACTGCAAATAAATACTTCATGTTTTGTTTTTTTAGTTATGGTATATCTCTTTATTTATTGTAATCAATAAATCCGGGAGCAAATATATAAAAGGTTTGTGATTTATGTAAGCTATAAGGATTTATTTGAGGCTTACTTGTTAAGTTGAATAACTTACGGAAAAGAATGAAAAGGTATAAAATAAAAAAGTCCCGCTGAGCGGGACCTTTTATTACTTTTTCTTAGCTGCTTTCTTAGCTGCTTTTTTAGGAGCTGCTTTTTTTGTAGCTTTTTTTGCTGCTTTTTTAGGAGCTGCTTTTTTTGTTGCTTTTTTAGCTGCTTTTTTTGGAGCTGCTTTTTTTACTGCTTTCTTTGCCATGGTTTTTGTTTTTTGAATTGTTAATACGAAGTAACAAAAATTATTTGATGTTCATAAATAAAATGTGAATTATTTTATTAACATGTTTTTGTTAAGAATGTAGATAACTATAAAACGAAATCGCATTTATAAAACACATTTCCATTTGTTATAAAATCAAACACTTCGAAACAACTATGAATAAAGGCATTCATGACATCATAGTGTTTTTATTAAAGAACGATGATATAAAAACAGTATCCGATTGACATTTAAAATTCCCCTTAAGAGAATGAAAAAAAATTATTGGCCAATGTTCCAAATTTGTTCAACATCCCAATCACTTATAATTTTTATTGCCTGAGGATAAGTATAAGTTTTTTCTGCTTGAACTTTTTTGAGATATACACCAGGGCTAAAAGCCTTGTCATTATTGATGTCTGAGATTAAACGCAAAGTATAAGTTTCCGGTATAATATCTTTAAATTGTAATTCGAAGCTGTTTTTACCACCCGAACCACTTTTTAATAATGAAACATCAATATACTTTTCATAAACCACTTTATTTAGTGAATTGATCATTTGAACGACATAATTATTGCTTTCAAGATCAGAAAGCAGAAGTTTCAGAGATCCATAATCACTTTTTTCATTTGTTTTAAATTTAAACACAAGCGAGTCGCTCCCTCTTTCAAAATTATCTTTAGCGAAATTTTTCATCAAACTGATCTCATATTCAGCATTACTTTTCCATTTGTGTTGAATACTTACACTATCGCCATTGCTCCGTGTAATAGATAAGGCTTCGGGTGCCAGTACTGTGCCATTTTCTTTAAGCACCAATTTATTTTTATCGGTACCCGAAATAAGAAAGGTGCTATATAGTTTATACTCCATTAAATTATAGGGAAGGGTTGATTCGCTTCTATGAACCGAATTTATTTCGAAGGGTAATCGCTTTTTGGAAAATTGTACCTGCAATTGATCGGCGCTTAAAAAAGTAACCAGGGAAGAATCAACTTTGTTGTCATTAAAGCCTACTTTTATATAAACACTGTCGTTTATCATGGTATTAAAATAAAAACGTAAAGTATCTTTAGTACGGTTCATTTTGTAAGAACAATCAGTCACTTGAACCCCATTAGTATTGGTAACGGATACACTGCTTAGTTTTTCTATACCTGTATTAAACACAACATTAACCTTCTCAGGTAAAAGATGCTCTGTTTTACTTATATAAACCTTCGGCGGATTTTCCTTAAACATCTTCATCTCAACCACGCTATCCTGTGGAACAGAAACAGGCGCTTCTCTGAACCCGAATAGCTCGCCATTATCGTATAAGTAGTTTTTATTGTTATCTATAAGAGTAACGATCTTATAAGAACCCGGCTTTAATCCCTTTAATGTATATATTCCGTTTGCATTTGTTTTGGTAAGGTAATCGGGTTTTGATTTATAAACTACACTGTCGTTGTTTTCAAAATACATCATTACCCAGCTATCTTTAACCGGTTTTCCCGAATAAGCATCTCTTATCACTCCTTTTAGTTGAAGTGTATCTATAAAACTACCGGTACTAAATGAATATTCATAATCTGCTAATATGTTTCCTTCCGTTATATCACAAATGGCATTTCCGAACATTAATTTATAGGTAGTATTCTCCCTTAACGTTTCATTGAACTTAATGGTTAGTGTTTTTCCATTAGCATTGATTTCAGGTTGTTCTTTTAATTGAGGGGTAATGATTAATTGATTAAAGATGTCTTTTAGCTGAATGTATTCATCAAAGGTGATCGTAATTCTCTCTGAGTTAAAGTTTAGGGTTTTATCAGCAGGGATTAATTCGGTTGGCTGGGGGGCTTTCTCGTCTTCATTTCCACCGGTTAGCGGAACAACCTGCGCACAGGAAGCTAAAAGCAAAAGGAGTATCGCGGAGATTAATGTTCTCATACTAAAATAAAGCACCCGCAATTTTACAAAGTGCTTCTAAATGCTGTTTATCAATTGTATCAAATGTTGCGTATTTATCATCATCCACATCCAAAACCGCCACCAGCTCGTTTTTAGAATTAAAAACAGGGAGCACTATTTCCGATTTGGATAATGAACTGCAAGCTATATGCCCGGGAAAAGCATCCACATCCTCCACAATTATAGTTTCCTGCTTTTGCATGCAACTTCCGCAAACACCTCTTCCATTTTTAATACGGGTGCAGGCTATTGTCCCCTGAAAAGGACCAAGAACCAATTCGCCATTCTTTACAAAGTAAAAACCAACCCAAAAAAAGTCCATTCCATACTTAATGGCTGAGGTTAGATTAGCGAGATTAGCGATTAAATCCTGCTCTCCTTCCAATAGCGCTTTTATTTGTGGAAGCAATGATAGATATTTTTCTTCCTTTGTTTCTCCTGTAATGGCAATTGATTCTGACATAAAAACAAAAGTACGGTATTTTTACTGGTCTGCAAATGCCAATGAGGCTATATACAATTCTACATTATTGATTTTTAACAAGGCATTGGCACAGGCTTCTATAGTGGCACCTGTTGTAATCACATCATCTATCAAAATAACCCTTTTGCCTTCATACTTCTTTTGGTCATGAATATCAAATATATCTTCCACGTTTTGCCAACGATCACCCTTATCCTTTTTAGTCTGGGTTTTGGTGGCAGTTCTTCTGTATAACAAATTTTCTTCCAATTGAATGCCAAGGCTCGAACTCATCCCCTCAGCAATCTTCCCACTTTGGTTATAACCTCTTTGTTGTTGTTTACTTGGGTGCAATGGAACCGGTAATAAAACATCTGCTTTTGAAAATGCAGTGTCTTTTAATTCTTCACCAAACCATTTTCCGGTTAGTACACCCACTTCCGGATTGTTCTTATACTTTAGTTCATGAAGCAATTTTTGCACCCTGCTCTTTTTATTGAATAGATAAAAGGAAGTTGCTCCTTGAAATGGGAATCGGCCTACTAAAACTTTATGTAATGGATTATTAGGGTCTTTGTGATAATTACTTTTAGGAAGATGAACATAACATTGGGTACAGATTACTTCTTCGTGCTTAAAAAGAGAATTCCCGCATGCGGCGCATACCTCCGGATAAAAAAGTGATATAAGGTCCTTGATCATTATTTTTCAATGATTCAACACAGAGTTCGCTGAGGGGACAGAGTTACACGGAGGTATTTTTAAATAATTCTCTGTGAAACTCACAAAAACTCGGGGGACTCTGTGCTTAAAATTTACTTTTTGCGCATCACAAACAAACCGTCTCTCAATGGAAGCAATATTTTCTCTATCCGATTGTCATTCTTCACTTTTTCATTGAACTGATGTATTGCTATAGTATCGGCATCCTTATTCTTATTAAGATCCAGAATTTTTCCACTCCATAACACGTTATCAGCTATAATCAAACCTCCTGATCTTACTTTGTCAATTACCAGATCATAATAAAGAGAGTAATTTCTTTTATCCGCATCGATGAATACAATATCTATTTGTCCTTTTATAGTAGGGATTACTTGTTTGGCATCTCCTAAAACAAATTCTATTTTATTTTCGAAGCCGCTTTTTTGGAAATATTTCTTTGCGATCGATTCTGTTTCTTCGTTCACATCAATAGTGATCAATTTTCCTTTTTCGTTTAAGCCTTTCGCTAAACAAATGGCAGAATAGCCGGTATAGGTTCCAATTTCTAAAATCAAATCAGGGTTTGCAACTTTAGAAAGAAAACTAAGCCACGAACCCTGTAAATGCCCACTCAACATTCGCGGCGACATTACCTTCAAATGTGTTTCGCGTTGAAGTTCTTTTAATACCTCGTCTTCCTCTTCAGTATGAAGCAAACAATAATCGTTTAGCTTTTCGTCAATAAATTCCATGCCTAAATTATGATGTTTGATTTATGATTTCAGATTTAGGGTAAAGTAATAGGAAAAAAATCAGAAATCAAACATCTAAAATCAGAAATTCCTTACTCCCCCATTAGCCATGCACTAGGATAGCTTTGGCGGACTTGTTGCAATAACTGGCGCGCTTCATCCATATTATTGGAAGAGCCTGCACTTACAATATGTAACCCGTTTTTGTTTAAGCCTGCAATGGAGGCATTCAGCTTTCGGTCGTGGAGTGTGTTTACCAAACGTTGAGCGTTTTCTTCAACAGAAAAACAACCAACAACGATCTTATATTTGCCTCCTGAAACTGAATTGCTTTTTGAATAAGCGTGTAATACCTTTTTCACTGCAGTTTTATCAGCAGTAATGGTATCGCTTACATTAACAAATACATAACTGTTAGATTCAGGTGTAAGTTTTATTCCGGCATATCCATTTGCATCGGTTGCAACATCTGATAAAGCAGGACGTTCAAAATTGTAAACTTGTTTTTTATAATCAACAGCCGAGTATGTTTTATCCTTGCCAAAGCCGAATGTGGCTGTTACTGTATTTCTAAGTCTGTCGTTATTTAAAGAAACCAAAATACCAATCGCCAATATTGGAACTGTAATAGCTACAGCCGCGATACGCAAATATTTTTGACGGGTAGTTTTTTCTGTAGTAACAATCGTTCTGTCTTTCAACTCAATGATCTGAGCCGTTTGCTCTCCTATCAATGGAGTAGCTGAAAGAGGGAACAATCCAAAAGCCTCAATTAGATAATTGATGTTGTTCTGTGGTTCGAATTGAATATTTTTTTCGTTATCCAGATAAAACACACCAACCTCGTTCAATTCTAATCGTTGAGCAGAGAATAAAGTTTGTTCACATGCTTCTGAAAAAGAATTACACATACTACTTGCTTCATCATAAGAAATGGAACGTTGCTCCATTATGAAGTTTACAAGCAGGCCATCGTTGTTTTGTAAATTACGGTTGAACAGTACCGATTTGGATGGAGGAGAAACAAGCGAACCATCTTCGTTGATCTTTGCAGGAACGTGACGGGCAACAAATCCACCAAAGCGTGGAATGATCACACATTCGTTCTTATACAGAAGCTCACTTATATATATGCCTAATTCTTTTTCCATTTCAACCAAAAAATAATGCGTAGCAGTATTTTTACTCCGTATCGACGAAAGCAAGCTTTGTCAAGGTTTGAATTCAAGAACTCAAAACGGGGTAACGAATGTACTAAATTCCTCAGGTTTACTGATAGTACAATCGGCCACAAGAAGCTAATTTACTGGAAATTATAGGGTTAAAAAATTGAATTTGTGAGGATTTATTAACTGACTGGAAATGAATAGGGAATAATTTTTCAAATCGTAACTGATTGAAAATTAGAACGATTTTAACTCAATTTCTCCGTCAGCAATCTGATCTCAATAGCCGGAGCGATCTTTTCATACACTATATTATATACAGCGTCTACGATCGGCATATCTACTTTGTATTTCTGGTTGATTTCGTGAACACACTTTACAGCATAATAACCTTCAGCGATCATGTTCATTTCCAGTTGAGCCATTTTAACGGAATAACCTTTTCCAAGCATGGTACCGAACATACGGTTACGACTAAATTGAGAGTAGGCGGTTACCAAAAGATCTCCCAAATAAGCCGAAGCTTTTATATCTCTGTCGATCGGATGAACCACTTTCACAAATCGTTCTATTTCCTGAATTGCATTAGATACGAGTACACTCAAAAAATTATCTCCATATCCCAAGCCGTGACATATTCCACCCGCTACTGCTACAACATTTTTAAGTACAGCCGAATATTCTGTTCCATAAATATCATCGCTGGAAGTAACTTTAATATAACGGCAACGCATCATCCCTGCTAATATATCTGCATTGGAAGTTTCGTTACAAGCAATGGTTAAGTACGAAAGTTTTTCCATGGCAACTTCCTCTGCATGGCATGGACCGGTGATAACACCAATATTACTTAAGGGAACACTCCACAGCGTATTAAGGTATTCACCCACAATTAAATTATGTTCAGGAATAATTCCTTTAATAGCAGAGAAAACCAATTTGTTTCGCAAAGCATCAGCAGGAAGGCTTTTTAATGTTTCGTTACAAAACGCGGAAGGTACAGCCAAAATAACAATATCAGCGTACTTAACAGCTTCTTCTACACTTGAAGTGAGTTTTAATTTACTTACATCAAACTCAACTGACGATAAATAGCGCGGATTGTGTTTGTATTTTTTAATATAATCAATATCCTCTTCTTTTCTGTTGTACCAACAAAGCTCCGGAGCATTGTTTAACAAGATCTTTGTTAATGCAGTTGCCCAGCTTCCACTTCCTATTACTGATATTTTCTTTTGATCGCTCATAAACTCTTCTTCCGTTGTTCCTTTTTTAAACGCTTTTTGTTGTCAGCCTCCTCAATTTCTTTGACATACTTTATTAGACTATTAATTGCTGAGCTTGGAAAACGAACCTTAGAGATGCTAATTACAAATTTGTCATTTATTCTCTCAATTTTCATTTTAACCATTTCTTAGTTCAGCGGACATCTGTGAAATCCCCGCCCGACTGAACGCAGTTCGGGCGGGTGCGGGAAACTATACAGTCGCAAATATAAGCTGTTCATCCGAAACAGGGGCAACATTATTCATAATACAATAAACACTTGCTAATGTAACCACATCACGTAAACAATAGTCTTTTATTTTCTCCAGATCTTTTTCTTCCCAATAAGTTCTTGCTACATCGCTTCCATCTATTTCACCTTTTGGAGATGGTAAACCAAACACGTGTGCCAGGAGATCCAATGAAGTGAAATTCTTATAATCACCGAACTTCCACATTTCTAATGTGTCGAGTAGTTTTACATCCCATGGTTTTTTTCCTGAAATGGAGAGGATCTTCGGGATCTGAACTCCATTGATTAACATTCTTCTGCACAAAAAAGGGAAATCAAATTCTTTGCCGTTGTGTGCACATAAATTATGCAGATCAGTATTGTAGAATTTAGTCAGATACTCAGCAAAAGATGTCAGTAATTGTTTCTCATCGTGACCATAAATTGACTTTGCATAAAATTTACCTCCATGGAAATTCCCAAAAGAGATACAAACTACTTTTGCAAATTCTGCAAAGATCCCTGCTTTGTTATATCGTTCTTCAGGACTGATCTCCGGAGAGTATTGCCATTTTTTGTCCCATAGTTTTTTTCCTTGTCCATCAAGGTCCTTGTAATGATAAATGAGTGGGGCTGTTTCAATATCTACAAATAATATTTTGTCTGTTTTTGATTCTTGTGTTGACATAATACTGGTTCTTATTTAATTATTAAAGTGTTATTTAAAAAAATACCATTGTTAGTTCCAACATAAACATTAGTTCCCTTCATAAAAACAGTATTTACATATGTTTCTTTTGGAAAGTCATTGATCACTTCAGTCCAAGCCTGTGCTTTACTATTATAATAAAATAATTTTCCGCTTTTTAATACAGCAAAAACATGATCACCACTGCCGGAAATAAACTGAACAGTTTTTTTTTCAATTCCTTTATTTGCCGCAGCCCAAGTTGCGCCGTTGTCGGTTGAAACATAAACACCGTCTCCTTCAGGAGCGGTTGAGAAAATATTTACACCACCACCATCTGTTCCTGCGTAAATGGTGTTTCCAACAACATACAGAGACTTAACAGACTTTGCTACTGGCAATCCGGTATTTGAAGTGACCCAGGATTCCCCGTTATCTGTGGAAATGAAAAAACCTCCTTTGTTTGTTCCTGCGAAAATCGCGTTTTCACCAAATGCAACAGATGTTACAAATTTATCGGTAAGACCATTATTGGATTTTTTCCATGTTTTTCCATTGTCCTTTGAAATAAAAATTCCATCACCGTATCCACCTACAATCATCATTGAACCTTTGGAAGCGATTGATTGTATAAGAAGTGTGGTGTAATTTATATTGCCTTCTTTCCAGGTAGCACCATTATCTGTTGAAGAAAATATGCCTGAACAACCTACTGAAAATACCCCTTCTTTTTTTGCAACGATTGCTTCAATATTATTGCATTTCCCTTTTTGCAAACCTTTGTTGCTTAGTTTCCAGGTTATGCCATTATCTATTGATGAGAGTATACCTTTATCCATAGTGCCTGCAAAAAGTTCCGAACCGGTTGAGGCCATACAAAGCACACTACTTTTATTTGTCCCTTTTATGGGTGCCCACTGCGCATGTATATTCTTTCCGAAAGGAACCAACGTAATAAGTGCAATAAACAATTGTTTTTTCATGCTATTCTATATTTTAGAAGTTGAAATTAATTTCTTCATCTGGATTAGTGACTTTTGAACTTTGCCTGTTTGCCCCATTTACGGTTACATGAACCATGTTCACTTGTTTAGGTAAATGTTCATATAATAATGTGTTTTCAATGCTTACCTTTTTGGGAAGAAGATCTTTTTTTATTTCAAGATAGGTCCAGATCGCATCTTCTTCCTTTTCGAAGCCGATGATCTCCATGGCATAAACCTGACCATTTATTTTAATTTTTAAATGATCGTTGATGTATTCATGTAATAGCTTTTCTACTTCTTTTTTGTCTTTGGGATGTAGAATATCTATTCCCTTTTTATATTTTTTCTCGAGTGCATCTTCTATATTATCAGTAAACATTCTACAGGTAATTTCAATTGTTTTTCCGGCAGAATTAAAGTTGATTTCAGTTGTACTTACAAAATATGGGTGCATAAAAGAACAAAGCAACAAGCCTATTGCGCATACAAACCACATTTTTGCCGTACGTATAAAATTTCCGTTCCTGCCCATAGATATTTGGTAAATTGCAATACCAAAGATAAAAAAATTAATGAACGACTTTACGTTATGGTTTTCTACCGGCTTTGAACACATCCTCGATTTGCAGGGTTATGACCATATTTGTTATGTTATTGTGTTGAGTGTTTTATTTCCCTTGTCGGAATGGAGAAAACTACTGGTATTAATAACTGCATTTACCATCGGACATTCATTAATTCTTGCTTTGAGCACCTTAAATATTATCAGGATTCCGCAAAAGACAATTGAATGGATGATTCCACTAACTATATTATTGACGTGTGTTTTTAATCTCAGTAAGCGGAATAAATCACTTAAAGCCATCTCCTTCAATTATATTTTGGCACTTTTTTTTGGATTGATACACGGAATGGGTTTCTCTTATCTGTTGAAATCCATGCTTGGTAGAGAAGAAAGTATTGTTAGTCCCTTGTTTTCTTTTAATCTGGGCTTAGAAGTGGGACAATTGATAATTGTGGCTGTCGTGCTGTTAATTTCAGTATTTTTGGAACGTTTTTGCAGAGTGGAAAAAAAGAACTTTGTTTTCTTTGTGTCCTCAGCTGTATTTGGAATTGCAAGTGTGATGTTTTTAGAACGAATTTAAAAAATGAAGAAGATGAAACATATAATTTTATTTGTACTGGTTGTATCGGTTGTTATAACTAATGCGCAGAACATTAAAAATAATCCAACTTCCAATCATGGAAATAAATTTGAACAATTAGGAACTATACTTCCTGATGCCAATGTGTATCGTGCTGCATCCGGTGCGCCGGGGCATAAATACTGGCAGCAAAAAGCAGATTATGATATTGAAGCAACACTGGATGAAAAAACATTGACTCTTAACGGATCAGAGTTCATTACCTATCATAATAACTCTCCGGATAAATTAACTTATTTATGGTTGCAGTTAGATGAGAATCAGCACGACCCAAATGGGGACAATAATTATTTTGATAATAATAAAATAGCAGATCCAATTACTTCTGATGATGTGAATGGCTTAATGATGAAAGAAAAACTAAAAGATCTTGGAGAAAAGATTCTGAGTGTTAGTGATGAATTAGGACAACCATTAAAATATACGGTTAACCAAACAATGATGCGTGTTGACCTCGCAAAACCATTATTAGCTGGAGCTAAGGTTAAATTCAAAGTAAAATGGAAATACAAATTATCGAACCGTTTGGAAACTGGCGGACGTGGTGGTTATGAATTTTTTGAAGAAGACGGAAACTACTTATTCACGATGGCGCAATGGTACCCACGTATGTGCGTGTATTCCGATTATCAGGGATGGCAAAATAAACAATTTACAGGCCGTGGAGAGTTTGCACTGGCTTTCGGAAATTTTAAAGTAAAGGTTACCGTTCCGTCTGATCACGTGGTATGTGCAACAGGAACAGGAATGAATTATGCACAAACATTATCTCCGGCTCAATTAGCACGCTGGACAAAAGCGCAAACAGCAAAAGAACCGGTAGAAGTTGTAACATTAGACGAAGCTACTAAAGCTGAAAAAAACAAAGTAACTACAACCAAAACATGGATTTTTAAAGCCGACAGTGTTCGCGATTTTGCCTGGGGAAGTTCACGTAAGTTTGTTTGGGATGCAATGCCACAAGTTGTAGAAGGGAAAAAGATCATGTGTATGAGTTTTTATCCAAAAGAAGCTTATGCTCTTTATAGAAAGTATTCTACTAAAACAGTAGCGCATACAATTAAAACCTATTCGAAATATACTATACCTTATCCGTACCCTGTTGCACAAAGTGTGGAAGCGGCAAATGGTATGGAGTATCCAATGATCTGTTTTAATTTCGGAAGAACAGAAAAAGATGGAACTTACACCGAAGCGACTAAATATGGAATGCTGGGAGTGATCATTCACGAAGTAGGTCACAACTTTTTCCCGATGATCGTTAACAGTGATGAGCGTCAATGGAGTTGGATGGATGAAGGTTTAAATACTTTCACTCAATTTTTAACTGAACAGGAATTTGATAACAACTATCCTTCACAACGAGGGCCTGCAAATAAAATGGCTGATTACATGAAACTACCAAAAGACATGTTAGAGCCAATTATGACAAATAGTGAGAACATCGCTTTGTTTGGCCCTAATGCTTATGGTAAACCTGCAACAGCTTTAAATATTTTACGAGAAACTGTAATGGGAAGAGAACTGTTTGATTATTCATTTAAAGAATACGCAAAACGTTGGGCATTCAAACATCCTACTCCTTCCGATTTTTTCAGAACTATGGAAGATGCGTCGGGTATTGACCTTGACTGGTTCTGGAGAGGTTGGTTCTACGATATTGAACCGGTTGATATTTCTTTAGATTCGGTTAAAGCATTTACACTAGTGAACAATAAACAAGTTCCGGTAAAGATCGATAGTACTTATCCTAAACCAAGTGTAAAAGACTACGAGCATATTTCACGTGTGCGTAACAAAGAAGGAGGAATGAAGTTTTTAGTGGATGCGGATACAAGTTTGCGTGATTTTTATTTCTACTACACGCCTGAAGCAGTGGATACAAAAACAAAAATCGGGAACGAGCGTTACAAAAACCTGGAACCTCTTAGTGACTCGGCATACACAAAAGATGCATTAGGAAGTAAATACATTTACGAATTAAATTTCACTAACAAAGGTGGATTGGTAATGCCAATCATCATTCAATGGAACTACAAAGACGGAAGCACAGAAATAGATCGTATAAATGCTTATGTATGGCGTAAGAATGAAAAGAATGTGGTGAAGACCTTTGCAAAGAATAAAGAAGTAGTATCTATTCTATTAGATCCATATAAAGAAACTTGCGATATTGATGAGAAAAATAATACCTGGAATATGAAAGAAGCGCCTTCCAAATTTGATGTATTCAAAACAAAGACTGTAGGCCGTGGACAAAGTACAGGTGGTAATCCAATGCAGAAGGCAGCGGGGAAGAAATAAGGGAGGAGTACTTTCAACACAGAGCACACAAAGCGAATAGAGTTTCACAGAGTTTTAAGAATGCATAAACAAAAAACACATGGTATGAGCCATGTGTTTTTTGTTTTCTAATCAATTTATTGATTTAATTATACCTCTCTGCGTAACTCCTAAATCTCTGCGCCCTCTGTGTTGAACCTTTAAAACCTAAACCTCAAAAACCCGGTACTCAAAGAAAGTGTTGGTCCGTTTTGAGTGAAGAAGGTGATAGCATCCCGGGAGGCAACACCACATTCGTAAGTTCCGTCTTTGGCTACAATAATAATTCCTATTGGCACAGAGTATTTGTAGTTTCCACCTGTTATGAAACCTGCTTGTAGTTTTAACCATTTTACCGGCTTTAAGTCGCCACCAAAACCAATAAGTGGTTTTTTAATTTGCCCTACCACGTCAGGATTGTCACCATCAAGCGGGAAAATACAATCAACACCCAATTCGGCATATTTACCCAATTCAATACTTGCTCCGGTTCTAAATACTCCCGGAAGTTTAGTTGTAATTGTTTGTTGACCCTCTACTTTTAATAAACCATTCTTCCCTAAAATATCTTTCATTTGCCCAAAGATGTTATAATTCTGCAGACCTGCGTTGGTTGTGCTATACATAAAAGTATCTTTTACCGTATACACGTTTCCGTCCCATTTAATTGAACCGGCATTAATCAGGGCAGCGCCTATCTTTAGTTTATTCGCAATAATTACATTCAAACCAAAATCAAGTCCATAACCTTTTCCAACGGGTTTAGGAATAACACCTGACTGGCGTACTTCATTAGCTTGTGCTGCAGCCGTTCCGTAATCAATGTCAAAAGCAGGTGTTATTGAACTGTATCCGCTTAATTGTTCGTTTTCCGATTTCACATTTACTAATGCCAAACCTTGTACATATTTTAAACCGATTCCACCGAACATAGCAAAGGTACTGTCGCCAAATATTTTTCTTCCGTAAGAAAAATTGTATTCACGGGTCCAGGTAAAGGTCATCTCAGTACCGTTCAATAATTTGGAAAGTAATTTTGGGGCATTTGTGTATCCTGAAAGGACCATTTTAATACTATCAGGACTCATGTTCTCATAATTCTTAATTTGTGAAGTATCGCCTGTAACTGAATTATAAATCACTAATGAATCAAAAACAGAAGACGTTCTTCCTAAGAATAACAGGTCAGCTGTTGTAGTACCCATTTTGCAATATGCTTGAAAATTATCATTGATCCTGAATGCAAAACCACCTGCAGCTTTAGTTGTTAAAGCCGCTCCAAATGAACCTACATTGGCATTAAAAGTAAACCCGGATTCGGCAAAATTACGTGCGGCATCTTTTTTCTGTTGTTGTGTAAACTGACTTCCACTACCCATAAAATCAGCCGCTGCCCCTCTCAATTCACTTTTGCTAAGCGCATCAGAGTATATGGATGAAGTAACCTCCATGTAACCCATAGCGAACTTTTTCTTAGCGAATTTCCAATCCCAGCCCAAATTAGCCGGGTTAATACCTGTAGCCTGATAATCGGTTGCAAATGTGGTTGCCCCGCCATGTCCGGTATTACAAAATGAACTTGATTCGAATTGAGCAAAAGAAGCATTGCCTAATGCCAAAAACGAAAAAACGGAAAGGATAATTTTCTTCATAAGAATAGTTTGCAAACGTAAATATATTAAAATTCCTTAAAACAAAAAAGGCAGCCATAATGCTGCCTTCCTATTAGTTTAAATGAATATTATTATTTGGTAACGCTGCTACGCAAAGCAACAATTTTATCGCTGATTGATTTAAATTTAGTTTCGTCCAAATCTTTAGGATCTTTGATTAGGTCAATCTCCGTCTGAATTTTGGTTAATTCGGCAATCAACATTTGATCTTCTTTTTTGTCTTTGAAAGAACCTAAAAGGTCAATAATGTTTTTAAGGTAAAAACGTTGGTCCCAAAGATGTGTGTGTATTTTTGTTTTTTGAGCTGCATCTTTTTCATCTTTGTCAATAGCACAAATAATATGCAATGCCTCTATCCAGCTCCCAACAAAAATGTGAGTTGCCGTTTGAACACGATCGTTTGTTCTTAAATAAGTATCACCTTTTACATATATCTGATCAATCAAAGTCAATAATGAATCTTTATTACTTACATTATCTTCTGCACGTTTTCCAACCATCTGATCAAAAGCTGCTTTTAATCCTAACTGATCTGCCTCCGACATTGAAGTTTTCAGGTATTTCATTACATCAGCACCCTGATTATTTGCAATTGCATAAGCCATGTCTAAGTTGTAAATCCCTAAATTGATAGATTTACTAAAATCACTTGAATAAGTCTTTACTTTTGCCACATCATGCATAATAGTATTGTTGTATGACAGGCCATAGGAAGAAAAGTCATTGATCACCTGAACCGGGGAAGGTATGTTTGCAACCGCAAAATCAAATTTAAATTTAATATCGTCGCTTACGGTAATCGGAGTAGTGTCAACCATAGCTATCGTGCTATCGCTAAGTATTTGATCTTCATTTGGTTTTTCCCCTCCGCAAGAGATCATTACCACGGGTAAAGAAGCTGTAAGGGCAATTTTAAGAAAAGTATTTTTCATGTTTCGAATCGTTTTAAGACTTGCAAATATACTCATACTTAGATAAATACAAAATAAAAATAAGTAAGGTTAAACCTTGGGCTTTTTTTTACATCTTAGTACCGATTAATCAATATGAAAGAGCAGGATGACGAAGAAATATTGCAATTATTCTCGAAGGAAAATTCCAGAGAACAGGCATTTTCTGCCCTGGTAAATAAATATCAGAGAAGATTATATTGGCATATTCGAAAAATAGTGATCGATCATGATGATACCGATGATGTATTACAAAATACTTTTATAAAAACCTGGAAAGGGCTGGATAATTTTAAACAAGAATCGCAATTATTTACATGGTTATATAGAATTGCGACGAATGAGGCACTTACTTTTTTGAAACAAAAGAATAAAAAGAATACCCAATCAATAAATGATATAGAATATCAATTAAGTAAATCATTGGAAAGTGATAATTATTTCAGAGGCGATCAGATTGAACTCAAACTACAGCAGGCTATTTTAACACTACCCGAAAAACAAAGAATTGTGTTTAATTTAAGATACTATGAAGAAATGCCATATGAGAAAATGTCGGAAGTATTGGAAACATCTGTTGGCGCACTAAAAGCGTCTTATCACCATGCAGCAAAAAAAGTAGAAGAATATTTAGTGAGTAATTAAACTTTTGGGTTTTTAAAGAATCAAACAAACGTGAACAAGGATAATAACATAGAAGATTGGAAAGAAGGGCAGGAAAATGAATTCGAAGTTCCGAAGGAATATTTTGAATCCTTGCCGAGAAAATTATTCTCTAAAATAGAATTAATAGAGGAATTAAAAGAATTTTCTGTATTGTCTTCTATAGAGAAGAAAAATCCATTCATTGCCCCTGAAAATTATTTTGAAGCCAGAGATTTTGTAAAGGCAGCGATAGAGAGTGAGAAAAAAAAGGAAGCAGTAATTGTAAAATTCTCAGGTTTTGTGAAACGTTATAAATTGGCTATTGCAGCTGTATTTGTAATGACAATGGGAACGACAGTGCTCTATAAAATGTATAACAAAGGGCAAATAGAAAAAGTAGATTGTAGCGAGATAGCTTGCTTAACAAAGGAAGATATTACCAATAGCAAGTACTTTGATCAAATAAGTATAGATGAATTGGAAACGGTTGCCAATGGGGAGATGTTGGACTCAATGAATACGCAGTTAAATAATGAGCTGTTGAATGAGATCTTGTCAGACCCGGAAACAGCAAATATAACAGACGAAGATTTAGGAATTTAAAAATAAAATGTCATGAAGAATATAATTACAGCACTTGTTTTGGTAGTTAGTTTAAGTACAGCTTTAATGGCTCAAAAGCCGGGACAGGTGGAACCTGGTCCTAAGCCCGGACCAAAAAGAGAAGCAAGAAAAGAAAAGATAGAGGCGTTAAGAGTTGCTTATATTACTAAAGAACTTGATCTTACTGAAGTAGAAGCCCAGACATTTTGGCCGGTGTATAATGAATATCAAAAAAAGCAGGAAGATTCACGAAAAGAATTCAGACAAAAATACAATAAGCAAACTGATTATAATTTCGCAACCGACAAGGAAGCCGAAGAGTACATCACTGCTGATATCCAACATAAGATGCAGGAAGCTGAATTACTAAAGACCTATTATGAAAAGATCAAAAAAGTGTTGCCGGTAAAAAAAGTAGCTAAGCTTAGAAGAGCAGAAGAAAGTTTTAGACAGGAAATGTTAAAACAATTGAAACACAAGATGGGTGATTAATATACTTATGACAAGTTAAGGCTTGTCATAAGTATATTAAAAATTGCGCTATTGCAGGTTAAAATTCGCTTTTGAGCATATAGTGTTTAAGGTAAATGAATAATGCGGGTCGAATAGATCCGCTTTTTTTGTTTTAATTGGACGTCCCTCAAATACTCCACAAACATTATTAATAAAGGAGATTCAATCAAAATTATATTGTTTCGTATTGCAAGGAATCTTTGACCTGCTTTAAAATTCTTGCAGATATTTACCGTACACAAAAATATTTGGCTACTCTGTAGCCTTAAAACTTTGATTGCTTGTAATATTATTGTTTTGCTCCTCTGGAGCAAATTCTTACAAAGCACGGCTCCAGAGGAGCCAAATAGTAGTAATTTAATGTTAATAGATGAATACTGGCCACAGAGTGGCCAAACAATTATGCGGGAAAAGATATGTCTTTTATATCGATAATTTAATATGGATGCTTTTTGAGGGTCAACTAATTAGTTTAGCACTTGCGGCTAATAAGTTTTACACCATAGAAAACAAGGAGAAATACTATCGCCCATAATAACAAATACCCCAGCGCGTTACCAATAAAAAAGCCAATCCCGTACGCATCTCCTATTTTCAGAAGAGTTTCCAATAAAGTAATAGTTAAAAACATTGCAGGGACAGAAAGGAAAAATGCCAAAACAATCAGAAAAACTTCGAGCACTATTTTTACCGTTTTCATTTCTTACACGGAAGTTTGCTTTCCAAAAAATCGAGAAGACGCTGAAGCTCCTCATATGAATCCAGCTTCCTTTTTTGAATAACATGTGCGCCCAAACCGTTTTCTGAAAAGTACAACAGAATAAACTCTTTTGTTTCTACCCAATGACTGAAACCATTCCATGGTTTTCTAAATTCGAAAGCCTTTACTTTTCTCACGAAGCCCCAATCATTAATAAAGAGTTTATTCTGCTGAATATTTTTACTACCCGCCACAAACAAAATATAAGGAAGTCCGAACATCATAAAAAGTACTATTCCCGGAAATATGAACATTGGCCACATCGATGGCCTGGAAGCCATATATACATTACTCCGATCCATAAAAATCAACACTGTATTGAGTACTACCAGTAAAATAACAGGAGTGAGAATAAACCAAAGTATACGTCTTATTTTTTTTGAACGACCAAACAAAATAAGAGTTACCCGGTACTTTTCATTTGTCGTCATTTCTTCTTCAATGGCAAATTTTTCTTCCATGCAGGTACGTTTAACTATATTGCAATTAACAATGCTAGTAAATATTAAATGCACCTAAGATAACTATTCCCTGATTTCAAAAAAAGAACAGTGCCAAATAATTCAGCTATTGAACTGTATTTTTTGCCTTCTTATATAATACAAAGGAGTACACAACCGGAATAACTGAAAGCACTATCAATCCGGAAACACAACTAATGGCCGCCGGCTTATTAGGAAGAATAAAGGCAAGAAGAACCAACACAATGCCGCCCTAAAAGAAAAGTTTACCACCCAATTGATGGGTTTTTTGCCATACAGCTTCACTCTCTAACGTCCAGGGTGTACGAATTCCCAGGAAATAATTTTGTTTTATTACAGGCAAATAATTTCCGAGTACAGTAAACATGATGCACACAAACGCTACCAGGTATTTTGAAGTCCCTGCCAACTGCTCTTTGTTAGTACACATATAAACAACCACACAGCCCATAATACACATAAAGGCACTCAACACCATATGTACTGCCTTCATCATTTTCGGATACTGTTTAATCTTTCCCTTAGGATCGATTTTTTTCATCATCCAAAAAATCAAGTGTATCAATAGTTGTATCCCCGGTAAAAGAAAAACCAATTCCCATTTACTTCCATAACGATCGGGGTTCATATTAATATCAAAGTGCATTGGAACCTGGGCAGGCAATGTTTTCCAAATGCTTACTAAATAAATCAATGGTACAAATAAAAGTACCACATAAATGACCTCATTTCTTTTTGATGTTGTTTCCATTTTTATCGGATTTTTTAAATTGAACTAACCATGCTACTAAATCATCCATAACGGTCATGTTTAAGGTATACGTTATAAACTGTCCGTTTTTTGTGCAATCAACCAAACTCGCCTGTTTTAAAAGGTCGAGGTGATGGGAAATACTTGGTTTAGAAATATTGAAACTATCCGCAATCTCTCCGGCGGTTTTATCTCCTTCTCTTAGTAACTCCAGTATCTCTCTGCGGGTTGCGTCGTTAAGTGCTTTGAATAATAAATTCACGTTGTAATTATATATTTAGACAAATATCTAAATACTATTTCAGGTGATAAAATATTTTTAGTTAACGCTGTTTCTTAATGAAAAAAGGGAATTTAAAAACGAATACCGGCAACCAAAATATCATCTACCTGTTCGTATTCACCACGCCATTTTTCGATGTTATCGTTTAGTAACTCAGCTTGTGTTTGCATTGGGTATTCCTGAATAGAACATAAGAACTCGTGGAATCGTTTTACCATGTATTTTTTACCTTTTTCGCCGCCAAACTGATCGGCATAACCATCACTAAACATATAGATGGTATCGCGTTTATTTAGTTTTCTACTATGTGTAGTAAACACGCGTTCCATATCGAGTTGAGAACCGCCAATCGGAAATTTATTCGCTTCTATCCTATCCATATCGCCACTTGCGTTTACCAACACAAGCGATCTGTTAGCGCCTGAATATTTTATTTCACGTGTTTCGGTATTAATGGTTACAATAGAAACATCCATACCGTCTGCTGTTCTAACCTCATCACTCACACCTTGTTTTAATGCGGCCTGAACTCCCAGATGTAATTGAGTTAAAATGGAACCCGGATCATAGAAACCTTTTTCATTTACTATCTGATGCAATAAGTTATGACCGATCATACTCATGAAAGCTCCCGGCACACCATGCCCTGTACAATCAACCACTGCAAATATCTTAAGGTTGTTTTTTTCTCCAAACCAGTAAAAATCTCCACTCACTATATCTTTTGGCTTGTATAATATAAATGCCTCCGGTAGTTTATTAAAAATAACATTTTTCGGAGGTAATATGGCTTCCTGAATACGTTTTGCATATTCGATACTACTCAAAATATCTTTGTTCTTCTGGGCCAATTCGTGCGTACGTTCTTCTACCTTTTGCTCCAGGATCCTGTTTTCTTTTTTAATGGCTGCTGTTCTGTAACTAACAAATCCGAATACTCCGCCTGTAACTAAAATAATACTAAGCGTATAAAACCATTTGGTTTTCCACCAAGGCGGATTAACACGAATATGAATTTCGAGCGGTTGTTCATTCCAAACCCCATCGCTGTTAGAGGCTTTAATTCTCAAAATATAATCCCCGCCATCCAATTGTGTATAAGTTGCATGTCTAAAATTACTTGGAGCCGACCATTTTTCATCAACACCTTCCAACATATACTGAAATTTATTTTCAGAAGGCATCAGGTAATCCAAAGCAACAAAATCAATAGAAAGTGAATTGTCCTTATATTCTAATTCAATAAACCGTTTGCTTGTAATGGTACTATCGAAGAATACTTCTTTACCAAAGCGTTTATAAGAAGTAATGTAAACAGATGGCACGTGCGGATTATCTACAATATGATCCGGATCAAAAGCATTTAATCCATTTTCACCGCCTATAAATATAGTTCCGTCATGCCCCTTAAAATATGCCCCCTGATTAAATTCCATCCCCTGCAATCCGTCTTTTAAATCAAAATTTTTGAATGCAGAGCCTTCATTATTTTCAATGTTAGGATTAAAGCGTGAAAGCCCCTTATTGGTTGTCATCCATAAATTTCCTTTTTTATCAGGGATAATTCCATAAATATTTCCATTGGGCAACCCTTCCGATTCGTGATAAGACAAAATATTTCCTGAAGCCTTTTCCAGCTTATTTAAACCATTGGATGTACCTATCCAGATATTTTTTTCCAGATCTTCATAAAAACAAAATACCTTATCGGAGCTGAGTGTATTCTTTGTTTCCTTTTTGGAGTATAGAGTAAATGGTTTTGAAGCATTATCAAACTCTTTAATGTTCTTTACACATGCACCTCCTGCTTCAGTTCCTATCCAAAGGTTTTTATTTGAATCTTCAAAAATCCCAAAAATCACATCGTTTGATAAACCTTGAAAGTGCGTGAATCTTTTCAGAAGGCCGGTTTGTTTTTTATACCTGAACAGCCCACCATTATAAGTTCCTATCCAAACGTCCCCATTACTATCCTGGTATAGAGAAACAATGGTTGCATAAATAGGATCATCATCTAACATAGCTTCTACTTTTCCGGTTTGTGCTATGTAATGATACAATCCGGAGCCCCAGGTACCAATCCAGATATCCCCTTCCCTATCCTGTATCAAAGACAATATGGATTTATTCGCAACATCTTTTAGCAAATCATTTCTATCGCTCACCTTTTTATTTTTGATATCAAGGGTTTGAATTCCGCCTCCGTCTGTACCCAACCAAACAACTCCTTCTTTATCCTGCATAATAGCAAAAATCAATTTGTTTGCAAGTACTAATTCCGAATTTTCACTTGTTTCATAATGCTTGAATTTTGCCGAGTACCTGAAATAAATGTTTACGCCACCGTTTTGGGTTCCGGCCCACACGTTATCTTGCTTATCAATAAAAACATTATGAATGTCATTACTATTCAAAGATGTTGGATCATTCTTACGGTTTTGATGCATTACATATTTTCCTGTATTGGAATTGTACTGGATTAATCCGCCACCATAGGAGGCGATCCAAAATTCATTTTTACTGTCTTTTGCGATTGACCAGATCCGGTTATTTTCTGCAACTATTTCGGGATTACCGGAAGAATAAAAAGTAGTGAAATTTTTAAATACACGGGCATTTATGTCAAAAAGCCCTAAGCCACCTCCATCAGTTCCAACCAACATGGTACCATCTCCCTTTGGATAAAGTGAAATGATTCGCATGCGGTATTGATTAAGATACTCCTGTTTCCCACTATACATCAATTCATTGGGAATATTGTATGCATCAAATTTTTGTGTTTTTGTATCAAAGGAATTCAGACCGCCGTCCTGAGTTCCTATCCACAACATTCCATTTGAAGTAGAAGTAATAGCATAAACAATATTAGCTGATAAACAATTAGTGCAATTTTCGGTATACTCGTAATTGGTGAATTTTCCCGTCTTTTGTTCGTACCTGCTTAATCCTATATCGGTACCAACCCAAATAATGCCTTGTTCATCCTGATAAATACAACGAACAGTATTGTTCCCCAAACTATTTTTATCGCCTGCTTTATTTTGATGGTGAGTAAATTTATTTAACACCGGGTCGTATTCTTCTAACCCACCCCCGTTGGTTCCTATCCAAAGTGTGAGCTTACTATCTTCATAAATACACAAAACATCGTTATTACTGATGGAGTTTTTTTCTTTAGGGTTGTTGCGGAAAATAGCCATTTCGTAGCCATCATATTTATTGAGACCGTCCTGCGTTCCGAACCACATAAACCCTTTATGATCCTGAACAACACATTGCACAAAACCAACCGACAAACCCTGATCGGTTCCAATGCTCCTGAATTTTACGGCCTGAGATTTTACAGAACTCACTGCCAGTAAAGCGCATACTACAAATAGGATATGGTACTTACTTCGCATAAATTACATCACTAAAGTAAGGAATTATTAGAATAATTGAGGTCAATTTGAAAATTCTTTTATTTGATTTAAAAAGCCTGAAACAGGTCTATTCATTGAAACGATAACAATTAACTTTATCATTCATGACACCAATCATGTATAATTTTGCATCGGTATTGATATCGGTTACCACCGGAAGGGTCGAAAAATAGACGCCTTTAGTTTCCACCCTTTTTCCGCTTATATCAATTAAATGCATCTCTCCAATTTTATCAACCAGCAAAAAATAAACCTGATCATTTATAATCAACGATTTTATGTCTGGCTTACAATCTGTTTTACTTAAATAACTCACCAATTTATTTCCGGCATCATCCAATACTTCAAAGCCACTTTCATCAGATATGATGCAATCAATCAAACGATCCTCGTTTACATAAGTGTAACTTACGCCGGTAATCTTTATATCAGAGTTTAAACTGATGCTGTTCTGTTTATCACTTAAACTAAGCGTTTTTAAAGCTGGCTCGTTGAGGTCAGTAAAATAAATTTTCGATCGGGAAATATCTTTTCCTTCATCGAAAAAATAAGTTTTAAGGTCACCCGGCAACTTATTGGTAAACGCTAACCTTGCCTCGCCTTTTCTTCCTGTTCCGTATATATTACCTGACTTATCGATTGCAATTAAATAATCCTTTGCGTTAATCCTTCTAAAATCAATTTTCAAATTTACCACATCATTTGTTTGAGGAAAATTGAACCCTTCTGTGATTTTTCCATTAATAGTGTAATTGTAAATTTTTCTGTTTTCGCAGGCAAGTAATATTCTGTAATCCTTCGTGTTCTCATAATCATAAACTGCCAAAGGGTTTGTTGCCTGGCTTTCGAGCTTTATTGGATAGCCTGTTACATAATTTCCATTCCTGTCGATCAAATGAATGTAATTTGCTGAGTTGAATAACATTTGAAGTTTACCATTCTTAAAAAAGTCGACCTGATAAACAGGGCTCATTGGTTTTTCTCCCAGGTTTTTTTTCCATTGAATTTTTCCGGTGTTACTGATCAAATAAATATGCCCGGCTTCATCTGCCACAAACAACTCTTTACCACCGGTTTTATGATTGACCAATACCTGCGGTGCATTGTTACTTACAGTATCTAACTGTGTTTCCCACAAGGTAAGTGTTTGATCTTTGGTAACAGGATTGTATTGAAGCGAGCTTTGCGTGAGGATTTTTCCTTTGTGCGAACTCAATTGTACGCCCATAAAACCAAATTTCTTGAACCGTTCTTCCGAAGATTTAAAAGTACTTAGAACAGATTCGCTCAGGTAAGATTTAACAAGCCCGTAGCTCTTAGAGAGGTCCTGAAAATGATAATAATTACAATGATCATTTAAATTGGTGCGCATACTTGTTTCAAATCTTTCTGTTTTAGCAAGGTTACCTGAACTACTGAGTTCATTCAGGTATTTTTTAATAATAGAATCCGATTCTGCAAATAAAACATACTCCTTACTCACATAATAAAACGAAAATTTTTCTGAAAACAGGTTACAGGTAAGTGTAGAGAACAAACTACTGTTCTTACAATAAAAAACCGAATCAACGCCCAGTTGAAGGCTTATTATTGTATCTGAAATTTGTTTAAAAAACTTAGCTGCTAATTCATTATCATTTACTGAAGTCAGGCCTAAAGTGTGGGCAGTTCCCGACAATTGAGTGTTTACAACTGCAAACTCCCCATTAAAAAAAACACTCCATTCATTAACCAAACCTGCTTCTGTTCTTCCCGAAAAATAATCTATGGAGTTTGTTACTTCAGGATTTTTTTTATGTAGCATGCCGGAAGAAAATGATTGGTAATCACTGATTCCCAAAAAAGAAAACGAGCTGGCGTTTGAAGGAGTATAATGTATGAATTTAACTTCAACCGGATCCTGTGTTTTAAGCGCTTGTAAAAAACGAGAACTGTCTGCATCTATAAAACCGTTCAAGCGAATTTCATTAGGTGAAGAATTAAAATCCAATGCCGTCCATTCGTTACCGGCTCTGATTTCAAATGATTTTATGCTATTTTCATTCAGTAATTTTGAGTAAAATAAATTTCTCAAATAAATACGTGCATCCATATTATTACCACCATCTTCTTCCAACTCCAGAAAGTGTTTGTCGGTGTTCAAAGGTTTATTATCGGGACTGAGAATTTTTTCAATAAGAGATTGTTGTTTACTAATAATTAAGACTCCTGAGGAGCAATAAAAAAAATAAGGAGTGTTTGTTTTTCTTGTATTCGCTTTGTGTACAAATTCGCCATTGTCCAATTTAATATTTTCAAAATTCAAGCAATGAGTTTTTAAGAAATCCACAACGCCCTCTTCCTGTTCAGGTTCATTCAAATTTAATGCAATGATGTTTTCAATGCCATTCGTTGTTTCAAAACCCGAAAAATAAATACGGTTATCCGTAAACAACTTTACGGCTGCGTCATTAAGTTTAATTAATGAGTCAAGGTTGGTGATGGTGCTATTAAGATCAGAAAAGAAGGGATCCTGAATCAGTTCTTCCCATATCAAACTGTTTTCCCTTAGTTTTTTATTGAAGCTCATGAAATTATCACACTCTACCACATAAGAACAATTTGCTGGAATCAAAGAGGTAATATCTCTTTTAGGCTTTTTAGCAGATCGCAGATAAAAATATGCAAACACAGTTCCGCCAACTGCAATACAAACAAATAAAATAAAGAATATTCTCCGCAACATACGATACTAAAAGTAAAGGTAATTTTGGTAGGCAAAACTCTCCTGTGGAAAGGATTTCAATAAAGCACTGTGGAAAACAAATAAAATGGGAATAAGGTCTAAAACCAATGGTATTTATCTGAACCTTTAAATATTTTGCGCTTACGGCCTTTTTCCTTTTTTTTAGAAAGATCTTCTTTAAAGATCGGAAATTTAAGGCCTAAATTGTAAGCTGCATCAGTAATACCAAAGTTTTTATCTATTCGGGAAAAGCGGTACCTGAAATCGCCATACAAATAAAACCCGGGGAATGGGCGCTCGAAACCTAAACCCAAATCCATACCCAAATTTCTATTTAATACTTCGGTATCGGGTTGATAAATAAATCTTGCGGAACTATAATCCTGTTGACCAGTGTAAAATCCTTTCCATCGCTGTAAACATAACCCTGTAATAGTATATACTATTACCTCCTGATCTTTAATATGTGCCATACCATTTATAGAAACATTAAATATCTGATTCCTGATGTCGTACCAGGTTGGTGTTAAGTTAAACTTTGGTGTATAACAATATTCAGTCATCACCCTTAAGCCGCTATTTACAGTATAATATACCCGGGCATCAAAACCAATCCGGTATGGATTTTCTTTATAATTTCTGTGAATATTTATGCTTGAAAGATTGGCCCCTAATGCAACAGAAAAACGATTTTCAGGCTCCTTTTTTTTAATTAAAACCGATGCCTTACTTTGAGCAGAAACATTCTGAATAAAGCATAAGATTACCAATACCATTATGAATCTACTTAAACCCATCGTACGATAAAGGTACAACAAGCAAACTATAATTAAAAGAATTAACTGTTAAAGTGTATTGCCCCCCTTATTTCAAATTCGTTTCAGATAATAAAATGATTACTCGAGCCAATTATGGCACTAACTGCCGGTTTAAAGTCAATAGTCTTTTAATTTTACTTATTGACAACCAGTATATTTAATTATCTATTTATCAATTAATTAAAGCTCCCTTTTTGCGACTAAACTTCGGCGAAAATAGATTTTTTTTCTTATCTTCGCAGTTAGAATCAATATGTTGGGGTATTTCATGAAATTGTTACTTATATTATTTTTTAGTCTTTTTTTCCTTACTTCCCAAGCAAACAACATTCAGGGTGCCATTAATTCGGATACAACCTGGTCAGGAAATGTAACTGTGGTGTCGGATGTTACTATTAGTGCCGGAAAAACTCTTACAATCGACCCGAGTACTGTAATTTTGGTTAAAAAAGGGGCAAATATTCTGGTCTCCAGAGGTTCCACTATAAATGTAAATGGTACTTCAGGTAATGAAGTCCGATTCAGAAGTGAGTTTTCGGGAAACAGTTGGGGTGCAATTAAAGCCAGGGGTTCTGCATCAAAAATAGTGATTCATTATGCAGATATTCAAAATGGACAGGTTGCAGCTTATGATACGGCCGAGGTATACGTATATGATTCCTATCTTCACGACTACATTCAGGGGGCAAGACCAATTATTTATACCTATCGGGCAGATACTGCTTATGTTACAAGTTGTCATATATCCAATTATTACGAAACTAATTTTGTGTTTACCAGCACACTTGTAGAAAACTGCCTGTTTGAATATATGATTGGAGACGGGATTGATTTTGATAACTCGCCTGCCGGAACAACCATACGACTTTCTACACTAAGACACGGTAATGGCTTTAATATTGACGCCATTGACTGGGGCGTAAGGGATTATGAAGCAGCAGGATCAAATGGTACAGTAGACAGATGTTTGATTTATGATATTTCAGATAAAGGAATTTCTATTGGAGAAAAGTGCCAAGATGTTACAGTAACAGGTACCCTGATATACAATGCAGATGCAGGTGTATCTGTAAAAGACAGCTCAATAGCACAGATTTATAATAACACATTTTATTCCTGCCGCATGGGGATCGAATCCAGACAAGAACGTGATGGTATGGGAGGCGGACATTATACATCCTACGATAATATTATTTGGAATTGTACGGAACCGCTTGTGCTTGAAGACGGAGGAACGGGACAAATAGATTATTGTATCTTAAACACAACCAATGTGTATCCGGGAATTGGGAACCTCAACAGCAATCCTTTGTTTTCAGATGAAAACAACAATGATTTTCTGTTGCTTATAGGATCTCCGGCCATAGGTTCCGGAAGCGTTTCCAATAACAGGGGTGCAATTTTTCCGAACGGTAGTTCTCTAACAATAAGCGCTAATTATCTTGCTTTAGGATCTCCGTCCAGAAACAGTACTTTTGTGGCCGACTCTATTCATCCCATCTCATGGACCACGGGGTCATCTGTTAGTTTGGTTAACCTATACCTTTCCTCTGACAATGGTCAGAATTGGAACCTTTTACAAGATTCTGTCAATGCTTCTGAACAAAAATTTCAGTGGCAAGTGCCAAATATATACTCTTCGCTATGTTTGGTAAAAGTAACTTCAACAACTGATCCGTTACTAAGTGATTCTTCTTATAGCAGCTTTACTATTACGCCAAAATTTGATTCATTAAATGTGGTTGCCGATGTTATTTTCAGCGATTCAGGAGGGTTTTACAATGACAGTTTTAATTTAAACTTAAGTGCTCAAACCGGTGCTGTCATTTATTATACGCTTGATGGATCTGAGCCTACGGATCAATCATTAGTATATACTCAGCCAATACTTGTAAAACCTGATACCATACATACAGGCTATCCTGAACAAAATATAATTTCTACTACAGAGCCTCAATTTCCTTACTCTTATATTCGCACTTCACCTACCTCGCAAGTGGGGCCCGTTCCCGGCTATTGGGTTCCGCCACAAATTGATCTCTTTAAAGCAACTGTAGTAAAAGCTAAAGCTTTTGTTTCGGGAAAAGGGTTGAGCAAAACTACAACTGAAAGTTACTTTGTAGAAAACAGCATAAATAATCGCTTTACTATGCCAGTTCTTTCCTTAAGCAGCAATAAGGAAAATTTGTTTGACTACTATGATGGAGTTTATATTCCGGGAGTGGATTTTGAAGGAGCCACTTTTACAGGTAATTATGAAAGAAGTGGCAGGGATTTTGAAAAAAACGGCCACATTGAAATGTTTGAGCCCGATGGGAAACCTGCCTTTTCATTAAATGTTGGATACCGGGTAAAAGGTGAGTTTATACGTAGTGCTTGTTATAAATCACTTGAGGTATATGCCAGAAGTGAGTACGATGAGCAAAGTAATATAGAGTATGACGTTTTTCAGGGAATGAAGCGTCAAAACTCTATAATTCCTTTAAAACGTTTCAAAAGATTGATTTTTAGAAATGCGGGTAACCAAACCGTTTGGGGAAATATTAATCCAATGTTCAGGGATGGATTTGCTCAAAACACAATTGCTCATCTCAACATTAAAACCCAGGGATTCAGACCTGCAATTCTATTTATTAACGGAGAATATTGGGGCGTTCATAATATTATGGAAGATAATGATACAAGGAGTATTGAAAATCATTACGGACTGAGGAATGACAGTATTGTTATAATGGAACATAATCTTGAAGGAACAAATCAATTAGTTGAGGGTACTGATGCTGATTTGGCAGATTATGAAAATCTTATTTCATATATTACAAATAATGACATGTCGCTTAATGCTAATTACGATTATCTATTGACTAAGATTGATAGTAACAGTTTCTGTGACCATTGGGTAGCAACTATTTTTACAGGAAAAAGTAATTTCGATCATAACGTTTCCTTTTGGAAATATAAAGGAACGACTGTTAATACTTGTGGTGGCGACGGAAAATGGCGTTGGATGGTAAACGATTTTGATGGCGCATTTATGGATGTTAATTATGATCATCAATGGGCTGTAGAATTTGTTGGTCCTGATTATATTTTTTCACGGGCAATTCTAAATCAACGTTTCAAAAACATGTTTATAAATAGAATGGCTGATCAGTTAAATTCTGCATTTAAAACCAATTACCTTCTTGCTCAATTTAATGAAATGAAAGCAAAATTTTCACCCGAAATGGATGAGCATATTGGCAGATGGAGTACCCCGTTTTCTATTGCTGATTGGGACTATGCAGTTTCAATCGGGAGTACATTCATTATTCAACGCCCGGCCTACCAAAAACAGTTTATAATGAATCGCTATGGTATTGATACAATGCATTATCAACTAAATGTTTCAGATCCGCTTCAGGGATACATCACGATAAATAGTTTAGATATTACCAACAATACCAAAGGGCTTGCTGATAGCACCATGCCTTATCCATGGACAGGAACCTATTTTAAAACTATACCTACCACTTTAAAAGCCAATCCGCTTCCAGGGTTTAAATTTGTAAAATGGCTGGAAACAAATGATACGAACAACCCAATCCATGTAACACCAACATCCGACTTAACTTATACTGCAGTTTTTGCAACTGACCCTTCTTTCGTGCCCGAACGTAAATTATATATTAATGAATTAATGGCGGAAAACAATATAACCCTCAGCGATAATAAAGGGCAAAAAGAAGATTGGATAGAGATCTATAATGACAAAAATGAAACAATAGATTTAGCCGGGTATATTTTTACCGATGGATACAAAACATATAGAATTCCTGATGGTAATGATTCCACTAAAATTACTCCAAAAGGATTCAAACTTTTTTGGGCCGATGACGACGAAAAACAAGGTGTTATGCATCTCAACTTTAAGTTGTCTAAAGAAAAAGATGAAGTAATGTTATTTTCTCCTGACAGAAACACGCTTATTGATTCGGTTAGTTTTGCAGACCAATTGGGAGATATTTCATTTGGAAGAAAAACAGATGGTTCTCCTGCATGGATCTATTTCCCGAATGGAACTCCCGGAGCTACTAACAGTTCAAAAACAGATAACGGTTACGAAAATGAATTTACAGTTTACCCTGTTCCTGCTTCTAACTCCCTTACTATTAGTATCCGGGATGTAGATGCACAACCTCTTACAATAGAATATATTGATTTACTCGGAAGAAAAGTAATCTCTTATCAATTCGATTACAAACCCGGGGATATTATTACAAACGACATTAGTGTATTGAACACCGGTTTTTATACTATGACAATTCAAGGATCTTCGTTCAAAAAAAATACATCCTTTATAAAACAATAAACAAAATTTAAATGCATACTAAAACAGTGTATCTTTTGATAATATTACTTTTTTCTTTCACCATTACTACCTTTTCTCAAAGCAAAAAGGAGGTGAAGAAACATAAGATAAAAACCTGTATGATGGTGGACATCGAAAATGGCAAAACCGTAACTGATAAAAAAATTATATTTGACAAAAGCGGTGAAATTACAGAAGAAACCGAATATGATAAAAACGGTTCCATTAAAAACACGCACAAATACAAGTACAATAAAGAAGGCGATGAAATAGAAGATAGTGAATATAACCTGACCGATAAACTGGTTAAGAAGAAGGTTACCAAGTATAATTCGTTTAACGAAAAATCGGAAGAGCAGCTTTATGATGGAAACGGTGTCCTTCAAAAATCTTATGTTTACACGTACGATGCAAAAGGTTTAAAAATCGAACGCAAAACACTTGATTCATCAGGCAAAATAGTTGAAACCCGTAAATACATGTATACCTACGGGAAATGATTTTTCTAAATAACATATTAACCAAATTCGATCCTATTTCTTTGGAAGAAATGGATGGCGTAAAACTGATGAATCGTACGGATACAAAGTTTACGTTTTCCATAAATCAATTTGAAGAGATTCTGCAAACAATCACCAATGATTATCGGATTTTGGAAATTGAAGGTAAACGCATCAGTAAATACAAAACACTTTATTACGACACCGAAGACCTGAGTTTATATCACAAACATCATAACGGACAATTAAACAGGCACAAAATAAGGCATCGCACTTATATTGAAACAGGGGTTGGTTTTTTAGAGGTTAAACTTAAAAACAATAAAGGAAGAACAATAAAAAACAGAATCGAAATTTCTTCCGGCATGCTGGGGCACGAAAATAATTTTGAGGAGTTTCTTGAAAAGCTTCTTCCTTTTAAACCGGTTAATTTACAGCCTGCAATTTGGGTTATGTACGAACGCTTAACCCTGGTAAACAAAATCAATCCGGAGAGGCTTACTATTGACTTACAATTAGAATTTATTAATGGAAAAAAAATTAAAAAACTTCGCAATCTGGTAATTGCGGAAGTAAAACAAGTAAACAAAAAAAAATCCCCTTTTCTAAGTGCAATGAAAAACTTCCATATAAGAGAAGGATCTATCAGTAAATACTGCATGGGTATAGCACTTACCAATGAATCAGTTAAAAAGAATAATTTTAAAGAAAAAATAAATCACATTACACTCTTAACTAATGACAACACTGCTTCAAATCGTAAATGATACTGCTTCAGCAACCGGAATAGAATCCCTTTCTAAAATAAGTTCTAAAATCGCAGCGCGACTTATAATAGATCTGATTTCCGTATTTATACTAGTACGCTTTATTTATTATCCTATATATAAACATCGCGACCTTTTCTTTACATTTTTTATTTTCAATATAATTATTTTTCTCATTTCCTTTTTACTTAACAAAGTAGAACTATCAATGGGTGCTGCTTTTGGATTGTTTGCTGTATTCAGCATGCTGAGGTACAGAACCGAAGACATCTCTATAAAAGATATGACCTATCTCTTTTTAGTGATAGCCATCGGATTGGTATCAGCAGTTACCAAAATAAAAGCAGCTGATGATATTTATGAATACATGTTTTTGGGTGGAATTACAGGAACCGTTTTACTCATAACCTACTTTCTCGAGAGCAATATATTAATGAAAAAGGAGGTAGTAAAGTCTCTCACCTACGAAAATATTGAATTAATAAAAAACGACAAGAAAGACGAATTATTAGAAGATCTGAAACAAAGAACAGGGTTAAATATTCACCGTATTTCTGTCAATAAAATTGATTTCCTGAAAGACACCGCACAAATTAAAATATATTATTATGAAGATTAAAAACTTACTTAAAATAATCAGTATTCTTGCAATCTGTATCACATACTCATCCTGTAAAAAAGAACCCGGTGAAGGAGGAAGGGCAACCATAAAAGGAAGGGTTAAAATAAAATCCTATAACAAAGAATTTACTATTCTAAAAGACGAATATTATTCACAGGGTGAAAATGTTTATATAACCTATGGGGATAATCCTGCAGTTCAGGAAAACACTAAAACATCTTATGATGGCACCTTTGAGTTCCCTTATTTACGCAAAGGAAAATATAAAGTATTTGTAGTTTCAAAGGATAGTACTTCGCCTGACCTGACAGCCACTATATCTATAATAAAGGAAGTAGAGATTACCGCAAAAAAACAAACAGTTCAAATTCCCGAAATAACTGTTATTGATTAATGAGAATAAGGATACTCATATTATTTTTCGGACTGTTCTGCTCTGCTATTCTTTGTCGCTCACAAGTAACGAAAGACTTTGGCTTTTGGAACACTTTGAACATTGAGCATAAGCTGAATGACGATCTTAATTTATCCTTAACCCAGGAAATCCGTTTTAAGGAAAATGCAAGCCGTTTAAACAGGTTTTATACTCAGTTAGGATTGGAATATAAACTTGCAAAAAAAATAAAAACTGCTCTCTCCTATAGGTTTACACAACGCCTGGAAGACGAAAATTATTTTTCGTTACGTCATCGTTTAATTTGGGACCTTAATTTCAAAAAGAATGTGGATAAATTTACATTCGGTTATCGTCACCGTTTACAATCGGAAGTAAAACAATATTATAGCAGCAAATTAGGCAAACTCCCTGAATGGTTCTACCGTCATAAACTACAGGTGAAATACGAACTGAATAAAAGAATAGAACCCTATTTTACAACTGAAGTTCAGGTTCAGTTATACGACGCAGGTAAAATGGTTGACAACAACGAATTAAATCGTGTACGTTTTCAATTAGGTACCGACATTAAATTAAGCGCTAAAAAGACCTTTGGAATTTATTATGGTTTTCAAAATGAGTTTGCCACCGCCAATGAAACAGACATTTTTATTTTGGGCATTGAGTACTCCGTTAAGTTCTAAAAAAACATGAACTCATAATTTTCTTACTTTTACTTAATGGAAACAATTCCTGCCAAACAATTAATAAAAACAGCTTTAGGCACAGCTCCAATAATGGGGCTAATGCTGGTAACACCTGTTTTTCTTCTAACTGCCGGACTTCATAACTTGAATTTTTTTTTACTTTGGGCCGGAGTCACTGCCGCAACGGCTTTTGCATGGATGGTTAACATTGTATTTCTGGTTCTTATTCAATATCAATGGGTAAGAACATGGATTCGCATTATTGTAGTTGGTTCAATAATGTATGGCATCAGCTTTCTCGTGTTTTTTTTCATTGCCCCTCAATTGAAGATAGATCGTTTTAATATTGAAATTATTCGATTAATAAATATTTTAGCTGTTAATACAATCATTTATATTTTAATTGATTTAATTCTTACAAAGGAAAACAAAAACAGATATGAGCTTGAGAATTCAAATTTAAGGTTGGCAAATTTAGAGGCCGAATATAAATTATTGAAAGATCAAATTAATCCTCATTTTTTGTTTAATGCATTAAGTACAGCAAAGGCACTCATAAAAAAGCAGCCTCAATTAGCTGAAGAATACATCATTCGTTTATCTGATTTTTTAAGGGCTAGTATAAAAAATAATAAAAAAACTGTTTCATTAAAAGAAGAATTATCTTTGTGCAACGAGTTTATATCCTTAAATCAAATTCGCTTTGGTAATGCGTTGCAATTTGAAAATAATATCAAAATGGATCTGGAAAATTATTCAGTACCCTATTTTTCCGTTCTTTCACTTTTGGAAAATTCCATTAAGCATAATATGTTAACCCTTGAAAGCCCATTGCGTATTACACTTACTGCCAATAATGATTATTTGGAAGTTAAAAACAACAAACAGGTTAAATTTGTTTTAAAAGATTCACTGAAAACAGGTTTAAATAATTTAAACAATCGATATAAGTTACTTAATGCCAATGAAGTTATAATTAAAGAAACAGACGACCTGTTCTCAGTACAAATTGCCTTATTAAAAGAATGAAAATTGTAATTATAGAAGATGAACAGTTTACTGCTGAAGATTTAGCTTCAACTGTAATGGAACTGCGTAGCAATTATCAGGTTGTTAAAATTCTTTCTTCAATAAAAGAAGCCAAAGTTTATTTTAGTAAGCATGCTGATTTTAACTTGATTTTTTCAGACATTCATTTGGGAGATGGACTGAGTTTCGAAATCTTTAAATCAATTCCAATAAAAGTACCGGTTATTTTTTGCACGGCTTATGATAATTATGCCATAGATGCCTTTAAAGCAAATGGTATTGATTATGTTTTAAAGCCCATAAACAAAAAAAGTATTTCAGAGGCAATTGAAAAATTTGAAAGATTAAGTACTCCTGTTTTGGAGATTAACCCCGGTATGGCAGAACTTCTGGAACTTTTTCAAAGCAAATCTCCCGAAAATAAAAACAACACATCTATTTTGGTGCATGTTAAAGACAAAATCATTCCAATAAAAACAGAAGATATTGCAGTGTTTTTTATTCGTAACGAAGGGACTTCAATTTTAGATTTCACAGGGAAGATTTATTCTATTGATGAAACATTGGAAGAAATTGAGTTGTTGAATTCTACAACATTTTTCAGAGCCAACCGACAGTTTATTGTTAACCGAAAAGCTGTAAAAGATGCTGCCCAGCATTTTTCCCGAAAGCTGATTTTAAATCTCAGCATTCCCTTTTCAGAACAAATTACCATTAGCAAAGAAAAAACACCTCAGTTTTTAAAGTGGCTCAAAAATACCTGAGTTTATTTTTGTCTGTTTCGCCCCTCATTTTGTCCGTTACACATATTTCTTGCTCTGCCATAACCTTTGGCCTTCGTTACTTTGTCTTAAAATTAATAGGCAATGTATCTCATTCAACAAAATAAACGCAAATTTCTTTTTTTCATCATGTTGTTTGGAACAATAGTTTTAAGAGCTCAAACAGTTCTTCAATTTAATTCAATAGACTCATTATTTAAATTTGCCGAAACAAACAGTGCTACGATTAAAAATGGCAATCAGCAAAGCCTTTTAGCTAAATGGACAAAAATCGCTTCTGTTGGCAATACTATTAATTTAAAGAGTCCCTTTGCAGCGTCCTGGACGGATAATACCTTATTACCTGTAAGTTATCTTCCTGCTGAGGCTTTTGGAGGGCCAACAGGAGCTTTAAAAGAGGTGTCACTTGGCCAACAATTTGTTTCGGCTTATAATATAAGCCCTCAAATCGATATTATTAACCCTTCAGCCTGGGCACGTGTTAAAAGCGCTACATTAAATGAGCAATTGACGGAAGCGAACAATTTAATTGCTAAAAAAAATTTATTCGAATCCATTTCAGCCTCTTACCACAATATTATATCCTTACAACAACAAATTAACTATTTAGAACAAAGTGCAACGGCCGCTGATACAATTTTAGCAGTTGCTAAAAACAAATTTTACCAGGGCATTATTCGTGAACAAGACATGAATAATGCCAATATCAATTTACTTAATATACAAGACAAGTTGATTCAGGCAAAATTAGCTCTGGATCAAAACTATAATAACCTGAAAATTTTATGCGATGTGAAACCTGAAAGAAGTTTAAAAATAATAGGGTCCATCAATAGTAATTCATCAACAATCGTAAAGCCCGTCGCATCCTCTTTAATAGAAAAACAATCCCAATTGCAAAGGGCATATTTAAAAAGTGAACTAAATGCTACCCGTTTGGCTTCTTTTTCTCCGACGGTATCTTTGATCTTTAATCAAACGTGGCAGCAGAACAGCAATGTTGGTTTGTTAGATGCAAATGCCAATAAATTTACTTCTCAATATTTCGGGGTAAAACTTACGGTTCCTTTTCCGCTGGATGTAAACAGGATGAGCACCAACTACACTTCTAAAATTAATTATAAGATCAGTGAAATTAATTATGCGCATTCAACTCTTCAAAATCAACTGAACAACCAGCAACTTGACCTGGAATATCAAAAAGCCAATTCAACTTATACTACTGCAAAACGAGTGAGTGAATTAAAAGAAATGAATTATGTGAAAAGTGTAAATCAATACAATGAAGGCATAATTTCTACAGATATATTGTTAACTGCTTTTACAGATAAGATCAATGCGCAATTAAACTACAGCGCAGCTTTTGCTGTGTTAAAGTTTGCCGAATCAAAAATCAACCTAAATAATACTATAAAATGAAAACAATAGTTGCAATCAGTATCAGCTTGCTCGTTTTATCTTCCTGTGGTAAAAAAACAACTGAAGTAAGGCCTCAATATAAAGACATTACTGAAATGGTATTCGCATCAGGCGTATTGGAACCTAACGACAAATACAACTTAACCGCACAGTCAGAAGGTTATTTGGTGAAATTAAATTTTACCGAAGGAGATATTGTTACAGCAGGAACAGTATTAGCTATTGTTGACAATAAGCAATCTGTTTTTAATGACAAGTCGGCTACTGAATTATTGAGCATTTCGCTAACCAATGTTTCTAACAACGCTCCGGCCTTAAAACAAGCAGAGGCAAATATTGTCTTAGCAAGAGAAAAAGTAAAACAAGATGAACTGCAATTAGCCCGGTATAAAAAATTAATGGAATCAAATAGTGTTTCTAAAGTGGAATATGAAAATGTATCATTGGCACTTGAGAATTCAAAAACCAATTTGTCAAACCTTCAACAAGCTTACCAACTTCAGAAGCAACAGGCACAGCAGCAATTGATAGTGCAGGAATCACAAAAAAGCATCAATTCTTTTTTTAGCGATAACAATAATATTAAAGCTGTTGTTGGCGGAAAAGTTTACAAAAAACTAAAGGAAACCGGAGATTATGTAAGAAGAGGAGATGTTATTGCAGTAATTGGCAATGCTACCGAATTGTATGCCAGATTAAATATAGATGAAAGTAATATTTCAAAAATTAAAGTAGGTCAGAAAACAATAATTCAATTAAATAGCACGAAAGCTATTAATTACGAAGGCGTTGTATCAGAAATTTTGCCAGCCTTTGAAGAGGCTACACAATCCTTTATTTGTAAGGTGAAATTTAATAAGGAGCCTGAATTAAAAATTTCAGGCACGCAATTGCAGGCAAATATTATCATTGGTTCAAAAACCAAAGCACTGGTTATTCCCCGCAGTTATTTGGATTTTGGCAATAAAGTATCCGTTAAAGGAATGGATGAATCATTAAAAGTTACAACTGGTTTTATTTCAAACGAGTGGGTAGAAATAACAGAAGGATTGAAAGTAAGTGACGTTTTAGTTTCTCAAAATAAGTAAGTATGAACTACCCGTGTTTTTATAATGTAACAACTAATAAAGATTACATGGGTAATCCATGTAGCAATTAAAATAATATCTACACATGAACTACAAACACAATATCGACTCTGAGATTTCGATCTCGTACATCGTTACAAATAAAAAATTAACGACCATAGCAGCCTTAGGTGTCATTATCGGTATTGCCATATTTGTATTCATGAACTCTATGATGAAAGGCTTTGATCGCACCTCAACAGATTCCTTATTTAAAACGGTGTCGCACATTCGTTTATTTAAAGACGATGAAACAAGTATCCCTCTTGTTAAAAATGAGACCAATGACACAGAAAATATAATTATCAATCCAAAAATAGTTCCCGATAATAATGTGCTTATAAACCCTGAAGCACTTATTAAACTATTGCAAAGTCAGGATAATGTAACCGTAGTAAGTCCTCAGACCAATGTAAATGTGTTCTACAACAACGGTAAATCCCAAATTAGCGGACTGGCTTCGGGTGTTGATATTGTTGAAGCTGACAGGATGTTCAATATAAAATCCTATGTAGTTGAAGGAAATGCCAACGATTTAAAACATGTGCAAAATGGTATTTTACTGGGAGTGGGAATTGCAGATAAAATGAATGTGAGAACAGGAGACAACATCAGCATAACCTCTTCCAAAAATGTTCTTAAAATAATGAAAGTGGTTGGGCTTTTCAGAACTAATAATTCAGTCGTCGATAAATCAAAGTCTTTCATCAATAGTAGCTTTGCGCAGCAATTACTGCAAAAAAACTCAAGTTATATAACTGAAATTAATGTAAACATTAAAGATTATGACAATGCCCTTATTTATGCTGAGCAGTTTTCAAAACTAACCGGCTATAAAGCGGAAGACTGGAAAACAGCCAACGAAACGCTAATGGCAGCGGCAAACATGCGTAAGATTATCATAACAGTGATTTCGTTCTCCATTTTATTGGTGGCAGGTTTTGGCATTTATAATATTTTAAACATGACCGTTTCTCAAAAAATAAATGATATTGCTATCTTGAAAGCAATGGGCTTCAGAGGAGGTGACGTGATAAGGATTTTTGTGCAACAAGCATTGATCATCGGTTTTTTTGGGATAGTATTAGGCTTAACACTTGCAACCATATTGGTAAATGTGTTGTCACATGTATATGTTGGCGGAGATATTGGTTTTTTTCCTATTGCTTTCGAGCCCATGCAATATTTAAGAGGTTTTATTTTTGGATTTATAATAACGTTCCTTGCCGGATATATACCCGCTCGTAAAGCAGCGAATGTAGATCCGGTTTCAATATTCAGAAAATGACAAACAGACAAATTGTTTTACAAACAAAAAATGTAGGAAAATATTTTTACGATCCTGAAAAATTCAGGGTGCTAAATAATATTTCTATCGAAGCATATAAAGGCGAATTTTTGACCCTGGTTGGAAAGTCAGGCAGTGGCAAGTCTACTCTGCTTTATTTACTTTCAACCATGGATAGAGATTATGACGGAGAGATCTGGATCGACGACAAAAAAGTAACCGGCTTAACTCAAAATGCGTTAGCCGAAATCAGAAATGAGAAAATTGGTTTTGTGTTTCAGTTTCATTATTTATTACCGGAGTTTAGTTGCTTAAAAAACGTGATGATTCCGGCATTGAGACTTGGGCAATATTCGAGGCAGGAAATAGAGGAAAGGGCTTATAAAAAATTGGAGATCCTGGGATTGCAAGATCAGGCCCTGAAACCCGCTTCTAAACTCTCCGGCGGGCAACAGCAGCGTGTTGCTATTGCACGTGCCTTAATAAACGATCCTAAAATTATTATGGGCGATGAGCCAACCGGTAATTTAGATAGTAAAAATACACAAATAGTTTTTGACATTTTTAAGCAACTGACTTCCGAATTCGGTCAGACCATTATAGCGGTAACGCATGATAATGATTTCGCAAAAGCATCCGACAGAACAATCGTTATGCAGGATGGGGAAATTTTGGATGCTACCTTATAAAATTGTTTAACTTTGATAGAGAAGATATATCTATCAATCATGTGGAACAATAAAGAAGAAGCAAAAAAAGAGAAGATTAAAAAGGAAACAATAGAATACTTCGAATCTTTGCATCTAAAGGATTGGACTCTTTCAACCGGATTCTTTAAAAGTGGAGGACAAGCGGCTATTATTGGAGTGAGTAGAGGGAAAGATCGGGGGGGTTTTAGAAAGCTAATGACTCAAGATGAAGAGGACATCAAAAGATTTAAAAGAGAAGTTAAAATTTTAGAAGATCCGGAATACAAAAGTCTATATATTGTCGAAATTCTTGATTCATCAATAGAAGAACCAAATCTATGGTATATTTCAAAAAAGGGAGGTTCATTTTCAGAGTACTGGGAAAAAATTCTAGAAAAGGAAAAAGAGAGCCCTGACAAGATTGTTAAGGAGGCCATTTCCTTAATAAAAAAACTCGCATCTGGATTAGTAAAACTTCATGAAAAGGGAGTTATTCATAGGGATATCAAAATGGCCAACGTAGTTATGAATGGAAGCGATCCACAACTCATAGATTTTGGGATTGCATATATTGATGGTGAAGAAAGGAACACACCATGTGACAAGGTAGCAGCAAATAAACTGAGCCACCCTTCCCAATTTTATCCAAATTCAGGAGGAGAGCCTTGGCAAGATGTGTTTTTACTCTCCCAGCTAATAATTGCAATGGTTTCTGTACGTCCAGCTAAAGTTTGGCAAGGAGCATTAGACTGGAGATGGGTTTTGTATTCCAAAAAAATGAGTGACATAAATGTAAAAAGATTGTATGCAATAACATCGGCCTGCAGTAATCCTTATGTGGGTCCTAAGAATGCTAAAGAGTTTGTTGAAGTATTAGATTCAGTGTTTATGGAAGAGAAGAAAACCAATTCAAAACTTAGTCTTGATTTTGACAAGATTAACCAAATGGTGAACGAATCAGAAGTGGAAGATATGAATCGGTTTTCTGATCAAAGGCAAATGTATGAAGATGGGTTTTATCTTTTTTTAGAGCAATTTAAAAAAATGCAATTTGGTTTTCAAGAGCTTTATAATTCACTTTCGACGTTATCATTACAAATGAGGTTTGTTCAACCAACGGATGAGCAAAATAATCAGGGATATAAAGATTCTATATCGTCAGACGGAAAAAACTTTGATCAGACACGTTATATGCCAGGGATTTATTTGAAATGTTCAAACCCTGTAACAAAGAAGAAACTCAGTCTAAATGTGATAGGAGTATTTGGAGGCTTAAAACAAGCTTACGCCAAGAAATTTGGAATTAGTATGACTTTGGCTGTTGGAGATCCCGGCGAGTATAATGTTGAGATGGAATTAGCAAAACCTCGAGGCTATCTGGCAGTTATAACATCGGATAATAGTTTTGATCTATATGACTCTGAAGAAAAGAAAATTACGGAGAGTATTGACATCGAAGGTCTATTGGATAAAATTATGGATTGGCTGGAATCTCAAAAATTATGGGAATATTTGGCAAAGTAAGATAGTGTAAAAAGTGAAAATTTAAAACCCACTCTTTACCTGCTTGTACGAATTATAATCCGTGCATCTAGAACTATAAGTGAGTCTATCTATACATACTTCGCCTTAAGATCTTCAATCATCTCTGGATATTTCGCAAGATTTCTTACATACAATGAACTCTTCATTGCTTTTATATGTTTTTCAATTGCCAAAGCATGTTTAATTGAAGTAGTTTCAATATAAAGAAACGATTCCCAATCAGTGGCCTTTGCGGTAAATCGATGATTACCGTAAGTACCTTCATTATGCTTTACAATTCTCAAATTCAGGTCTTCCTGCGTAACACCAATATAAAAGCGATTGAGTTTTTTACTAAAAATAATGTAACAAGCGATCATGATGTAAAATAAAAAAGCCACTCGACTGAGTGGCTTTTGTGGTCCCACCTGGGCTCGAACCAGGGACCACCTGATTATGAGTCAGGTGCTCTAACCAGCTGAGCTATAGGACCGGTAATATTATTTAAAAGAACTTTTCATTTTATCTTCTGAACCACCTGCCCCGATAGCTATCGGGGGAGTCAGGTGCTCTAACCAGCTGAGCTATAGGACTAGTTTGAGGATGCAAATTTACTATTAAATTGTTTTATTGCAAGTAAATCATAGAAATAAGGTAAATTTGTAGCCTCAAAATCCTGTTAATGCTTAAAATTCAGAATTATATAAATGGAGAACTGGTTCCGCCAACAGGGAATCAGTATTTGGATAACTACGATCCTGCCCGCGGTAAAGTATATTCTTATATTCCCGATTCCGACGAAAAAGATGTAGAGACTGCAGTAGCGGCAGCTAAGGAGGCATTTCCCGCATGGTCTGTTACTCCAAAAGACATTCGTTCAAAATATTTACTTAAAATAGCTTCTTTAATAGAAGAGAATCTTGAAAAACTCGCAAAGGCAGAATCGATAGATAATGGGAAACCATTGCATTTGGCTAAAACTGTTGATATTCCAAGGGCAGCAGCAAATTTCCACTTTTATGGAACGGGTATTTTGCATTACTCTGCTCATTCCCATAGTATGGAAGACACAGCGGTAAACTATACGCTTCGTCATCCCGTAGGAGTTGCAGGCTGTATTTCTCCATGGAACCTGCCATTATATCTTTTTAGCTGGAAAATAGCCCCTGCATTAGCTGCCGGGTGCACTGTGGTGGCTAAGCCATCGGAGGTTACTCCAATGACTGCTTTTCTACTTTCAGAAATATGTATACAGGCCGGTTTGCCAAAGGGTGTTTTAAATATAGTGCATGGGCTTGGGCATAAAGTTGGTTCTGCTATCACTTCAAATAAGGACATCCCGGTTATTTCTTTTACAGGTGGAACAAAAACAGGCGCGGAGATTGCAAGAGTTGCGGCACCAATGTTTAAGAAATTATCATTGGAATTAGGAGGGAAAAATCCTAACATCATATTTGCTGATTGTGATTATGAAAAGATGCTTGCGACAACTATGCATTCTTCATTTGCTAATCAAGGGCAAATTTGTTTATGTGGCTCTCGTATTTTTATTGAAAGGCCTCTTTATGAGAAATTCAAAACCGATTTTGTTGAACGAACTAAAAAACTAAGCATTGGTGATCCTTTTGGAGAGAAAACAAAAATTGGAGCAGTAGTTTCAAAATCACATATGGAGAAAATTCTTTCTTATGTTGAACTGGCAAAAGAAGAGGGTGGCACTGTTTTATGTGGAGGAAAAAAAGTAGATGTTGGCGGTGAATTTTCTGAAGGATATTATTTAGAACCAACTATTATTGAAGGATTAGCATATAACTGCAGAACTAATCAGGAAGAAATCTTCGGACCTGTTGTTACCATTATGCCTTTTGATACAGAAGAAGAAGTGTTGATGTATGCAAACTCTACGATTTATGGATTAGCATCTACTGTGTGGACAGAAAACCTTACACGTGCACATCGTGTTGCCGCTGATATTCATTCTGGAATTGTTTGGGTAAATTGTTGGTTGTTACGTGACTTGCGTACTCCGTTTGGTGGTGTAAAATCATCGGGTGTTGGAAGAGAGGGCGGTTTTGAAGCTATCGAGTTCTTCACAGAACCAAAAAATGTTTGTATTAAATTAAAGTAGTACTTTAATTACTAATTATATACGAATATACTAATTGATGCATTGCATACGAATACACTAATTGAAAATGAATAAGATTGTTCAACGTCAGGATTTAATTTACCCGGAACTAAGCTACAAATTGGTAGGTCTTGCATTTTCTGTATTTAATGAATTGGGACACGGTCATCTTGAAAAAGTGTATCAGAAAGCATACGCTAAGGAGTTAAAAGACAGTAATATTGCGTTTAAAGAACAAGTTTCATATAAAGTTATATATAAAGAAGAAGTTATTGGAAATAATTATTTAGATTTTCTCGTAGAAGACAAAGTTATAATTGAGCTTAAAAGGAGCGATTTTTATTCTAAAAAGTATATTGACCAAGTATCAAATTATATAACAGTATCAAAGTTAGGCTTGGCATTATTGATTAACTTTACAAGTAGTGGTGTACGAGTAAAGCGTATTGTTAATACCAAATAATAAATAATACCCGTTGTACATTCATAAAAATTAGTGCAGCAATTAGTATATTCGTAAAAATCCGTATCATATGTTAGAAAATAAAGAAAGAACTGAACTATCAGCATTAGGTGAATTTGGTTTAATAGAACATCTCACTAAGAATATTGAAATAAAAAATTCATCCACCCTTAAAGGTGTTGGTGATGATGCAGCTGTATTGGAATACAAAGAAATGGCTACATTGGTTTCTACAGATATGTTAGTAGAAGGTGTTCATTTTGACCTGAGTTATATGCCCTTAAGACATTTAGGTTATAAAGCAGTTACTGTTAACCTTTCTGATATATGTGCAATGAATGCGATGCCGAAACAAATTACTGTTTCACTGGCGATCAGCAGTCGTTTTCCTGTTGAAGCAATTGAAGAATTGTACGAAGGAATAATCGGCGCATGTAATAATTATCAGGTTGACCTGGTTGGTGGAGATACAACTTCTTCATTAAGTGGTTTGATTATTAGCATCACTGCTATTGGAGAAGCTAAAAAAGAAAACATTGCATACCGCAACGGTGCAAAAGAAAAAGATCTTATTTGTGTGAGTGGCGATTTAGGCGGGGCATACATGGGATTACAATTGTTGGAACGTGAAAAATCCGTGTTTAAAGAAAATCCGAATCTACAGCCCGACTTGGAAGGCAATGATTATATTTTAGAAAGACAGTTAAAACCGGAAGCACGTATAGATATTCCAATTATTTTAGAAAAGCTCGGAGTAAAACCTACATCCATGATCGACATCAGCGATGGGCTTGCTTCTGAATTGTTTCATATTTGCAATCAATCGGGTGTAGGTTGCGAACTGTATGAAGATAAAATCCCTTTAGACCCAATGACCTATGACCGCGCCCGTGATTTTGGATTAGATCCAACTGTTTGCGCTCTCAGTGGCGGTGAAGATTATGAATTACTTTTTACAGTTCCATTAAGTGATCATGAAAAAATAAGCAATAATCCGGACATCACTATTATTGGGCATACAACTCATAAAGACAGTGGATTAAATCTCATTACAAAAAATGGCGTCTCTACTCCTTTAAAAGCTCAGGGTTGGAATTCTTTTGCTAAAAAATAATTTACATGTAACATCCTGCTAAAATTCCCGGCGACACCTTAATGAGCAATATTTTCAACCTCTTTAGGATCGTGTTTATGTTTAAAAAAGAAAAAGAAAAAAATTGCTATTACTGCCGAATATCCCGCAAAACATAACCAGATTGGTTGCCAGTCGAATGTGTTATCCGGTTTAAGAAAAAACGCTTCGATAATATAACCACTGGAAATACTTCCAATGATTGCACCAAATCCATTCACCATCATCATAAACAATCCCTGAGCACTTGAGCGGATCTTTGAATCCGTTTGTGTTTCCACAAATAATGATCCCGATATATTAAAGAAGTCGAATGCCATACCATAAACTATACATGATGTAATAATCATCCATAAACCATCAGCCGGATTTGAGTATGCTAATAAACCAAAACGAAGCACCCATGCAACCATACTGATCAGCATAACGTTTTTGATTCCGAAGCGCTTCAGAAAAAAAGGAATAGCAAGAATAAACAATGTTTCTGACACTTGAGAAATAGACATAATAATAGTAGAACGTTTTACTACGTACAGATTTGCATACTCCGGCATTTCTTTAAAATTATCTACAAACCTGTCGCCATACATATTTGTTAGCTGAAGTGCTGCTCCCAGTAACATTGCAAAAACAAAAAACATTGCCATTTTTGGGTTCTTGAATAATTTAAAAGCATTAAGACCCATTGTTTCTATAAAGCCTTTTGCTGCAATAGATTTGTTCGGCATGCATTTAGGAAGTGTGAAGGAATAAATACCAAGAATAAAAGACGCTGCAGCTGAAATATAAAACTGAACCTCAGTTCCCTTATTTCCCGAAAGATTTGTAGCCCACATAGCGGCAATAAAACCAATCGTTCCCCAAACGCGTATGGGAGGAAATACTTTTATGACATCATAATTATTTGATTTTAATGTATTGTATGCGATTGAATTAGATAGCGAAATGGTAGGCATGTAAAACAGCATTGCCACTAACATCACCCAAAAAAAAGTATTTGGGTCATGAACTTGTGGGATATAACACATTACAATTCCTGACAAAAGGTGAAGTATACCGTACAACTTTTCCGCATTTATCCATCTATCCGCTATTATACCGGTTATCGTGGGCATGAAGATAGATGATATTCCAAGGGTCATAAATATTTTCCCAAATTCAGGTGGAGTACCGATATTATTTCCGAACCAATAATTAGCAATAGTAATTAGCCATGCTCCCCAAATAAAGAATTCCAGGAAACTCATTGCCACCAAACGCAATTTCAAATTCATATTTATTCTCCTTCAATTATATAAACAATAAACCAAACGGATCTCTAAGCCTAAGTTTTACACCCGTAAATTTAATAAAAACAATGAATAAGCTGAAGTTAATCTTCATCCAAATCCAAATGAAATTTGTGAAGAAAACGGTGAAAGACAGGGGCAAAAATAACAGCTACGCTGGTTAAAAAAGCAACTCCACTATATATTGCATAAAAGGAAGCGAAGAGTTTTGCCCCATTAGTTGTGGCTGTATTAACCGGACCCATACCTGTTAAAATCATGGATGCATTTAATAAAGCATCTATCCAGTTCAAATCATAAAAAAACATATAGCCTGCAACTCCGATTATCAACGAAAAAAGTATAAGCCCCAACGAAAAAAGGCTGTTTTTTATTACTCTTTTCTTAAATTCGGAATGGGGTATTAATTTTTTCTTTACCATACGCCGTTTTGCTATTTAATTAAAACAAAAATCCTCCTGACAGCATCAGGAGGATTTAACCTGTAAAACTTATTTTTTCAAAGAATCTCTGATCTCTATGAGTAGTTTATCTGTAGAGCTTGGCTCAGGAGGAACCTCTGGAGCCTCTTCCTGTTTCTTTTTCATTTTATTAATTGCCTTAATCACAAGAAACAATGCAAATGCTACAATGATAAAATTAATTATCTCTGACAAAAAACTACCATATTTAACAGTTCCAAACAAAGTAAGATCCTTTAAGTTTGTTAAGTGAGCAGCATCCAGTGCCGGCTTCAATAGTAAGGGTGTAATAATATCTTCCACTAATGAAGAAACTATCTTTCCAAAAGCGGCACCAATAACAACACCAACTGCAAGATCGACAACATTGCCTTTCATTGCAAATTCTTTAAACTCCTTAGTAAATCCCATACTTTCCGGTTTTAGCTATTTACTTAATACACAAAATTAATTCCCCTCTAACACTTTGAATAACTCATCCAATTTAGGGGTAAGGATAATTTCTGTTCTTCTGTTTTTCTTTCTTGCCTCAGAAGTTTTTGCCGGATCAATAGGAAAAAATTCTCCTCGTCCTGCAGAAGTGATCCTTTTCGGGTCTAATGTTTTTGCACTTTGTAATAAAATCTTGGTTACGGAAGTTGCACGCATAACACTCAGGTCCCAATTATCTTTGATATCACCTTTACCTGCCATTGGTACATCATCGGTATGTCCTTCTACCACAATATTGATGTCAGGGTTTTGCTCCAATACAGTTGCAACATTCTTTAATGCTTCAATTCCCTTAGGTTCAACGGCTGTTTTACCACTTGCAAATAATAAACTCTCATCTAAAGAAACATATACTTTCCCATTCTTTTGAGTGATGGTTAATCCTTTGTTCTCGAAATTAAATAAAGCATCCTGCAATTTCTTTTTCAGGTCCGCAGTTGCCTGATCCTTTTTCTTCAGGATATCTTCCAATTCATTAACACGGGCTTCACGCAATTTTAATTGAGCCGATAAAGCATCCAATTCAGCTTTTTGTTTGTTCAATTGGGCTTCCAATGCTTTTAACTCATCTTCTTTCTTCAATAACTGTTCACGGGTCATTTGAAGATCTCCGCTTAATTTAGCGTTATCCTTTTCACTATTCACCAGCAACTTATTAAGCTTATCCATCAACTGCTCGTTCAGCAAATTTAATTTGTCATACTTCACAGTTAAGTTACGGTAGTTAGAGCCAACAATTGCAGTATCTCTTCTTAACCCGTCTATCTCTTTTATATCTTTAGTAAGAGTTTCATTCAAGCCTTTTATTTTTTCTTCCATTTGCTGGTTGCTTGTTTTAATGGCTGTAAGCTCACTTTGACAAGATTTTTCTTTGGCTTCTAATTCATCAAATTTTCTGGCAGGAACACAAGAGGTGAAAACTGCAACCGCCATAGCTGTGGCGAAAAGGAAAATGTTTTTTTTAGTCATATTGTATATAAATTAATTTACTCTCGTTACTCAAAATTATGCCATTATTTCTTTTAACACCCTCAGCGTAACTTTTTGCACAAGCAAAAGTATAAAAATAGAAATAAATTGCCTTAAAATGAATAATTTAAGTAAAGATTGGTTAACAGAGCATCATATTGACCTGGAATTGAAAAAATACACCATATTAGCTTATTTACAGCAAGTTAAAGAAAATTATAAACTTAACAAGGTTTATCCCTGGTTGGGAGATTTAATCGAACATTATAAAAACCTCATTACCGTTAAGAAAAACACTGAAAACCTGAAAGATGGCTTCACAAAAGAACTAAGTGGATTAAACCTGAAAGACTGGAAATTGAAATACTCATCAACCGAAAGTGATGATGATATGATTACGACCATTCAGGAGATAATCGATTATTCACTTCCTCTTCTGGCTAAAAATATTCACGAAGGAAAAAGTATTTACGACCTGGTAGAAGAACACTTAAAACTGGAAGCTATTGGAATTTCTCCCTTAAAAACAGATGAAGGTTATTTATTATTGCATTGCAAAGAAGAAAAAAATGTTCACGTTTATCAATATGCTGTTTCCTTCTACCAAAGTAATGAAGAAAAATACAGGAGCATTAGCACTCATTTTATTTCCGACTACTCCTACTCCATTGCAACGCCTTATGAGAAAATGAAACGTGATCTCATCCTGAAAAACAAAGAACTTCCCAATCCTGCGGTATATGCTGTTAACTGCACTTTGTCTGTTCCATTGCAGGAAACATTTTTACCTATTGCCAAAAGATATTTTGTAAGTAAAATGGGGTTTTAGTTTTTCCTCACCATCTCCCAACAAACTATCCCAATGGTAACCGAAACATTTAAAGAATGTTTAGAGCCGAATTGCGGGACCTCAATTACATTATCGCTTTTATTAATTACTTCCTGCTCCACTCCATACACTTCATTCCCAAAAACCAGCGCGTACTTTTTGTTCTTATCTCTTGCAAAATCGTTCAGCATGGTTGAACGTTCGGCCTGCTCAATGGAACAAATAGTGTATCCGGTTTTTTTCAAATCATCAATGCACTCCAGGGTGGTTTTATACTGTTTCCAACTAACTGTTTCTGTTGCTCCCAAAGCTGTTTTATGAATTTCGGGATTGGGAGGAGTACCTGTAACACCACACAAATAAACCGCCTCAAGCAAAAATGCATCTGCAGTTCTGAATGCAGAACCTACATTGTTTAAACTTCTGATATTATCTAAAACAAGTACAATAGGGTTTTTATCAGCCTGTTTAAATTCTTCTACTGATTTACGATTTAATTCTTCGTTTGCTAATTTTTTCATCATTAATTAGAATACAACACAGAGAGCACTAAGGCTAAAGAGTTACACAAAGTTTTATTATCTCTGTGAGTTCATGTCACCCTGTGACCTCTGTGTTAAAAAAGTATTACAGTTTACCTGCCAATACACAAGTTAGTTTATGTTTTTGCACATCACCTGATGTACTGAATGTTTCGAAATAGATGATATAAATTCCAATAGGGGCTTTTTCATTTTGTTCGGTAATTCCATTCCAGCTATAACTTCCACTTATTGCAAGGTTTTCATTTTTCACTAAACGACGGATTAAAACGCCTTTGCTGTCGTAGATGGTTACATTTCCTGCTAATCCGGGGCTTTCCACGAGGTAATTAATTGTAACTACATCCTGATACCCATCGTTATCGGGCGAAAAAATTTCAGGCTCAACCGAAAAAGTTCCTGTTTCTTGCGTTTGCATGTATTGCGAATTGCGGTATGCAGGCGTCCCAAATCCAACATTTGCTGAAGCCGAATTCCAGTTTGTTTTATCTGATGAAGGCCTGTTGAAATCAATCCTTTCCAATGAAACGCCTTTTAAATCATTCAATAAAGCGAAATGCATGTTATCGCTGTAAGCCACTTTGTCTATTTCGTTTCCATTAATATCTGCTATCACAACTATATCGTCCGTTGTGTTCATTGCAGGAATAGCGCAATCTAAAAACCATTTCGGGTTCGGAGTTGTATAGTGTGATTTTACCGCATTACCATCTTTTGAAAGTGCCACATATTCTCCCGGAAACAATTGATAGCCATCGGTGGTGATCTGCAAACTATCAACTATAATGGTACTGGTAGCACTTCCTTCTCCAATATAAACATCATACAGGTCAATTATTTTAGAAGAGTTGTTATATAGCTCCACATAATCCACTCCGTCAGTTTTTGGATTAAAAAGCAATTCATTAATCACCACATCACCTGCAAGCGGGCCCTGGGGCAATCCGAAACGGGCAGTATTCTCCGTTGTTATGGCATTACCCGCACAGTCATAAAGTGTATTCGTTACCGTTAATGTATAAATAGTAGTTGCTTGTAGCGGTACCGCAAGCTTAATAATACACTGGGTAAATTCCTGTGCTTTTGGCGTAATGGAAATAGGGGTTCCGATACCATTGCTAATAGAATACGCTGAAAGATTTAAAAGAGGTGAATATTGCATTGACTCATTAAACACAGCTACAATTGTATCCGTACTAATCACATTCACCCTTACCAATTGAGGAGCGGTATTATCAGGATTGGATGCATTTACTGAATTCACATTTCCGGGGGTTCCTCCAAGCACATTTACAGATGCACGCCAGTTAGCTGCTCCGGCACAAGGATTAAGCGGATCAATCTGTTCAAGACTCCAGCCGCCACTTTCTTTTGAAACATCACCATACCATGAGTCATAATAATGAACAAAGGAAATAACATTATTATTTTTATCACTTATTATAACATCTTCATCACTTACATTTAATTCTGAAGATGACATCCCGTTTAGCACTATCAATGGATATGCTCCATAACCTTCATTAATAAACGCATTCAGGGAAGCGTCATCAATCAACACAACAAAACTATCAGGCTGAATAACGGCATCGGGAATCATAATATCATTATTCCCCACTGTCAGTTTCCAGTCTTTCAAAGAAATTGCATAAGCTGTTTTATTATACAATTCAATGTATTCATTGGTAGGTAAACCTACCGGAGGATCCGGATCGGCAAACAATTCGTTTATTACAACATCATAAGGTTTTGCAATATAATGGCTGAAATTTATTGAATCAGGGCTTATAAGATTTCCTGAACAATCAGCCAGGTTAGTCATCGTAAGTACATAATTAGTTTGATTTTGCAGGGGATTAGCAAGCAGCAGGTCAACACATTTACTATTTGTACCGGAAACAACCGCAGAAACAGGTGTACCGATTCCATTGGAAACTGAATAATTTGTAACAATTCCAATTAAATTAGAACTGATTCCTTCATTGAAACAAACTGTTATGTGCAAAGAATCAGTTACCGAAACCAAAGTTGTATAAGGAGCAGTAACATCCGGCGTAATATTGTACACTGAATTCTGTGTTCCCGGAGTCCCGCCATCTGCATCATTGCTTGCTATCCAGTTTTCGGAAGCCTCACAATTTACATTTAGTGTTGGGTTAATTAATTCAAGGCTCCAGCCTCCATCATCTTTCACGCTATTTCTATACCAGCTATCATCGTAGTTTAATGAATCAACATAATTACCTAAAGCGTCCTGAATGTATACACCATCACCCGTTGTATTATAACCCGGGAAAGTACTTGTTCCAATCTTGTTACTGATACCAACAAATAAAGAAGTATCTGCAAGCTTAGTGATTAAAATATAAGCATTTGGTGCAAAAATGTAATTGGTAATAATTACAGATGAGCTTACCTTGTCGCTGATCTGCCAATTATTTAAACTAAAATATTTTGTACTCTTATTATATAATTCTAAATATTGTTTAGCGGGAACACCAACAGGAACAGGGTTTACATCTATCATTAGCTCCGTTACCACCACATCATTAAACGAAGGGTTTTGTGTTTGAATATAGGTAAATGCTGATGAACCGGGGCTAACCACATTTCCACTGCAATCAGCTAACGAACCAAACGACAGCGTATAAGTTGTTTGGCTTACAAATGATGTTGAAAATAGTAATGTTGCACAACTAAGTGTATTATTAACCACAACCGAAGCCGGGTTTCCAATTCCTGAATTAACAGAATAACTTCCAGCTGAATTAATCAAAGTAGCACTGATTGCTTCATTAAAACAAACCTCAAGAGTAAGAGAATCGATAACAGCAATAGAAGAAAATAAGGGAGCCGTTACATCTGGGCTAATATCATAAACCGAATTCTGAACCCCCGGTGTTCCTCCGTTTGCATTATTGGAAGCCGTCCAGTTGCTTTGATCCAAACAATTTGCATTTAATGTCGGGTTAATTAATTCCAGGCTCCAACCACCATCATCTTTTGTTGCATCATTATACCATGCATTGGTGTAATTGATAGAATCCAACACATTGCCAACATTATCATACAAATAAACAGGATCGCTTGTTACATTATAAGAAGGAAAAGTTGCGGTACCAATCTTGTTAGTGATTCCGGTAAACAAAGATGTATCCGTTGATTTAGCAATTACAACGTAGGAATTCGGAGCAAGCGTATAAGAACTTACAATAGTTGATGTAGAAGCCGCATCAGCAAATTCCCACCCATTCAAATTAAAATACTTAGTACTCTTATTATAGATCTCCAGGTATTGCTTTGCAGGTACTCCAACAGGAACAGGATTTACATCCACCATAATCTCATTAATAATTACTTCGCCAAATACGGGTGCCTGTGTTTGGATATAAGTAAATTGTGCATTGCCGGAAACAACAACATTGCCACTGCAATCACCAAGTGTTGCAAACGTAACCGTATATGTTGTTGAACTAACAAACGAGGCAGCAAAAGTTAATGTAGCGCAGGTTAAACCAGTATTCACTACAACGCTTGCGGGGCTTCCTATCCCGTTGCTCACCGAATAATTTGCAGGATTTGAAAGAAGTGCAGGATCCATTGCTTCGTTAAAACAAATTTGTAGTGTAACAGAATCAAGTGGTGTTGCGCTTGTACTAATGGGAGCAGTTACATCAGGGCTAATATTATAAACCGAATTCTGAACTCCGGGTGTTCCCCCGTTGGCATTATTTGATGCGGTCCAGTTAGCTTCTGCAATGCAAGTTGCAGGTAAAGCAGGGTTAATTAATTCCAGGCTCCAACCTCCATCGTCTTTAGCAGCATCTTTGTACCAGGCTGTGGTATAACTAATAGAATCCAATACATTGCCAATATTATCTTTCAAATAAACCGGGTCGCCAGTAGTATTATATGTAGGGAAAGTGCTTGTTCCAATTTTATTTGTAATACCTGTAAACAAAGATGTATCGCTTGCTTTTGCAATCAATACATAAGTATCAGGAGCCAGAATGTAATTAGTTGAGATAGTAGAGACAGACACTGCATCTTCAAATTGCCAGCCATTCAAATTAAAATACTTAGTGCTCTTATTATAGATCTCTAAATATTGTTTAGCAGGAACACCAACGGGAACGGGATTTACATCAATCATGATCTCATTGATCACTACATCATTAAATACGGGCGATTGCATTTGTATGTATGTGAAAGCAGCATTGGAAGGTGTTACAAAATTTCCGCTGCAATCTGTTAAGGTTGAAAAAGAAACCGTGTAAGATACAGCGCTTGCAAAAGGCGTTGCAAAGGAAAGTGTTGCGCAGGTTAAACTGCCATTGGCAACAACTGCAGCCGGACTTCCTATTCCACCATTAACAATGTAATTGCCAGATACGGTTATTAGGGATGAACTGATGGCTTCATTAAAACAAAGTTGTAAGGTAACAGAATCAATAACGGTTATCGAAACAAATTGTGGGGCTACTGCGTCTGGTGTTGTGTTGTAAACGGAATTTTGTACACCGGGAGTGCCTCCGTTAAGGTTATTAGATGCAATCCAGTTAGATTGATCGGAACAACTTACAGGAGCCAGAGGGTTAATCAGTTCAAGGCTCCAGCCCCCATCATCTTTTACTACATCATTGTACCAGGTAGTAGTGTAATTAATCGAATCAATAACAGTGCTTAAATTATCTTTCAAATAAACATCGTCTCCGGAAGTATTATAAGTTGGAAAAGTAGCTGTTCCGATTTTGTTTGTTATACCTGTGAACAAAACAGTATCACTGCTTTTTGCTATCAACACATAACTATTGGGGGCAAAAGTGTATGAGCTTGCAATGGTAGTAGTTGAAACCGCATCACTAAATTGCCAGCCATTTAAATCAAAATAATTAGCGCTTCTATTGTACACTTCCAAATATTGCCTGGCCGGAACGCCCGACGGAACAGGGTTTACATCCACCATAATTTCGTTAATGATAACATCTTTAAATGTTGGTGTGGAAAAAACCAAATACAAAAACGTTGCTGTTCCATTACTTATTGGATTAGCCAGCAGGTCCTGAACAGCATTAACCGTAAGAGTGTTTTGCAAGCCATTAGTAAAAGCAGTTGCAAAAGTGAGATGTACCAATTTTGCATTTGCCCCATCCAATACTGCAGAAGAAGGGTTTCCCAATCCATTATCTGCACTATAATTTGTTGCCACCTGAGAGCTTATCGGGTCCAGGTCTTCATCAAACAATACATCCAATGTAGTTGATGAAAGTGGTGTTGCAGAAACAATTACCGGCGGGTTCGTGTCTGTTATGATTGCTCCGGCATATATATCATCAAAAAAATGTTTTTGAAAAAAACTCGCTGTTGATTGTTTGATTAAAAAACCGAAAAAAGACGATGTTGTGAAAGTAGCATCTGTAATTGTTCCTTCACTTACATAGCTAGTACCAGTTCCCGTCATATCTCTTTCTAAAGTAAATAGATCAGCGGCATCTCTTGTAACTTTTATTTTAATAAGGTTATTGGTGGCACTGTTAACACTGGTATTAATCCCGTCAATTAATATAGCCGGCGTACCTGCCACATTTTTGTATAAACTGATATCATCCGAGGTGTTTCCTATTCTTACAAAATAGCCACTTAGTGCTGCAGAAGAAAGATCACTGTTGTCAGCCGTAAGATAAGCATCAACATAATTGGCACCCGAAGTAGCAAATTTTAAGTTCACAAAAAACTCCCATTGACAGTTGTTAGAGGTTGAAGATGGAGTACTGATATAAAAAGTACTACTGGCTGTAGTATTATTGGATTGCAACTGATTAGCCGTGACCACAAAATCCGCAGGTACTGAAGGAGTCCAAACGGGGTTTGCAGTGTAATCACCATCTGTAAAATTATCTGAGACCTGTGCTGAAACAAACTGAGCAAGGAGTATATTCAATAAAACAAAAATCTTGTTCATATTTTGCTGTCTATTGTTTTTATTAATAATAGGTAAATAGCCATGCATCTTCATTGGCACTTACACTTTGTACATAGCTATTTTATAGTTGCAAATAGTTGTTTTAAAAGTAGTCAATAAAATGATTACAGCCAAATAAGATTGGGAAGACTAATTTTGGGAAAACTAGTGAATAAAGAGGTTTTTCAATTCTGTTGCATCGTCCGGTTTAATACGGCCTGCAAGCAATAAAGCCAATTGTTTCCTGCGAAGTGCACCCTCAAATCTTTTCTTCTCTTCTTCTGTTTCGGGAATTAATTCAGGCACCGGCAGTGGTGATCCGTTTTGGTCAATTGCAACAAAAGTATAAATTGCTTCATTACATTTAGTGCGCTGTCCCGTAACCTGATCCTCTACCCAAACATCAATAAAAACTTCCATACTGGTATGAAAAGCACGCGACACTTTAGCTTCCAATGTAACAATGCTGTTGTTTTTTATAGGATATTTGAAAGACACATTGTTTACTGTAGCAGTAACGCAAACTCTGCGGCAATGACGTTGAGCGGCAATTGCACCTGTTATGTCCATCCATTGCAACAATCTTCCTCCGAACAAATTACCAATGTGATTGGTATCATTTGGTAACACATGTTCCGTATTTATAGTAAGGGATTCCTGGGCAAATTTTGGTTTGAACGACATATTAACAATATTTGAAGGGGCAAATGTACAAAATTTGTTACCCGAATAACATTCTTACCTTTGTGTCATTATGGATATAAAATACGTTTTAGCCCTGCACATTATTTTTGTAGTAACCTGGTTCGCCGGTTTGTTCTACATTGTTCGTTTGTTTATTTATCAGCGCGAAGCAAACGATAAGGATGAACCGGAAAGAGGGATCCTTGTACACCAATTTCGTATCATGCAAAAAAGGTTGTGGTTTGGAATCACCTGGCCATCGGCCATTTTAGCCAGTATTTTCGGAACATGGATGTTGGTTGGCAATTTGGGTGCTTACATAGCACAACCCTGGATGATCCTTAAACTCATCTTTGTTGGTGCTTTGTGGTTATATCAAATTCAATGTCATGTTATTTTCGCACAACAAAAAAAATCGATCTACAAACTCTCTTCTATTAAATTACGTTTGTGGAATGAAGTAGCAACTATTTTACTTTTCGCAATTGTTTTTTTGGTGGTAGTAAAGTCGTCTGGAAGTTTGATCTGGGGAACCCTGGGACTAGTTTTACTTTCCGCTTTCATTTTTCTTGCCGTGTTTATTTATAAAAAGCAAAGAGATAAAAAGCAGATTGAACCTGCATCCGGCGATAAAATCAATCCTGAACCACCAAAAACCGAAGGACCATCTGCATTAAGTTAAAAAATCCTTTCAAATCAGGGTTTTGTCGAAATTTTAAGGGTTTTGCGGTCAAAATTTGTAAGTTTACTATAATTAAATAGCTTTGTATTTCGCTCGTTTTGAGTAGAAGGGTTATTATTTTTGGTTGCTATGGGTCAAGCTAAAGAAGTTTTATTAGAGGTTAAAAATCTGGTTACAGAATTTAAAACAGAAAGTGAAACGGTAAAAGCCGTTAACAATATATCGTTTACTCTTAACCGTGGTGAAACCATTGGTATAGTTGGTGAATCAGGATCCGGAAAATCGGTTACTTCACTTTCGGTTATGAAACTGATCCCAAATCCTCCGGGAAGAATCTCTTCCGGCGAGATTATTTATCACTCAAGAAATAATGGTGCAGTTGATCTGGTAAAAGCTTCTTCAAAAGAAATGCGTGAATACCGTGGAAATGAGATCGCCATGATTTTTCAGGAACCCATGACTTCCTTGAACCCGGTTTATACCTGCGGTGATCAGGTAATGGAGGCAATCATGCTTCATCAAAAAGTTACGAAAAAAGAAGCAAGAGCAAAAACATTAGAGTTATTTAAAAAAGTACAATTACCACGACCGGAAGATATTTTAGATACTTACCCGCATCAAATTTCGGGTGGACAAAAACAACGGGTGATGATCGCTATGGCGATGAGTTGCAATCCGAGTATACTTATTGCTGATGAGCCAACAACAGCGTTGGATGTTACCGTTCAAAAAACAATATTGGATTTGATGTTGGAACTGCAGCGTGATAACGACATGGGAATTATGTTCATTACACACGACCTTGGAGTTATTGCTGAACTTGCCGATAAGGTGGTTGTAATGTATAAAGGAAAAATTGTTGAGCAAGGATCAGTATATGACATTTTTAGTAATCCTCAACATCCTTATACCAAAGGTTTGCTGGCTTGCCGCCCTCCATTAAACAAACGCCTTCACTTTTTGCCTACTGTAAACAATTTCATGGAATTAAATGAAGCGGGTGAGATCATTGAAAAAACGCAATCTATTCAGGAAGTTTTAAAAAGTGCGGTAGTTACCAAAGAAGAACGTGATGCTCAGCACAAGGAACTTTACGAACGAACTAAAATTCTTGAACTATCAAACATTAAAACATACTTCCCGATTAATAAAAGTATGTTTGGCAGAGCAAAAGATTTTGTAAAGGCAGTGGATGATATTTCTTTTGATGTATATGAAGGCGAAACACTTGGATTGGTGGGCGAATCAGGTTGCGGAAAAACAACACTGGGACGGACAATATTACGTTTGATTGAACCTACATCGGGAATCATTAAATTCAGAGGGCAAGATATTACCAACCTGAATAGTACAGATATGCGTAATTTACGCAAGGATATTCAGATCATTTTTCAGGACCCTTATTCTTCTTTGAACCCGCGTATTACTATTGGCGACGCTATTATGGAACCTATGATAGTACATGGGATTCTCGCAAATAATGCAGAACGTAAAGCAAGAGTAATGGAATTACTGAAACGTGTGAATATGACGGAACAACAATTTTATCGTTATCCGCATGAGTTTTCGGGAGGACAACGTCAGCGTATTTGTATTGCCCGTGCCTTGGCTTTACAACCTAAGTTTATTATTTGCGATGAGTCCGTTTCTGCATTGGACGTTTCTGTTCAGGCTCAAGTATTAAATTTATTGAATGAATTAAAAAAAGAATTTAAGTTTACTTACATATTTATTTCTCACGATCTTTCTGTAGTTAAATTCATGAGCGACCGTATGGTGGTTATGAATAAAGGAAAAGTAGAAGAAATGGGTGATGCAGATGAGATTTGTAACAACCCTCAAACGGATTATACCCGTAAACTTATCAACTCCATTCCTAAAGGGCAGTTGGAAGACATTAAAGCAAGTATAGATAAGAAGAAGATCTATATGGCCGAGGCTTAAGGTGTCCCGCAGATGTCGCAGATTTTCGCTGAGGGATTTGCGGTTGTATTTAACTTATTATATTACAGTAAAAAATCTGCGCCAATCCGCGATATCTGCGGGCAAAATTGTATTAGCTTATTTTACACAGTATCTCCGCAGCTTTCTCCAGGGTTTCTTCCTTCTTTGCGAAACAAAAACGCAATAATCTATTATCTACATTTTCATGATAAAAAACCGATAGAGGAATAGATGCTATCTTAAACTCTTTGGTTAAACGTATTGCAAAATCCGTATCCTTCTCATCGGAAATAGCTGAGTAATTCAATAATTGAAAATAAGTTCCGGTGCTTTGTTCGAAAGAAAATTTACTTGAACTGATTAGTTTAATAAACTGATCTCTTTTTTGCTGATAAAAGCTTTTTAGTTCCAGATAATTGTTTTTATCTTTCATATACTCTGCCAAAGCATACTGAATTGGAGTGTTACAAGAGAACACCAAATACTGATGAACTTTTCTAAATTCGGTCATTAAATTTTCAGGCGCAGCTACATAAGCCATTTTCCAACCGGTAGTGTGAACTGTTTTACCGAATGAAGAAATCAAAAAACTACGGTCAGCTAAATTTGGAAAACGTGCTACACTCTGATGAATTCCATTATCAAACACCATGTGTTCATATACCTCATCGCTCAATATCATGATATCGGTATCCTTTGTAAGTTTATCCAATTCCTGCATGTCTTTATCAGAAAGTATGGTGCCACTTGGGTTGTGTGGCGTATTAATGATAATAAGTTTTGTACGATGGCTCATTACTTTTTTAACGGCAAGCCAATCAATAGAAAAATCGGGCTGGCTTAATTGCACGTAAACAGGTTTTCCGCCGGCTACAATAATAGCAGGAGTATAACAATCGTAAGCAGGTTCAAACACTATAACCTCATCACCTTCTCTCACCACAGCTGCAATGGCAGTATAAATAGCCTGAGTAGCACCTGCGGTAACTGTTATTTCCGTATCAGGATTATACTGTGTCCCATATAAGTCTTGGATCATTTCAGCGATCTGTTCACGTAAAGCGGGTACACCCGGCATTGGAGCGTACTGGTTATTGCCCTTCTTCATGTTTTGATTCACCAACTCAACCAACTTTTCAGAGCAATTAAAATCAGGAAAACCCTGAGAAAGATTGATTGCATTGTTCTCCATTGCGAGCTTACTCATTACAGAAAATATAGTGGTTCCTACGGCAGGAAGTTTAGATGTTACGAGTCCTTGAAACCTGGGCATACAAAAATATTGTTTGTTTAAAAATAAGAAAAAGAGACGAATTAATTCCTCCGACTTTTCAAAGGGTTACTAACTAAAAAGCTCCCGCACCCGTCCGAACGACGTTCAGTCGGGCGGGGATCGCACAGATTTTCGCAGAGACAATTTGCTTACATTACCTGAATTTTATACTTTAGTATTTGTATAAAAAAATCCGCGATCCCGATAGCTATCGGGACTGCGGGAAACATCATGATCCAATTTAAAGCGACACTTTTAAAGTTTGACAAGAAGTGCGAAAAAACCGGCTGGACTTATGTTGAAGTTCCGGAAGAGATCATTCGTAAACTAAAACCGGGAATGAAAAAATCGTTCCGTGTAAAAGGTAAGCTGGATAATTACACTTTAAGCAAAGTTGCTTTGATCCCAATGGGAGAAGGAGATTTTATTTTGCCCATCAATGGTGAGATGCGGAAAGCCATCAAAAAACAAAAAGATGATGTGGTAGTTTTAAAACTGGAAGAAGATACTGCAGAGCTTACTTTATCAGAAGACATGCTGATTTGTTTGAAAGACGATAAAGAAGCAAAAAAATATTTTGAAAGCCTCCCTAAATCTCATCAGCACTATTATTCGAAATGGATTGAAAGTGCTAAAACTCCTGAAACTAAGGCTAAACGAATTGCGCAGTGTCTGCATGCCTTTGCAAATAAAATGGATTATGGAGAAATGATGAGGTATAATAGGGAGAAGAAGGAGATAATGTGAGGTTTTAGATTGAAGTATGGGCTTGGTTTTTGATTTTTTTCATTTCTACTACCTATTTAACTATAACCACCTATTTCATACTATCCGGTTGTGGCTTAGTATTACACAATCTTGCAAGTTCTTTTCAATACTTAAACACTTATAGGGTCTACGCTACTTACAGGGCGGTGCTAAATTTCGGGCTTTTTGTAAAGTTTTTGCTTAAAAAATGCGTGGGCAGCCTTTGTTGTTTTATCTACTAAAACACATTCACAATTCCAAAATGGATTTTCCCTGATCTGAAATCAAAAGGATTTCCAAACTGGCTGCCTAATGCATAGTTCAATGAAAATATTCCGGCCTTGGTTTCAAAGTTCATACCGGCTCCAACACTGTAAGGCATGTCGTTTACATAGGTTTTTACGCTGTTGTTTTCGTACCAGGCCCCTTCTGCAAATAATAGCAGTGCCGAATTTTGCTCAAACAAAAAACGATACTCAACAGTTGGAATCACAAACGAACTGGCGTAAATAGATTCTTCATCAAAACCTCTCAATGTTTTTAATCCACCAATCCTGATCAACTCGTTCCTGAAGATTTGATCAGAGTAAACACCTGCACTTTGAAGTCCAAGTCTTATGCAACTTCTTTTTCCAAAAGGAACATAAGCATTAATGGTTGCCTCTCCCTGATATTGCGCGGAGAATAATTTTACTCCTGTATAAACAACATCCTGCAATCGTGCGTTCTTTTTTATTTTACGATTACCCGCTGATCCGTTTACGGAAATGCTTATCCCTTTGCGAGGATTAAATTTATAATCTAATCGTTCGAATGTAACTCCCACTCCATATGAAGAAGTTGATACATCAGCGTAATCGGGCAGCGTAGTACTTGTTTCTAAACCGGAAGTGGAAAGTAAACTGGAGACACGTTGTTTGTAAAATACTTTAATGTTATTCAATCCGCTGAAATAATACTGCAATCCTATATTGTTTTGTACATCTAAAAAGGTAGTGTCTTTTCTATAGATCTTTAAAGTATAATCTGTCCCAATCGGTGTTCGGAACAAATAAGGGTAATTGGCCTTTATGGTAATATCCTGTGTTTGTGATTGCAAACGACGGAAGTTCAACTCCAGCAATTCTCCTGCTTTAAAAACATTGTTGTACAGTTTAATTTTGAGATCACCTGTAAAAATCGTTTTGCCTTTTGCATCGGGTAGTAAACCAACGATTCCATCAAATTGCGATGCGTTTTTTTTATCGAGGAACAAATAAAGCTTACCATATTTATCTGTGATCCGCATTTCGGGGCTCCTCTTTTCCAACAGGAAAGGTAGTTGTCTTAACTTTTGACTGATCTCCCTTATTCGCTTTTCGTTATATGGCATCCCTTCTTTTATTTGAAGGTAATGAGAGAGAAAATTGTAAGAAGTAATTTCTTTTTCAAATTGAATTACACTATCGAGCCGGATGAATTTATTTTTCTTAATACTGAGCAAGGCCGAAATCTCTTCCTGCTTTATCTCAATACTATCAAAACCAATGGTAGCAAAAGGATACCCGTTATTTTCGAGGTAAGTGAGTAGTTTGTTGTAAACAGAAGCAAATGTTGAAGGTTTAAAAATTGTTTGCGAATATAATTTCTCGCTTAAACCACATTCACTCACCAGATTTTTATCGGCAGGCTTAATGCGGAGTTTCCCCCATTTAAATTTATCTCCCGCATTTACAAAAGCTGTTTGGGTATTTCCAATAGTTGTAACACTATCAAGAGAAACCAAAAGGTATCCGTCGTTTTGTAAAAAGCTGATGACGTTTTTTAATTCCTTTTTTACAGCTTCAACATTAGAGTAATGTGATTTTATTTTGATTTTATCTACTACTTTATTTGACCCGTTATTTACCAATCGAAGTGTTACTCCGCTTTGAGCATAGGAAAAAAAAGTGAAGCACATCAGGCAAAGAAAATATATCGGATGTGATGTGGCTCTCATTTTTGTTTAACGAAATAATATCTTTTTTATTTGCAGGTAAACCACAAAGTTCACAAAGTCCCAATAGCTATCGGGATGGCACGAAGAACGCTAAGAACTATTTTAAAAACTTTGTGTTCTTTGTGCATACTTTGTGTTCTTTGTGGTTAGTGTCGCCCATTTAGTTTGCTTGTGCCGGTTCGTTTTTATTATTGCACACTATCAAATAAAAATCGTGTTCTAGCGGAAGATAACCATATTCGTAACAATAGTGATACACACTTCCTTTTTGTGTTTTATATAAGTTGGTAAAATAAGTAAAGTTAAATCCCTTTTCGTTCAGTTTGTTTTTATGCACTTTTGATTTTCCTTCAGGCGCCAATTCTTCGAGGATCCTTCTGTTCTTTCTTAAAATATTATTGGTATTACGAACTACATTAACAATGTCGCTATTCTGACGGTTATTAAAATTATTCCGGCATTCGTCTGAGCAGAATTTTTTATCTGCTCTTCCAATTATTTTTTCTCCACATTCAGGGCATTTACGTTCTTCTGCCATAAAATTTATTTTAAGCTAAGATAATAGTTTTTTAACCACAAAGGCTCACAAAGGTTTACGCAAAGAAAGTGTATTGAGTCTGTGTCATTAAAACTATTCGGATTTATTTTCCGGTGAAAAACTCCTTCAAATAAAAAGGTTCGAAATAAGCAACATTCTCGAATTTCTGATTGCCATATTGCAGGATCGCATATTCGTTCATAGTGATCGCAGAAGGGAAAATATTTTCGATAAAATCAGCATTCGGAATCTTTGATAAAAGCTCTTTACACTTTGGCATTCCATCGCCAAAAAAAATGTAGTGTTTACTTTTTTCAAATTGAGAAACACTGTTTTCATCAATTACTAAAGCCCGGGTTGGTGTAACATCCTGAAGAACTCTGCCATAGGTCGCAGTGTAAACTTCCATTCTTCTCGCATCCAGCATCGGGCAAAATAAAACCTCTTTTTGTATGAACTGTTGCTTTACTTTCAAAGCCATATTAAAAAGTGTGTTCACTGAGATTAATGGAATATTCAATGCATAGGCCATTCCCTTGGCTGCACTTACTCCTATTCGTAATCCGGTATAGCTTCCCGGGCCTTTTCCCACGGCTATTGCATTAATATCTTTTTTAGCAATACCTGATTGCTTCAATACCTCATCAATAAAAACGTGAAGATTTTCGGCATGTGTATATCCTTCATTCGCTTCTTTAAAAGCAATAACTTCATTCTCATTGCAAAGCGCAACGGAACACATGGTAGTAGAAGTTTCTATACAGAGAATGTTGGGCATTTCGTTTTGTTTTTTTTACCACGGAGACACAGAGAGCACAGAGGCACACGGAGTAAAGTGTATTTTTTAATATTAATTAGTTGAGCAACGCCGAAGCGACCGATAATTCCGAGATCAAAGGTGGCTGAGCGAAGCCGAAGCTATTCCTTCTCAGCAAACAACTTATCTTTATCCTTTATCTGAACAGCAGTATCATCTTTTAATTTTTTACTGATTGCCCCGTAAGGTGAAGACACTACCTCATCATTAGCGTTTAAGCCTTCTGTAATTTCAATATAGTCGTTATCCTGAATGCCGGTTTTTACCTTTATTTTTTTTGCTTTCCCGTCTCTCACCACAAAAACCACTTGATCAGCTTTTACTTCCTTTTTTGTTTTTTCTTTTTCTTCAAGGTTATTGGTTATAACCACTCCGCCTACCTCTGAAGTTAAATCCTCTTCTTTTTTAATTTGTGAAGAATCAACACGTGTAGTAACTGCCATAATTGGAACCGATAACACATTGTTTACTTTTTTCGTTTGGATCTCCACCGTTGCACTCATTCCGGGCCTAAAAGGTGCAGGACTGTTTTCTTTAATCAAATCTTTATACGATTCCTGTAGAACGCGGATCTTCACCGCAAAATTAGTAACCTGATCGGCTGTAATTCCGGTTGTGTTAGCGCTGTTTGCGATCTCTGTAACAATGCCTTTAAATTTACGATCCTTGTACGCGTCTACTTCAATTAATGTGGTATCGTTTTTCTTAACACGAATAATATCATTCTCGTTTACTTCTACATTCACTTCCATTTCATTGAGGTTTGCCAGGCGCATAATCTCTGTTCCCTGAAATCCCTGTACTCCTTGTACTCTTTCCCCCTTCTCCACATTTAATTTAGAAACGGTTCCGCTAACGGGAGCATAGATCATTGTTTTTACCAGGTTTTCATTTGCTTCTTTGTATGATGCCTGTGCACTATTAATATTGAACTCAGCTGACTTTACCGTTTCCTCAGCCGACTTTACGGTAGCTACTGCACTTTCGTATTGCGCTTTTGCTACATCATACTCAGCCTGAGAAATAGTTCCCTGATCAAACAATTTTTTATTTCTATTGTAAGATGAAGTTGCATTAGCCAGATTTGCCTTTGCCTGGTCTAATTGCGCTTTGGTATTTTGTAAATTTGACTTTGAACTGTTTACTGCTGCATTCACCCTGTCCATTGCAGATTCATAAATGTCAGGTCTTATACGGCAAAGTAATTGCCCTTTGGTAACCGCATCACCTTCTTTTACAAACATTTCAATAATTTCACCCGAAACATCTGAAGTGATTTTTAATTCCACTTCCGGCTGGATCTTTCCATTAGCACTAACAAATTCAGTGATGCTTCTTTTAGCAGGTTTTTCAACGCTTACCGAAATAATTTCGTTGCTCCCGCATTTCTTAACAAGAAGAACAGGGATCAAAATCACTAAGCCACTTATTACTATCCAAATTACTTTTTTCATGATTTATTGATTTAATAATTTATTATCCTTATTGGTATCAATGCTACTTCGTGGTAGTTTTTTGCACCACAGAGAAACAGAGAACACAGTGTTTGATTATTATAAGCTCTATGTCATTCGTCTCTATGAGGTGAATTATTAATACAAAGGCTTACCCTGATAAAAATCCAATACTTTTAGTTTAAAGATATAATCATATTTTGAATTCAACACATCTGATTGCGATTTTAATAAGCGGTTTTTTGCCGAATTAAATTCAAATGCGCTGATTGCCCCAACATCATATTTTTGTTTTGCATAAGTAAATGATTGTTCTGCCGCATCCTGAGCCAGCTTTGCAGAATTGTATTTATTAAACGAAGCCTGGGCATCGGCATGTGCCTGAGAAATGGTTTTAAATAATTGCTGCTTTGTGAGATCGTAAGTGTATTTTGCATTCAGAGATTGTAACTGTGCAGTTTTTACCGACGAATACGTTGATAGTCCATTAAACAAAGGAACATTTAAAGTAAAGCCCAAACTCTTATTCACGTTATCTTTAAACTGATCTGCAAAAGGTGTTTTTTCCAAATTTGGAACTGAAATCTCTGTTGGGTCCATAACGGGAACTCCTCCGCTTGTAGCATACACATTGTACAATCCGGTAGGAGTATAACTCACTACTCGTTGCCCCAGGCCTGAATAACCTGTTCCAATTGAACCACTGAATGACAAAGTAGGGCTAATTCTACCTCTTGCTGCGGCTAAAGATTTTTCGGAAGATAATAAACTAAATTCCGCACTTTTTATATTGTGCTGGTTTTTTAAGGCTGTTTGATACACTTCATACACACTAATGTTTGCAATATTTGCATCCGGTTCACTAAAGTCGGGTTTAGCTATTGCGAAACTATTTAATGTGTCCAGGTTCAATAATTGTTTTAAACTCAACATGGCAAGACCGTAATTATTTTTTGCACTTACTAAGGTAAAATCATCGTTTGCCAATTGTGCCTTCACATCATATTCGTTGCTCTTTGCTAATGAACCGGCTTCAACTAATTTTATAGTACGATCCAGTTGCTCTTTGCTCATATCGTACTGACTCTGGGCAATTTTTATCATTTCCTCATTGTAAATAACCTGTAAAAAATTGGTGGCAACATTCAAAGCAAGGTCATTCTTACGTTGTTCAACCGTTTCCTTTGCAGCCAAATAAGTGTATTGATTTTGTTTAATGGTGTTGTATTGGGTTAGGCCGCTCCATAAAGTAACCTGAGTACCTAAATAAAAGTTTTGTGACAAGACGGCAGCATCGGCAAATGTATTGGTGTACCGGTCAATTGTTTTACCAATATTGTAAGTATGAGTGGCTCCTGCATTTAGTGTTGGAAGGATATTCGCTTTACTTTGGTTATAACTTACCTCACTTATTTTGCTGTTTACATCAGATTGTAAAATACTGATGTTATTTTTAAAGGCGTGTTCAATACATTGTTGTAAACTCCAACCTTGCTGAGCGGAAAGACCCAAAGTAAAAAAACAACTAAGCAATAAAAATGACCGTTTAAACATAGGAAAGGATTTTAATCACACAAAATTAAAAAGAATAATGAATGTGCCACAGCTATTACAGATTCGTGCGTTTTTTAGGGCTAAACGGTAGTGGATTTCACATTATTTAGCAGAATTGGCTCGTTTTCGGCTCAATTGGAAAAAAGATTGACCTCCACAGTCTCATTTGATACCACAGAAAACTTTTTTTCGATAGTATAAATGGTTTGTTTGAGTGATTTTGTTCGGAAAGTAACCCGGTAATTTCCGGGCTGCAAATTAAACTGCTGAAGGTTCTTATTCTCCAGATTACACACCCATTTCAATTCTCCTTTCTCTTCCAGTAAAATACAGCCATCCCCGCTTTCTTTTGTCTTTACGGTAAGTTGTCCGGCATCCGCTACGGTCAAGCTTTTTAGTAATGTTTGATTAATATTCAAACCATTGAAATAGGTTCTTGGCAAAGTCAGCACCTCCACATCATATGTCCCGACAATATATTTTTCGGGGTTATTGAAGGTTTGCACATTCAGGATGCCCGGATCTCCACTTTTACGAATAACACACTTTACTTTTTCATTAAAATTGTAAAGCCCTTTTTCCCGTTTAATTTCCAACAAACCCTGTGGAGCATCTAAAGCAATAATATTATGAACCCCGGAGTTGAGTGTAATTCCGGTTTTTTGAACAGGCGGAATGGTGTGAGCGACTAATGTATAAGTTCTAAATTCATCCAGTAATACCGTATCGGGGTTGCCCGTTTTATTCATTGAATGAACATAATTGTATACAACCTGGCCCGATTTTTCGTCGTAAAAGGTCATATTTACATTAGTTTCCAAGGGCTTTGCACCAAGGTCGAGTAAATTAACCTGTACCGAAGTTTTGTTCATTTGTTGGGAACTCACCACATTTACTACATCGGTAAAGGCATTTTTATCTTCATAACTGAAGTAATTCCCTACACAGTCGAAAGATTTGGCTTGCTCTTTTGTGAGGCCGATCCCAATAATGCAGGGTTTAAATATAATTCCTTTTTCGTATAGCTTTTGTTTTGCGGCACACGGATCACCTCCACATTCTTCAATCCCGTCAGTAATCAAAATAATTGTATTTACCGCTTTTACATCCGGAAAATCGTTGGCCGACTGGGTTAGTGAATGTTCTATTGGGGTTATTCCCGTAGGCTTTGCTGCGGCCACTTTTGCCTTTATTGCTGCCACATTATTCTTACTAAATGGGATAATTAATTTCGAATCGTTACAGTCTCCCGGAGGGTATTTTACTGTGGAACCATACATTCTGAGGGCAAATTCATAATTCTTTAGTTTTGCTAAACTATCTATAAGCCGGTTAAATAATACCTTGGCGTGATCAATGCGGGGTTTTCCATCGTATTGAGATTTCATACTGTTGGAAGCGTCAAAAACAAACAATACCCTTGTTGTTTTAACGGGTTTTGTTTGTGCCGGCATACTCATAACCAGTAGGCTCAGTAGCAAAAACAAAGTATTTACGCGTATTAAAAGCATTTCCCAAAGATACGATTGCCCTGAAAGCCTGCAATAATAAAACCAAATTATTTATTCGCAAGCAATTGTGAGTTGATTTAATTCCTGTCAGGTCTGTCCCTTAGTTTAGAGATGTCTTGTAAATACAATCTTGAGTTTAGTCTAAAATATAAATGCATTTGCCATAATATCCCTATCTTCGGCACCCCTTAAAGCTTATGGCAGAAAAGAAATTTATAGATATTGGCAAAGTCATTCAGGACAAGTCGCCCAAGCTAAAAAAGTGGTTGCCGCGTTTTGTTGTAAGCTGGCTAAAACGTAAACTACATGAAGATGAAATTAACATCATCATGCACGAATTAAAAGATGTGTACGGTGTTGATTATAATAATGGAGTGATTGAAAAACTTGGAGCAAACGTTGAATCCATTAATTCTCATCATATTCCAAAAACAGGTGGGATCATTTTAGCTGCCAATCACCCATTGGGAGGTTTAGACGGAATGGCTTTTGTAAAGACAATTGCAGAAGTAAGGCCTGAAATTAAGTTTGTGGTAAACGATGTATTGAAAAATCTAAAAAATTATGGAGATGTTTTTATTGGAATCAATAAAATAAGAACTACTTCCCCTACTTCACTCAGAACCGTTGAAAGTGTTTTAGCCACAGATGATGCTATAGGCTTTTTTCCTGCAGGATTAGTTTCCCGTAAACAAAATGGTGTTATCGAGGATCTGGAATGGAAAAAGAGTTTTGTTACTCAGGCGATAGATCATAAGCGTTTGATTGTTCCGGTTTTTATTGAAGGACAAAACTCTAAATTCTTTTACCGGTTTGCTAATTTCCGCAAGCGTATCGGTATAAAAGCAAATATTGAAATGCTTTTTTTACCGGATGAAATGTTTAAACAAAAAGGGCATCATGTTCGTGTGCATTTCGGAAAGCCTTTCGATCCAAGAGAATTGGATAAAAGCAGGTCGCACAAACAATGGGCTGCACATATTAAAAAGTACATTTATTCAAAGGAATTTAAGAAGGGTGTTACTTTTGAGGAGTTTGTTGGTTTGGTTAGCCAAACTCTTTAACCCAAAACATGCATTAGGCATAATTTTCCCCATGGGTCCAACGAGCTTCTCTATCCGCTTTCTTTTTCAATCTTCCCTTTGCCTTCTTCCCTTTAATTCCCTATCTTTGCGCCCTTAAATTTCAATAGATGATCTCAGCTCAGAATGTGACCCTGCAATACGGAAAACGTGTTTTGTTTGACGAAGTAAATATCAATTTTACATCGGGCAATTGTTATGGAATTATTGGCGCTAATGGTGCCGGTAAAACTACTTTTATGAAGATCCTTTCAGGAGAGATAGAGCCAAACAAAGGCGGAGTGACCATGCTTCCGGGTATGCGTATGAGTATCTTAAAACAAAATCACTTTGAATTTGATGAATTTCCGGTATTGGAAACGGTGATCTTAGGAAACAAAAAGCTGGCTCAAATCATTAAGGAAAAGGATGCTATTTATGCAAAAGTTCCTTTTACAGATGCTGATGGAATGAGAGCTTCCGAGTTGGAAGGAGAGTTTGGTGAAATGAATGGCTGGAACGCAGAAAGTGACGCAGCAATGTTATTAAGCGATTTAGGAATTCCTGAAGAAACGCATACCAAGTTAATGAAGGATATTACTGGTAAAGAAAAAGTACGTGTATTATTGGCACAGGCTTTATTCGGAAACCCGGATATTTTGTTGATGGATGAGCCTACCAACGATTTGGATGTTGATACAATTGCATGGTTAGAAAACTTCCTTGCCGATTTTCAAAATACTGTGATTGTTATTTCCCACGATCGTCACTTTTTAGATGCAGTGTGTACACATATTTGTGATATCGATTTCGGAAAATTACAAACTTACTCAGGTAACTATAGTTTCTGGTATCAAATGAGTCAATTGGCTTTGAAACAAAGAAGTGACGCCAACAAAAAAGTAGAAGATAAACGTACAGAGCTACAGGATTTCGTTAGACGATTCAGTGCCAATGCAAGTAAATCGCGTCAGGCAACCAGTCGTAAAAAATTATTGGAGAAATTGGTAATTGATGAAATTCCTGCGAGCAACAGAAAATATCCAGCAATTATTTTTAATCAATTACGTGAAGCGGGTGACCAGGTGTTACACATTGAGAACTTAAGCAAATCAAACGCTGACGGAAAATTATTTAGTAAAGTAACTATCAATGTTCGCAAAGGAGATAAAATTGCATTCGTTTCTAAAAGCCACTTAGCTATTACTTCTTTGTTTCAGATCCTGAGCGATGAAAACACTGCGGATAGTGGGACGTATGAATTTGGAACTACCATCAACAAAGCATATTTACCAAACGAAAACAACGACTACTTTAAAGTTGATTACAATTTAGTAGATTGGTTAAGACAATATTCTACAGATAAAGACGAGACTTACATTCGCGGTTTCTTAGGTAAGATGTTATTCAGCGGTGAAGAGGTTTTAAAAAAATGTAATGTATTATCGGGAGGAGAAAAAGTACGTTGTATGCTTTCCCGTATGATGCAGATGAGTGCAAACTTATTGATCATGGATGATCCAACCAATCACTTAGACTTGGAAGCCATCATTTCATTGAACGAAGGCATGAAAGATTTTAAAGGAACTATTCTTTTCACTTCTCATGATCACGAGTTAACTCAAACAATTGCAAACCGAATCATAGAACTTACTCCAAACGGTATCATTGATAAGGTTTGTACTTACGATGAGTTCCTGGAAAACCCGGAAGTTCAAAAGCAGAGAGAAACTATGTACGGGAAAAAGAACTAAATATTCAACACAGAGTTCCCAGAGTAGTCGCCATGGCGGAAGAGTTACACAGAGAGGACATTAATACTCTCAACTAAGTCTACAATACTTTTTAAAACTCTGTGCAACTCTTTTTCCTCTGTGTGCTCTGTGTTAAAAAGCTCCGTAAACAATTAACATCTTTTTCCAATTTTCGCCTGTACTTTTCCTTATATTAGCTGTAATATATTTCAATGAAATTTCTTGTTACAATAGCCATTATTGCCTGTAGTTTGTTTTGCTCTTCTGCATTTGCTTCGCAGATACTTGTGCCTATGGACAAGGATCAAAAAAATCATTTAAAAGCTTACGGTATTGCATACTGGGTTCTTAAAAAGGATGTGGAAGTATATTGGTTATTGAATTACCGTGGTGGTAGTTTTATGTTTGCCAATAATAAAGCCTTTACTGATGAACTTACCATACGTGGAGTTTCTTATGAAGTAATTGCTGATGCAAGAAGTACTTCTATCTTAAATGAAATTTCAAACCCGGAAATAAATCAGGATGCCGTTAAACTGGAGAAGCCGCCAAAAGTTGCAGTATATTCTCCAAAAACAAAACAACCCTGGGATGATGCCGTAACGATGGTTTTAACCTATGCCGAAATCCCGTATGAAATTGTTTATGATGAAGAGATCATCAATAATAAATTACTGGAATATGATTGGCTGCATTTACATCACGAAGATTTTACAGGGCAATACGGACGTTTTTACAGCGGGTATAAAAACACTCCCTGGTATCAACAGGATGTAAAGAATAACGAAGCTATGGCTGCGAAGCTGGGATTTGCTAAAGTTTCTGAACTAAAGTTGGGTGTTGCAAAAAAAATCAGAGACTTTACCATGGGCGGTGGATTTTTATTTGCGATGTGTTCTGCAACTGATTCGTATGATATTGCATTAGCGGCTGAAGGCATAGATGTTTGCGAAAGCATGTACGATCATGATGCTGCAGATCCGCAGATGAACAAAAAAATTGATGACAGTAAGTGTTTTGCGTTTGAGAAGTTTACTTTAAGTACCAACCCATTTGAATACGAATTTTCTTCCATTGATACTTACAATTCTCGTCGTCAGAAATACGGAGTAAACAAAGACAATGATTACTTTACCTTGTTTGAGTTCTCTGCTAAATGGGATCCTGTTCCTACCATGCTAAACCAAAGTCACGAACAATTAATAAAAGGATTTTGGGGACAAACCGTTGCTTTTGATAAAAGTTATATCAAAAAAAATGTATTGGTGTTAGGAGAAAACAAAGCAGCAAACGAAGCACGTTATATACATGGGGAATTTGGTAAAGGCACCTGGACCTTTTACGGCGGGCACGATCCGGAAGATTACGAACACAGAGTTGAAGATCCACCAACTGATTTAAATCTTCATCCCAACTCAGCAGGCTATCGTTTGATCCTGAACAATATTTTGTTTCCTGCGGCTAAGAAGAAGAAACAGAAGACGTAGTTTCGTTTTTTAGAATTCTCATCCAAATCAACCACTTATCAAATAGTATCCTAGATTCACTCAAACTTCCGATACTTTTCAACTAAATGATATAGTTTTGTGGAATTACACACTTATTAAGGATTTATGAAAAAGCTATTCTGTTTTGCTTTTTTAGCATTAACCATTCAGATTTGCAGAGCACAACGTGTGCTTCCGGAGAGAGGGACATTTTTTTGTCAGCTGGCCTATAACAGACCAATTGACTACGCAAAGCCTAACAGAATCGATCATGGAAACATAACTGCCAGATTTAACAGTGGCTTTAGTTCTGCAATCGGAATTCAGATAGGGAATAATGTTGCTTTTTGTCCCACATTAAGATACACCTATACAAGTGGTAAATCTTACGGAGATCAATACGGACACACCTACAATAAGGAATATACCTCTGATTTTTACCTTGGAAGATTAAACGGGGAATTATTAATTAAAAAACTAATTGGACAAAGAAAGGCTCTGTCAATAGGTATAGGGGGTATGGTAGGATCAATGATCTACAAAAACATTAATGGAAATTATACTTATTCAGGAATTACGCCAACTAGTAATTCCACTTACGTTCCGGTGTACGAAAACTACACATTACCTACTAGTTTTTTTGGCACATCACACATCGGAGGAGTTTTCGATATCGCTTACGTCGTTAAAAATTCAACAAAAACACAATCCTGCTTTTCTTTTGGCTCACGAATCGCTTTTATACGTGGAATTATGCCGTGGGTAAAAGGACATTTGGAGACAGAAGTATACGCCACATTTCACTTCTGGGGCAAAGGTGCTTAGTTGAAAACGGTAATTAGTTGTCCCTCAAATACTCCACAAATATTATTAATAAAGGAGATTCAGTCAAAATTATATTGTTTCGTATTGCAAGGAATCTTTGACCTGCTTTAAAATTCTTGTAGATATTTACCGTACACAAAAATATTTGGCTACTCTGTAGCCTTAAAACTTTGATTGCTTGTAATATTATTGTTTTGCTCCTCTGGAGCAAATTCTTACAAAGCACGGCTCCAGCGGAGCCAAATATTAGTAATTTAATATTAATAGATGAATGCTGGCCACAGCGTGGCCAAACAATTATGTGGGAAAAGATATGTCTTTTATATCGATAATTTAATATGGATACTTTTTGAGGGACGACTAATTATTTCTATTCAGTGCTTCCCAAGTGTACTAAAGCATCTCCTTCGTTTACTACCGGTTGATTATTTACACCAACTACGTAACCACTTATTGAAGCCAATACTTTTGCTTCAATGTCTCCATAAGGATTACAAATAACTCCTAATAGTTCGTTCTTATCCACATAAGATCCATTTGCTTTGTTGAAGTGAAACAATCCGGCCATTTTTGCACGTACCCAGGTTCCTTTGGTGATTTTCACACATGGATTAGGAGGAACGTCGGTATCAATCATACCATATTCTTTCATTAAACGTAAACAGCCATTAACACCTTCGTTTATTGCATTGTAATCAAACCGCAAAGATTCTCCTCCTTCATACACTAAAATAGCTTTATTCTTTTTGGCAGCTTCTTTTCTAAATGTACCTTCCCGGTACGAAGAGTCAATAATGAGCGGAGGAGAAAATTTTTCTGCAAGGGCAACATTTTCCGGAAAACTATAAACACATCTTATTTGTGGGTAGTTATTAATTTTAGCCCCACCTGTATGAAAATCAACACCAAAATCAATCAAGGGAATAATATGTTTCATAAGGTCATAAGCAATACGCGAACCCAAAGAACCATTTTTATTTCCCGGAAAACACCTGTTTAGGTCTCTGCCATCCGGCAAATCACGTGATCCATATAAAAAGGAAACGATGTTAATAACCGGAATCGCAATAACTGTCCCGCGTTTCAAATGCTGCATATCATCGTGAGCAACAATTTTTCTTAAAATTTCAATGCCATTTGTTTCATCACCATGCATTCCCGAACTAAGAAGCATTGTTGGCCCTTCAACATTTGACCGGTAAACATGAACCGGAATTTCAATTGTGGTTTTTGTATGAAGCTGATATGTATTAAGTATTAATTTTTTGTGCTCTCCGGGCTTAATAATAGTACCATTTATTTCAATGTCTTGCATAATAATTTCCTCTGCTAGCTTACTTGGTTATTTTTCTTTTGCTTCCTGTTTCGAAGAATATAAATGATAGGTAAAACTCCCATTGAATTGATAATTGCAATAATAATAAACCAGCCAAGATGTTTATTTCTTGCCGATTTCCATAATCCAATTAGTTTCCAAACAACTTCCCATATCACGAGGATAATAATTACAGGAAAAAACCGTGCAATTGTGTTTTTCAATTCTATTAGTTCATTCATGCTAAAAAAATTATCCTTCGTCACCATTGAACTCATTACGTTCAACGTACTCTATTATTTTCCCTGCAATGTCAATCCCTGTAGCTTTTTGAATTCCTTCCAATCCGGGTGAAGAGTTAACCTCCATTACCAAAGGACCTCTTTCAGACTGCAACATGTCGACACCGGCTATTCCAAGCCCGAGTTTTTTTGCAGCTTTAATTGCAGTAGCTCTTTCCTCTGCAGATAATTTTATGACCTCTGCGGTACCTCCACGGTGCAGGTTTGACCTAAACTCCCCATCTTTTGCCTGACGTTTCATTGCTCCCACAACTTGCCCGTCAATTACAAAAGCCCTAATGTCAGCACCCTTAGCTTCTCCAATAAATTCTTGCACCAGCATGGCAGCATTTAATTTCAGGAATGCTTCAATTACTGATGTTGCCACTTTTTTACTTTCGGCTAAAATAACACCAATACCCTGGGTTCCTTCCAGAAGTTTTACAATGCAGGGTGCGCCTCCAACACTTTGTACCAGGTTTTCAATATCTGTTGTCTGGTTGGCAAATGCAGTTTTAGGCATTCCAATTCCTGCACGGGCAAGAATTTGTAAACTACGGAGTTTATCGCGGGAGCGAACAAGGGCTTGTGACTCAACAGCAGTAAAAATTTTCATCATTTCAAATTGCCTTACAACAGCTGCCCCGTAAAAAGTAACTGATGCTCCAATTCTCGGAATAACTGCATTTATACCTGCTATCTCCTTACCTTGATAATAAATATGGGGCCGGCCTTTTTCAATTACTAAAACACATTTCATGTGATCTAATAATAAAACTTCGTGACCTCTTTTCTCTGCTGCTTCAACAAGTTGTGCTGTGGAATAGATATTTTTACTCCTCGACAGGATAGCTATCTTCATAAAAAAAGTTTGTAGGTTAAAATTAAAGAAAAGTTTTGGATACAGGAAGGCCTCCGGTGTGTTTTTTGCTTACATCAACAATAAATTTCCCTTTTATTGTTCTGCGCCCTATCAGAACAGGATAACGCATATTGGTTCTGTCTGTAAGTGAAATGGAACAATTTATTTTTTTTCCGGCAATTTGTATAAGTGTTTGGATTACATAACGCTCTTCTGATTCCCCAAAGGAACTCTTGATAAGTTTTTTGCTGAATTTAGTGAATCTATATTCATTGTTACTGTATTCAGGATGCGATTCATCCAATAACTTAAAACAAAGTGTTTCTGTTCCATCAATGGAGCGGACTTCAATATCTTTACAATGCAGGGCAGAGGTAAACGCACCTGTATCAATTTTAGCTTCTAAACTAAATAAATTTAAAAGAGGAAAATCAATGAATTCTCTTCTTCCGATCAATATGCTGGATTTAGTCTTATTTTTTTTCAAACGACAGGTAACTAATTTTGTTCAAATATCGAAAGGAAAATGAATTATACAAGAATTTTCTTCCGTTAGTGATAATTCAAAGCTGAACCTTTTATTATTGGGCCTGAATAAAAGACGAAATTAAGCACTCTTTTTGTTTTTTATGCGGGTAAGGGTAAAAAGGGTACCAAAAATAAGAACAGGAAAAAGGGAATAAAGGCAGAATTTAGAAATGCTCCATAAGTGATCGGATATTATTTGATAGGATAGAAAACAGCCAAGGCTACTGATTAAGAAGTAAAGTACCGCAATTTTTTTCTCGGTTAAACCTCTGAAAAACAGGTTGTGGGTGGTATGATCTTTCCCTCCAACAAATGGAGACCTGCCTTTACTGGTTCTATTAATCACAACAGTTATTGTATCGCTCAAAGGAATTATAAATGTAGATGCAATAACGAGAATACTTTTTGTCCCATAAGAAATGGGGAACTGATCGGTTAAAAATGGTTTGATATTCCAGCAGTATTCAATGCCAATAACTGCTAAAAAAATTCCTAAAAACTGGCTTCCGGTATCACCCATAAACATTTTTGAGGGGTGCCAATTGTAAATTAAAAAACCTACCAGTGACCCCAGCATAGAAACGGATAATATTGGTAGCGGAGAGTGCGCCTGAGACTGCAGTACCGTTAAAATAATAATGAAACCGACTGCCGCAATGGATACCACGGTTGTAATAGCATCCATGTTATCTAACATGTTTATTGAATTCATCATCCCAACAACCCATAAAATTGTTAGTGTGTAGTTAAGAAATTCACTATCAAAACATTCTATTTTAGTTCCGGTTATTAATAAAATCAGTGCGCAAAAAAACTGGGTTAAAAATTTTAACAGGGGCTTGGTGTCATATGCATCATCAGCTAAACCCATAATAAAAGCTATGCTGATGGATGATAAAATACCAAAGGTTTTTTTGTCGGATAAGTATTCGGTTGTTTTTCCTAAAATAAACTGAAGACAAATAAAAGAAATAAGAAAAACCACATAAAACGAAATACCTCCTAATGCCGGTTTAGAAGTGGGATTCCATCTTATTTGAACCCCATCACTTTTTCTTGTTCCTAAATTTTTTGAAAAATTAAGCAGAATGTTATTTATGAGTGCAGAAAAAAACATCGCCCCTGAAAAAATCAGTAAGAACAGCAACGGTATATTATTCGTCAATGTCACTGTCAGAAATTACTTTTAAATTCGGGGAAAGGCAGGCCAATTTTATCTTTATCCGATAAAATTGGGTTCGAAAGTTTCCAGTTAATGTTAAGAGAAGGGTCATTCCACAAAATGCAACCTTCCGATTCTTTATTATAATAATTGGTGCATTTATATAAAAAGATCGTATTATCTTCTAAAGTAGAGAACCCGTGAGCAAACCCTTCGGGTACCCATAACATTGTTTTGTTGTGCTCGTTTAGCTCAATAGTAAAATGCTTGCCATAGGTAGGAGAATTTTTCCGGATATCAAGAGCAACATCTAATACTGCACCCTTAATAACCCGTACAAGTTTTCCTTGCGAATGTGGAGGGTTTTGAAAGTGCAAACCTCTCAAAACTCCCTTTTGTGAAAGAGATTGATTGTCCTGTATGAATTTAGCGTGGATGTTTTTTTCCAAAAAGGATTTTTCGGTATAATTTTCAAAAAAATGCCCTCTTGAGTCTTCAAAAACTTTAGGTTGAATAATATAAAGATCCTTTATCGGGGTTGAAATAAATTCCATTAACTAACTTTGATTTTAGATTTTAACCAGTTTTTCCTTTTCTTTTTTCCGGTACTCTCTTTTTCCTCATAATAGCCATATTTCGAGCCATATCCATACCCATATCCGTACCCGTATCCATAATTATAACCATAACTTTTCCGGTTAATATCCACACCATTCAAAACAACTGAAATTTTTGAAATATTATTTTCGTTTTGTAATCTATCCAATATTTGAATAAAATTCTTTTTGGAATAATCGGACCTGAAAACATAAATAGGGTAATCAGCTTTTTGTATTATTGGTAACGAATCTGTTACCAATCCAATTGGTGGATTATCGATGATTACAATGTCATAAATTTGCTTTAGTTCCTGTAGCACCTCATCCATTCTTTTACTGATAATAAGCTCGGAAGGGTTTGGCGGAATTGGCCCTGCAGTAATGAAATCCAGATTTGATAATGTACTCTTATTAATGCTTTCAGTAATTGTGTGGTTATTGATTAGTATGGTACTCATTCCTTTTTCATTGCTTACACCAAATCCTTTATGAATTTTTGGTTTACGCATATCCAAATCAATTATCACAACTTTTTTTCCGGAGAAGGCAATTATACCCGCTAAATTAAGGGCTACAAATGTTTTTCCTTCACCTGATACAGTTGAGGTAAGTGCAATTAACTTTGAGCCCGGGTCGTTTGAGATAAATTGTAAATTAGTCCTGATTGTACGAAAAGATTCCGCCATTATTGACTTTGGATTTTTATCTACTACCAATTGAGAAATAGGAATGTTTTTATCATAGCTAGGTATAATACCCAGGATGCTAACTCCTGCATGTGTATGTTTTGTGATTTCGTTCAGGGAAACAATCTGGTCGTGCATAAGATACCTCACAACAATTAACATGATACTGATAAGAAATGCACTCAGTACCCCAACCAGCAATGCAGTTTTTTTACTGGGAGAATAAGGTGAACTGGCTGTTGTGGCCTTTTGAAGAATACTTGTTTGCGAAACATAACCCGCATTTGAAATGGAAAACTCGGTTTTTTTCTCAAGCAGGAGCGTATAATATTTTTCATTTATAGAGAACAACCGCATTAACCTTGAATATTCAAGATCCATATCCGGTTTTGGAGCAAATTCTGAAGCCAATAAATCAGATTTTTGTTTTAGGTTTATATATTTAGACTTTATTTTGTTCCGGTAGGAAGAAATACTTTCAATTAATAATTTCTTTTGAGTTTCAATCTGAAAATTAAGTTGTTTAATAGCATCACTGTTAGGAGTAACCATGTACAATAGATTTTCCTTTTCAACCAATAATTTTTGTAATTCATTTGTGATACTCCTTATAAAATTCTCATCTTCGGTACCTGCAATTAATGAAATAAGTTGGTAGCTGTCAATGCTTTTGTTATTCTTCAAATCTTTTTGTAATTCGGTCAGGATTTTCTCATCGAGTTCAATTTTTAATAATTGATCTTCAACAGAGGAGTACCGGGTTAGAGTAGAAGATTTCTTAAAATCATTGTCTCCTGCATAATTGTTTGTTTTTCTAAATTCTTCTAATTGAGTTTCTGAGCTTTTGAGGTCGAAAAAAACATTATTTAATTGATCATCAATAAAAGACAGGATATTTTTAGACCCTTCACTCTCTTTTTCTACCCCGTAGATCTTATACTCTTCAACAACAATATTGGTAATGTCAGATGCTTTTGCAGGCACAGGGTCTTTAAATCCAATAGAAATGGATTTTGACTGTTCGTTGATTATTTTTACTTCCAGCTTAGATTGTATATAGTCCTGGATACCTTCATCAGTGTAACATATAAAATAAGGTTTTTCTAAATTTTTAATACTACTGATTGCAGTTTCCTTATTCATATCAGGGTTTAAAAGAATGCTGAACTCGAAATCACTGTTTCGCACCCAGGTATCTATTTTAAAAGGAAATTCTTTTTTCTTTTTTTCTCCAATAATGAGTTTCCCTTTATTTCCGCTTTGATCAAATTGAATGTATATTTTTTGCCCGTAATAACCATCGTTTTTTATTTTAATGTCTATGAAGAACGGAGATGATTTATATAATTCATAGTTTTTAAACGTGCCCTCATTAAAATATCCAACCGTAAGGTTAAGTTTTTGAACTACACGTTTTAAGAAAACCTGGGATTTTAATACTTCAATTGCTTCAGCTAATTTACCACCGGTTTCATACATTTCGCCGACTTGCAAAAATTGTGTCGCTTTATTTGAGCTGTTTAATTGTATTGCAGCCTTTGATTCATACATTGGCTGTGTGTAACGAAGATAAATGTAAACACCAATAATAGCAAATGAAAAGAATAGTGCAATCCAGATAATTGATTTTCGGGCAATAAGTAAGAACAAACCCAATTCAAACTCACTGCTGAAGCGTGTCAATCTATCACGATACCGCTCAAAATTTTCATTTTTCTGACTAATTCCGTCGTTTAACATCTAAAATTTATTTTGTGAAAATATAGAAAAGGGTAAGCGATGAGGTTAGCAAGGATAAATAAGGGGTAAGTTCTTGAAGTGCCTTTTGAGCAAGTTTTGGTCTGGTTTCAACATATATAATATCATTTGCCAAAACGGTAATATTTCCGGCAGCAATTCCTTCAATTTTTGAGAGGTCAATTAAAAAAACTTCCGGCTTATTCTCCGTTCGTCTGATTAATTTAATCCGGTAAGCCTTTCCTTCTTCTGTTATTCCCCCTGCCAAAGCAAGAGCCTCAAAAACAGTTGTATTGTTATTTGCTATAGGTACAACTCTTGCCGCACCAGCACTTCCCGGAAAAACAATTACACGTTTGTTTACCACTTTCATCTGAACAAATGGTTTTACATAAAAAACTTCAAACTCCTTTTCAAGCATGGCTTGAGCTTCTCTTATAGTTAAACCAACTACTTTTACCTTGCCCAGCAAAGGGAGTTTAAGCATACCTTCTTTGTCAACAGTTTCTTCAATAACAGCTCCTGAATTATTATTATTTCCTGCATTTGACATATCTACCAGCTTAAAACCATCATTGGCAAAAACTTTAAATTGAATTGCATCCGTAGAGGCAATTCTATAATTTTCCTTAGCTAAAGTGTCGGTAATCTTATCGTATTGAAATGATTTAGGAGTTTTAAGCATAAAACTCGGCCGTAAGATTTTACAAGAACTAAAGCAAACAGCCAATAAGCCTAGCAGTAAGAGATTTTTAAATAAATTCATATAGCGTAATAACCTTCAAATATAAGAAAAAAGACCAAATAAAAAGGTGCTATAAATATTTGGTCTATTTATTGTATTTTTGGCAACATGAAATTGGTTTTAAGCATACTCTTTTTGATGTTTTCTATTGTCGGATACACACAAACTCCAGCACAAGATGAAGCAAAATTAAAAGCATTACAGGAAAAAAAAGTGGATTTTCATAAGAGAACAGAAGGAGAGCAGGATGGCTACAGAATAAAAATCCATTTCGGCTCCGACAGAGCAAAAGCCATGGAGATAAAATCCAAATTTTTGGCAAAGTATTCTGAGTATGGAGCTTATGACGAATATCAGCAACCGAATTTTGTTATTGTTGTTGGTAATTTTAAAAATAAACCGGAAGCTTATGGTTTTTTTAAGACTATTCAACCTGATTTTCCTAACGCCTTTATTGTAAAGGACAAAATTAAAGCTAATAAATTTTAGTGGAAATTCAAGCAGGTACTAATGGTTAATTTCCCAAATGCAAAGATAAATCTCGGACTCAATATTATTGAAAAACGACAAGACGGTTTTCATAACATAGAAACTGTGTTTTATCCAATAGATTGGTGCGATTCAGTAGAAGTAATTGAGAATAAAAAATATCGTACGGGAGATTTGTCTTGCGATTTGAGTCTATCAGGTTTAATAGTAGATGGGAACTCGCAGGACAACTTAATAGTTAAGGCATTTAATTTATTAAGATTAAGGAATGAAATCCCGCCAATTAAAGTTTATTTGCATAAGGTAATTCCAATGGGAGCAGGGCTTGGCGGAGGCTCATCTGATGCCGCTTTTTTTATGAAGTTGCTAAACCAACAATTTGAACTTAAAATTTCTGATTCGAACCTTAAGCTTGAAGCTGCAAAATTGGGCAGCGATTGCGCTTTTTTTGTGGAAAACAAACCTGTTTATGCTAAGGGAAAAGGAGATGAGTTTTCTTCTATAGATGTTTCATTAAAGGATTATAAAATTGTTGTTGTATATCCTAATATTCATAGTAATACACAGCTTGCATATTCAAGGGTTATCCCAAAAAAACCGCGTTACGAATTGAAAGACATTGTTTTGAAAGGCCCGCTTAGTTGGAGAGAAAAACTTACTAATGACTTTGAAGATTCGATTTTTCATCATTTCCCCGAGATAAAAGAGCTGAAACAGTTATTATATAACCATGAAGCAATTTATTCATCTTTAAGCGGAAGCGGGAGTTCGGTATTTGGAATATTTAAATCAAATCAACTGGTAAATCTGCAATTGCCGCCGCATTACAGATCATTCGAAAGTAGTGCAGAATAAGTAAAGCGGCTAAAACGAGTTAGTAAATAATTGAGTTTTTTCTGCAATTAATTTTATAAATTAGCCTGTTAATTTTTAAACCAAATGAAGAAATTAGTACTACTAGCATTTTTGTTTTTATCATTGCTGAATAAGGCAGCTGATTATGTACCAAATAATTACCAGAAGAATTTTGAAACTGCATATTCTCTTTATCCGTCTGTCCCAAAAGGAATACTGGAGGCGGTGGCGTTTTCTCAAAGCAGGTTTACAAATATACAACCTGCTCCGGAAGGCAGTTGTACGGGGCTCCCTCAAGCCTACGGAGTAATGGGACTAATTGAAGATGGAAAGAATTATTTTAGAAACAACCTTGTTACTATTAGCAAACTTTCCGGGTTCACCGTAGAAGAAATTAAAGGCAACCCCGAAAAAAATATTCTTGCTTATGCGAAAGCATATTCAGCACTTCAACTGCAAATGGTTATAGGTTCTGAACCTAAAGATCAGGTGCAGGTTTTAATCGCATTAAGCGAATTACCTAACGATGAAGACCTGGCCCGGAATTTTGCATTAAACAGTTATTTGTATCAGGTGTTTTGGTTTTTAAACCAAAGTTCGTATCAGGAGTATTACAATTTTCCTGATCATAAATTAAAACTGGAAATCATTTTTGGCTTTGAAAATTATAAGGTTCTTAGCTCTCAAAGAGTAACAATGAGCCCAAACAATATAGAGGGAGAAGGAAGCTCAAGTTTCAAAACAAATTCATTTAATACTGTGCAGTCTGCAGATTATGCACCTGCTATTTGGGACGCAGCAGCTTCTTGTAATTACAGCAGCAGAGGTGGAACTGCTATTTCGGCTATAACCATTCATGATGTAGAAGGCACTTATGCAGGTTGTATTTCCTGGTTTAAAAACTGTAATGCTTCCGTTTCAGCGCACTATGTATTACGTTCAAGTGATGGTCAGATAACTCAAATGGTTTTGGAAACCAATAAAGCCTGGCATGTTGGTTCAGAAAACCCGTATACTATAGGATTGGAGCATGAGGGTTACGTTAGCAGCCCTGCCTGGTACACAAATGCAATGTATACTGCCTCGGCTAATTTATGCAGGGATATTTGTAATAGCGGCTACGGAATAAACCCATTGAGATGTTATAACGGGCCATCGTGCAATGGTATTTGTACTTTGGGTGGATGTGTAAGAATAAAAGGTCATCAGCATTATTCGGGGCAAACTCATAGTGATCCGGGGCAGTATTGGGATTGGTATAAATTTTATAATCTGATTAATAATGCGCCGGCAATTACTACTGTTACTGCGGCTACCGGAACTATATACGATTCGGGTGGTGCTTCAGGAAATTATACGGATGATGAAAGAAGCGTGATTCTTATTCAGCCGGCCGGAGCAACAAACATAACGCTGAATTTTTCGCAATTTAATTTGGAAACAAATTGGGACTATCTTTATATCTACGACGGGGCAACAACATCCTCTACACTAATTGGGAGATACACCGGTACAGCAAGCCCGGGAGTTATAACTTCAAGTGGGGGAAGCTTGTTACTTGATTTCAGAAGTGATTGTGCAACAACGGGTATTGGTTGGACTGCGACGTATACAACTACTATTGTGAATCCGCAGCCGGGAGATGTTACACCTCCATCTACTCAGGTTTTTGCGAATGGTAATTGGCAAACGCAATCTTTTACAGCAACCATTCAGGATAATGATAATGCAGGGGGTAGTGGTGTGCAGAAAGGTTTTTATCAGGTAATCGACTATGATGGAGCTGAGTGGAGAGCCAATGATGAAAGAGGGTTTTTCTCAGATAATTTTGATGTTGCTATTCACCCTGACTGGACTCAAAAAACAGGAACCTGGACAATTAACAGTCAGGCCTTGGAGCAAACAGATGAAGCTTCCGGTAATACTAATATTTATGCGAAATTGAAACAAAATTTATCAAACCGTTATTTGTATCATTTTTATGCTAAGATTGATGGTTTAGGAACCAACCGTAGAGCAGGATTTCACTTCGCTTGTTCGCAACCTGATTCCTTAAATAGGGGAGACGGTTACTTTGCATGGTTTAGAACGGATGATACTTTGTTGCAGATTTATAAGGTCGTGAATAATGTTTTTGGTTCACCTGTTGCCTCATTTCCCATGAATGCAGACGCCGGGCAATGGTACGATTACAAAATTGTTTATGACCGTATCAGTGGTAAAATATGGGTTTACCAGAATAACGGATTGGTTGGAACGTATACAGATGGAAGCCCTTATGCAAATGGAACGCATATTTCTTTTAGAAGCGGAAATGCTGATTTTGCTGTTAATGAGTTGAAAATTTACCGGTCAAGAGCAGGCTCTGTTACTGTAAATGTAGGGCCTTCAGCCACAAATGATATCAGGTATCAAAATTTTGACCCTCAAACACCGGCTGCAAAAATCAAATCTATTTGCCAGGATAGTGCTGATAATCTTTCTGCTATCTATTATCAAAATTTAAATATCGACTGGACAGCCCCAATGTCGATTGACTCGGTGAGAGATGGAATTGCGAATGATATTTTGGTTACCGATTCCATTGATCGTTTAACGGCAAATTGGGATAATTCATTCGACAGTAGCTCTGCTGTTTTGAACTATTGGTATGCTATTGGAACAACATCCGGCGATTCTGATGTTGTGAACTGGACCGCAAATATGGGAGCTACTACTGTTACCAAAACAGGTTTAAGTTTGGTTCAGGGTCAAATGTATTATTTCTCGGTAAAAGCTGAAAATGGTGCAGGGCTGTTTTCGCAGGTATACTCAAGTAATGGTCAATTAGTGGATACAACCTCTTCCTCTATAGGTTTAAATGACCTGTATGATCTTTCAGGAATTGCAGTTTACCCTAATCCTTTTACTGAGCAGGTGAATATTTACGCAAAGAATTTATCTGTAAATGGAAAAATAGAAATCAGGCTTACAGATGTTTTGGGTCGATTGGTATATAGTGATGAAGTGAAAAATTACCGGACTGAAGAATTGATTAAACTCGATTTAAAAGGGAAGGCAATTACTCCCGGAACCTATATTTTAAGGATCAATACTCAAGGGTACAATTATTCGAAAGTATTAATCAAAGAATAAACATAAGGATGCAATTTAATTAATCCACTTAAATTCAATTGTTTAAGTGGATTTTTTGTTTTAAAATACAAATAAAAGCTGTTAGGCATTTTGGGCTAAAAAATGTATCTTCGCTGCCCTTAATTATGAGCCAAAAAAAATTTGTTACAAATCTGGCGATTCTGATTATTCTGAATCTGTTAGTGAAGCCTTTTTGGCCACTTATTATAGAACCTGCCGTTCAGGCAAAAGTGGGGAATATAGCTTATGGAGAGTACTTTTCCTTATTTAATTTTTCCTTCTTATTAAATATTTTGTTGGATTTTGGAATTACAAATTTCAACAATAAGAATATAGCCCAAAATAACCACCTGCTTTCTAAACATTTTTCTGCACTTTTTGTACTTAAAATTTCTTTGGCCTTTTTGTATATAGTTGTTACATTTTTAGTTGGATTCCTGATTGGTTTTGATTTTCGGTTAATGAAATTACTTATTGTACTTTGCCTTAATCAGTTTCTCATTTCCTTTATAGCCTATTTAAGGTCTAACCTGTTGGGGCTGCACCTTTTTAAAACGGATAGTTTGATTTCTATTTTGGATAGGACCATCATGATTATTTTATGTGGGCTTATTCTTTGGACCAACTATACCAGTGTCGAAATTGACATAATGAACTTTGTTTATGTGCAAACGATTGCATACGCAGTTACCGCAGTTATTGCTTTTATTGCGGTAATGAGGAAAACCACTCACATAAAAATTGTTTGGAACTGGCCTTTTTCTTTGATGATATTAAAAAAAAGTTATCCTTTTGCTATTTTGGTTTTATTAATGACTTTTTACAATAGATTAGATGCCGTAATGATTGAGCGTTTATTAGGCGGAGATACAGGCGCATTTGAGGCTGGTATTTACGCAAAAGGCTTCCGTTTGCTCGATTCAGCAAATATGATTGCCTATCTCTTTTCTGTTCAGTTACTCCCTGTTTTTAGCAGAATGTTGAAGTATAAAGAAAACGTAGAACAATTAGTTAAATTAGCATTTACATTGTTACTTACTCCTGCTTTTATTGTAGCTATTGGTTGCTTTTTCTATAACAAAGAACTAACTGCCCTTATTAATCACGGTAACATTGATTCTGCACAAGTATTTAGTGTGTTAATGTGCTGTTTTGTTGCTATTTCAACGACTTATATTTTCGGAACACTCTTAACTGCCAACGGAAATTTAAAACAGCTTAACTATATGGCACTTTTCGGAATTTTAGTTAATATAATTCTGAACGTAATTTTGATTAATTATTACAAAGCAATGGGTTCAGCTATTTCAAGCTTGATTACTCAATTTTTAACGGCAGGTATCCAAATATATCTGGCTACTAAAATATTTAAGTTTAAAACTAACAAACGCTTATTGATTCAATTGGCACTTTTTATTGGAGGAATCATTGTTTCAAACATATTTACCTATAACTTATTCCATAATTGGATGATAAATTTTTCGATCATGACAATAATTAGTGCAGTTTGGGCGTTAGTAATCGGTTTAATTAGTGTGAAAGCAATATTTAGGTTTTTAAAATATTAATATGGAAAAAATGAACATAGACATGCTGAAGTTACTTTTCAGTAAAAGGAAACACATCATAATAATATCAATAGCGGGCGCAGTGGTTGCTGCAATAGCGTCTTTAATAGTAACTCCCAAATATAAGTCAACAGCTTTTATTTATCCTGTGAATATTGAAAAATATAGTATGGAGTCACAAACTGAACAATTGATGCAGTTTATCACAGCTGCTGAGATAAGAGAACAATTGTTAGAGAAATTCCATCTAGCGAAACATTATGAACTGGATTCCTTAGACCCGCACTTTGCCAGTTATTATACGTATTCTTTTGAGGAGAATGTAAAGATATCTCAAACCAAATATGAGTCTATACAGATTGAAGTACTAGATAAAGATCCTGTTATGGCTCAACAATTAGTTTATGGTGTAGTAGATGCGGTAAATAATCATATTAGAAATGGTTTGAATAGTAAGACATTGGAGTTTGTAGAAATGCATAAAACCTATACTGCATCTAAGAAAAAAAGAATGGATAGTTTAGAAAATATTTTTATCTCAATGAGTAAAGAATATGCGGCCTTAGATTTCTTTTCTCAAATGATGCCTAAGAATGCTAACGTGCAACTAAACGGAGGGAGTTTGTTACAGCATTTAAAACAGGCTGAAGAAGCAACAACTAAAACATATAATATTTTACCAGGAGGAAAACCAGCTAAGCTAAATGATGCCTTAGCGGTGTTAGGAAAAAAAGGTATTATATTTTCTGATTTAATGGAGCAATATAAAGGCGACATGGCGTATTTCAACGAATCTCGCCAAGAAATGGATAAAGGAATTAGGGATATAACCAAAAAATTTACTTACGTTACATATGCACAGGAACCAAATTTGCCTGATACAAAAGCTTTTCCTAAGCGCACCATTATGGTTGCTGTAGGAGGTATTAGTGCCTTTTTATTCGGATGTTTGTTTTTTATTGTAATGGACAGATACAAAAGAATAAAAGAGCAACTTGTTTAAGTCAGGTAATATAAAGCTGTTTTATGGAGCAGGTATTACCTATCTGCTTGGTTTCTTGTATATAGTGCTGTTTCAGGGGAAATTATTTATTCCCTATGCAATGTTGCCATTAGCGCTCATTGTGATTTATATGGCAATATTTTATACAGAGAAACTGGTGATGTGTGCTATATTTTTTACGCCGTTATCCATTACTCTTAAAGAACTTGGTTTAGCAGAAGGTCATCAAAGCCTCGATTTGAGTTTACCCACTGAACCCATTTTTGCGGGTCTATTGGTATTAGGAATTGTTTACCAGATCAATAATAGTTTTATAAGCAAGAAAATTCTTCGCCATCCGATTACCATAATTATTGGAATTCAATTGCTATGGATGTTTGTAACCACTATTACCAGTGAAATGCCCGTTGTATCGGTTAAATTTTTGCTTTCCAGATTATGGTTTGTATGTACAGGATTTTTCTTTATGTCTTACTTATTTGACAAACGTAAAAATGTAAACCTCTTTTTTGCACTCTATTTGATAGCCTTATGTATAGTTATTTTTATTACCACAGTGAGGCACGCTTCCTTTGGTTTTTCTGAAGATATCTCTGATTGGATCATGACTCCTTTTTACAATGATCACACGGCTTATGGATCTGCGATCGCTATGTTTATTCCAATTGCTTTTGGTTTTTTACTTCAAAGTAATAGGAGCTTTGTTCAAAAATGTCTATTGATCTGTGCCTTAGGTTTATTATTTACCGGAGTTTATCTTTCATCGGCAAGGGCAGCGTGGTTAAGTCTTGTAGGCTGTGTGGGTGTATTGATTACTCTATTGTTAAAGATCAGATTTCGAACTATAGTTACATTGATTGTATTTTTGGCAGGAGTGTTCTTTGTTTTCCAAACTCAGATAATTATTATGTTGAACAATAACACGGTTGATTCTGAAGGAAATCGTGCGGATAACATTAGTTCAATGACAAACATCAAAACCGATCCAAGTAATGTGGAACGCTTGAATAGGTGGAATTCAGCTTACCGTATGTTTGAAGAACGGCCATTTGTTGGGTTTGGTCCGGGTACCTATATTCTTCAGTATGCTCGTTTTCAAAAAGACAGTGAACGAACTATTATAAGTAATAATGATGGAAGTAATGGAAATGCACATAGTGAATACCTTGGTCCTTTAAGTGAACAAGGCTTACCGGGGACTTTAATAGTTGTATCTCTTATGTTATCTGTGTTTTTTACAGGATATCGTTTGTATTATTCTATTAAAGAAAGGAACCTGAAGATACTGGTATGCGCAATAGTACTAGGATTGGCTACATACTTTATTCACGGGTTTTTAAATAATTTTTTAGATACGGATAAACTAGCTATACCATTCTGGGGATTCATAGCTGCATTGGTTTGTATTGATATTTATCACAAAAATATAATGGAAACAGGTCAAAAAATTTCCTGAGCTAAATACGGATCCCAATAACCAATACATCATCTACCTGCTCATTATTACCTTTCCAGTTTGCCAATGCTTCATTTAGCTCTTCCTTTTGCCCGCTCATGGTTTTGTGTTGCATTCCTCTGAGTAATTCTTTGAAACGCGAAGTAGTTAATTTTTTATTTTTTTCTCCCCCAAACTGATCGGCATATCCATCAGTGAAAAGATAAAAAGTATCTCCCTTTGATAAGATAAATTCGTGTTGTTTAAATTCCTGAGTATTCATGGTATGCCCTCCAATTGCCGACTTGGTCGCTTTAATTTCTGAAAACTCACCCTTCTTAAAAAGATAAACCGGGCGATTGGCCATTGCAAAACGAATTCTGCATTCCGTTTCATTTATTGGGAGTATTGTTGCAAGAGCAATATCCAATCCATCTCTTGTTGAATCCTGATGATCGGTTTGTTTTAGTGCCGTTTTTACTTTTTTGTTCAGTCGTTTTAAAATTCCGGCAGGCTCATTTTGTAGCCGCACAGATGCATCCAGGCTCTGATGGCTAACAACACTCATTAAAGCTCCGGGAACACCATGTCCTGTACAATCGGCAGCTGCAATAACAAATTCCGGTTGCTCGTTCTCTGTGTGTTTCTTTTTTAATACATGAAAATAATAGAAGTCCCCACTTACAATATCCTTAGGCTTGTACAATACAAAACTTTCCGGTAGGTGTTTCGATATCTGGCTTAATTCGGGAAGTATTGCCGTTTGAATTCGTTTCGAGTAGTTGATACTATCCGTAATCTCTTGTTTCTGATGTTCAATCTGCTGCTTCTGTCTGCCTAACTGAATGTTTACAAGCTTTTGTTTGCGTTGACTTCGAAAGATAACAAGTGATAATGCTAAAAGTAACACCAGGCCGATAGATGTAAAAATGGTATAGGTTTTTTGTTTATGTAGTTGGGCTTCTTTTACTGCGTCCTTTTTTGCTTGTTCTAAATCAGCCTTTGCTTTTTTCTCGGTAAATTCAAATTGAACTTGTTGTTGCACCAATTTTTTTGCGTTTTCTTCATGTCTTAAGCTATCACTGAGATCTTTAAAAAGTACATGATATTCAAGAGCTTTTTTATAATCGCCCGTTTTTTCATATACACGATACAAACTTTCTGCAACCGATTTCTTATTGGAAAACATTTCTATTTGGTTGGCAATAATCATAGCTTCTTCAGCACATTTTTTAGCTTTATCATATTCCTTTTTTTTGAAGTACAGATCCGATAAAGAAGTTAGAACAGTTGTTTCAGTAGCTTTATTATCAATTTCTCTGCAAATTGTTAATGCTTCCAAAAGACTTTCTTCGGCTTTAGTGTAGTTTAATTTTGATGTATAAATATCACCAATCATATTCATACAATCAGAAATACGCCAGTAATCGTTAATGTTTTTTGCAATACCTAAGGACCTGTTAAAATATTCCATTGCTAAATCATTTTGTCCATCTGTTTTTTTGAGCATCCCCAAAGTAAAGTAACAATATGATTTGGTGTTGAGGTAGCTGATTTGTGTCGAAATACTAAGCGACCTTTTGTAATAATCTTCGGCATTTTCTGCGTCGCCCTGATGCCGGTACACGTCGCCCATGGCAGCGTAGCAATCAGCAATACGAATATTATCTTTTAATTCTTTAGCAAGAGTAAGTGATTGTTGGAGAAATTCCAGTGCTTTGTTGTAATTTGATTCGGATAAATAGATTTCTCCGATAGAATAATAATTATTAGACGCAAGATTTTTGTTATTAACAGATAATGCTTTTTGGGTAGAAGCATCCAGGTTTTTTAAGGCGTTTATAAAATCACTTTGTTGCCGGTATACTTCACCAATGGCTCCATAAATATATGCTTGTTGATGTTGGTCGTTGATTCTTTCCGCAATAATAAGTGCTTTATTAAAGTATGAAATGGCTTCGGCATTTTTTTGTTGCACTCTGTTTACTTCACCTAAATTTCTTAAGCAGTATACTATACGGGCATCATCATTTATTTCTTTGGCGTAAGTTATCGCTTCATTCAAATTTAACTCTGCATTTTTAAAGTCACTTTGAATCCTGTATAATGAACCAATCCAGGAAAGGGCTTGCGCGATTAATTGTTTGTTATTGAGACTTTTTGCCAACGATAAACTTTTGTTGTAATTATTGAGCGCATTTTCATAATCGTCATTATAGTAATAATAAATCCCTGTTTTATGATATGCATCCGCAATACCTTCCTGATAATTGAGTTGTTGTGCCAGCTTCAGGGCCTCGTTAGAAAACTGTTTTGTTTTTTTTGGGTCCGAATTAACAAGGAGTTCTGCCAGGCTGTTTAATTTGTCTACTTTTTGTTTTCCATTAAGCCCCGAGAGCAATTTTGTAATACTATCCGCTTTTTGAGCATACGAATGGCTTGCACAAAATAAAACGGAACAAAGGAAGTATTTACAGAGTAACTTCATGATGAAGCCAACAAGGTACAAATTTTATTATCGCATCGCAACGGATGCGAATTGAAATTAGTTTTTGCCCATATTCTTAACGAAATCGTCAAAAAGATAACGGCTGTCGTAAGGTCCCGGATTTGATTCGGGGTGATACTGAACGCAGAAAACTTTTTTGTCTTTCATTCTAATTCCCTCAATGGTATTATCATTTAGGTTCATATGTGTGATCTCAATATTCGTGTTGTTTTTAACGTCTTCTGCCTTAACACTGAATCCATGATTTTGAGAAGTAATCTCGCTTTTTCCGGTGATCAGGTTTTTTACCGGATGGTTGATCCCCCGGTGCCCGGCATGCATTTTATAGGTAGAAATTCCCTGAGATTCAGCTATTAACTGATGTCCCAAACAGATTCCGAAAACAGGGATATTAGTGTCGATAATACTTTTTACCAAAGCAATTTCTTCTTTCATAACTCCCGGATCTCCGGGGCCGTTACTCATCATAAATCCGTCGGGTTTAAATGCCATTAATTCTTCCAGTTTGGTTTTCATAGGAAACACTTTTACATGACATCCTCTTTCTACTAAACTGCGAATGATGTTCTTTTTTGCGCCGAAATCCATTAAAGCAACGCGGTAAGCAGGGTTTTCATTAGTTACTTCATAAGCTTGTTTGGTACTTACTTTAGAAGAAAGCTCTAAACCTTCCATAGAAGGCACTTTATCCAATTGTGCTTTTAGGGAGGCAACATCATAATTATCGGAAGAGATAATGCAATTCATAGCACCTTTATCGCGTATGTAACGTACCAAAGCACGTGTATCTATATCCGAAATGGCAACTATACCTGCATCAGTAAAATAATCCTGTAAAGAACCATCCGCTCTTTTGCGAGAATAGCCATTGTTGAGTTTTTTGCAAATCATACCGGAAATCTTAACCGAATCGCTTTCTACCTCGTCTTTTTGAACACCATAATTGCCAATGTGAGTATTAGCCATTACGATAATCTGTCCGAAATAAGATGGATCCGTGAAAATTTCCTGATAGCCGGTCATTCCGGTATTAAAACAAATTTCACCGGTGGTGGTCCCGATTTTTCCTGCTGCTTTTCCTTCAAAAACTTTCCCGTCTTGTAGTAATAAGATGGCTTTTGGTTTAACCTGATATTTTAGTTGCATTGCTTATTGTTATCGGGATGCGAAGTTGCTAAAAAATGATGGTTAATTAGGGAATTGTTAATTAAATTTTAAATGTTAAGAAAAGTGTATCTAACTAAAAAATGCTTTTATAACCGTCAAAAAAAAGACAAACAGAAGAAAGCAATGCCATAATTCAACTTGGCTGATAAGGGGGCAATAATTTTAAATTAATTTTTCACATCCGATATTCAATGAATTAGGCTAAAAAATGCTCAAAAATCATTTTTTTTTCATCAAAAATTTTGTAATTAAAACCTTATGCCTATATTTGCACTCCCAAAAGAAATTTTGGTTGTTGGTCTGGTAGTTCAGCTGGTTAGAATGCCGCCCTGTCACGGCGGAGGTCGCGGGTTCGAGTCCCGTCCAGACCGCTAGTAAGTGTTAACCCAATAAGCGAAAGCTTGTTGGGTTTTTCTTTTTCCTTTGTTTCCAAGGCTTTGCGAGGTTTTAGGGATCAGGTTAAAAAGTTGTGGGGAAAGGAATTATTTTGAATTTTGTAGGATAAATTAAAAATTGTGAACGAGTCCTACAGTAGCTTATTAAAGATGATTCTTCCAGAATCGATTAGTGAATATTTTGAGTTAATTGCA
>JAUXTT010000009.1 GCA_030684395.1 Bacteroidota bacterium | reverse complement strand
GTAGGTCATAACATCAAACAAAAATGTATTGATACGATAAGTACCTGCAGTTATGATTGCAGACTGGCGACCTTTACGTCCACCATTTTTAAAGAAAGCCTCCGCATCCTGAAAAGAATCACAATCGACTTTACGTGCGAGGATATAACCTGTTTCCAGTTCTTTACCATCTTTCGCTACAAACAATCCGATCTTTCCTTCCGGAATAACAGTAAAGGCTTGCAGTTTAATTTCGTATTGCCAAACCCAGTACCAAAAATAAATACCCGGTGCTAAACTCTGCGCCTGAAAACCTGCCTCGCCCTCAACAGCAATAATTCTACCCGCAGGTAATTCTTTGTTGGCACCAAATAAAACGAATTTTTTGGTAACCAAACCGATCTTGTCTTCGGGAATAATAATAATCCCGAATAAGCGGAAAATAAGTTTGTAAAAGATCAAACAAAAGATGGGAATTAAGACCCACCAGTACTGTAACATTTTATCCATAGAATTTTTAAGTTTATAGGATTAAATGTAATAGGTAAAAGGACTGGTTTTACTACAGAAGAAGGAAATAGTTTTGAACCGTAAGTTGATAAGTTTCAGGTTGCATGTTTCTTGTTTCGGGTTAGGTTAGTACATGATAAAACTATCATTCCTTAGTAGGGAGTGGATGATAATTTTTATTTTGGAAATAGTTAAACCTGAAACAAGGAACCAGAAATAATTAATAATTATTTCATCTTCTTAGCTAACTTCTGAGTAAACAAATTCCATGTACGGCGACCGCATTTGTCTGCCATGTCTTTACATACATCATCTTGCAAGAGTTTTTCGCGGTACTGAGTATTATCTTTATTTGTGCCAATTATCATTTGACCGATACTTTGATTGTTTTTTAGTTTCTCACTTTTATCTGCATAGGCGGTATAACTATCTATTTTCTTTTCACCGTTTAAAAGATCAAAAGTGCCTTTGGCCTGCACACTCGTAAGGTAATAACTTTGCCCATTATAGGGTGAATTGGCATCGTTAACTGTTTCCTTACTTTCACTTTCATTTACTTCAAAATAGGTGAGTTTTAATGAATAATCTGCCGGTTGTGAATAAACAAGAGTTACATTTTTTGAATACCCCGCTTCATTGGTTAGTGAATTCAAAAACTCTGTACGGTAGCTTTCCACAGTCATATAATCAAGGTATTGTGGATTGCCTGAATAGTTTACCGTATTAATTTTCAGATCAGAAACGTCGAGAAAAACAGTAATAGGTTTATCAATGTTTTTACCAAGGTAACATGATGAAAGTATAAACACACTCATTGCAATTGCAAGGGTGGATTTGGATTGGAAAAATAGTTTCTTCATTGTAAAATCAAAGTTAACACATTTTACCATCATTCATTTAAATTTTACTTTAGTTTCATTTAACTTTACGTAACAAAAACCTATAGCTATGATAGCCGCAAAACCCATATCGTTAATGCCTTTTAAGGTAAGCGATTGGAAAGATCATCATGCAGTGGAACACAAAGGTGCAAAAGGCAGTTCCATCATCCGGACACAAGATTTCGGGAAATTTAAGGTAAGACAAATTGATTATTCGGCCAACTACGAAGCGGACCACTGGTGCGACAAAGGTCATATTGCTTTTTGCGTTGAAGGCGAATTATCTATTCATCTTACCAACGGAAGGCAATACGTTTTAAGTAAGGGAATGTCGTTTGAAGTTGAGGACAATGAAGTTTCTCACAAAGTGTATTCTGAGAATGGCGCTCGTTTGTTTGTGGTGGATGGGGATTTTTTGGATCTTAAAAGATAGAGTTCTATTCTCGTTGTTTCCACTCCCATTCCTTGATCAACGTTTTTATATCCACAATTAATTTCGCTACATCAGCGGAATCGGTTCCAACGTAATAACCTCTGATGCGTTTGTTCCAATCAACCAATGCAAATTTATCTGTATGAATAAAATCTTCTTCACCACCATTACCTTCTTCTGCATCTAATAAATAACTCTTTCTTGCCTGCTCGTATAATGTAGGTTTGTCTCCGGTAAGGAAATACCATTTATCTTTTATGGCTTTATGTTCCGTTGCGTAGTTCATTAATACTTCAACAGAATCTTCTTCCGGATCTACGGTATGAGAAAGGATCACTACTCTGCTTTCATTTTTAAATGCTTCCTGAACTCTTTCCATTTGTGAACTCATGATCGGACAAATAGATTTACAGGTAGTAAAAAAATAATCGACCACGTAAATTTTTCCTTCAGTAGTTTGATTTGTTATCTCTCTTCCATACTGATCAGTAAAACTAAAAGCCATGATGGAATGATAAACTGTATCCTTTTTAGCAGAATAAGTTTTAGGTCCGTAAAATGGCAAAATAGTGATTGGCTTGGGATTTTCTTTCTTTAGAAAAAAAGCAATTATTAATCCTACGATTAGAAGGCTTGGAGCAATATATTTAATACTTTTGAGATTCATCGGGTACAAAGGTAAACACTATTAGTTCATTTATATGAAAAAAAGCATTTTTAGCAGAAACAGCAATGAACTTGGTTTTGGTTCAAAAAATGTAAGCGGAAGAAATCGTTTCCTAAATAAGGACGGTAAAGTGAACATTCGCAGAAAGGGAAAGAATTTCATGGAGTCTTTTGATGTTTACCACACGCTTACAAATATGTCGTGGATAAGATTTCTTATTCTTATAACTTCCTGTTATGTTATCGTAAACTTGCTATTTGCTTCTATCTATTATTATCTGGGTGCGGAAAGCTTTGGGAATATTGACACCAGCGATCCTGTTAGATCCTTTGAAGGTCTTTTCTTTTTTAGCGCACAAACATTAACTACAGTTGGTTACGGTTATGTATATCCGAAAACTTCCGCAGTGAGCACGGTTGCAGCCATTGAATCATTATTGGGTTTATTGAGTTTCGCACTTGCCACAGGAGTATTGTATGGAAGATTTTCTAAACCCAATGCAACCATTTTATACAGTGAGAAAATGATAGTTGCGCCTTACAGAGGAATTACCGGTTTAATGTTCAGAATTGCTAACCCAAAACGCAATGAGTTAATTGAAATAGAAGCTCAGGTTACAATTAGTATGATAAATCCTGATACTAACTCAAGGATCTTCTTACCATTGCCACTTGAATTAAGTAAGATCAATTTCCTGTCCATTAACTGGACAGTTGTACATCCGATAGATGAATCAAGCCCTGTTTATGGAATGAGCCTGGATGATATGATTGCTGCAGACGTTGAATTGATCATCATGATAAAAGCTATGAATGATACCTATTCTCAAACCGTATACTCGAGAAGTAGTTACAAAGCAGATGAATTGGTTTTCGGAGCTAAATTCAAACCCTTTAACATCAATAATACCAAAGGTGGTAAAACAATTGTGGATATAACGGCTTTAAGCGATTACGATCTGGTGGATCTTCCGGAGTTGAAAATAACGGAGAATATATCTTAAGTCAATAAAAAACGCCCGTCATCCTGAGCTTATCGAAGGAGAGGGCGTTCAGTTTTTTTAGTAAAATCAAAAAAAATTATTTTGCAGCTTTCTTAGCAGCTTTTTTCGCCGGAGCACCAGCTTTCGCAGCAGCAACCGCTACAGTAGAAGATGCTTTACGTGGACGTAGTCTTCCGTAAGAACCAATATGTATTTTACCTTTTTTTGAACGTTGATCTCCTTTTCCCATGATGATTTTAAATTAATAGCGACAAATATAGCAAATCCATTCAAAATAATGCGTTTTTGGACTCATATTTGTTGTAGTTGCCCGAATTAATATCATTTATAATGAAAACAAAGCTTCTTTTACTTGCAATTATTTTGCTAATCGGTATTTCCTCTCAATCTCAGATCAGTGTTGGTTTTACGGTTAACCCTAATGTTCCAAAAATAAAATTCGAAACTGAAACAATTGATTATGGAACAATTGAAAAAGGATCAAATGGAATTCGTGAGTTTAAATTCACTAATGTTGGTAAAGATCCTTTACTACTTTCAAATGTTCAATCAAGTTGCGGTTGTGTAGCGGTAGACTGGCCTAAAGAACCTTTTAAATCAGGTGCTTCCGGAATCATAAAAGTGAAGTACGATACTAATAGAATAGGTCCCTTTACCAAAACTGTTACAGTAACATCTAATGCCGAAGAACCTTCCAAAATACTTAAAATAAAAGGGGTTGTTGTGGAAGTTATTAAAGCAGATAGTACTTCAATAAAAATCCCGAGAAGCGATAATTAGTTCACTCGCTTGCTATTCTTAGCTGCTTTCTTCTTGCTCTTCTTCATTCGCTTACGAACTTCTTTGGTTTGAAGACGCTTATGATGTTTTTTAATTGCTTTTTCGTTTGCCTTTTCTGCTCTGCGTTTTTCTTTGGCTTCTTTTTTAGCAGCTCTTCTTTTTGAACGGGCAATTACTCTTCCCATACTTTTATTCGTCCCCCCCGGACCTGTTCCCGCTTGTTCCTGAGCAAATCCGTTATCTGCGCAAAGCAAAAAAACAAAGAAAAATAATATGCTTATAAATACTTTAAACTTCATTTCTAATCTTAATTCTAAAAAATAATCCCAAATTATCTGCGAATATTTGCGCAATCAGCGGGACATAAATTGTGATCTACTTCTTGTACCGAACAACTTCTACACCAAATTTTGTAAGGAAATCTACCCCTTCATCACTTGGTATTTTTTTATATTCTGCATATGAATCTTTAAAAAATACTTTTCTTATTCCGACCGAATAAATAACCCTTGCACACGCAATACATGGAGAAAGCGTTACATACAAGGTAGAACCTTCCATAGAAACGTTATTTTTTGCAGCATACAAAATTGTATTTTGTTCAGCGTGTAATGCCAGCGAGCAACTTCCTTTGCTGTCTCTAGGACATCCCTGCTCCGGCCATTCCTCATCGCAATTGTGGGTTCCGGCAGGTGGACCGTTGTATCCTAAAGAAATGATTCTGGTGTCTTTTGTAAGTACTGCTCCTACCTGAGCTTTTACACAATGTGATTTCTGAGCTAAATTAACAGCCAGATCCATATAAATTTCATCAAATGATGGTTTGCTCATATTACTTTCCCCACTCTACTTTTACTTTTTTTCCTGCGGCAAACTGCACTTGTTTTTTGCCATTAATAACTATACTCGTTGTTTCTTTTATGATCTTGAATGTAAGATTTTTTCCTGAAGCATTTGTTAGCATAACATCTCCAATTCCCATCCATCCACTTGACACAGTAATTCCAAAAGGATTTTTAGTTCCTGAAATATCTTTAGATATATCGCATGAGTCTGTTTTTGCTGGAACACTCTCTACATTATCTGCTTTTACAATAAAAGTTTTTCCCTTAACAGAAGTAATTACACCGGTCAATGATTTTTGCCCGAAAGAAACCAAGGAAAAAAGAGCAAAAATGAAGATTAGAAAACAATTTTTTTTCATGCTATGTAATTTTAAATAAAATTATTTGACTGATTATCAGGTAAAAAGAGAAATATAAATGATTAAAAACTAATTATTATTTTGATTATTAAACAATCTAATGTATTTTTGTATCACAATTAAAGCATGACAATTAAAGCATCCACATACAAAACACTTAGCTTACCGGCTCTTCAGGTAATGGGGATTAAAGTTAATCGTTTTCCTGAAGATGTGCAATCAACTTTTGAATCTTTGGAAAAAAAAGTTTTGAGACGCACTCAGCGTAAAATGTTTGGCGCACTCAATGTTTCTAACGATGAGCCTGATTATAAAGCATGTATAGAGCAAGGAGGACTGGATAACCCGCTTTTTTTGGGTCTGGAATCGTATATTTTGCCCGGAGGAAAGTACATTAGTGGGAAATTGATCAATTGGAGCTTAAATAAGGATTTGATAAGAGAAATGTTTGGCGAAATGGGGCATAAATACTTATTGGATGCATCACGACCACAATTAGAGTATTATAAAAGTAAAAGGGAATTGATCTTAATGTTGCCTATTATGCCAAGGGAAGAGCAATTGAAATTTGGCTTTGAATTTTAAAAAATATGTCTTAGCCTTGTTTGTTCTGAAAAAAATTCCTGCCATGGTTTTGTTTTTTGATCAAATGGGGAAAAGACTTTAAACTATTAATGCAAAATAAATACTAGTAGTGACTAATTTAACCACATAGATTCATAGAAAAATTGCTTGCGAAAAGAAATACAGAGATATCTGACCTTTGGTCAGATGTTCACATAGCCCACTATGTGCGAAGCGAGGCTTCCTATACTAAACTTTTCACAATCAACACCAGCTATAAACCTATGTCTCCCCGCCCGAACGACTGATCGTTCAGTCGGGCAGGTATGTGGTTTAAGAAATTAAGCGGTTCGATTATACAAAAGGTGAGTGAAAACAAGTAGATTGATAAGCATTTAAAAATTAAATACCATGTTCCTAAGTAATAATTTGAAAGTTCTGCGTAAGCGCAAAGGTCTAACTCAAGACGAAGCTGCTGAAGCTATGAAGATTTCCAGAACTAAAGTAAATGCTTACGAAAATGAGCATTCTGAACCTACTATTGAAAGTTTGGTAATGCTGGCTGCATTTTATAATTTGAATGTAGATACGATTATAAAAACGGATCTTTCCAAGCTCTCCGATAAACAATTTGAAGAATTGGAAAATGGATTTGATTCTTATATTTCAGGCTCCAAGCTGCGTGTATTAGCTTCTACAGTTGATAATGATGACAATGAGAATATTGAGCTGGTTCCTGCAAAAGCAAAAGCCGGTTATGCCGATGGTTACAATGATCCTGATTTTATTGCTCAATTACCTACTTTTCAATTACCTTTTTTATCAAAAGACCGGAAATACCGTACTTTTCAATTGGATGGTGATTCTATGTATCCGATAAAAGATAAATCTTATGTAATTGGTGAGTTTGTTCAGAACTGGATCGATATTAAGGACGGGCAAGCTTATGTGATCTTAACTTCTGATGATGGGATAGTATTTAAGATCGCCTTTAATCACATCAAAAAAGATAAAACCCTTTTGCTTCACTCATTAAATCCTTTATTTCAAGATTACGAGATCAAGATCAACCAGGTAAAGGAGATTTGGAAATTTGTAAGTTATTTCAGCAGCGAATTGCCGGATGTAAACAATACACGTGAAGAGTTATTGGGTGCTATCAAAGGCCTTGAAGACAAGATCAAAGATTTGAAGATGGCTTTGTAGTAGTGATACCTTTTTTTAGACTATGGAAAAACCTACATCTCTTTTAACTGTTCCTGATGAAATCATTATGCATCAGATTTATTTCATCCGGGATCATAAAGGGAAGCTCTAAAAATTGTTTTTTTGTCGTTAATCTTCAATTTTAAAATCCTCACAGACCAACGTCTGCTGCGGTTTTAAAATATTGATCGCCTAAAAAAATCTAACTTTTAGAACTCCCCTAAAGTAATGCTGGATAGAGATTTAGCTATATTATATGGAGTTGAAACCAAGGTTTTGAAACAATCCGTAAAAAGGAATTTGAAACGGTTTCCTGAAGATTTTATGTTTGAAATGACCAAAGAGAAATTAGCAATTTGGAGGTCACAATTTGCGACTTCAAAAAATTGAACCCACCATAAAGCTACCGAATTAGACCCCAATAATCAAACAGTTAGGCCAAATTGAATTATGAGCGTTCTGCTCCAATTCGGCCTTTTTTAAGGGTTTTTGTTACTCCCTTGTTACCCGGCATTTTCTCAAAGGTTCATGAAGGTTCAAGAACCGAAAGAAAGCCTTTCACGTTGGCTATTATTGCCAACTGAAGGGGAATGTCAAACCCTTAAAAACAAAAAAATGGGAGTCTATTTAAGAGAAAAAAAACTGGGTGGCGGTCAGGTATCATTTTACCTCGACATCTATCACAACAAAAGACGTTGGTATGAATTCTTAGAAATTAAGATCAACAAAAAAAATCCTACGCCACAGGATAAAGAAAAAAAGAGGCTGGCAACAGAAATACGATCCAAGCGGGAGAATGAATTAATTGTTCAGGACAACGGTCTTGTAGATAAAGGAAAACGCAAAGCTGATTTTGTGGTTTGGTTTCATTCTTATATGAACGGAAGAAAAGAAAACTACAATAACAACGTGAAAACCTACAAGCACCTTGAACGGTACATGGATAATCGTTCTTTACCCTTTCAGGCAGTCACTCCTGATTGGATAAAAAGTTGGAGCAAATATCTTCTTGGCAGAGTAAGTAACAATACAACCATTGATTACAACAAGAATTTATTTACTGCCTTAGAGGAAGCTGTTCGCAAAGGGATCATTTTCGTAAATCCTTTCCGAAAAATCCCTCGCCACGAAAGATTAAAACTAAAACCCGTTTACAGAAACGCATGGACATTTGAAGAACTCGATCACCTGATGGAAACACCCGTCAAAAATATGGAAGTGCAGTATAAACAAGCCTATATTTTTTCCTGCTTTAGCGGATTAAGATGGAGTGATGTGAATCCTTTACGCTGGAATGAAGTAATCACAAAGAACATTGACGGCCAAGAAGAATGGTTCATTTATTTTGAGCAGGAAAAAACAGAGGATATAGAATATCTGCCATTATCAGACGGAGCTGTTGAGATTTTGAAAGAGCGCAAGCGTGAACAAATAGAAAGCAAAGAAATAAGTCCCTATGTTTTCCCTCGCGTAAAAGAAACAAATGAAGCAAAAGGAAAAATGCACAAACGGGTTTGGTACTTTCTGAAAAAATGGGCGGTGGCCGCAGGGTATGAAACTAAACGGATGCACTTTCATACAGGGAGACACACTTTCGCCACAAATGTTTTGGAAAATAGTCCTGATGGTGATCTTTGGACGGTATCAAAGCTCTTAGGTCACAAAAGCATTATCCCTACCCAAATCTACGCCCACGTGCGCGACAGCAAGAAGAAGTCGGCAGTTAAAGCCTTGCCTATGCTCGCTCTAAAAAGCCCGCAAACAGCGGCATAATTAAAAACCAAAAAGCCCTTCCAATAGGGAGGGCTTTTACTTTAAAAAAGACAAAATTCAGTATCTTTGGAATATGAAAACAGACGATTACAAATTAATTCTTAATCACCTTACTCACGGGGAACATATTGTCAATATGAAAAACCCGGAAAAACTTTCAGAGTATGAGCATTCGGCTTTTATGTTTATGGCTCGTAAAGGCAAATATTTGTTTGAAGAAGATATTTTGAAAAACTATCGTGAAGGAATGACTTTAGAAAAATTATTTGCCCAAGAAAAAGGTCGTTTTATTCAGGGAGCAAATCATAAGAAAGACGGAAAAAACCAAAAAACTTGGCACGACATTTCAGCTTATGAAGAGATTGAACGCAAGGATGATTTCTTTGATTACTTTTTCACTTGTAAACTCAGACACATAGGTCTTTTAGAAATAGATTCCTTTTTAGCATTTCATTTAGATTATAGTTTTGACAGCAACAAGAAGGATTATTTTCGTTTCTTAAATATTACCCTGCGCCAGTATCAGGATAAAATACTTAGTTCTAATATTGCCGACACATTAAAAGAATGGATCGCTGATAAAGAAAAGGAAACAACTCTTTCAGGCACAACGGAAACAAAAACAAAAGGTAAAATTAAACGTACCCGCGATGACAGCGTAACCAAACTGAATCAGGAGCAAACTGCCCTTTTAATTTCCTTCCTGCAAACAAGCAAAATTATTTTAAAGGAAGAATATCTTAAAAATAATGAAGCGGGTCAGGCATTTTCCATTCTCACCGGATTTAGTGCCGATAGTTTACGACAGAATCTAAGCAAAAAGGAGTTAAACCTAATTTCCACAAAGAAAAATCTTGCTGCTGTTTCAAACTCCATCATCAATTTACAACTGCTGATTGAGAAGGAGTTAAAAGAAAAAAAATAGTTCTCCTCCCTTCTTGAACCCTCAAGAACCAAACAAAATCCAAAATACAGCTTCACATTTGTAACGGAAAATAAAAAACCGTAAACAAATGAGTGTACAATTTTTGACAAACATCTCCGAGCAGGAATTCAAGGAATTCCTCAAGGATGCGCTAAAAGAAACCTTAGGGGAAAAGCTGGGCGCATTAAAAGAACAGTTACCCGAAATCCTCGATGTTCAACAAGCCGCGCAATTTCTTAAACTGAAATTAGCGACCCTGTATGAAAAAACATCCCGAAAACTAATCCCGCATTTTAAGAAAGGAAACAAGCTCTATTTCCATCTCTCCGAATTGCAGGAATGGATCAATCAGGGAAAAGTTAAAACATCCGAGGAGATCGAAAATGAGGCCGTAACATTTACCCTGAAAAAGGCGGCATAAAAGAACAGAAACAAAACAAAGTTTAACAATTAAAAAAAATCAAATGAGAAAAGCTGAATTTGAAGTGCCATCCGAAGTGATGGCAGAGTTTGCCGATGAAATGGTAAACCGTGACCTGGATAACAAAGTTATCGGCACAAATGAGGATAGCGAGATCCTTGTAGAAGTAATCTACGAAAAAGAAGAATCCAAGAGCGTGGATGAACTCGAAAAAATCCTTGACAATCTCCGTGAGCAGATGGAAGAGGAAGAGGAGGAAGAAGAAGAGGACGAAGATCAATAGTCTTTTAATCTTCGGTTTAGAAAGCGGCAGTTAATTCTGCCGCTTTTTTAATCGCTTGAAAAAGACACGTGTAACACGTTGGCAAACGTGTATCCAACGTGTAAGCAAACGCAAAACCAACGGATAAATCAAACGAATCATGAAAAGTAAAATAGAATGTGTTGAGTGTAAAATAAAATACGAACCGAGCAGGAGCGATCAGAAATATTGCAGCGATACTTGTCGCTGGAATGCATGGCGCGAAAGAGAGGAAATTAAAAAAGCAGCAAAGAAAGATCAAAGTCTTGCCGGAGCCGATGTGCCGAAAAATATAAAGGAGCCGGAAAAGAAGGATTTATTTGCTTCGCTTAGAAGTGTTCCTGAGAATAAAGCGACCGAAACAAAAGCAGGGAAAACCGAAACGGCTGTTCAACCAAAAGTTGAACAAGAAAAAGTAATTGTGGCAAAAGAAATTCCTCAAACCGGCCCTCTTGAAACAAAGGAATACAAAGAAGCTATTGCTGAAAAACAACGTGTTGACACGTTGGGCAAACGTGTTATCGCTGACTTGCAAACGTGCGATTCGGAAATTAATTCGATCAATTCGGATATTGATCGGTTTGCTAAAACTCCAAACACCAAACAAAAAATGAGGTTCAGGAATTGGAATATAGATGCCGAAGATCTTTTCGGTGCGGAAGTATTGGACAAGGAGATCGACCATACTTTTAAATCACAGGAATTACAACAAAGATTAAAATCTTTTCTCAATCGAAAATCCGAATTACATAAAGAACTGGATCAGGCCAATCGTGATATGAATATTGTGATGAGTAAATTGAAAAACATAGATCAATACGAGAAGCCAAAACCACAGGAAAAGAAACTTGATCTCGCCAATATTTTAAAGAGTATTCAATCCAAAAAGGTTGCTGAACAGAAGCAGGAAATAAAAATGGTTGAAAAAGTAGTGCCTGAAGAAATCGAAACAAACATAAACGAAGCCGTTGAAACAAACGTGTTGGAAGAAGAAAACGCGTTTGAAGACGAGGAAAACACAAACAACGGTAAATTGGTTTCAAGCCGTGATCTTAGAAAAAGAAAATACAATTGCTTTCCATTTACAGGAAAGTGGAAAGATTTTTTCGGGCTCCCTTCTTACGCTTTTCATCTCGCTGTTCACGGAAAACCCGGAGAAGGAAAATCAACTTTTTGTGTCCAATTTGCCGACTACCTCGCCAAGAACTTTGGGAAAGTAGTTTATGTAAGCGGAGAAGAAGGACTTTCAAAAACGGTTCAGGATAAGGTCATCAATAACGGTATCGACAATCCTTACCTGATCTTTGCCGACATAAAATCTTACGATGAAATAAAAACCGAGATCCCAAACGAGTTCCATTTTATTTTTATTGATAGTTTAGATACGCTTAGGATTGATGCGGCTAAACTGAAAGCACTTAAAGAACATTATCCACAGTCGGCCTTCATTACTATTTCTCAATCTACTAAAGACGGAAAGATGCGCGGATCACTTGAAATTACGCATGATACCGACATAGCCGCAAAGGTTGAAAACGGGGTAGCTATTACCACAAAGAACAGATTTCAGGCAAGGGGAACGGAGTTTCAGGTGTTTGGAAAGTTCGATTCGGGAAAGCACAAATTAGATGAGCCGAAAAAACTTATGTAATAAAGAATCACTCTACCTGAAATTGGACTGCTACCCGGTGCTATCCCGATTTTTCTTTTTATCGACTGTTTTAGATCTCATTTTAAAACATTTAATATCAAATGTTTAACAGGTTCCCTAATCTGCGCTTCATGGGAATTTTTATTATATTTGTTTATGCTAGACTCTTTCAGTTTAAAGCAGTTTAGAATCTAATGTATTAGCGTATGGAAGCGGAGGAAAACACACTTGTTAGTCAAATAAATTTGCTTAATGAGAGCTCGTGGAATCAAAAGTATAGTGATACAAACAAGGCTTACGAATTGGCCACTCAGGCTCTTGAACTTTCAATAAAAATAGAATATTCTAAAGGCAAAGCTTATGCAGAATTGCATCAAATGGTTTGTTCATTTTTAATGTCAAAAATTAACCATTTGCTTCTTCAAAAGCTGATCGAAGTTCGTAATTATTTTGGAGTGACTGGTGATAAGTTAGGTGAGTCAAGGGCTTTAAACTATATTGGAAATTTTTACGAAAACATTGGTGAATATGAAAAGGGTTTGGCAATGTGCCAAGAAGGGTTAAAGGTTTCAGAAGCTATTGATTATAAGGAGGGCATTGCTGACGTTTTGAGCACGACAGGAAATCTTTATACCCGCCTCGGCGATTTCGAACACGCATTAGACTCATATAATAAGAGCTTATTAATTCGAGAATCACAGAATGAATTAAAAGCCGTTGGATCATCATTGAACCTTATAGCTCGAACTTATACAGCCATAGGGGATTTTACAAATGGATTAAAGTATTACCAAAAAAGTATTGCGTTAAGAGAAGAGTTAAATGAAAAAGGAGCAATACCTTGGTCTTATCTGGGGATGGCTGCACTTTACGAAAAGAAAAAGGACTTAGATGTAGCTTTCAAGTATTATTCAAAATGTATAGAGTTAAACGACAACGATAAACGTCTAAATTTACACTGTTTAATAGGAATGGGAAAAATTTGTCTTAATAAAAACGAGACAGAAAAAGGGATTGATAACTTACAAAATGCTTTACTTATTGCTACAGAAATTAAAGCGAAACCATTACAATATGAAATAAATGGTTTATTGGCGCAGCTATACGAATCAAAGAATGACGCTACTAAGGCACTGCAACATTTCAAAGAATATCATAACCTTAAGGAAGAAGTATTAAATATAGAATCTAATAATAGGCTGAAGAATCAACAAATAAGTTTTGCTGTTGAACAATCAGAAAAAGAAACGGAAATTCATCGTTTGAAGAATGTAGAATTAAAAGCTTTAAATGATAAAATAGCAGAAAAAAACAAGGACATTTCAGATAGCATTAATTACGCAAAGCGCATTCAATTATCATTACTTCCTGATTTAATGGATGTGCGAAACGTGTTTTCTAAATCATTTGTTTTATTCAAACCAAAAGATATTGTTAGCGGAGATTTTTATTGGTTTCAAACAATTGCCGATTCGAATTCAAAAGGAGGTTTAATTGCAGCGGCAGATTGTACGGGTCATGGCGTTCCCGGCGCTTTCATGAGTACGATAGGCGTAGAAAAATTGAATGATGCTGTGCTGCAAACCCAAAATCCGGGATCTATACTTCAACTTCTTAACCGTGCCGTAAAAAAATCACTCCGTCAGGGTGTAGAAAATACAAACCTTGAAAATAAGTCAAGAGATGGGATGGACATTGCGCTTTTAAAAATTGAATTTACTGACGAAGGAGCCAGATTAAATTACGCAGGAGCTAATAGACCTTTGTGGATTATTCACGGAGGGATTGAATTTCAGGAAACTAAAGCTACCAAAACCGCTATAGGTGGATTTACTGAAGATGATCAAGTTTTTGAAGAGCATGAATTTTTCTTGAACAAAGGTGACTCCGTTTATTTTTTTAGTGATGGTTATGCTGATCAATTCGGTGTTGGGGGTAAAAAAATGATGGTGAAAAAATTCAAAGAAGCACTACTTTCAATTCAGGATCAAAATATGGATAAACAATGTGATTATTTAGATTCATTTTATGAAGAATGGAAAGGGGATACAGACCAAATTGATGATGTTTTAGTTATTGGAATACGTGTGTAATATGACTAAGTATTTATTGAACGTACGCGTTAATATCCTACAATAATATACCGCGTGATATAAATGGAAATAATAAAATTATTTTGCGAAAATGGGAAATGCACTGGAAAATCATTCCGTTACAGTGGAATGATGATTTGTCCGCTGTGTAACTCCAAGCTGTCCCCCGATTTTTCGGACATCAAAAAAGATTCTTTAAAAAATGTGCTTGTAAATTCTCCTGTCCATATTGCGGCGCCACTATTTCAACTTTTCGCCACATCATCCTATTACAAGCGTCTACATTATATTTCAGATACACTCATTGGGGCAATGCGTTTGAGTGGAAATTTGTTAATCAGCGCTTATCAAACATCTATTGGCACCAAAGAAGACCTAAACGAATCCATTGAGAAAATAAGCAAACATGAAACACATGGAGCTTGGCCTGATTTGATTTTTAAACTACATGTCGAATTAGAAACAAATGAGTCAACTCCATTTACCGAGCAATTTTTACCATTACTGGGAAAAAGCTCTAAAACAATTAAAAAGGAAAAACTATTTTCGGTTGAAAATAGTTTTACAGATGAGTATGGGAAATTACAAAAGGTAAAATCTGAAGGTACTCCGGCGCAATTACTTATTAATTTTCGTAACCGATACCTTGGGCATGGTACTGTTATATCTGAAGAAGAAAGCAAGGATATTTACGAAACCTATTTGCCAATATTTACCAGATTTTTAGAGCAAGTTGATTTTTTATCCAATTATAAATGGATCGCAAATAGAAAAAATAGCATTTCGGGTTGGAATATTTCAAAATTTGATATTGAGGAATTATTGGTCAGCGGTGAAAATGAAGACTATACTTTTAAAAATAATTATCACATTCAATTTACGGCGCTTTCATTTTTAAATTCGGGTAATTATCACTGTTCTACAATTAATTGTGTTATCCACGAAAATAAAATTGGGATGCCGGTGATGCAAAATTGTCCTTCGTGTGATTCTCCATTAGTGTTGAAGGAGAGTGAATTGATGGACAAAAAGGATATACTTATTATTAATGAATATCCTTATCTGATAGCATTCCCCTATAATAGGGCAATTTTGGAACAAGATCCTTACAAAAAGATTCATATTTTAAAAGAAACATTTTTAAATTATCTGAAGTACATGGGCTTAATGGTTGCTTCAGAATATTTCAATAGCGATAAAAAGATAAAAAGCCTGAATGCCAATTTTCGCGAATTATTGTATCGCCCGCAATTCGGTTATTGGAATCGTTTTATTCGTGAGAGCATAATTACGCTGAATGAAAATAATCATCAGTGGTTTATTCCCGAATTACCCAGATATTATGAAGAGATTGAAACAGCGGTTTATGAAGCATATAAAACGCAAACAACTCCAATTGGTAAACTAATTGATTTTAGAAACAGATATTTGGGGCACGGGATGGTTCCGGGAGATGAAGAGTGCAGAAATTTATGGGATGTATATTTCCCTCTTTTAAAAACTTTGCTTTTGCAAATGGATTTTTGTAGAAGTTACTCAATAGTGAGTTACGATAACACCTGGCTATGGCGATTGATGGGAACAGAATTCACTCCGGTACAAGCAGCACGAAAATCGGGAATGGAAGATCGTGTTCAAATAATAAATGCCAAAGGAAAGGGAATGAATTTGGTGCCTTTTTTTGTTTTGCCCGGTGAATTTTTTCGTAAAGAAACTTCTTCACGAGCTAAATTAATGGTTTACGAGCAAAACACAGGTAAACGAATTATTTTCTTCAGTCCCGAAAGCGTGACCGATGAAACCTCAGGAAAAGTGTTGGAACGTTTAAATCTTATTTTGTCAGAAAAAGACAAAGAGGAAACCTTGAACGAAACTACCTTAACAAATGATGCTTTTGCAAAGGCATTAAACTACAGAAATGCAGAGATACGTAGAGCTCTTGTAAATGAACGAAAAGTAATTGAAGGAATTTATCAGGAAAGGGAAGATGCAGAAATTGCCCTTCGGTCATGGGTTGGAGCAAGAGCAGGATTATTTTTTAGTGCCGCCGAAGCAGGAAGTGGGAAGACAAACCTTTTAATGGAAATGAGTAAGCAGTATAGTGGACGAAAAATTCACAACTTAGTTATTCGTGCCAACCGAATGACGACTAAAGATCTTTGGGAGGAAATAAAGCACTTGCTTAATTTAAGCGAGGATTTTAGTATTGTAAAGGCAGAGGTATTCAAACAGTTTTCTCAAGAGAACCCTTTCATCATTTTGATTGATGGAGGCAACGAACATTCTCACCCTGAAGAATTGCTTAATAGTATTTTTACCTTTTTGACGAATACGAATGGCGGCTCAATAAAAGTAGTTCTTAGTTGGAGGGTGAATACAAAGGGAGAAATTCCAGAAATGGATATCAAGTTTGAAAACCTTGTTTATGCAGCTAACAATGAAGAGCGCGAAGAGAATATATTAGCCAAGTATTGTCATTGGTTAAAGCCTCTAAATAAAATAGAACTGGAAGGTGCTTGGAATTTTTATAACATTAAAAATTCAAAAACGCACAAGCCTCAATTCTCATTGGCTGATTTAACATATCATGACAGAGCATTGACGGATCAATTGAATAACCCGTTGATGCTACGCTTATTTTTAGAATTGTTTCATAACAAGAGTTTGCCGAAGAGTAATGGCTTTATTAATATCTGGAGTTTGTATCACGAAAAATTGATCGCAGATTAAGATGAAGAGTCCTAAAGAACAATTATTATTTCGTCTCGCTGAATTAATGCTTGAAAAAGAGCAGACATCTTTGCTAATAGATGATTTGTATGAAGATGAAATGATTTCTCCGTTCATAAGAAACATACAAATTGATAGCCCATTTCAACAGTTGATTTTTGAAGGTGTTTTAAGTCAGCACATAAAAGATGAATCGCAGTATATTTCGTTTACTATTGAGGCATATTTTCAACATGTCTTAGCAAAAGTATTGCAAAGTGATAAAAGATATACTAATGCTGAGAGCTTAATGGCATTGTTGAATCAAAATAAATTCAAGGGCTTAGCAGGGGCGGTTTCTAATTTATTATCGTTTGAGGTTATAAAAGGAAATTTCGTTTTATTGACTGAAATAATTAGATTGAGTGATGAGGAAGTGGAACTTCTTGATTTATGGATAGCTCCAGTTATTCAAAGTTTGAAAGTATTTGGAATTGATAAAACAATTCAAGAGATTTTGAAAGATCAGAATGAGAATAGTTGGGACGTATTATTTATTGTTGGCGACTCATTACAAAAACTTCAGATGCACGATTTGAGAAAATCTTTTTTTACTCAACTAATGCCATTGAATGAAATGAACAATAAAATGGGGGTTTTAATTGGGCTTTACGCTATTTCTATTTTTGAAAAGGAAGACTCCGTTTTTTATCTGAATAAATTACAGGCCAATATAAGTTTATTTGAAGAGGACAAGGATATTCTTGATGCAATGGCGCACAATGAGGAGAAATTCGGTTACTATCAAAAGGCATTGGAAAATTATGAGAAATGCCTTGAATTGCGAATAAAAAAATTTGGAGCTACCCATGCCTACATTGCAAATACATATAATAGTATTGGTTATGTTCTAAGTAAAATGGCGAGCCACACAAGAGCTTTAACTTATTTTGAAAAATGTCTTGAAATAAGATTGAGTGTGTTTGGAGAACAGCATATAGATGTGGCAATTGCCTACAATAATATTGGCTTCAATGCTTGTGAAACACAGCAGTTTGAAAACGCTTTGATATATTATGAAAAGAGTCTATCTATTTTTTTGAAGTGCGTTGGATCGGAGCATTCAGAAGTAGCGAATACTTTTAACAATATTGGATTAGTTTGGTTAAGAAAAAATGATCCTGATTCGGCTTTAAAATATTATGAAAACTGTCTTAGTATCCAAATAAAAACCTTGACAATTGACCACCCACTACTGGCAGTGACATTTGAAAATTTGGGCACTGCTTGGAAATTGAAAGAGGATTTTAATAAAGCACTTGAGTATTATAAAAAATGTTTAGCCATAAATATGAAAGTTTATGGATTAGAAAGTATTGAAGTGGCTAATGCTTATAATGAAATCGGAACAATATTGTATTCAATGGGTGATTTTAATAATGCGCTTAATTCTTTTATGAAAAGGCTCGATATTGAAACCAAAATATATGACCTCGATAATATCGTTCTCTCTACTTCTTATATTAACATAGCTAATACACACGAAAATCTAGGCGACAACGATTCAGCATTAAAATATTATCAATCCTGCCTTGAACTTCAACTAAAAGTATTGGGAACTGAAAACATAGATGTTGCGGTTACCAATAGTTATATTGGATCGATTTTGATATCAATTGGAGATTTTGAGAATGGTGTTAGTCATTTTGAAGCATCTCTTTCAATTTATTTGTCAATTTTTGGAGCTGAACATCATGAAGTATACAAAACCCTTAAAAACATTGGTTTTGTATATTATGAAATTGAAGACTATCAAAATGCGATAATTCAATTTGAAAAGGCACTTTCTTTGTGTCCAAAGACTTTAGAAGCAAATCCGCCCGAAACTATTGAATTAAATTTTTACACTGCAGTTTGTAAGATGAATATTGAAAATTATTCGGAAGCAATCGATAATTTGGTAACTTGTTTTAACCTTAAACAATCCGGTTCTTTTACTTTTCGTGTTGCCCAATGTTACGAAGCACTTAATGACAAAGAAGCCGCATTAGATTCTTTTATTCAATCTGCCGAATACAATAATGAAGACTTAGGCATAGATCATGAAAAAACAATTGAGGCTGTCAATGAAGCCCTACGTTTAGCGAGAGAATTAAACATGCTTGAGGAATTACCAGAATGGATGAAGAATTTTATCCAATAGAAAAATTACTTCTTCACAAAATAGCTTTATCCACTCCAATTAAATTAAAAGGAACTTTTAGCATATCCTTAAAATCTTCCCCAACATCCAGCATATCCGGATCGTCTTTTCCATAAAACCAGTTAATTTCAACTTCACTTTTTACACTTTCATGGAGAAGCTGAAATTTATGCAGCAGATTAGTTAATTCTCTTTTACTAATATTATTAAAATATTCAAACCGAAAATTTACCTGCGTTTTTCTTTTTGGTGAAAGTGAATATATTTCGATCCAATCAAAAAGTGGTTTATAAAAATCCAACGGATTGTCGGGAATAGACCTTCCGCCTATTTCAATTCTCCCAGTATCAGCATCCATTGACACGAAAGGGCTTTTAGGTGTGGCTGCACAAATATATTTTTCCATAAAGTAAAATTTGAACTACTTGAAATCAGAAACATTAAAGTAATCAATAAATTCCTGAGTTCTCTTTGCGGCTGCTTTACCCAATATAACCTTATTCGTAATGAGTCCTATAAAATATAATCCCCACGTCCAACAGTACACCTGAAAATACAAGGCAATGTCCATTGATTGCTTATATTTTGAAAAATTGTCAATAGTTGATATATTGAATGTCATTTGCAAGTAGGGTACAATGATATATGTAAAAAGAGCGAGTAGCCCAAAAAACGTAAATGTAAATAACCAACTCCACTTTTTTGCGAATATTTTATGGATAAGGTGTGTCATAGAATATTTCAAATTAGTGGTGTGATTTAATGCCATTAGGTATGGCCCTCTGCTATCACCTTTTTTGACCGCCCAAAGCATTGTAAGTGTGTGCCCGGGTCTTACTGCTAAATTCCAGCCTGATAATTGGACAGGATGCTCCCCACCATTTTTATCCACTAAAAATAACTGATCGTGAATAGTTGTTGAATAATGAGTAGTTGGAGCTGTATAAGTATTGGTGGAAGAATTATATCCGCCACCGCTTGTGTAAGAATGTGTAGTAGATGTTTTGCTTGAATCAACAATTACTCCTGTTATAGAATAAATATTGAATTCTTTTCTACGGATAATCAACTTATCTTTGGTTAACTCCATTGACTTATTACGAAAATAATTAATCCAGGGCAGTAGAACTATCAAAAACAAAGCAATGCCAAAGATTGTTAGGTATTTTTTTATATAAAAAGCAGTTGTGGCCGTTTTAATGTTTTTACTGCGTTCGTTTGACGCTAAAGCTTTTTCTCTTACTTTTAAATCACTTTTGTACTCAGGAGAAGCGTGGTATTCATCAATTCTTTTTTTCTTAATCTTTATGTATTGTTGTGCAAGATTGGGTGGCACAAATTGGTTGAGTATGGTTTCAATAAACGTAAGGTTTGCCATATAACTATCCCTTTTGTTTTTCCATTCCATGCAGGGAGAGCCTTCTTTAAAGCGTTCTTTTTTATCAGATTCCAGTTCTTCATAAACCTCCATTATAATTTTAGTAGAAGTTCCGGAATACATTGCATTGAGTTTCTTTTCTTCATCAGTTAACCATAAATTACTACCTTGATTTTTAGCTTTTGGTTTTTGATCCGCAATTGTACAAATAAAGTCGTAAAGAAGTTCGCAGGCGGCGCTTTGTTTTGCTTTTGTATCAAGCTCGTCAGCCCCTTGTATACTTTGTAATACTTTGTCGATAGGCGGCATTTTATCAAGATACTGCTCCTTTATTTTTGTTTGACCATAAACATAAGGCGAACTAATCATTAATAAAAAAAGTAAAATTCGTTGAATAAAGAAGGATCTCATTTGTTTTCGGGTTTAAATAATTTCATGATGAAAAAAGTTAGGTTGTCATCACCCTCATTTTTTTCAAGTACCAACTTTTTTATGGCTTGAGCACATTCTTCTGCGCTTTTGGAATTGTTTAATGTTTGTAGAATCTCTTCATCAGTGGCAAAGTCAAACAATCCATCAGTTCCGATAATCAACCATTTATCTTTATCTGCTATAGTATACTCTCCTGTCTCTGGGCTTGATATTATCCCCACATCCGCGAAAAAAGCATCACCTAAAGCGCGAGTTGGAGTTATTCCGGTGAATCCTTTTGAAATGTAACCATCTTTAATTTTTGCCCCAAGAGAAAAAACCCTTGCTTCTTCAACTGGATTACCCACCCTATGATCAATAGTTAAATTTTTAATACCATCCTGATTAATCAAAATTATTCTAGTGTCCCCTACATGAGCATAATTTATTATTAAGCCTTCAAAAAAAACCGTAGCAGCTGTTGTTCCGCAAAATCTATTCGTTATCTCACCTGAAACATTTTGATACGCATTATGAAATGCGAGATTGGGCTCTTTCCCTGATTTAATCTGCTCAACAAAATATGTATGCAATTTATCTTTGGCAATCTGCGCTGCTAATGCTCCACCATGTCCATCATATATGCCAACAAAGAATTGATTTTTATTCATAGTGCCTGAACAATAAAACGCATCTTCCATATCATCGCGACTGCTCTTTTCAGAAACTATAGCATATTCGAATCCGTTGAATTTACGTTCCTTTGATTTTATTAATGAAGAAAACCAACTCATGCAAACACTTTTTAGGAATAATTATCTGGGTTAAACTCTTTCATAAATTTTTCCACATTATATTTTGCTTTTACTCTTGGAATTAACCTTGCCCATATCCAATAGCCAATACCACCAAGTACGACAATAAGACAATAGGTTAATGTGGCACTTAATCCGAATCGAATGTTTAGCCACGCAACAAATTCCTTGTTATAAATCCAAAACAGTATAGATAGACATAAAACTATCAAAGCAAAGATGCATCCGGGACGAGGAAAAAGAACCTCTTCTAAATTTTCGTTATCAAATACTTTTTTGGAAGTAGATTTGTTTATAGTGACTAAATAGAGCGTTGTTAATTTATCTGATATTTTCTTTTTTGACCATAAAACAGAAAGCTCATCGTTAGAATTGTAACTAAAATTTGCGTAATTAATTGGAAAATATTTTTCATTGCCCTTTTTATCCACTAATCTGAAACCCTTAGAGGAATCTGATCCCTCCTTAACATTACCACAAAACCAGTGAACTTTACTTGTTATTTTATTAGTGATTATTTCTGTAATTTTTGTATCAATTTCAATGGGGACTTTATAACAAGGTTGGAGAATTTCCTCCTCACTTTTTCCAATACGATAAAAACCGATCATTACTTCTGTGCTTCCCTTCCTTATTTCGTATTCAAGCGTTTGAGCAAGTTCATATTGCTCATCGGTCAATTCACCAAGATAAAACTCCTCATCGTTTTGGAAAACAACAAATAATGAATTAACTCCTTCATTGCTGCCAATTTTAATTATTTGGGGCTCATTTATTCCAATGTCTCCATTATATGTTATCATTCCAATTGAGTCATCAGCTTTTCCAATTGTAATCTTCGGATTTAGTATTTGAATATTACTCATACTGTTTTTTAAGAGTGGTTAAATGTTAAACGCAAGCAATTTGTTTAAATCAATGTATTTCCAATCTATCCCATAAATTCATGGCTGTCTTTTTTGGGATCATAATGAATTTCAAAACGTTTGCCGTTCCATTTTGCTTCGGCACTTTCTAATCTGTACACATCCCCTTGGTTCCATTTAGCTCCAATCATGTCTTCGATTAAGTCTTCTAAGAATACCCATTCTCCTTTTTCTAAATCTTTTGGAAGGAGATAAGCTGCATAAGGAGAAGGGAAATTATGTGGGTAATAGGAAGTCCATTCAATAACACATTCATAATCATCTTCTGATGGATTACCTCTAAAATCACCAACATCTATAATTTCTCCAGTCAATTTATTTTGAAAAACAGCAAATTTTGAGCTAATTTCTTTGGATCGATCGAGTTTGATTACCAAAGGGCGAAAACCTTCTTTTGCGGCTTCATTAATACTTTCTATGTCACGCGCAGTTTTAATTACTCGCATTTTTTCTCTCTCGGGTTTTTTACTCCAATTATTCCAGAATGCCATTGTTAATTATTTTTATGTTATTTTGATTTAAATTTATTTTAAGACAAGTGTCCGGCTTGCTTTGTACCATAGAAAAAAGTTCTTCATCTGAGTATGCTGAGGTATCAATAATATGATGGTTACAATTAGAACATAGTTTGGCGTTTGGATTTTCTTTAGCAGGTATTAGTTTATCCCACGATACTTTATATGGACAGTTTAATTTCTTTATTAAACTCCCGTCTTCCTTATAAAGCTCTTTTGTTATTGGATTGAATTTCATTTTTTGATTTAATAACAATGATAATTTTCATTATTTATAATCGTAAACTCTTAAGGAATCAACTTATTCTTTATTGTTTGAAACAAAATATTTATTTGCCTTTAACGAGGATAGGAAAATCCAATTATTGTCATAATCCAAGTTGAAAGGTTTTAACATACCACCCTTATTTCAAAGATAATAAATAATTCTATCACCCCTTATTTTTGTTTTACTAACTCATTTATAACCATGTCAGTCCTACCCCTGTTTCGTCCACTCTTTATAATATAATAATGGGGAGAAAAGCCTGCTCCAATGGGATGTTGATACAATTCTAATATTTCCATCATAATCCGTACCTTTGCATGATAAATAGCTATTTTTAATAAATGAACGTTTTAGAGCAGTTTTATATTCAATTGGATCAAAGCGACTGGGACGTGAGGCAAGAAAGCGAAATCAATCAATCTCTGCAAGAGGTGAATGAATCCCTTGTAGCCGAGGGTTTGAATGACGTACAACACTTTGCGGAAATTGATAGGCAAGCATTTCATTTCAGTAAATCACCTGAAAAGAGGCTATCTTATAGAGCGGCAGGGACTCGAAATCTTGAAGATGGTTCAATAGTCCCATTTGAATGGCCGGATATTAGGATATTTACGGAAAAGGATTTTGGCTATCTTTTTACACGATTCAAGGCGTCCAAAAACTTATATGCGAAAACAGAGTATGGTTTAGTGTTATTCTACGCTAAATACAAACAAGATAATGATTTTGTAATTGAACTTCTTAATAGCCTTTTTTTATTAGCAAAGCGGTACAAAGAAAAGGCTTTGCCTAATGGAGATAAAAACCATTATATTTTACAGTTCAGAATTGTTTTAGCAAACGCCCTCTTTATTGCAAATAACCGTAAGGCAAGCCAAGAAGTAGAAGCTATTTATAAATCCCTTATTGAATATTCGTTTGAAGTACATCAAATTTGGGATGTAAAACATAGCTCTGCTCTTCGTACTGTTATTGACCTTACTGATTTTGCAATTCAATATATAAAAGACTTTTCAAAATATGTTGACCTAAAAAAGATAAACGAAAAAAATTGGATAGCGGCAAGGTATCTTACCGGAACATACACTTGGGGCGCAATTTATACAGCTGATGTAAGTATAAAACTATGTAAACATATTGGTATAGACACAAAGGAGTGGCAAGAATTTAAGGCAAAACATTATGAAAAATTAGCCATTGAGTCAAAGGAAAAAAATAATATGGCAGCTGTTTCTTTTATAGAAAAGGCTATGAGCATATATAAGGGAATAAAGGACGAAACTAATCTTCATCGATTAGAGACTGAATACCAAAAGATCAGGGCTGATTTTAAATTAGGACAGGTAAGTCAGGAAATGCCACAAGACGAAACTAAACGCATTACTGAACATATAAGGAAAATTGTAAAAGAAAGTAACGAAGAAGGTATTGTGGCAACTTTAATGCTTACACCAATGTTACGACCATTAACTGAAATTAGGCAATGGAGTGAAGATTCTTTTAAAGAAACAATGCTACAAAATATTTTGCCTGTTAGTATTCAAGACAAATTTGGAAACACCATAGCTAATTATTCTTCTGATGAAGAACGCAAGTCCTTTTCACTTCTACGCACTTATGAGTTTCATTTTCAAATTGCCTCACAAACGATCATACAATTTTTAATCGAATCTTTAAAAGCTAATAAATTAAGTGCAAAAAGCATTTTGGCACTTTTAGAACAGACTTGGTTAAACAAGGAAGCAAAAAGAAAATCAAATGGCATAGAAGCAAATGTTAATTATTTGGGAATAATTTCTCCAGGAATTAAATTACTATTTTCGGAGTTAGAAAAATGGAAAACAGAATCCGGTTATACACCTGATTTTGTTTGTGCCACCGATAGTTTAATATTGAAATCAGAATATTTGCTTCGTGAATTCTGTATGCTTTTGGGAGTCCCAACGTTCAAGCCAAATCCTAAGAAACCAAATATTATAATGGAAAAAACATTAGATGATTTACTTAGAGACTTGGAAGGGAAACTCAATGAAAATGATCTCTTTTTTATCAAATTTGTTTTAACAGAAAAAGCCGGGTTTAATTTACGTAATCGTATTGCTCATGGATTATTAGACAACATAGATTATGGTTTAGATTATCCAATTTATGCTTTGTTAATTATATTAAAACTCAGCAATTATCAATTTGAACCTTCAAAAAACTAATAATGGAAAAGACTGCAAAACAGATAACCGTAGCATTGCCAGCTGATACTGCAATGGAGATGTTTGTAATAGGAGCAACATTTTCGGCAGCAACAGAGAACTACCACAGAGTGACCGAATATAAAACACCGGAATATTTTTCAAGTTCAGGAATGAAATATTTTGAATTGAATGATAAAATAACAGGGTTTGAAAACTTGAAAGCAAATTGGGATTCTTATAATGCTGATCCAATTTCATCTTCTGCTATCACGATAGCTTTAGAAATATTAGATTTTCTAAAGCGCGAAGGCACTTTAACCTCTGGTATTGAAGTAAATGTTTTTCCAATGCGTGATGGAGGAATACAGTTTGAATTTGAAGCTGAAAATTTAAGCGCCGAATTAGAAATAAACCCTAATGGAGACTTAACATTTATTTTATTTAACAATCATGGTGATATTATTTTAAAACAGCCGATTAAAATTTATGAACTATCAGAGTTGTCAAGTTATTTAGAAGAAACTGTTTATGCCTAATTATATTATTACTGCTGAAGATTTTTTATACCGAAGGTTTCCGATTATGGATGAACCAAGATTTCAGGTGTTCTTTGAAATAAAGGATGGCAAAAAGGTTCCCACAAGTGCAGCATTCAAAACCAAGCCCGGTGAAGATGGACTGTCAGTAGATATAAAAGCTCTAACAACCCCCGAAATCTCTGTTATTGATGCGGCAAATTATGGTTTAGCTGAGATTCCAGCATCTTCTCCTCTTGGATTAGGTTATCCGTGTACTCATAATCCACAGCCCGGAAATAATGCTCACGCCTTAATTGTTGGCGATACAAATCCGATCGCAAAAAAACTAAAAAAAGCTATCACGAATGTTATTACATTTTAAAAATAAAAATGAATTTAACGCAAGAACTGATTGGTAAAGGGTTTATTAAAAATGTTACAATTAAAAACGACACTTTTTTAATTGTAAATACGCCTTGCAGAATAAAGGTCATTCAAAAGGAAGTTACTAAACTCCGAACAAACTATTTGGATAATGAAGAGATCGGTGGGGTCATGCGGGCAAAACCTACTATTTTAAATGGGGAAAGAATTTTTGTTATTGAGGAAGTAAAATTTGTTCGAAATGCAATCGAAGACAAACCTCATTATGACAAAAAAACAGGCCGACTTCTCACAAAAGAACACGCTTATTTATTAGACAGTAAAGAATTTGCTGATGCGAGGAAGCAGTTTTTTGAGCTAGGTTGTTTGCCAATCAGATTTCACTCTCATCCAACAAGAGGGAGAAACATTTTCGATGGCTTAATGAATCAGCAATTGCAAACCGATACATCAGAACAGGATCAAATAGAATCAAAAAGTTTTGACCTTCTTGAAAATCAAAAAATACTAATGCCAAGGGGCTTAATAGTTGGGAATAAAGACTTAGGCAATGATCTTTTTATTGGTTTTTATGATGGCTTTATCGCGCCACTTGGATTTGATGAAAGTAAAAGGAAAGTTCACCAAGAACAGATTAACAGACTTGGCAACAGTATTTCCGAGAAAGTTTCATCATGGAATTTATCAGACGAAGAAAAAATAATATATGGCATAGGTGGGGCATTAATTTTAGGGTACTTATTGTACAAAGGAAAAAAATTTAGTTTCCCTGTCATTATTGGTCTTGCTGTTGTTGTACCGGTACTATTGACAAATACAGGTAGTATAGAAAAGCCAAATTATTTTAATAAACTTTCATTTGGTGATGCTGATATATACTTACCCAAAGAAGATGGAGAGTTTTATCCCAAAACACAATAACATCTTTTAAAAATAATGATTAATTTATTTGGGCGCTAATTGCATCCCAAAGTTTTATTCTTGCAGTAAAAGCCACCGAATATTTTACCCTTTTCGGCTATTTGAAATTCTGACCCACCGAATATTTTGCCCTATTTTCAAATTTAAAAGATCTTTGAAAAATTGTAATAATAATTATGCCGTTAATTTTTTGTGGAAAAAATACCACAGGTAAATTCTCTTATGCAAAAGATTTATCGTTTATCTTTGCACCTGAATTTATTCAAATACCTTTTATAGTTAATATGAAAGCATTATACGAGACATCTCGAAAAAAACAAGCAT
>JAUXTT010000008.1 GCA_030684395.1 Bacteroidota bacterium | reverse complement strand
TTGGTGTTGGAGCTTCCGGTGCAGGCGATATAGCTGCTTTTACAGGTACCAATACAGGATCAACAGTTCTTACCGGAAATTTTGTTGCTACACCAACAGAAAATGGTTGCACAGGAACAGCGCAAAATTTTTCGATAACTGTAGACCCAATCCCGTCAATCCCTGCAGTAACGAGTCAAACAGTTTGTGCGGGAGCAAATACTGTAGATATAAATTTTGGCCCAACACCTGGAACAGCCACAGTTAACTGGACTAATTCAGACAACACAATTGGTGTAGGTTCTTCCGGTGCAGGTGATATAGCTGCTTTTACAGGTACCAATACAGGATCAACAGTTCTTACCGGAAATTTTGTTGCCACGCCAACAGAAAATGGTTGCGATGGTGTTCCAATAAATTTTTCAATAACAGTAAACCCGATCCCTTCCATTCCAACCGTAACAAGTCAAACAGTTTGTGCCGGAGTTAATACAACTGCAATTATTTTTAACCCAACACCTGCAACAGCTACAGTTAACTGGACAAATTCAGACAATACAATTGGTGTTGGATCTTCCGGGGCAGGTGATATAGCTGCTTTTGCCGGAGTTAATGCAGGTTCAATCCCTGTTACCGGAAACTTTGTTGCTACACCAACAGAAAACGGTTGTACAGGAACAGCGCAAAATTTTGCGATAACAGTAAATCCAACACCATCTATCCCAACGGTAACAAGCCAAACAGTTTGTGCGGGGGTAAATACTGCAGATATAAATTTTGGCCCAACACCTGCAACGGCTACAGTTAACTGGACAAATTCAGACAATACAATTGGTGTAGGTTCTTCAGGGGCAGGTGATATTGTAGGTTTTGCAGGTGCAAACTCTGGGTCAACAGTTCTTACCGGGAATTTTGTTGCTACACCAACGGAAAATGGATGTGATGGCACACCAAGAAATTTTTCAATAACGGTAAATCCTCTTCCAACAATTCCGGTTGTTGCAAATCAAACAGTATGTGCAAATTCAAATACCACTGCAATTGACTTTGTTTCAACGCCTGTGGGAGCAACTATAAACTGGACCAACTCGGATGGATCAATTGGAATAGGTGTATCAGGAGTAGGGAATATAGGAGTTTTTACCGGAATAAATTCGGGAACAACTGCAGTTTCAGGTAATTTTTCGGCAACACCAACATTGAGTGGTTGTATTGGAACTGCTCAAAATTTTGCTATTACTGTTAATCCATTACCAACTGTAATTGTTGCTAATGATACCGCAGTTTGCGTGAATGGTACAATTAATTTCACGGCAAGTGGTGGAACAAGTTACATCTGGTCAGGCCCTAATTCTTTTTCAACCACTACACAAAATCCTGTACTTACAAGTGTTACTTCTTCAATGGAAGGAGTTTATACTGTTAATGTAACAGACGCTAATACTTGTGTTTCAACCGGTACAAGAAATGTTACAGTAAATCCTTTACCTACAGCAACAATATCAAGTAATAGCCCTGTTTGTATGAATGGAACAATTAATTTGAATGCAGGCGGTGGAGTAACTTATTCATGGAGCGGACCAAATGGTTTCTTTTCAAGTAGTGCTGCTCCGAGTATACCATCAGCTACAGCAGTGATGGCAGGTAATTATGGAGTTGTAGTAACAGATCCTAATGGATGTTCTTCTCCTGATTTTACAACTGTTAATATAGTTCCTTTGCCTACCCCTTTTGCCGGAAGCAACAGTCCGGTTTGTGAGGAAGATAATTTATTACTTAGTTTATCTCAACCTTATGCATCTTATGCATGGACAGGCCCTAATGCATTCGCTTCATCCAGTCAAAACCCAACCGTTTCAAGTGTTGTGGTTGCTTCTGCGGGAACTTATTCAGTTACAGTCACTGATAATAACGGATGTGTAGGCTCTACCACAACTCCAGCAGTTGTTAATCCACTACCTAATGGCACGTTTATGGCAGTGCCAAGTAAATGCGCACCTTTATGCGATACTTTGGTGTTTGTTCCACAAATAAATAATATTGTTGCCTATTCTTGGGATTTAGGACCGGGTATGGTTGCTGTTAATAATGATAGTATCTCTCATTGTTATAATTCAAGCGGAAGTTATGATGTTGCAATTACCTTAACAGATGTAAATTCCTGCTCTAATATAATCACTGAACTTGCCTGGGTAACAGTTTATGAAAACCCGGTTGCAAACTTTAATTATTTACCTGATCCTATAAGTATTTTTGAACCAACTGCTACATTCTATGATTATTCTACAGGTCCTTCCCCTCAGTCTTATGATTGGCAATTTGGAAACCCACTGCTCGGAGCATCTAATTCTGCAAACCCTACTTTTACGTTCCCCGATGTTGGAGTTTATGATGTGACATTAACCATTGTTAGTGCGGATGGGTGCTCAAGCACAGTTGTGAAACCGATTCCGGTTCTTGAAGATTTCGCTGTTTATATTCCTAATGCCTTTACCCCTAACGGTGATGGAGATAATGAAACATTTGGCCCTGTTGGAATAGGTATAGATAAAGAAAAGTATCATTTATATATTTACGACAGATGGGGAGAGAAGATATTTGAGAGTTCGGAATATGGAAAAAATTGGGATGGGAAAAGGATGGGTAGCGACAAAATCTCACAGGAAGACGTTTATATATTCAAATTTGAGTGTAGAAAACTGAGTGGAGAGAAATTCACAAAATCGGGGCATGTTACACTTGTTAGGTAAAATTTTTGCTGGAATTAAAGAAAAGTGTATATTTGCACCCTCAAAATCGGTTATGTAGCTCAACTGGATAGAGCATCGCACTACGGATGCGAAGGTTTGGGGTTCGAATCCCTACATGACCACGGAATACGTTCAATAAGAATCAAAGCCCCTCAAATCAATGGATTGTGGGGCTTTTTGTTCATTGTAGGGATACATCTCACTCCAACAAAGTCTCAATTTCTTTCCCTTTCAACTCTTCCACTAAATAAAGTTTGGCAGCTTTATTCTTTTGTAAAATAAGGGCACTATTGGCATATTTGAAAAGTGTTTCAATATCATGAGATGAGACAAGGATAATTTTATTTTCTTTTTGAGCAATATCTTTTAACAATACAAACAAGTTTCTTTTGGATGAGTAATCCAGAAAAGCAGTTGGCTCATCCAGCAACAATACATCTGTTTGCTGGGCCAGTGCACGAGCTATCATTGCTTTTTGAAATTCACCATCGCTCAACTCGTTGCAGTTTTTTTCTTTCAAAGAAGTTATTCCGCAGCGCTCCATGCTTTGGTCAATTATTGAAACGTCATTTGTTGTTAGTTGGCCAAACATATTGGTATAAGGAAATCTTCCCATTGCCACCAAATCCCACACGCTAAAGCCTCCTAAGGAAGGTTTTTCAGTTAACACGATGGCAATTTTTTTTGAGAGTTCGTTATGGCTGAAGCTTACAAGATTTTTGTTATTCAGTTCTATTTTTCCGCTTAAAGGACTTAAACTGCCTGCTAATGTTTTTAGCAAAGTTGATTTTCCTGTTCCGTTATTGGCAATTAAACCGGTTAAAGTGCCACTTTGTAAATACACTTCGATGTTTTGCAACACTGGTTTGCCCTTAGTATATCCAATACAAAGATCTTTTAATTGCAATAGTATGTTTGCAGAAGAACTCAACTAATTGCTTTATTGTTTTTTAATAAAAGATATAAAACCACAGGAGCACCAATTACCGATGTAATTACATTTAGTGGTAACAACACTCCGTTCGCAGGTAACTGGCAAATAATATCGCACAACAACATTACACATGGGCCGAGTATAATACTTGCAGGTATAATGTATTTATGTAATGATGTTTTTAAAAACAGACGGCTTAAATGTGGGATTGCAATACCGATAAATGCAATGGGGCCGCAAAAAGCAGTTACCACTCCAGATAGGACACCTGTAGTAATAATAATAACCAAACGAAGTTGTTTTACATTTAATCCTAAGCTGTTTGCATAATCTTCACCAAGTAATAAAACATCGAGGCGTTTCATTAGTAATAAACTAAGCAGGCACAAAATAATTACCAATGGTGCAAGCAGGATCAAATCGCTTAGTGTAGTGTTACTTATACTTGCCATGTTCCACAATACGAAGCTTTTTAAACTTTCAGCATCCGAAAAATATTCAAGTAAAGACTGCACTGCTGCAACCATTTGCCCCAACATGATTCCCGCCAATAATAAACCTGTATTGTTTTTTATTTTTTTTGCAACAGCCATTACCAACAATAAAACAGCGAGAGCTCCAATAACCGCTGCAGTTACAATACTTAAATCAGAAAAGAAACTGTTTAATTCAATACTCAAAAAACCGCTGCTTAACATTACCAAAGCAACTCCCAGATTAGCACCTGAGTTAACTCCTAATACATAAGGACCTGCCAATGGGTTTCTGAAAAGTGTTTGCATTAAAATTCCACAAACCGATAAAGCCATTCCGGAAAGCACGGCAGTAATTGCTTTTGGTAAACGAATATTTTGTATGATCTGTACATCCGATTCGGTTCCGTTTCCAAATAAGGCATTCAGAGCGGTTTTTAGTGGAATAGCTACAGAACCAAAAATGAGATCAAGAAAAAACAGTGCAAATAAGCATATGAGCAAAACAAGGAACAGATATGTCTTTTTTGACTTCAATTTTTGATGTTTACGTTCCAATATTTAATCACAAAGGTCACAAAGTGTTACACAAAGAACGCAAAAAAATCTTTGTGAAACTTAGTGCTATCTTCGTGTTCTCTGTGATTAAAGGCCTGCTATTCCAATTTTCGATAATAAGTAAATTGTTTTTCCTTATACAAATTCGGATGAAAAATTTTTATCAAATCTAACAAAATTAAATCGGGGCATATCAATCCTGTTTCCCAATATGCATTTCCGCCTTTTTCGGTCATTTGCAAATCGTTGTTATAAAGAGCATCTTGTTTGAACGCATTGAAATCTCCGTAACGTTTATCCAGTTGTAAAAGATCTTTTTTGGATTTGGTATATAAAACATTCAGCCAGTAATCTGAACCGGAAGCAACTTTATAAACCTGTTCAAATGACAAAGGCAGGCTTCCGATTGCCGTATCTTTTTCCCAACAATAGTGCGCATTTGCATCCTGTATGAGTATCGACATGAAACTTTTTCCACCCGGAACATACCATGCATCGTTAAGTTTAAGCTCTGTTAATACTGTGGGCTTTTCGGTAGCTTTTGCAGCTTCTGCTTTCAGTGCTATATAATTAGCTTCTGTCTGACTGAATAAAGAATCAGCAGCCCTTTCTTTTTCGAAAAAGCAGGCAATGAATTTTATCCATTCAGCCCGCCCTAATGGCGTGTTTTCGAAATGATCGAAGCAATACACAATTGGGATTCCGGCATTGTAAAGTTTTTCATTTCGATCGCTTTGAATATTTCCGCTACCGTAGTTGATAACCAATTCAGGTTTTATCGCCAGTGTCATCTCTTCGTTCATTTTTCCCACTATAGCTAACTGCGCCACTTTTCCTGCTGCAACTTTTTCATTTATTGTTTTGTTTTTTATGTAATCAATATTATCAATAGCAATGATCTTTTCTGTTTCATTTAATCTGTCTAAAAACCCAACATAAAGAGAAGAAAGGCATGCAGCTTTTGTTACAGGAGTTTGAACGAATATTGCCCTGGAATCATTGATCTCCGGTTTTTGCGTACCTTTTTTATATAACACATACTTTTGTTTCGATCCATTCTTTTGAACACTAAGTATTTTGTAGCCGTTATAATTGCTAATAGAAAAATTTTGCGAGTAGTTAATTGCAGTCTCAACCGGATCTGATTTGGTATCATTTACAGATTCTTCTTTTTGTTTTCCGGGTCCGCATCCAAACAGTAAACAGAAAATAAAAAGAAAGGGAATGATGCGCATAGTGTTTATTTTTTTGTTCCGCCGGTTGTCGCTTTGTTTTTTGTGCTGTCACCGTTTGACTTTGTTCCTGCTGTAGTGGTTGTAGGAGTAGTTGCGGGTTTTGGTGTTGTTGGTTTTTGTGTAAGAGGCGCAGGAGCTTTGAACGGTTTATCACTTACCTGAACTTCACAGCGTGTAACAATTTCTTTCCACCTTACTTCCATTTCGCAGGTAGAAGGCTGAATGTAAATGTGTTTCATTGTGCTATCCGGCATCATGAATTCAAAATCAGTTGCCATAGTTTTTGGCCCTTCAAAAATAAATGGATCTGTTAAATATTCCGCAAGATCAATGTCTTTGATATGAACCTTTTTACCAAAAATGTAAGTGTATAATTCAAAGATCGCTCTTACAATTTTTACCTGAATTTCGTTTTTCTTTTGATCATAAGTGATCTTTACATCTCCCGGAACACTTGTAGTATAACTGAATGGACCAACATCTACTTTGGCATCGCATCTAAATTGTGAACTATCAGGTCGAATCGAAATTTTAGGGTTAATAATGGTCCAGTGGTATTTACCTTTTATAAGCATTACTTCATAATCGTTACTCCCTTTGATTTCGCCTATGGCAGCAAACACTTTGTTCAGGGTTTCTTCGTGAAGAATAGCAGAGAAGTCATTCACCGGCACCGGAGTCTTGCTCACCGCCTTGGTTTGAGCATTTGCAGTTAAAAAAGTAAAAATCAGGGGAAAGCTTAAAATATATCTAAAGAAGGGCTTCATTTTTCTCGTACTTTTGTGTGCTAAATTGATTCGCAAATATAACCAATACTGTACCAATTTGTTTGAATTAGTTTTCAAGATTAGATGGATTTTTCCAAAGGGAATGAATAAAAGGTAAAACAATTTATGAGATCAGTAACAGGTCCTATAGTAGTATTATTAATTTTTGCGCTTGCAGACTTCTACTTTTTTCAGGCTGTAAAAACCATTATAAGGGATTTTTCGCCACACAAGCAAACGGTGATCAAGTACGTTTATTGGTCGATGAGCGCATTTACTGCAATTACATTCCTTTTGATGATGCTTGTGCCTTCTTTGCGGATGAACAAGTATTTTACAAGTTACATTGCTTCTTTAGCATTTATACTGGCAATTGTAAAACTTCTTGGAGTTGTATTTTTGTTGGTAGAAGATGTTTCCAGAATTATCCGCTATTTTATTGAATGGATTAAAAGAAAAAATAGCCCTGTAGTTGATGGAGAAGCAATAAGAATAAGCCGATTGAAGTTTTTTAGCTATGTCTCTCTTGCATTTGCCGCAATTCCTTTTACCTCATTGATGTACGGGATTTTCAGAGGAGCACATAAATACAAAGTTCATCGTACAACATTAAAATCAAAAAAAATTCCTTCTGCTTTTAACGGATTAAAAATAGTTCAGATTTCAGATATTCATACAGGAAGTTTTACTGATACTGCAGGGCTAGAAAAAGCTTTTTCAATCATTCAAAAGGAAAAACCGGATGTGATCTTTTTTACCGGAGACCTGGTAAATAATATTTACACCGAAACAGAAGGTTTTATGGATACTTATCGCAAACTCCAAGCACCAATGGGAGTGTATTCTATTTTCGGAAACCATGATTACGGCGATTATATACAGTGGCATAGTGAAGAAGAAAAGCTGGAAGCAAGAGAAAAACTTAAAAACGTTCACAAAGAAGCAGGCTGGAGATTGCTGTGGGATGAGATGGTAGATCTTGAAAAAGACGGGGAAAAGATTGCACTAATAGGAACTCAAAACTGGGGTTTAAGAGGTTTTACCAAATACGGAAATCTAGCAAAAGCGTATCAGGGAGCTGAAAATTATCCTTTCAAAATATTATTGTCTCACGATCCATCACATTGGGGAAAGGAAGTAATTGAGGACTTTAAAGATATTGATCTTACCTTAAGCGGTCACACACATGGATTCCAGTTCGGAATAGAAATTCCGGGATTTAAATGGAGCCCATCGCAATACATTTACCCGCATTGGGCAGGTTTATACAAAGATGGTGAACAATATTTATATGTAAACCGGGGATTGGGCTTTTTAGGGTATCCCGGAAGAGTAGGTATCTGGCCGGAAATAACAGTAATCGAACTTCAAAAAGCTTAATTATTCCGGGTTTCTAGTTTAAGGTTTCTAGTTTTTTAGTTATTTCCATCCGATAATTATAGGAATCACATTTCAGGTTTATTGGATTAGGCTCAACCTAAAACCTGAAATAGATAACTAGAAATAATTAACCAGAAACCTAAAACCAGAAATAATAATTTAATTCCCGTCTCCGCCAAAGTATTTCTCTTCAATAATATCAGCGTTGTTCGCTACTTCATAAATAGTTTTATCCAACATATCCTGAGTAATAAACTCAGTTGGTAAAGCAGCCTGACAAACAACTGTTTCCGTATCACTTCCATCAGCGCGTTTATCATTGGCAATTGCAAGCGAGCTTAAATTACCAAATGCTGCTTCTTTTAAAATGTTATATAAATTTAATTTCACAGAAGCCTCACCACATCTACTGTTCATATAGATAGCCGATTGACCGTTATATCTTTCTTTTTGTTCCCACACAAAAACGTATTGATAACGCCATTTGTCTTCGCCAATTTTTATGGCAACATCAATTTTAAAAATAGCTGGAGAGATCTCCTCTAATTTGTACTTCCATTTTGAAGCAATTGCGGTTAAGCTTTGTCTTAAGTCGAACATGTTGAAAAAGGTTTAAAATTTATATCAAATATGCCAATTTTATTGAATTCTGCAAACCCCGATAAGTAAATTATTTTTCTTAAATTAGCGTTTTATTTTTAATTAGAACTCCCAAAGAAATTAATGGATTATAACACACAACTTCCCAGGATGATTATTCCTGAATATGGTAGAAATATTCAGAATATGATTAATCACTGTGTAACTATCGAAGACAGAGAAGAAAGAAACCGTTGCGCTAAGGCAATTATTCAGGTAATGGGTCAGTTGAACCCACATTTGCGTGATATAGCAGATTTTACCCACAAGCTTTGGGATCATTTATTTATTATCTCCGATTTTAAATTAGATGTTGATTCACCTTATCCTTTGCCAAGCCCTGAGAAATTAGATACCAAACCTGAATTGGTAGCTTATCCGCATGGTAAAATAAAATACAAGCACTACGGAAAAATTATTGAAGATATCATTGTAAAAGCAAAAGCATACCCCGAAGGGCCAGAGAAAGAAGAATTAAAACGAACCATAGCCAACAGTATGAAAAAATCATACATCACATGGAATTCAAAAGATTTAATGTCGGATGATTTGATACTGAAACAACTTAGCGAAATCTCAGGAGGCGAACTTAAGCTGGATGAAAATACTCAGCTAAGTCACGTAAACGAACTGGTAAAACGTCAGCATTCTAATAACCCGGCTGGAGGAAGCAGTAATCGCAATAAACATCATAAAAATAAGAACAACCAGAATCGCAACAATAACTTTAAACGCAATAACAACAACCGATAAATAGTATTTTATGATTTTTGAAGTAACCGGAGGTAAACGATTAAAAGGTGATATTATTCCGCAAGGAGCTAAAAATGAAGCGTTGCAAATTGTTTGCGCTGTTTTGCTGACGAAAGAAAAAGTTGTTATCGGCAATATTCCCGAAATTGTAGATATTCTGAAATTGATTGACCTCTTAAAAGATCTGGGAGTAAAAGTTGAAAAAACCGGTCATGAAGAATACACTTTTCAAGCCGATGATGTAAATGTTGATTACCTGGTGTCTCCCGAATTTAAAAAGAAGGGCGGAAGTTTACGCGGCTCTATTATGATTGTTGGTCCATTGTTGGCACGCTACGGAAGAGGTTATATGCCAAAACCGGGTGGAGACAAAATCGGAAGAAGAAGAGTAGATACCCACTTTTTAGGTTTTGAAAATCTTGGAGCCACTTTTAATTACGATGAGGAAAACGAATTTTTTAAAGTAGAGGCAAAACGCTTGAAAGGAGCGTACATGCTTTTAGACGAAGCTTCCGTTACAGGTACAGCCAACATTGTGATGGCAGCTGTGTTAGCAGAAGGAACCACAACAATTTATAATGCAGCCTGCGAACCTTACCTACAACAATTATGTAAGATGTTGAACAGAATGGGAGCAAAAATCTCAGGAATCGGATCCAACTTACTTACCATTGAAGGTGTAGAGAAACTAGGGGGCACAACCCATCGTTTGTTACCCGATATGATCGAAATTGGATCTTTCATTGGCATGGCAGCTATGACACAATCAGAGATTACCATTAAAAATGTTTCTTATAATGATTTAGGTGTGATACCAAGCGTGTTTCAACGTTTGGGAATTCAAATGGAATTGAGAGGAGATGATTTGTACATCCCTGCACAAGATCATTACGAAATTGATACTTATATCGATGGTTCCATTTTAACCATTGCCGATGCACCATGGCCGGGTTTCACACCTGACTTGATCAGTATTATTTTGGTTACGGCAATTCAGGCAAGAGGAAATGTTCTGATTCATCAAAAAATGTTTGAGAGCCGTTTATTCTTTGTGGATAAGCTGATAGATATGGGAGCAAAAATCATTCTTTCTGACCCGCATCGTGCAGTTGTAATGGGTCTGGACAGAAAAAATCAATTACGTGGAATTCAAATGGCATCGCCTGATATTCGTGCAGGCGTTTCCTTGTTGATAGCTGCCATGTCGGCAAAAGGAAAGAGCACTATTTTTAATATTAATCAAATAGACAGAGGTTATCAGCATATTGATACACGCTTGAATGCTATTGGGGCAGAAATAATCAGAAAATAAAATGAAAATAATACTTAGTTCAATAGTTATAATGTTTTTAGTTTCTATGACCGGTTTAACAGGTTGTAAAATTGTTGAAAGATTGCCTCCGGAAGCTCTTGAAAATTATACTCCGCCTGATAGCATTCCAATTGGTTTAGGAATTGGGCAAAGAGCACCGGAGCTGGAATACAAAAATACTCAGGATTCTTTAATGAAACTTTCTTCATTGCGTGGGTATTATGTACTGATAGATTTTTGGGCAAGCTGGTGCGGACCATGCAGAATGGAAAATCCTAATGTAGTTTCTGCACACAATAAGTATGCTAATGCAAACTACAAATATGGAAAAGGATTTAAAGTATTTAATGTTTCTTTGGATCAAAACAAAGAAGCCTGGAAAAAAGCTATTGAGAAAGACGGACTGAACTGGCCATATCATATAAGCGATCTTAAAGGCTGGTCGGCTGAACCTGCGGCAAAATACGGAGTTAGTTCTATTCCAGCTAACTGGTTGGTAGACCCCAGAGGTATTGTTGTGGCTAAAGGATTAAGAGGTCCTGCTTTGGATGCAGCATTAGAAAAACTGGTGAAAAAAGAAGAACCCGCTAACAAAAAATAAAACCCATGCGCAGTAAAAATGTACTCATATTGCTTTTTTTCTTTGTTTCCGTTGTAAGTGCTCAGGCTTTAATGGTGGGAGACAAGGCACCTGATTTTACATTAAGCAATGCGAATGATGAATCCATCAATTTGAAAGAACTGATGAAAGATCATTATGTGTTAATTCATTTTTGGTCTCCATCAACAATAAAAAGCAGAAATAGTCATAAGTTTTACAATAAAATTGCTATTGACTATAAGGAAACAAGACTTGGAAAATCGAATGGATTAGTTGTTCTATCAGTTTGTCTGGAGCAACTGAGAGAATCCTGGGAAATGGCAGTTGTAAAGGATGGAATGAATAACGTACAAAATGTGTGGGACAAAAATGGATTTTATTCGGTTATAGCAAAGAGTTATCAGTTAATGAAGGTGCCTGCAGATTTTTTTGTTAGCCCGAGTGGTGTGATAGTGATGATAGACCCAACAGAACAAAAACTACAAATGAAAATTAACGAGCTTAAGAAAGAAGCTCCGAAATCGGTAAATATGCTGGCTAAATTACTTTATGGTAATCCGAAAGATTTGAAGCCATTAGTTCACCAAAAAGTATTTTTGATCTCAGGTACAGATACAATTAAAGTGGCGGAAACAGATGATTATGGTGATTTTGAATTTAAACAGGTATTCGCTCAGGGTACTGAAGTAGCGGTTGGAAAAACGGATCAGGTAAAAGATGCAGAATCTCTGTATTTAGCTCAGCAAAATGGGTTGATTATTTCGAAATTTAATCGCTCCGCCAGCGGATTTAACTACAAACTACTTGATAAGGACGTAGCGAGGGTAAGCGAAGTGGTAGAAACGGATCCCGGTATTAAACTGGACATGTTCAGTAAATCAAAGGATAAAGAATTACTGATTGTTGAGAATATCTATTATGCAAGTGGCGATTTTAAAGTATCTGAAAAAACATTAAAATTATTGGATAAGATAGTAACAACCATGAAAGCTACTCCAACACTCAAGCTGGAAGTGTTTTCGCATACCGATGCAAGTGGTGATGATGCATCCAACAAAACCTTATCAGATAAAAGGGCTAAAGCGGTAGTTGAATATTTAACCGGAAAAGGAATAGAAAAGGCCCGTTTAAAATCAACAGGAATGGGAGAAACCAAAATTCTCAACCGATGCTCTAATGGGATCAAATGCTCTGAGAAGGAGAATGAATTGAATAGAAGAACTGAGTTTAAGTTTATTAAGTAGTTCCTTAAAGCACTATTCATTTTTTTGTGTGATTATAGAAGAGAGTAGTTAAAGTAATGTGAGGATTTGGGTTGTAAATCCCCTGTTTTCCTCCATTTTCTTGCACCTAAAGTTTGTTAATTAACAAGCCACCCAAAAAAATGTGACTTTTTTTATGTAATTTCATTATGCTAAGCATCCAATAGGTAGTTAAACCAAAATTAAACACCATGAAAAGAATCCTACTCCCGCTTTTTTCTTGCGCTCTCCTCACAACAACTACACTAACAGCGCAAAATATTAACGACTTCAAAACATATAAAACTCAAAAAACAGGCGAACTGGACGCCCAGCACCTGTTCGAAACCTTAATTGGTGAAGGCGTTGTTTTAAAAAGCTTTTCTATAACCAAAACACCTTCCGATGAGGCCTATGGTTTTTTTGAAGACAAAAAGTCTTCATTTGGGATGAAAAAGGGAATGATTATGACTACAGGTGGAATTGCCGCATTGTGCTCCGGCAACACCACTCAGGCCATGTCGAATATGACCCATGCTAATGTTGAGAACAGAAATCATTATTCAAGTAAAGGAACAGAATGTTTGGAATTACAGAAACTGATCAATCCCGGTCAAAAAACATTTGACGTTTGTTTTATAGAAATGGATGTTGTTCCAACTGCAGATACATTGAGTTTTAATTATGTGTTTGGATCCGAAGAATACGATGAGTTTGTTGGCTCTGAATACAATGATGTGTTCGGATTTTTTATTACCGGTAAAGGTATTGATGGTGAAAAGAATTTGGCGGTTGTACCAAACAGCAAATCGCCTGTGAGTGTAAACTCTATTAATAATGGCAAACACGAATATGGTTCAAGAATAATGGCAGCCAATCCTTCCTATTATGTAAGTAATGTGAACGGAGCATTGCCAATAGAATATGACGGCCTTACCAAATTAATGGAGATCCGTCAGGCTGTTACTCCCTACGAAACATATCATATTAAAATGGCTATTGCCGATGTATCGGACGATAGCTATGATAGCGGTGTTTTAATTGAAGGGCAAAGTTTTGTTTCTTATGAAAGAAGTTACAATGTACAATTTGATAAAAACACTTCGGATATTACCAACGGTTACAAAGCACTGTTGGATAATTTGGTGAAATTGTACAAAAAAAATCCGGAAGGAAAGATACTGATCACCGGCCACACCGATAGCGAAGGTGATTTGGAAACGAATGAAAAATTATCCTGCGAACGTGCAACTGCTATAATTAATTACATTAAAAATAAAGGAATAAGCGCTGACCGTATGATTATGAATTGCAAAGGAGAAACGCAGCCACGATACAGTAATGCAACTGATGTGGGAAAAGCTCTGAATCGTAGAGTGGAAATAAGAATTGGTGGAGGATTGGAAGAATATGAAAAGAAAAAAGTGGAAGCAGAAACAGAAATTAAAGTGGAAGAAACAAAACTTTTGAGCAATTTTCCAAATCCTTTCAGTGAGTCCACAACAATTGAAGCATACTTGCAAAAAGATGTAAAAAGCGCACAGGTTGTTATTTCGGATATGGAAGGAAAAATATTAAAAACAATTTATTTGCTGGAGCGGGGAAAAACAAGCACTTATTTAGATGGGCAGAACCTCACAAACGGGACATACATTGCAACACTGGTAATTGATAATAAAGTAAGCGGGAGTATTAAGTTATTGGTGGCACATTGATTTTAAAGATCAAGTAATGAACTCCCGACAGGCGACCTGTCGGGAGTTTTTGTTTGTTTAAACAGAACCTGTTTCTAATTGCCGTTTAGCTTAAAAAAACCTATTTTTGAGATAATAAAATTTATGCCCCATAATCATATCAAACGAAGCATTTTATTTGTTCTCCTAATTTTTGGGTTTATATTCTCCTATGCACAACAAAATAAACTTAAAGATTACGACCTTTTTTTAGGCGATACAATAGATCGCATCGATGCAAATGACCTGAAACAGGGCAGGTGGGTTTATTTTGGAAAAGATAAGAATGGATTAAAAAATAAGGTATTAAAGCATAACCAAATAACAGAGGAAGGTGTTTTTCTAAACGATAAGAAAAATGGTGTTTGGAAAACATATCATATAAAAACGAATAAGCTCAAATCTGAAGTTTTATACGTTGGCGGAGTAACTTCAGGTAAGGCAAAGTTTTACAGCGAAAAAGGGAAATTGATAAAAGAAGGAATCCTGAGAAGTGGTCAGTGGTCAGGCGAATATTATCTCTATGATGAGAAAGGAAATAAAATTGTAAAAAAAGCATGGGAAAATAATGACCCTAAAAACACGTGTCTCAATTTTTCAGGTATAGTGGCTAAGAATGGAAATTCACTCGAAGGGGTTAAAATAGTTATAGAGAAGAATGAAATAGAAACCGGTCAATTTTATTCGGCGAAGAACGGATCATTTGATATAAAACTTGAACTGAATAATGTTTATGTTCTCAAATTTTCAAAAGAAGGAGTAAATAAGGAATCCCTTATTATTAATACTGATGTTAAAGATCTTTCAGATACTTCCGTTTATGAATTAAAGGACTGGAAGATAAACATGAATGCAGATAACATTGCAGCAGCAGCTACAAATGATCTGTTTGGTTTTTTATTGAATAAACCTTCCAGAAAGATCTATTTTAATAAAAAGAGAAAGCAATTCATGGCTGATGGTTCTTATGAGCATCTTTTCAAAAAACAATTAAATGATATAAGTGAGACAACAAAAATTCTTCTTACCAGTGCTGCAGAGGATAATAAGAAACTTGAGATAGAAAAATTACGCGTTGAGTCGGAGAATAAATTAAAAGAAATTGAGTTGTTGAGAAAAAATAAAGAGTTGCAGGATGCTGAATTGAGTGCCAAAGAAGCAGAATTATTGACTCAGAAACTGGAAGCAGAAAAAAAGGAACAAAGTCTGGCTTTGTTTGAGAAAGAAAAGCAAATCAAAGAATTAAAGTTCAAAGAGCAGGAGGCAATTTTGATAAAACAGCAACTGGAAGCAGAAAAAAAGGCACGTGACATTGAGCGTTTAAGCATGGCAAAAAAGCTTCAGGAGATAATGTTGAAGGAAAATCAGCAGGAATTGACTAAAACAACCAGTGAACTTACCGAAAAGGAGAAGGAAGCGGTGATTAAGGAAAAGGAGATAACTGTATTAAGTGTAGAAAAGGAAGAACAAAGTAAAGAACTAAAACAAAAACGTACCATCATTTTTGTAGGTATGGCGGGGCTCTTGATGATAGCAGGTTTTTCTTTTGTGCTATGGAGAAATATCAGGCAAAAGAAAAAGGCGAACCTGGTACTGGCTCGCCAGGCAGATGAAATCAATCGTCAAAAAAATGAGATTGAGGAGAAAAGTCGCGTTATAGAAGAGAAGAGTATTGAGACAGAACAGAGTATTATATATGCACAGAGGATCCAGCATGCCATCCTGCCTCCCCTGAAAGAGATTGATGAATACCTGGATCATTATTTTGTTTTATATAAATCGAAAGATATTGTAAGTGGCGACTTTTACTTTTTCTCTGATAAGTATGCGAATAAGGAAGAAAATGGAAAAGTGATCATTGCAGCTGCTGATTGCACAGGGCATGGGGTTCCCGGAGCTTTTATGAGTTTAGTTGGATGTGAAAAATTGAAAGATGCTGTTGATATTAGTTCTGAGCCGGGAGAAATTCTTAAGGAATTGAATATAGGATTGAAGGCTGCACTTCGCCAAACAGGTGATAATGCAACAAGTACAAGAGACGGAATGGATATTGCGTTGTGTGCCATTCCCCTTGGAATAAATAAAAAGGAAGAGGTTACAATAAAGTTTGCCGGTGCAAACCGCCCAATATGGATCATTAAGCATAATTCCCGGGACTTGATAGAGATCAAAGCAACCAAGCACGCAATCGGTGGGTTAACAAAGGATGAGCAGGCATTTGAGCAACATGAGGTAACTTTGAATAAGGGAGATGTATTTTATTTGTTCAGTGACGGATTTGCAGATCAGTTTGGGGGAGTGAGCAGAAAAAAATTAATGACAAAAAAATTCAAAGAGATCCTGATTGAGATTAGCACAAAGGAAATGAAAGACCAACGCAACTATCTTCATGATTTCATGGAAGAATGGAAGGGAGATGTTGAACAAATAGACGATATACTTGTTATCGGTGTAAAAGTATGAGCCTTCGATTAGTTTGATAAGTAGTTGTTTTACCGCTAGCAGCTTTTTCCGAAACCTAATTTACATTTTCTTCCTGTTCCCATCTTCGTTATTTTTGAACTACCTTTGTGACATTATATCAGTTGATCAAATGACCCGATTTATTATACTACTATCTTTTTTTGTGTTGCTGGTTTCCGCTTGCAAAAAAGACCCTCTTGAAGAAGAAGAACCAATAACTCCGGTAACCCCAACAGGTTCGCTGAAGATCGAATTTGATAATATGTTTGATACATTGGATCTTGGATTAGATACTGTAAATTACATTCTGGATAACGGAGATAAAATCAAGGTTTCTATCTTTAAGTATTATATCAGCAATATAAAATTGACCGATTCAGATGGTAAAGAGTTTGCCGAAACTGAAAGTTACCACCTCATTGATGAATCAAATCCTGCAAGCCAAAAATTTACGATCACAGGTGTTCCCATCAAAAACTATACTTCCATCACATTTATGATTGGCGTTGACTCGGCACGTAATGTTTCAGGAGCCCAAACCGGTGCATTGAGTGCAAATAACAATATGTTTTGGACCTGGAGTACAGGTTATATTTTTGCTAAGCTGGAAGGCATTTCGCAGCAATCAACTGCACCGTCTAATTCTGTAGCTTTTCATATTGCAGGTTTTAAAGGAGCAAACAGTGCTTTGAAAATAATCAGCCCAACATTTAATGGAAGCACCGCTAATGTATCAAGCACAGTTACACCCACAATTTATATTAAGTGTAATTTGAAAGAATGGTTTATTAATCCTACAACCATAAGTCTTGCAACCACTAATAACATTACAACGGTAAGCACCACATCAAAAATGATTGCTGATAATTATGCCGATATGTTTACCATTGAACACATTCACAACTAATGAGATTACTTTTTTATAGTATAGTTGTTGTGATCTGCTGTCAATTCATTTCTTGCAGCGTTGATCCTAAAATAAAACCGATTTTACCTTCCAATGATATTCGTGAAATAATTCCCGAAGGCTGGCCTCAACCTGTTTATACTTTTCAGGACAATCAGCTTTCTCAGGATAAATTTATTTTAGGAAGAGAATTGTTTTATGAAGAAATGTTTTCCAAAGACAATAGTATTTCCTGTGGTTCTTGTCATCAGGGATTTGTGGCTTTTGCAAACGCGGAACATCGGTTTAGTCATGGAGTAGATGGTTCGTTGGGAAAGAGGAATGCCCCGGCGCTATTTAATATGAACTGGAATACCAGTTTTATGTGGGACGGAGGAATTCTCCACATCGAAAATCAACCTTTAGGGCCAATTGCCAATCCAATTGAAATGCATGAGGATATTAATAACGCAATAACAAAGCTTCAGGCAAGTAATAAATACAAGCAATTATTTACCCTTGCTTTTGGGGATGACCTAATCAATACCCAGCGCATATTAAAAGCGATTGCCCAGTTTCAGGGAATGCTTTATTCATATAACAGTAAATACGATCAATACAAGCGTGGTGAACAAGACGTATCGTTTTCATCTCAGGAACAAAACGGTTATTTATTGTTTCAGCAAAAATGTAATTCATGTCACCGCGAACCTTTGTTTACCAATTTTGAATTTAAGAACAACGGACTAAGTATTGATCCTACCATTCAGGATTCAGGAAGAGCACATATCACAGGTGATCCATTGGATAAGTATAAATTTAAAACGCCAAGCCTCAGAAACATAGCACTTACAACACCTTACATGCATGATGGTCGGTTCAGTAACTTAGATCAGGTAATAGAACATTATGCCTCAGGAATAGTAGATAACGGAACACTAGACCCAAACTTATCAGGTGGAATTTCGCTCTCTGCCCAGGATAAAGCAGATCTGAAAGCATTTCTGCTCACACTAACGGATTATACTTTCATTAACGATGATCGTTTCAAAGATCCTAATTGATATTTTTTGAAAAGGAAACATTTACAATTTTTTCCCGCAATTTCAGGTCGAGCGAAGTCGAGACTTAGATGCACTACTCTCCGAATGTTCGCGACCTGACATTACGTTAGTTTCGATATTTGAATTAACCAGCAGAAAAGAAAACATCGTTACTATATCTTATAATCATCAACGTAACAATGATCAAAAAAACAATTCTTACAAATTTGTTTCCTTTTTTAAATGCTATACGTGTCCCAACTATGTTTCCTAAAATATTAAAGGCAGCCATTAAAATAGCTAAGCCCCAAATAACATTACCCTGCCGGATAAATACAACAAGAGCAGAAATATTAGTGAAACAATTAATTACTTTGGCGTAGGCTGATGCCTGTACGAATTCAAATCCGAGTATGAGAACAAAACCCAGTATTAAAAAACTTCCTGTTCCCGGACCAAAGAAACCATCATAAAAACCTACAAGTAAACCTATGAGTGAACCATACAATATTTTTTTTCTTAGTTCAAGAGATTTAGTTTGTACCGAGCCGAGATCTTTTTTAATAAGCGTATAGATCGTTATCAAAATAAGGATCACTAAAATGATAGGTTTGAATGTATTTACATTAATATAGGAGACAAGCTTTGCACCTACAAATGAAGAGACCGATGCGAAAAAAACTACAGCTAAAAGTAATTTATAATCAAATTTTATCCGTTTGGCATATTGAAAAGCAGCAACACTTGTTCCTGATAAAGCAGCGATTTTATTTGTTCCAAATATAGTAGCAATGGGAGTTTTAGGTAAATTGATCAGTAATGCAGGTATTGTAATTAAACCACCACCGCCAACAACAGAGTCAATAAATCCGGCAACAAAATTCAGGATAAGAATCAGCAATAATTTTGCATATCCGATATCTGTTATGAGTTGCTCGAGGTTCATGTTTTCAATTTGGTGACTTCGGCTCCGCTCAGTCACCTGAACAACTTACAACGAAATCAAAAGCTGAGGTCGGCTCCGCTCAACCACCTGAACATCTTTCCTTAACGAAATTAAAAGGTGGCTGAGCGAAGTCGAAGCTATTCCCACTCAATAGTAGCAGGTGGTTTAGAGCTGATATCATAAACAACCCTGTTAACACCTTTTACTTTATTGATAATATCGTTAGATACTTTTGCCAGGAACTCATAAGGTAAATGACACCAGTCTGCCGTCATACCATCTGTTGAACTTACAGCTCTTAATGCAACAGCGTTTTCATAAGTACGTTCATCGCCCATTACACCAACGGATTGAACAGGAAGGAAAATTGCTCCCGCTTGCCAAACTGTATCATACAATTCTGCCGATTTTAATCCGCTGATAAAGATATGATCTACTTCCTGAAGTAATTTTACTTTATCTTCAGTTATATCTCCCAATATACGAATTGCTAACCCCGGGCCCGGGAATGGATGTCTGCCTATCAATGCTTCATCCATATGTAAAGCTCTTCCAACTCTTCTTACTTCATCTTTAAATAATGATTTAAGAGGCTCAACAACTTTTAATTTCATATAGTCAGGTAAACCGCCAACGTTATGATGTGATTTAATAGTAGCTGAAGGCCCTTTCACAGAAATGCTTTCAATGATGTCAGGATAAATAGTTCCTTGTCCTAACCACTTTACATCTTCAATTTTATGTGATTCCTGATCGAATACATCAATAAAAACTTTGCCGATTGCCTTACGTTTTTTCTCCGGGTCACTTATTCCGGCAAGCGCATCGTAAAATTGTTTTTTAGCATTCACACCAATCACATTTAAACCCATGTGTTTGTAGGATGCCAATACATTTTCAAACTCATCTTTACGTAACAAGCCATTGTCAACAAAAACACAATACAGATTTTTACCAATTGCTTTGTTTAATAATACTGCTGCAACACTCGAATCAACTCCGCCAGATAAACCTAAAACAACTTTGTCATCACCCAATTGTTTTTTTAGATCAGAAACCGTAGTCTCTATAAATGATTCAGAAGTCCAGGTTCCTTTGCACCCACAAATATCGTAAACGAAATTTTTCAGTAATTGCGACCCTTCGGTTGAGTGAAATACTTCCGGATGGAATTGAATTCCGTATGTTTCTTCGCCTTTGATCTGGTAACCTGCAACTTTTACATCATGAGTACTTGCAACAATTTCATAAGTATCAGGAACACTTAAAATAGTATCGGCGTGACTCATCCAAACTTGTGAATTGTCGGAAATGGTTTTAAATAAAGGGTTCTGTTTATTTACAAAATTCAGGTTGGCACGTCCGTATTCTCTGGAAGAAGATCTTCCTACTTCGCCACCAAAAAAGTGAGAAAGGTATTGAGCTCCGTAGCAAACACCCAATAAAGGAATTTTCCCTTTGATCATAGAAAGATCCGGTTTTGGTGGATTCTCTTCTCTTACCGAATGCGGGCTTCCTGAAAGAATAACACCTTTAATATTCGATGTTATTTCGGGAATTTTGTTGTAAGGATGAATCTCACAATATTCGTTCAGTTCTCTTACTCTACGCGCAATCAGCTGTGTGTATTGCGATCCAAAGTCAAGGATCAGGATCATTTCGTTTTGCATGCGCAAAGATAGAAATTATTCGAAGTTTAGATACAGTTTTTGTCCCGCAGATTTCACAGATTAACGCAGAAAAATGCATCTGCGTGGATCAGCGATATCTGCGGGAAACATTTTGCGTATTTGAATCTGTAAAATCAGTAACCGAAGCCGATTTCCTTCATATCAAATTTCCTTCTCTCTTTTTTACTTGTTTCAATTATCAGGAGCCCGTTTGGAAGCACATCAACGATTTTTCCTTTAAATTCCCCATCGTTTTTCAGGTCTTTAAATGTTGAAGTCTTACCGAATAATAAAAGATGTTTCAGGTAATTTTCATGGATGCTTGCTTCTTTTGCTTGTTTCAATTGCAGATACTGTACTTCAATATGTTTCAGTAATCTTTTTAAAACAACTGCTTTGTCAAATCCTTTGTTACACAATAGTTTCAGAGATGTTGCCTTGTCCGATAATTCTCCAAAATCTTCTTGATTTACGTTTAATCCAATACCAATAATTGATTCCTGAAGCTTCTCGTGTCTGAATGCATTTTCAATCAATGTTCCGCAGATCTTCTTATTATTCACCAAAATGTCATTTGGCCATTTGATTTTTATGTCATAATTGCCCGAATCCAAAAGCTCTGCCAAAGTAGCATGTACAGCTAAAGAAATTACTTTGCTTAAAAAAAAGTGATCGGAAGCGCTTAAAAATTTAGGATACAGGATTACCGAACAGGTAATGTTTGCAGCGGGTTCAGTAGCCCATATATTCCCTCTCTGACCTTTTCCTTTGGTTTGATTATCGGTGCTTATTACTGTGCCTTCAGGTAGTTTAACGTCTTTTAACAGGGCCTTGGCATAGCTATTGGTCGAGTCAACCTCAGTTAAGTGAACGATATTATTTCCTACGAAAAGAGTCTCCATTTAATTTAGATAACCGAACAACAAAAGAATTAATTATTTTTGTACAAACCAATAAAAATGCCTTAATTTAAGGTTTATTTAAGCGACAATCGCTTCACACATATATGGCAAAGATCATCAAAAAAGCAGCACCTAAAAAGGCTGCAGTAAAAAAAGCAGCACCGAAGAAAGTAGCAGCTAAAAAAGTAGCTGCAAAACCCGCATCGTCAACTTCGGTTGGCAAGAAAGAAGCAGCACCTAAAAAGGTAGCTTCAACAGGCTCAGCTACCAAAGTAGCAAAAGCAGCAGCACCTAAAAAAGCAGCGCCAAAAAAGGCTGAAGCAGGTTTAGGGCGTAAAGCTCCTTCCAACAAAGGAAAGAGAGCAGTTGCTAAAAAGGCTGCAGGTAAAGCTCCTAAAAAAGTTCTTACTGAAAGACAGCTGGCGGAAAGAGAAGCAAATAACATTGTGAACTCTGCTCCTAAATTTACCCGTGTTGAAGGTAAAGCTGCGGGAAAATCAGGTAAAAAACCAACAATCAGCAGAAGCAAAAATCAAAACAATGCTTTACTGGATGCCATCATTGATGGTTTACAGGAGAAAAAAGCAAAAAATATTACCGTGATGGACCTTACAGGTTTAACTAATCCGGTTACCGATTATTTTGTGATAGCAGATGCCGAATCAAGAACACACGTTGATGCTATTGCCGATTCAGTAGAAGATGTTGTTCAGAAAAAAACAGGTGAAAAACCATACCACAGCGAAGGTCATCAGGTAGGTGAGTGGATACTGGTTGATTACATCAATATTGTTGTTCACGTTTTCCAAAAAGAGATCCGTGATTTTTACAATATCGAAGCTTTGTGGGCAGATGCTGAGGTTACAACTATTGATTAAGGTACAAGTTAGAGATTGCAAGTTTCTGGTTTCGGTCTAGAGGTTTCATCTAGATTTATCTTCGAATTGTAATTATGAAACAACTGGAAACGGGGAACAAGAAACCGAAAATAAATTAAATTTACAAGTATGAGGTTTTGATTTTCAAATTGGAGTTTTACAATCTTAAAGAGAGTAATTCAAACAAGAAACCTGAAACCCGAAATAATAAATAGCAAAATGAGCGAGGAGAAAAAAAATTCGGAAGAGAAGAATACTGATCAACCGAATGATCAAAATAATCAAGATGAGCGTAAGCAGCAGTTCGAAAAGATGCGCGAACGTTTCTCTCAAAAAAAAGGACCTGGGCCTCTTGGCAGCGGCGGAGGACCTAAAAATTCATTCAACTTTTATTGGATCTATGCCATTGTAGTTGTTGGGTTATTGGCATTTACCATGTTTGGAGGTGGTTTTGGTAATGCGCGTACAAGCGCTTTAACGCAATCGCAATTCGATCAAATGCTTTCCAAAGGATGGGTCAGTACCATAAAGATCATTAACGAAGAGTTTGCTGAGATCTATATCAAAAAGGATAGTTTATCTAAAATTGTAGATGCAGGCAGCAAACAATTGTTTCCTAATGAACATCCGGGACCGCATTACCACTTGGTTTTTGCAAGTCAGGATTTTTTTATGGGCCAGATAAAAGAAGACCAAAAGAACATTCCTGAAAATTTAAAAGTTTGGCCATTGGCTGAAAAGCGTACCGATTGGGGTGACCATCTATTCAGTTGGATCATTCCTATTGGTTTGATGATTGTTATTTGGATCGTAATCATGCGCCGTATGGGCGGCGGTGGAGGAGGAGGACAGATCTTCAATATAGGCCGTTCGAAAGCTGTGTTGTTTGATAAAGACACCAATGTTCAAATTACATTTAATGATGTTGCAGGCTTAGAAGGCGCAAAAGTGGAGATCAAAGAGATAGTTGATTTCTTAAAGAGCCCGAAGAAATATACCGACCTAGGAGCAAAAATTCCAAAAGGTGCATTGTTAATCGGACCTCCGGGTACCGGTAAAACCTTGATCGCTAAAGCGGTTGCAGGGGAAGCTAAAGTTCCTTTCTTCTCTTTATCAGGATCTGATTTTGTGGAGATGTTTGTTGGAGTAGGTGCATCACGCGTACGTGACTTGTTCCGTCAGGCAAAAGAAAAAGCTCCTTGTATTGTATTTATTGATGAGATCGATGCTATCGGTAGAGCAAGAGGTAAAAATCCTGCTCAGGGTGCAAACGATGAACGTGAAAATACTTTGAACCAGTTGTTAACGGAGATGGATGGTTTTGGTACTAACAGCGGTGTGATCATCTTAGCTGCAACCAACCGTGCTGATATTTTGGATAAAGCATTGCTTCGTCCGGGTCGTTTCGACAGACAGATCTTTGTTGATCTTCCGGATGTAAATGAGCGTAAAGAAATTTTCTTAGTGCATTTAAAACCATTGAAATTAGAGCAGAACATTGATATCGATTTCTTAGCTAAACAAACTCCGGGATTCAGTGGAGCTGATATTGCTAACATTTGTAACGAAGCAGCATTGATCGCAGCACGTAAGGATAAGAAGTTTATTGAGAAACAAGACTTTCTGGATGCAGTTGATCGTATCATCGGAGGTTTAGAAAAGAAAAACAAAATCATTACTCCACACGAAAAACGTGTGATAGCTTTCCACGAATCAGGACACGCTACAGTTAGTTGGTTAGTAGAACATGCTTCTCCATTGGTTAAAGTAACTATTGTTCCTCGTGGACGTTCTTTAGGTGCTGCATGGTATTTACCTGATGAGCGTCAGATCACAACACGCGAACAAATCATGGATGAAATGTGTGCTGCATTAGGTGGAAGAGCGGCCGAAGAAATTATTTTCGGTAAAGTATCTACAGGTGCATTAAGTGATCTGGAAAAAATTACTAAACAAGCTTATGCAAGTATTGTTTATTATGGATTGAATGATCAGGTTGGAAACGTAAGTTATTACGATTCTACCGGGCAATCAGAATACTCATTTGGTAAACCATATAGCGAGCATCAGGCAGAGGTGATTGATTTTGAAGTAAAGAAAATGATTGATGAAGCTTACTTCAGAACCAAAGAAATTTTGATGAACAACAAAGATAAACTGACCAAACTAGCTGAACAATTGTTAGAGAAGGAAGTTATTTTTAGAGACGACTTAGAAGTAATTTTTGGTAAACGTCCTTTTGATAAGGAAGAACTTTTGGTTGAAAATACAAATGATACGGATAATAACATTATTGTACCACCAACAGATGCAACAGTTAGCACCGACACTACAGATACAACAACAACAATCAAAACGCAACCTAAGCCGATTGATTAAGAAATAAAAACTGAAATATAAAAAGCAAGATCGAAAGGTCTTGCTTTTTTGTTTTTGGGACATATATGACCAATTGAAAAAATCGTTAAAATCATTATATTTGACTTGTAATTTATGCCAACAATACTATTTATCTGGATGGAGGCTTTTTTTCTATTCAAATGAAGGTTCGGAACCAATACATGTTCATGCTGAAAAAGGAGATATGGAATGTAAGTTTTGGATTTTAATAGAAGAAGTTGAAATTAAGGAGGAGTTTAGTTTTAACCTAACGCCTGCTGCAAACAAAGAAATCAAGAAAATAATATATCAACATTTCGACCTGATAGTAGATGCCTGGAATAATCACTTTAAAAGGTAAAGCCATGATAGTAACTCACAAAATACAAGATATTGCTTTTCACGATAATTTTATTCAATTGATGATAGATGGAAAGCAGTTAAAAATCTCTTTGGATAAAGTTTCAGCTAAATTGAAATCTGCCGATGATTTTCAGAGGAATTTTTTTAAAATTTCACCTTCAGGTTATGGTATTCACTGGCCATTGATTGATGAAGATCTATCTGTAGATGCCTTATTAAAAATGGCAGAATAGTTATTAATAGGAATCATGAAAAGCAAGATCGAAAGGTCTTGCTTTTTTGTTTTGGAGGAAATGGGTATATTTGAATACGCATGCAACAAACGATTTAAGTGCTTACAAACGCTTGTAATTGAAACATGCGCTTAGCGATAAGTTATAGGCAATAAGTGCGGACACTCATAATATTGTGACAATGAAACAAATTATTCTATATGTTTTTTTAAGTGTCTTAATTTCTTTTCCTTGTAAGAATTTTGCGCAGATAAGTATTAACGGAAAGTATTCGGACACAATATGCTTTCGAAGTAGTGAGTGCTGTATCACCAATTTGGCATTGGAAAGCGATTCATCATACCGTTTAACGTATATTGGTATTAATCATGGAAGACAACATAAGACAAGTGAAAAGGGACGTTGGACTTTTAATCATTCTATATTAAAACTAAACCCTAAAGACCTATCAAAAAGCGAACTTGGCGCAGAGACATCTCGTGCCTTTAAGTTTTATAATGGTAATATATGGTACTATGCGGACACGACAGGGGAATTGACCGATATTGCTTTTAAAAGAAACAGTTGTGAAATAAATGCTATTAAAATTATTTCTATGAATTCAATCGAAACAAAAAACACTTTAGACACATTAGGCGAAGCAATAGTAAAACTAAAACATAATCCATCTAACATTAATAACATAAAACGACAGGATATTAAAATGTTAAAGAAAATGGCAAAAGAAAATGCTGCAAATTTAATTTCTATTGACCTTGATCGAAAATGGACGAAAACAGATTCATTTGAAAAAGATGACTATTACATATTATTTTTAAATAAAAAAGACACAAAATAAATAGGGTGAAGTTGTGTGGCACTTAAAGCCTATAACACACGGCTTGTTCTATTTGGGCATTCGGCTTCGGCATTTGCAAATATTGTCCGCTAGAGGGCGGAAAGGTTTTTAATTTTTGCTTTGAAAATGTCCATTAAACATTTAGCTTTGTTATTAATATTTCGGTAGACATTGTTTCAAACCCCAAACAAAACAAGCCGCGGGAACGCTACATCTGCATGCCTACTGAGGCACTCAACGAATGATAACATACTTTGATATGAACAATTTAGCGAAAATATTTAAAACAGCTTTTGACCCTTATTTTAATGCACCATTAAACATTTGGGAGAAGTTTGCTCAAAGCGGAGAAGCAATTGAAACTGCAAAAAATGAAATCATTAAAAAATATGGTGATAGAGAAAAATATTTTTATTTTATCTTAAAGGGATCGGGTGGAATAATGTTGTACCAAAATAACAATTATTTATGCATTGATCTTTGCTATGATGGAGATTTTTTTGGCGACTACTTCTCTTTTTTGACCAATCAGCCGACCCACTTTGAAGTGATTTGTTTTGAACCATCAACTCTTTTCAGAATGGATAAAAAAAACTTCCAGGCATTGGCTAATACCGAATATGGAAGAATAATTTGTCAAACTGCTGCAGAAAGCCTGTATATACATAAACAAACACAACAGCTAGAACTACTTTCAAAAACTGCAGAGCAGCGCTATATTGAAATGCTCGAAAAGCACCCTAACATTGTACAAAGAACACCTAACAAATACATAGCTTCTTACCTGGGGATTACACCGGAGAGTTTTAGCAGAATAAGAAAAAAAATTACATAAATTTCATTTCTTACCCTATGGTATGTTTTGTAGTAAAAGGAGTTCCCATTTTTGTAATGAATTTTAAATCATTCAAAAATGAAACAGGTTATTTTTATTCTACTGGTATTTTGCACCTCAAAAAAAAACTTTGCACAAGAATATTTGGCAGAAGGGAAAAATCGACTAAACTTTGCAAAGACTTATTTTGAGCTAGGCGGACAGTACTCGCCAACATTCTTAAGCAAGAAACCCACTGGAAGCTCAATTCAAAGTTTTGAGAATTCGGCGTCAATAGTTCCATACTTAAATATTGGCGGAATACATTTTTGGGGTCACGCTGACTTTTATATTTCTATTCCTTTAGCTCAATTAAATTTTAAGAAAAACGACAGTACGCATTTTCAATTAAATCATTCGGTTGTAACAGGAGCAAGATTTTTACCATGGGCTTATCGAGACAAAAAAATAAGACCTTTTATTGGTGCAAGTTGGGCAGTTGTAAATTTTAAGCAAAGCATAAAGCCAAACGGAAACCAACCACTATTTTCTAAAAATAAATTGCTTCTTGATGCAGGATTATTATATGGCAAAAGTAATTTTATTGCAAGATTAGGCGTAAATTTTTTTTTCACAAACAAATGGAATTATCCCATTACTCAAAGCAGTTTTCAACAAATACAAACACCGAATTGGAGTGCATATATTGGGTTGATTTATACTATTGAAACTACCCGTTCTAAAAATATGGAAACCGAAAATGCAAGGTTAAATAAATATGCAGGCTTATCTAAACCAGCATTGAATGCATTAAAAAAAGGAGACTGGTTTTTTGGGATCGGCCCTTCTTCTTCCTTTATGTTAGCAAAGTCCGATTATAACGAAGTAAATTTTCCCTACTTCAATAAAAAACCAATTTCAAATACTTATGTGGATATTGCTTTGGGTTACCAATTCAACAAAGCTGGAATTGTTACAGCATTGTCATATAGGAACCCCAAATTTACAAACGAAGCTTATGGCGCAAAGCAAATAATAAAGAAAAACTCTATCGCATTGGAAGTATATAAATTTTTGACTGATTATAGCGGGTTCACGCCTTATTTGGGCTTAAACCTGGCTTATGACAATATTGAATATTCAGAGAAAACGAACACAACGGAATATAATAAAACTTGTAAAAATATAAATCCGGGTATTACCTTTGGCTGGGACATACTGCCGGGAAAAACAGAGCAATGGTTTGTATTGAGAACAAATTTGCGTTGGTATCCGTTTTCAAAAATTGACATAAACGGAAAGGCATTTAGCCAAAAACAAATGGAATACAATGTAATTCAAGCAGTTTTTTACCCTTCACGATATAAAAATGTAAAAAACAAAAGAGATAAATAAAATGAATAAATTCAAAATAACATTGCCAATAATTCTTGTTATACTATACACAGGATTAATTTTATTGGCTTCCAATCAGTTAAAAACAACAAAATTATTTTCAATTTCGAAAAATGAGCTTGTGAACTTTCATGCCAATTATCAGCTTTTACTTTTAGGTATAACAATTATTTCGTTGACTATTACCTATTTTTTGAATAAAGAAAATTTTTTAAATTACTGTTCAATGGGTAACATTTCTGCACCGGCACAGGAAATGAAACTCTTTGGTATTAATGCAAATGACAGTTGGGCAAAAACCGGAATTTCATTAACTATTATTATAAGTTTAGCCACAGGGCTTTTTATGTTTTTTCAACTCAAACAAGTACTGGTTGATTGGACATTGTTGCAAAATGGTATTTTATGGATTTTACTTTTTTCGTTAACCAATTCTTTTGGCGAAGAAATGATTTATAGAATGGGAATTGTATCGCCTCTCAAAGGACTTTTGCCACCAATGACAATCTACATAATTTCGGCTATTTTGTTTGGACTGCCTCACTTAGCAGGAATGCCAAGTGGTTTTATTGGAGCAACTATGGCAGGAATTTTAGGACTTGTTTTAGCCAAATCATTTCACGAGACAAATGGTTTCTTTTGGGTCTGGATAATTCATTTTATTCAAGACGTAATAATTATTGGGACATTATTTTTATTGGCAGCAAAAAAATAAAAGCAGAAAAAAACTGAAAAATCTGGCACCTGCTAAGCATTAACACCAATGCAAAAGACTTAATTACTTTTACACAAGTAGAAGGAAACGGCAAGTGGTTGAAACAAATTTCACTTCCCTTTTCCTGTCTTAACAACTAGTCGTTTGGTTTTAAACAACTTGAAATAAGCGATGGTGAAGAGTTTTTTTCTTATCCGTTCAGACGATAGGGTAAATACATACCTTGAAGATTTCAGGTATTCTTCCATTGAACAAACGCGGGCATTCATTGACAGGATACAAAAAGAAGTTGCAGATAGAAAACCGTATTATAGGGAATTACCCCAAAAGACAGAAGCTGATTTATTAGAACAATTTGCCTTTGAAATAGTTCAAAGAGTGAATGTTTTCATAAACACCAATAAAAAAATAGTTGTATAGACATTAAATGTTTGCGGTGAAGAAAATTTGGCAATTTAGTTATAAATATTATTTTTGGGTCGCTCGAATCGCTTACTGTGATTGCTTGTTTTAGATTAATTTAAATCAATCTAAATAAATTTTAAAATTATGAAAAAAAATATAAGCGTAATAGTAGTCTCATTTATTCTTTCATTGATCTGTTTTCAATTAAAGTCGCAGGATTTAATAGTGAGAGCCAAAGGAGATACTATAATAGCTAAAGTTATGGAGGTAGGCACTAATACGGTGTCCTATAAAAAAAGTAGCATGCCCGACGGCCCTACATTTGTTGTAGATAAAAAGGAAATAATATTTATTAAATACAGCAATGGGGAAGTACAGGATTTTTTTGATTCCGAACCTCCGTTTAATCAACCTTCCAATAATCCAATTAAAACCACGAATTCTTCAGCGGATAGCATAGCTAAAATTAATGCTGACCAGCAAGTGCCTGAAGTGAAGAATAAAATTGAAATGCTCGATAATAAATTTACCATAAATGGTCAAAAAGCCACTCGCAAAGATGTAAACAGGTATTTGGAGAAATCAACCAACCCTGCAATTAAACTTGTATTAAAATCTACTAAGGCTACTGCAAGTGCTCAAAAAATAATGAAGATAACTTCGTACCCAACTACCATTGCGGGAGGCATAACAAGTTTGTTTACCGTGTTGGGAGGTTATCAATTGGTACAAAGAGGCAGGGCCACTCCTCAAACGTTTATAAACATGGGGCTAAGCTTAGTTGGTACTGCCGCATTTCCAATCACTGCAAAAATATTGAAGAGAAAGAGCGACAAGATGTATGATAAGGTAATTGATATGTATAATATAACCAATTAATTATTTCCATTCTCAAACAAAATAGTAGTGTATTAAACCTAAAATTCAGCTGATGAAAAAAATAATAATTCTTGCTTTATCTGTTCTTTGTTTGATTGCCTGCGTTAAGAAAAAAGCCATAAAGTACGATCCTGAGTTAGAAGGAACCTGGGTTAGTCATCCGCAGGACAGTGCGTATTATTGGTTCACTGTAAAACATGATGGAAATGGTGAATTCAGAACTTATAAAGGGGTGAGTGATGACAGAATAATAAGTGGAAAAGTTAAGTATAGTGTTTTTGAATTGAAGATGTGGGTGGGTACTACCAAATTTAAATGTAAGGAATGGTTAACCGGTGATATGAATGATATATTATTTGTTTCTACAAAAGATTATAAAACATTGAGAGATACAATATACCCTGTTGACAGGCGGATGGTTTTAAAGACCACCATTTTTAATTCCAACGATTTAATAGAGTTTTGCAGAATAAGACAATGAGTTTGTAGTATAATACACGTCCGATCTGTACGAGTAGTTGGGATCGGAACAATAACTAGGAATGTCATCATCTACGGTTTTGCAAATTACAAGCGAATACCTATAATGCAAACGTCATCCACCTGTTCCATACCACCTTTCCATTTACCAAAAGTAGAGGTAATCATTTCTTTTTGTTCATCAGGCTGAAGTGTTGCCTGTTCTATTAACATACTGTTGAGCTGATTGTATTTGAATTTTTTTCCTTTTGGTCCACCAAACTGATCGGCAAAACCGTCGGTATATAAATACAACATATCATCTTTTTGAGCATCTATTGCGTATAATTTAAAAGGATCACTGAGTATTCCTTTTCCTATTGGCATTTTGTCGGCTTGCAGTTTAATTATTTCTTTATTTCTTACCAACACGGGAACATTTTGTGAAGAAGCATATGTAATGGAATTATTTTTTTTGTCAAAACAAATAAGTATTCCTTCCATTCCGTCTTGTGCACCATCTTTAGATACGCTTTCAATTAGGCGCTCTCTCACATAATCAAAAATTTTGTTGGGCTCTAAAATATTTTTTTCTGTAATAGCTTCGTTCATAAACGAAATGTTTAGCAAGCTCATAAAAGCGCCGGGAACTCCGTGTCCGGTTGAGTCACATACTGCCAGAAAAAACATATCTTCTTTTTGTGTTGCCCAATAAAAATCTCCGCTTACAATATCTTTGGGTTGAAACATAATAAAATATTCAGGTAAGTGTTGTTTCAGCAGGTCCTGATGTGCCAGCAAAGTATATTGAATACGCTTGGCGTAATTAATACTATCAACAATTTCTTTCTGCTTCTCAACAACAATTTCTTTTTGCACTTCAATTATTTTTTTCTGCCTCTGGGTAATTTTTACCCGGTTATACATAAAGACGGCAAACACGATTACAAGAAATAAGCCACCGAAAAGCCCCCAGCGTTTATTCCTATCACTTTTTATTTGCCCCTCTTGAAGCTGTATTTGAGCATCTTTTACTTTTTCCGATTCTGCATGTTTAACACTGTCGGCAATTGCTTTTTTACCAAACTCATATTGTAATTGCTGTTTAGCGGTGTTTTTACGGATACTCTCATTATTTAAACTGTCGTGCATTTTAAAGAACAGCTCCAGCATTTCTGTCGACTCTTTATACTTGCCTTGTTTTTTATAAATGCTTGCTAATAGTTTAGAAGAGTTGCGAATGTTTTCAGGAAAGCCCAGAGATGTTGACAGTGCATGGGAACGGGAGGCACAGTCAAGAGCTTTTTTCATATCATTCTTAAGTAAATAAAGTCGTCCTATATTGTTTAATGAATTAGCGGTTCCTTTTTTTTCTCCCAACTCCTCTCTTATTTCCAAACTTTTTTGATAGTATAGTAATGCATTTGTGAGATCATTATCATTTTCATAAAGAAAACCAATGTTGTTGTATGAATTGGAAATTCCTGATTTATCATTGATCTCTTTTTGGATTTCTAAACTTTGTAAATGCGTCTTCAATGCCTCTTTATAATTTTTCTGTAATTTATAAATGGCCGCAATGTTGGTTAACGATTGGGAAATGCCGTGCTTGTCGTTGGCTTCTTCCCTTAATTTTTTACTTTTCAGGTAATACTCCAGGGCCTTGCTGTGATCTCCCTGCTTTTGATAAATAAAACCAATATTGTTTAACGCGTAGGCCATACCACGCTTGTTTTTGGCTAGCTCGTAATGTTTTAATGATTCATGATAATTTTCAAGAGCATCCGGAATATTTCCTTTTTGTTCCAGAAGATATCCAATATTATTAAGTGATTCGCCAATGCCGTAATTGTCGCCAATCTCTTTTCTTACTTCCAGGCTTTTTTTATAATAATTGATAGCTGATGTTATTTCTCCTTCTGTTTGAAAGGCAAATCCAATATTATTGCAAGCATCAGCCATTCTTCGTTTGGCAAGTTCTTTGATTTTTTTGTCAGGGTTGGAAAGAAGTTTTTGGGATAACTTATAGGCTTTTTCCGAGTATAGCTTAATGTCAGCTTCTTCGCAAATATTGCTGATCTCAATAAGTGCGTTTAGCCGGCTAGTGTCTTCCTTTGCTGTTTCCGAAATTTTTAGTAAGGAATCAATTGTTCCATTCTGAGCACTTGTGCTTAAAACAAACAATAGGGAAAATAGTACAAACAGGTAATGCCCGATCTTCATATTTCCAAATATAACTATTTTCACTAAGTTTTGAAACAGCTTCCAACAGGATGATGAAAATTGCATAAATGAAAACGCCCCGTTCTTCGACAAGCTCAGAATGACAGGGCGTTTTATTCTAATTATAGTTTATTTAGGCGTGAACAGGCTGTAGCTTACTTTTGCTTACATGGTGTTCTTTGTGCTCAGCTTTTTTTGTTTCATTATAAACAGGCTCAGCTATGAAAGAGGTTTCAGCGTGTTGAGTTTTGTTCATCAGATCCGACCATAGCTTCATGTTATTGCTGAATGCAGTTCCCATTTGCTCAGTTAAGGTACTGAAGATGTTTGTACTGGTTCCAAATGAAGGTTGAGTAAAGCTACTTAATGAACCCATAAATTCTTTCATGGTTGTATTAAGCTGCTGAAAATTCGCTTCGAATTGATGTTTCAGATTTTCAGTAAGTGGTTTTGCATAAGAATTGGTAAGCTCAATTTGTTTAGTGAAAGCCTCCAATGAACTTTTATTGAACGCAGTAATTTCTTCTACTTGTTTTGCATAAGCATCAGCAGCTTTTTGCAACGCTTCTTTTGAAAAAAGCTTAGAAGTGGCCTCAATGTTTAATGCCATAAGGGTTTTCATGTTTTCCTGAGACATTTTTGAAACGGTCTCCATGTTTTTCTGTACCATTTCAGTGATCTTTTCTGAACCACCAAAGTTAGCTCCGAAATTACCGCCTTGGCCAAAAGAGGTGAAAGAAGAAGTGAATGCGTTGTTAAATAATTCGGTAGCAAACTTAACTTGCTTGCTTTGCACTTCAAGCATTAAAGCAGAATAGTCTTGGAACCATTTCATGTAAATGTTAGCGTTCTCAGTGAATGCTTCAGTAGATTGGTGGATTTTTTCAGTTTTCATTTTTTGTTAAAATTTTAGATTAAACATTAAGAAATTAAGATGAATGAAGGTTTTTTAAGTGTGAATCGAATACGAATGTATGTAATTTTAACCAAGCAGCAAAAATTATTTCTTTGATTTAATGAAATCTTAATATTCGAAATGTTGGGTTAACAATTGAAAAGCAGAAGGGAAGACAGGTGACTTTTGATTCTCAGTTAGTTATAAATTCTGTGAAAGATTTTTGGATTTGCTAAAAGGATTCAAAAGTTGGAAGAAAAAATGAATGTGTAAACAGTATAATGAGTGTATTTTTCTTAATGAACCCTTTTTACCCATAGGTTTTCTCTTATGTTTATATGCATACTAAAATAAATCAGGCAGTAAGGCCTTCGCGCTCCGGGAGATTATTTTCATAAGAGTTTATATCTGACAGATCCAACAGCGAATAAAATGTGTCAACCAATAATCTGGCACATAGGTCACTTAAATTGTGGTAATTCTTTAATACCGATTCAATAATTGTTTTGTCTTTTAAAGCCGGTTTAGGCCTTATGAGGAAAATTTCAGTATAACATTCTATAATTGCTTCGCTCATTATTTTTCCCGGATTTGTATCAGATTGGAACCTATAGTACCTTAATGTTGGACATCCATTACGTGTCAAAAAACCAAGGTTCTTTAAAAGGCTTATAAAATCACGGTGATTATTTGATTTATATCCAAGATCATTTAAAAAATTTATGGTAAATTTTTTTGGGATTTGATGTTCCTTTATTTTTGAGAAAAAATCCCCAAATAAATTATAGATGTAAGTGTAGCTTCCCTGTATTTTCATTCTTATTGCTTTTTATTTCCTTCATACACTGAGGGTTTTTAATTCCTAAGAGTATGAAGGAAGGTCGTAAATTATTAGTGCTTAATTATTTTAATAACCTCTTGTTTATTGTACTGCATTATTTTTATAAAGTAAATTCCATTCGTGTTATTTTGGAGATCGATTTTATTTTCACCTTTTGAAAGTGTGGTGCTTGAAATTGTTTCTCCTAAAACGTTGGTAATCATTATTTGAGCATCGGTATCCAGCTCAAGAGTGAATAAACCATTGGTTGGATTAGGATAAGCATTTATTGATTGAGCTACTATTTGAGATTCAATATTTACCGGAACCGGTATGTAATTAATAGTAGTATTGGTTTCAACCGGTAGGTTATAATCAAACCAGATAGCGGATCCATTTTGAATAGTGGTGCCGGGTGAATTGCCAGGATTTTGTTTTATACTAAATCTAATAAACCCATGACTTTCCACTTCATTAGTTGTGCTATCAGGGAGTAAAATGTTTTCAAATGTCCATTCGCAAATCCCCTGCCCGTATATCCTAAAAGTGTAGGGATGACTTGTTGCTCCCATTTCAATGGTAGAACCATCAAGGTAATTGCTTAATGTATCTCTTACCACAACTGTAAAGGCAGTATCAGTCCCGGTGTTTTGAAATTGAATGAGATAATTTAATGTGTCGTTAGTTGAAATATCCTCCTGAATTAAAAAACCATTGGTGGCTATTTGTGATTCAACTTCTAATGTATTGGGATCATAAGACCCTGTTACGTGTATGCAATAGTTATTTAAGTTATTGCTAGTGTCACAGTCAAAATCTGTTGTAGTAATATCCGCACTAACACATTTTAACGATCCTAATACAGCCTGACAAGAAATTGAATTGGTAAGTGTAATAGAACCAGTTTGTCCGGGGAGAACTGTTCCTACATTAAAAATATATTGTGTTCCTACTATAGTCCATGGAATGCTACTGCTGAGAGGAACAATCGATGGATCCAAATCTAGGCTAACACTTACATTGTTTGCTGTGGAAACTCCTGTGTTGGCGTAGGCAATAGCATAATTAGTAGCAAAACAAGGCCTGATTAAGCCTGATGCAATAGAGACTGTAAGGTCAGTGCAATTTGAAATTATTGTATCCGAAAAATTATTTCCGTAAGAGTTTGGTGTTATATAATTAATGGTTACATTATAATTTCCGGAAGAAGACGGACAGGATTGACTATAATATGATGAAGGAGTATGATCCACAACATAAGATCCTGAGTCAACAAATAAGGTATAATTACCGTTGGCATCTGTAGTTGTGTAGTAGTAACCCGGCATTGCTTTTACAATTTTTCCCTGTAAACCAACTTCACCCGCTTCCTTTATGCAATTGCCATTTAAGTCTCCGTACACTACGCCTGAGATAATATGAGTTGGCATCGGAGAAAGCTTTGCAATCCAAAAATCGTAATTGGTGCCGCCGCTATTATGATTGATTCCGTTTACGGTAAAATCATTTGAAGCGGTAAGCCCTGTTACTATAAAGCCGTTATCAGATGTTTGCCATGCAGAAGAACTTGCCAAATCTTTTTGTGTTCCACCCATAACTTTTTGCCATTGTAAATTTCCTGATGCATCAGTTTTGATGATCCATATATCTTCCATTCCAAGGTTTATTGAAACATCTCCATTTGCAGATAAACTGTTTCCTGATAAAAAGTAACCACCATCGCCGGTAATGAATGCGGAGTTAATTGTTTCTGCTGCAGTGCCTCCAAAACATTTTTGCCATTGTAACTGCCCGGCTGCGTCTAATTTCATGATCCATCCATCTCCGCCTCCATGATTCCCTGTAACATTTCCGTTAGTTGACGTGGAAGATCCAACAGCTAAATAGCCTCCGTCAGCGGTTGGGATGATTGATTTGAACGCATCATTTCCATCTCCTCCAAAAGAGTTTTGCCATTGAATAGTTCCGGCTCCATCTATTGTAAAGATCCAATAATCAGATGAAGTTGTTGGTCCATGATGATTAATTACATCTCCGTCGGCGGAAGCAGATGCAGTGCCAATGATGAACCCGCCGGTTGATGTTGTATCAAGGCTTATAAAATTTCCCTTGTATGAACTCAAGTTCGTATAATATAGCAGGGAATTTTTTGCTTCCACCTTACTTCCACCATAACTCTTTTTCCATAATAAACCTCCACTTACATCCAGTTTTATCAACCATACATCTGAACTAAGAGCGTTATCTGTTGTATCGTCATGACTATCTGTAATATCTCCATTCCATGAATTAGTAGACGCTGCAATCAGGTAATCGCCATTAACAGTTTGGACAGCCGTTTCTGCACAATCAAACATACCTCCACCTAAACGCTTCTGCCATTGAATGGTACCGGTATTGTCGATCTTCACAATCCATGCATCAAAAAGTCCCGGTCCTGAAGGACCTGAAAAAACATAATTACTGGCTACCACATCGCCATCATTTATTGTTTGAGTAGCACCAGTAAATAAATAGCCTCCTTCGTTTGTTTGAATAATGGAGATTCCTGTTTCATTCCCTGTTCCGCCAAAAGTTTTTTGCCATTGGATAGCAAAGGAAGCGTCAAGTTTAACTACCCAAACATCTTCGCCTCCATGCCCGCCAGTTACATCTCCGTTTGTTGAACTACTTCCTCCAATAGCAATGTAACCTCCGTCGGAAGTGCCGATTATTTTATTCACGTCATCATGTGAAGCGCCTCCAAAACATTTTTGCCATTGAATGGAAGGTTGGGAAAAAAGTCCGAAAGGTGCAAGGCAAAACAACCAAAGCACAATTGGATGAAATACAGGTAGTTTAAAAGTATATGTTTTCATGATTGTTTTTTTAAGTATTTATTGACTCTACTCTGCGACTAACTTACCTGCTTTAATGAATTTTTTTGAACTATAGATTTTATAAAAGTAGATTCCGCCCTTTAAACCGTCGTGTGAAATACTGAATTCATTACCGGTTATTCCGCTAATTACTTTTACTGTTTTTCCCAATTCATCAAGCATTTCAAATGAGTAAATTTCATTTAGTTGATCTGTTTGAATTTTCACTATTGTTATGGTGGTGAACGGATTTGGGTATATATCAATTCTGTTTTCTGATGAATTACTGCTTAGCCCTGTTGTTGTTAAAACACCATAAGGAACATCAATTACTGTTAAGGATAATAAATTGTTTGTACGACCCAATGAATCAACAGAGAAAATGGAATCGCAATAAGTGCTTGTGCAACCATTTCCGTTGTTTACAGTTAAACAAATTTCATAGGATCCGGAACCGCTGGAGTATGTATGTGTTGGATTTGAAAGTGTGGAAGTTGATGAATCACCAAAATCCCATAAATACGATAGTGAAGTACCGTATGAAAAATTATATAATGTAAATGCATTTTGGCTCGTAGTGTCACTTGCAATATTGAAGAGCGCAAGGCATTGATTCGTAACTCCACTGGCAGTTACCGATTGGCAAAGAGTATCATTGCAACTGCTTGCCGAAGAAACAATTAAACACACATTATACACCCCGGAGATGGCATAGGTATGTGTTGGATTAAATAAAGTGGAAGAACCTCCATCGCCAAAATCCCATGAATAAGTTATTCCATTGCCACCGGATGTATTGAAGGCCCAAAAGGTATTTGCGCTTGCAGAGTCAGGAACCATGGTGAAATTAGCATGGTTTGCTGATTGTTGTTCGTTAATTATTGCCGAAGCAGCAATTGTGCATCCGTTTAAATCTACTACATCCACTTGATAAGTACCGGGGCATAATCCACTATTAATTTGAGTAGTGATACCTCCTACCCAGGAGTAAAAATAGGGAGCAGTACCACCCGTTGGAGTAACCGTTGCAGAACCGTCACAAATCCCGCATGAAGTAGGGTTACTTACACTTGTTGCGATAGTCAATAATGGGTTAACATCAACGGTTGTAAAAGCCGAGTAGGTGCAACCAACACTATCTACAATGGTAATTGTGTAGGTAGTGGTAATATCAGGACTGCATTTTGGAGAAAGTACAGTATTCGAATTCATCCATGCGAAAGGGCTCCAATTCAAAAAATACCCGTTGGCTCCCCCTCCGTCAATGGTTGTAACCAAACTAACAGAATCACCATGGCACATGAAATAAGAGGGAGAAAGAGAAATTACCGGAGCTACGGGTTGAGAAATGGTAACCGTTACTGTGGCAGTTGACATGTCGCTGCTGTCTGTAACCGTAACAGTGTAGCTTCCGGCACACAAATTAACAGCAATAGAGTCAGTTCCACCTGAAGGAAGCCAGGAAAAAGCAAAGGAACCTGTTCCACCCGATACACTTACAGTAGCTTGACCATCGCAGGTGCCGGGACAAGTTTCATTTATACTTGAAGAAACCGTTACAACATGACCAGAGGCACACGTTATGGTATGTATGCAAAGTGTAATAAAGAGAGTAAAAAGTACTTTCATGTTTTTTAGTTTTAAGTGAATAGTGAGAAATAACTTCTTCTAATTTACCACCACTTAATAGAAAAAACAGGGACTTTTACAATTCGGCTGCTCTGTTCTACATTTTGGTTCATTTGAGCAACTATTTAATCCTCTTATATTCCCGAAAGACTAATTTGTTTGAGATTTACTATTAACGTAAACACCAGAAAAGAGAGAACCTTTATTACAAAAGTTAATTGTCCTTTTTGCTTTATAAATTAATTAATTTAGGGCCATTGAATCTAATACCAAAATTTGATGAGCTTAAATAAAAATAGGATTGTACTGTGTTTTAGCATTTTTGTTTTTATGCTAAATGCAGGTTTCCTGTTTGGTAAAGTAAAGTACAATGAAGACTCATTAAGAAAGGTACTTGATAAAATGCCCAATGATACAAATCTGGTAAATAAATTAAATGAAATTGGGAGTTCGTATTTGTCGGGAGGGGATTATGATATTGGTTTTAAGTATTTAGTGAAAGCTCAAAAGTCGGCTAATGAACTTGGTTTTAGAAGGGGGCAAGCAATTTCATTAATTGGAATTGGGATCTATTATGAGAATACAGGAAGTTATTATGAGGCAAAAGAGTACTATTTAAAGGCTCTGGAGATCAAAAAGGAAATGAATGACAGGAAGGGAATTGCTGATGTCATTAGTAATATGGGCGTAATGTATAGTGATCAGGGCGATTATGAAAGAGCACTAAAAAATTACTTTGAAGCATTAAAAATCAGAGAAGAAATTAAAGATGAGGCGGGTAAGGCAAACTCATTAATGCACATAGCTAATATTTATTTTCTACAAAATAATTTTAAGGAAGCATTAAAATATTACAGCCATTTGTTTTCAGAAGCAGATCAAAAAAACAAATTTTTTCTTTCACTTATTTATTATAACATTGGCTTAACGCACAAACAATTAAATAATTACCACCAAGCCCTTGAGAGTTTTAATTTGTCGTTGAAAATTTCTGAAGAGATAGGCGACAAACAAGGCGTTGCAATTTGTATCGGAGCCATTGGTTCTATTCATACATTAAACGGGAACCATCAAAAAGCACTGGAGTTACTTTTGAAATCCTTGGATATACTGAATGAAATTGGTACAAAAAAGGAAATCGCAGAAACCAGTTCTCAAATCGCTATGGTTTATGTTGCGCTCAATGAAAGCGAAAATGCCTTACTTTATTTCAATAAGCAATTAAGCATAGGGAAAGAAATCAATAGTAAATTGGATAAACAAAACGCATATTCAGGTATTTCAAGCGTTTATGAAAAAATGAAAGAGCCTGGTAAAGCATTTGAATATTATAAGCTTTATAAAGAGATGGAGGATAGCGTTCAGAATGAGTCGACAAATAAAGCTATTGCAGAGCTGGAAATAAAGTATAAAACAGAAAAGAAAGAGAAAGAAATTGAACTTCTGAAGAAGAATCAGGAAATTAAAGATGCTGCATACCGCCGTAAAATGCAATATATTTATTTTGGCGTATTTTCACTTGTGGTGATTGTAGTTTTGCTTTTTCTTTTAAATAACAGAAAGCAATTAAAGCGGAAAAATATACTTGAAAGAAAGAATTTTGAATTGGAGCGGAATGCGTTGTCAGCTCAAATGAACCCGCATTTTATTTTTAATTCATTAGGATCTATTGGTGGTTTTATTGCGGAAAATGATAAAATGGCTGCATTGGATTATTTGGCAGTATTTTCCAGATTAATCCGGTTTAACCTGGAGCATTCGAGAGAGAGTTTGATCCTGATTTTTGATGAAATTAAAATGTTGAAGTCCTATATGCATTTACAGCAGATGCGTCATGAAGGGAAATTTGAATACGATTTTGCTGTTGATGAGTCTATAGATACTTCAACTGCTGTGCCTCCAATGATTATTCAGCCATTTATTGAGAATGCTATTTTACATGGAATTACGCCTGAAAGGGGATCGGGAAAAATTTCTATCCGCTTTTTTATAAATGATCAGCAGGAGTTAATATGCGAATTAACCGATAACGGAATTGGAATTACTGAATCACTAAAAAGAAAAGTGGGAATTGAAAGTGATCACAAGTCGCTTTCAATGAAAATAACCAAAGAAAGGGTGGAAGTGATCAATTCTTTAAACAAGGAAAAAATAAGGATTCATACTTCTGATGTTTTTAATGAAAAAAATGAAATTGCAGGAACCCGGGTAAGAATAATATTTCCTTTGAAGTACATTTAACTTTATATTTACAATCATGCATAATGGACAAATTTTTAAATTAAGCCAATGACAACTTTAGCAGCTGTTATAATTGAGGACGAAAAAAGAAATATAACTTTTTTAAAAGAGATCATTTCTAATGCATGCCCTGAGATCAGAATTGTTGGGGAAGCAGGAGGTGTGGAATCAGCCAGGGATATTATTTTAAAATTAAAACCTGAAATTATTTTTTTAGATATTCAATTAAATGACGGTAATGGGTTTCATCTTTTACAGTTGTTGGAAGAAGATAAAAAACAGGGTAATCTGACTGGTTTCCATGTTGTTTTTACCACAGCTTCCGATCAGCATGCGGTTCAGGCATTTCGGTTTAGTGCTGTTGATTATTTACTAAAACCGATTATCTCTTCTGAACTCAAAGAAGCTGTTAAAAGAGTAACTCAACTAAAAGCAGCAAACAAGAGTGAAGGAGTTAATCAGCATGAGGTGCTAATTAATAATTTACTGAAAGTTGACACAGAAAAAAAGATTTGCCTCGCAACTTTCGATGAACTTAAGATTTATTCAATTAGCGATATAACAAGATGTGAATCGCAGCATAATTATACTACCTTTTATTTTATACAGGATAAACCCATTTTAATATCAAAAACCATAAAGGACTACGAAGAACTTCTAAAGGATTTTGGATTTATCAGAGTTCATCAATCCCATTTGATAAATATTAAATATATAAAAGCCTTCATAAAAAGAGAGGGAGGATTTGTGAGGATGATAGACGACGTTGAAGTTCCGGTATCCAGAAGAAAAAAAGAGGAAGTGTTGGAGATATTAAATAAGATGTAAGGTCGCTGAGAAATAGAATATTAACATTCCACTACTTTTTTATCACTCAAATAAATAAGATACTTCTTACACTTGTAGCCCATATCGTTTAAAGCTCTTTCGTATGTATCCAACTGTTCAATGTATTTATCGGAATGCTTACCGGTTTTGAAATCAACAATTTTAACCAGGTCATTTTCAAAGATCAATCTGTCAGGGCGCAATACATTTCCTTCTTTCGATAAGATCTCAATTTCGTTTGCGCTGTTTGCATTATTCTCAAAAAAGGTCTTTATTGAATCGGAACTTACAATTTCCTGAATTTCTGTTTGCATTCGTTTAGCATCAGCCTCATTCAGTAATCCTTCCATCACACATTGTTTAATTGCAGTAGGAAGGTCATTTTGTGTTTTTATTTTGGAGAGAATATAATGCATTAAAATTCCGAGCTCTTTGTTTTCGTTATCTTGCTTTCTACCTGCCAGTTCAGCGTTCGATTTAATGCTAATTACACGGTTCCAGTTGTTCAGTTCAAATTGATAAGGATAGGTATTGATCTTTTTCTCTTCATGTGTATTTTTAGTTGCTTCACCAATACTTATGTGTTGCTCGCTTGCAGGTAGGTTGCATTTTTCACTTGCAAACACACGAAGGAAAGAATATACACTTGATCCTCCTTTTTTAGGCTCCTGAGAAATGATGTGTAAGTGATTTGCTGCACGTGTAAATGCAACGTACAACAAATTCACATTGTCTAATAATTGTTTTTGTTTCTCTGCATCATACTGCCCTGCAAATTGGGTCCGCTCCATTTGTTTGGAGGTTTTTATTAAAGCCACAGGTAATGAATCAGTAGGTTCTATCCAGATGTATTCACCCTTATCGTAATTCCAGTTACAAAAAGGCATTATCACAACAGGGAACTCCAGTCCCTTTGATTTATGAATGGTCATGATTCTCACAGCATCGCTTCCTTCCGAAATTTTAAGTGAAGCGTTTTTTTGTTTTTTATCCCACCATTCTAAAAAGGCGCTAATGCTATTGGTGTTAAAAGCAGTGAAGGAAATGATCTCATCTAAAAAAAACTGTAAGTAGTTTTTATTGTTCTTTAATTGAAAAAGGTTGATCAATTGGATTGCACATTCCAGTAATGGTAAAGTTACAAAATCCAAAGCCTTGAATAAGATATTTTCTTTGTTCAACAGAGCTTCAAAATTCCTGCTCAAATTACCTGTATTCAATTCCAATAGATATTCGTTCTTTGTTCGTTTGCCAATTATATGTTCGTCGCATAAGTAATTTAAAATACTTGATGCTCTTACTGCATTATCGGGCTGAGAAAGGAAGTTAAATACATCAACCAGGAAAGAAATTTCCTTACAGTTCTTTAATAATAATGAATCGGATGAAATTACCGGAATACCATGTTCACTTAAAAAATCAGCAACTATGTTCCCTTCGTAATTAAAACGAACCACATAAACGATGTCTTTGTATTTATAACCCCGCTGCAGGCTGTTTTCAATTTGTTGAAGAGAGAGTTGAAGTCCGGCATTCTCTTCTACATCTTTAGCTAAAAAATCAATGCTTACCAATCCGCCATTTGCTTTTTCCTGTGCTTTTTGGCTTACGGAGCTATAGATCTTTTTCCAGTTTTCATGTAATTGTTCATTACTTATCCAGTTAAAAAAGTCATTGTTAAATTCTACTACATTTTTTAAACTGCGGAAATTATATTCCAGTTGTCTTACTTCTGCATTCCGTTTTAAACTTTCTTCCCAAAACTCTCTGTTGATACTATCTTTTATCAAAGGCAATTCAGGCAAAGCATCAAACTGTTCCGCTTCACCACCACGCCAGCGATAAATAGATTGTTTCCCGTCACCAACTATCAGGTTAAAATTTCCTTCGGCAAGAGAGTTATCCAATAGCGGTAATAAATTCTGCCATTGCGTAACAGAAGTATCCTGAAACTCATCCAGCAAAAAGTGTTTGTATCGCTCACCTATTTTTTCGTATATAAATGGAACAGGCTCTGTACTTATTATAGCAGCAATACGTTGATTAAATTCAGAGATGAACAAAATATTTTCTTCCTCTTTAAATGTCTGAATGAGTTTGTCGATCTCATTGATAAGGCTTAATGAATACAGATCCTTCAGGATGGAACCATGAATGATATAATTACTCAGTTCATTTTCTACGATCTTCTGAGCTTTTGTAAATAAAGCAAGTAATTCATTCTTTGCGTCATCAATAGAGTCTTTTATTGATTCATCTGTTTTCGGTCCGTACCATTTATCTTCATTAATGGTAGCCTGAACATAAGAACCAAGTAAACCTTCTTCATCAAAACGCCCTTCACTTAATTTTTTGAAGTACCCGGGCAATCCTTTACTTCCGTAGTAAAAACCAGAGTCAGGAATGTTTTTCTTTTTGAGGAGCAGAAAAAAAGCATCTCCGGTTTCTTTCAGTTCTTTCTCAATACTTTTATTTTTAGCGTAAAGTTCTTTTCGTATTTCCTTAAAATCGGCAATGCTCATAGAACGCAACATGCCGGTTTTTTCAATATCCGAATTGGTTATGATCTTTTCTGCAAAGGCTCTGATCTCCGTATCAACCTGCCAGCTTTTTTGCTCATCCGTTTTGCTTTTCGAAAATTCTAATACCAATTGAGTTAATTCTTCATCCATCCCGATACGGGCGATAAGCTGATCAGTGCATTTACCAATAATCTCCCTTTCATCCGTTTCAATATCAAAATTTACGGGAAGATTAAGGTCATGCGAAAAATTACGGATTATGGTGTGTGTAAAACTATCAATCGTACTTATTGCAAAATTTCCATAGTTGTGAAGGATCTCAAATAACAATGTGTGTGAACGTTTTTGTAGTTCTTCTGCCGTAAGTTTTGTTTCAATACAAAGTAAATTTCTTAGTGTTTCATCCCGATTACTATCAGGATTGTTTTCCGAAAGATCTTTGAGAGCTTTTAATACCCGCTCTTTCATTTCCGCCGCCGCCTTGTTGGTAAAGGTAATGGCCAAAATGCGTTTGTAATGTTGAGGCGGGTTTTGTGTATCCGACAAGGCAATTTTCAGGTACTCTTTTACCAAAGTAAAGGTCTTCCCCGACCCTGCAGAAGATTTATAAATTACAAAATTGTTTGCCGGTATTGCCATCTTGTTTAAAACCCTTAAATTTACTAATATTGCTTAAGATTCGTCTCCATGTCGAAAAAAATAATTATAGCTTTTTTTTTACTTTTTGGATTGTTGCCTACACTTCTTTTTGGTGACAATTCTCCGCATAAAAGCGGGCAACTTATTGTGATGCTAAAAGCAGGGCAATCTGTTGAATCATTAAAACAAAATTATTCTTTAGATCGCGTGCAGGTATTGGCTAAACGTTCCGGAATTTATTTAGTTCAATTCGACCCGTTTGTTATAAATGAAGATGTTCTCCTGAAAAAAATAAAAGAAGATGAAACTGTTGCCATTGCTCAGTTTAATCATTTTGTGCATTTGCGCGGCATTCCTGATGATCTTCAGTTTGGAACTCAGTATGCTTTAAATAATACCGGACAGAGTGGAGGAACAGTTGATGCAGATATTGACGCCCCTGAAGCCTGGGATATTACAACGGGAGGCTTAACTGTTCAGGGAGATACTATTGTTGTTGCTATAGTGGATGATGGTTTTCAGTTAACACATCCAGATCTTGCTTTCTGGAAGAATTATAATGAGATTGCTGCAAACGGCACAGATGACGATGGTAATGGATTTATTGATGACGTTAACGGATGGAATGTTTTTACTCACAATGGCAATATTTCAAATGCACAGCACGGAACACATGTGGCCGGAATAGTAGGGGCAAAGGGGAATAATGCAATGGGAGTAAGTGGCGTAAACTGGAACGTGAAACTAATGCCGGTTGTTGGTGCAACTGAATTGGAAAGCGAAGCAATAGAAGCTTATAGTTATGTGTTAGAATGCCGCCGTTTATACAACGAGACTAATGGAGTTAAAGGTGCTTTTGTTGTTGCAAGCAATTCTTCTTTTGGTGTGGATATGGGGCAGCCTTCCAATTTCCCGATCTGGTGCGCTTACTACGATTCATTAGGTAAAGTAGGTGTTTTAAGTGCAGCAGCAACTGCAAATAATAATTGGAACATTGATGTAGTTGGAGATATTCCGTGCTCATGCAATAGTAATTATTTACTTACGGTTTCATGCACCGGAAGAAACGATACTAAAGTGTTGAATGCAGGTTATGGCATAAATACAATTGATTTGGGTGCTCCCGGACATCAGATACTTTCTACTTATCCATCTAATACCTATACTACATTAACCGGCACTTCAATGGCCTCACCCCACGTTGCAGGTTCTGTTGCTTTGATGTATTCTGCAGCATGCGATACATTTATACAGGATTATAAATTGTTTCCGGATAGCTTTGCACTTGTGATGCGTGATTTTCTTATGAATTCAGTTGACCCAAAAAATGGTTTTGATACTTTGTTCCTTACTGGAGGAAGGTTAAATGTGTTTAACGCAGTTCAGGCTGTTCAGCAATATGGTAATTGCTCTTCTGTTGGATTAAATCAGGAGATGCCAAAGGAAATGGTATTTGGTGTAAAAAACATGTTTCCAAATCCTACAATGGGTTTGCTGCATTTAAATTATGTTTCAGATGTCCCTGGTTTTTATTTGGAAGTAATTGATATTGTCGGGAGAGTGGTGAAGGTATTTTCTTTGCCTGATGTACTGGGAAACAATGAACTAATAATGGATTGTAATAATCTTCAAAGTGCCGTATATTTTATCCGATTACGAACAGATACCTCAGTCTCACCCTTGAAAAAGCTCATAAAAATAGATTAACAGGGTATTAATAACTTTTTCCCCTTTATATTTACATTAGCCGTAATTTAGCTCCCAAATCCATAGAATGTTAAATTGGAAACTGGCATTTAAGAACAAACATTTTGTTGCAAAGTTTATTGCATCGTTTCTGTTTTTATTTGCGTTGATGTATTTCTTTGCGTGGTTTCTGAACTACATAGAACAGAGGCAAGGGCATGTATTTTACGACCCGATACTTAACTTTTTGCGCCCCCGTGATGTTTCGGATATTATCTTTTTTACTACTTACGGCGCTTCCCTGCTCGCCTTAATTTATGCATTTACAAGTCCGTACAGAACCATTCACCTCTGTCAGATGTATACCTTACTCACTATTTTCAGGATTATCACTTTATTTATTATTCCGATGGATCCGCCAAGTACAATAATTCCGTTACGCGATGCCATTTTACAAAACACTTTTTACAATGAAGCGGGTAATTTAAAAGATCTTTTTTTCTCAGGGCATACAGCAACATTATTCCTTTTCTTCTTCTTTTCAAAAAATATCATTCTGAAATGGGTATTTTTTGTTTGCGCAGTATGCGTAGCTGTAGCTGTTGTTTTACAACATATACATTACAGTTACGATGTAATAGTAGCACCTTTATTTGCTTTTCTGGCCTACAAGCTGGTTAGTAAACATTCAAAGTTGTACGAAACAAACACTAAGGACCTTCCACAGTTGTTTTAATAGAGTATTTTTCCATTTGCTGACCAGCACCATTTAATAAAAGGAATGGCTTATGATTGGCAGATGCGCGGATCATAATAAAAATGCCCCGTCATTCTGAGCTTGTCGAAGAGCGGGGCATTTTTTTGATAATATAAATCTTTACTTCTTTTTTATACTATAGGAACATAAATCTTTTAACTTCTACTTACCAGTATGCAAATTTTTTATCATTGGTTTTGTTTTTGTAACTCCATTCTACTTTCCAACCCCAAGGGCAATTATTGGCTGAAGGAGTTACAACATCTCCGGAAGAATTGATTCCCATGGTTACTACTAAAGAAAAATCTTTTGCGGACACTTTAATGTTTAGTTTCCCCTGAACAGGTGCCCACCATCCGCAGGTTGTATTCCAAATAACAGGAGATTCTACTTTACTTGTAAATGCATCTCCATCACGCGTTGTTCCCCAGTTCTCTAAATTTGATTCTCCGTTGTATGATCCAATACCTTCTCCTGTACAAGTGTATACATCAGTTCCGTTTACATTTGTTTTGGTATAAGTATATTTTCTGTTAATGTTCCATGTCGATACACTTCCATCATCAAATGTTACCTGCAAATTGCTTCCTGTAATGGTTCGGATAACCGGATTTCCTGAAATGATCAATGTCCAGATATTACCACCAATTACATTTGTAACATAGTGTGTTCCGTTAAACTTAATGCTTTTGCCATCACTTGCACGGGTTACTTTATAATCGATATAATCAACTTGTAACACAGCAGCGGTATCATACCAGCGCACTCCTTGCGAATAATTCTGTATGGTAAGTTTAATCGACCCACTTCTTTTTCTGTTGCTGCAAACAGTTACGCCATCATAGTTTAACTTTATACTTCCGGCAGATGAATCAGTTAGGTCAACAGTAAAGCCACATTGTGCCGCGAAGATCTCGTTTTTGGGAGGTGCTATTTGCTTACCGGTAAGTGAAGGGTAGGAGGTAACAACATTATCGCCATCACTAACGGCGTTATCGGTTTGTTGCTGAACATTGCGGTTATCTTCGGAAGCCTGACCGTCTTCATTTTTAAACGCCTTTTTTTTCTTACACGAATCCAATGAAACAATAAGAGAAAGGAGAACAAATAGGAATGCTACTTTTTTCATATTAAATTAATTTGAATGTTAAATTTACAAAAATTGTTCCAAATTCTAATTTGCTGATTTGTTAATTTGAAGATTTGATAATTGTAAACGCATGTTTTAACATTTTCAAATTAACAAATCAGCAAACTACTACTTATTCTTCGGAAGCGATTTCATTTTCAGGAATTGCTCTTTCATAAACACCATGAAAAAGGAAATGTGAAACAAGATTCCAAAAGCTATACTGCCCCATAAGAAGTTTTCATACAACTCCCGGTGAGCTTTATAATCTGCTTCATATACCATGTTTTGAGCCTGAATAGAAGCGGCTTGTTTCATGTTATCTGCGGTGCTCACTGCTGCCTGAATTTCGTGCTGGTACATATTTGTATAATATTCTCTCCAAAAAATATTAGTATTCTCATCGAGATAAAAAATGAAGTACAGAAAAACAACGGGAGTGCATATATATACTACCTGCATGCAAATACTTTTAAATCCATTAAATCTCTTCGGTTGGAAAATAAAGGTCAATGAAACTACCAAAGCTATCAGGTATAAAAGCAAAATTCCGGTCATGTATATTGGTCCGAATGCCCCGTTTGCTCCCCAACTGAACATCATAGCAAAAATGAACAGGAGTATAGGTAACACTATAAAAACAACAAGCGTAAGCAAAAAATACTGCCACTTTACGCTTTTGAACAGCATAAAAAATAAGGTAATGTAAAACACAAAGTAAAACATAGCTAAATTAAACCCCCACATAAAAATAAAGATGTTATCATACTGTGCATCGGCAACGTTTCGTAAAATGGTTTCCATTTTATATGGATTACCATTAAACTGCCCATCATACAAATCATTGAAATTATTATATTCAATGGGTTCTTTACACATTGATTTGTACCTGCTTAAAACATAAGTGGCTTCGTAATCAAATTTCTGGTCATGCTTTTTTAGAATATTAATACAGTTTTGTATCGCTTGTAAAGCTTTAGAATCATTGTTTCTTAACTGATTAAAGGCTGTCTCCTGTTCTTTTGAAGTTAAGATACCATAAGAAGCTTCTGATGAATCGGTAACAAAGCGATAGGGAGTATATTTGTTCCATGCCCTGTACTGAGTAATATCATGCTTGTATATGTACTGTGGGTATTGCTCTTCCGTACTATCTGCAATGGTAGTGTCATTTTTTTGGATCTGAATTTCAGAGTAGTCATAATAACTTCTTACAAAAAATGGCTCTGCGATATTTAGTGTATTGATTTCTGTTTTTAATTCTTCTTTGCTCATACTGTTCGCTACCCTTATGTTATAAACATAAGAGAAAGGGTAAGCAAATGAAAAAAGCAGGAATACACATAGAAAATTAACGAAGAATACTTTGTACTCATCTGTCTTTTTTCTGTTGCCATATTCACTCTCTATATTGAATAAAGCATTCCGGTACAACCATACACATAGTAAAACAATGGAGATAATGGTAAAGAATGTATAATACAAACCATTGCCAACCATATCAGTGAGGTCGATTGGGATCACTAAAGCAATGAGTGAAGTGAGGACCCAAAGCAATAAGGAGTAATATGCTACAAAATGCAATTTACTCCCCCAGAGGATTGGATATTTTACTAATAACTTGGCATCTAATCTTTTTAGAAATCCGGGAACTAAAACACTTATCATATTAAAAATCTTTTTTAAATAATTTACGGGTCGAGAAACTTATGTCGCGGTAATAGGTCAGCGGGATCTTGTTCATGATAAGAGTCTGTAAAAACTCCTCCGCACTGAAGTCTGTTGGAACAGAAATAAAATAGATGGTTCCGCTGTCCTCTATTTTTGATCCAGGTATCAACTGCATCACTTGTACCAATTGTTCGCGGGTAAAATTTCCTGAGACCTCAAAAGTGTTTACTTTTCTATCCTGACCGAATGCTTTTTGAGAGCCACTGTAAATAGTTTGCCCTTGTTTGATGAAGATAATATTGTCGGCAACACTCTCAATTTCATGTAAAGCTTGTGAACTTAAAATGATAGATAATGGATAACGTATCGATTTAATAATGAATTTCAAATCCTGAAGAAATAGCTGTTGCGCATTAATGTCCAGATTGGCAAGAGGTTCATCCAATACTAACAACTTGGGTCTTCTCATTAGCATTTTCGCTAATTCAAAACGTAGCCTGTATCCACTGGATATTTCGCTCCATTTCAAATGTTTGAATTTGTCGAGACCTAAACGATGTAAAATATAAGCAACCTGCTTCTCATTCTCCTCTTCTTTGATCCCATGTATGTTTGCGTAAAAACGAAGATTGTCCAGTAATGTACCATGCCATTTGCTTAAGCGTTGCGGAATAAAAGCAATTTGATTTTTAATATCATACCACTGCCCAGCTTTTAAACTCAACAAGGGATAAGTAATTTCTCCTGTATCACTCATAAGTTCACCGGCTACAATTCTTAATAAAGTGGTCTTACCGTTTCCGTTCTCGCCTACTACCCCAGTAATTTGCCCCGTTCTTAATTCCAGATCGGAAGGTTGTAAATAAAACGGTGAATTACCCGACCAAAAACGTTTACTTATCCCTTTTGCATAGTATACTGTTGAAGTTCCATGATCTATTTGTTGAATGAAGGACTCAAACTGTTCTTTATGTTGTTCGATATATGCTAGGAAGTATTTGCATTTTTCAACAACAACTTCATCCACCAGTTGCGTTTCAGTTTGTAAACTGTTATGATGGATTCTTACCTCGTGAGCAAGTAGTTCTATTTCCTGAGGAAGGTCAAACTCCTTGGTGAGGTCCAGCATTTTTCTGCTTGCTTTACTTATGTCTTTTTGTTCGAGCAAAAAGTTCAATTCACTTATGTTTTCTGTAATACTAAATGGATGCATAGTTGTTATTTTCTAATATAAATGTAATTAAAAATGGGAGAGTTTAATGAGTAGGATAAGTTAATAGGATAATTTAACAAATTAAAAATACTTTGAAAGTATTGTAAACGTTGGCTTTTGGGGTTTTAATTAAAAATTATTTGGTGAATTGAAAAAAATGCACTTGCTTTGCTGGCATAATTCTTCAAAAGAAATGAATTTTTCTAATGTACAAAATTGGTGGTGGTTTCTGAAATCCTCGTGGGACGCTCAGATGGCTTAACTATTTTGTATATCTAACAATATCCGAAAAGGCTTGACGATCGTCAGGCCTTTTTTTATTTCTAATATTTCCAAAAACAAAATTTACACATGAAGTACTCATTTAAAAAAAACCATATTAAAATGTTATCCGACACAACAACTCCGGTAAATATTTACCTGAAACTACGTGATATATTCCCGGGTGCTTTTTTGCTTGAAAGTTCCGATTATCATGGGAATGCTAACAGCTTTTCTTATATCTGTTTTAAACCTATAGCTAACTTTCGTTATTTCAAAAGCAAGATAACAGAAACGGAATTGGGGCAAGATGAACGCTCCTATGAAGTGAAAAGCAAGGCCGGAGTGTTGGATGCATTAAAGGTGTTTAGTTCGGGTTTCACTATTGAAAAGGATGGTAAAACCGATTTCATTCCCGGAGGGATATTCGGCTATATTACTTTTGACGCAGTTACTTGTTTTGAAGAAATTGATTTTGCGAATGTTCAATCAGAAATTCCTGATATGTCTTATTCTTTCTTTCAGTTCATAATAGCTATCAACCATTTTAAAAATGAAATGCATGTAGTTGAATTGCTGCAGGAACAACAGGAGTCAGAGATCCAATCTGTTCTTTCTTTCCTGAAACAACAATCACCTGCGAGCTATCCGTTCAAAACCATCAGTGAAGAGGTTTCCAATTATACAGATGAAGAATTTCTGAGTGTTTTAGAAAAAGGCAAGCAACATATTTTCAGAGGAGATGTTTTTCAATTGGTTTTATCAAGGAGGTTTACTTCTAAATTCAAAGGCGATGACTTTAATGTTTACCGAGCATTACGTTCTATTAATCCTTCACCATATCTCTTTTACTTTGATTTTGGAAGTTATAAAATCTTCGGTTCTTCGCCTGAAGCGCAATTACAAATAAAAAACAATAAGGCCAAGCTGTTCCCGATCGCCGGGACTTTCCGTCGTACAGGGGATGCAGCAGCGGACGCATTCCTTGCTGAGAAATTAAAGAATGATCCAAAAGAAAACTCAGAGCATGTTATGCTGGTTGACCTGGCAAGGAACGACTTGAGTAAGAGTGGTACTAATGTTTCGGTTGTTAACTACAAAGAGATTCAATATTACTCTCACGTGATCCATCTTGTTTCTGAGGTAACATCAGAACTGGAAGAAAATGCGGGGGTGCTGGATATCCTTTCAGACACCTTTCCTGCAGGAACATTATCCGGTGCGCCTAAATATAAAGCCCTGCAGTTGATTGATCGGTATGAAAATACTTCCAGGAGTTTTTACGGAGGTTGTATTGGCTTTTTGAATAACGAAGGAGATTTTAATCATGCCATTACTATTCGTTCTTTTTTGAGTAAAGACAATACTTTACATTATCAGGCTGGAGCAGGATTGGTTGAATCGTCGGTGATAGAAAATGAACTGGAAGAAGTAAATAATAAAATAAGAGTATTAAGACAAGCACTTGTTTTAGCTAACGAATTAAACTAAGATCATGAACAGAATTTTATTAATTGATAACTACGATAGTTTCACTTACAATTTGGTTCACCTGATGAAGAGTGTAAGCTCTTTTGAAATAGATGTTATAAGAAATGATAAGATCTCTTTGCAGGAAGTGAATGCTTATGGTAAAATACTGATCTCTCCTGGACCAGGAATACCAAGTGAAGCAGGAATTATTAAGGATGTGATCAAACATTACGCATCTATAAAAAGTATTTTGGGAATTTGTCTCGGACATCAGGCTATTGCAGAAGTATTTGGCGGAAAATTAAGCAATCTGGAAAAAGTATTTCACGGAGTAGCTACACCAATAAATCTTTCGGATGAGAGAGATGAAATTTTTAAAGGCATTCCCGATTCATTTTCGGTAGGAAGGTATCATTCATGGCAGGCAGACAGAGAAACATTTTCAGCAGAACTAAAAATAACTGCTGAAGATAAGGATGGAATAATAATGGCTTTAGCTCACAAGCAATATGATGTAAAAGGCCTGCAATTCCACCCGGAGAGTATTCTCACCGAATTTGGAAAAGAGATGATGTTTAACTGGATAAATGATTAATAACTATGAAAAATATTTTAAATCACTTACTGGAATACAAAACACTTTCTAAAGAAGAAGCCAAAGAGGTGTTGAAGAGAATTACAGATGACAGATACAGTCAAAGTCATATCGTTTCTTTTCTTACTGTATTTATGTTGCGTAAAATAACAATAGAAGAATTGGAAGGATTTAGAGATGCGTTGTTGGATCTTTGTATCAGAGTGGAGCTAAAAGAATATGAAACCATTGACCTTTGTGGAACAGGTGGCGATGGAAAAAATACATTCAATATTTCTACTCTGTCTTCATTTGTTGTTGCAGGGGCAGGCGCGAAGGTTGCTAAACACGGTAATTATGGAGTGTCATCAATTTGTGGCTCTTCGAGTGTATTGGAGCATTTGGGGCTTAGCTTCTCTAATAATGAAGACTTACTAAAAAAACAATTGGAAGAAAGCAATATCTGTTTTCTGCATGCTCCGCTTTTTCACCCCGCTTTAAAGAACGTAGCAGTTGTTCGAAAAGAATTGGGAGTAAGGACTTTTTTTAATATGCTAGGCCCTTTGGTAAATCCTGTTCAGCCGCAGAAACAGATCACAGGTGTTTTTAGTTTGGAATTGGCTCGTTTGTATTCATATTTGCTGCAACAATCCACTACTGATTATTCTATTGTTTATTCTCTTGACAGGTATGATGAAGTTTCATTGACGGGCTTTTTTAAGGTTATTAAAAAAGAAAGCGAAGATCTGTTTAGTCCAGAGGATATGGGGTTCAAACGAATTAGTGGCGATGCACTTTATGGTGGAAGTACTGTAAAAGAAGCTGCTGATATTTTCATCAAGGTGTTGAACGGAGAAGGCACCAAACAACAAAACGATGTGGTACTTGTGAATTCTGCACTAGCTTTAAAATGTTATTACAAACAGCTTACCATAGATGAATGCATTGAAAAGGCAAGGGATTCACTCTTTTCAAGAAAGGCATTCAGCAGTTTCAAAAAACTAATCTTATTATCATGATTAGCATTGATGCCAGTAAAAAATAACCAAAAATCAATAGCCTAAATTAATATGAATATTTTAGAAAAAATAATTGCACATAAAAAGAAGGAAGTTCTGGAAAGACAAAGTCTGTACCCGACTAAATTATTAGAGAAAAGTATTTATTTCGAAACACCTACTGTGTCGTTTAAAAAGTACTTGAATCGGAGAGACCTTAGCGGGATCATTGCAGAGATTAAACGGAAGTCTCCTTCAAATGGCATTATCAATAATCACATTTCAGTTGAAAAACTTTCTGTCGGATATATGCAGGCAGGAGCCTCCGCTTTGTCTGTGCTTACCGATGCCCATTTTTTTGGAGGCAAAAATGAGGACCTTACGGTTGCACGTAAATTCAACTATTGTCCGATACTTAGAAAAGATTTTATGGTAGATGAATATCAAATTACGGAAGCGAAGTCAATTGGCGCTGATGCAATCTTGCTTATTGCAGCAGCTCTTACAAAAGAAGAAACAAAAAGGCTAGCATCCTTTGCAAGAAGCTTGGATTTGGAAGTGCTAATGGAAATAAAAGAAGAAAAGGAATTAGACCATGCTAATGAATTTGTAGATGTGATAGGGGTGAATAATCGTAACCTGGAAACATTTGAAGTGAAAATTGAAACTTCATTTGAGCTAGCGAATAAAATTCCTGCAGAATTCCCAAAGGTCTCAGAAAGTGGAATTGCTTCAGCTCAAGCGATCCATGAATTAAAAGGAGCTGGCTTTTCCGGATTTTTAATTGGAGAAACATTTATGAAACATGCGCGCCCCGAAAAGCCCTGTGCTGATCTAATTCGTCAGATTAAAAACTATACAAAAGAGACAGTGATATGAAACTAAAGGTATGTGGCTTAAACAACGATGAGAATATCAGACAGATCGTAGAATCAAAGCCTGATTTCATGGGTTTTATTTTTTATGAAAAATCGCCCCGATACATTGGTAAATTAACTCAGGTGGATGTTATCAAAAATATACCTAAAGAAATAAAGAAGGTGGGAGTGTTTGTAAATGCGCCTTTTGCTGTGATCCAAAAACAGGTAAAGAAATATGGATTGGATTATGTTCAGTTGCATGGCGGTGAATCCCCCGGCTTTTGCAAATCCGTCAAGGAACTGGGAGCAGGAGTGATTAAATCTTTTGGAATTGATGAGCAATTTGATTTCTCTCAGGTGAATTTGTTTTCGCAAGTGAGCGATTACTTTTTGTTTGATACCAAAACGGAACATCATGGCGGAAGCGGTGAGCAGTTTGATTGGCGACTATTGAAGAATAAAGAATTCGGTCGACCTGTAATTTTAAGCGGTGGCATTACGTTGGCGGACGTACGGAAAATAAAAAGAGAATTCCCTAAAGTATATGGGATAGATATCAATAGTCGATTTGAAACGCAAACAGGAATAAAAGATATAGCGCTTATTAAAAAAGTAAAACAACTAATAAATGAAAACTAAACGAAATTATTATGTGAATGAAAAAGGATATTTCGGAAACTTTGGCGGTGCATTTGTTCCGGAATTATTATATCCCAATGTTGACGAGTTAAATCAAAATTACCTGAAGATCATTAATGAAGCCTCTTTCCAAAAAAAGTTTCACGATCTCTTGAAAGATTATGTGGGAAGACCTTCTCCATTGTATTATGCAAAGCGGTTGTCGAAAAAATACAATACCAATATTTATCTCAAACGTGAAGACCTGAATCACACCGGTGCTCACAAAATTAACAATACAATAGGCCAGATTCTGTTAGCTCAACGATTAGGAAAGAAAAGAATTATTGCCGAAACAGGGGCGGGGCAGCATGGTGTTGCAACAGCTACCGTGTGTGCCCTGATGGGAATTGAATGCGTAGTATATATGGGAAAAGTAGATATGCAGCGTCAATTACCTAATGTAGAACGTATGCGTTTGTTAGGCGCAACTGTAGTTCCTGCTTTGAGTGGTAGCCAAACATTAAAAGATGCAACCAATGAAGCAATCAGGGACTGGATCAATAATATTGATAACACACATTACATTATTGGTTCGGTAGTTGGCCCACATCCTTATCCTGATATGGTGATGCAGTTTCAATCTGTCATCAGTGAGGAGATGAGAAAACAATTGTTGGAAAAAACAGGTAACGAAGAACCTGATTATGTGATAGCATGCGTTGGAGGCGGGAGCAATGCAGCCGGAGCTTTTTATCATTTCCTTGAAAGCGAGCGCACAAAATTAGTTGCAGTTGAAGCTGCGGGAGAAGGGATTCATTCGGGTAAGTCAGCTGCAACAAGTGTATTGGGTAAGATAGGAGTACTACATGCATGCAAAACTCTTTTGATGCAAACCGAAGACGGACAAATTACCGAAGCACATTCGATTTCAGCAGGCTTGGATTATCCGGGAATAGGACCATTTCATGCACATCTGCACGAAACAAGGCGAGCTGAATTTATAAGTGTTACAGATGAAGAAGCATTGGGTGCTGCATTGGAAGTGACAAAATTGGAAGGAATAATTCCAGCTTTGGAAAGTGCCCATGCGTTTGCTGCATTAGACAAGATGAAATTCAAAACTACCGATGTAGTAGCGCTTAACTTATCGGGCAGGGGAGACAAGGACCTGGAAACATATATTAAACACTTGAATGCCGTGAAGCAACATTAATGTTTCAAGTAAAAAATTAAAATATTAATAACTAAGATATGACACGTTTAAAAAATACACTCACGAAAAAAGACTTACTGAATATTTATTTCACAGCCGGATACCCAAATCTGAATGATACATCTCGTATTATTGAAGAGTTACAGGCTTCCGGAGCTGATATGATAGAAATTGGAATTCCTTTCTCTGATCCCTTAGCAGACGGGCCTGTGATCCAGCAAAGTAGTAAGGTAGCTTTGGAAAACGGTATGACTTTGAACTTATTGTTCGAACAATTGAAAGACATTCGTAAACACGTTACTATTCCTTTGGTATTGATGGGTTATTTTAATCCGGTTTTACAATTCGGAGTAGAAAAATTTTGTGCCAAATGCAAAGAAGCCGGTATTGATGGTGTGATCATTCCTGATCTTCCTTTGGATGAATATTTGGAACGGTATCAATCGATTTTTGAAGAATACGAACTCTCTAATATTCTTCTTGTTAGTCCGGGAACTTCTGCAGAACGTTTGAAGAAAATTGATGAAGCCAGTAATTCATTTCTTTATTTTGTTTCTTCCAATTCCACCACAGGAAATAAAAATGGAATGCAGGAAAGCAAAGAAAATTATTTTCATAGAATAAAAGGATTGAACTATCCGGTTCTTATTGGATTTGGGATCAAGGATCGAAATACCTTTGAGGAAGCCTGCAAATATGCCAATGGAGCTATTATTGGGACCTCCTTCATTAATGCAATTAGTGGTGAAGGCTTGCTAAAGGAAAAAGTAAACACATTCATTAGTAGCATAAAAGATCAGGCACAATTAACTCACAACTCAATACTCTAAACTATCATGATCTTACAATTAGAAAAAAATATAGAAAATAAAGCAGTGCAACATATTCTGGAAAAGGTAAATGGGGTAGGTTATAAAGCTTCTATCGTTAAAACGCAATCTTTACAATATATTATTGGGGTTGGGAAAAAGGAGTTCGATATCAGGGCTATCGGCATACTTCCGGGAGTTCATGATGTTCACAGAGTGACAGATGATTACAAACTCGTAAACAGAAAAAGAAAAGTTTCCGGCACAACTATTTCATTAGGAGATGGAGTTGAAATTGGCGAGAGTAATTTCAGTGTGATCACCGGACCTTGTTCAGTAGAGAGCGAAGAGCAGATTGTGAAGATAGTAGAACATATGCGTCAGCAAGGTTTGAAACTAATGCGCGGTGGTGTATTTAAGCCTCGTAGTTCTCCCTATGCATTCAGAGGCCTGGGCATTGAAGGGTTAAAAATGTTTTCAGCCATTGCTAAAGATTATGGAATAAAAATAGTTACCGAGGTAATGGAAATTGAGCAGATCACTCAGATGCATGATTATGTGGATGTATTTCAGGTAGGCGCAAGAAACAGCCAAAACTTTAATTTGCTACACGAGTTGGGAAATGTGGATAAACCTATTCTTTTGAAACGCGGGCTTTCAGGAACTATTGAGGAATTATTACAATCAGCAGAATACATATACAGCAATGGAAATGAGAAGATCATTTTATGCGAAAGAGGGATCCGTACGTACGAAAAGGCATATAGAAATACATTGGACCTAAATGCAGTTCCTATCTTAAAAGAAAAAACGCATTTGCCTGTGGTGGTTGATCCTTCGCACGGAATTGGAATTCGTGAGCATGTAGAACAAATGTCCTTGGCTGCATTAATGGCGGGAGCGGATGGTGTAAGTATTGAAATTCATGAAAAACCGGAAGAGGCTTTATCAGACGGGCAGCAAACTTTAAATTTTATTGAGTCCGCTGAATTGAACCGAAAACTTAAAATAGCTTATGAAGCGAGAATTGCGATGCGGGGATAAATATATTTTGCTATCTTGCATACGATAATTATTCAATGGAAGTAGTATATAAAGTATTTATAGATAATAAGTGTGCAGGTAGCATATACGGCCCTCATTATTATTCTGATAAAAGAGCATCTTTTGATCAGGGTTTCACACAGTTTGAAACACTTTCTAAGGAAATTAAAAAATCAACAGGTAATGTCACTATTCTAAGAATGGGTGATGAACATGTTGAAGCGGTTGCGTCCTACGAAGATTTTAAAAAGTGGGTTGGTGAAAATTACAAGAGCTATGTTGGCGCCTGTAAATAGCCTTGCTGTTTTTCTAAATCTAATTTCCTCAAAATATCTTTCTAAGCATTTAGATTAATTCATTACATTTGTGGCGTATTTGGTTTTTATTCCTCAATAGAGAAAAAAAAATTAAAAGGGAATCACGTGTAATTCGTGAACAGTTCCCGCTGCTGTAAGTCTCAAAACAGCTTTGCATTCTTCAATACCACTGTCGCATTATTATGCAACGGGAAGGTTCGCAAAGTGAGATAAGTCAGAAGACCTGCCAAACACATTTTACATTCGTAGCTTTCGGGAAGAAAGGCGTTCGATAGTGTTGTTTTTTAAGCTTCATTATTTTATGCATAAGGCTATGAGTGGATTGTTTAGCAATGTCCAAAAAGGCCAACATATATTGTTTGAGTATAGTGTTTTTTATGCTATTTGCACCTCATGTTTATGCGCAGGATACTAGTGCTCATACGCTCAATGAAGCGATGATCCTTCAAAACAGATATGATGTAAAACCTGTTGGCTATAAATCTTCCATACCCGATTCTTTTATTAAAGAACAATTTAACGGGCTGAATTTATCCGACCTGCTCTCTTTCAATTCCTCTTTTTTTGTGAAATCTTACGGAGGAAATGGAATTGCTACTACTTCCATTCGTGGCGGAACTTCTGCTCAAAGTGCTGTTAACTGGAACGGTTTTAATATAAATAGTGCGATGCTTGGACAAAGCGACCTTTCTATTTTTCCGGGCTTCTTTTTTGATGATGTTACTACTGTGTATGGAGGCAATGCCAGCCTCGGTGGATCCGGTGCTATTGGGGGTACTATCTTTTTAAAGAATAATACTGCGTTTTCCCAAGGAATAAAAATAAATGCATTTACATCTTCCCCGTCTTTTGGACTTACTCGTTCCGGTGCAGGATATAAAATAAGTACCAATAAGTTCGTGAACACTACCAGAGTATTCATAAATGCAGGAAAGAACGATTATGTTTTTGGAGATACCATTGAGGGAGTTTATAGAAAGCAGCGGTTGGAACATAGTAAACTTTTGCAGTTTGGGTTACTGCAGGAGAATGTTTTTAAAATAAATAGAAATCAAAAAATTGGAATTCACGCATGGCTCCAAAAGAGTGATAAACAGATTCCGTCCGGTGTGGTTGGAATAATCAGTCGTAAATCGCAACAGGATGCAAGTATACGTGCAAGTGCCGATTGGCAATTAACAAAGGAATCATTCTCGCTTTTCGCACGGAGTGGAGTATTTTATGAAGAGATATTTTATGTGGATTCGAATGCTTCAGATTTTTCAAAAAATCGATCACTTTCTTCCATAACAGAATTAGAATCAAAGATCAAATTGCATAAGAATCATTTATTGGATGTAGGTCTTAACCAAACCATCATGAAGGGGATCACTTCAAACTACGCTTCTAACCCCGATCAATTGAGGTATGCAGTATTTACATCCTGGCAATTTGAAAATACTCAGAAATGGTTTTCCTCTAATGTAAGCCTTAGGCAAGAAATTGTGGTACAGGGCAGAACACCTTTTACCTGGAATACAGGCTTTGCAATCAAACCATTCTCTTCAATTACTGTTCATGGTAATGTTGGCAGAGTATTTCGTTTACCCTCTTTGGATGACCTGTATTGGATCAACGGAGGGAACCAAAATTTAAAACCTGAATATGGTTATGCAGAAGAGATTGGACTGGAAATAAAGAAGCAAGTGATGCAATGGAATTTCTTTTTTGATATAACAGGATTTAATCGCGAAATTAAAGATATGATCACGTGGCTCCCTTCCGGATCGGGTGGTTCAAGTCCTGTAAATATTCAGAAAGTATGGAGCAGAGGATGCGAAACACAATCAACTATTTTCTGGTCTTTTAAGAAATTCAAAATTCAAAATAAGCTAACAACCAATTATGTTGTTGCAACATACCAAAAAGCAATTAATGAGAATGACGAGTCGGTTGGACACCAATTGGTTTATTCTCCCATGTACAGCGGTGCAAACGCTACAATTGTTTCGTTTAAGGAGTTGAGTATTTTGTATAATATAACTTATACTGGTTATCGTTATACTACTTCAGATAATTACGGTTACTTGTCTCCTTATTTTCTTCATTACGCAAGTTTGAATTATCAGATCAGAAAAAAGAAAATAAAAGCCAATGTGTTTGTAGGAATAGATAATGTATTAAACAGAAATTATATGGTTGTACCGTCTAATCCGATGCCATTAAGGTATTTTAAAGCAGGAATAAATATTGAATTTAATAAATAACAAATAATGAGTGAAAATAGTATGAAAAAAATAATGATGGTAACTGCCGGTTTAATACTGGCGACAAATAGTATTAAGGCCCAAACAAATGTTGTAGATTTTGAAAATTTCACTTTACCAACAGATTCTTTTTATTTGGATACAACCAGTGCTGATTTTGTGAGTGGAATTTCTACTTTTCAGTATGATTGGACACAAAGTCAATGGGGAGACTATTGGAGCGGTGGGTTTTCGTATTCTAATATGAAAGATAGTGTTACTTCGGGCTACATGAATCCATACAGTACTAAAGCAGCAATCGGTTACAACAACTCTTCAAATTATGCCGTATCACAAAATTTCTCCATGATCAAGTTGTCAACTTTTTCGGCCTGGCAAGCTCCACTTGGATTTTATGTTACCAATTCTACTTATGCATACAATAGCATGAGAGATGGCGATGCTTTTGGTAAAAAATTTGGAGGCACATCCGGCGATGATCAGGATTGGTTCAAATTACTTGTGCGTGGATATAGTCAGGGAGTTTTAACTAATGATAGCGTTGAGTTTTATTTAGCTGATTTCAGGTTTGCAAATAATAGTCAGGATTATATATTGAAAACATGGGAGTACGTTAATCTTTCTCCATTAGGAGTTGTAGATAGTCTTGTTTTCGAATTAAAATCTTCAGATGTGGGTGCCTGGGGGATGAATACACCTGCATATTTTTGTATGGACAATTTTGAAAGTCTGGATGTTTTTATTGGAATAAAGGAGACTGGAAATGAAAATGTTTCTTTATATCCGAATCCGGCAAAAAGCAATATTACTATTCACATGGCTGGCACATTGAGCGATAAAGCAAACTATGTAGTTTTTGATATTACTGGAAAGGAAGTATTGACTGGAACTTTTGGCAAAGGCGTATCTTCTGTCAAATTAACTATTGAGAATCTGGAAAGGGGTGTTTACTTTGTGAGAATTACTAATGGTAATGAGATTATCAGTAAGAAAATAATTAAAGAATAATGAAGCTGTTTTTTGGATCCTTGTTTTTGATTTGCGGATTGAGATCTGTGGCTCAGTTTGCACCACCTGCAGGTCAGTTGGGTACAAGTGCTATGCATATGGATAGTTCGGTATTTGTTGCCTGGGCAAGTGGCTGTAGCATTGTGCAGGAATATCAGGATATTTCTAATCCTTCTGCAGGTTATGCTAACGTGGGCGACAACACCATGGCTGTTGGAATAGCCGGAGCGAATGGAACGGTTAGTTTAGGTGATGGAGGTAGTGCTGTTCTTACTTTTGACGCGCCAATTATGGATGGTCCCGGAGCAGATTTCGCCGTATTTGAAAATTCATTCAGTGATGATTTTTTGGAGCTGGCATTTGTGGAAGCGAGCAGCGATGGAATCAATTTTTTTAGGTTTCCTGCAATAAGTAATACTCAAGATTCTGTTCAGGTAGGCTCGTTTGGATATACAGATGCAACTAAAATAAATAACCTCGCGGGTAAATACAGATATGGCTTCGGAACACCTTTTGATCTTCAGGATCTAAATGGAATTTCGGGATTAGATGTAAACGCAATTACTCATGTGAAAATCATTGATGTGGTTGGAAATATAGACCCATTGTATGCAACATATGATTCGCAGGGAAATAAAGTAAATGACCCCTGGCCTACGCCTTTTGGTTCTTCGGGCTTTGACCTGGATGCCCTAGGTGTTATTCACACTGCAAGTGTTGATGTGAAAAATGTTGAAAAGGATATTGTTTTTACAATATTCCCGAACCCTGTAATTGATAATGTTACCATAGTATTAGGGAGTCAAGATGATGTTTCTGTGAGTTTGAAAAATTCTGTTGGGCAATTGATCTTGTTTCAAAGTAATGTAAAAAGTAAATATAGGTTTGATTTAACATTATTGGAAAAAGGGTTATATTTTCTGGAAGTAAATTCACAAGAAAAAAAATCAGTTAAAAAAATTATTGTTCAATAGAATAAGTAAATGAGAAGTATTGTTTTTATATTGATTGGCGTTGTTTTTTTTATTTCCTGTAGAAAAGATCAACCTCCTGTTAAATCAACATTTAACGGAACTATTACATCGGGGCAACGAGTGTTTATTAGTTGCGAAGGTACTTTTCCTCAAAACAAAGCGGCAATCTCATTGTATGATCCAACAACAGGAAATGTTGTAGAAGATATTTACAGGCCTAATAACAATAATCAATCGCTGGGAGATGTTTGTCAATCAGTATATATTCATAACAACTCTTTATATGGGGTAGTGAATAATTCAAATAAGGTAGTTGTACTTGATAAGGAAACTTTTCAAAGAACTGCAACCATTAGTGGATTGCAATCGCCCCGTTATTTTTTGCCGGTAAGCAATAGTAAAGCCTATGTGTCTGATATTTATGCAAACGCTATTAGTGTTATTGATCTTTCTACCAATGCAAAAACAGGGAGCATTCCATGCAATGGTTGGACGGAAGAAATGGCTTTGTCTTACGGGAAGGTATTTGTTTGCAACATAAAGCGCGCTTATGTTTATGTAATAAATTCTATCAGCAATGTGGTTACAGATAGTATTTATGTTGGCTACGGATCTTCTTCTATAGTAAAAGACAAGAATGAAAAATTATGGGTTGCCTGTTCAGGAGATTCAGCTAAGTCAAGTTTACCATGTATTGTGAGAATAGACCCCGTTTCAAATGTAGTGGAACAAAGCTTTACATTTTCTCATTACAATGATTCTCCTTCCAATATAAAGATAAATGGAGCAGGGGATAAGCTTTATTATCTCAATTCAAACGTATATGGTTTGGATATTACGGCAAGTACTTTATCATTCTCTCCCATTGTATTGCAGGGAAACAAAGTGTTTTACGGTATAGGGATCAATCCGAACAATGAAGATATTTATGTTGCAGATGCCATTAACTATATACAAAACGGAAAAGTAATGATCTATGATAAGCAGGGAACTTTTAAAAGCAGTTTCTCTGTTGGTATTATTCCGGGAAGCATTTTTTTTGAATAAAACACTTTCCAAAACAGTGTCAGTTTTTTATTACCTTATGGATTTCTGTTTCCCTATTCTTCATTTCAATTACTACAAAGTAAAGTCCGTTGTCTAAGTCTGAAATGTCTATTCGTGAATTACTGATGGTAATGTTAGGTAAGGTTTGACCTATAGCATTTATTATACTGATTTTAAAAACATTTTCATTGGTGCTTAACTCAATAAAATCAGCTCCGGGGTTTGGAAAAATAGTTACTTTATTGACAGTTTGAATTTTTTTTATTCCTACCTGGGAGCTATAACATGTGAGGTATTGATCGAGTATAGAGTCCATATACATCGGAATAGTATGAAATCCGTCATGCCCAAGCGTATCATCTTCAATAAAAATATCTACAGTTGCTCCTTGTGCTTGCAGCCAGTTTTTAGTGTTGTTCATTCCTATACATCCTGACTGGTTTGGATTAGGGTCGTTGCCTCCACAAAACAAATTGAAATGTATACCGGCAAATACATTTGTTCCGTGTACACCCAAAGTTATGTCGCTATATAATGGATAAGATGGTTCAGCACCACCGGCATTGGATAGTGTTGTGCAAAAATAATTTTTGCCGCCATGGGAATCATAAAAATTAAGAGCATAAGAACGGGCCGATCCCCGGCTGAAACCATGTAAAAATGCTTTTGCGGAAGGATAGTTAAATTCACTTAAAGCAAAGTCAATGTAGGAATAAAGTGTTGTATCGTTGAAATAATCATTTGGAAAACCCGCGGAGTCACCTCTATACCATTGAAGCGCAATAATCCCGCATCCGTGTTGTATTGCTTGCGAGTGCCAATCGAAGAATTCAGGGAAAGCATATCCACTTGATCCATGTAAAGTAACTATCAGGGGTGTGGACGATGGTGTACTCCCAACCGGAAACCACTTAATGTAAAATGAATTACCATCTGGTGTAGGTAGTATATCGGCACCTTGATTAATAGCATATTGTACTGCCAGTGAGTCGTGGAGAAAGGCTTCATCATATAAAGCTTGTGCTACGGGCGGCAACGACTGAGAACGAATGAAGTTGCTTGTTATAAGAAAAAATAAACAGAGGGTAAGTCCTTTTTTCATGTGCTTGTGTTTTAATTTGTCATTGGATACTCAAATTTATGAAAGGTTTAACCGATAACAAACTATTTGTTTAAATATTCCGGTAAAGCCATGCCAATAATTTGTGTCCAGCCTTCCACAAAATTGTGTTTCCCAAAATCTTTGTTACTCTTAGGAAATGAATCTACTCCTGAGTGAGTGAGCACTAATTTAGTAGTGTTTCCGATTGGGGTCAACTCAAATGTAACAAACGAAATGCCTTCGTATCCATCATACTTCCAGCTATAAGTAAGCTTTTTTTCCGGAATCACTTCTGTTATTTCGCAAAGGTGTAAATATTGCACACCATCGGGAGGACCACCTGTGAACTGAAATTTAAACCCTACTTCTGCTTTAAATTCGGCGAGATCGAAATACCATTTTTTCATTTCCTCTTTGTTGCTGATTGCATTCCATACTTTTTCTATAGTTGCGTTATATGTGCGCTCCACTATTATTGAATTATTTCCCATGCTTTTTTATTTTTGATTTATTCTTTTTTGTCAAAGTGTTTAAGTACGTATCAAGAGAATCAAGCTTAGTGTTCCAGAACTCTCTGTATTGTTCTACCCATTTTGACACATCATTTAGTTTATCCAGTTTGGCCTCGCAATATCTTTCTCTTCCCTGTTGGTTTATCACAATCAAACCACATTCTGTCAGAATTTTGATGTGCTTTGAGATGGCCGGTCTGCTAATGTCAAAATTCTCCGCCACCGCGTTCAGGTTCATCGATTCCTTGGCTATCATACTGATGATGGCTCTCCTGGTTGGGTCGGCTATTGCCTGAAAAACATCTCTTCTCATTATCTGTAACTATTCGGTTACAAATATATGTGTAACTATTCGGTTACGCAAATAGTGTGAAATAAAAAATCAAAAAAATCGGGGTCATCAATAAAATGCCCCGGGAAGGGTTAACTTAAATGCTCAGTTAAAAGGTAAAATTCAATGAAGCTCCAAGTCTCCAGCCTCTTAAATTTCTATTGTCGGAGCTGATAGGTAAGTAATAATTTACATTAGTGTCAAACAGTAAATACTTATTCTTAAATAACTCGATACCCGTGCTTGGGCTGGCAAATGGAATTCCTTTAGTTGCACGATTACTGTATGCTATTGAATAACCCGCCTGATATCCGATATACAAATTGCAGAATTTATTGTTACCTCTTCCCAAATGACGGCTGTACCAATCCTGCCCGAATGTAAAGGTAAAGATCTCATCAATGGCAGTGGAGTCCGTCTTTACAGGATCAATCGCTTTTAGATCTCCAAGAGAGAAATAACTTTTTCCTTTGGTGAACAAATATTTCAAATACACTCCACTGTATGCAGCATAAGACACGCCTTGTTTGGGGGTCTCTGTAAACTGATAAACGTATTCCGCTCCCGGCATGTGCACATAATTGATTTTTGAACTGGATGGACTGCTTTGATCATCATTCATATCAATGGAAACAGTGTACATGTTTTTTACGGATTCCAGTTTGTTGATCTTTTTCCTTGCATTGTATATTTCCGTTTCAATATCACGTATCTTTTCCCAATGCTGGTAATACTTCTCCGATTTTACAGAATCAATTTTGATCAACATTTTTTCGTATTCAATTTTCTTATTCTCTAAGCGTTCCAACTCTAAACGGGTTTCAGAAAGCTTTGATTCGTTGTTATATGAATTCAGGTTTTTGCTACTGACATATCCAAGTGTAGCACAAAACGAATCAATGGGAGTAATTTCTTTATCGTTAACCGAAAATTCATAGTGATGCGAATCTTTGGTTTCGTGCTGGTTTATTACGGTATAGCCTTTTACTTTGATATACTCTTCGATTTTTGTTTTGCCAATTTTATATTCGATTGAGTAAATACTGTACTTTAAAACATTGGCAGAAGGGAAGTCGGCATTATCATTGTTATAAGTGTTGTACTTCTGAGCCTGTGATACAGACAGCGATAAGATTCCTAATAAGATAAAAAGCTTTTTCATTTGTTCCGGTTTTGCAGACAAATGTATTTGAGTCAGGTCAAAGATCTTTTGATATAGATCAAAAAAGCAGATGAGTCATTACCCATCTGCTTTTTTATTACTAATTGTTTTATTGCTCATTACTTCTTAGCAGTCCATAAGTTCCAGTTTTTATCAAATTTGTTCCAAACACCGTCAGCACCTTCCCAGGTCCAATCTGGAACCTGTGACCAAGTTTTGCCACCGTCATTTGACCATTTAAGATCTTTGTCAACGATTTTTAACCACTTGCCTTCTTTGTCCTGCCACATCCCGTCTTTTACTGCTTCCCATTTTTTTCCGTCTTTAGACCACCAGATAGAAGCATCTTTAGGATTTAGTTTGTACCAGGTTTTGTCAGAGCCCATCCAGGTTCCTGCTGTTGATTTTGCCCATTTAAGTCCATCTACAGAAGTTGTTGGTTCATTTAATAAAGTAGTTTTTGCTTCTGCTGCAAGGCTCATTGATAAAAGAACCACTGCTAAAATTATTTTTTTCATGATGTTGATTGTTTATTTACAATAGTTACGCTGGAGTTTCTTGTTCAGATTTTTGTGAAACTATATTTTATTGTAAATAACTACAAATCAATAAAATAAAATTGACTTTTTATTTTGAAAATTATTCGATCAATTCTTCTTTGTTATTTTTAAGAGCTACTATTTTTACAGGCTGACTTTCCGAATACTTCTCAAAATACTTTTTGTATTTCACTAAGGCCCAATCTTCATGATAGATGGAAGCTTTCATTTCTCTTTCTGCCCAAATGTCAATAAAGAGTTTGTAATCATCATGCTCTGCATCTAAGCGCACACTGCATTTTTGAAGATGTTCAGGTAAAAGCGTATACATTCTTGGATTCAGATACACATAGGTATAAGCATATTTTCCTGAGTAAACATCAAAAGAGACTTTGCTATCAGCGAGCCCAACAAAGTGAGTTGAAGGAATGAGCACCAATTGAAACACTGCAATTTTGAGGTAAGTACTTTGTTTAACGCGATCCATTACTTTGCCTTCAATACTTTTTTTGCACAGGATGTAAGAAAGAAGCACCATTGCTATATTCCATGCGTAAACAGAGTAATTAAAATTATGTGTGATCAATAAAATAAGGACAGCCGCATGGAGTGCAATAGAAATTTTCCATGTCAAATTCTTAAGCTTTGGAACCCATAATCCAATTCCAAGAAACACTTCAACGAGAGGAACCAGTATGCTCATACTCATAAAGAGTTTGTAGAATGGTTTTGAAAGAACCTGTTGGAGAGGCCTTATTATTGGTTCATATAAGTTCGGAAGGAAAGAATCGCTCAATTTATTTAGGCCTGCAAAAATATAAACAGCACTCACAAGGATTCGAAGCATCAGAAACATATCTGCCTCGTTCACTTTTTTTGTTTCACTGAGATAAACGATCAACAATACCAATGCAAAAAAATAAAACTCTGGACGAAAACGATTTACATCAAACAGAATTAAAACAAAATAAGAGAGAAGGATTATCGGAGTAAATACCTTTTGGTTCTTGATAAATAAAGAAGCTACTAAAGAAAGCAATAAAACACCTAAAACTATGCTTCCAATAATTGGCAGCACATTCTCGAAAATATCAAATACAGGAATGCAAGGGAATTCCCTAAAGCCATGCCATAAAGGAAAACAAACCAACATGGATAGTAGGAATCCAATGATGCTTGTTTTGTGGATGAAGGTTAGGGGGGATTTCACTTATATTTATTAATTAAATAATTAGTGTATTCCTTTTTATGATTGTAATCTTTCGGGAGTTCAACAATATCTGAAAGACTTTTGACAAGCGGAGTGATCTCTTTAGATTTATTATACGCTTTAGTTTTTTTGGTTATGTCTTTGTCTAGTTTTAATCTGAGCTTGTTATTCATAGCTTGGTATATGTTGCAAAATTAGCCGATTGATGCGTATTGTGAAAATTTGTTTTAGATAATACTGCTAAGATTTATCTGTTTTAGTGTTGATCGACGAAAGAATGTTTAATAGGCTTATGTATCTGTTCTCATATATTACCTGAGTTTGTTTTGGATTCATTAATAGTTTATATTCTCCATTGTATAATGTAATAATACCACTTAGCTGTGGCGTGTCGTAGAAAACACCTAATTCAGTCCAAAAGTTTCCTGGATGATTAAACTTTTCGTCGCTAACTAACTTATCCCCATAATCAACAAATTCTATTTGATGACCTCTAAAATATTCCTCAAAATCTGCAGGCTCATAACCACTAGTAAAGTCAATGTCAACACAAATTAAATAGGGTGTTTTAAGCTTTTCAATTAGGTTATTGTATTTAAATAATTTTTTTGTTATTTCATTGGGTTTTAGTTCTGTGGGCTGTTTTAATTTGCTCGGTTTAAAGTCAATAGAACTAATGTTTCCAACCCAGGCTAAATAATCATACTTAGTATTGTCGTGGAAGATTTCAAACTTAAAATTATTTTCTATCAAAATGCTTTCGCCTTTTGTTTTTCGGGAACTAATTAACCATTCATTAAAGTGGGTTAAAATTTCATCAGTATTATATTTAGCAGAATCAAAGTACTCTTTAATAAAAGATATTCGTATGCAATAATTACCTTTAATTTTTTTTATTTTCTCGATTAATTGATTTTCGAAATCGCTTCGAAGTTGATCAATTTTACTTTTCCCTAAACAATATACGTCGCAAATTGCAAATGCGTTATCTATTGATATTGTCCAATCAGGCGTTTGGTTGGTTTGAAAAACTCTGTCGTATTCAATTTTAAAGTTCGAATTCATAAATAGTTTGCCAAACTTTATTTCGGACACGGTGGAGAGAAAGTTATTTTTGTCCTTCTCTTTTTTTAGTTTTTTTAATATTTTTGATTTATTGGAAGAGTCGAAATGATCTAGTGTTATAATAATATCCGGGTGGTAATTACTATACCTTTCTAATAAAGACTCGTTCATTTGAATAATTAGCTTGTACTGTAAATATACTTCTTTTTCCAAAATAAAAACGCCCCGATATTATCGAGGCGCTTCAATTCAATCCGCCGCGGCGGACTTACAAATTCTCTTTCACAAACTTCAGCATTTTAGTATATAAATGCAATCTTGTATTACCACCGTAGATACCGTGATTTTTATTCGGGTAAATGAATTGTTCAAATGGAATATTGTTTTTCACTAACTCTTTTGTCATTTCCATACTGTTTTGCAAATGCACATTGTCATCAGCACTTCCGTGGATCAACATGAATTTACCTTTTATGTCTTTAGTGAAATTGATGGGAGAATTCTCATCATAACCTTTAGGATTTTCCTGTGGTGTACGTAAAAAACGCTCTGTGTAAATATTATCGTAGTATCTCCAGTTAGTAACCGGTGCTACTGCAATGGTTGATTTAAAATAATCAGCTCCTTTTGTAATTAGCAATGAAGCTAAATATCCTCCAAAGCTCCATCCCTGGAATCCGATACGTGTTTTATCTACATAAGTTTGATTGCCTAAGTATTTTGCAACTTCGATTTGATCTATTGTTTCTAACTTACCTAATTGCATATATGTGCTGTGTTTAAAATCACGTCCACGTCCTAAAGTTCCTCTGCCATCTACACATACAACAATGTATCCTTGCTGACATAATAACTGATGCCATGCATAATCATAAATTTCCCATTGATTGTTGCACTCGTTGCTTCCCGGTCCGCCATAAGCAAACATATATACAGGATATTTTTTTGTTGCGTCAAATGATGTTGGTTTCATCATCCATCCATTCAATTCTACATTCTCCGAAGTTTTGAAAGTGAAGAACTCTTTTTTAGTGAAATCCCATGTTTTTAATTTTTCATTGAATTCTTTGTTCTCTTCTAATACTTTTATCAGTTTACCATCTGCACTGTGCAATTCAGAAACATAAGGTGTGTTGGCATCGCTCCAGGTGCTTACATAGAATTTAAAACTAGCACTGAAACTTGCATCCGTTGTTCCTTTTTTAGTAGATAGTTTTGTTTTCTTTTTCCCATCTAAACTTACACTGTACAAATCTCTATCAGTTGCAGAAACTTCTGTTGAAACATAATACAATATTTTTGATTTCTCATCGAAACCTTTAAAATCCATCACATCCCAGTTTCCTTTAGTGATCTGGTTGATCAGCTTTCCGTTAATATCATAATAATATAAGTGATTGTAACCATCCATTTCACTACTCCAGATAAATCCTTTGTTAGCACTTAAGAAACGAAGATTATCTGCAATATCAATATAGGTTTTAGCTTCTTCAGTTAAAATAACTTTGGTGCTTCCATCAGTTGCATTGGCAAACAATAACTCTACTTTATTTTGTAAACGGTTCATGCGTTGAACAGAAAGTGTATTTGCATCCGTTGTCCAAATGATACGTGGAATGTAGATGTCAGTTTCTTTTCCAATATCAACAGTAGTGGTTTTTGCACTTGCAAGGTCATATATATGCACGCTTACAATTGAATTGCCTTCGCCTGTTTTTGGATATTTGAATTTGTATTGAGAAGGATACAAGCCATCATACATGGTCATTTCGTATTCCTTTACTTTGCTTTCATCAAATTTAATGTAAGCTACTTTTGTTCCGGTTGCATTCCAGGTAAAGGCTTCTGCCTTACTGAATTCCTCTTCGTACACCCAGTCGGCCCAACCGTTTTTAATTTTGTTGTAGTCACCATCATTGGTTAATTGCGTTTCTGAATTATTATCCAGATCTCTCACAAAAAGATTATTGTCACGTACAAAAGCAACTTTGTTCCCAACAGGTGCAATGGTAGCAAACATTTGTTTTCCTTTTTCTGAAAGACTTTTCAGTTTACGTGTTTTTAGATCGAACACGTAATTGGTTGCAGTGGCTGAACGACGATAAATCCCTTCCTGATCCATGGGGAAAACGATCTTACTTTCATCATCGCTGAAATAATAATCGCCGGGAGTAATGGCAGTTTTACTTCCTTCCGGTATAAGTTCAGTTGCTTTCACAACATTACTTAATAATTTACCACTTTTAAATTCGTATTTATTAATGTCGCCATTTTCTTCCATTTGTGAATAGCTGATACCATCCTTCATAGAGTTAAAGCCACCAAACATACCCGGGAAGAAGCTGTAGTTTTTCCAAATATCTTCGAGAGTAACCTGCTTTTTTTGAGCGAAAGAGTTTACTGAAATAAACAACAGTAAAGCGGCAAATATTTTTTTATACATAGTTCTGATTTTAAATCTGTGGTGAAAATAGTCATTTTCTTTTTTTGGCTCCTGAGCTATTTTACCAATGGTTGATTTGTAGGGTGAATGGAATTTTTAGCCGAAAAATTCTTACATTTGCGAAATTTATTTTATGGAACTCATCACGGTAAAAGACAAACAGTTTAAGCCATATATTGGCGAAGATAAAATACAGTCGGCTATAAAAGGTTTGGCTGTTAATATAAATATTGACCTGCGTGATGAATTTCCTTTGTTTGTGATAGTGTTAAATGGCTCTTTTATGTTTGCTGCTGATCTGTTAAAAGAGGTGCATATTCCATGCGAGATCTCTTTTATTAAAGTGGCATCCTACCACGGAACGAGCAGTACAGGTACGGTTACAGAATTGGTTGGTTTAGCAGAAGATGTAACTAATAGAACCGTTGTGATTGTAGAAGATATTGTAGATACAGGTGCTACTTTAGAAAAATTGCACGCTATTCTTATTAAAAGAGGTGTGAAAGCGATAAAAGTAGCAACCATGCTATTAAAACCCGATGCATACAAGAAACCAATTCCGGTTAATTATGCAGGCATTGAAATCCCTAACGACTTCGTTGTGGGCTACGGATTGGATTATGACGGTCAGGGCAGAAACCTGAAAGATATTTACGTGTTGGCTTAGTTAGCCGCAGATTCACGCAGATGGCGCAGGTTTTAATTTTTAGATGACCAATTTTACTGTTTTAACGTAATTTCTGATTTTATAGGAATAATCTGTGAAAACCCGTGAAATCTGCGGCAAAAAACCGGTAAATCGTTTTTGCATAATCAGTTGATTCTTTATATCTTGCATCAAAATTTTTAAAATGAGTTCAGGCATGTTTAGTAAAGGGAGCGGAAAAAATGCAGGGAGCGAAAATCCTTCTATCAATTTAATTGGTAACGGAACAAAACTGGTTGGTGATGTTCGCTCTAACGGTGATTTCAGAATAGATGGCCATTTAAAAGGAACTATTTCTGTAAAGGGTAAATTGGTTGTTGGGCCTTCAGGAAGCATTGAAGGTGAAATCGAATGCCAGAATGCCGATATTTCAGGAGAAATAAAAGGCAGGATCACTATTTCTGAATTATTGGTGCTAAAATCAACTGCACGTTTGCACGGTGATATTATTACCGGAAAAATTGCTATTGAACCTGAAGCACAGTTTACCGGTACTTGCAGCATGGGTGGTGTGGTAAAAAACATACTAGTAGAAAGTGAAGCAAGAGAAGAAGTCGCAGCAGTCTAACAGCTACCTGAAATATACAGGAATGGCTTTTCAAATGGGAGCCATTATTGCCATTGGAGTATTGGGAGGTAAAAAACTGGATGAATGGCTGGGGCTTGAAACCCCGATATTTACTTTGGTTTTGAGCCTTGTTTCTGTAGCAGGAGCTATTTATATATCCATCAAAGATTTTCTGAAACCAAAAAAGTAATGTCGTATTTCCTTAAACTTATTGTATTCTCTTTAGTGATAACAGCCTGCGTTGTAGTATGGAATATGTTTATTCCTAAAGAATACATTTCACTGCATGCATATTTTATTATCCCATTCTTTTTTGTGTATTCATACCTTACGCATTTAAGTTTAACCAAAGCTTTGAAAGATGAGAACAAAAATGCTTTTACCATGCGTTTTATGGGAGCAACAGGAATCAAGCTTTTTTTTAGCCTTATTTTTATTGTAGTGTATAGTTTTGTAAATAAGGCAGGACTCATACCTTTTGCGGTATTGTTTTTGTTTTTGTATTTCGCCTTCACCATATTTGAAACTATGATATTATTTAAACAACTCAAAAAAGACAAACAAACCAACCAATGATGAAAAAATATATTCATATTGCTGCTGTTGTAGTAATGGCACTTGGTGCAAACGCACAGGATAAAACCAACAAAAAGAACAGCGAATACAAATTTACTGTAACAAAAAACATTGAAGCTACTTCTGTAAAGAACCAGGGAAAAACCGGTACCTGCTGGACTTTTTCTTCCTTGTCATTTTTTGAATCAGAATTGATCAGAATGGGAAAAGGAAAGGATATGGATTTGAGTGAGATGTTTGTGGTTAGAACAGCTTATCCTTTAAAAGCGGAGAATTATGTTCGTATGCATGGGAAAGCCCAGTTTGCAGAGGGAGGAGAGTTTCATGATGTAGCTTATGTGCTGAAAAATTACGGAATGGTTCCAACTGAAGTTTATAACGGAAGCTATCAGGCAACAAGTAAATTTCCATACGACCACAAGGCAATGGATTCTACTTTGGTTTCTCAGTTAACAACTGTTGTTGATCCGAAAAATGAAACTATCAAACCGGCAGAGTGGAGAGGGAAATTTGAAGAGACCTTGAACAATTACTTAGGTAAAGCTCCTGAAAATTTTGAATACAAAGGAAAAAAATACACGCCTCAATCATATGCAAAAGAGTTAGGAATTAATGCAGATGATTATGTGTATATCACGTCTTTTACTCATCATCCGTTTTATCAGCCTTTTGTTATTGAGATTCCTGACAATTGGGCCTGGCAGCAAGCATACAATGTTCCTTTGGATGAATTGATGCAAACTATGAGCGGAGCAATCAATAAAGGATTCGGAATTGGCTGGGCAGCCGATGTAAGCGAAAAGTATTTCCGTTTCAAAGATGGTTTAGCTTTGATGCCGGAAGCCTGGAATACAATGAGTGCAATGGATAAAGACAAGTGTTTTGATAAACCTTGCAAACAAATGGAGATCAATCAACAGGTTCGTCAGGAAGCTTTTGATAATTACGAAACGCAGGATGATCACGGAATGCACATTGTAGGGATGGCAAAAGACCAAAATAACACGAACTACTATATAGTAAAAAATAGTTGGGGTGTTGATAGAAACGAATGCGATGGATATTTCTACGCTTCAGAAGCTTATGTGAAGTACAAAACCATCAGCATCATGGTTCACAAAAAAGCTTTGAGTGCGGAGTTAGCTAAGAAGTTGGGGATAAAACAATAAGTTTAACCACAAAGGACTCAAAGGTTTCACGAAGAAACACTAAGAAAAGGTAAGAGTTGCACAGAGAGATTTGTGCGACTCTTTTTTTACTTAAGCGTTATGAAAAAAACATTCGGTTTAATATTTCTGCTAATTTCTATTTGCGTCTCAGTTAAGGGAGGCGTAGAGATTAATTCATGCAAAACAGACTCTTTGATGAAAAATACTAGTTGGATAATGTTTGATTCAGAAAAAACCAAAGGATTTTCTGAGAGCTTCAAAAAGAAAATGGCGGAAGATTTGTATCCAAAGATTTATTTGATGTTAGATGGAAAGGTGTCAAGCGAGGAATTTGATTTTGGAATGCATGTTGGACTTATGGATATGAAGATGATGGAAAGTAATGGCTATGTTTTTATCCTTGCAACATTAACTACGGAATTTGCCAGCAGTTATTATATAACAATTGGTTGGGCATCAGATGAGTTTAAGGATCCACTGGAGATCCATAAATCCGATTTAACGAATAAAAAGGTTGAATTTACATGGTGTACCGACTTTCCGAAAGAAGATATTTTAATTGGATTAAAGCCGACAAAAACTGTGAATAAGGAGGAATCAAAGTATAAATTTGATATTCAATATTATCTGTATACTTTCCCTGATGTTGCTATTTGTTTTGATTTTGAAGGGATTCCAACTGAAAAGACCTTGAATGCTTTAGAAAAGGAACTGAGTGATTTTAAAGAGAAATACAAAACTGTTTTTGTTCATAAACTATTTAAGAGTAAAAATACCTATATCATAGGTGTTAATCATAATACAATTGATTTTGAAACCTATGGAGATAAAGAATATAAAATAGACGTGCAAAATCTTGAGAGCATTGCGGAAAAAATCAATAAAAACAATCAGATTTCAAATCTAAAGAGAATAAGGTTTAAATAAAAACTCTGTGCAACTCTCTTTCCTCTGCGCCCCTGTGTTGAAACTAAGAGATCTCCAATTCCTCCGCTAATTTAGCAAAGTCGATCCCATCAAAATTACCGGAACTCATCATTAATACTGTACTGTTGTTTCTGTTCTCTGATTGTAAGTACTCTTTTACTTTGGCTGATTCAGTGAATATTTTAATGTCGTTACGAGCAAATGCTTTTTTAACCTGGGCTTCTGTAATGGGTTTAAGTTTTTTATGCTCAATGGTGTGTGGATTAAAATAAACAATAGCTTCATCAGCTTTTTCCATAGAACCATTGTATTCATTAAGGAAATTTTCATTCAAACTGCTAAATGTGTGCAACTCCATGCATGCAATCAGTTTACGATCAGTGAATTGTTTTTTTACTGCGTCAATTGTTGCTTTTAATTTGGAAGGAGAATGAGCAAAGTCTTTGTACATCGCAAAATTCTTTTCTGCCTTTACTAATTCTAACCTCTTTGATGCTCCTTTAAAACTTGCAATAGCTTCATAAAACTGATCATCATTAATTCCAATGCTGTTACACACCAAACGCGCACCATTCATGTTCATCAGGTTGTGATCGCCGAATATTTTTAGCGGCAAGTTTTTACCATTGTGACGGATGATGGTAATTCCATTTTCAATATGGTGTTCTGGAATTGCATAAGGTTTAAAGCTAAGATCTAATTGTTTTAATCTCGAAGCAAGCTCTCTTAGTTCTTTATCTTCATTGCAATAAACAAGAGTTCCTTTTGGTTCTATCAGTTCAATGAACATTCTGAACTGATCTACATACATTTCAAAAGTCGGGAATACATTGATATGATCCCAGGCAATTCCACTAATGATGGCAATATTAGGATAATACAAATGAAATTTCGGTCTTCTGTCGATTGGTGAAGCAAGGTATTCATCACCTTCTATCACTGCATATTTAGCTTCTTTGGTCAGTTTTACCATAGTATCAAAACCTTCCAGTTGTGCTCCCACCATAAAATCGGTTTCAATACCTGCATATTTCATTACGTGAAGGATCATAGAAGTAATGGTTGTTTTACCATGACTCCCGCCAACAACAATGCGTGTTTTATCTTTTGTTTGCTCGTAAATGTATTCAGGATAGGAGTAAATTTTTAAACCTAACTCACGCGCTTTGATCAATTCAGGGTTTTCTTCGCGTGCATGCATTCCAAGAATTACAGCGTCAATATCTGCAGTGATCTTCTCAGGAAACCAACCTATTTCAGCAGGCAGTATTCCTGCTTTCAGCAAACGGCTTTTAGAAGGTTCGTTGATCTCGTCGTCAGAGCCTGTTACTGTGAATCCTTTTTGATATAAAGCCAAAGCCATATTATGCATGGCACTTCCACCGATTGCTATTAAATGAATACGCATGTTGCAAAGATAAATTGTGTTACACGAAGTAAAGAAGATTCGTGAGTGTTTAAGGTGCTGGTCTCAATGTTTTTTACACACATCGGTGTTACTAACCAAAAAGGAACGCTGATGGCGCAGTCCCGATAGCTATCGGGAGTTATGGTTTCCTCAGATTAAATCATAAATAATCATACAGATCAGTGTTATCTCTGTCTTAACGAATGTTCATTCGGGCAGGAGCGCTCTATTCTACTTGCTCTTCAAATAGCATGAGATCGCATAATGATCGGTGATGGTTTCCGTTTGTTTTTTGTAATTGTATGAAGAAAAATGATCATCATGCATAATATAATCTATACGTTGAAACGGGATTTTCCCGGCATAAGTTGAACTGGTTCCTTTGCCGCTTTCAGTAAATGCATCATTCAGGTCACCTTTTACTTTTCTGTATGCAAAAGATGATGGAGTATCGTTAAAATCACCACAAAGTATTACTTTATATTTGCAAGCATTGATGTGTTCCGAAACCATAGCGGCTTGCTTTGCCCTAACCATAAACGCTCGTTTTAATAAACGCATAATATTTTTAGACCCCTCAACTTCTTCTGTTTCTTTTTCTTCTATGATATCATTTATAAACTGATAATCTTTTTTTCCGAAATGAAGAGAAGCTAAATGCATATTGTAGATCCGAACGGTATCCTTATTGATTAAAACATCCGTGTAAATACAAGAGTTGTTCCAACGGGTATTAAAATTTATTTTCCCTTTCCTCACAATTGGATATTTGGTAAAGGTAGCAATTCCCCAATGATCGTTTTTACGCATAGTAGTAGTGTATTCGATATGTGCGTATTTTGTTTTTAAAAAACGGGTAAGTGTATCGGTATTATTAAAATCATCCGCGTCTTCGGAAGTATAGTATTCCTGTATACAAAGTATATCAGGGTTTTCGTCAGCAAGCATAGTAAAAATAGTTGATCGTGATTCACTATTATGACTCCAGTTATATAAATCAAAAAGCTGACAATTATAACTCATTATTTTAATGTCTTTATTGTTGGGTGTTTCCGATGAAAAATCAATTTGTACATAAGAGAAAAAAGTATTCCAGCCTGAGCATATAATTATTAATGACCATAAAGCAATGGGTTTCCATTGAATGAGCCAGTATAAAACAAAAAATAAATTAAGGCAAAAAGTAATAGGGTAAGCTATACCAAAAAAGGCAAGTAACCAAAATGTTTGCGGATTGATAAATCGGGCACAATAAGAAAACACAAGACTAACAATGGCAATGTAATTAAGCCACAGCATTAATTTGTTAAACCAGGAAAGCTCTTTACGTTTTTTATAAATAACCAACTCCCTCAGTTCCGCAAACGAAAGTTTATTTTTTAGTTTAAACTCCAATGTTCTCCTTAATAGGTTTCAGCAACCCTTGTTTGTTTAGATAGTTTGTAGATATGGCTTAGGATATTTTTATCTTCTTCTGTGAGCGGTATATTTCTTCTGCTCATTACTTTTTCTGCCACTTCCAATGCCTTGTTAAGTCTGTAATCTTCAAACTCTTCAGCCCCGCCCCAACTGAAGGAGCGAATAAAATTAATAGGGAAATCGGAGCCATAAATATTTACGTTTACTCCTACAACAGTTCCGGTATTGAACATTGTATTGATTCCACATTTGCTGTGGTCACCCATAAACAAACCACAGAATTGTAAACCGGTATCAATTAATTCCTGAAGACCGTAGTTCCAAAGTTTCACATTTCCGTAATTGTTTTTCAGGTTTGAGTTATTGGTATCTGCACCTAAGTTGCACCATTCTCCAATTACTGAGTTACCAAGGAATCCGTCGTGCGCTTTGTTGCTATATCCAAAAATTACTGAGTTGTTTACTTCGCCACCTACTTTACAATAAGGACCTAATGTAGTTGCACCATAAATTTTTGTGCCCATTTTAACTTCTGCGTGATCGCATAAAGCAAATGGTGCGCGGATCAAGCTGCCTTCCATTACAACAGCATCTTTTCCAATATAAATATTTCCATTAGTAGTATTAAAAATTGCCCCTTCTACAGAAGCACCTTTTTCTAAAAATACTTTTCCTTTACCGATAACTTTGTTTGACTTACTTAATGGTTGAGATTTTCTTCCTTTCGTAAGAAGTTCAAAATCTTCCTTTATTGCTTCTGCATTTTTCGAAAAAATGTCCCAGATAAATTTAACTATAATAGCTTTAGCAGTAGATTCTTTAAAAGTAAAACGTGAATTTGATTTCTCAGGGTTGAAAATTCTTTCTGTTCCTGTATTTGCAGCAACAAGTGTTTTGTTGTACATCAATACTTGAAATTCTTTTAGTGCTTTAACTTCTTTCACTAAAGCCGGATTAGGGCAAACCTTTCCATTGATCCAGATATTGCTTTTCCCGATTTGAACAGTACGGATATATTTTTTAGCGAGGTAATCACTTGTTTGAAAGGAAACACCTGCATTCAGGTATTTTTTCCATTTTTCGGTAATGGTAAGTATGCCAATTCTGATCTCAGCAACCGGACGTGTAAAAGTAAAAGGAAGGAGATCAATACGATTGTGATCATCAAATAATATGTAGTTCATGCCAAAGAATAATTTGGCACTAAATTGCGGAAAATGTTGTAATTACCCAACAGAATAGACACAAAATTTGCTTTTTTCGACTAATCCTCTCCTGAGGCAAAGATCTTGTCAATCAACACTTTATTGTTTTCTTTGATGACTTTACGTTTCATACTCATTTTTGGGGTAAGCTCGCCCGAATCAATCGACCAGATTTTACTTACCAATTCGGTACGTTTTATTTGTTCGTAGGGAGCAAGTGATTTGTTCATCTCCCTCAGAAAGGCATTGATAGTTTTTCTAAGTTCAGCATTTCCGATGATGTGTTCGTTGGAAACAAAGTCTATTTTGTTTGTTTTGCACCAGTCTTTTACGTTTTCAAATGCAGGAACAATTAGTGCCGATGCAAATTTTTCTCCTTCTCCTATTACCATACATTGTTCGACCAATCTACATTCTTTGATCTTATTTTCTATCATTAAAGGAGCAATATATTTACCGGAAGATGTTTTAAAAATTTCTTTTTTTCTATCCGTTATTTTCAAAAAGCGCCCTTCCACAAAAGTTCCAATATCGCCTGTATGAAAATAACCATCCTCATCCATAACTTCTTTGGTAGCTTCTTCGTTTTTGTAGTAACCCAACATTACGTTAGGACCTTTCACCAAAATTTCCCCATCCTCTGCAATTTTTACCTCTACATTTTTTATTACGGTTCCAACTGTTCCAATTCTTATAGAATCGGGTTCCATGCTATTTACTGCAATTACAGGTGAGGTTTCGGTTAAGCCATAACCTTCCAGAATGGTGATTTTTGCGCAATTGAAAACGCGCGCTAACCTGGGTTGTAAAGCTGCCCCTCCGGAAGCAACGCAGATTAATTCGCCACCCAATGCTTCACGCCATTTACTATAGACGAGTTTATCTGCAATTTTTCTTTTTAATTCGTACACGGGACCTTTTGCCCCATATAATTCATATTCCAACGCAAGGTCCAGTGCCCAGAAAAATATTTTCTTTTTTGCTCCGCTTAGCTTTTCTCCCGCACCTACTAATTTATCATACACCCGCTCCATTAAGCGGGGTACTGTTACAAACATGTGTGGTTTTACTTCTTTTAAATTGTCTGCAATTTTTTCGAAACCTTCTGCGTAGTAAATACTGATATTCATGTATAGATACAAGGTATTGAGCATGCGTTCATATACATGGTTCAGCGGTAAAAAGCTCAGTGCTCTGCTCATTTTATCAAAAGGCGCAAAGGTTTGGCAGGCTTTTACATTAGAAACAATATTGCTATGAATAAGCATCACACCTTTGGGTTTCCCTGTTGTGCCGGATGTATAAAGTATAGTTAGCAGATCATCCTTTGTTATCGTTTTTGAGATAGTGCGGATTTTATTGATAATCTCTGCTCCAACGGCCGGACTGGTTACAAGTTGTTTTCCTTTTTCTATAAAGTCGCTAAATTGTTTGATGTGTTCAACTTCTCTATTAAAGGTGTAAATGTATTCCACTTCGGGCAATTCTTCTCTGATAGATTCAATTTTTTTTGCAATGTCTTTTGCAGAAAAGAAAATGGCTTTGACGCCAGAGTCCTTTAAGATGAATTGCATGTCATGCAAACTGGCGGTAGGGAAAACAGGTACTGTAACAATGTTTATTTGCTGAGCACCATAATCAACAAAATTCCATTCCGGAATATTATTAGCGATGATGGAAATTTTATCTCCGGGTTGTAAGCCAATATCTAAAAGAGCGGCACTTACATAATCAACTTTATCTTTAAACTCCTGCGTGGAGATCTTTTTCCACTCCTTGTTTTCTTTATAAGCAAGAAGGTCATGCTTTGGGTTGTTAGTGTGCAATTGAAGAATGTCAAAAACTCTTGTTACTTCCATAGTGATTTTAATTTGCAATAGTAAAAGTACTATTTAATTTAGATTGAAATGCCATGCCAGGTTGATTTTGATATAGGTCAAAATGTATAGGAAAGATTAACCATATAAGGCATATAAATTCATATAAGGTTGGAGTGTACCAGGCTTTTGTCTTCTATGTCCTTACATGCCTTATATGGTTTAAAGTGTTTTTGTTTTCGAAGAGTAAGTTTTGTTAGAAAATGGAATATAAGTGTAAAGAAATTTTATTGATATTTGAGTAATGAAAAAAAATATAACAACAGTAGTTTGTATGGCAGTATTGTTTTTCGCCTGCAAGGATCGTGATGATTTCATGTCATACTCAGATGAAAAAGTAATTAAAAAATATTTTATGCGCGGAGATGGTGACTGGAATATTGATGAGATGAAAGTTTGGGTAATTGACGAAAGTAATAACGGTAACGTATTAGCAGAAGTGACCAGAACAAACATCGGGCATGTGAAGTTTAAATCAACTGACAAGATGGATTGGGTGTATACCAAAGATACAGTGGATGTTCAATATGCTACACTACCAAGCTTAACAGATTGTTATTGGAGTTATCTCGGCGGACATTTTGAGTGGAATGAGCATAATCTGGGAAATACAGTAACTATTGATAAAAAGAACATGGTGCTGTTTTTTCCTGCACACCTTAATTTGTATTCAACAAGTAAGCTCATTTTCGGAAAAGGGATGGAGTTTCAATTTAAACTTTCAAAAAAATAAGGCATGAAATATTTATTAATTATATTGACAGGTATTTTGTTTTTTGGATGTAAACGCCAGTCTTATCAGAACCAGGATATAAAATATATGTCTGGTACATGGAATATTGTGAAGGTTACCAGCGACAATGACCAAAATACATCTATTTATGAAAATTGGGGGACTTTTACCATTAATGAAGACGGTACAGGATCACTCGATGTTAAGTCGGTTGACTATACCGCAACGGGAGAACCCGTTAAATGCATTTTTACAGTTGTTCCTATAAAAGGTATTGATTATACTTTTACCATTTACGGACTGAAAAAGGTGGATGCGAATGGTAAAGCAACTAATTATTTGTGTGATGACGGTAAATTGCGCTTCTGGATAGAAAAACAAAAGAGGAAGAAAATGACCTTAAAACTGGAACAGACACTTGCTAATTTAACTCCATGCGATATTATGGGCTATAATTTGAATAAGGGAGATATTCTTTGGTTCATGGAAAAACAATAGCGTTTATTTTGATGTATCTTTGTAGCTGAAATTTTAACCCGGTAGAAAGTGAACATAGAGCATTTTGTAATTTCATTTGAGAATATAGATACCGCAAGGTTGCTAAAACCATGGAAATGGCTCATTGGCAAGGATAAAGAAGTGTTGGTGATAACCAAAATGGGCGATCTGGTGCTTAAGAACAAAGAAGGTCATCTTTATTTTTTGGATACGGATGAAGGAAGTTTGAGTCACCTTTCTAATTTTTACAGCGATTTTTACAAGAATAAACTCCCTGCTGAACAATATCTGGAGATCTTTAAACCGGATGCCATTGAAGATATGATGGAAGACGGGAAGTATTTGGAAGACGAAGAAGTTTATGCTTATAAAACACTTCCTGTTCTAGGAGGTAAACACCATCCTTCCAATCTTTATCCTGCAGATATATACAAACATTTTGCAGCTACAGCTTACGTTCACGAACAGTTGGATACCATTGATCCTCCCATTGAATCGGAGAGTGAGATGTAGTATTGTTTTAAAAATGAAGATCAGGTTAATTAGAGCCGCTTTAATTTCCCTAATGTATTCTCTGTCAAAGACGAAAAGCGCCATCTTTAGGATGCGGCCTAGCGTTTCTAGTGTGAAGGTTCACTGCAATCACATTGCTGAAATTTTTGGGCAGCGCAGCCTTCCAAAAATTAGCAATTGATTGTGTAGTGAACCACACCAGAAATGCCGCCGCAAGCTTTTTTGTTACTTTTTTGGCTTCAAAAAAGTAAAGACGGCATTTCTTCCAGTCGGGTTTCATTGGAAGAAAATACCTACTTTTGCACCCTTATTCACAGTCATGACAGTAAAAGAAGAAATAGCACGTAGACGAACATTTGGTATTATTGCGCATCCCGATGCAGGTAAAACAACTTTAACGGAGAAATTACTTTTATTCGGAGGCGCTATTCAAAGTGCGGGTGCAGTAAAATCAAATAAGATCAAAAAATCTACTACTTCCGATTTCATGGAAATTGAGAAACAAAGAGGGATCTCCGTTGCTACTTCCGTTATGGCATTTGAATACATGGGAAAAAAGATCAATATTCTTGATACTCCCGGTCACGAGGATTTTGCTGAAGATACTTACAGAACATTAACTGCTGTTGATAGTGTAATTATGGTTATTGATTGTGTTAAAGGAGTAGAGCCTCAAACACGTAAGTTGATTGAGGTTTGTAGAATGCGTAACACACCTGTTGTTACCTTCATTAACAAAATGGATCGTGAAGGACAAAATGCATTTGACCTTTTAGATGAAATAGAAAAAGAATTAAAGATCCGTGTTCGTCCGCTTGCATGGCCTATTGGTATTGGTAAATCGTTCAAAGGTGTTTATAATTTATATGAGAAGAATTTAATTCTTTTTCAGGGCGATAAAAAATCAGTTATTGAGGAGTACGTGAAGATTGAAGATTTGAACGATGGCTTGATAGATAAATTAATAGGCGCTGATTTCGCTAACCAATTGCGTGCAGATGTTGAATTGATAGACGGTGTGTATGATGAGTTTAATGTAGAAGAATACCGTGCAGGTAAATTGAGCCCTGTGTTTTTTGGTAGTGCAGTAAACAATTTCGGGATCAAAGAATTATTGGATTCGTTTATTGAATTTGCACCAACTCCTAAAGAACGTGAAACAGATGAAGGAATCATTGATCCATTAGATCCAAAGTTCAGTGGTTTTATATTTAAGATCCACGCCAACTTAGATCCTAAACACAGAGATAGAATTGCATTCTTAAGAATTTGTTCAGGTGTGTTTGAACGTAATAAATATTATTATCACGTAAGAGATGGTAAACAAGTTCGTTTCAGTAACCCTACAGCTTTTATGGCGCAGGATAAACAGGTAATTGACGAAGCTTATCCGGGAGATATAGTTGGTTTGTATGATAGCGGAACTTTCAAAATTGCGGACACCATTACTGAAGGAAAGAAAATGAATTTTAAAGGAATCCCAAGTTTTTCTCCGGAGTTATTCCGTTATGTAGAGAACCTGGATCCAATGAAAACAAAACAGTTGCAAAAAGGTTTGGAGCAGTTAACCGATGAAGGTGTTGCCCAGCTCTTCACCAAAAAAACCGACGGACGTAAGATCATCGGTACCGTTGGAGCTTTACAGTTTGAGGTAATTCAGTTCCGTTTAAAAGGTGAGTACAATGCATCCTGTGGTTACCAACCTATCCAGCTTTACAAGGCATTATGGATCTCCTGCCCCGACCACAAAAAACTGGAAGCCTTTATGCACGACAGGGCCAACCATATTGCACACGATAAAGACGGAAAGCCTGTATTTCTTGCCGAATCAGCATGGTTGCTGCAAATGGCCCAGGAAAAATTTCCGGATATTGAGTTTCATTTGAAGAGTGAGTTTTAGTTTCATGAAGTTCCTATTTTATATTTCGTTTACCTTTTTACTTCTTTCATGTTCTGATGTGAAAAATAAAATGGAAGATAAAAAGTATTATTTCGAATTTGACGAGATTGTGCACTATAATATTGAAATTGAGCAAGAACAATTGTCGAAGAAGAACAGACGGCTTGGAGAAATATTAATGCAAAACGTTCCTGATAGTATTTCGGATACCTTGTTTTTAAAAGAGCTTGACACATTATCATTTCAAATGAAAACTTTAAACCCTGATTTATATGATGATATAGGTGATCTCTTTAGAGTCAAAGAGAATGCTGATTCAATTTTCGCAGCGTGTATTCCAATGTATAGAGATATTCTTGTGTTTAAGAAATCGCATAAAGTTGTAGGGATTGCGAAAGTGTGTTTTGAATGTGACCTTAATCATATTGTTGGCGCTAAATATAATTCAGAACTATTTGGGCAAAATGGCGATTATGAAAAGCTGCAAAAATTACTTTATCAAAAATAATACACCTGTAAATTTATTGCCCACGCTTCATTTAAAGCCTAACTTCTATGATTCGTCTATTTTATTTTAGCCTTTCCAAAATACTCAGTAAATTTAATCAATGAGAATGAGACAATTACTATTTTTATTTCTGATTCTGAGTTTTGCATTAAATGCTCAGATTCCTACAGGTTATTATAACACGGCACAAGGATTAACAGGAACTCCATTGCGTTTGGCATTGCACAATATAATTGATAACCATAATTCGGTTTCTTACAATTCATTGTGGACGCATTTTCAAAACACCGATAAAAAATCGAATGGTAAGGTTTGGGATATGTATTCTGATATTCCTTCAGGAACACCGCCTTATCAATTTACATTTAATACGGATCAGTGTGGAAGTTATTCTGTAGAAGGTGATTGTTACAACAGGGAGCACGTTTGGCCTCAGTCGTTTTTCAATAGTTCTTCTCCCATGGTTTCCGATCTGTTTCATATTTATCCAACCGACGGAAAAGTAAATGGTTTCAGAAGTAATTATGCTTTCGGACCATCTGCGACAACTGTATACACAGTTACTTTAAACGGAAGTAAATTGGCATTGTGTGATAGCTGCGGAACTTTTTCAGGAGTAATATTTGAGCCGATCGATGATTATAAAGGCGATATTGCACGCTCTATTTTTTACATGTCAACGCGCTACTATACAGAAGATGCAAGCTGGATCACCGGCTCGTTTGCTGATAAAGCTGAGTTGTATCAATGGGCAATTGATATTTTAATAAACTGGCATCATTTGGATCCGGTAAGTACAAAAGAAACCAATAGGAATAATGTTGTTTATGGAATTCAAAGCAACCGCAATCCGTACATCGATCATCCTGAATGGGCTGATAGTGTTTATAGGATAAGTCCCGTAGGATTAAGGGATCTTGAAAATGCCCCCGTTCTTTTTTCAGTTTTTCCCAATCCGAATAATGGAGTGTTCTCAATCACAACAAACACAGGTGGAAAAGAGTTTAAGCTTTTAATCTACAATTGTTTAGGTCAATTGATGCATTCGGAAAAGTATGCTGTTCCCGAAATAAATTTGAATTTGGACCTTCCACCCGGAATGTACTCAGCGTTTCTCCAAACCGGAGATGGGCGGAATTCAATGGTTAAGTTTATCACCAAAGATTAAAGAATCTTTTGTTACGCAGTGATTTCAGGTGATAGTAAGATTTTCAAATAAACAATCGCTTTTCACTACACTGTTTCTATCCCGATTTCTTATATTTGGTATGTGATTAAATTATTCTTCCATACCCGGATTTTACTTCTCCTGACTTTCTCACTCCATTTCTTTTCAGGACTTGCCCAGGAAAAGTTCCCGGCTGATTTTAGGGAACGAATGAGAAAATACAAGGTTCGATTCGAACATAGTATATTTTCCGAAAAAACAGATACTTTACTGTTGGGCTTTAGTCTGTTTCAGTCAAAAAAAAGCGGGCTGGATCCGGGTTTTGTTATGTATAAAAACCCTTCAACAAAAATGAATGTGGCCTATTACATCGATACCTGCTTCAATCATTATAACCTGGAAGAGGAAGTACGAAATGATCTCCCTGTTTTATTCGGAATAAACGATAAAAAAAAATCCAGTATCGAAAGCCAGGATTTATGGAGCGTTATGTTGAATGCCGACGAAGTGATGATGACCGGTGTTGTAGGTCATAATAGTATCCCGGGATCATTTGTAGAGTATAATTATACCAGCATCATATGCTATTATAATCACCTTACCAAAGGGAAGATTTATGTTGTCGCAAATTTCGAAGGTGATATTAATAACAGGTTCTCTGAGTTTTTAAAAACTTTGATGGAGTTTTCTTTCACACCACACCCGCCTTCTTCCAACCTTGAACCTGAATTGGTTATACAATCCGGATCAAATGATGAGATTGATGCCATTGCCGTTAGTAAATCGGGTAAGTTGCTTGCATATGGCGGATTGCAAGGACATATTAAAATTGCTTTGGGCGATGGAAGCAAGGAATTAAGAACTATAAAAGCACACAACAAACAAATAGTTAATCTTGAATTTTCCATGAATGAACGTTTGGTAGTCAGTTGTTCGGAAGATTCAACCATTAAGATCTGGGAAGTGGAAACAGGTAAGTTAGTTGCTGAATTAATAGGGCACAAAAACCGGGTGAACGATATTGTTTTTTTTGACCGCGACAGAAAACTCATGAGTTCTTCAAGCGATAGCACATTAAAGTTTTGGAACATTGTGGAGAAAAAATGTTTTAAAACCATGAACGGATTTAAGAATAAAACCGCCCAGATCGAGCTCAGTACTTCAGGAAAACGCGCTATAATTAATTTACTGAAAGGTAATATCATGTTGTTGAACCTGGAAACTTTTACTGATACTGTGCTCAAATCAGGTTTCGAAAGAATCACTGATTTTGCCATGCCGTATTCAAACGCCATTGCAGTTTCAAATGGCAAAGCGGTAAAATTTATTTATACCGATTCAAAGGTGGAACGGATCATTTCAACAGAAGAAGATTCAGCATACAGCCGTATGGTGTCTATAGATGTAAACGACACCACCAATAACACCCGTCTTTTGTTATTGACGGATAATGGTTACGGAAAATTATATGATTATAACGAGCACGCCTTCAAAAAAACCATTCATTATGAGAATTTTAATACGCAAAAATATTATAGCCTTGGATTTAACTATAAATATAATATGGCTATTTACGGAGGGGTTACTTTTTGCACAACATACGATTTAGACACCGATGAGTTCAATTTTATTCAGGGAACGGGGATCATACCTCATAGCATCGAGCCCGACGGGCAAAACGAAATTGTTGCTATAAATTACAAAAATATCATCAGTTTGTTTTCACTCCGGAGCGGAAGGATCATCTGGAATTCCAGTACGGCTAAAGTTTCTCCTATAGGTTTGGGTAAAGTAAATAAATTCAATAGCAACCTCGCCTTTATCTCACCCGATAGTCTTTTGTGTTCCTATGATTATCAAAAGAATAAATTGACTTACGGGTTTAAGCCTGTTTCATTTCCAATATACTTTCAACCTTTAGTCAACGATTCTACTTTTATATACCTTACCAAAGAAAAAGAAGTAATGCTTCATACTAACCGGAAGGACAAGAGTATTGTTAAGTCATATGCACTTAAAGAACTCAATTTAGTAAGAGATACTTTTTTATTATATCAGGACAAGGGAAGCGCCTGCCTTAAAAATGTTTATACAGATAAAATAATTGTGTTAGGAGAATACAATTTATATACGTGGCTCGACTTGTCGGGCGAAAATGCTAATCTTTTTTCAATCCGTACAAAAGATACAGCCATCTATATTTTTGATAAGTGGACATTTAAAAAAGTAAATGAGTTCAGGGATAAGAAGTTTATAAATGATGTTCTGTTTTATACGTTGAACCCGGTAAAAAATGAGATGGCAATAGTATGTAATAATTATGAACTGAAAGTGGTGAACCTGGAAACAAAACAGTTGATAAAAAAATGGAGGCCTCATGTAGGGTACCTATGGAAGGTTATCTACACAAATGACGGTCGTTTTATAGTAACGGCTGGCACGGATGCTTTTGTAAAAGTATGGGAATCGAAGAATTATTCTAATGTTACTTCAACATACTCGGCAAGTTACGGGAGCTACATTACCCTGACTCCCGAAAATTATTATGTTGCATCTGCCTCCTTTACTAAAGAAGCTAATGTGAATATGGCATACTATTCTTATGGTAATACGGTGTTTGACCTGGCAGATCTTGACATCGAGTATAACCGACCCGATATTATTTCCGGGGCTTTAGGATACGAATCAGAGGAAATAGTGGCGGCCTATAAAAAGCTCCATGAAAAACGCATGAAACGATTGCATATTGCTAACGCTAAAGGATTGATCAATAATAACAGGCCTATATTGCGTTCGGCTTACACTTACCCTCCCGAAGTTCATAAAAGTGCCCTGAAACTATTTTTTGTGCTTCACGACGATTACAAAAAGCTGAAGAATATAAAAATAACGATCAATGATGTTCCTGTGCACGGTGTTGAAGGAACAAGTATTATAGATGGCTATGACCTTGCTTCAACCAGTTCAATTCCCATAGCATTTACGATATTCCTGAACAAAGGATGGAATAAGGTTTCTGTTAAGATTACCAATGAAGATAATGTGGAATCGTATCCTTATACGTTTTCTACCTGGTATTCGAACCCCGAAAACGATGCCAAACCCAAATTGCATATTATCGGCATTGGTGTCTCAAAATTTAAAGACTCCAAATACAATTTAAAATATCCGGCAAAGGATATAAGAGACGTCATAAAATTATTTCAGAATCAAAAAAATCAGTACAGTTCTATCATTGTTGATACTTTATTAAATGACAGTGCAACGCTCGAAAATATTTTAAAACTGAAAGAGAAAATCAAAAGAGATCATAAGGATGATTCCGTTGGCGTTAACGATAAGGTAATGATATTTGCCGCTACTCATGGTATGCTCGATAAAAACCTCGATTACTATCTGGCAACGTATGATGTAAATTTTGAGAACCCATCCGAAAAAGGCTTGCTTTATTCAGAAATAGAAAACCTGCTGGATCACATTTCTCCACGCAACAAGGTTGTTCTTATTGACGCGTGCCACTCCGGAGAGATTGACAAAGACGAGATAGTGGTTACAAAAAGTGAACCTATAGCAGAAAATGGTGCTGTTGCCTTTCGTTCCACTTCCTCTAACAAAATAAGTTCGTCGGAAGGTTTACTCAAAAATTCTATGAACCTAATGAAAGAAATGTTTATTGATCTGCGCAAAACTTCGGGAGCAACAGTTATTTCTTCGGCCGGTGGAACTGAATATGCAATGGAAGGCGAGGAGTGGAACAATGGTGTGTTTTCCTATTCACTCATTAATGCACTCAGGAAACATAAGGCAGACGGGAACAATGATGGTAAAGTTTATTTGTCGGAGCTTCAAAAATATATTGAAGTGGATGTTCCCGCAATAACTCAGGGCAAGCAACAACCTACTTCGAGAAGTGAGAATATATCGAACGATGTGTTAATATGGAAGAACGATTTTAATGAGGAGCTGGCGAGTGCCATAAAAGCGGATGATAAAGAGCTGGTAGATAAATTGATAAAAGATGGAGCTGATGTAACCGCTGTGGACACAGGTGGCGCCACAACCCTTATGTGGGCAGTATTGTATAGTGACCTTGCAATGGTAAAAAAACTGGTTGCAGCAAAAGCTGATATTAATGCAAGAGGTGTGATTTATACCGACCCTACAAACAGGGGATCTTATTATGGTAACCTCACAGGGATTGCAGTTGCAAATAAAAAGATGGATATTCTCAAATACCTGATCGAAGAGAAAAAAGTAAGCGTAAACGATTGTGAGTACAATCCTGTAACCAAAAAACCGGATGGATGGCCGGCAATTGCTTACGCTGTTTCAGTGGGGAACATGGAAATGATGAATTACCTTCTTTCAAAAGGAGCAGATGTAAATTTACTGTTGGAAGCACAAACCAATTATGGACTCGAGCAGTTGGCCTTTTTTAAAGGGGATAAGGAAATTTGTGAACGGCTTATTACAAAAGGTTTGAATTATAAACGGATTGAAACAGGAGGGAATTCTATTGTAACGAAAGCAGCTGCCTCAGCTAACCCGGAAGTACTTAAACTTGCACTCAAATTAAATAAAGGTGTAATTAACTTCCCAACTACGGATAGTTTATTTCCCATTATGAATGCTTCCTTTTATGGAAGAGTGGAAAATTTTAAGATTCTGGTTAAGGCTGGTTCAAACACAAAAGTGAGAACAAAGAGCGGACAAACAATCGTGCACATGGCAAGCCGTTCCAACTCTTCTGAGATGTTGAAAGAAGCACTTGCTGTTTATCCGGATGCGATCAATATCCGGGAAAACCAGGGCTTAAGTCCTTTGTTACTGGCGGCCATTGAGAAGAATATAGAGGGAATAAATATTTTACTTGCCAATGGTGCTGATCTCACATTAAAGGATATAAACGGTGCCACTTTTGAGGATTATGCAAAGTATTATAATAATAAAGAGATGTTGGAACTGATAAAGAAATATACTAAGTAAGTACACATTCTTTCCATCTTTTATACCTGCTTATGCTATTCGGATAATTATTGAACAAGGAAAGACAGGTAATAAAAGCCGGTGATTCTGAAATGATCCGACAGACCTTTTACTTTTTATATTTATCAAAAATCTTAAGCAGGTGTTTTAGTTTATCACTTTGAATATGATCGGGATTTTTTTCGATTGCTTCAATGTTTTGGTTTTCTGTATGGACGTTCCATAAGGTAACTTGTCTGTTGTTAGCATGTGCCAAATCAACCTGTTCAGCAGATATCTGATCGATTTCCATAGTAATACCTTTGAGGTTCATGTTATTTGCAATGGCGAGTGCATCTTCAAAACGATGTGAGTAGAAGAAAATATTGAGGTCTGGTTTTTTATTTAATAAGATCCTGATAAAATTGGTGTCAATGGTTTCAAAGAATGAAGTGTTTGTTATTTCGTATTTATCCGTAAACTCAAGCAATACATCTGCATAGGTTTGAATATAAGTGTAATAATCTGTTTGATGATCTCTGTATAACTTGCAATCGAAGGTGAATATTAATTTTTTCTTACCGTAAACATCAAGTATTGAGTTGGCGGGAATTATTTTTTGTTTCCCTGAAAGTGGAGTTTTATGCAAACAGTTTTTTATCTCGTCCCAATTTTTATCATACACGTAACCATCGCAATCAGAACCGTCCTCCATTTTTCTGTCGTGAAACAAAACAAGTTTATTATCCTTACTCAACTGAACATCAAAGTCGGTGCCATCTGCACCCATCTCAAAACAGCGCTCAAAGGATTTTTCTGAATTGATAGGATACCTGTAAAATATCCCCATTCCGCTATGTCCGAAACAAGATATAGAATTATTATTCAGGTTTTTTATATCCCAAACCGACGCATCTTTTTTACAAGTGCAGAACAGAAGTGTAATTAAAAATATACCTATTAATCTTTTCATTAAGGAAAAGCAAAAATAGGCAAATTTAAACTGATTTTATTCAATGATCAGCTTCGTGGTTTTGATTACATTCCCAGAACTTAATTTCACTACATAAAGTCCGGAAGTAATATTCAGTTTTTTTAGGTCAAGGATGTAATCAGAAGCCGCGCTTTGTTTGTCTATGAAAACAGATTGCCCCTGAGAGTTTATTAATTCGATTCTATAAGTTTTAGATTCAAATCCATTTGCTTTGAAAGTCACACTGTTTTTTGCAGGATTAGGATAAACTGAGATCTCCTGCGCTTTGTTTTTTAGTTCAGGTATTCCAACAAAAGGATTGATCGGAGAAATAGAATTGCTATCTACCATGAAATCCAAATCAGTATAAATGGCACTTGATACACTATTCATTCCACTAACAAAAGCGTTTGGTGTGATCTGAATGAAATAAGATGAATCCATTGTCAGTCCCGGAATATCAGCCAACAAAGTGTAATCTCCAACCGGAACATTTGTAAATTCAAAATATCCGGTGCTGTCTGAAATGCTTTGCCCTTGAAATTGCCCTGAAGGTGTTGTTAGAAGATTAATTGGAATTCCTTTTATTGGTCCACCGGGAGCCATGATTTCATTTGTGGAATTTATCATTCTGTTAGTTCCATATCCTACACCTTCTATTAAATGCCCTGAAATTATTCCCGGTCCTGTTAGTAAAGAAGCTATTACCAGTTCAATATCAGCAACAAAATCATTTGCACAATCGTGGTTAATTACCATAGCAGAATCCCATTGTGAAGCGTTCCCGTAATAGGTGCCGATAGGATTTGGATATACAGAATTATCAGGAATACACTTTACTAAATAATTACCACTTGTAACAGAAGAAAATAAATATTGGCCGCTTGCATTTAAACTCGTAATTGCAATTGTATCATACATATAAAGTGTTTGGGAAGGAGCAAATAAATATACTTGTCCGTCTGTGATCGTGGTTGCATTTGAAGTAATGGTACCTGATATGTTTGTTGAAGGGTTTACTGTAATAGTAAATGTTTGCGGTACGCCAAGACACCCATTTAAACCGGGTATAGCTGTGAAATATCCGGTCAGAGGTGTAAGACCCCAATTAATAGTAGTAAAAGATGGGATATTTCCTGTTCCTGAATTGGCGATGCCAATGCCAGGATCACTATTGGTCCAGCTTACAGTTGCACCTACAGGTGTACTTGAAAAATTAATTGCGGAGGTACTTATGTTTGGACAAACAGTTTGAGAAGTAATAAATGATATTATTGGTGTTTGGTTTACAGTTACACCAAGAGTAAAAGTACTCACTGGACCTGTTGTGCTTACTGATACAGTATAGGTACCGGCTGTAGGAAAGGAGATATCTGGAGTTTGAATAGTTGCGTCTGAAATACCTACACCACTTGATGGGGATACGTTCCATAGATAAGTAGAAGAAGTTTGATCGCAGTTATAAGAATTAGAAGTTCCTTCGCAGATATAAGAGTTTCCGGAAATTTGCGCCTGAATTAAATTGTTAGAAGCAATTAATGAAATAAAAAGTAAGAGGTTTTTGAAAATATTTTTCATAGGTTGTAGTTTGGATAGCAAAAATAGGAAATTTTACCTTAAAACCAAGTTAAAGAATAAATGGAGGGGAAGTGATTTTAATAAGAAAGAATAGCAATATGAAAATTATTACCAGCGGAATCTATATAAATTTTACCACATTCCGCTGGCAATAAATTAATCCGTAAACAAATCATTCATGTCCATTTCTTGCTGAATGAGTTCATTTTTATGGATGTTTGAGCTTAATCCATGTGTTGTTATCATACTCATAAAAACGGTTTTATTGGTAGCACTAATTCGCTCAAATATATCTTTTTTCTCTTTCAGTTCGGAAGCATAACCTTTAGAAATGCTAACTTCTTTATTATAAAATTTTGCCTCACATAAATTAATGATCCCATCATTGCGGTCTATTACCAGATCTATTTGTGTGCCTTTTTGTGTTTTAGTTCCTTTGTATATAAAACCACTTTCTTCGGTATAAACCCCGCTAATACCCATCGCACTTTTTAATTGGGAAATGTGTTTTATACAAATATTCTCAAACGCGTAACCACTCCAGCTTTTCCATGTGTTTCCTGAAGAAAGTTGCTGCCAGTTCACGTTTTTCTTTCTGTACATAAATTTGATGTAAAACAAACTGTATTCATCAGTAAGCCTGTAGAGAATTTCTTTTTTCACTTTACCAAAAGAAGGTTGCGATTTTATGAAACTACACCATTCCAGTTCTTCTAAAATGGAGGTAAAAGTGCCCCCATCGCTTAGTTTTGTTATAGCAAGGATCTCGTTTCGTGTAAGTCCTTTTAGTTTGGATGAAAGTGCAAAAATTATCTTTACGTGTGTTTGATAGTTATTAAATAAAGCTTTGTAAAGATTATCAAACTCATTCACCAATAAGCCACTTTTCTTAAAGCAAATCCGGTCGATAGCTTGCATAGCGCTTTCTCCTTTGTGTATTTCTTTCAGATAATGTGGTATGCCGCCAAAGGCCATGTAGGTTTGTAATAACTGGTAGCGCGACAGTGTGATGCCTCTTTGATTTAAAAAACTTTCAGTTTCACCAAGGGTAAAAGGTTCCAGATGAATTCTTTTTGTTATACGATTATGAAGTCCTCCTTTATTGTTGATCAATTTATTTATAATCCACGATGTAGAAGATCCACAAACAATTAAAACAATATTTTGATCTACAGCCCAACTATTCCAAAACCAATCCAAAGCAGCTAAAAAATTCGATTTGTGTGTATCCAGCCAGGGTAATTCATCTATAAATACTATTTGTTTCTTTTTCTTTTTTGTCTTTTGTAATAATAAACTCAAATGTTTGAATGCGCTTAGCCAGTTTAAAACTACATTAGATTTTTTATATTGTTTAAAGTGACGGGTAAGTGAAAACTGAAAATTTTGAAGCTGATCATGTTGGTTGGCGTTTAATATACCGCTAAAATCAAAATCAATTTTCGTATTAAAATAAGATTTAATTAAATAGGTTTTGCCTACACGTCGCCTTCCTGTAATTGCTAAAAATTGACTACTATCAGAATCTGATATTTCTTTTAAAACGGCTTTCTCTCTAAGCCTTCCTACCAAGTTTGATTTCATAATGGATATTTATTACTAGCGGAATCTATACAAATATACATAGATTCCGCTGATAATAATTTTTTTGACAACTATTTTTTTAGCGCTAAATTTAAAAAGATCTAAGTTGCATTGATTGCTTAGAGGTCACGTTTTAAACCAAAAAAAATGTTTGTTGGAAAGATTAATGCATTTGTCAATCACTTTAACAGATACAATTCATAAATTCGTAACGGATTATAAAATGATGTACTGTTGATTATGACCAAGCAGGAAAGATATGATAACGTATTAGCTTATTTTCAGGAGCACGTTCCCGTTGCTGAAACAGAATTACATTATTCTAATCCGTATGAGTTGATTGTTGCTGTTGCTTTATCTGCGCAGTGTACAGATAAACGCGTGAACATGGTTACACCTAAATTGTTCGAAGCGTTTCCAACTGCAGAAGCGCTGGCAGCATCTAACTCTGATACCGTGTTTACGTATATACGCAGCATTTCTTATCCCAACAATAAAGCAAAACATTTGGTGGGAATGGCTCAGATGCTCATAAAAGATTTTAACGGAGAAGTTCCCGATAATGTGGATGATCTTGTAAAACTTCCGGGAGTAGGGAGGAAGACTGCTAATGTAATTGCATCTGTTGTGTATGATCAACCAACTATGGCGGTAGATACGCATGTGTTTCGTGTTTCCAATAGAATTGGATTAACTACTAATGCTAAAAATCCTTTGCAGTCGGAAAAACAATTGATCAAGTTCATACCCAAAGAACTTGTTCCGCGTGCACATCATTGGTTAATTTTACATGGAAGATATACCTGTTTAGCACGAAATCCTCAGTGCGAAAAATGCCCCCTAACAAATTGGTGTAAGTTTTTTAATCAGAAAAAGGTAAAAATATTAGACTGATTTTCAGTATATTAAACAAAATGATTAAAAAATAACTTTAAAAAAGATTGCGATTCAATCAAATTAAAATACCTTTGTCCTGTTGTTCATTGAAATTGAAAACTTGTTCAGGGCTAAGCATCAAACAATTCGTAATTTTCTAGGAAGATTAAAAATTGTATGACAAAGGTAAAAAAAGAGACAGCTAAGAAGGCGGCCGCTCAAAAAAAGATCCCGATAGCTATCGGGATAACATCGAAACCTGCAGCTAAATTAGCCGGGAAAGAGAAAAAGGCAGCTCCTTTTAAAGCTCACACAACAGGATTAAAAGAAGGTTTAAAAGCACCCGATTTTAAAGGTTTGAATCAGGACGGAAAAGAGTTTGGTTTGAAGGATTATGCAGGAAAAAGATTAATCCTGTTCTTTTATCCAGAAGACGATACTACTACCTGTACGATAGAAGCATGTAACCTGAGAGATAACTTTAGCACGCTGAAGAAAGACGGTTATGAAATTGTTGGAGTGAGTGCGGATTCTGTTGCTAAACACAAAAAGTACACAGATAAGTACAAACTTAACTTTAACCTGCTGGCAGATACAGACATGAAAGCGATAAAAGCTTATGATGTGTGGGGAATAAAGCAGTTGTTTGGAAAAATCTACGACGGCATCATCAGAACAACTTTCATAATTGATGAACAAGGAAAAATAAAACATATCATCCGTGCGGTAAAATCAAGTACACACGCTGATCAAATTCGTAACTTATAAATTTATATATCATGGCAAAGAAAGCAGCAGACACAGGTAAAAGCGTAGCAGTAAACTCAGAAAAACTGAAAGCATTACAACTTACATTAGATAAGTTGGAAAAAACCTATGGAAAAGGCACAATAATGAAATTGGGTGACAACGCAATTGAACCATTAGAAGTGATCAGTTCAGGCTCTTTAGGATTGGACATTGCATTAGGAGTGGGCGGTTACCCACAAGGCCGTATCGTTGAGATATACGGACCTGAGTCTTCCGGTAAAACAACATTAGCAATTCATGCAATTGCAAGTGTTCAGAAAAAAGGTGGTATAGCTGCATTTATTGATGCAGAGCATGCTTTCGATCGTTTTTATGCAGAAAAATTAGGAGTAGATACACAAAGTCTTTTAATTTCTCAACCGGATTGTGGTGAGCAGGCATTAGAGATTGCTGATAACCTGATTCGCTCAGGAGCAGTTGATCTTATCGTTATTGATTCGGTTGCGGCATTAACGCCAAAAGCAGAGATCGAAGGTGAAATGGGTGAAAGTAAAATGGGCTTACAAGCACGTTTAATGAGCCAGGCTTTACGTAAACTAACAGGTACAATTAACAAAACAGGATGTTGTGTAATCTTCATCAACCAGTTGCGTGAGAAGATTGGCGTAATGTTCGGGAACCCTGAAACTACTACTGGTGGTAATGCATTAAAATTCTACGCATCGGTTCGTTTGGATATCAGAAGAATAGGTCAATTGAAAGATGGTGATTCAGTAAACGGTAACCGTGTTCGTGTTAAAGTAATCAAGAATAAAGTAGCACCTCCTTTCCGTATGTCAGAATTCGATATTTTGTTTGGAGAAGGGATCAGTAAAGTAGGTGAGATCATCGATTTGGGTGTTGAGCATGGAGTAGTTAAGAAAAGCGGTTCATGGTTTAGCTACGGTGATACTAAATTAGGGCAAGGCCGCGATTCAGTTAAACAAATCTTCCTTGATAATCCGGAATTGGCAGAAGAAATCGAAGCTAAAATTAAAGAAGCTTTAGGAACTAATAATGCTATCCCACAGGTTGCAGCAGAAGAAATAGAAGCATAGTTTGTTAAAATATAAAGATCGTTTGTTTAGTGAAAAATATTCATCCTTTGTTGACGTATGCCTTTCGCCGGGTTTAGTCAGCAAAGGCTTGAATAAAATTTTTTCAGGGAATCATAAAAATAACTAAATTAGCTATTGAAATTGGTATTTAATTTTTCTGTTGCTTAGATTTGCTACAGATAAATTATGTGATTCTTGAGTAGCATTTTAGAAGCAATAAGAAAATTGTTTAAGAGGATAAGTGCAGAATTGGTTTTCGAAATTATAATTGGATTTTTAGAAATATTTTAATACTTCCCGCAGTATGGCGGTGCCAACTACACAAACAACATTATTTCAGGTTTTAGAATTTAATGTGCCATCGCTGCGGGAAACCAAACTAACGGAAACTTTAAGTTTCCGTTTTTGTTTTTAGCCAAACCCGTGAAAGTGTTATTTAACTAATGCTACTCAATTCTATTTCTGAGAAATGAGAGGTTACATGCATTATAATTCGTACATAAGGTTTTTAAAGTCAAAATTATTTTATTATATTTATAAGTAGAAGACTTTACCTAACGAACCTACTTCACATTTTATGTTTGGAGTCTTATTACATAATACCAGAAGAATTGGAATGTCTCCAACAGATAGTTCCGAAGAGAGGGTCTTAAAAAGGAACCTAACAACAATAGTTATTTCTTTGAGTTGTTTAAGTGTTATTTGGACCTTAATGTACGTTTTCATGAAGTTGTATGTTTCAGGATGTTTGTCCTTTACATTCACCATAACTTCAGTTGTAGCATTGAGTATTTTTAGTAAATCTAAAAAAAGAGCTCATTTAATTGGTATCGTTCTTCCGGTGTTATTCTTTTTGGCATTTTTGGTTCAAATTAATGTAGGTGGGTTACAAAATTCGGGCTTAATTATTTTATGGAGTGCCTTATGCCCAATAGGTTCTTTATTATTCCAAAATGTAAGAAGCTCTGTTTATTGGCTTTTAGCTTTTGTAGTTGCAACCGTTCTTATTATTTATTTCGATTCAAACATTGTTGACTATTTTAACAGAGATATTCCAGATCCGGCGCGAAAATTATTCATGGTAATGAACATAGTATGTTTTGTTTCAGTTTCTTTTGTTGCGGTAGTGCATTATGTGAGTGAAACAGAAAGAGAAAAACGGAAAAATAACCGCTTACTTGAGTTGGCGCAAAGACACAGACATGAAATTGAATTAAAAAATAAAGAACTGGAAAAATCCTTAATGGAACGTAATGTATTATTAAAGGAAATACACCATCGTGTTAAAAATAATATGCAGGTAATAACCAGTTTGTTGAGTTTACAGGCAAGTTACATCGCCGACGAAAAAACGAAAGCATTATTCCGTTACAGCCAATACAGGATAGCATCAATGGCAATTGTTCATGAAATGCTTTACCGTTCAGAAGATTTAGGGCAAATAAAATATAAGGATTATCTTAAACGGCTTGTTGATCAGTTAGTAGTTTCAATGAAGGGTTCAGTTCATAAAATTAGTTTTAAAATGGAAATTCCGGATGTTTTTTTGAATATTGATACTGCCATCCCTTTAGGACTTCTGATAAATGAGGTGGTCACTAATTCCCTGAAGTATGGATTTAAAGGAACAGATAGCGGAGAAATTTATATCCGGATCGAAGACCAGCAATATGGTAATTTCACGTTGTTTATAGGTGACAATGGCGTTGGTTTTCCTGAAAATCTAAGTTTCAGAGAATCGGGTTCTCTTGGAATTTTATTGATGCATAATCTTGCTTTACAATTGCAAGGGGGCATAGAAAAAGTGAATGTACCGGGAACACATTATATTATTAACTTTAAAGAAATTTCTCAACTTTCTTAAATTCTTAGTTATGCCTAAAAAAGTAATGATAGTAGAAGATGATTTCATTATCCGTATGTTTATCGAAAAAGTGGTAAAGAGTTTGGGTGCAGAAATTGTTGCCAAAGCATCTGAAAGCAATGAGGCAATCGAACTTTGTAAACAATGTTTGCCCGATTTGATATTAATGGATATTGGGATCAGAGGAAAAATAGACGGAATTGAAACAGCGAAACAGATCAAGGAACACTGTAAAACAGAAGTGATTTATCTTACAGGAAATTCGGATGAAAAAACACTCGAGCGGGCTAAAGGAACAGCACCGTATGGTTTTATTTTTAAACCTATCGATGAAGTAAAATTGGTAAGGGAGCTGGAATTTTTTTTTACGAGAGCCTAAATTTCGTTACATTTTTCCCGCAAGTACAAAAAAAGTTTTGCTGTAGCGAGTGTATCCATTTTACAGTATTCTATTAATTGCTGTTTTGTTTCTTCTATTTTAAACAGGTCAGTTTCTTCAAATAATGCATTATACGAATACGTTGCCATAGTCCCTGAGTTTACATGCATTTTTTCAAACGAATCATCCTTCAATAGTTTCCTGTACAAATTTTTTAATGATGCCGAACCTAAAGTAGCAGGATGGAAGTACCAGTAATTTGCAAATGGTAAAGAAAGATCCACAATACGTTTTTTTATGTTCTGAATAGCTTCATTATGTTGTGGAAATTTTTTAACCAATGAGTTCAATACACCATGCTCCAGGTTAGAGTCAAATACCAGAATACTTCCCATGTCTTTTAACTTTTCTATACAAGCAAGCACAAACTGCTCTCTCGGATCTTCTCCCGGATCGGCATAAAAATGTGTTTCACTTAATTCCTGTTTTTCAGAAAGTATATGTAGTGAAAACAAAAAAGGAATTTGCTGATAAGCCTTTGTTCCCTTAAATACAGGAACAGCAGGGGCAAAGAGCTCAATATCAAAAAAACCGATTGGGTAATGCAGCTTGGAAAAAAAATCCTTTACTTTTTCCTTTTCGAAATATTCTTTTCCCTGTTTTACGCTCTCTATTTGTATTTGAACGTTTGAAGAAAGTTCACTTGTATCTTCAATAGCGGCAATTGTTTTAATACCTTTTTTGTACCATTCAACTTGTTGAGGCAAACCGAGAGCACTCAATTGAAATACATTTTTTTCGGGAACACTTTTCCAGCACGTACCAAAGTAATCACATTTGTATGGTTTAAAACAATGTTCTCCAATCGGAACAGAAGGCATATCTCCATCTGCAATTATTTTTTTTGCCTGGGCAATTTTGCTTTCAATAAAAGGAAGGTTTGCAACTACGTCTCTCTTTAGCGAAGTAGGTTTAAATAATTGTTGAACATCCAGTTTATCGCTCAGCTCATAATCATTATTAATGGTAACCAGAAAAAAATCTTCCAGATCGGGAAGACAGTTTTTTATTACATAATACTGGAGACTTGCATCCATTACATATGCAGGTGTTATCTTCAGCGAACTTTTCACCTCGTAGGCATACCACTTACCGTCGCGTTTCACTAATATGTCTAATGCAGCTAATACTTCGTTAAAAATAAAAGCAGCCTCGTAAATTACCTCTGCACCCTTATCAATGAGCTCTTTGGTTTTTTCAACCGACTCCCCGTATTTTTTTATAGAAGAGGGAGAAACATCAAAGCCTCCGGGAAAAATTTGCTGAGCTAAAATGCCAACATCTGTTCCTCTGTTAAAAATAGCTTGCCTGTCTTTTGGCACAGGGTCCTTTAAATGAAAGAAATTTTTGTATAAGTGCAATGATTTTAAACATTGAACACTTCTTAGAAACGTTGATTTACTTAATTGGTATTTTGTTGAACTCACTTAAAAAAGAAAATTCAAAAGTAACTTTAATTCGTTACGAAGATTTTATTTTTGTTTCAATAATCGGAGTGTCTGATTTCCTGTTAAAAAAGAGAAGTAGAATTTTTTCCAATGTAAAGCTCTTAATATATTCTTAGTCGATAGGAAAGCTTAATTCGTCGATTGTATATTTTATGTTTATAAAAATAAACCTAATAAGTTGATTTAATGATATTTAATTGTTAAATTTGAATTTAGGCTAGTTATATTTAATCAGACAAATACCAAATACAACAGCATAATTTTACAAATTAATTTAAATTTTAGTATGATAAAAACTTACTTATCAGTTTTCTCTTTTTTGTTTGTTTGTTCCGCACTGAAGGCTCAAACCCCTACATGGGTGGTGTATGGAGCTGTACCTAATGTGGCAACCAGGTGCTCGGCTATTGATGACAGTTCTAATGCATGGGTAGCAACATTTGGCGGTGGTGTTTCAAAAGTAAAAGATGGCTCCTATACTAATTTTTACTCAGGAAACTCAGGACTAACGGATGATAATGCAACTTCTGTGGCTATTGATACCGCTGGAATAAAATGGTTCGGAACATATAACACCGGAGCGTTTTCTTATGATGGAACAACTTGGACAAATCTTAATAATACTAATGGGCTTCCCGGGAACCGTATCAATTGCATTACAGTAGATACTGTTACCAACAATAAATGGTTTGGTATAAACTTTAATGGTGCTACCAAATATGATGGTACAAACTTTACTACATACAAAACTACTCAGGGACTGCCTAATAACAATGTGAATGATATTAAAGTTGATGCTGCCGGAAATGTATGGGTAGCCACTTATGGTGGTTTGGCTAAATACGATGGTGTTAGCTGGACATCTTTCACAACCTCTAATTCAGGAATAGCACACAATCAAACCTATTCAATAGCAATTGAGAACGCTACAACATTTTGGATAGGTACCGCAGCCGGCTTATGCAAGTTTGATGGAGCAGCTACCTGGACTATATTTTCTACAGCTAATTCAAGCCTTCCTTACGATTATGTTAATACTGTTGCAGTGGATGCTGCGGGCGATAAATGGGTTGGAACAACCCAGGGTGCAATGGCAAAATTTGATGGAGTTGCTACCTGGACATTGTTTAATACCGGTAACTCAAGCATTCCGGGTGTTGATGTGAGACATATTATGATAGATAGGGATGATAATAAATGGATAGCTACAAACGACGGGGGTTTTGCTTTTTATGGAATCATTCCTGCTATTGGGTTAAAAAATGCTTTGGTAGCCGCTGATATAATTCTATACCCGAACCCTGTAAATGAATCTCTTACAATCGAATTAGGGAATATTTCTTCAGATGAAACTACAATGACTTTTAAAGCGTTTAATGCTTTAGGGAAAGAAGTGAAAATAATTGGCTTAAACTCAAAAACAAACGGACTTTCTAAAACCCTTTTGGACTTAGAGAGCCTGGAGGAAGGAATTTATTTTTATTCAATTAGTGACACCAACAATAAAGTTTTGAAAACCGGAAAATTTGTTAAGAATTAAAACCCGAACATCCTAAAAAAAGCAAACAAATGAAATCAATACCAATGAAATTACGTTTACTGATACTGTCACTTTTTGTTGTGGCAAGTTTTGCGGTAAATGCCCAGGATGATGCAAAAGCAAAGGCCAAGAAGCAAAAGGAGGAATCCAATAAAGCGGCAACTGCTGAGTTAATATTAGGTTTGCCTAAAGCATCAGAAAAAAACCTTTTCATACTTGAAGAAGCTACTCAAAAAATCAATGGTTTGGTAATGGTTCAATTTTGTGAAGGGCACAAATTGGGGATGTTCCGTTATAATAAAGAGATTTTTGCAACACCCGAAGATGTAATCAAAGCATTTGAAAAGGAAAATGTAATTATGCCTATGCTCATAAAAGAAGGCACTTTTAAGGATCTTGAAGAAATGTGTTCTACTAAATAATTTTAGGAATAATGAAAAAAATGAAAAAATATCTTCTATTATTTGCAGCAGTGATTACAATTGGTAGCTTAAATAAGGTAAGCGCCCAATTCTCGTATACTTTTTCTACTGCGACTACACCTGCTTTTACAGCTAATGCAACACCAACTACCATAGTAGCTGCGGCTACTGATGAGTCTCTATCTGCCGCAACAAATATTGGATTTACATTTAATTACAATTGTGTTAATTATACGCAGTTTAAAGCTAGTTCTAATGGCTGGCTTACATTTAATACGGCTATAACGAGTGCGGGTTTAACAAATGACCTTGATGCAAATACCATGGGATCATGTATAGCCCCACTATGGGATGACAATGCAACCGGTGCTACTGGTAATGTTAATTATAAGTTGACCGGAACCGCCCCTAATAGAATTTTAACAATTGAATGGAAACAAATTGAGTGGAATTATGGAGCAACAACTTGGGGATTGTCTTATCAGTGTAAACTATATGAGACAACCAACGTGATAGATTTCATTTATACCCGTAATGGAGGCGCTGCCGCCAATTTAAATTCCCCATCAGCTTCAATTGGTATTTCAGGTGCCACAGGGCAATTTTATTCTTTAGGAGATGTAACTGGAGCTCCTGCCGTTTCTTCTGTTACGGAAACTACTAACCTTTCTACTAAACCCGCAACTAGTCAACATTATATTTTTACTCCGGCTCCATCGTGTTCCGGAACGCCTGTTAATGGAACAACTACTGCAAGTGCAGCTTCGGTGTGCTCCGGATCAACAGTTAATTTAGCTGTAACAGGCAGTTCTACAGGTTGTGGTATTACTTACCAATGGCAATCTTCTCCCGACAATTCAGTATGGTCTAATATAGGAGGTGCTACCGCAGCAACATATACACCAACAATAACAGGCTCCTTATATTTTAGAAGAGTTACGTCATGCAGTGGCACGCCAAATACAGGAAGTGCAAGTGTTCAGATAACAGTAAACCCTGCTTACCTTTGTCCTTGTACATCAAGTGCAACGTCCACTTCTGATATGGATATTACCAATATCACTTTTGGAACAATAAATAATACATCGGCTACAGTTTCATTAACCGGAACCCAGGGTACAGCAACAGGTACAGCCGGAATGTATAGTAACTGGACAGCGTCGACCGTTCCGGTTCCTTCATTTCAACAAGGAACTTCAAATGCTTTTTCTGTAACAATTGGTGGTACGGCTTTTAGCCATAGAGTTGATGTTTATATAGATTTTAACCAGGACGGTGATTTTCTGGATGCCGGGGAATCTACTACGATTTTCCCTTATGCAAATCCTGCACTGCCAAATACAACTGCTTCAACTATAAATATACCAATAGCAGCTTCATTAGGTAATACATATATGCGTGTTGTATGTGTGGAGTCATCTTCGTCTAGTTCTTGTGGAACATATACCTGGGGTGAAACAGAAGATTATATTATTAATATTACAGCTGCAGCAGGCTGTGCAGGTACACCAACAGCAGGTACAGCGGTTTCGTCTGTAGCCGGCGTTTGTTCAGGCAGCACTGCTGATTTGTCTGCAACAGGTGGTACAGTGGCAAGTGGCCTTACTTATCAGTGGCAATCTTCAACCGATAATTCGTCTTGGTCAAATATTGTTGGCGCAACATCTCAAACTTACACAGCAACAGTTACCGTATCTACCTATTATCGTTTAGTTGTAACATGTACAGCCAGCGGTTTATCATCTAATTCAAGCTCAGTGCTTGTTAGTGTAAGTTTCTTGTATTGTTATTGCACTTCAACTGCTACCAGTACTAGTGATATGGACATAGGAAATGTAACTTTCGGCACTATAAATAATACTTCAGCTTGTGGATCATTAACCGGAACTCAGGGTGTTGGTACAGGTACTGTAAGTTTGTACACTGATTTTACCTCAACTGTTCCTATACCAACTGTCACACAGGGGACTTCAGTTACCGCTTCAGTTACAGAAGATGATTGTGGAAATGGTACCTGGAGTCATCAAATCCATATTTATATCGATTTTAATCATGATGGAGATTTTGGAGATGCAGGGGAAGATTTTGAGATCTATCCTTATACAAGTTCTGCAACTCACACTGCCTCCGCTGCAGTGGCAATTCCAATTACAGCACTTACAGGAAATACCCGTATGCGTGTTATTTGTGTTGAATCTTCAACTATTAGTCCGTGTGGAACATATTCGTGGGGAGAAACCGAAGACTACATTATAAATATTGCATTGGCTCCTCCATGTTCAGGTGTGCCAACTCCGGGAACTGCGACTTCTTCTATTGCAACTTTCTGTAACTCTGGTACTCCAACATTAGCAACTACTGGTTATACAACAGGTGTGTCAGGTATTGGTTTTCAATGGTATCAATCTGCAACTACAGGGCCTTTTGCCTGGGGGCCTATAAGTGGAGCTACTTCCGCTACTTATGTTTCTCCTTCTATTTCTCAAACCACTTATTATTATTGCGAGGTAGCTTGTGGTGCAAGCAGTGCCAATACTAATACACTTACTGTTACCAATACTGCCAGTACTATTACAGGTACAAATAATCCGGTATCGGTTCCTTGCGGTTCGGCGGCAAGCTTAACAGCAACGGCAAGTGGTGGTACTATAAATTGGTATGCGGCATCCACGGGAGGAACTGTTTTGGCAACCGGTAGTCCTTATGCACCAACGGTTTCGTCTAACACAACATTTTATTGTACAGCAAGTTCAGGTGGATCTACCTGCAATACAGGTAAACCATCCTGGACAGCAGGCGACGGTTATTTTGGAACCTCCAATTGGGGTATTAGATTCGATGCTTTATCTGCTTTCACTTTAGTGTCTGTAAAAGTATATGTACAAACAGCCGGAAGCACGGTTGGTATTCAGTTACAAGATAATACAGGTGCTAATATTGGTGCTCCGGTTACAACCAGTGCAACAGTAGCTGGTGTAAATACAATCACTTTAAATCTGAGTATACCTGTTGGAACAGGATACCGTTTGGTATCTACCAATAGTACCAATTTAGGGAGAGGTAGTACAGGAGTAGCATTCCCTTATACTTGTGCAGGTGTTTGTTCTGTAACTTCTTCCGAATGGGGAGGATCAACCACAGGTACTTATTATTTCTTTTATGATTGGGTAGTTAGTACTGCTTGTGAATCAAGTCCACGTACTCCTGTTAATGTAACTGTTACAGGCGCTACGGCTCCGGTTTGTTCTGCTTATTCTTCTCCAACTAATGGCGCAACAGGTGTTTGCCCGGTTGCCACTACAATTAATTGGCTGGCATCTAATACTGCTTGTAGGGCTGCAACCAGCTATTTATTGTATTTCGGTACTGATGCTGCTGCTACTAATATTATTAATGGAACAGATATTGGAAATGTTCTTACTTATAATTTAGGTACTTTATCTGCAACTACAACATATTATTGGAAAATTGTTCCAACTAATAGTGGAGGAAATGCAACAGGTTGTACTGTACAGTCTTTTGTTACGGCTGCTAGTCCAGGTTCTATTTGTCCAGGTTTGTTAGGTACAGGAGTTGTTTCTGTAGCCTCTTTACCTTATTCATCAGGTGCAGGAACAACAGCAGGTTCAGTTAATGATCTTACTTCAGCAAATACAACAACTTGTGGAAGTACATCTTATTTAACAGGAGAAGACCAGGTGTTTTATTTCACTCCAGGTTCTTCAGGTACTATTACAATTAATCTTACCTCAGCAGGTTCTTACACAGGCCTAATGTTGTATGATGGATGTCCGCTTTCAGCAGCTACTTGTGGAGCATCTCCCGGAGCTTGTATTGCTAATGCTCAAAGCTCTACCGGAAATAAAACCCTGACAGCTTGTGTTGTTGCCGGTACTACTTATTATTTGGTATTAGATAGCTGGTCAACCCCATCTTCTAATGCTTATACAAATCTTACCATTTCTGCGGTAACGCCTTTTACGGCAGCAAGTAACGACTTACCATGCTCTGCAACAGCCTTAACATTAGCTGTTACAACAAATGGCAACAACGCATGTACAGGTAGCACAAGCGAACCTAGTGTACCTAGTTGCTGGACAAGTGGAACTGTAAATACAGTATGGTATACAGTGGTTGCTCCGGCATCAGGGCAAATTTCAGTAAGAACATTATTGGGAACATTATTAAACACTCAAATAGCAATGTACCAGGGAGCTTGCGGCACTTTAACACAAGTTTCACCAACAGCAACAAGTTGTAATGATAATATGACGGGTTGTGGTTCAACAGAAGCTTCTCAAATTAATGTAACCGGATTAACCCCCGGATCAACTTATTACATTGTTGTTGATGGGTCTAGCGACCAAACCGGAAGCTTCCAGATTGTAGCTATTGACCCTAGCACGCAATCTTTCCCTTCTACACCTGGTCAGGATTGTTCTATTGCATTCCCTACCTGTAATTCGGTGTTGAGTGTGGCGGATCCGGGTTATGCAAATACGGGAAGTACTTGTGATTTTGATGGATCTGATGATTGTACAAGTGGCGAGCGTTCATCTGTTTGGTATACCATTGATATACAAGCAGCAGGTAACTTAACTTTTGACATCATACCAAATGATTATAGTGGTGGGGCAGCAGGTACAGAAACCGATTATGATTTTCTGGTATGGAAAACAGGCGGAGCCGGAGCAACCAATTGTGCAGGGATCGCGACAAATAGTGCAACCGGATTGGTAGCTTGTAATTTTAGTTATTTAGGAGTTACAGGTGTTGCAGCCGGAGGAAATTCACCCATTGATCCAAGTTTTGATGCCGCTTACGAAACGTCTATTCCGGTAGTAGCAGGTGAACAGTACACAATTGTAATTCAAAATTTTACAGGAAGTACAAGTGGATTTACTATTGATTACACCAGTTCAACAGGCGGTGCAATTGATTATACACCTTCACCAACTATTATTAACTGGACTGGTACGAGTACAACAGCGTGGACTACACCTTCTAACTGGGGTGGATGTGCTATACCTTCTTGTTCAATTAGTGCGGTTGTAGGTGCTTTAGTACCCCGTTTTCCGGTTATTTCAACAAATCAATCAGTTAATGATTTAACTATCGACGCAGGAGCTACACTTACTATAAATGCAGGAGTTACTTTAACTGTTTGTGGTAATTTTGTAAATAATGGTACATTAATAATGTCGCCAACAGCTACTTTGTTATTCAATAATACTGCAGCTCATACTATTTCAGGTAATTTAACCGGAACAAATGCAATAGGTAATATTACCGTTACTCAAACAGCAGGCTCAGTTACTTTTATGAGTGATATTGATATTAAGGGTAATTTAACTACATCTAATTCCACTAGTGTTATTAATTCAAACGGCAAATATGTTAAATTGGCTGGTAATTTTGTAAATGCTACAGGTAACACTACTTATACTAATACGGGAACAACCGGTACATTAGAGTTTAATGGAACTGCCGCTCAGTCATACAATCAGGGAAGCAGCCAATTAGATTTAAACTATGTGGTTATGAACCATACAAGTACCGGAGTTACTTTAGCTACTAATATGTTCATAAAAGCAACAACAGGTTCATTAACACTTACTGTCGGTAAAATAACAACTAATGCTTTTGTTGTAAATGTTGTAAATACTACACCGGCCTGTGTTTCTACCGGAAATGCAACTAGTTATGTAAATGGTAATTTGAGAAGGTACTTAGCAGCAGGTGCTACCGGATCTTTTGATTTCCCCGTTGGTAATACAGCAAACTACGAAAGAGCAAACCTTAATTTCACGAGTGCAGCAGCGGCAGGCGCAATTCAGTTATTAGCACGTTTTGATGCATGGGGTGGAGCTTGGACGAATCCTGGAGCTCCAGGTTGGGGACCGGAGTGTGCAGCAACTTACAATGTTACGTATTTAGATAATGGATATTGGTCTATTGACGCAAGTGCGGTCAGTACAGGTCTTTATAATCTTACTTTATATAATACAGGTTATGGTAATGCGGCTGCAGGTTGGAGTATTGCAAAAAGCCCTTCTGGTGGCCCAGCTTGGGGATTAAACGGAACTTGCGCAGCCAGCCCTGTTACGGCAGTAGTTCGAAACGGTATGGCCGGATTTTCGAAATTCTCAACCATTCAATCAAGTACTCCATTGCCTGTTCAGGTTCTTAATTTTGGAGGAATTAACAAAACCACTTTCAATGAATTGAAATGGGAAAGTGTTTCTGAAGAAAAATTGAGTTATTATGAATTAGAAAGCTCAGTTGACGGATTTAACTTCAAGAAGATTTATACCGTTACAGCATCAGGAGAGTCTAAAACTTTGAATAAATATTCATTTAATGACTATTATTTTTACTCACCTATTACTTTCTATCGTGTAAAATCGATTGATAAGGATGGAAGCAGTATGTACACAAAAATAATTGCCATTGAAAACAAACAAAAAGTTCAAAGCGTTGTGAAAATTTTCCCTAACCCTGCAACCAGCGAGGTGAATATTTCCATGGAAATTCCTTTTGATACGGACCTTATAATAGAAATAAAGGATATTCTTGGAAGAACAATCTCTTCAAAAACAGTTAAGGTTGAACAAGGAATTCAAACAATAAATTATGGTACTTCAGGTCTTTCGGAAGGAACTTATATTATTTCAACTTCTATTGAGAATTTACCTAATACCAATAATCAATTGATCATAACGAAATAAAAAGAGCAGTATTAGTTCATGAAACGCCGGTCATAATTGATCGGCGTTTTTTTGCTTTTAAAGATTTAAATTCAGTAAAATAGAAAAGGAACTTTTACGATAAATTAATAAAAAGGTTTCAGTAATAAAATAAACGGATTAACCCTTATCGGTGAATAAAAATCAGGTGATTTTTATATTTTTTTTTTGGAAATAAGCTTTTTTTTTATTAACATTGATATTAGAAACCTTATTGTCTCATGTCTATGAAAAAGTTTTATTTGCTTACAATATTTGTATTAACAACTATTATTGTTAACGCTCAATTTAATGGGAGTTCTAACCCCTCTTCAGAAAAAGCTATAAATGTAATACAATTGGAAAAACAACGATTGGTAAAATTGGATGAGACCACTTTTTCTGCAGCACAAAAAACAAGTATAATTAATTACATTAACACTTTAACGCCAAGAGTGGTTGACTATAATTTTACCGACAACTATCTATACGTTAGTCTTGAATCGGACTTTCACATTTTTGATTTAATGGAAGGCATTAAAGTAGAAGGAATTTCACTTGCTTATTATGAGGAAGGAAAGATGCACTTTGTAAATAATGATATTAAAATAGAAACCTGGAGCGTAAAGTAATTTTTAAAAATAAAATAAGAGGGGATATGAGTAAACGAGTACTTTTTTTGTTGGCGTTTTTGTTTGTATGTATTATTTCTAACAACAATTTATTAGGACAAGCTAGCCAGACTTTTTCCGCAAGTGGTACCTGGACATGCCCGGCAGGTGTAACAACTGTTACAGTAGAGTGTTGGGGCGGCGGTGGTGGTGGTGGCGGAACCCCTAATAATACAGGACGTTCAGGCGGCGGCGGCGGCGGCGGCGCATATGCTGCTGATAATGCGGTGGTGGTTACTGAGGGCACAACCTATAACATCGTTGTTGGTGCAGGTGGTGCAGGTGGAGCCGTTGGGTCAAATAATGGAGTTAATGGTGCTGCATCTTCGTTTAACGCTACAACGGTTGTTGCGGCAGGTGGGGCCAGAGGTTTATATAATAATGGTAATGGAGCAGGAGGAGCAGGAGGAACGGTTGCAGCCAGCACAGGAACAATAGAATTTGCAGGTGGAAACGGAGCTACAGGAACCGGAGGAACTAATGGCGGAGGTGGCGGCGGTGGAGCTGGTACAGCTAATGCAGGAACAAACGGAGCAGGTACTACAGCAGGTACCGGTGGGGCTACTGGAGGAGGAAATGGCGGAGCAGGAACCGCTTCAACCAGCACTAATGGTACTAATGGATCTACATTTGGCGGTGGCGGTGGCGGTTCTAGAAGAAACGGAAAAGGTGGAGCTGGGGCAAACGGCCAGGTTATCGTAAGCTGGACAATACCTAATGAAAACTGTGCTACTGCTGTAAGTTTAACTCCCTCTATAAATTGTTCACCTTCGTATGCAAGCAGTTCAAGTGCAACCGGATCAGGTTCAGCATGTGGAATAGGTAATGCTGATGATGATCTTTGGTTTTCGTTTGTTGCAACAGCAACTACCCATACTGTTACTGTTGACGGAGCTGCAAATTATGATGCAGTGATTGGGGCATACAACTCTTGCGGAGGAGCTCAACCTTCAGGAGGAGCCTGTGTTGATGCAACCGGGGCAGATGGTATTGAAACACTAACCTTAACAAGCTTAACTATAGGAAATACCTATTATATAGAAGCGCACGATAATGCAGCAGGTGGCGGAGATTTTACTATTTGCGTTACAAGCCCATGTTTGCCACTACCTTTAAATGATGATCCTTGTTCTGCAACAGTTGTTACTACAGGCACCTCATGTTCTTATACAGTGTACACAAATGAGTGTGCAAGTGCAACCACTGCAGGATCTCCACCGGCACCGGGTTGTGCAGGTTATTCAGGAGGAGATGTTTGGTTTACAGTAGTAGCACCAAGCGGAAATCTTACCTTCGATACACAGTCGGGAGTGATGACCGATGGAGGAATGGCAATTTACCGCGGAGCATGTGGTGCATTAACTTTAATTGCTTGCGACGACAATAGCGGTACAGGATCAATGCCCCAGTTAGTAAGAACAGATCTGATACCCGGAGAAACTATCTGGATTAGAATGTGGGAAAATGGGAATAATAACAATGGTACTTTCGGTTTGTGTGTTTGGGATGCCTGTGCAAGTTCTCCAAGTAATGATATGCCATGTAATGCAATTGCTATAACACTCGGAACCATTGCCGCAGGTGATAATACCTGTGCCGGAACCGCTAATGAACCTGCTGCACCTGGTTGTTGGGATGGAAATACACGTAATACTGTTTGGTATTCGTTTGTAGCACCTGCAACAGGAAGTGTAAAAATAAGAACCGCCCCGGGTTCATTAGCTTCAACACAAATGAATTTATATTCCGGAACATGTGGCGCATCTTTGGTAAGTGTAAGTTGTAATGATAATGCACCTGCCTGTGGATCTACCGGTATGACAATTTCTGAAATATCAGCAGCTGGCCTTACTGCTGGTGATACATATTATGTAGCAGTTGATGGTAATGGAACAGCTGTTGGTACCTTCGCTATAACGGTAGTAGAGGGCTCAGCTTCATATCCGTCATCTTCCGGGCAAGCTTGCGGTACTAATATAAATGTTTGCAACTCAAACATAAGTATAGGTAATCCAGGTTATCAGGGAGTTGGATTTACCTGTGATGACACAGGTGGAAGTAATTGTACTACCGGAGAAAGAGGATCATCATGGTATACTATAAATATTGCTAATCCCGGAACATTACTTTTTAGTATTATTCCAAATAATTATAATGGGGTAAATTGTACCGGCGAAAGTGATTATGATTTTGTTTTATGGAAAATTGCGGGTGCGGGAGCGACAGATTGCGCAACCATTAGTTCAAGCGGAGGTGCAGGGTCTGTAGCATGTAATTATGATGGGCAAGGTGTAACGGGATTGTCTACAGATGGAACTGCCACTGCATCGGGTTTTAATTCATGTTTTAATGCCGCTTTTGAACCCGGAATTGCAGTAGTTGCAGGAGAAGTTTACGCATTGCTGATTGAAAATTTTAGTGGTAGTACTGCCGGATATACGCTCGATTTAAGTTCAGCAGCTGCGGGAACAATTGATTACACACCACCAACATCCGTAACCTGGACGGGAGGAGCAAATTCTACAGCTGCCGACAATGTTGTTAACTGGGGAGGTTGTTCTTTACCTAGCTGTACAGTAGATGCAACAGTTTCTCCTTCATCAGCTTTTCAACCTGCTCTTACTGCAGTAATGGGAACTGTGGTCGTAAAAAATTTAACTATTGATCCGGGTGGTGTATTAACCCTTGGGGCAAATTCAGTTCTTAAAGTGTGCGGAGATTTTCTTAATAACGGAAGTATAGTTGCAGATCCAACATCTACTATTTTATTTAACGATGATCTCACAACACATACAATAAGTGGTTCTATAACCGGAAGTAATAAGTTGGGTAATTTAATTATTACTGATGTTGCAGGGGGCACAAATTGTACGGTAACTTTATTGAGTAAAATTGAAGTTGGAGGTAGTTTTACAACTTCCAATAATACAAGTATATTAAATACCAATGGTTTTGATGTAACTATAGGTGGCGATTTTAACAATGCTTCCGGTTCCACTACATATAGTGGAGTTGGAGCCACTTCAACAATAACCTTTAATGGTAGCTCAGCTCAAACATACTCACCGGGAGGACTTTTAACTTTAAATAATGTTACTTTAAGTCATAGTGGAACAGGTGTAAGCATTTCTGCTACAGGAACACCTAACATGGTAATTGGTACCACTGGAGTTTTGACTTTAACTAATGGCAAAATCATAACTCCCGGTATTCAGGAAGTAGAAGTAACTAATACTGCAAATGCAGCGGTTTCATCAGGTAATGCAAATAGTTTTGTTGAGGGAAATTTGAGGAGATATTTATCTGCCGGTGCAACGGGATCTTTTGATTTTCCGGTAGGGCATTCAACAAAAGGATACCAAAGAGCTAATATTAACTTTACTACGGCTGCAGCTGCCGGAGCAATTCAATTGTTGGCACGTTTTGATACATGGGGAGGCGGATGGCCAATGCCGGGAGCTCCCGGTTGGGGACCTGAATGTGGAGGCGCAATGTACGATCAGCCCTACCTGGATAATGGATATTGGAGCATTGATGCTTCTGCAGCAAGTACAGGGCTTTATGACCTTACACTTTATAATTTAAATTATACGAATCAGTTTATAGGCTTCTCAATTGCGAAAAGTCCATCAGCTGCTCCGGCTTGGGCATTGGCAGGAACATGTGTTGCTTCCGGAGCTCCAACCTCTGTTGCAAGAAGTGGAATGACGGGTTTCTCCAAATTTGCAACTGTTCAGTCAAATTCAGTTTTGCCTGTGGAGTTAACAGTTTTTAAAGGGAAAAGCGCAAAAGATCATAATGAAATTAATTGGGAAAGTGTAAGTGAAGATAATTTTAGCCGTTATGAGCTGGAAAGTTCAAAGGATGCTTTTCAATTTAAAAGTATTCATGTAAAAAATGGTTCTGGAAATTCAAATTCATTAAAAAAATATTCATTCAAAGATTATAATTTCTATACGCCAATCACTTATTATCGTTTAAAATCGGTTGATAATGACGGTAAGTTTGAGTACAGCCCTATTATTTATGTTCAAAACGAACAGGAAGCATTTAGCGTAACCTCAATTTTCCCGAACCCTGCAAGTAATGAAGTAAATGTAAATGTGACCTCTCCGGATGATACAGAAGTAACTATTGAAGTAAGTGATATTTTAGGAAGAAAAATTTCTACAGGTGTATACAAAATAAGCTCGGGTGCTCACTCTATTTTGTTGAATACTAGTGATTTAAAAACAGGTTCGTATACTGTTTCTTGCAAGGTTGAGAATCTTCCTGAAATCAATAACAATCTGATTATTAGTAAATAACACTAAGTTTTATTAGTAGTTTAAAAAAAGGCATTGGTCTAAATTTTGACCAATGCCTTTTAAGTATTAGTAAATTTGTTCTAATAAACTTAACTAAATAACATGAACAAGTTAATCGTAGCTATTTCTTTTTTATTTCTTTCTTTCGTTTCTCTTTCTAAAAATTTAGAAGAAACAACCACAAAAGACATTATTTCTGAAGCTAATTCAAGAGTGAGTAATTCAGCAGTAACTGTGAAAGTCCCAAAATATATTTTTTCCGGACTTAATACTAACATCGATTTAGTATTTAATGATCCCAATAATCAAAAACTCATCGATAACAACTATGAACTTTTCTTTATTATAAATGGGCAGGATACAAAAATTCATTTTGATAAATCAGGTGTAGGATCTTTTAGCCATACTTTTAATAAAAGCGAAGACCTTAGGATTTATTTTGAGGATTTTAGTTACTCTGCTAATCTTCATATTATATCATTATGGTATATTGTTGTACCGGTTGGATTATTAGTTCTGTTTTTAGGATACAAATTATTCCGTACAGGGAAAAAGAACAAGGTTGCGGTTGCACCTTCTGCAAAAGGAGTTGAGCTGCTAAATATTCCTGTTACAGAAGAAGGTACACCTTCTGAAGAAAAGGTAAAGATCAAAGAAGTAGTTGAGAAAGAAGAAGAAGTCTTTGCTTAATTCGGATTAAATTAAATTTTACTTTCCTTTTTGTTACTTTTGCACCGTTGATTAATTTTTCGGTGAAGTTTTTACTTAGTTAAACAGTAACATTTATGGATAAAGTTAGAGTTGCCATTAATGGCTTTGGAAGAATTGGAAGAGTTTTTTTTCGCTCTTCTTTTTTTAATTCTCAGATTGAGATCGTTGCTATTAATGACCTTACAGATAGCAAAACACTTGCTCATTTGTTAAAATATGATTCTGTTCACAGGGCATTTCCCGGAGAAGTTTCATACACAGAGGACAGTATACTCGTTAATGGAAAATCAATAAAGACCCTTAAAGTCAAAGACCCTGCAGAATTACCATGGAAAGAGCTGAATATAGATATTGTGATAGAATCAACCGGCTTATTTTTAGATAAAGCCTCAGCCCAAAAACATTTGAATGCCGGAGCCAAAAAGGTTATACTTTCCGCACCACCAAAGGATTCAACTAAAGCAATTGTGATGGGAATAAATGATCATTTGATAAACGCAAACGATCTGATAATTTCTAATGCATCCTGTACTACCAATTGTGCAGCACCTATGATTAAGGTCCTCCAGAAGTGGGGAATAGAAGACGCTTATATCAGTACAGTTCATTCCTATACCGGAGACCAAAGACTTCATGACGCGCCACACAAAGACCTCAGAAGGGCAAGGGCTGCTGCAATGAGCATTGTTCCTACTTCTACCGGTGCTGCTAAGGCCATCACCAAAATATTTCCCGAGTTGGAAGGAAAGGTTGGCGGAGGGGGAATCAGAGTTCCTGTGCCTGATGGTTCTTTAACGGATATTACCTGCATTTTAACGAAAAAACCTACAGTTGTGGAGATCAATGCTGAATTCAAAAGGGCTGCACAAAACGAATTAAAAGACATTTTAGCCTACACTGAAGATCCTATTGTTTCCACAGATGTAATCGGAAACCCGTATTCATGCTTGTTTGATGCTGAATTCACTTCTATTGTAGGAAATATGGTGAAAATTATAGGATGGTATGATAACGAAATGGGCTACAGCAATAGATTAAAAGATTTGGTAATCAAGTTGGCTAATATGTGATAAAGACGCACTACAATTAATGCCATTTCGAGCCAGGGAGAGGATTTTCGGTTTTGAGTGCAGTCAGGAAAACTTAATACAAACAAAAAAAGACGCTTTAAGCGTCTTTTTTTGTAAATATATATGATGAGAAAAAACTCTTACTTGTGAGTTTTTTCGTCTGATACAGTTAATTTTTTTCTGCCTTTAGTTCTGCGGGAAGCCAACACTCTGCGGCCGTTTGCACTAGCCATTCTCTCACGGAAACCATGTTTGTTTTTACGTTTGCGTTGTGATGGTTGAAATGTACGTTTCATGATATTCGAAATTTATTTACGTTTAAACTTATTGTTCTCTTAAAATTGGATTGCAAAGATAAATAGATTTTCTGTTTCTGCAAATTTTAATACTAAAGTATTTACAAAATCAAACATTTTTTTTACCGCCAACATTTTAACCTTTACCGCCTGTATTTTTCTTTCTACTCTTTAAAACATACAGGAATAGAGCTTTTTTAACGTTTATCCTATAAAATAGAGCGGTTTGTGTTGTAAAGATAGTACTTTTGTGTGCATTTTATAAAACAACTATGGCCAAAAGAGGCGGAGATACAGCAAAAGACGAATTGCCAAAGGCGAAACTAACATTATCGAACTTAAAAAAATCGCTTCGTTTATTCTCTTATGTAAAAAAGCAAAAATGGCAATTCGTAGTGGCACTGCTTTTCTTAGCCGGAACTGCAGCTGTTGGATTAATATTTCCGCTTGTTTCAGGAAAGATGTTTAGTTTTTTCGGGGAAAATAACCTTACTCCGGAGCAGGCAAAGCATGATCTTCAGCAAACAGGTCTAAAGTTATTGATACTGCTTGTAATTCAAAGTTTTGTTTCTTTTGGTAGGGTTGCAATGTTTACCAGAGTTACCGAAAATATTCTTATAGGTTTACGAGGGGATTTATTTAAAAAACTGGCTCGTATGCCAATGGAGTTTTTTGCAAAAAATCAAGTGGCAGAGTTAAGTAGCCGTATTTCTACAGATATAAATGTAATATCGGAGGCTTTTACTGTAAGTGTTGCTGAATTTATAAGGCAGGCTGTAGTTGGAATTGGGGGCTTATGCTTTTTGGTGTCTTATACAAAACTGGAAGTTGCTTTGTGGTTTCTGGTTATTATGCCTCCTATCATTATTATCGCAATTGCATTTGGGAAAAAAATTAGAAAATACTCTAAAACACTTCAGGAAAAAATAGCTGCATCTAATGTAATTGTTGGTGAGTCATTATCCGGGATCAGTAATGTGAAAACATTTACAAATGAAAATTTTGAGATCAACAGGTATCATAAAATTATTACTGAAATAAGAGATTTTGCCAGAAAATATGGAATTTTTAGAGGTTCTTTCTTTGCTTTCATTATGGTATTTATGTTTGGAGCCATATTTTTCCTTCTTTATAAAATGCTGGAATTAAAAATTGGTGGAGAACTGTCAGCTGAACAATTTGGAACATCAATGATGCTCGCCTTATTTATTGCAGGTTCATTGGGTGGTTTACCTGAACAAATTGCATCAATACAACGTGCATTAGGAGCTACCGATAGAGTGTTCGAAATAATTGACGAAAAAAATGAAGAGATTGATTTGGATTATGTTCTTCCTGAAAATCAGGATAGACGTGGTGAGATCGAATTTAAGAATATCAATTTCCATTATCCTACTCGTCCCGATTTCAAAGTACTGAAAAGTGTTTCGTTTAAGGCCGAAACAGGTCAAACTATTGCTCTGGTTGGGCCAAGCGGTTCAGGTAAATCTACTATTGCAGGTTTGATCCTTAGGTTTTATGATCCAGTAAGTGGCGAAATTAAATTGAACGGTATAAGCACAAAGGAAATGTCGTTAACCGAGTTGAGGTCAAAAATGGCTATTGTTCCGCAGGATGTTATTTTGTTTGCCGGCTCTATAAAAGAAAATATTTTATATGGTAGACCGAATGCAACTTTGGAAGAAGTTAGAGAAGCTGCGCGTAAAGCAAATGCTTTAGAATTTATCGATAGCTTCCCTGAAAAGTTTGATACCATTGTTGGGGAAAGAGGAATTCAATTGTCGGGTGGACAAAGACAGCGTATTGCTATTGCACGTGCAGTATTGAAAGATCCTGCTATTCTTATTCTGGACGAGGCTACAAGTTCTTTAGATAGTGCAAGCGAACGTATTGTACAGGAAGCATTGGATAAATTGATGGAAGGAAGAACAAGTATTGTAATTGCACATCGTTTGTCAACCATAAGAAACGCCGACAGAATTATTGTGCTCGAAAAAGGAGAGGTGGTAGAAAGCGGTACACATAGTGAATTAATACAGTTGGATGATGGCTTGTACAGGAGTTTATGCAGATTGCAATTTGATATGGTAAGTAAATAGGAAAAGACTATGCAAAACAATTTGATGCAAAAGGTATACTGGTATTTTGGAGTAGTAATGGTACTCCTGATATTTTCAATGGGAGTGGGATTGCTTGCTACAGATGCTATGTATGATACAATCCCGAAACCAAGAAGAACTTGGTTAGCAGTAGTGTTTTTGATCTATTCAATATTCAGGGGTGGACGAGTTTATATGCAATACAAACAATTTAAATCTAAATCGGATGAATAAGTATTTTGTTTATGTACTTGGAGCTTTTTCTTTATTTTGCCTGATGTCATGTAATGATCCGATAAAAGAAACAATTGCGGATAGCCCCACCTCAGGAAACTTAAAAGTGTTTTGTGATAAAGGGTTGGAGTTGCAAATGAAACATCAGGCTTACACATTTGAAAAAACGTATCCCGGCGCAAAAATTAATTTAATCTATGCCAATGAAAGTGATGCTGTAAATGCACTATATAATGATAGTTGCAGGACAATTATTATAAACAGGACTTTAAGCAAAACCGAGGAAGAAAAATTTAAATCAGCTAATATTTATATTACTTCTATGTTTGTTGGTAAAAGTGCTGTCGCATTAATTGTTAATCCTAACGCAGTTGATACTACTATAAACATAGATGATCTTGCAGCATTGATTGCAGGCGATACATCCGGAACAATTTTTAAATCGGTAATTTTTGAAAGCGAAAAAACGGGAACAGCTTTGTATTGTATGGATAGTTTGCTGCAAGGAAAAACTCTTGGAAAAAATTGTTATGCAGCAAGCAACATAAACGATTTAGTGGATCGTATCAGTAAAAGTACAACTGCTATTGGCGTTTTAGATTATGTTTGGATTAGTGACAGAGACGATTCCTTATCAAAAGTGATCTACCCGAAAATTAAATTACTGGGGCTTGCAGCTAAAGGAAATAAAAATGCATATTACCCTGATCAGAGTAATATCCAAACAGATGATTATCCTTTCACACGTAGAATGTACATGATACGCAGAGGTCAGGATTTTTCTCTTGCTGCCGGGTTCATAACTTTTGTTGCAGGTCCAAACGGACAAATTATGATGCTGAAAAGCGGCTTAGCTCCCTGGAGGCAACCTGAAAGAGTTATTTCGGTTGACATGAAACCTTATTGATAGCAGATAATTTAACCGCATAGAGACATAGGTTTTTCATGTGGGTGTAAAATTAAGGAGCTTAGTATAGGCATTATGTGCAAAACATAGTTCTCATATCTCCTAAATACTAACTGTATTTTCTATGTCTCTATGTGTTTAAAAAATGTTGGAAGTGTGGTGTCTTAACTATTCCATATACTCCACGCCTTATCAGCCTGATGATATAGCATACTTAGGCCATTAATAGCAACCGCTCCTTTTTCTTTTCCTTTTTTTAAGAAAGATGTTTGTTCCGGGTTGTAAACCAAGTCATACAATAAGTGTTGAGGTCCGATACTATCGAAAGAGATGTTTGGACAAGAATCCACATCAGGATACATTCCTACGGGTGTTGTATTTATGATAAGTTTGAAGTGATCGGTTATTTTTTGCTCATTTATTTGCCCATAAGTAAAATAATTTTCTTTGCTCTCATCATTACTTCTTGAAACAAAAAAACAGTTTACTCCAATTTGCTTTAGTACATATTCAACAGCTTTAGAAGCACCGCCTGTTCCCAATATCAATGCTTTATCATGTTGAGGTTCAAGGAAGGGCTTGATTGATTGTTGAAAGCCAAATGTATCCGTATTGTATCCGGTAAGCACTTTTTTCCCTGTTTCCGAATTGATCTTGATGCAATTTACTGCACCTGTTTTTTCTGCCGAAGGATCCAAATGATCCAGGTATTTTAGTACACTTTCTTTGTAAGGAATGGTAACATTTAAACCAATAAGATTTGGGTTAGAAGCCAGGATCGTTTCAATATTAGCAATGCTGTCAATAGGAAAAAGCTCGTAGGAACAATCTGTTATTCCAAGCTTTTGAAATTTTTCTTCAAAATATTTTTTAGAAAACGAATGACCTAATTGTTTACCTATTAATCCGAATGCTCTCATCGAACAAAGGTAGTTTTAATTGTTATAAGTGTTTATCTTTAGCTCAAATTCGTCCATGCTCAGATTATTTAAGAATTTAGCTTTTCAGGTACTACTTGCTATAATTGCCGGTGCTTTGCTTGGGCATTTCTATCCTGCTATTGGAGTGAAAATGGATATTGTAGGGAAGTCATTTATCCAGATCATTAAGTTATTTATCGGACCTATTATTTTTCTGACAGTTGTACTGGGAATTGCCGGTATAGGTGATCTCCGAAAAGCGGGTAGGGTAGGAATAAAAGCTCTTTTGTATTTTGAAATTGTATCCACCTTTGCGCTTGGTATAGGTATTTTGGTGGCACACTTTTTAAAACCCGGAGATATTGATGTATCAACACTGTCAAAAAAGGATATAAGTGAATATACTCAAAAGGCAGAAGAAGGATTTAGCTGGATAACCTTTTTACTTTCCAATTTCACTTTGCAGGTATTGATTATTGCTTTAATAACAGGAGTGGTTTTGAGCCTTATCAAAAAAAATCAGGCAACTATTAAATATCTTAAAACTGCTTCTAAATATGTTTTCAAAGGGCTTCATCTTGTAATGTACCTGGCTCCACTGGGAGCTTTTGGAGGAATTGCCTATGCAGTTGGAAAATTTGGACTGCAATCATTATTGCCTTTGGGGAAACTGATGCTTTCTGTTTATATAACTATGGCATTGTTTATTTTTATCATACTTGGATCCATACTAAAGTATTATAAAATCAGCATTTGGAAATTTCTTAAAAACATCAAAGAAGAATTGCTGATCGTATTAGGAACCTCTTCTTCTGAGCCTGCAATGCCATCGCTGATGGATAAATTAGAGCGCATGGGCTGCAGCAAATCCGTTGTAGGTTTAGTTGTTCCAACCGGATATTCATTTAACCTGGACGGTACTTCCATTTACCTTTCAATGTCGGTGATATTTATAGCTCAATTATATAAGGTTCCATTGACTGTTGGAGAAATGGTAAGTATTATAGGAATACTAATGATCACATCAAAAGGAGCTGCCGGTGTTACAGGAAGTGGGTTTATTGTACTCGCATCTACACTCACAGCCATGCATAAAATACCGGTAGAGGGTTTGGCATTTTTGTTAGGAGTAGATAAATTTATGAGCGAGGCAAGAGCCATTACCAACATAATTGGCAATGGTGTTGCAACAATTGTAATTGCAAAATCAGAAAAAGAAATTGTAAAGCAAGAAATGCGGGAAGAAATCAGTTAAATTAGTGTGAGGCACCTGAGGTTGAATTCCCTACCATTTTACCATAGCCGGGATTCCAGTTATAACGCAAAGCAAATTCAAATCCACCTTTAGATTTGCTCGCAGTAGTTAGTTTAGACAAATTAATATCGTAAGCCAAACCAATTGCATACTTATCATATTCAAATAAAAATGTAGGAATCAAAGCATCTTTGAAACGGTATTGAAACCCACCTGAGAACGCGGAAGGTTTTTCTTCTTTAGTGTGAACAGATTGTTGTTTCAAAATAACCCTTATCAAAGCAGAAGTTACAATTTCCCTGTTAGCACCTTGTTGTTGATAGAGAACTCCGGGAGCAAAACAAATATTGCTTTCCTTAAAACAAAATACCGCATTAGCATAGCCATTGTAGCGCATGTTTAATTTATCGTCACCAAAGCTATAAAAAGTGTTTTTTGGAGAGTTAAAGTGATATACAGATGCACCAATATCGAAACGTGAACCGTTATTGGAACTAATATATAAATTACTCTCGCTGTAATGCCAGTTTACTCCGCCACCAAAATCAGCATTTGAGAAAGAATACCTGCTTTCATCAGCTTCTCCTGTAGGTCTTGAAGGATCGTATTTAAATCCGTCGTATTGATTTTCCCATGTTAAACTATCGTATTGTTTAATGTTTCTGCTATTAGCACCACCGGTTAAACCAAGTGATAGTTTGCTGTTTTTTCCGGTAGTAATAACTGTACAAAAATTTGCACTGATACCTGTAGTTGTAAATTTTGAATCTGACTTAGAACCTGCAGCAACATCTTTATAAAAGTTGATTCCGGCTGCCATGTATGCTTTAGTCATTTTTTCATGCTTTAAAGAAGCTTCAAAATTACCTGCATACGTTTTGTACGCTGAGTTAAAACTCTTCCATTGGGTTTTGTAATTCACATTCGCCCTTAAATCATACGCAACACCGGTAAGTGCCGGATTTATTACAGAAGGAGCCTCTCCATAAAGCGAAAAATGAATATCCTGCGCTTTTATCGAAAGTCCTGTCAGCATTAAAGCTGTTACTAACAAACAAATCTTTTTCATACTTTTCTGTTAAATCTTTATCTTACAAGAGTTATTGTACCTTTTTGACTTAGGGTTGTATTATCCGTTAAAACAGCATCAAAATAATAAATAAATACACCTGCATCCTGCAATTTTCCATTATAAATTCCATCCCAACCTAACTTTGGATCTTCACTAACGAAAACTTTTTCGCCCCATCGGTTGTAAATAGCGAAAACCATGCTTCGGATACAATTGTTATTTTTAACAATAGCATATTCATTAACATTATCACCATTTGGAGAAAAGGCTGTGGGTATAAAAATTTCCCCACATATTTTCTGCACCTTTACGTAAATAGTATCATAATCAATACATCCCAATCCATTTTTGGCCGTTAAAATGTAATACGTATTTGTTTGGGGCGAAACTTCAACGGTTTCACATGTTGGGCAAGCTAATCCTGTGGGTGGGGTCCATTGATAGGATGTGGCACCACTTGATGAACTCGCATTTAAACTGATAGAAGACCCTAATTCAACTGTGGCAATAGAAAGATTGTTATTAATGTTTGCTATAGGCGAAATATTAACCTTAATACTGTCAATAACCGTGTCTTTCTCCCCAAGTATATTCGTCACAATTAGCGTAATCAAATACCTCCCGTTTAAGGTAGGCGCATTGGCACTTTCCACATTATAACAAACCCTTGGATTTTTTTCTGTTGAAGAATCAGGAATACCTCCTTCAAACACCCATTGGTAAGCGAGTGGTTCAAAAACGCTGGTATCAGTAAAGTTTACGCAACTGTAACGGCAAATCTCATGAGTAGGTAAAATAAATCCGCCAACCGGTGGGCCACATATTACCGGGAATATTTGAACCGTATCAGTGTAGTTAGAAAAACATTCACCGGTAACTGTAACTTCATAAATTGTAGTATCGGTGGCAGTAACAATTGGGTTTGGGCAGTTGGTACAAGACAAACCTACGGCCGGTGTCCACGAATAAGAGAGGGCAGACGGAGCACTGGTAGTGATAGTTGTTGTGTTGTTGGAAGTCCCAAAACAAATGTAGTTTTCAGCAGCCGTTGCAACTAAAGGGTTAACCGGTAAAGCCGTAATTTGCGTAGTTGCGGTATTGGTACAGCCGTTAGCCAAGCCGGTAACGGTATAGGTTGTATTAGTGGTGGGGTTTGCAGTTACAAAAGTTCCGGTTGAAGCACTTAAACCTGTTGATGGAAACCAGTTGTAAGTAGTCGCATTTCCTGAAACAGTTAGAGTTGTTCCTGTACCTCCCAAACAAATCGTATCCGCACTTGGAGAAACAACCATAGTTGGCAGAGAATTAATGGTTAATGTTGCAGTAGCAGTACCGCCACCAGGCTGAACGGTAAGGGTAATTGTATAAGTTCCCTGTGCGGAAGAGGTAAATTGGGTAAATTGGTCAGTAGGATTAGAAAATATAACACCAGTTGAAGGAGCAGAAGTCCAGGCCCATGAAGTAACAATTCCGGTTGACCCACCCTGAAGGCTAATTGGTTGGTTAACACACCCCGTTAAAGAGCCCGCCGTTATTGAAGGAGTTTGCCCAACAGCATACTGACAAAACAAAATGGATAGTATAAAAAAAGCGTAATTCTTTAGCTTCCGCATAGTCTCAAAAATTTAGCACGATTTTACGGATAATTAATGTTAAAAACAAATCAAATTTGTTCAAAAAAAATTGTATTGTAAACATGACAAAACCAGATGATTATCAGATTTGTACAAAATAAAAACGACCTCTGGTTTGGAGGTCGTTTTCTTATAAAAAAAGAAGATTAATAATAGATCATTCTTCTTACTTCAGCTAACTGCTTTGCAAAACGAATTACCTGGCGTGTATAACCATATTCGTTGTCATACCAAACATACAATATCGCACTTTTTTTATCTGGAGAAACTATTGTTGCCTGACTATCGAACACCGATGGGCAAGGGTTTCCGATTACATCAGTTGATACCAATTCGTTTGAGAATGAATACTGGATCTGTTCTACTAATCCGCCTTCCAATGCATATTTTTTAACGATTTCATTTACCATATCCCTGTCAACTTCTTTACCTAAAGTAACGTTGATGATAGCCAATGAAACATTTGGAGTTGGTACACGAACTGAGTTTGCAGTAAATTTCCCGGATAAATGAGGTAGTACTTTTTTCAAGGCACTCTCAGCACCTGTTTCAGTAATTACCATGTTTAGTGCGGCAGAACGGCCACGACGGTATTTTTTATGGTAGTTATCCAATAAATTCTGATCATTCGTGTAAGAGTGAACAGTTTCAATATGTCCTTTGATGATAGCGAATTCTTTATCGATCACGTAAAGTATCGGCATAATAGCATTGGTTGTACATGATGCTGCCGAGAAAATAGTTTCTTTAGTAACATCAACAGTATCCTGGTTTACACCAAACACAACATTTGGAACATCTTTAGCAGGTGCAGTAAGCAATACTTTAGAAATTCCTTTTGCTTGTAAATGCTGACTTAACTCAGCCCTGTCTCGAAAAGCACCGGTATTATCGATCAATAAAGCATCGTTAATTCCGTATGCAGTGTAATCAACATCAGCCGGATTTTTAGCGTCAATCATGTGAACGGTATGGCCATTAATAATCAAAGCTTTGTTAGCCAAATCCTCAATAACAGTTCCGGGGAAAGGTCCGTGAACAGAATCAGTACGTAACAGATCCGCACGTTTTACAATTTCAATATCACTGTTTCCACGAGTTACTATTGCCTTTAAACGTAACTGTTCACCTTTACCTGCCTGAGAAATAATTTCACGTGCCGCTATACGGCCAATACGACCAAAACCGAACAATACTACATCTTTCGGAGCAATAGTGGCTTTTTTTCCGATGAAGCCTTTTAATTTTTTACCAATGAACTCAGCATGAGATTTGAAATTCTCTTTTTCTTCCTGCCATTCAAAAGCAAGTTTACCAATATCAATTTTAGAAGGGCAAATATCAGCTTTTAAGATCTCGTGAGCTAAGGCAGCAGTATCAAAAACAGTAATAGGTTTTTTTACAATATTTTTAGCATATTGGTGAAGTCCCATGATCTCACTTCCGCTTCTGTCAATTAATTGGTTTCTGAAAATAACCAACTCGATCGATTTTTCGAACCAAAGTTTACCAATGGCGCTGATAAGATCGATAGCCGCTTTTTCCTGCTCTATCCAATTGTTAAGCTGACTTTCATAGCTTATGCCTGTTTTTTCCAAAGTAGTTGAACTCATTGTAAATTAGATTGTTAGATGATATAGAACGATGTCCGTCGAAACGGTTTGCAAAGGTACAAAAACGCCTGTATTTAAGCACTTTTTTGGTAAGAAATTATTAACCGAACAGGGAAGTATTGATTAGTCCAAGTATTCATATAATATTTCATAACTTTGCGTTTATGCCGGCATTTAATAAAGCAATATTTTGGGATATAGATTTTGAAAATCTTGATTTGGATAAATATGCAAATTGGGTTATTGAGCGTGTGATGGATAGGGGCGATGTTGAAGATATCAGGCAGTGTAGAAGATACTACGGTGACGAAAAAGTTAAATCGGCTCTGTTAAATGCTAAACATATTTCATTGAACAGAATTTATTTAGCAGCGGCAATTATTGACCAACCTATTACAAATTTCAAATGCTATTTACAAAAACAGTCGAACCCGGGACTTTCTCCTTATTAAAGGATTTAATGTTGATGCCTGAATTGTCTGATTTTTGCCTTGTTGGAGGAACAGCATTATCATTAAGGCACGGTCACAGAATTTCAATTGATTTGGATTTGTTTTCTACAGAACCTAAAGATTTTTTATCGTTAGGTGATTTTTTAGAAAAGAAGTTTAATAAAGATTATGAATCCGAAAAACCTGATTTGAGCTTTGCATTATTTAGTAGGATTAATAATATCAAAACAGATTTTGTTTATTATCCGCATAAACTTATTGCACCCATTGAAACTATTGATGGGATAAGGCTTTACAGTGATAAAGATATTGCCGCGATGAAAATTAATGCGATTTTAGGAAGAGGAGTAAAGAAAGATTTTTTCGACTTGTTTCAATTGCTTCAGGTTTACACATTGGAAGAAATTATTGCTTGGCACAAAGAAAAATTCCCGTCCCAAATGCTTTTGATTTCTATTCCTAACTCAATTATTTATTTTGAAGACGCTGAGCAAAGTCCTGATCCTGTTAGTTTAAGTAAACAAAGCTGGGAAGATGTAAAAACCTTTCTTCAATTAAAAGTGAGAGAGTATTTGAATTAGATTGTTATGTGATACAGAACGATATCCGCCGAAACGGTTTGCAAAGGTGCAAAACCCTGTATTTAAGCACTTTTTTGGTGAGAAATTATTAATCGGGCTTTTATTTTTTTTTGGATTTTGCCTTGACTTCGTTGTATTTTGAAATAATGATCTTCATATCCTTGTAACCAAGTTTATCGAAGGTAATGTCGTTTTTTAGCTCCTGATCGTCACTGATCAATTTCAGGATAGATGATTTAAAACTTCCTTCGCTAACAGAAATGAGATTTTGTTCACCTTCCTTTTGAACAAAATAGCCTTCACAATGCACCTCGTTTCTCCGATATGCAGTTTTACCTTGTCCACCGGAAACATTGTGCGTATGTATGTGATAGTATAATGTAAGAGGGCCATCGACAACCACTTTAGCAAAACGTTTTGTTTTAAAAAGATCAACATCAACTGGGATAACTCTATAATCTTCTTCATAGATTCCAGATTTATGGTAGCTAATACAGTCGGTTATCTTTAATGTTGTTGGTTTTTCTGAAAAATCAATAAAAGTTATTGTTTTGAACTTATCCCCCATAAAACCACCTTCGGCACTTTCGTCATGTGCAGCATCAGAACGATCTTTGATCTGGCCATAAATAGTATCATTTTTCGGAGTAACAATGTATCCATAACAAAATCCATTTCTGGCTGTTGGAGGATTAAAGTTTGACTGAACGATCTGATTATTATTAAATTTGGAATTATAATTAATTACGATTTGTGGAATTTCACAAATGTCTATTTTCTTCTTCTCAGCCTGAATTGCAGAATCGTTCATAAGTATCTTCTTAGCTACGATCAATGGATTCTTTTCTAATCGTATGATGGAGTCATTCGCTGACGGTCTTTCAAGATAGTAGTCACATCCATTAATCTCATTCCATGGATCACGGCATACGTAAACATTTACAGTTCCAGTTATGATTCTTTCGGCAAATACAGTTTCAGTTAGTTTTTTATAAGATTTTTTATCTCTACTTATTCTTTTACGTAGCGATGTTACAAAAACAGTTCTATAATTTTGATTAGTTTTAGATAATCCAAATCCTGCACATTCATTTACTTGTATAGCTCTCAATCTTGTTGTGTCGGACTTAAATGCGATAGCACTGAAATCTTTGTAAACTACAATTTCTCCTTTAACAGTATCTTTAGTAAGCGTCAGGTAATAGCCGCTTTCGGTTTGAACCTGACTAATCACCTGACCATATAGTATCAGGTAAAAAATAATTAGAAATATTTTTTTCATGATTGGTTAAAAAAAATCACCTCCGAAAAGGAGGTGATCAAATTGTTTTTAATAAAATTCTTAGCCTAAATACTGCTGAAGCAATTTACTTCTTGAGCTGTGGCGTAGTCTTCTTACTGCTTTTTCTTTGATCTGACGAACACGTTCGCGGGTAAGGTCAAATTTAGCACCGATTTCTTCTAATGTTAATCCGTGGTTGATACCTATTCCGAAGAACAGTTTCACAACATCACGTTCTCTTTCTGTAAGTGTAGATAACGCACGATCAATTTCTTTTGATAATGATTCATTTATTAATGCAGCATCGGCTCTTGGAGAATCTCCGTTTACGATCACATCCATCAAAGTACTTTCCTCACCACTTGCCAACGGAGCATCCATTGATACGTGACGACCTGATACTTTCATAGTGTCGGTAATTTTATCCTGTGGCAGATCCAATAATTCAGCTAACTCTTCAGCTGTTGGTTCACGCTCAAATTCCTGTTCTAGTTTAGAATATGCTTTGTTGATCTTGTTTAAAGAACCAACCTGATTTAATGGCAAACGCACAATACGTGATTGTTCAGCCAAAGCTTGTAATATACTTTGACGGATCCACCATACAGCGTAAGAGATAAATTTAAATCCACGTGTCTCATCAAAACGACGAGCCGCTTTAATCAAACCTAAATTTCCTTCGTTAATAAGATCGGGTAAGCTTAAACCCTGGTTTTGATATTGCTTTGCAACTGATACCACAAAACGTAGGTTAGCGCGGGTAAGTTTTTCCAACGCACGTTGGTCTCCATCACGGATCTTCTTCGCCAATTGTACCTCTTCTTCAGCAGTAATAAGTTCTTCACGACCTATCTCTTGCAGATACTTATCCAAAGAAGCACTTTCGCGATTGGTGATGGATTTGGTAATTTTGAGCTGTCTCATGGTAGTATGTCCTCCTTAATTTAGGTGCAAAGGTACTCCAATTCTATCTTCTGACAAAATAAAGTTATCCTTTACAAGTTATTGTTAAACAATTCATTGCAAGGTTTTCGACAAGTTTTCGATTTCCATCGTTTAGTTTAAAGCGAAAAACCTTAAATGCCCCAAACAGTATGTTTTATTAAATTAAAGCCCGAATCCATAAAAAGCTTTTACCCCATTGGGATAAACTCCTTCAATTAAAATGCCCCCGGTTTTTTCTTTAAGAATTGCATCTATTTCTTCAGTAGAATTCACTTTCTTTTTATCTATAGATGTGATCACAAATCCCTGTTTAATTCCGGCAGATGCAAGTTTTCCGTTCTCCAGTTTTTTAATTCGTACCCCATTATTTATTCCGAGCTTTTTCATTTCATCTTTACTCAGGTTTTCAAACGATGCGCCCAAAGAGCCTACAGAGACTTCTGAGTGCTTTTCTTTTTTGATTATTCCAAGTTCACCGTCTTTGTTTTTTAAGATCACCAGTACGTTCACTTCTTTTTCATCCCTGATAACCGAAACATTCACTTTGTCACCCGGACGATACTTACTTAATTGTTCTTGCAGTTCAGGAACATTTTTTACTGTAACAGTTTCCACTTTTGTAATGATATCACCTATTTTCATTCCGGCATCTTCACCTGCGCCGCCATCAGTTAATCCATTTACAAAAACACCATTCATGTTTTTCAGTTTGTTTTCGCTTGCAAATTTTGCATCAATATCACGAATACTTACGCCTATAAATGCTCGTTGTACGGTTCCGAATTCAATTAGGTCAGCAATGATTTTCTTTACAATATTAACTGGGATCGCAAATGAATAGCCAGCATACGACCCCGTTTGAGAAGCAATAGCAGTATTAATGCCAATTAAAGCGCCATCTGTATTTACCAAAGCGCCCCCGCTATTTCCGGGATTAACCGCCGCGTCAGTTTGAATAAAAGATTCTATAGGAAATAAACCCTGCTGTGGATTGTTTTCAAAAATATTGATATTCCTTCCTTTAGCAGAAATAATTCCGGCTGTAACTGTTGAGGTTAAATTAAAAGGATTTCCAACTGCCAAAGCCCATTCGCCCACTTTTACATTATCCGAATTTCCATATGCAAGAAAAGGAAGATCAGTTTCCTTTATTTTGATTAATGCAACATCAGTTTGTGGATCAGCCCCTATCAACTCTCCAATATAAGTACGTTTATCATTTAAAACGACTTCAATTTTATCAGCACCATTTATTACATGATTGTTAGTAACAATGTATCCGTCTTTTGAGATGATCACTCCCGAACCACTTGCTTCCTGAACTCTTTGCTGAGGTTGACCATAAAAATAGTGATGAAACGGATCGTAAGCAAGGTTGTTTTGTGTTTGAGTAATAGTGGTTTTTATATGAACAACCGAATTAACCGAATGTTCGGCAGCTGTTGTAAAATCTACTCCGGTTGCCGCAGCGCTGCCATAATTTCCTGCAAAAGATACGGGAGTATTTACCTTGTATTCTAATAACTGTGAATGCTCGTTACCCGATGAAAATTGTTTTTGAACCAGCATTGCAGATGCGCCACCAATTGCAGCAATAAACAGAGTTGATATTATTTTTTTCATAATCTTTGTTTTTGAATTTTAGTTTAAAAACATACTGTGTAACGCAAATTTAATCCACATGTTACTTGTTGAAAATGTATTTAACAATGCTTAACAGCGAAGCAAAAAAGGAGTATCTTTGAATTATAAAAATCTTTAAAATTCAATGAACAGGTTTGGTAAAAAAATTCAACTTTTTGTTTTCGGCTTATCAATCGGTTTATTGGTTGGGTGTTTGTTTTTTATTTTCAAGTTCGACGATTTTTTTTCGAAAGCAACCTTGTTTGAAAAAGAAAATAAAGCTTCGGTAACAGAAGAGTTAGTACTTAATGAAAATAAAGATAAAACCGATCGGAAGAATCAAGTCTCTTCAAAAAAATCAACTGCAACAGATAATACTGAACCTACCAACGAAGTAGGGGCAAGTTCTAAAACCACTTACACCTACACTGAATCTGCAGATGAAAATATTAATGTTTTAAAAGAAGAACTTATAGGTGTGAAAAACATAAATGTAAAAGATATAGAAGCGGGGTCTGACTATAAGAGTATTTCCGATTCTGTTTTAACGGTGATGAGCGGGATTTCCCAAAACAAGAAAAATGACTTCTTTATGGTTGAATTTTGGAAAACCCCATTGAATAGTAAAGGATATAAAATGACCAGAAACAGGGTATTGATATATGGTTTAAAAGAGAATGCAGATCTGTCAATGGTGAAATTGGAAGATGAGTATTATTTAAAGAACAATTCCGAAGTATATAAACTCAACTATTCTACCGATTTTAAACCTATGGAAAAGGTTTACGAGGCTTCGGTTTTGCAAAAACTAAAACTTTAAGGTACAATGAATTTCTTCGTTGGATTTGGAAAAGGCTTTGTCTCTTTTTTTAGAGCGTTCAAAATAATTTTCGGCACTAAATTATGGCAATACATGTTTTATTCATTATTGCTTTGGATATTGATGATAGTTGTTACCCTTTACTTTGTCGGGGAAATGGCTGAGTCCATAAAAGCATGGATAGGAGAACAAATGATGCTCACTTCAATTCCTGATGAAGGACACTGGCTTTCCTGGTTAAAATCATTTGTAAATGGATATCTTGGTTTCCTTGTTTCCTGGGTAATAAAAATTGCCTTTTGGATGATTTCAGGAACATTACTGAAATACGTGACACTGATTCTGATATCACCGATCATGTCTTTATTGTCGGAATCAGTAGAAGAACACCTTACAGGAAAAAAGTATCCATTTAATTTTGCCCAACTAATGAAAGATGTTTTAAGAGGCGTTTTAATAAACATAAGGAATATGTTTATTGAGTATTTTTTTATTACAGTAGGCTTTGTTCTTTGCATTATTTTCCCTCCATTAAGTATTATTGTTACACCTGTTTTGTTATTATTTGGCTGGTATTTTATTGGTTTTTCGATGATGGATTACTCTTGCGAACGTAACAAAATGGGGGTAATTCAAAGTGTTCGGTTTGTCAGAAAAAATAAGGGAGTAGCTTGTGGTATTGGACTCTGCTATGCATTTTTTATGGCACTTCCATTTATTATAGGGGATGCTATAGGAATGATGATAGGACCGGTAATGGCAGTAACAGGATCTACTATTGCTTTTATAGAAATTCAGAAAAAAGAAAAGGATGTTCCAAAAACGATATAAAATTTCGATCGTAAATTATTTAAATACACTCCCTTTTGTATATGGTTTAAAGGAATCGGGAATAGACAAACACATAGATATTTCGTATGATATTCCGGCCGTATGTGCCGAAAAACTTCTTACCAATCAGGTTGATATTGGTTTAGTGCCCGTAGCTATCCTTTCAAAAATGCCTGAATACCATATTCTGACGGACTTTTGCATTGGGAGTAACGGAGTGGTAGATTCGGTTAAATTGTTTAGCTCTGTTCCATTAAATGAGATAAAAGAGATCTTGCTTGACTACCAATCGCGTACATCAGTTACTTTAGTTCAGATCTTAGCAAAAGAGCTGTGGAAAATAACCCCGGTTTTTTTACCAGCTATGGAAGGCTTTGAGAGTAAAATAGACGGCAGTACAGCAGCCGTTATTATTGGAGATAGAACTTTCGCCATTAATAACACTTTTTCTTTTGAATACGACCTGGCAACTGAATGGAAAAAGCTTACAGGACTTCCTTTTGCCTTTGCAACCTGGACAAGTTCTACCCTAATAAAAGATGAAGTTTTCCTTAAGGAATTTAATTCGGCACTTGCTTTTGGAATTAATCATACCAAAGAAGCATTAAGCAATTATTCGAACAATATAAAAGGATTTGATGCCTTTGATTACCTCTCCGAAAAGATCTCACATTCTTTGGATCAGCCAAAACGGGAGGCAATAAAAAAGTTCTTGGCGTATGTTTCATAGATTAAAGCGAATTAAATCGTTTTAAAGTATCTTTTTACAAGGAAAGCCGAACACCGCAAATAATTTTTTGAAGTTTTAAAATTATTGCTACTTTTAAAAATCCAATTATAGTACTTATTATGATAAAATCTATACTTCTATCCGGCAGTTTGTTAATGATTTCAGTTAACGCTGTAAAAGCAAACCATACATTATACACTTCCAACTCAAAGCTTGATCTTGGAGCTTTGGATAAAGCCAAACTGGAAAGAGGAAAACAAAAACTGTTTGGTCAGAAATATAAAGAAGCTTTAGCAATCTTTAAAGAGATCTTAACTACTAACGCTACAGATGGCCCTACATTGTATTACGCAGCGGAATGCCACTATCGCTTAGGAGAAAACAATGAAGCGCTGGATTACCTCAAAAAGGGTAAAGAGTCACCAAACGTTAAGAATGAAACTTTCTTTTTATTGGGAAGTATTTATTTAAAAGATGGAAAAATAGATGAAGCATTGGCAGAATTTAATGCATATAAATCAAAAGCATCCGAAAAAAACATGAATGAGGTTGACGCAGAGGTGTACATCAGTCATTGCAACAATGCGAAAAAATTAATGGAAAGCCCTGTAAATGTCAAAATTGACAATGCTGGTAATCTTATCAATTCTCAGTTTGATGATAAAGCCCCAAGTATAAGTGCTGATGGAAAAAAACTGGTATTCAGTTCCCGCAGGCCTGAAACTACTGATGCACCAATGGACATTGAAGGAGATGGAAAGTACTTTGAAGATATTTATATTTCTTCCTGGGATAGTGCCGGGGCAAAATGGAATGCGGCAGAGCCGGTTCCGGGGCAAGTAAATGTGGATGGGGCGCACGATGCTTGTACAGGTATGAGCGCTGATGGTAAACAGATCTTTATTTACAGAAATAACATTAACGATCCGGAATCAAGAGGTGGTGATATATTTGTTTCTAAGGTTAATAATAATAAGTGGAAAACTCCAGAATCGCTTGGGAAACCAATTAACTCAAGTTATTGGGAAGGTGGGGCATGTGTTTCACCCGATGGGAAAACAATATTTTTTACCAGTGAACGAAAAGGTGGCTTAGGTCACTCTGATATATGGATGGTTACCAGAAAAACTAAAACAGAATGGAACAAACCTGTAAACATGGGTGCAGAAATAAATACTTCTTTTGATGAAGGCGGAATGTTTTTATCTCCTGATGGAAAGACTTTATTTTTCTGCTCAAATGGACCTAATTCAATGGGTGGGCAGGATATATTCAGGACTATTTTGGAGAATGGAACCTGGAGTAAACCTGTAAATCTGGGGTATCCAATTAATACTTTCAGAGATGACAAAACATTTACCATATCTGCCGATGCTAAAGTTGCTTATTTTGCGAGTAACAGAGAAGGTGGTTTGGGAGAAACAGATATTTATAAAGTAGATTTGATGGATTATGCAGTTCTTCAGAAAGATTTCAAAAAGATGACAGGTAATGAACTAAGCATACTAAAAGGAATGATTCGTGATGGTTTCGAAGGAAAAGGATTAGACGGAGCAGAGGTAGAACTTACCACAGAAAGTGGTGATAAAGTGACGTCCACAGTTACAAACGAAATGGGCGAGTATTTCTTTTCTGTTAAAGGCGGAACAACCTATAAAATAAAGATCTCTAAAAAAGGATTTATTGATACAAATGAAACAATAAATCTACCTATGGGAAACAATGGAGAAACAGCTTCTTTGGAGAAACAATTCCTATTGAATAAAAAATAAAATGACTCAATCATTTACAAAAAGGAGAATTGCCTTATCATGGGCAATTCTCCTTTTTTCTTTATCAACGATTTCTAAAGCGCAGGCCGTAATAAAGTTTCTTGATGCTAAAAAGAACTTCGGTTTTGTAAAGCAAGGTAAATTGGTAGAAATAACCTTTGAATTTACAAACACAGGAAACCAACCACTTATTATTACTGATTATAAAGTAGAATGCACCTGCACATCAGTAGGCTTTCCTAAATCACCTGTATTGCCCCAACAAAAAGGCAGCCTAACCGTTACATTCGATACAAAAACCGTTTACGATAGGCAGGATAGGGTAGTAGAAGTAATTTCCAATGCCAAAAATAGTCCGGAAAGAATACGATTTAAAGGTGTTGTTCTGAAAAAATAACGGGAGTTTATGATTTTGTAGAGAATAACAAACCCATTATACGAAATGAATGCAACAAAAAAGAGCCGGTAAAACCGGCTCTTTTTTGTTATTATCTTTAAGACCAATTATTACTTGGTTACAATTATCTTGTTGGTAAATTGTTTGTTATCTTTTGTGGTAACTTTTACAACATATACTTCAGAACTTAATTCAGAAGTTGATAATAAAATTGTGCTGTTTGTTGTTAGCATCTCAGTTTTTTCCAATATCAATTGACCCATGATATTTAATACTTCTATTTTCACCTCTTGAGTTTCATCTAAATTTCCCTTAATGTTTATATTATCGGAGGTTGCAAAAATGGAAACGTTTTCGGAAATCTCAAGTGCAGAATTTAAAGATTCAGATTTCTTTTTGCTTAGTACTAAGTTAAAGTCATTGCTGATTTGACCTTGCTCAAAATACACATTAACTGCACTTGCATCGTTTATTTCAAACTTCTCATTTGTTAATGTATTGAAGATGTACGCTGATGTGTATTCTGTGTTTGATAATAACCCTTCTAATTCAATTACATAGTTTCCGGCAATTGGAGCTTTGATTTGTAGTGGTAATACAAGATTAGTTTCCTCTGCATTAACATTGTTTTCAATAAACTTCATATCGCCATCTATAAAAGTCATGTAAGGGGCAACTTGTCTTGGGCTTTTTATAAATGGTATGTCTTTACCCTGTTCATATTTTGAAGTAGCCTTATTATCGTAAACAACTTTAATTTCGTGATAATATGGGTTAGATCCGGAAGATAAACGAAGTTTTAAATCATAATTCTTCACATGTGCAGTACGCATGAAGGCACTGGAAGTAGTGGTAGTTTTAGCTGATTGAGGAACGTTAACAGTAGTATTTGTGGTTACAAAACACCAGAATCCCTGACCTGGTGCAATTTCTGGATTAGTTGCATTAACGTAGTTTCCTGAACCATCATAAATTTGAATTTCAGGATCAACATTACTTGAGGCAGCTACAACATCGGCCCAATCAATAAATGCAGCATGAGGGTTACCAATCAAATTCCATCCCGGAAAAGAAGGGTTTCCTGCATCAAAAACTGCAGCAATAGGAACATTACCCATATTTGGAGTACCTCTTGAGTCAATCGTTCTTCCGGGGAAGCTAGCCATATCATCGGCAATCCAAACACTATAGCCTTGACCAACGTTTAAAACTTCACCTGTATAAATGTTATCGTATGCATCTGTTGCTGTATTGTATTCTGTAACTGAAATAAAACCACCAGCACTTCCATCACCACCCGGGAAACCCGGAACATCATTAGGTGCTCCAATACTCATATATAATTCATTATCCCAATCATCAATTGTTAGGGAAGTACATGATGAGCTTAAGTCCGAATAACTTGCAGTTCTTGCAGGGAGATTTCTCTGAACAATCATAGATCCACTCATTGTACCTGCTGAATTAGCTATATAAGCGGTTTTAGTTGCATCTGAAACCAAAGTCACAAGATTCGTTCCTACATCTAGGTTTCCGGTGCTAACGGTTAACGAATTGGTTATTGTATGGTTTCCGGCAGTAAAAGTAACCCCACCTGCATTTGAGCAAGTAAGATCATCAAATGCCAAGCTCTGGGTTGAGGAAATAGATTGAGCAGTAGTACCATTAAAATTAGCATCTACAAGATTGGATATAGTTCCTGAATTGGAAAGGCTACCGGCAAGGTTAAGCGGAAGACTATTCAGGTTAAAAATACCAGCCGCGTTAAGTGTTAGCCCTGAACTGAAAGAGTTACTTGTTGTATTATTGAATGTTCCACTATTCAAAATGATCGTATTGGTATTTGGAACAGTTAAAGTTGGAATGGTAAGTGCAGAAGAAGAAGTCAATGTTTGGTTGGCAGTCCCGTTAAGGTTAAAGGTAGAAATATTAGAAATAGTGCCTGAATTTGCTAAATCCCCGCCCAGATTAAGAGTGTTATTTCCTAAATTCATGGTCACACCTGAATTAACAGTTAAAATTCCATTTACATTTAAAGCACTGGCAACAGTTTTGGATGATCCACTACCTGCCAAAGTTAAACGCCCATAAGTATAATTAGGAACCGCACTAACATTGTTATTCAACGTAACTGTTGATGTAAGATTGTTGTTTAAAGTAAGATTAACTGAAGGTATGTGATTTACAACAAAAACTAAGGAAGAACCCGCATTGTTATTAAGAATGTTAGCACTTCCGCCATTTGGTTTTAGAGTTTTTACTGTAATCGTTCCGTTGTTATTTAGGGTACTATTACTAGCTACATTTATGCTACCGTTAGAAATATTTATAGAAGTCCCGGCTATAACAGTTACAACAGAATTCGAGATAGTTAAAATTCCCGTATTTGTAGTCAGACCAAAGTTGAGGGTACTGCCAGAGGTAATTGACGCAGTACAGTTAAAAAAGGCAATGTTTGCCGGACCTGTAAAAGTACCACTATTTGATAAATCACCATACATATATAGTTTTCGGTTATTATGTGTTAAAGTTCCACCGTTATTAATGGTGACTGATTTAGCATACGAAATTGTTGCAGAAAGCGAAGCTGTATGTGTATTTAGGATAACAACATCATCATCTTCATCCGGGATATTATCAGCATCATCTCCTACAACCTCAGTCCAGGTTGTAGCTGCACTCCAATTCGTTGTAGCTCCGGTAGTATTAAAAGTAGCGGACTGGCCATAAATTAAACCAACAGGCAGTGCTAATGCAAAAAGGATAAGTAATTTTCTCATGATTTCTATATATTAACGTAGATATAAATTTACAAACTTCTTTGGCAAAGCTAACAAAAAAAAAGTGTTTCTACCTTGTTTTTGAGCCAAATAACCTCTTTTTTCTAACACATGTAAGATTTTTGTCGAAAAGGAAAATAATTCGCTAAAAAGATTGGCTGATGTTTTTTTTTGAGTAATTTTGTTACTCATTCTATGATAGAAACGTTAATTTCTTCAAAAACTAGAATTAAACTGTTGATGAAATTCTTTCTCAACAGTAATAACACTGCGTACTTAAGGAACTTAGAAGAAGAATTTGGTGATTCTACTAATGGAATTCGCTTAGAGCTGAATAAATTTGAAAAGGCGGGTTTTTTAAGTTCAACCAAGGAAGGAAACAAAAAGGTTTTCACTGCCAATACCAAGCACCCTTTATTTATTGATTTAAATAGGATCATCCTGAAAATGACGGGAATAGAGTATGTTGTTGATTATGTTCTTCAGCGTATTGGTGATTTGGAAAAGGTATACCTGGTGGGTAAATTGGCTCAGGGGCACAATACAGATGTTATAGATCTGGTTTTGGTAGGCAATGATCTTAATATACATTTCTTAGTTGAGCAAATTCAAAAAGCAGAAAAAAAAATCGGGAAGAAAATAAAGTATATACACTATACAAAATCGGAATTTGATTTAGGCAAACTAAAAGAACCGGGAATACATCCGTTGTTGCTGTGGAGTAAATAAAGGTAAGGGTAGTTGTCAGGAGCTTTTGTTCCGTGATTTCTATTTGGATAAAGAGTCTCGCTTAGTATGTGACTGAGAGGGCGGAGCCGTAAGTAAAATGCAGAATACAAAAACAAAAATAAGCGAAAATCAATCAAGAAACTGGCATGCCCTGTATGTAAATTCAAGGTCGGAAAAGAAAGTGACGGAAAATTTGACCTTAAGGAATATTCATGCATATACACCACTCGTTAAAACAATGAGGCAATGGACCGATAGAAAAAAGCTTGTTGAATTTCCACTGTTAAATGGTTATGTATTTGTTTGCATTGAAGCAAATGAACAGGAAAAAACATTGCATACAAAAGGCGTGGTTAATTTTGTAAGATCAGAAGGGAAAATAGCTGTCATTAGAGAAAAAGAAATTGATTCACTTAAACAACTGGTTGAACTTGGGTATCAACTGGAAGTGAGCTCTATAAAAAGAAAATACAAAGAAGGAGATAAAGTAAAAATAACCTCCGGTGTACTTAAAAATATAGAAGGAATTGTTATTGACGATATAGAAGGAAAATATATTGAAATTCTTCTTGAAAGCATCGGGCAAAGTATCCGAGTGAAATTACCGGAAGAAATTGTACTCCCCCTAAAAGAGTAATTCAAGTATTTGATCCATCTTAATAATGCAAAATAAAACTATGGATAGCGAAGAGAAGTGGGATCTGGTGGTTAAACCCCAGGTATCCGTATTCGACCTCAATTTAAAAGAAGTGTGGAGGTACAGAGACCTTTTAATCTTGTTCGTAAAGCGTGATATTGTAGCTGTATACAAACAAACCATCCTTGGACCAATTTGGTTTGTGTTGCAGCCTTTACTTCAGACTATTGTTTTTAACTTTGTGTTTTCCAGTTCGTTTTCACGTTCCATTAACGGCTGTCCTTATTTCCTTTTTACATTTTGCGGTATTGCCTGTTGGAATTATTTTGCTGAATGTCTTACCAACACATCCAACACATTCATAGCTAACTCCAGCATTTTTGGAAAGGTTTATTTCCCAAGGTTAATTTCACCGCTTGCCATTGTAACATCCTCTGTGATTAAATTCCTGATTCAGTTTGTTTTCTTTATAGTAATGCTCATTTATTTTATTGTGATCGGGCGTGTAGGAATGGAAATCAGTTGGTCGGTTTTCTTAGTTCCTTTACTGGTAATACTTATGGCTATGCTTGGATTGAGTATAGGAATTACAATTTCTTCACTTACTACTAAATACAGGGATCTTCGTTTCCTGATCGCATTCGGAGTACAATTATTTATGTTTGTATCGCCCGTTTTAAGACCTGTTACACCTGAAGCGGTAAATGCAAAAAAACATTTTATTGAGATGCTAAATCCAATGGCATCTATTCTCGAAGCTTTCAAATTTATCTTTCTTGGAAACGGAACCGGAACGCTTAGCTGGCCTTGGCTTTTATATTCAACCGGTTTTGCATTCCTTACCTTTTTCCTTGCTGTTATCATATTCAATAAGGTGGAAAAATCATTTATGGATACTGTTTAATATATGAGCACCGTAATTAAAGTAGAAGATCTTGGAAAGCTTTACCGCCTTGGTAAGGTTGGAACCGGCACCATATCACATGACCTGAACAGTTGGTGGGCACGTGTTCGTGGAAAAGAAGATCCAACCCTAAAACTGGGTTCATCTAATGACCGCACTAAAAAAGCCGATTCACAATATGTATGGGCTTTAAAAAACATTAATTTTGAAGTTAGTCAAGGTGATGTCTTAGGAATTATAGGTAAAAACGGAGCTGGTAAATCCACTCTGCTTAAAATTCTTTCCAGAACTACAAGTCCTACAACCGGCTCTTTTAAAGCAAAAGGCCGCATAGCCAGTTTGCTGGAAGTTGGAACAGGTTTTCACCCTGAACTGAGTGGAAGAGAAAATATATTTCTTAACGGAGCTATATTAGGAATGACAAAATCAGAGATTCGTTCAAAATTTGATGAGATTGTTGCATTTAGTGGTGTTGAGAGATACATTGACACACCCGTAAAACGATATAGTAGTGGGATGTATGTTCGTCTTGCTTTTGCAGTGGCTGCGCATCTTGAACCTGAAATACTTATCGTTGATGAAGTGCTTGCAGTTGGCGACGCAGAGTTCCAGGAAAAATGTCTGGGTAAAATGAAAGATGTAAGTGGACAAGGAAGAACAGTTTTATTCGTTAGCCACAATATGCCGGCAGTAAAGTCATTATGTAAAACAGGCTTGTATCTTAAATTCGGTGAGGTATTACATCAGGGCCCCATCGAAAACGTCTTAACCGAGTACCTTGCAGAAAACAGAACGGTGGCTGAAACAGGTGAGATTCCGGATGACTTTCATAGAAGCGCAGGCACCGGTGAGGCATTATTTACAAAAGTGTATGCAACAAGCATTTCAAATCAAAAGGTAAAGGATCTTGCATTTGGAGAAAAATTCAGAATCCATACAGAAATAGAGCTTCATAAAGATTTTATTGACGCTACACTTTGTCTGACAATAGTATCAAGCACCGGAGATCCTGTAATGTTTATCCGCGATAGTTTATTCGGAATTCAGAACAGCAGAAAGTTTGATAAGGGAACAGTAAGTATTGAAATTGATATGAATGTAAAACTAATGCCGGGAAATTATAGCATAACGGCCGGATTCATACAAACAAAAACAGGTTTTGCCATCGACTGGGTAGAAAATGTTTATTCGTTCAGAGTAGTAAGAATAGGTTACATGGGAGGCGATGATTATCCTTATTATACTGTTCATGGTTACACAGAACCGGAAAGCAATTGGAAATATAAACAACTAAATTCATAAAAATGGAACTAAAGAATTCAAAAATACTTGTGCTTGGTGGAGCGGGCTTCATAGGAAGTTTTGTTGTTGCCGAACTTCTAAAGGAAGAGGTGGCAGAAGTTGTAGTATACGACAATTTTGCAAGGGGAAAAAAGGAATACCTTGAAGAATCACTTTTGGATAAACGATGCAGGATTTTTCCGATCGGAGGAGATATACGTGAAATCGATATCCTCAATAAAGCAATGGAAGGTATGGACTATGTAGTTTGTTTATCTGCCATGTGGCTCCTTCATTGTAAAGATTTTCCACGTACCGCATTTGATGTGAATATCGCAGGAACATTTAACGTGTTGGAAGCATGCGTTAAAAACAATATAAAAAAATTGATTTGGTCTTCGTCTGCTTCTGTGTATGGAGATGCAGTTCAATTACCAATGACAGAAGAACATCCTTACAACAATAAGAATTTTTACGGTGCTACAAAAATTGCAGGAGAAGCAATGGCAACAGCATTTAACGATAGGTACGGCTTAAAAGTTATTGGACTACGTTATATGAATGTATATGGTCCTCATCAGGATCAAACAGCGGCATATACAGGTGTTGTTCCAATCATGCTTAATAAAATCGATGCTAATGAAGCTCCGGTTATTAATGGAGATGGAAGTCAGGCATACGATTTTATTTATGTTGAAGACGTTGCAAGATGTAATGTTCAGGCACTTAAATCGGATCAGGATTTTGGTTTTTACAATGTTGGAACAGAAGTGCAAACATCCATTAAACAATTATGTGACCTTATACTTCATTTGAAAAAATCTGATTTAAAGGTAACTTATAAACCTTACAGTGCTGATGACGCAAGAGCATTGGTGCAAAACCGTATTGGCTCTGCAGTAAAAGCAGAAAAAGAACTTGGATTCAAATACAATTATTCATTAGAAGAAGGATTGAATAGACTAATTGAATGGAGAGAAAAAAATAAAAACAAAGAAATTTTCGCGTAATAATGGAAAAAAGAATCATACCAATATCACTTCCATCCATGGGACAGGAAGAATGGGAAGCAACAAAAGCACCAATTTTTTCAGGGTGGATAACTCAAGGACCCAGAATAGCTGAGTTCGAAAAAATCTTTGCTGAACGTCATAAAGTAAAACATGCTATTGCTGTTTCAAACTGTACCACTGCATTGCATTTGGCTTTAGTTGCATTAGGTATTAAAGCCGGTGATGAGGTTATTGTCCCTGCTTTTACATGGGTATCTACTGCAAACGCAATTATGTATTGTGGAGCTACTCCCGTGTTCATTGATATTGATATAAAAACATTCAATATTGATACAAAGCAATTGGCAAACAAAATAACATCAAAAACGAAAGCAGTCATTCCCGTTCATTTGTTCGGATTATGTGCGAATATTGATGAGATAAAAAGAATTGCTCCTTCACTCAAAATTGTGGAAGACGGAGCATGTGCAGCAGGAGCGGGTATTGCAGACAGACCTGCGGGAAGTCTTGGAGATATAGGATGTTTTTCTTTTCACCCAAGAAAATCTGTTACCACAGGCGAAGGTGGAATGTTAACTACCAATGATGACGCTTTGGCGGAGCATTTAAATATGCTGAGAAATCACGGAGCATCCATTTCTGAAGAGCAGAGACACAAAGGCCCAAAACCTTATATACTTCCTGAATTTGATATGGTAGGTTACAACTATCGTATGACTGATATTCAGGGAGCAGTGGGCGTAGTTCAGTTAAAAAAATTGGACATGTTTATTGATGAGCGTCAGCAATGGGCTAATTATTATACAAGTGAACTTTCTAAGATATCATGGCTAAATACTCCTTATATTCCTGATGGATATAAACATGGATGGCAATCGTATGTTTTGTTTGTGGATGAAACAAAATCTCCGATGAAAAGAAATGACCTGATGGAATTCCTTCAGCAACAAGGGATAAGTACTCGTCCGGGTACACATGCAGTACACATGCTTGGGTTTTATGCTAAAACATTTAATATTAAACCTGCTGATTTCCCAGGAGCTTATGCCGCCAATGAATATTCAATGTCTATTCCATTACATAATAAAATGGTGAAAGAAGATTTCGAATATATTGTTAACGTTCTAAAATCTATCAACTAAATGTGCGGCATAGCCGGTATATTTAATATTAACGGAGTAGCCACTTCGTTAAATACCATTAAAGCGATGACAACTAATATTGCTCATCGCGGGCCTGATGGTGAAGGTTTTTATGTGGAAGAGAATATTGCTCTTGGTCATAGAAGGCTTGCTATATTGGATACTTCTTCTTTAGGTGCCCAGCCTATGGAATCAAAGAATGGAGAGTGGGTGGTGGTTTTTAATGGTTGTATTTATAATTACCTGGAATTAAAATCACAACTAAAATCAAGAGGCCATTCTTTTGTTTCTACAACGGATACGGAAGTGATTACAGAAGGATTAGCTGCATACGGAATTTCAGTTTTTGAAAAATTTGATGGTATGTTTGCAGTTGCTGCATGGCATAAACCATCAAAAACATTATACCTGAGCAGGGATAGATTTGGAGTGAAACCATTGTATTATTGGTTGAACGGAAAGAGTATTCTTTTTGCTTCCGAAATAAAAGCATTCATGGCTCATCCCGACTTTAAGGTAGAGTTGAATCATGATGCATTGAATGAGTATTTTACTTTTCAGAATTTATTTAGTTTTCAAACTTTATTTAAAGGAGTAATTATGTTACCTCCTGCAAATACAGTAAAAATTGATACGAACAATGTTCATACAATAAAACACAGTTCGTGGTGGAATTATGATTTTTCGCAAACAGATGAATCCATGTCGTTTGAAGATGCGAAAATGGAGACAGAGCGCTTGTTGCAAAATGCTGTAGCAAAACAAATGATCTCTGATGTTCCTGTTGGATCTTATCTTTCCGGAGGAATGGATTCAGGATCCTTAACAGCAATTGCCAGCAAACATGTGAAAAGGCTTACAACTTTTACAGCAGGATTTGATATGTCTTCTGTTACAGGAGTTGAAGCAAACTATGATGAAAGACGTGACGCTGAGTTAATGGCTAATTATTTCAAAACCGAACATTATGAGCAGGTAATTAATGCCGGAGACCTCGCCTGGTCATTGCCCCGGGTAGTATGGCATTTGGAAGATTTGAGAGTTGGAATGAGTTATCCAAACTACTACATAAGCAGACTTGCATCTAAATTTGTAAAAGTATGTTTGCAGGGAACTGGTGGTGATGAATTGTATGGTGGTTATCCTTGGCGTTATTACCGTGTTTTTCAATCATTAGATCAAAAAGAATATTTCAATAATTATTATGGTTTTTGGCAACGTTTAGTATCGGATAATGATAAGTCAAAACTATTTACTGATGAGGTGTATTCTAAAATTAAATTAGATGAGCCAAGAAAAGTTTTTGAAAGAGTGTTCACCTTCAATCCTAAATTGAAATATGAAACACCCGAACAACATATAAATAACAGTTTGTACTTCGAGATAAAAACTTTTTTGCCGGGTTTATTACTTGTTGGAGACAAGCTTTCGATGGCTAACGGTTTAGAAGAACGTTTCCCATTTTTAGATAATGAACTCGTTAATTTTGCTCAAAAAATTCCGGTAAAACATAAACTTGGGAATCTGCATAATATGAAGAAAATGGATGAGAATATTTCATCCAGAAGAACAAAATACCAGGAGTTTGATGATGGTAAGAATGTGCTACGTAAGGCAATGATGGATTTTATTCCGGAGTCAATCATCAACAGAAAAAAACAAGGGTTCTCTGCACCGGATGAAAGCTGGTATAGAGGAGAGAATGCAGATTATGTGAAAAAATTATTGTTGGACAAAAAAACGGTTTCTTCCGAATTCATTAATCAGGATTATATGAAGAAGATCGTTAATGAACATATTAACGACAGAGTTAATCATAGATTATTGATCTGGAGTTTTATGAATTTTGAGATGTGGTGCAGGTTGTTTTTAAACGGAGAAAAACTGGTTGACTAATATGTTCGATTACCAAACCAAAAGAGCTATAAAATTAATTAATCAGGCAATTGATACATTAAGTTTGAATCTCGATGGACAAATTGTACTTACTGAAGTTGGCAGTAATTATTATATCTATACCCCAATTATTGCAGCATTGGCAGGAGCTGAAAAAGTTTGCGCTATAACAAAGGACTCTAGGTATGGTAAAGGTGAAGATATTAAGAAAGAATGCTTAAGAATAGCCGCTGCTTTGGGTGTTGAAAATAAAATTGAAATCTCAATTAATGTTGTTCCTGATGAATTTATTGCTGAAGCAGACATTATAACAAACTCAGGAAATTTACGTCCTTTGAACGAGTCAATTTTGGCAAAAGCAAAAAAGGATGTTGTTATTCCTTTGATGTATGAAAAATGGGAAGTTCGTAAAGAAGATATAGACATTGATTATTGTCAAAAAAATAAGATCAAAGTTGCCGGTACATGGGAAGAACACCCGGATATAAATGTGTTTGGTGCATGTGGGCAGTTAGCAATTAAGTTGGCTCATGAAGCCGGTTACGAAGTTTTCGGGAATAATATTGTTGTTTGGTCCGACGATCATTTTGGAGATGTTGTTAGTGAAGGATTTCGTAGCGCAGGAGCAAAAAGGGTTATAACTACAACTAATTATACTGACCTATTAAACGGTTTCAAAGAATGTGATTTTATTTTTGTTTGCGACTACGATGAAACAAGACCATACTTTGGAAGCAATGGTTTCATGGATTTGGATGAATTAGTTTCACTGAATGATGCATTTGGAGTAGTACACTTGTACGGAGAAATTGATAATGAATTGTTAAGTAATAAAGGAGTCAATGTTTATCCAATGCGTAAAGGTATTGCTAAATTTATGACACAAACGTTAGGATACGTTGGTCTGACACCTATAATTAACCTGCAGGTTGCCGGATTAAAGGTTGCCGAGTGTATGATAAAGAATGAAGAATCTGAACTTGTTCAATATTTTTAGATAGAAGTGATCTGGATTGTTTTATCAATAGCTTTCTTACTAAGAATAACTCCAAGGTTAGTTTTGCCATATGCTATTACAGATGATGGTTACAGCCATTACGAGGATATTAATATACTTTATAAAAATAGATTGGTACCACCACAGTATTATACCAAAGCAGTGTTGAAACAATTGTTTGGTTATCCATATGGTTTGATGTATCTCTTTATTTTAATTCCTAAAAAACTGCATCTTGCCTTCGAAATCCTTATTAGTCCTCTTTCCGACACCTTGATGATTTATGTGGCATACAGGTTCTTTAAGTATTTCACTTTTATGAATCAGCTTGAAATAGATGAAACATATTTTTGTTTATTTGCCGGAGTGTTGGCAACCTATTCTATTTATCTCAGAAATGATAGTGGTCCCAGAGCATATCACGGTAGTTCAAGAGTAATAAGTCAATTGTTTTTTGTTTGTATAAATTATGCATTTTACTTGTATTACAATTCAGGTGATTATATGTATCTGGGCATTTCTATCATCTTTGGTTTTTTGTTGATCTTGTTTTCCATATTTGGCACACAGGTTTTGTTTTTAAGCAGCGTTGTTATTGTTTGCTCAGGAATATGGATGTATTCGTTGATTCCTTTAGGCTCTTTGTTATTATTCTATTTGTTGACCTGGAGAAAAGGGCATCAAATGATAGTAGCACGTATATGGCATTACGAATGGTATTTTAAATTTTTTCAGCATGTTCATCTTGCAAAATGGAAATTTTTGTCGAACCCACTTGTCGATTATTTTAAAACCCTCAAAGGCTGGTTTAAATTGGCCCTGCGCTTTAACTTAAAGAGTTTGATAATTTATTTTAATATTTATAACAGCCCGATTCATTTATTGGTTGCGTCCTATTTTTGCTATTTTTTCATATTCAATACTCAAACACTTGTTCTTAAAGAGTCATATTTTGTAATGATGCTTACCCTTGGTTGCCTGCTTGCCTTTGTTGCAACATTATTCAGAAAGTTACTTTTTTTGGGCGAAAGCTACCGTTACCTGGAGTTCGGGGTTACTTTTGCTATGGTATTGTTTTTTACCTTCATCTATAGCTATAGAGAAATTGCAGTATATTTTATTTCAGCATGGATTTTTATTGGCTTGATCCGTTATGTTTTTTATCAGGTGGAGTTCTTTAAAAAATACCGTATTGAACACACCAATTATAATAAATACAAAACATTCTTTGCTAAAATAAATCCGCTGATAGAAGGAAACGTTTATGCTTCAGCTCATTTCAGAACCAAAGGCGCTTTTTTCGGAAACTTTAAATACATTGCTCTAAGAGGTATGCAAAGCATCCGTATTGAATCAATAAAAAGTCATCAACTGGCATTTGGAAATTACCCGATGCCTGATTTCAATTACAAAGAAATGGTAAATCACTTTGATCTTAATTATTGGCTAACAACAAACAAAGAGTTTGACGCGTATCGCGGAGCTTCTTCTGAACATGGCGATATAAAAGATGTAACGGAACTGGTGCATGAAGATAAAGAACTGGGTGTACTTTTATTAAGAATAAATAGGACAAAATTAAAGCTGTAAATTATGGATAAAGCGATAATAGAAAAATATGCTGATATGTTGCAAGGCAACGATAAAGGTTTTTTTGGACGGGTTTGGCAAACTTCAGACGAAGTTTATTTGGATAGATTAAAGGCAATTGGCTTCGAAAACTTTAATCACGTACTTGATGCCGGTTTTGGTTTTGGCCAGTGGATGCTGCCTCTTTCAAAATTGAATAAAAAGGTTTCTGGAATTGAGTTTGCACAAAACAGGTTTGAAACTGTGAAAAAAATGTTTGATGAACTAAAATTAAGCGATATTGATTTAAGAAATGGCTCCATAGAAAAAACCACATTTGATGATAATTCATTTGATGCAATTTTTTGTTATAGCGTTATACTTTGTACCGACGTTAATAAAACACTAACAGAAATGCATCGTGTGTTAAAAAAGGGAGGAAAGTTCTACTTGAATTCAAACGGACTTGGATGGTACATCTATAATATGTTGGAAGACCATAATCCTGCAAGCGATTTTTCTCCCCGACAGATGGCTATAGAAACAATTGAAAATACTATTAACTATTTGGCTACCGGTAAAACTGAGCCTGGAAAACTTACCTGCACTTCTAAAGCGTACCTTATTTCACGTGCAGAAGCAGCTGGATTCAAATTGCTGGAAGTGAATGGTGAAGGGAAGATCAATTTATTTCCTGATAAAGTGCAGCCAAAGTCTTTTTTCAAAGATACTTATTATGATAGAGAAGGCGTTTTTGAATTACTATTGGAGAAATTGTAAATTCCGTAGTCATGTTAAAAATAGCACATAGAATAAATACCATTCAACAGTTAAATGATACGCCCGTTCAGTATGGCGTAGAAATGGATCTTCGTCCGAATGGAGATAAAATTATTATTCATCATGATGCATTTAAAGAGGGTGAAGATTTTGAAGAATGGTTAAAACACTATAAACACAGTTTGCTTATTCTTAATACCAAAGCAGAGGGAATGGAAGAAAGGATTCTCGACCTAATGAATAAATTTCAGGTGAAAAAATATTTTTTCCTCGACCTTTCTTTACCTTTTCTTATTAAGTACATGAAAAAAGGGGTAAAGGATATTGCAATCCGTTTCTCCGAGCATGAGCCTTTGGATTTTGTTTTGGGGTTTGCCGGAAAAGTGAACTGGGTTTGGGTTGACTGTTTTAATGATCTGCCATTGAACCGGGAGAATTACACTATTTTGAAAAAACATTTTAAATTATGTATTGTTTCACCCGAATTGCAGGGTTATGATTTAAGCAGGATTGATGAATTTAAACAAAAACTAAAAGGGATGGAAGTAGATGCCGTATGCACAAAACGCCCCGATCTTTGGTAAACAAATGCTGACTACATTTTCTGAAATAGATTTAAATGGTATAAAAGGTGTTTTGTTGGATCTTGATGATACTTTGTATCCATATGACATCTGCCATAACTTTGCTTATGAAAAATGTAAAGTTTTTGCCGGGGCTAATTACGCAATTTCTGAAGTCGATTTTGATCTTACATGGAAGGCGGCGCGAAGTAAGGTTCACAATGATCTTCACGGACAAGGAGCTTCTCATTCGAGATTACTTTATTTTCAAAAACAATACGAGCAGGTTTTCGGCCATACAGATGCAGCTTATGTACTTAAAATGGAGGATCTTTATTGGACAGAATTTATTTCTGTCATGAAAATAGATTCGGATGCAAAGGATTTTTTAAAACTATTAAAGAGCAAAAGAATACCTTCTTGCATCGTTACCGATTTAACAACGCAGATTCAATTAAAAAAATGGCTTCACCTTGGACTGGAAAATTACATTGATTTTATAGTTACCTCGGAAGAGGCAGGAGTTGAAAAACCGGCATCTTATATTTTTAACATGGGATTGGAAAAACTGAAGTTGAATCCGTCAGATGTTATTATGATAGGTGATAGTGAGAAAAAGGATATTGAAGGCGCAAAATTGCTTGGAATTAAAACATATCATATAAAGGCAAATAGTACATTTTATAAAACTCAACAGTGAAATTTATTTTAAAAGATAAGTACGGAAAAAGCAAATTACCTTTAATGAAGTCGAGGTTATTTTGGTTGGGAGTTTTTATAAAACTGATTTTATCGTTTTTATTTGCCTCCACCTTTTTAAGAGATTTATTCGCACCGTTTACAGATTATTTTGTTTCAAGCGGGTTTCAAAATCCATACGAGCATTTTGCAAATAATGGGAAGGGAAATGAATTCCCATATCCACCATTAATGCTATGGATATTTAGTATACCGAGGATTATTTTATCCCCATTTTGCACGAGTGATGGTATTCTGAGTGCATTTGAGAGCTTTGTTTACCGTATTCCGTTATTCATAGCCGATCTTGCAATATTGTTTGCGCTCATCAGGTGGTTAAAAACAAAAATGAGACAAGTGTTGATATGGTACTGGCTTTCACCGGTATTGATTTATATTAACTATTTCCATGGGCAATTGGATGTTATTCCTATTGCGTTGCTGTTTGCGTCATTATATTTTCTGTTTAAACAAAAGTGGATTTTTTCGTTTTTGTTTTTAGCATTTGCGATTGGATGCAAAACCAACATAATTTTGGTTTTCCCTTTTTATGTGATTTATTTGTTAAGAACCCAAAATGTAAGTTTAAAAGAAAGTGTGATTTCTGTAGTATGTTTTGCCGGAACAATTCTTTTGATAAACCTTCCATATCTTTCATCTGCCGGATTTATATCAATGGTCTACAACAACCCTGTGCAACAACAGGTTTTTGATTTATTCTATCGTTTCAATGACTCACTTAAAATATACTTTATTCCCGCAATGTACTTTTCGTTATTGATTTGGTACGTTAATATGAAATTTGTCAACCGCGATCAATTGATACTTTTTCTTGCTTTTACATTTCTGGCTCTAACATTAATGGTTGCTCCTATGCAAGGTTGGTACTACTGGATCATTCCTTTTCTTACCTATTTTGCAGTTAAACAAGATCGGGAAGAAAGGCAATTATTAATACTTGTATCACTATTGTATTTCGTTTATTTCGGATTAGTTCCTAATTCAGATTATTTGACTTCTTTTAATTTCGGTAAAATAAATTTAGGAATTCAATTGTCATTTCTTGATAACCCTAAATTTCTGGATATCACCTTTACCATATTGCAAACCACACTTATTATTTTTGGATACTTGGTTTTCAAAAAGGGAATTCATAATAATATACAAACTAAGTTTTTGTCGCAATCATATTTAATAGGTATTGGCGGAGACTCGGCTGCAGGTAAGTCTACGTTAAGTAATTCACTTACTTCCATTTTTGAATTACAAAATACAAGCGTTATCCGCGGAGATGATATGCATAAATGGGAACGTGGTAATGAGAACTGGAATAATTACACACATTTAGATCCAAGAGCAAATAAGTTACATGAGGATATTGATCAGGCGAGGAGTTTAAAAACAGGTAGGGGAATTAAAAGAAGCTTTTATGATCATAATACAGGGAAGTTTACTTTACCACAATTTATAAAGTCGAATAAACTGGTCATATTTGAAGGGTTGCATTCATTTTATCTCAAAAATCATTCGGATGTTTATGACTTGAAAATTTTTATGGAACCGGAAGAGAACCTTAGGGTTTGGTGGAAAGTTAAGCGTGATGTGGCAAAGAGAGGTTATGCTCCGGAGCAGGTTCTTGAACAGCTAAAAAAACGCGAGGAGGATTCGTTGAAATATATTCGTTCGCAATCAGATAATGCAGATATAATCGTAAGCTTTTTTAGTTCGAACCAACTAGACCCTTTAAAATTGGATGTTGAACCGGAATTAGGTCTTAAACTTAGCTTTTACAACAATGTTAACATCGAACCATTATTAGAGAAACTGTCACGGGTTGAAACTATAAATCTGAATGTTGATTATACTGATAGTAGATTATTGGTTACCATAAAAGGTAACATTACCAGCGAATACCTCGAATTGCTAGCCTCTCAGTTAATTCCTGAATTGGAAGAAGTTGGAGTGTACAATGCAGAATGGAAAGATAACTATGAAGGTCTATTGCAGTTGTTTACTATATACATTGTGTTTAGCAGAATAAAATCTAATTAGTAAGCATGTCTGATCATACCATAATTAACGAATTACTGAAACTTACAAAACCCTTTGTTGGAAGGGCAGATCTGATCCAGGGACCGGGTGGAAATACATCTGTTAAAGACGAAGCCGGAAATATGTACATAAAAGCTTCAGGATTCAGATTTAATGAGATGAATGACAATGGAGGGTATTCAGCAGTGAGCTCCGGAGTAATTGAAAAGTATTTCAGAAATGTTCAGATTATTTCAAAGGAGCAATGCGAAAAAGAATCATTGGAGTTGATCACTAACAATATTTTAAGTGATGCAAATGGAGTTAAATTCCCAAAACCTTCAATGGAAACCGGGTTCCATGCGGTGCTTGATAAATATGTTATTCATACTCATTCTGTTTGGGCAAACCTTGTCAATTGTAATGAGTTGGGGACCGAATTAAGAAATAAAGTTCAGGAAAAACTCGCAGTGCCAATTGTTCATATTCCTTTTGTTAGTCCCGGTTTTGGCCTGTCTTATTTGATCACACAAGAGTTAATTTATGCTGAGAAAAACAACTCACCTAAACCAAAGATTTTCTTTCTTGAAAATCATGGGATCATTGCTCATGGAGATAACATGGAAGAAGTGACAAACCTGTTGACGGAGGTGGACTCAAGTATTGCAAAAATATTTTCAGTTGAAATTGATGCATATCCGGTAACTCAGGTTGAACTAAAAGAAGAAAGCTTTTTTCCGGTTAATGATTATTGCAGCAGAATTTTATCTAAGTATAAGGTTGCAGCAGATTTTTTTGATCAGGTCTTGTTTCCGGATCAAACGGTTTTTTTTAAAGGCAACATAACTTTAACTGGAGAAGAATCAAAAAAAATTAATATTTCAGCAGACTATACATTAAAATATAAAGGCAATGAACGTGAAGCGGAATCCATTCACGAAACAATGACCGCTTATTTGTTTTTGTACGATACATTGAGAACAGCTGCTAATAAAATTAAACTAATAAAAGGAAAAGAGATCGATTATATTAATAATATGGATATGGAGAAACACAGGAAAAACATTATGAAAAATTCCTGATTTCTTTAAAAACAAACTATGCAAATTATAATTCCACTTTCAGGTTTAGGTAAAAGGTTTCAGGATGCAGGTTATTCTGATATTAAGCCTTTGATAAAAGTTCATGGAAAACCAATTATTGAATGGGTAGTTGGGCTTTTTCCGGGTGATCACGAATTCATTTTTATTTGCAGGGAAGAGCATTTGAAATTGACTCCTTTAAAAAGTGAGTTGAACCGAATCAAGCCCGATGGAAAAATTGTTTCTATCGAAGGCCACAAATTAGGACCGGTTTATGCCGTTGCCAAAATTTTTGATCTTATAAAAGAGGAAGAAGAAGTGATTACAAACTATTGCGATTTTTTTCAGGTTTGGGATTTTGCTCACTTTCAAAAAACAGTTAAAGAAAAAGGATCGTATGGAGCAATTCCTTGTTACACCGGGTTTCATCCGCACCTTATGCATCCGGAAAACCTGTACGCAAGCTGTAAGAAAAATTCGGAAAGTAATTTAGTAGAGATAAAAGAGAAATACTCTTTTGAAACAGATAAAACAAAAGCGAGCCATTCAGGAGGTACTTACTATTTTTCAAAAGGAAAGTACGTGAAAAAATACTTTCAGCAACTGATGGATGAAAAGCAGGATCTGAATGGCGAATACTATATCAGTATGGTTTATAATCTTTTGGTAAGAGATGGTCTGGATGTATTGGTGTATGACGATGTGAAATATTTTTGTCAGTGGGGAACTCCTAAAGACTTGAAGGAGTATGAAACATGGATGGAAATAATAGGTCATTATAAAGGAAAGGAGATTTTATCATGAGAGCTTTGATTCCAATGGCAGGAGCAGGTAGCCGATTTACTGAGGCAGGCTACAAAACACCAAAACCTTTGTTGCCGGTTCTGGGGGAGCCAATGGTGGTGAGTGCGGCAAAGGCATTACCTGCCTCTCAAAAATATTCATTTATAGTACGCGATTTCCAGATCTCAGAATATGAAATTGATAAGCATTTAAAAAAATATTATCCTCAGGCTGATATTATCGTGCTAGATCATTTAACAGAAGGTCAGGCAGTAACCTGCTTAAAAGCAAAGCACCTTTTCGATGCAAATGAAGAATTGGTTATTGGCGCAAGTGATAACGGAATGATCTATGATCATAAAAAATTTGATGAGCAGAAACTAAATGCAGACGCATTGGTATTTACATTTAGAAATAATCCTGCGGTAGATGCAAAACCCCAAGCCTATGGTTGGGTGAAGGTAAACGACGATAACACAGTTAAAGGAATGAGTGTTAAAGTCCCAATAAGTAAGACTCCTCAAAATGATCACGCGGTAGTAGGTGCTTTTTGGTTTAAAAAATCAGATTATTTTGTTAAAGCTGCCGAACGAATGATAGCTCAAAACAGAAGAATTAATAATGAATTCTATGTGGATGAATGTATTACTGATCTCGTTGAGCTGGGATATAAAGTAGAGGTTTTTGAGATAGACCACTATGTTTGTTGGGGAACGCCAACCGATTATGAAACATTTAATTATTGGAATGGATATTTTGATACAATCACAAACAAGTCCTGATTTAGTATGTTAGTCTCTGTTGTTTTACCATGCTATAATGAACAGGATAATCTTACTGCCTTATTTGCCCGTTTGGATAAACTTGCAGAAGCCAATTCTAATATTGAAATTATCTTAGTGAATAATGGTTCTACAGATAATTCTGCAGCTGTATTCCAAAAGGAATTGCTGAAGCGAAATGATAAATTCAGAGTAGTCTATGTTCCTGTTAACAAAGGATATGGTTATGGCATCCTTGAAGGTTTGAAAAGTGCGAATGGAGAAGTTTTATCATACACTCATGCTGACCAACAAACAGATCCTTTGGATGTGTTAAAAGCATTGGAAATATATAAGCAGGGTAAGAATAAAATGCTTTTGGTTAAAGGCTTTAGGAAAAACAGGAAAACAATGGAAGCATTTTTTTCATATGGGATGGGGCTTTTATCTTCAATGGCTTTGGGAGCAAGATTATCAGAGATTAATGCACAACCTAAATTGTTTAGTAGAGAGTTTTTTGAAGCATATAATAAAGATGCTCCTCATGATTTTTCACTCGACCTGTATTTACTTTATTGCGCCAAAAAGCACGGAAAAATAATTGACTTTCCGGTTTATTTTGCAAAAAGAGTTGCCGGTGAAGCAAAAGGAGGAAGTGGAAGCAGTAGTAAAGTAAAATGGAAACTAATAAAACGGACATTGAACTACATTTTCGAATTACGTAAAAAATTGAAAAAAAGTGATTGACTTTTTTAAGAGAAATATTCTCGAAAGTATAATGTTTGTTGTATTCATGGTGTATGCAGGAATACTCAATACACAATTTCTTGATGGATCCAATATCAATTATACTTTTTCGGGGCATGATGAATACCTTACAGTTCGGGAAGTTTATTCAATATTAGAGCCTGCGAGTTTCAAGCATTTTGCAATGTCAATTGCAGCCGGAGATGTAATGTTCTATGGCAGAATGATGTTTTATACCGACGCCATTGTTGCTTATCTGCCATATAAGATTGGGGGAATAAGCGGTTTGGTTTATAGCATCAGAATGTTTCATGTACTTTGTTTGTTTTTCGGGCTTACCTTACTAGGAAGCACTTTTTTGAAAAATATGCTAAGCAGGTTGATTTTTTACATGAGTGTTTTATCGCTTTATTATACGAGCTATTTTGTTATGGTTCCAAAACCCGAGCCGTTTCAACTTTTACTGATTGCTGTTTTTATTTATTATGCATACAAAAGAAATTGGTCTTTTGGCAGGCATTTTATTTGGTTAGGGATGGCGTATGGTGTTAAATTTAATGTATTAATGATTTTGCCACTGTTTTTTTTGTTGCCTATATTTGTTGGTCAGTTTAACTTTAAGAAATGTATCTCCTCAGGTATTTTATTTTGTACTGGAATTATAATTGCTATCCCTGGGTTATTGCTTAGCCCGTTTAAACCACAGTTCCTGAAAACATATATTGACTCAACTTTTAAAAATGCCGATCATTACGATGATACAACGGTTACAATAATGGATTGGTTAAAAGATGGATTGTTTAAATGGTACACAGGTGGAACAATTATAGGAGTTATTGTATTTGCAGCGTTTTTATTTTTTATAACACAGGGTGTTATCAGGTATTTTAAAAATAAGAGTATTTCAAGTGAGTTGATTTTATCTTTAGTTGGTTTATGTCTGCTGCTGCCGGTAATGATACTCACAAAAAGGTTGTGGGCACATTATTTATGGACAGGGTTTGTTTTTCTTGCGTTGGGTTTACTGGCTTCTGCAGAGTCAAATTTCAGGAATACAATTGGAAAAAAGGCAGCTTATGCGGGGTTAAGTTTACTGATGACAGTTTCTGTTATGTTTTCAATTATAAAAATTTACCCGCTGGTGAAACTGGAAGAGCAGGCTAAGGCTATTAAATCGGATTCTCAGAAAGTTTATGATTATTTAAATCAAAAACCAGGAAAAATCAGTATCCTTCAGGATATAACAGTTAGATATCCATTTACTGATTTTTTAGCTGTGTCAAGATATCATCCTTTTGCTGCAAGTTATCCGTATCCAATTCCCGATAAAAGTTACATGTGGAATTCGTTTATCAATCCCGGAAATATTCAAAAGCAAAATGCAAACTACCTGTTGACATATAAATTTAATTTTGAATCTGATTTTTCAGAGAATAAATCCAGAAAAGATGAAATTATTCAGCACAGTTACGATAAAATGAAAAGAGAGTTGAATAAAACTATTTTTCCAGATACCGTTTTTGGAGAGATCCATGTTTACAGAGTAGCTAATGATTGAGAGAAAAAAGAATTGTTTCCTTTTTACTCAAAGTTACCCTTATGGAGAAGGTGAGATATTTGTAGGTAGAGAGATAGTTGTGTTATCAGAATGTTTTAATGAAGTTGTTATTTTTCCTATTGATTGTGGAAAGGAGCATGCAAAAAAGTTGCCGCCAAATGTAAAGGTGGTTAATTTGTTTGAGCAGGGAAATACCGGATTTAATAGAAGAAAAGTTTGCTTTAATAATTTCTCAGCTTTTTTGAAATTGATTATTGGCGAATTTCGTTCGCACCCAAAACAAACCTTAAGAAAATTTAAGGATGTTGCCAATGATAATTTACATCAATTATATAGAGCGCAGATATTGAGTGAGTATATTTTAAATGAGCCTCAGCAACAAACCGTGTTTTATTCTTTTTGGTTCGATCGTTGGGCAACAATTTTGGGCGTAGTTAAGAGAAAAATCAGAAACCTTAATTTCATAACAAGAGCACATGCATTTGACCTTTATGAAGAAGATAACAGGGATGGGTATATTTTGAACAGAAAATTTCAACTGGAGAATGTGTCTGAAGTTTATAGCGTCTCCAAACATGGAGCAAAATATTTGACTAAGTTATATCCTTTTTTTTCTCAAAAATTTAAATGTTCTTATTTAGGAACCATTCCGCACAATTATATTAACCCGTTTAATGAATCCACGGACCAATTTATTATAGTGTCATGCGGTTCAGTGCAAAAAAGAAAGCGGACAACTTCTTTTCCCGAAGTTCTTTCTCATTTACCTGAAAAATTCAAGTGGATTCATTTCGGATCAGGACCCGAAATGAATTTATTGAGGGAACTGGTTGAAAAAAAGGGATTGGGGAAAAGAGTTGAATTGGTAGGGCATGTTGAAAATGAACAATTCCTTTCTTATTTAAGAACCAATGGCGTTTCACTTTTTTTGAGCTTAAGTTCTAACGAAGGATTACCCTACACCATGATCGAAGCTATTAGTTTCGGAATTCCATTAATGTCTACTGACGTAGGTGGTTGTGGTGAAATATGTAACGATAACACAGGAATTCTTATAAAGAAAGATTTTGACCCTGAACAAGTAGCGAACGAAATTCTAAAATTCAAAGAATCTTCAAAAAATTCTCTATCATTTAGGAATAAGGTTAGGAATTATTGGGACGATAATTTTAATGCAGAAAAGAACTACCGCAGCTTCTATAAGGAGATATCAAACTGATAAGAGCCGGTTCTTTTAGTGATAATCAGAAAAAGAAAAAATTGAAAGCTAAAATATATATAACGGATGAAGGATTTGGACCGGTTGTTAGGCAATCTGCTATAGTTGAGGCGATGCTTGCTCTGCAACCGGATTTTGAAACGATCATTCAAACTAACCGACACGCCGAGGAAGTTGAACGCTCCATTAAACATAAAGCTTTGGTTAACAAACATAATTTGATCACCTGGAGAAAAACAGATGAAGGGTTTCCGGATGTTGATGGAATAAAGAGTGATTTTAGCGATTACCTTACAAGGTCTGACGAATGGATGAAAGGCGAAGATATTGCTGATGTTGATTTTGTGATAAGTGATTTTGTGTATGAAGCATTTTATGTAGCTCAGAAATACAAAAAACCTGCATTTGGCATCGCTCATTTTACCTGGGATTGGTTTTTCTCCAAGCTTTATCCTTTACCGTTAAAACAACAAGTGCTCAATAGATTTTTTGAATACGCTGAACTTAGTGACGTACTATATTTTCCTCCGTTTACTCCCCAGGAAATATTAAAGTATTATAATAAAAAGGCAAAGCAGGTTCCCTTTATTATCAGAAAAATTAACGCGGAAAATATTGTGTCCTCAGGAACCAAAATTAAAATTCTCTTCATTGATAGTGGTTCGGGAGTACTGAAAACTACCATCCAAAAGGCATTGATGCAAATAAAAGATCTTAAGGAGTATGAAATATATATTTCGGAAACCTTTAATGTGGAAGCGGAGAATGTGATAAAAATAAGAAAAAACGAATTTTTCATCGATTATATTGGAAAGGTTGATTTGGTAATAGGTCGTGCCGGCTTTAATACTATATCAGAGTGTATAGCCTATAGAACTCCTATGTTGCTTTTGTCGGAAGCCATGAACCCCGAAATGAATGAAAATATTATCAATGTAAAGCATGAAGGAATCGGATCATTTATTTCCTTGCATCAGTTTACAACTAATTTACCATCTTTTCTGAGTAGATTTTTTAACGCAGAATACAAAACAATCAAAGAAAATATGCAGGAGCACACTTATCCTTTAAATGGAGCAAGTGTTATTGCGGAAGATATTTTAAACAGAATGAAAAAATGAGAATTACTGCAATTATTCCGGCACGGGGAGGCTCAAAGCGTTTGGAAAAAAAGAATATTTATCCGTTAAATGGTAAGCCACTCATTGCGTATACAATTGAAGCATGTAAAAAATCAAAATACATAACGGATATTTATGTGAGTAGTGATGATGACGAAATATTGAGTACCGGAAGTTTATACGGTGCAGAGCCTCTTAAAAGAGAAGCGGTTTTAGCCGATGATACAACACCAAAGATTATAGCAATTAGAAGTGCAGTTAAGCAATTGGGATTGATGAGTAAAAATCAACCTGAAATTATAATCGTTCCTCAGGCTAATTCTCCTCAAATAAGTGCCGAAGCTATTGATAAGGGATTTGAGATGATGTTTAAGTATAATTTGTGGGAAGTGATGAGTGCAGATAGCAATGGAGTTCAAAATGCTGCCTTTAGAATTATTAAAATGCCACACTTATATAATGAGTTTCTGAGCGCACATTGTGGTTTTGTTGTTGCCGATATACTGGATGTTCACACAATGGATGATATTAAAAAGCTGGAAAGCCAGATTTAAATTGAAAAAAATTTACGACATATCATTGCCTGTTACTAACCAAATGTGGAGTTACAGGCCTGAATGGAAGAACTCTATAAGTGTATTTGAAAGCACTTCGAATGGAGGACAAAGCACCGTATACGAAATGAAATTATTTAGCCACACAGGTTCTTATATTGAAACTTCTCAGCATAAATTGGTAAATGACCTGATCTTAAATACTCTTCCTATAGAATCATTTTACCGCAAAGTGAAAGTGGTTATTACCGATGAAAAAAAGAGAATCACAAAGAAAAAAGTGTTGGAAATTGCGACAAGGGAAAATTTACTTCCGGAAGCCGGAGATGCATTTATTATTGCAAATGGCTACGGGATAAATCATACGAATGATACTTATTTAAGTGAATCCCCTTATTTTGAAGAAGAACTTACTAACTGGTTAATCAATTCTAAGATTGGTTTATTAGGAGTAGATACCCCGATCATTGAAAATACAGAGGAACCTTACAAACCCGTAATTAAGCTTTTTGAAGCCAACCCTGAAATGCTTTTACTGGCACCGTTATTAATTGATGCAGCAATAATAAAGAGTGGGAACTACACATTATCATGTTTACCCTTAAATATTGAAGACACATCAGGTATGCTTTGCAGGCCGGTTTTAATATCAGAATAAGAAGATGAGGAGATTAAAAGGACAGGCTGAATAGAAAATGAAAAAATTACACATTGTTTTTATAGTAATTCTTTTATCGGTCCCCCGGTTTTTATTCCTTGAGCAGGATGTTCCGTCCTATATGATAGGTGGGCTTTCTCAGGAAGATGAACCATATTACTGTATAGGAGGGGTAAACAATTTTCTTGCAGATGAGGGAAGGCTTCATCCCGATTTTTCGAAAACCGATATAGAGTTGTTGCAAATTATAAATACTCCTACTACTTATTTAAGTTTGAAACTTTTTGGAAGTAATTATTATGGATTGAGAATGCCGGTTGTGATCTGTTCCGTTTTTATCACTTTATTACTTGCTTTATTTGCTAATAAACAAGGTTTTCCTCGATGGGTTATTCTGCTTACGATTGTTTTTTTATCTACAGAGTTTTATTCTTTTTTGATAGGAAGGTTTTATAACCCGCAAATATTCTGTATGCTGTTTATTAGCTTGTTGTTATATATTGCTTTCCGGGAAAAGAATAACTCAAAATCTTCGCTGTTCTTTGTGGGGTTCTTATGCGGCTTCATGGTTTTAGGGGTGTATTTTTATACTCTTTATATTGCCGTATCTGTGTTTTTATGGTATTGTTTAAGAGCATATCTTACAAAAAATTTCAAGATGCTTGTTCCGTTAGTGTTTGGGGGGCTTGCGGCATTGCTTGTGTGGATTTCTTATGGTTTTGTATTTAATATTAATTTTAATGAGCTTTTTGGAAACTTGCAGGCACACGGTGGAGGTATAGATGCCGATACTTCAGGGGATGCAATAAGTTTGCCAAAAAAACTGATTCTGACACTAACCCAGATTATTTCTACGAATTTTTTTAGGTATAATTTGTTTTTGCTGGTTGTGTTCGTTGTACTCGTTTTTTATAGTATTAAAACCATCAGGGTAAATAAATATTCGCAACTATTCCTGATTATTTTATCATTGTTTTTGTTGCAGAATTTTTTTGTTCAGAGTTATCCTTTTAAAAAACATGTTATATTTTATCCTGTCATTATAATTTTTACTCTTGCCAATGCAAAGGAAATAATGAAATGGTTGATTACTAATGAAACAAAGTATTTGCGTATATTTCTGTCAGTAATTTCTTTACTTTTTATCTATTATAACTTCAAGGTAAATAATTCGCAGCAATACTGGGCCGGTTTTGATTACGGCTATTATGAGAACATTCCTAAATGGTTAGCGATTTTTGGGTTAATAGTAGCAGTTGTTTTTCTTCTTGCACTTATATTGCCGGAGTACTTCTTCAAACATAAAGTTGTTGCTACTTTCCTGGTTATACTTTGTATACTGCCATCGGCGTATTTGGTGGCGGATCAATTCTTTGTGATGAAAACGTTTTTTGTTCGGGATGCTTTAACAGAAATGAAAAAGGAGGTTAGTGGTAAATATGTCGTTCAGGAATTTTCTCACTCGTTTCAGTTTTATAGTAATGCAAAGCCTGTTCTGTCTAATTATGACAGGCCGCTTATAGCAAAAACTAATATGAAAGATTTATACCAGTCAACAGGAGCATACGCTGTTGTAAAATCTTTTAGAGGTTCTGACAAAACCAAAGGATGGCCCGAAGAGGAAAATACACTTGTTGACTATTATAATTTTAAGTTCACAGTTATTAAAAAGTATCCACTAAGATTCTACGATTATTATCTTCTAAAGTTTAAAGAATAAATTAATATAAACCATAAAATAAATAAACATGTTTGTAATTTCCGAAATCTCACCTCAATTTGGAGGCATTGTTGAAGTAGCAGAACAAATGATTCTTCAATCAAAACTGGCAGGTGCTGATGCCATAAAAGTTCAGTTATATACCGAAACTCAATTCGGAGCGGAAAGAGCTTACCTTTCTATGTCTTTCGATCAGTTAAAAAGACTGAAACAATATGCGGATACTTTGAATATTCCTTTGTTCGCAACACCATTTACGCAGGATCGTTTGGATTGGTGTATTGATTTGAAGCTACCTTATCTAAAAGTTGCGGCAAGAATGCATGCAGAATCCCCGGATCTTGTCGAAAAGATTATGAGTTATAACATCCCCACTTTTGTTTCTATACCTTCTGATTATGATGTAAACAAAGTAAAAAAATACGATCATGCAATTTATCTTTATTGTGTTGTGAAATACCCAACCAGGGTCGATGAGTTTTCAATGCCTGATTTTAAAAATTCAATTTTTCATGGAATTTCAGACCACACTCTTGGTGTAGCTGGCGCTCTATATGCATCAGCCCATGGCGCTCAATACCTGGAGAAACACTATACCCTTCAGCATTCATTTCAATTTGAAACCGAAAAAGCGCATTTAGGCGCAATGGATATGAATCAATTAACATTGATAAAAAATACTGCAAAGGAGTTTGAGATGATTCAAAAGGTTCTTGCCAGGTAATCCATTTAGATTTAATGAGCGTTCAGTTTTTGGTTTTTCGTTTTTATCTGGCAGCCTGGTTCAGGCATGCCTTTATTAGAAGGCCCAAAACAAAAAAACAGTTTGCAGCATATAATCTGTTCCAAAGTACATTTAGAATACCTCAATCTAACCGGGCGGAGAAATTGTTGGTTTTAAAAAAATATTTCGAAGTGTTGAAAATGTTTTTTAAATCTTCTTCTTCTTCTGCTTCTAATGAAAAAACAATAGAACAACAAGGTGATATATTGATATACGATTTGAAACCGGAAAGTTATGTGGACAGAAAAGAGTATGTTGAATATTTTTCGGGGCAGAAAGTAGCAGGCGGTGCTTTTAAAGACAACTTAGCTTTTATAGAAAGCCGTTCGCGGTTTTTCTTCCTGCTTCTGTTTAATTTTTGTTGGCTACCTGTATTGTTCATTTACAGTTTATTTAAGAAGGACAAAGCCCCTGTTGCAACTTTATTTAAGGAGCAGGTAGAATTGGTTAACCTGATTAATTTAATTAAACTGAATAATTTCAGGGAGATTTATTATTTCTGCATTTATGAAAAGGACTCAAACATTACAAGCCTGCTGCTTAATTATCTGACTGTAAAAGTGAACAAAATCCCTTCGGAAGTTCCATTGGGCATTTGGAATAAAATAATTATTGCAGACACCTTATGTTTATGCAACGGATATCAATATGACGAAGTGAATTTTTTTAAGGATTCAATGTTTGTAGAGAAACTTGATTTTTATGGTCCGGAACAGTCCTTATTAAACATAGGTAAATATTCACTATCTGTACCTGCAAAAAAAAAGGTGATTGGCTTTTACTCAACCGGGGCCTGGGTAAGGAAGTTAGAAGATCATATCGATCAGGGTTATGAAATGGAAGGTATGGAGGAAAGAGTAAAGCATGTTCTTCGGAAATTTTGCATGGAAAATTCTCAATACACAGTGAAAATTTTTCTGCACCCCCGTGAAAAATGGGAGAAGTATACAGCCCTGACAAGAGAGCGATATAATAAAGTATTTGAGGGGGTTACTTTTGAATTTTGTGACTTTAAAAAAAAATCGGCAGAAACATTTGAAGAAGCGGATTTTGCAGTGGCTTTTAAATCTACTATCGTTTTTGAACGATTGTATTATGGTTTTAAAACACTCCTGATGCCCTTGGGTTGGCCTAATTTCCCTGTGCAAGGAAGTAAGATGGCCCTGATTTGCGCAGACTCTGATCAGGATTTGTTTGAAAAAATCGAAAAGAATATTACTCTGTCAAATAGAGAATTTTTCGAACAGAACGGGATCAAACACTTTGCTAAATTCTTGTATAATTGATATGTGTGGTATTTCAGTAATATTTAAGAAAAATAAACTAAACAAATCTGTATACAATGATTTTAAGAAGTCATTGAGGTTAATTGATCATCGTGGACCGGATGACGAGGGAATTGTTTTGGTGAATACAAGTACCGGTGAATTCTTAATAAGCAGGTCGCAGGTAGATGGAATTGATTTACAATTGGGAGAGGAACTTGAATCATACAATCTTGCTTTAGGGCACAAGCGTTTAAGTATTATTGATTTAAGCGCCAATGGTCATCAGCCAATGAAAGGTAAGGATGGCTCCTGGATTGTTTATAATGGTGAAGTTTATAATTATATTGAACTAAGGGAAGAGCTTAAAACTTTGGGATGTAGTTTTAAAACAAACTCAGACACGGAAGTTATTTTAGAAGCGTACAGATTATGGGGTGCCGACTGTTTGAATAAATTTAACGGTATGTGGGCTATTTTTATTTGGGATGCCCCGCAAAAAAAAATGTTTATCTCCAATGATCGTTTCGGAGTTAAACCACTCTATTATTATGAGGAAGATGCCGGCTTCAGGCTGTTTTCTGAAACCAAACAATTGAGAGCATACTCAGATATTACTAAAACAATAAACCAAAAACACTTAAACGATTTTCTAAACTTTGGATATGTTGATGTAGATGAAGAAACCATGTATACTAATGTGTATAGGTTTAAAAAATCTAACTACATTTCAATTGACCAGGCCGGATACAGTAATAAGAAAATACATTCTGATCAGAAAAAGTACTATTCAATCAGTTTGAAAAAAACAACCATTTCTGAAGCCGATGCAATAGAGCAAATGAGATATTTGCTTCATGACGCAGTTCGCATCCGTATGCGTGCCGATGTGGATTTCGGATTTGCTATTTCAGGGGGGCTTGATTCAAGTGCAATTTTATATACAGCAAGAAATATAATTGAAACTGAAGGAAAGAAAAGTAAATTGCGTGGTTTTGCTGCTGTATTTCCCGGACATGCTGATTCGGATGAATCAAAGTTTGTGAATATTGTAGCCGAAGACCTTCCCTGTGAAACCACTTACTGTGAAGCCATGGAAGAGTTTTCGATGGAAAATTTTGAAAAACATGTTTACCATCAGGATGAGCCTATAAATGGAACGTCTTTTTTTGCTCAATGGAATGTATATAAAAAAGTTGCCCAAAGCGGAATAAAAATTTTATTTAACGGACAAGGGGCAGATGAAGTATTTGCAGGGTACCACCATCACTTTTATAGGTATTGCAGGCAATTGGTGACGCAGGGGAAGTTGATAAAATATTTAGCATTGGTTCAGCAGTATGCGGAAATAAAAGGAGTGTCAAAAAAAAGTGTTCATCGTATAGTTTTGAATGAAGTGAAATTGCAAACTAAAATGAAACTCGCTTTGTCGAAATTTGACCATGGTTTAATGAAGTACTGGAATAAAATTGATACAATGGATGAAATGCTGGTAAGAGATTTTGATACATTCCAATTACCTACTTATTTAAGAATTGATGACAGGAACAGCATGTCTTTCAGTATTGAATCGAGGCACCCTTTTATGGATTACAGATTAGTAGAATTTGGCTATTCATTACCGAATGAGTTGGTAATTAATAAAGGTTGGCAAAAATACCTGTTAAGAAAGAGTATGACGGAATTGCCCGAAAGTATAAAATACCGTAAGGATAAAAAGGGCTTTACAACCCCTCATGAAGAGTGGATAAAAAAGTACTCCGATTCATTTAACGAGTATTTGCTATATAATAAAAAGTATATTAACGTAGAGAAACCTTCAGATAATGCTTATCGCAATTATGTGATAGGGGCCTGGCTTAAAACAAATAATAGTTAATCGGGAAAATAAATTGTTGTGAGTTTAGAGAAAAAAATACTTATACTGGCATATAAATTTCCACCTTATGAAGGAGTTGGAGCAAGAAGATGGGCTAAGTTTGCTAAATATTTTGCAAAAGAGGGTTACAAAGTTCATGTTATTACTGCCAATTGGGGTAAGAATGTAAATAAGTCGTGGTCGGCCGACGTAAATCATGAGAATATAATAATCAAGCAGCTAAGCTCTTTTTTTGATAAAAAGTACGAGCCTAACCTAACCGGGAAATTGTTTTTTAAAGCAGAAAGAATTTTGGCGAAAATATTTTGTTGGACCGATGAAGCGTATAGTAGTTATGTGTGGAATAAATCTACTATTGTAAAATATATAAAGAGTGAGCAGATAAAATTGGTGGTTGCTTCAGGAGGACCATTCAGTGCGAATTATTTTGGAGCTATCATTAAAAAAAAAATACCATCAATTAAGCTGGTTCAGGATTTTCGGGATTCGTGGATAACAGACTACTTTTTTGATCATCCTAGCATGTCTCCTAAAGACAGGGTTTATAAAAAAGAAGTGAAAATGGAGGCTTTTTCCATAGATAATGCTGATGCAGTTTTCTCTGTTACTCCGGGTTGTATGGAGAGGCTTGATCAGAATATAAATTCATATGGGTTGAAAGATGTAAACCACATTCTCATTGAGAATGGATTTGATGAAGATGATAGGGTGAGTTTTCCTGATGATTGTTTCCCTTCCGGTTTTTATAATAAAACTTGTGTAAATATCTCTCATTTTGGAACGGTTCAATTTGGAAGGGAAAAATCTTTTTATCAATTCATATTGCAGAACAAAGAAAAACTGAAAGCAGAGAAAACTCATATTTGTTTTCATTTTTTTGGGAGCTTTCATGCAGAAACAAAAAATATGATTGAAAATTCCGAACTGAAAGAAATGGTTAAATTCCATAGCTTTATTCCTCCTCAGGAAGTTCAGAAGTTTATGTTTTTTGCAGATATGCATTTGGTATTGAATGATGAAATTTATTACTATGCTTATGGCTCAAAAGTTTATGATGCATTAATGCATAAAAAACCAATACTACTATTGTCTAAAGAAGAAGGGCTTTATAAGTTGGTTAAAGATAATCGACTGGGAATGGTTTCTAATAATTCTGCACTTCAGAACGAACAGTTAAGTGATCGTTTGATAGAAAACAAAACAAAATTGAAGCAAGGAGTGTTTATAAATGTTGATTATAATTTTGAGAAGCACTCTGTTAGCAGTATAACGAAAAGAATGATTAACGCTTTTAATTTTGTGAAGTGATGAGACAAAGAATAGCAAAATTTTTAAATAACAGGTACGTAAATCCATTTGTGGTTTTCCTGGGAATTGAACGGATTTTTATGTCTGTTTATAACCCGTATAAGAATTTTAAAGCAGACATTACACAAAAATCTTATAGGGAAATAGCAGGTTTTTCTCATAATGAGTATATGGACAAGGTTTTGAATGCAATTACTTCTCAGCTTAAATCAGCCATAGAGAATAACTGCGCCACCAATTCAAAAGTTCTTGAGATCGGTTGTGGACCTGGTAATTTTGTTGCTGAGTTAGAAGGATCATATAAAATGACGGGGCTGGATATCAATGAGTCAATGGTTGAAATTGCGTCTAAAAGATTGCCCGGTTCGGAATTTTTGCAGGGAGATTTTTTAAAAATTAACCTGAATGAAAAGTATAATGCGGTATACTGTATAGGAGCTTTGCAATATTTTTATCCGAGTCAGCTCAACACATTTTTTCTGAAGATAAGTAGTATTCTAAATCCCGGAGGAATATTTTTTGTTAATTTCCCGCATGCCCTTAATGTTGCCGACACCAAATTCCCTGACCTGAGTTATATATCCTATTCTCCTGAGAGAGTCAGAAATGTTGGATTGAAACAATTTGATATTATTTATGATAAACATACACTTGATGACAAAAGGGTTAAATATTTTGATGATGAACCCTATGAAAATCCAATAAACAAAGAATTGAGAACCTATATGAATTCTTACACCTTGGTGTTTAAGAAAAAATAAATGTATTGGAAAACTGATAAGAAAAAATAAGTATGTTTTTAGTAAGTAAAGTATTAAATAGTTTTTTTTTAAAACGTCTTCAAAATAAAGACTATCGGAAAACGGTTTTTATAGCGGCTTTAAATAAGGAACTCCGGAATAAAAAAACGGGTAGGATCTTATTAAGGAACCTGAATGAGTTGATGAATGCAAACAAAGAAATTCATGAAGAGTTTAAAGAGCTTTTAAATGGAGAAGATTATCAAAAAGATTTTTGGGAAAGTGATTTGGGGTATATGTGGTTTGAAGGCAATACGAATGATAAAAAAAGCTACTTTGATGTTGCCATTCAGCTGATCAATGAAGAAAAGATGGAAACTATTTTGGATGTTGGTTGTGGTTGGGGTGTTTTTTGTAACAGATGTGTTAAAGAAACAAATGCAAAAAAAGTCAAGGGAATTGATATTGGCGAAGGGGTTATAAATAATGCAAAGGATAGGTTCAGTGATGAACGGCTAACATTTGAAGTGAAAAATTTGTTTGATGAAGATAACAATTATGATCTGGTCTCTGTTTTTGGATCCATAGATTATGTTCATCCTTCCGAAATTAACCTGTTTGTGAAAAAAATGATTGATACTGCTAACAAAAAAGTAGTAATAGTAAATTCTCTCCGCAAAACCCCGATAGAAGAATACAAAGTATCAACGCTTTCAAAAGCAATTACAAGGTATGATGTAGGATATGTTCACCCCATCCCTCAAATACTTGAAGAGATGAAAAAAAATATGACTTTTTCGTTTGACGTTGTTAAATCAGGGCTTGATTCGGCTCTTATTATCATAAGTAAATGACCTATTTCCCAAGCCCTTTTTTGCCGGATGAAACTGCAAAATCCGAAAATGTAGATTTAGGATTTGTCGTAAATTCGGGGAAGAATGCACTCCGGCTTGTTTTAAGAAGTTTTTCCTTGAAAGAAGGAGCCAATGTTGGGATCCCTGCTTTTTGTTGTGATGCGGTTTTTCAGGCAGTTAAGGAAGAGAAACTAACACCTTGTTTTTTTGATCTGAAAGAAGAAGAAGGATATTGGGCAGATTACTCAAAAGAAACAATAAAGGAAAAAAACATTGAAGCTATCATTCTTACTCATCTTTATGGGTTTATACATCCCGATACGAAGAGCATAATGGAATTTTGTGAAAAGGAAGGGGTTGCACTGATTCATGATGCTGCACAAAGTTTTGGGATCAATAGTTCGGTATTGGGCAATAAAGCTATTGTTTATTCTTTTGGCCCTGGCAAATCAACTACCGCTGCAATGGGTGGTGAAATTGTGAACTTTAAGGGTAATGGCATATCAATAAAGAAAATTGGATTGGCAGATTCACAGAATGCGAAATTGTTTTTTAAGTCAAGGCTAAATGAATATAAATTTTCTTTTCTGGATAAGTTGCTGCTAAAGATTTTTTCAAAACTAAAAAGTAACGAATCTGATTTTATTGAACTGTCTGAATTTCAAAAACAAAAGGCTAAGGAAGCAAAATGGATTGTTTTAAATAAGGGTTCGGAGCGTGTTTTGAGGTATGAACATCTTATGAGATCCATTAAAGAGCAGAGTTCTGTTAAAATAGCATACGATTCAGAAGAGGGGCTGAAGTTTAAAATAGTTCTTTATATTTCAGGTGATCCGGACAAATTTGTAAAGTATCTTTTTTCAAACAATATTCATTTTTTTAGATTGTACGATAGTATTGATGTGGAAGAAAGATTAAAAGCAGAACTACCTTTTTTCAAAAAATCAGGGAAAAGGATCATAGAAATTTCAACAGAAAGATCGATACCAATGCCGGAGATGGATAGAATCGCTAAAGTTTTAGAAGCATATAAATGAAGATTGATTTTTTTTCTCCTAAAGATTTTTTTACAAAGTACAATTACAATCCGGATAATTTTCCTTTCACTTTTCTTGAAGGTTACTCTACATTTTTGAAAGAAAATTATAACACCGAGATACAAATTGCTTGCTCGGATAATGGAAAAGAATTTATTGCCGTTTCCATAAACAAGTCGGGATACTTGAGTAATGCCCAGTTGGTTTCCAAACCATTTTCTCATAAGGGTAGTATTGATGAATATAGCGAGGCTTTTTTTATTGAAAAATTATTGACTGAGCTTAATAAACAAAATATAGCAGACAGGTTGATCCCTCCTTTGAATTTTGTTGTTTTGAAAGGGCATCCAAAAAATACCTCATTTTGTAGGTTTGGTACTTATGTTGTTGACTTGGCCATCGACTCTGAAACATTGCTTGCCAATTTACATTCAAAAAACAGAAATGTTATAGTAAAAGCCCAAAAGAGTGAGTTGCTTATAAAAGAAGGAGTTGATGAGTTACCTGTGTTTTACGATATGTATATGCAAACAATGAAAAGGTCTGACCTTTTTTGTGAGCCATATTCGAAATTTGAATCTTTATACAGAAATTTAGGAAGCAATAATTGCTATTGTGCAGTGATTTATCATAATGGCCAACCTCAGGGTGCAATACTGAATCCTTACACAAAGTATTGCTGTTACTATATGTATGGTTCGTCTTCCGACTCGATAACAGAATCAGGGGCAATAAATTATTTGCATTGGCACACTATATTAAAAATGAAAAGCTCCGGGCTTAGGTATTACGATTTTGTTGGAGCACGTTTGAGTGATGTTAGTGGTACCAAATTAGAAGGAATACAACGGTTTAAACAAAGGTTTGGCGGTAAGCTGGTAGAAGGTTATTTGATAAAAGCTGATTTAAATAAGTTTAAATGCAAAACTTATGATTTTCTGGTTGGAGTTAAAAACTCAATCACCAAAAGAAAACCTTATAAGGATATAATTGATCAGGAAATTGAAAAAGGCGCGGCGTAGTATATTATTCACATTCGATTATGAATTATTTCTTGGAAGCAGAAGTGGTTCGGTAAGTAAATGCTTGATTGAACCAACCGGATTACTTCTTGATTTATTTGAAAAATATAAAATAAAAGGCGCGATTTTTTTTGTAGATACAACTTATTTGCTCAGACTAAAATCGGAGTCTGATACCGCAGCAAAGGCAGATTATGTGAAAATAATTGATCAGTTGAAACTGATTTGTGAAAAAGGACATTTTATTTTTCCCCACATTCATCCTCACTGGGCAGACGCTCAGTACGTTGAGAGTGCAAACTATTGGTCCTTGACTGATTTTTCAAAATATCGTTTCCATCATGTTTTCCCGGAATTAAGAGAAGAGTTGTTTTCCCAATCTGTAAATTTATTGAAGGAAATAGTGGATACCTGTTCGGTAAAGTTCCCTGTAAATGCATACAGGGCAGGAGGATGGTCACTTCAACCTTTTGAAGATTTTAAACCATCATTTGAAAAACATCATATCTCCCACGAATTTTCGGTTGTTCCCGGATTTAAGAATTTATCAGACGCCCAGTATTTTGATTTTAGTAAGTGCCCGGATAAGGTAATTTATAAATTTGATTCTGATCCTACAAAAGAAACGGAAAATGGAGTATATACCGAATATACTATATCAACTATAGAAATATCGAAAAAACTATACTGGAAAAATAAAATATGGTTGAAATACCTTTGGAAAACAGGCCAGAGATCAATGGGGGATGGAGTAAGTTTAGTTATAAAAGATAAAGAGCTTAGTAAGGGCAGGAAAGAGATGCTGGGTTCAGCAAACAGGGAAATGATTTCTATAGAACTTTTGAATCTAATGAAGTTAAGGGAATATAGAATATTTCTGGAAAAGAATCCCTACATGCATTTTATTTCCCATCCTAAAATGATTTCGTTACATAATTTAAAAACCTTCGAAAGGTTTTTAAAACATGCAATTTCTAAATATATCCTGATAACTGATTTTAATCAACTCAGATAGTATTAGTTATACTTTAATTTACACATTATTTTGTAAAATACAACAACATGAAATCCAATTCTTTTGTAAATAAAATTATTACACTTAACCGGGAAATTACTGACAGGTATGAGTTTCATAAGACAGCCTCCGAAACTCTTGTATCAATGGCAAATGACAAGGCGTTTTGGAACGAGGTATTTAAGCATAATCTTACCGATAAAGGGTATCTTCAGCGTAAATGGACCATGTATGAAATTCCATTCTTGTACGTGCATGAAAATGATGATTTTTATGTAAAGGTACATTTGTTTGTACCATTAAAAACATATGAACCTCATGTGGTTGCTTCGGCTATTCATCATCATAATAATTATCTTCTTACTACATACGCAGCTTTTGGTTCCGGGTATGAAACTATGTTGTTTGAAAAAGAATTTGAAACGGATCCTGTTACAAAGGAAACAAATCTGCGGATCAGGGAGCATTTTACTCAGCAACAACGGCCTGTTCACCTTGTAGATGCTTGGGAGCCACATGTAGTTGTTAATCCTACTTCCTTATCCGCCACCGTAGTGCTATGGAGCCCTGATAAAAAAAGAGCTACTGATTCGTTGCGAAGCAACCCAATTTTGAAAGCAATGAAAATACCACTCAGGAAACTTATTTACGCATTTGGGATGGATAAAAAAGTTGGGATCGCTGCAAAGGAAACGTACCAATATTATGTAAAAGACGGAAAGTTTTATGGAGTATTGGAAGATGATTATTTTGCTCCTACACGTGCCCAGGCCGGACCAGAAGTAGATGATTATTCGATACAAACAGTTTTTGCTTTTATGCAGCGAATGGGTTTTGATGATATTGAATTCTTAAAAGCTTTAAAAACTAATCAGGATGTGCCTTTGTATTATCATAAATGGATTAATAAAATGATTGCCGGTGAAGTAATTGAAGATACTTACGCCAAGGAAAATATAAATGTTCCAAGCGGAAGAATAATGGTGGATGACATTCTAAAGGCGGGAAGAAGATAAACATTGATTAAATTGCAGCTTAGCAGCTTTTTTTATAAAAATAAATTTCTTTTACTGGCCTTGCTGGTACTATTAATTTATTTATCGCCCAACATTTTTATTCCTGAACAGGCTAATTATCTGGTACATGATAATTTAAACTCTAATGTGGTTTGGTATAAGAACCTGGGTGAATCAGGAAAATTTTTCGCGTCTAATAACGAGATTATTCCCAATACCTTGTCAGGATTGCCAAGAGGATGTTACCCTTCCGAATTTAATTTTTTACATTTGTTTTACCTGCTCTTTTCTCCTCTATTAGCATACAATTTAAACATTGTTATTATGCACCTCGTTGCATTTTATGGAATGTTTTTATTGTCAAGAAAATATTTTTTTAAAGATCAGGATCCGGGCTTTTCATACTTTTTGTCGTTAATATTTTCACTGTTGCCATTCTGGCCTTCCGGTGGATTAGCCATCGCCGGTCAACCACTCCTATTATACGCATTTTTGAACATTTATTATAACGAATCCAATTGGAAAGACTGGTTCGTAATTATATTAATCCCTTTGTATTCGGTATTGGTATTTGCCAACTTCTTTTTAATGATTATTTTGGGATTTATTTTCTTTGGAATTATTATTCTGAAAAAAAAGTTGAACCTACGCTTGCTATCCGCATTTTTATTATTTGCCATAGTGTCGGTAATTGCTGAACATAAATTGTTCGAAATGCAGTTTATTGAGCACTTCGAAACTCATCGCGACCTTAAGGATAAAAGTGCCAACCTTAATTTTTTTGGGCTTATAGGCATTTCACTCAAGCACCTTTTTAAGGGGCAATACCATTTTTATTCTGTTAACGCCCCAATTGTGTTGTTTGTCAGCGCATGGGCTTTTTTTGTAACTAAAATCAAAAAAGAAAAGATATACATTCTCCTTACTCTTTTTCTGGCTTATATTATTTCGTTGATGCTTGTATTGCCCGAATGGAGAGTATTTGCACAGGTCGCAGGTAAAATGGCTTTCTTGAAAGGTATTACTCCCAGATTTTATTCTGTATTTCCAATCTTGTGGATTTGTCTTCTTGGATATTGTTCAGCTATAATTCTCAGAAATACGCAAAGGAACCGCAAATTAATTTTAATGGGTATCTTCTCAGTCTTGTTACTTATTAATATGTCCTCCTTTAAAATGAAAGACTTTCAGGATTGTAAATTTGTGGAAAATGCATTTTTAAAGACATACTTTACTAATTCAGAAAAAGAATCGCTTTCTTTTTCTGGATACTACCGGGAAGATATTTTTAAATCAATTAAGGAAAAAGTGGCACCCGGAACTTATAGGGTAGCATCGCTTGGAATAGAAGCTGAAATACTTCAGTTCAATGGCTATAATACAATAGATGGTTATTTCTATTATTACCCAAAAGAATATAACGAATGGTTTACCCTGATTTGCAGAAAGGAAATGCAAAAATTGAATATACCCTCGATAGGTAGCCATTGCGAAATAGTTTCTGCAGATTACAGGCAAGGTAAAAAGGTTATCGATTCCCTTGAGTTGGATTTTGATGAAATGATAAATAAGAATACAAAATATTTTTTTTCCGGGGTGAAGATTAATTCAGAAAGGTTGAAGTTAGTTGATAAATTTGGGGCAGAAAACAATGAAATTTTTGTTTATCAAATAGTGTAAAATGGTGTCGGCAAAAAAAAACATACTGGTTATTGGTTCAAATAGTTTTTTAGCAAGCTGTTTAATAAGCAAGTTAAAAACAAGCGCTAACATTATTGGTGTATATAACCAGGCCACTAATCTTCACCAACCGGATGTTTCTTATGTTAATATTATTGATATAGATAAACTCGAAGATAAATTTGAACTTGTTTATTTAATCAGCGCATACATTCCTCAGGGAAATAAATGGGATAATGGGAAACTATATGATGTAAATGTTGGATTAACTGAAAAGGTAGCAGAAAAATTCAAATCCGCACACCTAGTACTTGCTTCATCTGTTTCGGTATATGGAGAATCTGATACGATTATAAATGAAGAGTCCCCATCACAAAATGCAAACCAATACGGATTGAGTAAATTATGGGCAGAAGCGATTGTTAAGCAACACCCTTCTTTTGCAATCAACAGGATTTCCTCTATGTACGGTATACAAATGAAAACGAGTACTTTTTTACCTTTAATTATTAAAAACGCACTTCTAAAAGGTAAAATAACATTAATGGGGGACGGAGCGAGAAGACAAAATTATATAAACGTGGATGATGTTGCGGAATCTTTAATAAAATCGGGAGAGCGTTCATTTAACAGGATTTTTTTGAGTGTTAGTGAGAATTCACATTCCAATGCAGAAATTGCAGCAATAATAAAGAAATATTTGCCGGATACAATAATAGAACATCAGGGAACTGACAATTCTCTTTCCTATCTTTACGATTCGGAATTAACACGTAAAGTATTAGGTTGGAATTGTAAAATTGAAACAGAAGCGGGAATAAAACAATTAATAGAATGGATAAGAAAAGAATCTTAGTAACCGGAATTGGTGGAAATGTCGGGCAAGGTATATTAAGGAATATAATCAGCCTTAATTTGCCAATAGATTTATTTGGTTGCAATGTAATTAAATTTTCACCCGGAAATTACTTTTGCAAAGAGGTATTTGAGACGCCTTTTGCATACGAGGAAAATTACATACCGGTTATACGTGAGATTGTGCTTTCGCAGAAAATAGATCTGCTTATTCCATCAACTGATTATGAAGTGTATTACCTTTCTAAATTCAAAGCTGAAATTCCATGCGCCATTGCTGTTTCGGGGCCGGTAGCTTCTGAAATTTATCTGGATAAATACAAAACGTTTTTACACCATAAAAAAAATAATATTCCATTTGCTGAATCGGTATTGCCTAGCGAATACAAAGGTCAATTTGGTGATGTGATATTAAAGCCAAAGGAAGGACGTGGTTCCCGTGGATTATTTATTAATCCTGACAATATCAATGAGTTTCCTGATGATAAATATATGGTGCAACCCTTACTAAAAGGAAAAGAAATCACAACCGCATTTTATGTGAATAAACAGCATAAACTCCACGGTTTAATCACTATGGAAAGAAGTTTAGAAAACGGAACCACTTCTGCATGTAATGTTAGTTTTGATTATGATGGCCGGATTGTTCCTATTTTGAATCAAATTATAGCATCAACAGATGTTGAAGGTTCAGCCAATCTGCAGTCAATTGTAACGGATGCAGGAATCATTGTACCGTTTGAGGTGAATTGCCGGATCTCGGGAACTAACTCAATACGATCAAACTTTGGTTTCAAAGACGTATGGTATACTTTACAGGAAAACTTATATCAGTCAGAGCCTGATAAACCGGAGATCATTACAGGCAGCGCTGTTCGCATTTTAATGGATATTATCTATAAAGAAAACACTTCACCCTATATATTTTAATGATAAAAGTACTTTTATTCGATGCGGCCAATACCCTGATCTTTAAACCTGATCTGCTAATCCGTATTGCCACTGTTCTTGAAAAACATCAACACCTTGTGGATGTAAATACGCTTCGTTCAAAACATAAACTTGTTTCTGAAATAATTAATTTTCCTGATAGAACAGACCGGAATTTTTATGAACATTTTAATACAGAACTTATTTTGTCGCTTGGTATTTTACCCAATAAAGAAATACTTGATGATGTGTTTACTGCATGTAGTTATTTGCCCTGGGAGCCTTTTGAGGATTGTAAGTCGCTTAATGAACTTTCATTGCCAAAATGTGTTTTATCAAATTTTAATTCAGGTTTAAACGAGTTGATGGATAAATTAATACCAGACTGTTTCACTCATTATATTGTATCGGAAAGTGTGGGGTGCAGGAAACCGGATATCGAATTTTACAATCTGGCGACCCAAAAATTAGGTGTAGAGCCACACGAAATAGTTTATTTTGGTGACTCTCTTAAACTGGACGTAATGCCCGCTCAAAAATGCGGAATGAACGCAATTTTAATTGATAGATTTAATGAATTTACTAACTTTAAAAATCGGATTAGTACTTTCGAACAGATTCCGGGTGTAATTGATAAATTAAATAAACAATCCTCGTGAAAACAATTTCATTAGTAGTGCCTGTATTTTATGAAGAAGATTGTATTCTTCAGTTCATAAAAGAGGTAAAAGAAGCGTTTGCAAAATTAAACCATCAATATAAATATGAATTTGTGTTTATAGATGATGGAAGCAGAGATAAAACAACTGAATTGATTAAGGGAGAAGCAGCTAAGGATCCGCAGATAAAGCTGATAGAATTCTCTTATAATCATGGAAAGCAATGGGCAGTTACAGCCGGCATCAAATATGCCACCGGTGATTATATGATTTATATGGATCCGGATTTGCAGGACCCTCCTGAAGAAATACACCGATTTATTGAAGAAATTGAAAAGGGTTTCGATCTTGTTTTTGGTATCAGAAAAGAAAAGAAAGACAATGTTGTAAATGTACTTTTTTCTAAAATTTTTTGGTGGGTGTTGGAAAAATTTACCGGCTTAAAACTTCCTAAAGGAATTGCCGTTATGCGGATTTTTAACAGGAAATTCGCCGATAAATTTTTAACCTACCCCGAGCAAAATAGATTTATTGAGGGTATTTTTATGCACGTTGGGTTAAAACAAACTACTATTGAGATTCAACAGCGTGATAGATTTGCAGGAGTAAGTAAGTTTAATTTCAGAAGAAAAATGAAATTAGCTTTTGATGCCATATTCGATTTTTCGGAACTACCATTAAAAATGGCGGTTAAATTTGGTTTCTATCTTATGTTCCTTTCAATACTGGCATTGTTAACGATTGTAGTTTTACGTCTGTTTTTTATCAAATTCCAAATTGGTTGGCCTTCAATTATAATAACCATTATTGGAGCAACGGGAATTTTACTTTATTTTATTGGTGTTCTTGCTATTTATATAGGCAGAATTTACAAGGAAGTAAAAGCACGACCATTGTTTTCTATAAAAGAACTAACCAATATCAATGAGTAACAGACTAGCAATAATAGGGTCTTCAGACTTAGGGCAATTAATTGCTCATCACGCATCAGTAAATTGCGGGTTTAATGTTGTTGGGTACTACGACGATTTTAATACGAATGAACTGAATGTGGATCAATACCCAATACTGGGGAAAGTTGATCAATTGGAGACAGATTATAAAAACAAAAAATTTGATTGCTTAATGGTGGCAGTTGGTTACCGATACATGGATTTCAGGGAAGAGATTTTTGAAAGGTTTAAAGGGAAAATTCCTTTTGCCAAAATTGTTCACCCAAGCTCTAATATTGATGCCTCTGTTGTTATTGGAGAAGGTTGCTTTATTTTACCGGGTTGTGTTTTAGACAGAAATGTTATTTTACATGATAATGTACTGTTAAACACTGCTTGTGTTATAGCTCACGATACAGAAGTCGGGTCACATTCTTTTTTGTCACCTGCAGTAAAAATAGCCGGGTTTTCAAAAATCTCAAAAAAGTGTATTATTGGAATCAATGCAACAATTATAGATAATATAGAAATTAGTGAAGGCATACAGGTTGGAGCAGGATGCGTTGTTATTAAATCATTAAAAGAAAAAGGGCTGTATGTTGGAATGCCCGCCAACAGGATTAAATAATGTCCGATAGTAAACAAAATAGAATTTATTTTTATGGACTTGATGAAATAAGAGCTATAGCAGCCCTTTTAGTTTATTTTCATCACGTCGAATTGTTCAAGAAAAGGGAATCCCATCCATCTTTGTATGAATTTAAATACACAGGAAATTTCATATCAAACATTGGGCATAATAGTGTGATTTGTTTTTTTGTTCTCTCCGGGTTTCTTATCACTTACCTGTTGTTAAAGGAAAAAGAAAAAATTGGAACTGTTAAAATAAGAGAGTTTTATATCAGGAGGATCTTACGTATTTGGCCTCTCTATTTTTTTGTAACCTTTATTGGATTTGTTTTGTTACCGGTTTTAGGTAAATTGTTTAATTTTCAGGGGCAGGCTTACTACCCCTCATTAATAGAAAAAATAGATTATAATGCATTGCCAATGTACTTATTGTTTCTTTCCAATATTGCATTGCTTTTTTATAAACCCATAGCCGGAGCGGCTCAATCATGGTCAGTATCAGTTGAAGAACAGTTTTATCTCATATGGCCTAATATTGTTAAATTTTCGAAGGGAGTAAAACAAGCTTTTATATTTATTTTAATTTTATTTTTAATAAAGATAGGAGCTAATTACTTCTCATATTCCATTTTTGGAAAGCAAAGTATAATCCCGGCAATATTGTCAAAAGTTAGCATTGAATATATGTGTGTTGGCGCATTTGGTGCTTTCGTTATTTTTTCGGAAAAATTAAGAGCCCCGGCATCAATTTTTTTAAAGAACAAATTGGCTTTAGTAGGCATTCTGATATTAATCATTCTTGAATGTGTAAAATATAATCATACCTTAGCCCTGGCTTTTTTGTTTATACTCCTCATTCTGATGTTGGTAACACAGGAAATTAAAATAAAATTTTTAAAACCCTTTGGGAAAATTTCTTACGGAATTTATATGCTACACCCATTGTGTATTTTTATCAGCTTTTCTATTGCATCTCAATTTAAAACGGAAGTAATGTTTAATTTGGTTTTGTATTCGCTATCTTTCGTTTTAACCATACTAATTTCAATGGCATCATATAAATATCTTGAAATGCCTTTTTTAAAGAGGAAAGAAAAATTTGCAATTATTCAATCAGGTTCAGTTTAAAACAGTAAATAATGATAACATTTAATAAGCCATACTTAACAGGAAAAGAAACGGAGTACATCAAAGATGCAGTTTCAAACCTGAAAATTTCAGGAGACGGAGTTTATACAAAAAAGTGCCATAAGTATTTTGAAGATACGTTTGGTTTTAAAAAAGTATTACTCACTACTTCCTGTACCGATGCTCTGGAGATGGCTGCTATACTTTTGGATATAAAGGAAGGTGACGAGGTTATTGCTCCGTCCTACACATTTGTATCTACAGTAAATGCATTTATGCTAAGGGGTGCAAAAATTGTTTTCATTGATTCTGCAAATGACAATCCAAATATGGATATAGAACTCATTGAAAAGGCAATAACCCCGAAAACTAAAGTTATTCTTCCTGTTCATTATGCAGGTATTGCATGTGATATGGATAGGATTATGGAAATTGCATCAAAACATAATTTGTTTGTTGTTGAGGATGCAGCTCAGGCAATTGACAGTTATTACAAAGGAAAACCACTCGGAAGCATTGGCCATTTGGCTGCATTCTCATTTCATGAAACAAAAAATATTATTTCCGGAGAAGGGGGGATGCTTGTTATTAATGATGACAGGTTTGCAAAACGAGCTGAAATAATAAGGGAAAAAGGGACAAATCGTTCAGCTTTTTTCAGGGGCGAAGTTGATAAATACGGTTGGGTTGATATTGGCTCCTCTTTTCTTCCTTCAGATATTATTGCCGCCTTTTTATATGCACAGGTTGAAAATTTAGAAGTTATTCAAAAAAGAAGAAAAGAGATCTGGAATATATACAACACTAAGCTTTCTAAACTAACGGCAAAAGGTGTTAGAATACCATTTTTGCCTGATTTTGCTACTAATAATGCGCATATGTATTATCTGGTTTGTAATTCAATAGATGAGAGAACAAAGCTTATTTCTAAGTTGAAAGAAAAAGAAATACATGCCGTATTTCATTACCTCTCTCTGCACAATAGCCCATTTTATAAAGATAAACACAGCGGTAACATTCTTCCTAATACCGATCATTATTCAGACTGTTTGCTTAGGTTGCCAATGTATTTTGAATTGAAGAACAGTGAAGTAGAATATATTTCTGAGATCATTAATGATTTTTATAACGCTTAAGAAGGTATAATATCATGCTTCAAAAAATAATCAACAATAAGGTGTCTTCTAAAGGCCTTGGTATTTTCAGGATTCTTTACGGATTGGTATTATTACGTGAGGTTTTAAGATTAAGGGAATTCAGAGAGCTGATCTTTGATAAGGTGCCATTTTTTGAAGCTTCAGAAATCTCTTTCGTTTATATATTTTACGTTTGGATAGTAACAGTAGCACTCTTAATTGTTGGTTATAAAACAAGGTTTGTTGCAATTCTCAATTATATAATAGGTTTGTTTTTGATCGGGACTATTGATACCTATGAGTATCATATGTTTTATGCCTACATGGGAATTAATTTTATAATGATTTTCACTCCTGTATCAGAATCTTATTCCCTTGATAACTTATTATATAGAATAAATAATTCTTCCGTTCGAAAGCTAAATCAACCAACCGAAAAGGTTTCTGAATTTTATTACTACCTTTTGCTATTTTACGGTATAGCCATCGTTTACTTTGATTCTATTTTTTATAAACTGGCATCACCATTGTGGAAGGATGGTCTTGGTATGTGGTTACCCGCCTCAATGCCATTTGTAGTAAACGTAAATGCCTCGTGGTTATTGAACCAGGAAATGTTGATGAAATTTTTGGGTTACCTGACTATTGTATTTGAGTTTGTTTACATTTTCTTTTTTTGGAATAAGTATTTTAAATGGCCTTTACTTTTAATTGGCATTGGCTTGCATATAGGGATTTGGATTTTATTCCCAATACCGCAGTTTGCCCAGGCAGTTACGGGTTTGTATTTTTTAATGTTACCTCTCGATTTTTGGGACAAATTTAAATTTAAACCTTCAAAAAAGCCATTAATCTTCTTTTATGATGCAGAATGCCCTTTATGTCTCAGAACAAGAATTGTTATTGAGTTTTTTGATGTATTTAAAAGAATAAAATTCTTGCCGGTTCAATCAAATTATGAGCAGTATAAAGATCATTTTAAAGGGCTTAGCTATGATCAAATGCTCGATAACATTTATTCATTGGATGGTTCAAAATATTACTCGGGAGTTGATACTTATATCCGGGTACTCAAGAAAATGATTTATATGTTTCCCATTGGGATTATCATCCAAATTCCGGGCTTATATCATATCGCTAAAAAGGTATATTCAGTAGTCGCTCAAAATCGTAATACAGAAAGATGTTCGGAGGATAATTGTGAAATCGGTTTTTCTGCCCCGGTAGGTGATGTGTCTAAGATCAAACTTTTTAAAAACATTTCCATTGAAAATGTTAGATCATTTTCATTGAAGTTTATATTTTATATGTTCTTGTTTCTTCAGATTATCGTTTCCATGCGATCATCTTTACCCTCAAATTTGTTTGGAGATTATCCATTTTATAAGGCTGTAGTTAAAAAAACGGAATTTATCAGGAGCACATCTAAATCTTTATTTGGAATAACAAATCATGGTGTTTTCATGGATAACCATTTTAATAATTATAACCATATTATCAGAGTTGATTATGTTGAAGGAAATAAATCAATCACACTCCCAATAATAGATAAAAATGGTATGCCGGATGCTTACCTTAAAAATTTTAATTGGGTAAAATGGACCTTTAGGGTTGATGCCGGTAATATTGGTATGGACAGATTGAAAAAGGGTATTAGAGATTTTTCATCCCATTGGTTGCATAAATCAGAAGTGCGGTATGAAGAGAATAAGGAATTTAAGTTTATTATTTATTGCAAAAAAATAGATTCCCCGAAAGGTTTTGAGTATGATTTCCTGAACCGACAAATTGCTAAACCGTGGCAGCAAGTTGGAACCGCCGTTTGGTATAATGGTGAATTTACACCGGATATAAAGAATATAGAGGAAATATAAATTCTCAAAAGAAGATAATGGTGAAAAAAATATTGATAGTAGTTGGCACCAGGCCCAATTTCATAAAGGTTACTCAATTTAAAAGGGTAGCGGAAAATTATAAAGAAATCGATATTAAAATTGTTCATACAGGCCAGCATTACGATTCAAAAATGGCGGATATATTCTTTGAGCAGTTTGAGCTTACACCGGATTACTTTTTGAATATTTCAAATACTTCTGCTAATACACAGATGGCAGAGATCATGCTTGGAATAGAAAAAGTAAGTGCAGAATACAAACCCGATCTCATTATGGTTGTTGGAGATGTGAATTCTACTTTTGCAGCTGCATTAACAGCTAATAAACTTGGAATTAAAATTGCCCATCTCGAAAGCGGTTTAAGAAGCTTTGACAGATCAATGCCCGAAGAAATTAATAGATTATTAACCGATGAAATAACCGATTATTTTTTTATAACCGAACAAAGTGGTTGGGATCATTTAATCAACGAAGGAAAAAGTAAGGAGCAACTTTTTTTTGTAGGAAATACAATGATTGATACGATGGTTGCTTTTGAAGAAAAGATAAGAGAGAATGGAATCCTTGATCAACTCCGGTTGGAAAAAGATCAGTTTGTGCTGATGACAATTCACAGGCCTGCCACCGTGGATAATAAGGAAGAGTTGAATAAATTAATAGCGCTTATTGAATTTGTTGCAGAGAAATATAAGATTGTATTTCCATTACATCCGCGTACGATCAGTAATTTGAAAAAATTCGGACTATACCAACGTTTTAGCGCCATAGCTAATTTGGTAATATCGGAGCCATTGGATTATTTTTCTTTTCAAAAACTAATTGCAGATTGCAGGTTTATACTTACAGATAGCGGAGGGATACAGGAAGAAAGCACTTTTCGTTTAAAACCATGCATTACGCTTCGCCCTAATACAGAGCGCCCGTCTACAGTTCATTTAGGATCAAATTCATTGCTTCCTTTTGATTTAAGCTTAATCACCAATGTTATCACTTCAATTGATAATGGCTCTTATAAAAAAGGAACAGTTCCTCCAATGTGGGATGGCGTCTCAACCCGGAGAATTGTTGAACATCTTAATGTTATATTGAATAAGTGATTTACATTACTTTACTGGATCAGTTTCATCCCGGAATATATTCCAGCCAGGTTATTGATGTTTGTGATTACTTAAACAAGTTTCATAAAACAAAAATACGTGTTGTTGCTTTTCTCTCCATTCGGGAGTTGCTAAAAACCGATGCCAGGAAAAGGTTGAAAAAATTGTCGCCCAATGCAATTGTGCTTCCCGCTTTCCCGGGATTAAAAAATTTTCAGTTTACCTCCATTTTACTTTTTTGGGTTTGTTTATTCACAGGCGAGCGAATTGCAATTTGTAGAAATGTATTTTGCACAAAAATGACCCTCAGGCTCAAACGGTGGGGGATGATAAAGAAAGTAGTGATGGATGGGAGAAGCGCAATGGCCGCTGAAATTGGCGAGTATGATGTTTTTCCGGTAGATTATTTAAGAAAAAATGTAAGCACTTTCGAATCGTTTGCTGTAAATAATTCTGATTATAGAATGGCAGTTTCTCAAAAATTAATAGAATATTGGAGAGAACATTATAATTACACAGGTAATGATCATGTTGTTATACCCTGTACTTTAGATAGAAAACATTTTGCGAATGATAATTTTGTTTTGTCGGAAACATCTTTGCAGTTAAAAGTTGAAATGGGAATTTCAGATACAGATATTGTTTTAGGATACTCTGGATCAACTGCCCCATGGCAGTCTTTTGAACTGCTGGAAAAGATTCTGGTGCCGCTTATGGATAGAGACGAAAGAATTAAAGTTATGTTTCTGTCAAAAACCAACAAGGATAATGAGCAGTTACGTTCAAAGTATAAAGACAGGGTAATTATAAAATGGGTTGAGCATGGTGAAGTATTGGATCATCTGGCCTGTTGCGATTATGGTATTTTACTAAGAGAACAATCAGATACTAACAAAGTTGCTTCACCAACAAAATTTGCAGAATATCTTTATGCAGGTCTGCCGGTACTTATATCTGAGAACTTGGGAGATTTTAGTGAATATGTTAAAACCAATGACTGTGGCTCGGTAGTTTATATGAATGAGCCTGATTGGAGTTTTTTAAAGAAGAATGGAATTGAAGTAAAGAAGAAGTGTTTTGAATATGCGAAAAGAGATTTTTTAAAAACATCAAATGATAATACGGAAGCATATAAAAAACTTGTAGAAGTACTTAAATAGAGTAATTGAAACTGAAACAATGGAATGGCGGAAATAAAAAGTAGAAATTTTGGGTTGGATGTTGTTAGAGCGATTTCTATTGCATTGGTTTTTATTTCGCATAGATTTGATATCCCTTATGAATTAGGATTGGTTGGTGTTCAGGTTTTCTTTGTTCTCAGTGGCTTTTTGATTGGACAAATTCTGCTAAAAGAATTTAAAAGTGGAATTGACTTTGGCAGAATAGTACGTTTTTGGAAACGCAGATGGTTAAGGATAGTTCCATTGTACTATTTTGTGCTTATTGCTAAAATGGTTATTTACGGTAATCCATATGGTTGGAAAATAATTGCGTATTTCCTTTTTCTCCAAGCCAATGTAGTTGGCATAAAGTATTTACCTGTTTCCTGGAGCCTCGTTGTGGAAGAATGGTTTTACATATTCCTTCCAATTGCTCTTTTTATAGTAGTAAAATTGGGAGTAAAATTCACCAGATATTTGAACTATTTGTTGCTTATTATTGCATTGGTATTTACTGCTAGGTTTCTTTGGAATTATTTTGGTAAAGGGGTAATAATTTATCAGTTCGACTGCTTAATAATTGGAGTTGTTTTCGCATATATAAAGATGACAATGAATGAAATGTATGAAAGACTGAAGGGACCTTTGTTTTTTTTAATCGGACTCTGCTCAACTATTTATTTATCACTGCTTTCTGAAAACATCCATCATCTTCCAATGATCGCCCCTTTTTACAAAGTTACATGGTGCCTCTTGCTTAGTGTAAGTGTTTCTTTTATGATACCTTTTATAGAATCTAATAGTATAATTAATGTGGAACTCAAAAAAGTAAGACCTATCTATTACATTTTTACATGGACAAGCATATTAACCTATTCAATTTATTTGTTGCATATGGAATTGTTCAGGATTCCGGTTTGGCATTTGGGCATTTTTACTTTACCTGTTCAGATTTTTTTGCTGTATACTATTTGTTTAATGGTATATGCACTGTTCGAGAGTCCAATGTTAAGCTTGAGAGAAAATTTTTCAATTAAGCAATATGTGAAGACAATAAGAAACTTCAGTTTTAAAGTTTAAGCATCTTGAAAAAATATCAATGAAAATCTCCCTTCTCACCGACGGTATTTTTCCCTATGTAATAGGCGGTATGCAAAAGCATTCTTTCTACCTGGTCAAATACCTGGCAAAAAGAGGTGTTTACGTGGATCTTTATCATACCAATCAAAGTAAACTCGATATAAATAAACTTGAGTTGTTTAGTGAGGAAGAAAAAAAATTCATTCGCTCCTTTGTTGTTCCTTTTCCAAAAGCTGGTAAGTTGCCCGGACATTATCTGAAAGCATCTTTCCTCTATTCTTCAGCTATTTTCGATATTCTAAAAAAACAAGGCCCCGCTGATTTTATTTATGCTAAAGGATTTTCTGCATGGAAGTTAATTGAGGAAAAGAAAAAGGGCTTCGAGTGTGCACCAATTGGAGTAAAGTTTCATGGATACGAAATGTTCCAAAAAGCTCCTAACCTCAAGTCGTATTTGTCGGCTAAATTACTCTTGCAAAAACCCGTTTTATATAACAATAAAAATGCCGATTATATTTTTTCGTATGGCGGAAAAATAACGGACATTATCAAGAAACTTAATATACCTTCTTCTAAAATTATTGAGATTCCAACAGGGATTGAGAATTCGTGGTTGGCAACTAAAGAAAATTTAATTGTAAATGAAAGGGTCAAATTTCTTTTTGTAGGCCGTTTTGAAAGAAGAAAAGGTGTTGAAGAATTAAACAAAGCTCTACTGTCTCTTAAGGAGAATCCAAATTTCGAATTCCATTTTATAGGGCCAATTCCTGAAAGTAACAAATTAAAACTCGCCCATGTGTTTTATCATGGATCTATTATGGATGCTGAGATCATGAAAAAGAAAGTGAAAGAAATGGATGTATTGGTTTGCCCAAGCCACTCGGAAGGAATGCCGAATGTAATAATGGAATCAATGGCATCCGGATTAGCTGTTATAGCAACGGATGTGGGGGCAGTTAAATTAATGGTAGATAATGAAAACGGAGTGTTGATTGATAATAGTGATCCTTCAGTAATTGTTTTGGCGATGAAAAGAATGATTAGTCTGGAATCAAAGGATTTAATGCTTATGAAGCAGAAAAGCATCGAAAAAGTAAAGTCTCAATTTTTGTGGGAACATATTATTGATGATACAATAGCAAAGATCTCGGAAAAAATTAAAGCATAAATGGAACAAGGCATTAACAGCGAAATACTTTTGCAGCTCGTAACAGAGAAGATGCCTTTCGGTAAACATGAAGGCTGGCTTTTGTGTAATTTACCTGTTTCATACCTGGAGTGGTTTGTAAGGAAGGGTGGCTTTCCTAAAGGTAAATTGGGAATGCAGTTAAATACTATTTATGAGATCAAACTAAATGGATTGGAGTTTTTATTAGAGCCTTTGAAAAAAAAGTGATATGGAACGCTGTCCGTGCGGCGGAACGCAGATGGTTATGATCAATTATGATTTTTGTTTTTACTATCAAAAATAATACAGCACCTGATCAGTTAAAATCATATTAATCTGCGTCATCTGCGTTCTATCTGTTGGAAGCATTGCTTCCTTTTTTTGTGTCCCGTATTTTCTTACATTTATCTCCAAATTATTTATTATGCAAGAAGAAACGATCATCTTAAGATCCGCCACTTTTAACCCAAAAGTCAAGACCTATATTTTCTTTATCGTCCTCTTTTTTCTCATCACCAGTTTTATTGGAATTATTCTGATTCCCTTTTGGATCTTCGGATTGGGGCAGTGGTTGAGCGGGAAATTCTTTAAGACATTATCCTGTACGCTGACCAATAAAACACTTAATTTCTCGAAGGGATTAATAATTCACATTGAGAAAACAATTCCCCTGGAAAACATTCAGGATCTTTCTTTTATAGGCGGGCCTGTTTTGCGTTATTTTGGGCTTACGCTTATTAAAGTAGAAACAGCCGGTGGAGGAGGAAGCAGCCACAGTCAGAATATGATGAGTATGTTAGGGATAGAAAATGCGATTGATTTTAAAGATACTATCCTTGCTCAACGGGAAAAAATAATAAAAGAAAAATACTCTTTTAACCAACCTGCAGCAGCTGTTACAAGTGCTTCTGACGTACAATTGTTGAATGATATCAAAAATGAGTTGATCGAGATTAAAAATGTGCTGAAATCCCGATAGGGAGAATGGCACGCAGATGACGCGCCTGCCCGAATGAATTCGTTCAGGCGGGAGGCGCGGATTTTTAAGATCTAATTGAACTGATTATTTAAAATCATGATAAATCAACTTTCCATCAACTTATCCTTCAAAAATCATAGTAAATCATAAGCCATCAGTGTCATCTGCGTGCCATTCCAAGTTCTTCCTTTTTATCAACACCCCTCCCAAAAACCTTCTTTTCTCCGTAAATTTAGTGCTCTGATTTTGGAGGGTATTCCCTTCCTTTTTCACTTTTTAATTTTTCACTTTTGAATTAGCGCATGTTTTTAATATTCGATACAGAAACCACCGGCTTACCACGTAATTACAATGCACCGCTTACCGATTTCGATAATTGGCCGAGAATGGTTCAGGTTGCATGGCAATTGCACGACGCAAATGGAAATTTATTGCAGCACGATTCCATTATCGTAAAACCCGAAGGTTATACTATTCCTTTTAATGCAGTTCAAATCCATGGTATCACCAACGAACGTGCAAACGAAGAAGGTAAAAACCTGAAAGGAACATTAGAAAAGTTCATTGCCGCTGTTGGACAAAGCTCTTACATGTGTGGACACAACATTGAATTTGATATTAATATTATTGGTTCTGAATTATTACGTTGCGGACTTTCAAATGTATTTGAAGGTAAAGGTGTAATTGATACGAAGAATGATGAAACTACTGAATTCTGTGCTATTCCGGGCGGACGTGGTGGTAAATTCAAATGGCCTACATTAACTGAATTATATTCCAAATTATTTAACGATACGTTTGCGGAGGCTCACAACGCTGCATTCGACGTTACTGCTACAGCTAAAGTTTTCTTCGAGATCATTAAACGAGGAATCACTAAAGTAAAAGAATTAGCCGGAGCTGATCTGCAAACGCTCAATTATATTGCTCCTGATCTTAGTGCATTATACAAGCACGAACAGGATTGGAAAGAAAGGAAGACCGGGGCTTCGAGTGCCTCAGCCACCGGCGGAGAGAAAAAGCAAACGTCGGATATTGATGTTTCAAAGCTTCAGTACTCGCATTTACACAATCACTCACAATTCTCTGTTCAGCAGTCTACCAGCGATATAGACAGTATTGTAAAAAGGGCGGTAGAGTACAATTGCCCCGGTGTTGCGCTTACCGATCATGGTAATATGTACGGTGCGTTTTTATTCTGGCAGTCGGTTGATAAGGCGAACAAAGGAATTAAAACACATAACGAAGCGGTTGCCAAGGGAGAGAAGATAGGGGAGAAGAAAAATGAACTAAAAGCTATCATCGGTTGCGAACTTAACATCAATAAAGACCATCTGGATAAAACTAAGCAGGATAATGGTTTCACGCAAGTTTTCTTTGCCAAGACCAAAGCAGGTTACACCAACTTATCCAAGTTAAGTTCTATTGGTTTTACTAAAGGATTTTATTACGTTCCAAGAATTGATAAAACAGTTTTAGAACAACATGCCGAAGGATTGATCGCAACCACAGGTTCTTTAACAGGCGAAATTCCAAACTTAATTTTAAATGTTGGTGAAGAGCAGGCAGAAGAAGCTTTTAAGTACTGGCATAATTTATTTGGCGAAGATTTTTATGTAGAGTTAAACCGTCACAACATTCCTGAAGAGGAACACGTTAATCAGGTCTTACTTCGCTTTGCTGCTAAGTACGGTGTGAAATATTTTGCTGCAAACAACAATTATTACCTCGATAAAAAAGGTGCGAACTCTCACGATATTTTATTGTGTGTAAAAGAAGGTGAGTTAAAAGAAACGCCGGTAGGTAAGGGTAGAGGCTTCCGTTTTGGTTTCCCTAACCATGAATTTTATTTCCGTTCACCACAAGAGATGATCCAATTATTCAGCGATCATCCGGAGGCAATTGAAACTACTAATGAAATTGTAAATAAAGTTGAAGCTTATAAACTAGGTCGCGATGTATTATTACCGGCATTCGTAATTGAAGAAAGTTTTATCACCGAAAAGAAAGATGAAATTGAAGCTTCTTTCGAACGTCTTGTTGGTTATCGCTTAAAGGGATGGGAAGAAAAAAATGTTCCCGAAGCAGAAATAGAAAATCAGAAAAAAGAGATCCGTAAAATTGCGGAACAGTTCATCTTCTTAAAAGACTGGACTTATAAAGGGATGCACAAACGTTATCCTGAACTTACTCCTGAAATACAAGAACGTATTGATTTCGAATTAGCAACCATCGAGAAAATGGGTTATCCCGGTTATTTCTTAATTGTTGCCGATTTCATTGCTGAAGCACGTAAAATGGATGTAGCTGTTGGTCCCGGTCGTGGATCTGCTGCCGGTTCTGCCATTGCTTATTGTTTGTGGATTACCAATGTGGATCCTATTAAGTACGATCTCCTCTTTGAGCGTTTCTTAAATCCGGATCGTATTTCCATGCCCGATATAGATATTGACTTCGATGATTTAGGTCGTGGAAAAGTAATTGAGTACGTAATTAATAAATACGGAAAAGATCAGGTAGCGCAGATCATCACTTATGGTACCATGGGTGGTAAATCCGCGATCAAAGATACAGCAAGGGTTTTGAACCTTCCTTTAATGGATGCCAATAACCTTGCAAAAGCATTTCCTTTAACACCCGCAGCTTCTTTACATAAATTATTGGCACCGGAAGGGATCAATAAAAAATATTTAGACGACATCAAAGATCGTCGTGAGTTTGTGGAGCAATCACACAATTTCCGTAAGCTCTCTGAAGAAAAAGGTTTACAGGCGGATGTATTAAAACAAGCTTACGAGCTGGAAGGCTGTGTACGTAACACCGGTATTCATGCCTGTGGTATTATCATCACGCCTGACGAACTTTCTAAATTCGTTCCGGTTTGTAAAGCAAAGGATAGCGACATGCTCGTTACGCAGTTCGATAACTCGGTTGCTGAATCTGCAGGTTTGCTAAAGATGGACTTCTTAGGTTTGCGTACGCTTACCATTATTAAAGATGCATTAAAACATGTAAAAGAACGTCATGGAATTGTGATTGATATCGATGATATTCCTTTAGATGATGTAAAAACATACGAGCTTTTTCAACGCGGCGAAACAAACGGTGTGTTCCAGTTTGAAAGTGATGGTATGCAAAAGGCTTTGAAAGAATTGAAGCCCGATGCATTAACGGATCTTATTGCGATGAACGCCTTGTATCGTCCGGGTCCAATTGCATACATTCCTAACTACATTAAACGTAAACATGGTATTGAACCCATTGTTTATGAGCTGGAAGGAATGGATGAGTTTCTACAGGAGACTTATGGGATCACGGTGTATCAGGAACAGGTAATGCGTTTGTCGCAGAAGCTTGCGAATTTTACAAAGGGTGATGCCGATGTACTTCGTAAGGCAATGGGTAAAAAGCAGATCGACGTTCTTAATAAAATGAAGAGCAAGTTCCTAGATGGTTGTAAAACCAACGGACACGATACTGCAGTTGCCGAAAAAGTGTGGACCGACTGGGAAGCCTTTGCATCTTATGCCTTCAACAAATCTCACTCTACCTGTTATGCTTATGTGGCATTTCAAACTGCATACATAAAAGCTAATTACCCTGCTGAGTTTATGGCTTCGGTGCTTACTCATAACATGGGTAATATTGAAAGTGTTACATTCTTTATGGAAGAATGTAAACGTATGGGACTGGTTGTTCTTGGGCCGGATGTGAATGAGAGTATCGGTGATTTCTCGGTAAACGATAAAGGAGAAATTCGTTTTGGAATGGCTGCTATTAAAGGTGTTGGCGCAAACGTGGTAGAAGGAATTGTTACTCAGCGTAAAGAAGCAGGAAAATATATTTCTGTATTTGATATTGCACGCAGACTCGATACCAAAGCGGTAAACAAAAAAAGTTTGGAAGCATTGGCGCAGGCCGGAGCATTTGATTCTTTTGAAGGAATTCACCGTGCTATGTTCTTTAAACCTGATCTGAAAGACGGATTAACGCTTACAGAGAAGATCATTAAATATGGTAATAGTCTGAACAGTATGACAGACACTTCTCAGGTAAATATGTTTGATGAAACGGATGAGATGGACATACAAGAGCCTGCGTTACCTACCATTGAACCATGGGGACAATTAGATCAACTTGCTAAGGAAAAAGAAGTAGTAGGATTTTACATTTCGGGCCACCCGCTCGATATGTTTAAATACGAAATGAAATTTGCCTGCCGTAATACACTCACCGAACTTGCCGACTTAAAACCTTTGGTGAACAAAGAAATGGGAGTAGCAGGAATTATAACTTTTGCAGAAGAACGGATCTCACAGAAGAACGGAAACCCATGGGGTAAATTCCGTTTGGAAGATTATGGCGGAAGTTTTGAATTTGTAATGTTTGGTGAAGACTACATGAAGTTCAGAACCTATTTTGCACCCAACCAGTTTGTATACGTGAAGGGCAGGATTCAGGCAAGATTTGGACAAGCAGATAATCTTGAATTTAAAGTAAGTAAGATTGGTTTGTTATCTGAATTAATGCAACAGGCATTTAAACACTTACAACTAAAAATAAATTCAGCCAACCTCGACGAGAACGCATTGAACTCAATAACCGAATTACTCGCTAAAAATACTTTAGAAGGAAAAAGCAGCTACGAAATTGTAGTGGAAGACACCACAGAGAACTCACTTGTAAAACTCCAATCAAAAGTAAATAAACTCAGCATCACCAAAGATCTCTTAGATGAGTTTGAGAAGATGCATTATGTGGAGAGTAGTTTGAGTTAGAGAACGAGAAACTCTTGAGGGTTCACAGTACTTTTCGCAAAATTTCCGTGGTACTAATAAAACACAAATCACATTTTGGTTTATCAAGTTTGTCTTTTAATTCTCGGCCTGGATGAATGAAATTCCGGTATATTCTTGATAAGTTACTCAAATGAGGAAAATCTGAACCAAAAAATAGGTGTTTTTCAGCATAAGAAATCAAATCGTTTAGAACACAATCATAAAGTTTTTTATGTTTAGGGTTCCCCTTGGAATCAATGTACGGGATTTGAGTGGTTTTCTTTTTCTCGCAGTGATAAGTTAGAGCCAGTTCAACTAATGATCCAGACAAAACAATTGTAGCTTTTTCATTTCGAACTATATAATTAAAAACAAGTTCATTAAAATCTCTTTCGAGTAATGGTTTAAATTTTTTATTTACTTTTTGGATTTTACTAGCTAATTCAAAGTATCCAATATCTTCAAGTTTTCCTATTGAAACATTATCAAACCCACTTATCCAATTTTCAGGTATCTTGGAATTATTGATTTTTGTTATTTCAGTTTCAAGATATGGGTTAATTAAATATATTATTACATTATGTGCATCCCTGTTATCAGTCTCTTGGATATAATTTTTTTTTAACCATTGAATTCTCAACGATTCTGCTTTTTGCTTATCAGTTCCCATTAAAACAGGGAATTTATATTTTTGTATGGGAGCTTCCCAATTCTTAAAGCTCTCATCTCTTTTTATGTTTAATATAAATTTACTAAGCTTATCAATGACAAAATTGTTTTCTTGTTGGACTAATTTTAGCGCCGATTTAAAATAAACATCTAGTGCTTTTTTCTGATTCTTATCACGCTCTATTTTCTCTAATTGTTTTAGGGTTCTAGCTAAATTATTTTTTAGAGTTTCATCCTTTGGGTCTAATTCCAAACCGCGCTTATATAATTCTATCGCTGTTGGAAGATTATCTAGGGATTTATAAATATTAGCTAGGTTATTTAGGGACGCGCTCGATTCTCCCTTTATATTTATATGTTTCTCATATGCGATTTTTGCATCGTTGTATTCTTTTATTTCGTTTAAGGAATAGCCTACTTCAAACCAAACTTCAGCTTCTGTTACTTGTTCTTCTGTAAAGAAATGATAAATTTCAACAATGTCTTTATAATATTTCGCTTTAAACAAGGCGTTAATTAAAGTATCAAGAATTTGAACCGAATTTATTCGAAACGATACAGGATAATTTTCTAAATCTGATTTAAACAGTTTTATAGTCTGACTTAAATCTTGTTCTTTTTCTGTTTTTTGAGAAATTAAATCTGTGTAAATGGAGCATAGTTCTATATACAGAAATTCATGTTTGTATGCAGAAAGATACTTTAAAGAATTTTTAAGAAAAGTATAACGATCTAAATGCTTGCCCATGATTTTTGCAAGCAATCCCTTTATTAACCAAAGTTTGCCTAGGAATTGATTATTCTTTTCTGAAAACTTTAATGATTTGAATATTGCATTTATTTTTTTTTTGTCGTGTGCTAATGTTATCGTTTCAATTACTTGAGAATCTAACCAAAATGGACCTGTACTCAATATTTCTTCATCAAAAAATATTTCTTCATCAATAATCATTTCACTAATTAGGTTCTGAGCATCTTCTATTTTGTTTCGCTTGGTATAAACAAGAATTAACCCGAAGAAGCCAAACCAGGAATTATATTTATTTGAGGACTCTTCAAATGATTTTTTGTAATAAGTTTCTGCATTAAAGAAATCTCCTTCGTTGAAAAAGGAGTTTGCAATAGCATAATTGAGTGCATAGTTACTATGAGGATAGTGCTCGTTTAAGTTTATGGCATCTGTATAAAAGGTTCTGCTTTGAGAAAATTGTTTTTTCCTAAAATAAAACTCCCCTACATTGTAATAAAGACTGGCAGATTTTAATCCTTTTTCAAGTGCATCATTAAGTCGTTCTATTGCCCTATTAGGATGTTCTAATCTTGTGTAAATTTGGGAAATAAGAATATAGAAATTTGTTTCGTTTGGGAATTTTTTAATTCCTTCCTCATAAAATTTAATCCTATCATAGTCATTCTTATACTCATACTGAAGTTGATATATAACATCAGGTGGATAATTTTCGTACTCTATTGCTTTGTGATAACATTGTTTTGCTTTATCAGTATTGTATAGAATATTCGTCTGCTCGAATATAGAATACTTGTTATACAATCGTCCAATCCAATAATTTATGTGTCCACCGGCTTTCTTTTCTTTATCTTTTTCCAAAGCGATAGAAAATTGTTCCAAAGCTTTTTCTAGCTGTCCTTGTTCTGAATAAATATGTCCCAATAAGTAAAAAGACCCTAGCGTTTCAGGAAATTCAATAACTAGTGCGTTGCAAATAGCTTCTGCCTTATCGTAATTATTGTTTTGAAACTCTACCCAAGCTTTATCTATTTCTTCGGTGTATTTATCAGTAATCTGGTCCTTTGTCTTGGTCATTAGCTTTTTCTAATTTGGTCTTATGTTCAATTTTGTTTAGCAAGGTTATACTTGCTACATCTTAGCGACTATTTTTCAGAGTATCTTGTATTGTTTGTAGATCATCAGTTCCAACCACATGTTGCACTACAGGTTCTAGTGCAGAGCCTATAAAATAGCCAAGTATTCCAATAAGAAACAACAACCAAGGAGTTTCCTTTACTAAAATAAAAATCCCAGGCATAGTTAAACCATATATATGCTTTCTTGGTGTGTTAACTTTCAGTTCTTCATTTTCAATTCGATGGATTATGCTGGCAATAATGTCAACTTTTCTTAGCGTTGAGACGTGAAGTTTTAAATACTCTTTATTGTCAAAGGCAGTAGCCTCTTCGCCACCAGTTAATGCAGTTTGAGTAGTAATATTATTTCTTTCGGCTAAATTTAGAAGTCTACCTTTGGGTTTGTTTTTTTCGTAACCAAAAGTGTAAATTTGCCCAAGAATTATTGGTAAATCGTATTTGAAGTCATCAGAAATATCAAATATTTGTCCTTGAAGAATTTTTATTCGATTATTTATTGCCTCGAAACCATAGTTTGAATCTCGCATATTCCAATGAATCCATTTATGTGAAGGGGATTGTCTTGTAAATGAGGAAAAATCATTGAGCATTTCTTTCTCAAGAGTATCATATTGCTCTATTGTTAAATTATTAAAATCAAGTCCAGCGACTTGGGCTTGCAAATGAATGGAAAAAGATTTCGTCTGAGCCGTTCTGAGATTCCTTATGCAAATTGAGGTTATTCTTGGTGTCCTGCCATGATTTGTAATGAATGATTCACAAGAATAGTGTATTATATAACACTTTGCTTTGTCCTTAAATAACTCGGCCATTAATTCAACGCCCTGTTTTCTTTCTCTTAGTCTTGGAGAATTAAATATATTCATCTGATAAATTGGTTTTCTTCTAATTACCTAGCTTCGCCAATAGCGCAGTTTTTATTGCTATAATCAACTACCTTCAAATATACCAATTTAACTCCTATAGCCCGCTAAATAACCAGAAGCTTACTGGATGCAACCCACACCCTTAAATTTACTAATATTTATTACCCTTATTGCTACAATTTATAGCTTTTAACAGCTTATTATTGCCTTATTTTTACAGTAAAATGGAGGGAAAGATGTCAGAGGAAGAGCTAATAGCTAAAATAACGGTTACCATAACATACGAGTCAAAAAATCCTGCGGTGGGAAAAGGATCAAATGATTTTAATGATCTTCAGGAGCTGAAGATTGGCTTGATAAACATCCGGTAATTGCTGAGAAATTAGGATATACTTAGAGGAAATGAGTAGATCCTTTAAAACAGGAACCCGTTTGCGCGGATGCAATGTGTGCATTTAAGATTACGAATATTTATCGGATGATGAATTAATTTAAACCCAATTAGAACTGAAACCGGTTTTTTCCGGCTGCTTCCAGGTCGCTCCGCAGGATATTCCCCACCACAGCAGGTTACCTAAGGACCTCCCGAAGAACGATAAAACGCATCGGGTATATGCGAGCCATCGTCTGATGATGATTTGATTACCCGTACCGAAATAAGCTTCCCGTTTTTTTCTGCTGTTTCCAGTTTGGCAGATTTAATTCTGCCCTGTTGAATGTCTATGTATTCATTGTATTCAATGCTATATTCTTTGTCATTGCTTAGTGTCATATAATACAAGGAGTAAGCTGAGTTGCCTATTGAGCTGTCTTGTGTAGGATCCATTCTTCCATGTTTGGAGCTTCGTGTTTCTTTAATACTTAATTCCTGAATGATCTTAAAGCTGCCGTCACTGTATTTTTTTCTTATAGCTCCAGGGTTTGCTTTTATCAATAAAACAAGGAATAGGATAAGTGAAGCCAACAAAGCAGAAAGCATGAGTATGGGGTAGATAAGCCTTTCACTATCATACATAAGCGCGTCTACAAAGCCAATAGAAAATCCGATCACCGGAACGGAAAGCACAATGAGTCCAAACCAAAACCAGCCACGACTTTTTTTTACCAATATGTTTATGTCGGTATCGTTAAGTAAAACTTTTTGCATTTCGTGCGAATTATATATTCAAAACTAAATTAGTCAAAATAATGTTATGTGGTAATTTTTACGTAACCACAACAGGAAGTATGTTTCGAAGAGCAATCTTTCGGAGGGAGGATATGTTTATATGAGTTTTGGAAGATGTATTTTGTGGAGAGTAGTTTGAGTTAATGAAATAAGTTTTCTACTTCTTAACACATCTGATAGAAAGTCCCATTTTCTGTGAAACGTTTGCTCCCTTTACCGGATCATCATTATTGTCTAAACCGTAATTATAGAAAAATGTTGGGTCAGTTGTAGAAACAGTTTTTGTCCAGTATCTACCAACACTATTTAGGCCACTATAAACTCCTGTAGCACTTCTATATCCTGCCGGAATCCAATTGAAATTAAATTGATTTCTCGCCATCGTATTTTTTGGATTCCACAAAAGCTGATCAGTAATTGCCAGGTTACCACCTGCCACGTTTTTCCCGCCTGCATAATCTATGAGGGTTCCCCATTCTGTTGTAGATGCAACTTTCCATCCTGTCGGACAAATTTTCGTTGTGTCAATATAAAAATTATACATCCCACCATACAAATATGCATTCTTTGCGGAATCATTCTGATACCAACAATAAGCAGGGCTCGTTAACCCTGCCCAACTTGCATTTATTTTAATATTTGTTAATGCAGAATTATCTGTATAATTGGTTGCTCTTAAATTTTCTATCATCCAATATTGATTGTTGACTTTTGTGTAAAGATACCTATTCTTATTACCATCGGATGGGCTAAGTCTCACAAAAGTACTTGAATCATTGGGGCAACCATTTCCTACATTAAAAAAAACTTTATAATAAACCCTATCTGAACTGTCTGTTACAAAACTACTCATGGTGTTTTTTTGCATAGTAATATAAGCTCCGTCTTCTGTTGTGCATTTTTTCCATTGCATGGTTATTGGACTTATTTCAGGAAAGATAAGTGCTTTCATTGCGAGACTATCAGACCTGTATGGCATCCGGCTGATTGTCATATTAAAATCCTGTAACGGGGGAGTATAAACATATAAACAGGGATTAGTGTTCATAGAATCAGTTAAGTTGGCAGAAGTAACAATTCTCCTATACCAAACCCGGGTAAGTTGAGTTAATGGAGTGGGGAAAACCGGGGTGTAATTCTGACCGTTTGCACTACCGATATTTGTCCAGCCGATATTATTACCAAGGTCTGTGTTTGACTGCCATTGATAAGTGTAAGTGTTATCGCCTCCTTTTGGGATTGTGGAATTTATAGTTGGCACAGTTCCCCCACTACAAATATTTTGTCCGAAAGAAGTAATTTGATTATTTGTGATAGGATCAAAATCAGGTGTCGTAAAACTTATAGTATTGCTATACCAAACGTCTTTTACTATATTCCCGCCATAGACAGGAATATATGTAGTACAAACTTTAGCGAATACAAAAGCACGAGCATAATAGGTAGTGTTAGGGATTAAAGCTTTTGTTATTGTTGATTTGGAATTGTCAACGACTGCTGGACTACCATCTCCAATTATAAAAGTTCTCCCGTTTGGTTTTTTTCCACCACCATATTTCATATACGGAGTTGGAGTGCCATAATGATTTGTTGAATTTTTAGTAATCACAAAATTCAGATCATTGGGATTTGTAGACCATACCACTCCCAAGGCGTAAAGTTCAGAGTAGACATGAATCGGTAAATTATAAGAACATTTAATGGTTGCCTTGTCCTTGTATAAAGATCCCTTCTGAGGTGCAGTAATGTAGGCCGACGGATATTGCGGGGTTTGTGGATTTTGTTGAGCTTTGGCCGTAAATGAAACTCCAATTAAAAAGAGTATAAAGCAAATAAATATTTTTTTCATATAGTAAATTGATAATGGTTAAACGATAATCTGTATTTACTCCTCATACTTTATACATCTTATGGAGCGTTGAGATTTTGAAATAGAATTTTGTGCATCAGGAACAACAAAATAAATACTATCGTCCGGACCGATTACTTCAAAGTAACTTGATTGATTGTGGGGATATAATACATCTTGGTCAGCAACAATTCCCCACCAGGTTGAAAAATAACTGCTGCCTTGAAATTGGTTTAACCCATATTTTTCACCAGAAGGTAAAGCATTAAAATTATACGCATTGCTTTGATAATCTTGCTCAATCCAACCTTCTGATGACTTTAATAAAGGAGCAGCTACAGACCTTCCACCAATAGCATCAAACAGTTTGTACCAGTCCATTACATCGGCGGGTTGCCATCCCGAAGGGCAAACATTTTTACCCTTGCCATTATTAATAACGGTAACATTATAGAGTGCTCCGTATCTTATGAAATTGCCTATTGAATCATTGTTATACCAGGAGTAATCGGCAAAATTTCCATTATTACTTACGACTTTTATTGGCACATGATCGTTAAAACATGTAGCTCTTAAATTATTGATACTCCATAGTTGCTTTTCTATTTTTACGGCTGCATAAGGGTTTCCATCACCGTCAGGGGGGCTCACATAAATATTTTTACTTTTAAATGTTGGGCAGGAACTGTCATAGTTTACGATAGCTTGATAAATGTGTGGAGGACCGCCTTGATAGGGAATAATCAATTCATTTTGGAATTCAGGGGAAAGCGTTGAAGAACTGGTTTTTATCACACTGTCTTTCCAGCTAACTTTATAATTACTTATTAAATTATCTACCTTCAGGGAAAGAGCTAAGGCTCCCGGAATTAATTTCTCCTGAACAATAGTTAAAACCGGAACATAACCTTTGGGTAAATAAGTTATCGAAATGCTATTGCTGGTATCACCAAGTTCAGCAGATGAAATAATTCTTCTGTAAGAAACCATTGTGTACGAAGTATTGTTGTCAAAAATCTTTGTTGGAGTATAACTTAGTAAGTTGTTTCCGTTTTCGCAGTTGTACCAGGTTACATTATTATCTGTGCTTTTTTGCCAGGTAGTAGCATAGTTACCATTCCCACCAGCAGGCATAGAAGCATTTATTGTGTTGGCTTGATAAAATAAGGGAGAGCCTTCAGGGCATATAGTTTGATCGCTGCTTGTTATATAATTATTATTTATGTCGGTGGGGTCAGTTAAGAGAGTTTTGAAATTAACAGTTGTGGTTTTGTTAATTAAGAAGTTTATTTGATTGGGAGGAACAGTCTTTGAATAGATTTGTGAGCCTAAAACAATTACAGTGACTCTTATACTTGCATAAAAATTTTTGTCAGGTAATAAGTTACTTACTGTCATATCAAAATTAATCAATTTGCCGGTAGTTCCTATATTAGTGCTATCAATAGAGATAGTATCAGTTTGAACATCACGATTCAGGTACCCGATTTTTTTTCCACCCAGGGAATTAGTATAAGCTAATGCCCTGATTCCGGCAAATACCTGAAATTTATTTCCAATACTTTGCCCGATTTCTTTTTGAATTGCATTTATAGCATCCTGCATCCTAAAAGAACCGCTGATAATAACACTTGTGCTCCTGATTTTACTAACACCATTTGAACTTACGTAGCCATTCGGTCCGTTATTAAACTGAGAATAGCATTGTATTGTAGTGAAAAATGTAATATATATTAATAATTTCTTGAACTGCATGGTAGTGGTAGTTAATTTCATTAATTGTTTGTCTGATTACAATGTATACATCAAATATAAAAAAATCTTTAATCATACTCTGATAGTAAAACAAATAAAGCGTCAACTTTTCCCTTTTAAACCTTTCACCTGTTTCTTTTACCGCTCTGGATTTTTTTCGAAAGAGTTTTATTCCTGTTGTAATTTCGTAGCCGTCCGTTCGCTCGTTCCCGATAGTTATCGGAATGCAACCGTGTATTTAAATTTACGAATATTCACAGAGAAGGGATCTGTTAGGCGAGTTTTGGAAGATGTATTTTGTGGAGAGTAGTTTGAATTGAAATTGCAACAGTATTACACCAACTAAATCTATTTCTTAATACATCTTATAGATAAGCCCATACTTCTTGACACATTGCTTCCCTGTATTTTATTTTCATTATACTGAACACCATAATTAAAAGACATATTTGTGGTGGTGCTTGAGATGGTATTTGTCCAGTAATTACCGTACATATTAATGTTCAAAAACACACCTGCCTGATTTCTGATGCCCGCAGGAATTATATTAAAATTTAGACTGTTTGTGGCATAAATATTATCCGGGTCCCAGAATGATTGGTCAGAAATACTCAGACTCCCGGCGGCAACCCCATTTCCTCCGGCACTGGAGATAAGACCATTCCAGTTTACCGTTGAAGGAATTCTCCATCCTACAGGACAAATTTTTGTGGTATCAATAAATAGATTATATAAACCGCCGTATGAAAATTTGTATTGAAGTGAGTCACTTTGATACCAGCAATACGCAGGGCTTGTTAAGTTCTCCCACTGCGTCCGGGGTGCAACATATGGAATAGCGGTATTATCATTGTATTTATTTGTTTTCAAATTCTCTATCATCCAATATTGTGATCCAATTTTTGTATAGAGGTACCGGTTTCCATTACCATCCTTGGGGGTAAGAGACACAAAAGAACTTGAACTTTGGGCACATCCTGAACCCGCAACAGTAAATACCTTATAAAATTTATTGCCTGTAGTATCCAGCAACAAACTTATAGCTGTAACATTGCTGTTGTTCTTTGTAATGTTTGTATAAGTTCCTGTTTCACTGGTGCTTACTTTCCATATTACCGAATCCAATGTGAGGCTGTTAGGATAAATAGTTGCTTTCAAAACAAGCGAATCCGACCGATAAGGCGTTCGGGCTACGGTTAAATTGATTTGTTGGTTGGAAGGTATATAGGTATATAATACCGGATTAGTGTCCATGCTATCAGCATAGCTTCCTGATATTACTATACGTCTGTACCAAACAGGAGTTACGGAGGTAAGTGGCGTTGGTGCTGTAGGCGTATAGTTTGTTGCGGTGGCTCCTGCAATAGTTAGCCAGCTGCTTAAACTTGTTGTATCTGTGTTCGATTGCCATTGGTAAGTATACTGTCCGGAAGCACCCTGAGGATTAGAAGCGGTTATAGAAGGTATTGCTGAACCGGCACAAATAGTTTTATTCGCACTTGTAATTACATTATTGGAAACAGGATTGCCTGCCGAAGTAGTTATTTGAATAATATTACTATACCAAACACCCTTTATCGGAGCTTGACAGCCTACTGTAGTTTCCTTTTTTGTACAAACGTTCGCAAAAACAAATGCCCTTACATAATAGGTAGTTCCGGGTTGCAAGGTTGTGGTCATTTTATTGCTACCCCTTGAAACCGGGCCGCCATCACCAATTACAAGTGTATGACCTGTTTTTGTTTTCCCGCCTTCAAATTTCATATATTGACTGGGGTTTGTATAATTATTCACTCCACCCCATTCACCGATACCAAATGATAAAGAATAAGGGGAGTTTACAGTTGACCAAACCACACCGGTAGCATACACCTCCGAATAACCCGGAATAGGCAAATAATATGAACAACTTACTATAGCAGTAGTGGATGTGTTTAATTCAGGTGATGTAACTATGATTGCATTTGGGTACTGGTAGCCTTGAGAAAATAATACTGGTGCTAAAAAAACAAAAGTGATTATAAAATATATTTTTTTCATAAATAAGATTTATTTGGTGAAACAACGAATGGAGTGTTTGGTGTTGTTTTGATTATTCTTAGAAGGAGTTACCAAATAGATACCATTATCAGCCTCTATCAGTTCTATAAATGCATAATTGTATATATAACCCGAAACCTGTGAAGAAGGTATTACACTCCACCAGGTAGCCATTTTACCGTTGCCTTCAAATTGCCTTTTTGCCAGACCTTCGCCGGTGGGCAATGCATTAAAATTGTAGGCATTACTTTGGTAATCACTGCTCTTCCATTCACTTTCCGATTTCAGCAATGCACCTGCATTTTTATCCCCTCCGATAAAATCGATCATTTCATACCAGTCCATAATACCGGCAGCTTTCCAGCCTACAGGACATACGTTATCGGATTGAGTACTGATTACTGTAGTATCGTACAAAGCACCGAATTTTTTTGCATACGACAAGGAATCATTATTATACCAATAGTAATCGGCCTTGTTTTTAGAAGCTTTGCGCAAAGGCACACCATTGTTCAAACGCGTTGTTCTGAGGTTATTGATCATCCATGTCTGATTGCCTATCTTAACTGCCGGATAATAATTGCCATCTCCATCAGGCGGGCTTATGTATATATTCTTTGATTTAGATGAAGAGCAGTTACCTCCGTAACTAACTACCGCGCTGTAAATATGAGCCGGACTTTGACTGTTAAGCGGTATATAAAGTTGGTTACTGTTTGCCTGTGAAATTTTGGTAGATGACTTTTCTATCAAGCTGTCATACCATGATATCTTGTATGATTCAATTGTATTGTTTATACTAAGATCCAGAGTCATAAGTGATTTAGTTGCATCAGCCTGTTTGATATTTATTACAGGTTGATATCCAGGAGGCAAAAAAGTATAGGTAACTGTATTACTTGTATCGGAGTATTTTCCCGACTGCACTATACGCCTGTACTCAACAGTAAAATAAGGAGTGTTTCTAAAAGCAAACGAAGATGGAGAATAATTGGATGAAGTGCCGCCGATACAATTCATCCATAAACCGCTTGTGTCAACTTTTTGTTGCCATATAATGCTGTATGATCCATTACCACCGGAAGGAACTCCTGCCTTTAGTGTATCCGGATTATAGACCAAAGCTTGTCCTGCGGGACACACCACCTTGTCATTGTTATAAATGATGTTATTATTGATTGAGGGTAAAGCCTGCTTTGTGGTAAACTGTAAAATATTACCCATATCATAGGTTGGATCAAAGCTGGTAGCATAAGGTGGAAAATTATCAGGGTAATAAACCCTGCTCACAATATATCTTATATAATAGGTTGTACTTGGTTGTAAATTAGTTAAAGGTATGGTGGTAATAACATTATTTACCCAGGCACCACAGGTGGAATGTGGATAAACAACAGTGTTTGTATCCAGACCTCCTAAATAAGAACTACAAACCGGACTGCAATTGGTAGACCATGCAGCAATTGCCGTTACCTTAATTGGATAAGAACCCGAATTGCAATTTGCATCTCTTGAGCTTGCCCAACCATACAGCACCGCTGAAGAATCAGTAATAGTTGAAACGGAGTCTGTATTAACAAAAAATTTCATTCCGGAAGTTTGGAAATTGTTTGTATAGTTGCAGTTTGGAACTGATGGACAAGGTGATTGAGAGAGGGCTGAAAAAAAAGTGCTGACGACAAAAACGATAATTAGTTTGATTTTCATAAAGAAGTTTATCTCATGGTTTATTTAAATATTGACGTGACAAAGGAAGCACTTTTGTTTAAAAAAAACTAATTAAACAATTAACTGTGTGTTTTAAGGGACTTTATTCCTTTATCATTTCCCTTGATCCCCGAAGTAGTGCATTTTATTTTGTACCAATAATTAAGAGCCATCCGTTTACATTTTTCTTTTTAAACCTTTCAGCCTTCTTGTTTTACCGCTCTAAATTTTTTCAGAAAGAGCTTTTATTCCTGTTGTAATTTAGTGGCAAAATATTAAAAATTCACACATGAAAACTATATCTCAATCAGTTAGAACCTTCGTTATTTTAATTTGCCTTTCTCTTGTTACTGTTACAATAAACGGACAAGTGCCTGTGTTTAAGAAACCCTCTCCAGGAGATAATCGAAAAGCAATGGTTGGGGAGAGAATCGGCATCACTGATGTAACCATTAACTACGACAGACCGGGAGTAAAAGGGAGAGAAGGGAAGATTTACGGAACGGATGTGGTTTATGAAGGTTTTACGGATATCAGTAAAGAATACGGCACAAGTACTAATGCTCCGTGGAGAGCCGGTGCTAATGAAAATACAACTATTGAGTTTTCTACAGCAGTTAAAGTGGAAGGTAAGGATCTGCCCGCAGGTAAGTACGGTTTTTTTGTTGCTTATGGAAAAGAAGAGTGTACAGTGATTTTTTCTAAAGACAATGCTGTATGGGGTAATTTCTTTTACAATGAAAAGAATGATGCATTGCGTGTAAAAGTAAAAACAGTTACGCTTGATAAAAGTGTAGAATGGTTAAAGTATGAGTTTATCAATCAAACAAAGAACTCAGCAACCATAGCTCTACAATGGGAAAAAGTAATGATCCCGTTCAAGGTGGAAGTGGATTTGATCAAAACACAGTTGGATGAATACACTCAGGCTTTAAAAACAGATAAAGGTTTTGCATGGCAATCGTGGATTGAAGGAGTAAACTTTTGTTTGAAGAATAATGTGAACACCGAAGAAGCATTAAAATGGTGCGATGTGGCATTACAGTTCGATAAGAATTTTCAGATCCTTATTGCTAAAGCACAGGTACAGGAAAAACTAGGGAAACAAGCCGAGGCGGATGTTTTAAAGAAAGAAGCATTCCCGATGGCAAGCATGGATGATCTGCATAATTATGGTAAGCAATTGATCGCAACTAAGAAATCAGCTGAAGCATTGGAGATCTTTAAAATGAATGCAAAACAAAACCCTAAAAAGTTTACAACTTCTATGGGTTTAACAAGAGGCTACTCAGCTAACGGAGATTATAAAAGTGCATTGGTGAATGCAAAAGTTGCATTAACACTTGCGCCGGACGAGACTAATAAAAAATTTGTGGAAGGGATTATTAAAAAACTTGAAGCAGGAACGGATATTAATTAATGATGGCAGGCTGATTTAGCGGATTTGCACAAAAAAGAATCATATTAATCATAACTATTAGTGTCATCTGCGTTCTATTTGACTTAATCAACTTTCTATTTTACTAAGTCTATAAAAACAAAAGGAAGTAAAAATAAATACTCCTGCAATTGTCATAAACATCACGTTGAAGTTGGTAGCTTCTACTAATTTTGAACACAGGTAAGGTCCAGCTGTTTGTGCTATTCCCCAAGCAATGCTATACAATGCGGCATACTGACCTCTGTTTTTTTCGTTGGAGCGCATGGTCCAAAAAGTATTCATAAAGGGCATGGACATTATTTCTCCAAGTGTAATGAGAAGGATCATTAAAAAGGAAATGATTTTTCCATACCCAGGAATCAACAATACAAGAAAGGAGGAAGCGCATACTATCAGTCCTACCGAAATAATGAACAGGTTTCTTCTTTTCTTTTCCAACATCACAATGATCACCATTTCCAAAGCCACAATGAGCAGGCCGTTCAAAGCCATTACAAATCCAATGTAACGTTCACCCAAATGCAGGTCATCTCTGAAATATTTTGGAATAGTAGTAAAGAGTTGAAAGAAACAAAATGCAAATAGGGTCACTAAAAAAATAAACCACAAATAGGTTTTGTCTTTGTAAGCAGAATGTGCGATTGGAATTTCCACTTCTTTTGGTTTTCCCTCTACATTTTTTTTGTGCGCAGGTTTCAAAATAAAAAACAAAATTAGTGCAGCTCCAATATTGGTAAAACCATCTACCCAAAATAACAACTCATAATTATATGCAGCAATAAACCCGCCAATGGAAGCACCTACGGCCCATCCCAAGTTAATTGCCATTCGGTTTAAAGAGTAGGAGCGGGTCCGGTTTTTGGGAGTGCTGTAAAAGGCAATTGCGGATGAATTGGCAGGTCGGAAAGCTTCATTAACCGTACTTAAAATAAAAGTACATAAACAAATAAGCGGATAGGATTTTATCTGGCCTAACACAATGAAAAGAATTCCTCCGAATAATAGAGTAATGAGTTGAACTTTTTGAAACCCGATTTTATCAGTGAACTTCCCTCCAAAATAAGAACCAATGATAGCGCCCATCCCGAACAAAGCAATAACAAGCCCGGCATCACTTAAGGAGCGATGCATTTCTTTACTGGTAAGATAAAGGGTCATAAAAGGAATTACCATGGTGCCGCTACGGTTAATCAGCATAATCACAGATAGCAACCAAGTCTCTTTTGATAAACCTTTAAAAGATGTTCGGTATAAAGAATAGATTTGAGCAATCACGGGTACTGAATTTGATTCGGTGGTTAACAAAAGTAATGAAAGATTCAGAGCCTCTTGATTTATTTAACGAAAAAGAAATGATCTTGTTGCGCTTGCAGCCCCGTACGTACTACATAGTAATAGCAAATATATTGTTATGTGTTTAACCTCTTAGGGGGTGACATGTGTTTTAATGCCACTATTTGTTTTATATGTCGCTCCTACGGAGCTCTGTTTAAAATCGAAACATTCGTTTCTATTAATAGGTCACTCCTACTGAGTTTATGAGTAATGTGAAAAATGATCAGATGATTTTGTCCAGATAAAAAAGTAAGAGTTCAAAACTCTTTTCGTGTTCCCGTTTATAACTTTCACTTGTATACTCTTTAGGATGCTCGTTCGCCAGATTTTCAAAATTTTTTAATAACATGGTAAATGAATCAGCTTCCATTTTTTGCAGGAATACTTTTTTGTTGTTCTCAAGCAGGTTGTAAACCTTTAAGGTTGATTTATGATTGATCTCCGTTTTGTGATCTCTCAATTGATCTGCTAATTCCTGTATTGTCATGGGTTAAAGGTAGCAAATGCAGCCGTTATAAATATGCTTTATCTTGTGAATCTGGCTTTCATCGCCTAATATTCAGGTACATGAACAATTGTTAATAAGATTTATTTGCATCAGAACAAAGTAATAGTATCTTTGCACCGCAAAAAAGCTCAGGCTTTTGTTCTTTTGAAATAGACTTTAAGATACATATTGAGCAATCAATATAGAAAATATAGTGCGGGATAGAGCAGGGGTAGCTCGTTGGGCTCATAACCCAAAGGTCGGGTGTTCGAATCACTCTCCCGCTACCAATGGAAACCCTTCAGCAAAACTGAAGGGTTTTTTATTTTGTGTTCAGTAATTTATCGGAAATTCCAGTCAATAGAGCTTTGTGGTTTTAAGCCTTATTAAATTACTACCTTTGCCGCAAATTGATCAAAACATGTCAGAATTACCTACTATTCATAAATCAGGTTTCGTAAATATCATCGGTTGCCCAAACGTTGGAAAATCAACTCTTCTAAATGCGTTGGTAGGCGAGAGGCTTGCTATTATTACTTCTAAGGCACAAACAACCCGTCATCGCATTATGGGTATTGTTAGTGGCGATAATTATCAGATCGTTTTTTCAGATACTCCCGGTATTATTAAACCTGCATATAAATTGCAGGAAAAGATGATGGCTTTCGTTGCAGAGGCTTTTAGTGATGCGGATGTTTTTCTTTTTATTACAGATATTTTCGAAGATATTGAACTGGATGAGAAATATGTAGAGCGTTTAAATAAAATGAACACTCCGATTTTACTTCTTATTAATAAAATAGATAAAGCAACACCCGATCAGATCCTTCTGTTCATGAAAAAATGGAACGAAAAAATTCCGAAAGCTGAAATTCACCCCATTTCAGCGTTAAAGAACATCAACATTGATAAGATCATGGAAAGACTTATTGAGATGTTACCTCCCGGAGAAGCTTTTTACGACAAGGATACATTAACCGATAAACCTGAACGCTTTTTTGTGACAGAGATTATCCGCGAAAAGATCCTTAAGAATTATAAAAAAGAAATTCCTTATAGTACAGAAGTAGTTGTTGAAGAATTTAAAGAAGAAAAAAACATCATCCGCATTCGTGCAAACATTATAATTGAACGCGATTCACAAAAAGGTATCATCATCGGTCATAAAGGCGAAGCTTTGAAAAAAACAGGAACTATGGCGCGCGAAGAAGCAGAAAAATTCTTTGGTAAAAAGATCTTTTTGGAATTATTCGTTAAGGTTGATAAGGACTGGAGAAGCAACGATAATAGGTTGAAGCAGTACGGGTATTAATTTGAAGATTTGATAATTAAATCTTCATTCTTCGCAGACAATTATTAAGGAATTTAAGGATAACTCAATTTTTAAGCCCTTCAATTTTTTAATGGGGGGATCAACAACATTAACCTCTTTATCCGGGTGCATCTCTAAATGTAAGGGTTTTCAATGGTATCGGGATAATCCATTTTCAAATTGACTCATTGCCAAACCTTCAAATTATCCCATCTTCAAATTATCCAATTCTATTCTCAACTCCTCAAAAGATTGATTGCTGATTTCATTAAGTATTAGTACGAGGTCTTTATCGATTTCTACTCTGTTATGAACCCGGGTTTCAATTGCCAGTAAGGTTTCATTTAATTTATAAACCCCAAACAGTGCAGCCGGGCTTTTCATTTTGTGAGCGTGAAATAATACCTCCTGAAAGTTATTATCACTAAGTGCTTTGTTTAATTCAGAAAGGTAAACAGGCATATCATTGATGTAGATTTCTATCATTTCCTTTACATAGTCAATATCGCCATCAGCCGATTCACGTAATTTACTTAAGTCGTGGACCTTTTTTTTCTTGTTTAGAATAGAAACTTCATGCGGATCTTTTGCTGATTTTAATATACTTGAGTCGGCCCACTTAACAATTTTTGAGTAGAGAGTAGAAGGATTAAATGGTTTTGAAATGTAATCATCCATACCGGCTTCCAGGCATCTTTCTTTTTCACCTGCCAAAGCTGATGCCGTCATTGCAATAATCGGAATACTTTTTACAGGTTCCGGCATGTGTTTTCTTATGTATCTGGTGGCTTCTATGCCATCCATCCCGGGCATGGAAATGTCCATCAATATAATATCGTATTTGTTTTTGGAAAGTTTCCCGAAAGCTTCTTTGGGCTCATTAGCTACGTCCGTTTTAATATTCCATTTGTGTAATTCAAAAAGTGCAACACGCTGATTGATCTTATTGTCTTCAACGAGTAGTATGTTTAAATTACTTAAATCCGTTTCGACGTTAAAATCATCATGAGGGTGTATTATGGATCCTTGCCAGTCAGGGTTCCCTATTCCAAATGGTAAATTAAAATAAAAAACGGAACCTTCGTTTATTTTACTTTTTACTTCTATTGTACCTCCCTGCTGTTGTACCAAAGATTTGGAAATACTCAATCCTAAACCTGTTCCGCCATACTTGCGGGTAGTATGGCTTTCAGCCTGCGCAAATGTTTCAAACACAAAATTAAGTTTATCTTCCGGAATACCAATCCCTGTATCTTTTATGCTGAATTGAACAACAATTTTATCTTTTTCATAATGTAAAAAATTAGCAGAAACAGTCACGCCTCCTTCATCGGTAAATTTAATAGCATTTCCTGTTAAGTTTAAAATTATTTGGTTTAACCTTACCGGATCTCCAATCAATACCTGTGGTAGTTGTTCATCTATTACTGTTTTTAAATAGATGTTTTTTTCTTCTACTTTATATTGGAGTGTAAACCTGAGTGTTTTAAAAATATCTGTTAAGCGGAATTCTGTTTTTTCAAAAACAACTTTCCCTGCTCTGATCTTTGAAATATCTAAAATATCATTCACTACATGTAAAAGGTTATTGGAAGATTCCTTAATAGCATTCAGGTATTCTACCTGTTCCTTGTTCAATGGTGTTTCCAATAACTGGCGTGTCATGCCCAAAACGCCGTTCATAGGAGTTCTGATCTCATGGCTGGTGTTAGCCAAAAATTGTTCCTGAATATGCAGAGCTTGTTCGGCCGTTTCCTTGGCCTGTTTTAATTCTGTTACATCGGTATCAACAAAAACCAAATGTTTTAATTTCCCTTCGATATCGAAAATGGGAGTAAGGGTTGTTTGTAGCCAGAGTTTTTTACCTTGTTTACTGATGTTTATGCTTTCATAAGACACGGACTTTTTTTTCTCAACCGCTTCTCTTATGATGTCCGCAATATTATTGTGTCCGCTAACTTCCAGTACATGTTTACCCTTTATTCTTTTATATTCTTCAACCGATTCCCAACCCAGCAACTTGGTGTAGCCTTCATTAAACCATTCTACATTGCCTTGTGAGTCAGTAATAAAAACCCCATTTGCAGTTTCGCTGGCTACAATGGAAAGTTTTTCAAGTTGTTGATTGATCTCAGATAGTTCAATAGTTCTTTCCCTGACTTGTGATTCAAGTTCCAGGTTTTGTTTCTTAATTCTTTTGATCCGTATTTTGAATATTAAAATAACAATTGCAATTACTGAAATAATAATAAGAGTTCTAAACCAGATTGTTTTCCAATAGGGCGGGGCAATAATGATTTTTATAGAAGTACCTGCCTCATTCCAAACGCCATCATTATTTGAACCTTTCACACTGAAAATGTATTCTCCCGGGTCAAGGTTTGTATAAGTGGCTTCATGTTTGGTTCCGCTATAAGTCCAGTCTTTATTAAACCCTTCAAGCTTATAAGCATACTGATTTTTCTCCGGAGAAGTGAAATCAAGAGCCGCAAACTCAAATGAAACGATCTGATCTAAATGAGTGAGTTTAATTTCGTTAAGCAGATTAATAGGGCGATCAAAGATTACTTCGGCATTAGCTTTTTTGAAAGAAGTAATAACAATAGGGGGTTGGTGTGGGTTATCCCTGATGTTTTTCGGATAAAAGGAATTCAACCCGTTTATACCACCAAAAAACATTTCACCGCTCTTACTTTTGAAACAAGCTCCTTGATTAAACTCATTACTTTGCAAGCCATCTTTCAGGTCAAAGGTTTTAAATGTTTCATTTTTTGGGTCAAATCTACATAAGCCAAAATTGGTACTCATCCAAAAGTTACCTTTCTCGTCGGGCAGTATCCCATAAACGGTATTGTTCGGAAGACCATCATCTTCAGAGTACATTTTAAAAGTATTTTTTCTCGGATCGTAACGGTTTAAGCCACCCCCGTCCGTTCCAATCCATAAAATCCCATTCGAATCTTCGTGGATGCATCGTACACTGTTACTGCTTAAACAATTTGTGTCATTTTCTTCATAAGTGTGGTGGATAAAAATGTTTGTCTTTGGATCAAACAAATCCAGCCCGCCACCGGTAGTACCAATCCATATTTTGCCATTCTCGCCTTTGTGTATTACTTTAATATCATTATTGCTTAAGCTGTTAGTGTTTTCAGGGTCATTTTTAAAGCACTGGAACTTTTCTGTTTTCTTATCAAATTTGCTTAAGCCATGTAAACCACCAAACCAGATAGTTCCATTACCATCATCAAAGGTCGAGAAGAAAAAATTACTGCACATCCCATATGGAAATTCAGTGGAAGTGTTTTGAAAATTTATAATGCTCTTTGTGCTGAGATTGTATTTACTTATTCCTTTTCCTTCGTGTGCAATCCAAAGAATGTTTGAATCATCAGCGTCTTCTAAAAATTGATATACATTGGAACTATTAAATTCGCCCAGGCTATTGTTGATCCTGGTTACAAGCGACATGTTTTTGTTGTTCTTTCTGTCTATTACATCAATTCCTCCATATCCACCAATATAAAGTAGTTGATCTTTGTCTTCAAAAATTGCCCTGATACTTTTGCTTTTAAGGCTTTGAGGGTTTCCGGGAGTGTTTCTATAGAGTTTGAATTTGGAGTTGTATAGGTTTACTTTATCAATTCCTTCACCATAAGTACCCAACCACAATACTCCTCCTTTGTCGAACATCATTGAAGGAATGTTATCAAGTCCAAGACTTTCGGAAAGCCGTGGATCATGCGTATATAAATTAACTGAATTGGTTTTAGTATTCAAAGAGAAAAGGCCTTCCCCAAAAGTTGAAATCCATAATAGTTGATTTTTATCTTCCTGTAAAGCAGAAATAGCTAAAGGTTTTAATGAAATTGAGTAATGAATAAATTGTTGTTTGGCAGGATCGTATTTTTCAATACAGGTTTCTGTTGCAATAAGTAAATCATTTTTATGATCTATACAGAAAGATGCTATCCAGTTTTGGGAAATACTGTTTTTATTTTGTGGGTCATTCAGGAACACCGTAAAATCTTCGGTTTTAGGATCAAAACGATTTAATCCGTAGCCCTTGGTACCGATCCAAATGTTGCCTGTTTTGTCCTGAATCAAACAGCTTAATCTATTGCTACTAATACCTTTTTGGTTTTGACTTTGCCTGGCATACCTCTTTATTTTTTTTGTTACAGGGTCTATTTTATTTAAGCCCCCTCCATCAGTTGCCACCCATATATTTCCCTCTTTGTCTTCCATCAGGGCAGAAACAAAATCACTACTTAGTGACCCGGGATTTTCTGACTGATACCTGAAGCGGGTAAATTTCCCTGTTACTTTATTTAACAGGTTAAGTCCCGCTCCCCAGGTGCCAATCCATAAATTACCATTTTTATCATCGATAATACATCTGATATAATTCGTTGAAATGCTATTGCTATCTTTAATAGAGTTTCTGTAAATAGTAAATTTATAACCATCATACATATTGAGCCCATCCTGGGTTCCAAACCACATAAATCCTTGTTTATCCTGTATGATCGAAAAAACAGCACTTTGGGAAAGTCCATTTTCTATGGAAACGTGTTCAAATTGAAGGTCTTGATTTTGTGCAAAGAACCTCACTGGCAAAAATGCACAGCAAACAACCATGAGGAGCGGTATGACATTTCGGATCCTCATATTTTAATATACTTTGTTCATTAAATGTAGTTAAAAATACAGACTTTTACAATACAGAGCCATTCTTTAACTAAGTTAAAACTTACTATTGTATTCAATATTACTTTGTTAGGCTCTAACCTAAATACCCCCTTGATTTTACCTGCATTGCCCTCGAATTAGGATAATTCGCCTTTTTTAACGTACTTTTGTAGCCTAAATATGAAATGATGATGACAATGACAGAAAATAAAACCCGCGCTCAGGAATTAATGGAACTGGAAGAAAAGTACGGTGCCCATAATTATCATCCGCTTCCTGTAGTGTTAGATAAAGGTGAAGGTGCATTAGTTTGGGATGTAGAAGGGAAACAGTATTATGATTTTCTTTCTTCATACAGTGCGGTTAATCAGGGCCATTGTCACCCAAAAATAGTAAAGGCTCTTACCGAGCAGGCCCAGAAACTGGCGCTTACTTCAAGGGCATTTTATAACAGCAAATTAGGTGAGTACGAAAAATACATTACTTCTTATTTTGGTTACGATAAAGTATTGCCAATGAACTCAGGTGCAGAGGCGGTTGAAACAGCTTTGAAACTTGCACGAAAATGGGCTTACGAGAAAAAAGGTGTTGCTGAAAACCAGGCAAAAATTTTAGTTTGTGCAGGTAACTTCCATGGAAGAACTATCAATATTATTTCGTTTAGCGTTGATCAGGATGCACGTAATAACTTCGGCCCTTTTGTTCCGGGGTATGAAGTAATTCCTTACAATGATTTAAAAGCTTTAGAAGCAGCATTGCAAGATAAGAATGTTGCGGGTTTCCTTGTTGAGCCTATTCAGGGTGAAGCAGGAGTATTGGTTCCGGATGAAGGATTTTTGAAAGGAGCATTTGATCTTTGCAAAAAATCAAACGTACTTTTTATTGCGGATGAAATTCAAACAGGCATTGCGCGTAGTGGTAAGCTATTGGCTTGCGATTGGGAAAATGTACACGCTGATGTATTGATACTTGGTAAAGCATTATCGGGTGGAATGTATCCTGTTTCTGCTGTGTTAGCTAATGATGATATAATGATGTGTATTAAACCGGGGCAGCATGGTTCTACTTATGGTGGAAACCCTTTAGCTTGTGCAGTTGCGATGGCAGCAATGGATGTGGTAAGAGATGAAAAATTGGCTGAACGTGCAAATTACCTTGGAGAAATTTTGCGTTCGGAATTACGTAAGATTCAACATCCTATGCTTACATTGGTGAGAGGAAAAGGTTTATTAAATGCAATTGTCATAAAAGAATCGAACGGAAAAACTGCATGGGATGTATGTTTAAAGCTTGCTGAGAACGGTTTGTTGGCTAAGCCTACTCATGGCGATATTATTCGTTTTGCACCTCCTCTTGTCATCAGTGAAGAGCAGATCATGGATTGTGTGAGGATTATTAAAGAAACTTTAAATAGTTTCTAATAACCTTATGGTTTTAAAGAAAATGCAGCCATGACGATTTCATGGCTGTTTTATTATAGCTATAGTATCTTTTGTATTACTTCTCTTTATTGTAGCACTCCTGAATAATTTATGTTTTGTGCGATGTTGAGATACCTTGCAAAAGCATAGCGAACACAAGCTGATTGTAATAATAATTACCCATGTAATTAGTTTCATTTATTGCTCTTCTGATGTTTATTATCTGAACCAAAATGATTGCAGGGTACTCAACCAATAAAAAACTAAGGAAACAAATTCTGTGATCTTAATACAACCCATTTCTTTTTCTGATAAACCATTCAAGGCTTAATAATGCAAGCAGAATAAAGAAGATAGTTTTGATGTCTATCAGGTCTTTTACATCTTTATGAGAGTAGGTAATGGTTTTAATATTCTCGTTGTTAGCTAATAGATCTTTTAATTGAGTTAGTTGATTTGCGTAAAAAAATTTGCCATTCGATTTCGTAGAAAGTTGTTGCAATAATTTGTGATCAGCAACCGCATTTATTTTCTCAGCTACAATTTCTTTTACTGTAAAAAATCCTCTTTGTTCCTGTGCCTTGGTTCCGTTATTGGTTGTGGCTTTGTAGCTGTATTCACCCGGAGGTAGAATGCCAACATTCAATCTGTAGCCTAAGCCTGTTTTACTAAATGTGTAATTAAATTTTTTATCACTTTCATTTGTTATAACTATAGTAACTTCGGGTTCGGTGATCAATTCATAACTGTTGTTGTACACTTCCGCTTCTAATTCGACTTCTTCGTTCTCGTTTATTACTTTTCTTGTTTTCACACGAAAGAAACTTTTATCTGCTTTCACACTTAGGTACTGAACGATCTTAGAGACAAGTTCATTGAATAGATCGTGATTTTCGTGATCGGCAAAATCGCGTAACTTCCATCTCCATAAACCATCTCCTAAAAACACGCCTGATTTCTGTTCACCATTGGTATTAAAGAGTAGGAGTGGGTTCTCCGTTTCAACCACACCAATTCGTTGTGTCATGAAGATGGTAGCTGAGTTGGCAATTGAGTAATTCCCTAAAATGGATTTTACGGCAGGAAATTCTTTAGCGTATTTTTTAAATTCATCCGAAACGGTAAACAGCGAAAACGATTTGTTTACAATAGCTTCTGCATCATTGTATTTCATGTTCATGGCCTGAACGTTTACACCCGGAATTTTATCTCCACCATAAGCAGAAACTAAAAAATAAGAAGTGTTATTCGCAGTAAGATCATTCATTATTTTAGTACCCGCTGCAGAATTTATTTGCAATTGATTCAGAATAACCAGGCTGTATGGTTTTACTGAACTATTAAATTCAGCGGCTAAAAATGTTTCTACTTCATAATTCTGATTTTCTTCTATACTTTCTTTTATGGCAGCAACATCGGGATGTGGCGCGCCTGATATGATAGCGATTTTTTCACGATTATCTATAACCTCAATAACAAAAGGCTGACTGTTATTCAATTTATTTTGCTCTTCAGCAACAGGAGCTAAAGAAACCAGGAATTTCTGAACTCCGGGTTTATCGGCGTCTAATAAAAAACTAATCGTCTTTGTAAAATCGGTTGTATTAAAAACAACCCTTTGTTCTCCAACCTTTTTTCCTTGTTTGCTTACGGTCAAAACACTTTCTTTGCCCTGTAGTTTTCTTGCATCAACAGTAATTTCAACCGGAAATTTGTTGCCCAGGTAAGCTACATCATTGTGATCTACTTTTTTTACCAGCGCATCTTTTAAAGTAGTCGTGTCTCCCAAAGCAATGGTGTAAACAGGAAATTTCAGTTTCTCTGCTCCGTAAACCGGATTACTGCCCTTATTATATAAACCATCACTGGCAAGGATCAAAGCACCTACGTTCCTGTTGGTGTAGTTATTCTCAATTTCATTGAACAAAGAACTGTAATCGGTTTCTTTTCCTTTAAAGTTGATAGTATCATTCAATTCTGTTTTACTGTCGAAACGATAAAACTTAACATCGTATTTTTCGGAAAGATCGTTAGCAACAGTTTTTAGTGCTTTCACAAATTCATTTTTTATAAATGCAGAATCTTTTGCATTTAATAAAGACGAAGAATTGTCCTGTGCTATTAAAATGATAGGTTTTTCTTTTTCATTCACCATTTTTTTGATTAAAGGATTTAAAAGAAAAAAGGCTAAAGTGGCAATTAATAGAGTACGGGATGAAAACAGAAACCACTTTACAGGTTTAACAAGCTCATCATTTTTGGGAGAAGTTCTGTATAGAACATACGCAAACAACACCCCGGTAGCCAAACAAAGCGGCACAAACCAAAGTGAATACTGAGTAATTATTTCAAATAGAAGAATGCGCACTTAATTGATTTATTTTTTACGCCTTTGTTGGTGTTATCACCAACAAAGGATATTTCTATTTAAGCCACTGTTAGTGTTATCACCAACGATGACAATCTAAGTCAACATCCCACCACAAACATTAACAGTTTGTCCGGTAATATATGAACTCATATCACTTGCAAGGAATAAAGTAAGGTTAGCTACATCTTCAGCAGTACCACCACGTTTCAATGGAATACTGTCTCTCCATCCTTGTACTACTTTTTCATCCAGTGCGCCGGTCATTTCGGTTTCAATAAAGCCCGGAGCAACCACATTACAACGGATATTTCTTGAACCTAACTCCAACGCAACTGATTTACTGAACCCGATGATACCAGCTTTAGAGGCGGCATAGTTAGCTTGTCCTGCATTACCTTTTACACCTACAACAGAACTCATATTAATAATAGAACCGTAACGGGCCTTTAACATAGGGCGTTGAACAGCTTTGGTTAAGTTAAATACCGATTTAAGGTTGGCATTAATAACATCATCCCATTGTTGCTCACTCATACGCATTAATAAAGTGTCGCGTGTAATCCCTGCATTATTCACTAATATATCTACTGTGCCAAAATCGGCAACTACACTGTTTACTAATTCATCTGCAGCTTTAAAATCAGCAGCATCACTTTGATAACCTTTGGCTTTAACCCCAAAAGCAGCTAATTCAGCTTCCAGGGCTTTTGCCTTTTCAACTGAACTTAAGAACGTGAAGGCAACATTAGCACCCTGTTCTGCAAATTTCATGGCAATTCCTTTTCCGATTCCTCTTGATGCACCCGTTATCAGTGCTGTTTTTCCCTGAAGTAACTTCATAATATACTACTATTTGATTTGTGTTTTTAGAATGAGGATAAAGATAGAAAAAAGAAATAAGGTAGAGTGTTCCATCAAATGGCCTCGAAAAATTGGATTTTTCAAAGTTTGAACCAATAAAAAGCCCCGATAATTGCTTATCAGGGCTTTATGTTGTCCGACCAGGGCTCGAACCTGGACTTTCCTGAATCAAAATCAGGCGTGTTGCCAGTTACACCATCGGACAAAATGCTTTTTCGTTGTAACGGGCTGCAAAAATAATACTTTTTTTAATACTAAAAAACATAAGTCCGATTTTATTTTATTTAACAGGTAAAAAAAACAATTTCTCAAGGCTTTTTTAGTTAAATTCGCAGCTATTCTAAAAAAATATGACGCTGAATTATAAAAATTTAAACAACATTATTGGTTGGCTGGTATTTGCGATTGCAACTTTTACCTATTGCTCTACTATAGAACCAACTGCAAGTTTCTGGGATTGTGGTGAGTACATTGCATGTGCACAAAAACTGGAAGTTGGTCACCCGCCGGGAGCACCATTATTCTTATTGATTGCAAAGTTCTTCTCCTTGTTTTCTTTTGGAGATTCGTCCAAAGCGGCTATGTGGGTAAACGTAATGAGTGCATTGTGCAGCTCTTTCACCATATTATTTTTGTATTGGACTGTTACACGTTTAGCTCGTAAAGTAATTATCAAAGCAGGCGAATCAATTGAGGGTGGAAAAATGTTCGCCATTTTGGGTGCAGGTATTGTTGGTGGTTTAGCTTATACTTTTTCAGACTCTTTCTGGTTCTCGGCTGTTGAAGGTGAGGTTTATGCAATGTCATCTTTCTTTACGGCAATTGTTTTCTGGGCAATTTTAAAATGGGAAGAAGAGGCAGACAGTCCAACAGCAACCCGTTGGTTGATCCTTATCGCTTATTTAATGGGTTTATCTATAGGAGTCCATTTATTAAATTTGTTGGTTATTCCTGCTATCTGTTATATCTATTATTACAAAAAACATACATTCAGTTGGACAAGTTGGTTTGTTACCGGATTACTTTCATTGGTGATCTTAGGTGGTATTCAGGCCGGAATTATCCCTGGTATTGTGAAATTATCAGCTAATTATGAGTTGTTCTTTACCAATACATTGGGAATGGGATTTAATACCGGTACCATCATTTACTTCGTTCTATTACTTACTGTAGTTACTTCAACTATTATGTATTCACTTAGTGGTAAAGCTGGTCAATATAAAATTGCTTTCTTTTCCGCGATTCTTTTCTCTTTGTTAGCATTGGTTACAGGTTCAGGTATAGGTTCATTTTTTGCCCGATTAATTGTTGGAGGAGGATTAGTTGCAACAATTCATTACTTAAAAAATAAAAGAGAAGTGCTAAACACAATTGCTTTAAGTTTTGCAATGATATTAATTGGCTATTCTTCTTTCTTTGTTTTGGTAATTCGTTCACAGGCAAATACTCCAATGGATGAGAACGATCCGGAAAATGCTATTACTTTATTATCATACTTAAATCGTGAACAGTACGGCGATTGGCCAATTGGGTATGGTAATTATTACAATGCTCCATTAGATAAAACACAACAATATCTTGATGGAAACCCTGTTTACGCTAAAGATGAAAAAACAGGGAAATATGTAATTACAGACGACAGAAAAGCATCTATTCCAAATTACGATAAAGATTTTTGTACACCTTTCCCTCGTATGTGGAGTACACAAAGTAATCATGAGGCATCTTACAAGTATTGGGGTGATATTAAAGGAAGACCAAAACAAGTTCAGGGTTATAACGGTGAGACGGAAACAATTTATGTTCCTACCATGGGCGAGAATTTAAATTATTTTGCAAGCTATCAGATAGGATATATGTACCTGCGTTATTTTGGATGGAATTTTATCGGGAAGCAAAATGACGTACAGGGGTTAAATAATAACCCGACAGAAGGTAACTGGATCACAGGCTTCAAAGGCTTTGATGATAAACGTTTAGGTTTTGATACTGCAACTATGCCTAGTTCTGCAGCTAACAATAAAGCAACGAATAAATTTTTCGCGATACCATTTATATTAGGTTTATTAGGTATGGTTTACCATGTGCGTAAACATCGTCCTTCAGCATTCGTTGTTGCAGCATTGTTTTTGCTTACAGGTTTGGCAATTGTGATTTATCTGAATCAGTATCCTTACCAACCACGTGAACGTGATTATGCTTATGCAGCTTCGTTCTACGCTTATTCCATTTGGATAGGTTTTGGAGTACTTGCTATTTTCGATATTTTATCTAAAAAGGCAAATGCAAAGGCTGCGGCGAGTATTGCAACCATTGCTGCTTTATCTGCACCTTGTTTAATGGCATCAGAAGGATGGGATGATCACAGTCGTGCTAAACGTACTATGTCAAGAGACTTTGCTGTTAACTATTTGAACAGTTGTGCTAAAAATGCCATCTTATTTACCAATGGGGATAACGATACATTCCCATTATGGTATGCTCAGGAAGTTGAAGGTATTCGTACAGATATTCGTGTTGTGAATTTAAGTTTATTGCAAACCGATTGGTACATTAACCAAATGCGTCGCGCAGCTTATGATTCTGAACCTGTTCCTTTTACATTGTCTCCTGATAAATATGTTCAGGGAACAAGAGATGTGGTTTATTTCAATGATCAGAATTTGGGATATGTTGATATTAAAGAATTGATGAGTTTCGTTGCAAGTGAGGACCCTAAAAACAAATGGATGGCTCCGGGCAGAGAAAAACCAATTGATATTTTCCCAAGCAAGAAAATGAAAGTAACGGTAGATTCTTTATTCGCTGTTAAAAATGGGTTGGTTCCTAAAGGAATGGAGAACAGAATTGTGAAGAGTGTAAACTGGGAAGTTAAAAAGAACTATGTTCTTAAAAATGATTTAATGATCCTTGACTTACTTGCAGCGAATGATTGGAAACGTCCTGTTTATTTTGCTGTAACAACCGGCGCTGATTCTTATTTGAACTTAGAAAGGTATTTGCAGTTAGAAGGTTTAGCTTACCGATTGGTTCCTATAGAATCTACACCTCAGGAAATGGCTTCGGGCGGACCACGTATTGCAGAAGATATTATGTATGAAAACATAATGAAGTTTCAGTATGGTGGAATGAGTACTCCGGGTGTTTATTTAGATGAGAACTGTTTACGTATGGCTTCTAACATGCGTATTCAAATCGGACAATTAGCATCTGCACTTACCGAAAAAGGTAAAAAGGATAAAGCATTAAAAGCATTGGATAAAGCTATGATGGAAATGCCGGAAAACAATGTTCCTTTTGATGCCACAATGTATTCAATAGCTTTAGGTTATTATCAGGCAGGCAATGTTGCTAAAGGCAATGAAATTTCTAAGAAATTGTTCGATATTTTTGAAAAAGATCTGATGTTCTATAATAAAATGAAGCAGGAAGATCGTAATTTCTACGGAAGGGAAATGCGCCAGGCTCAGGATATTCTGAATCGTTTGATCACAATCTCAAGTGCATTTGGATCTAAAGAATTGGCAGCCCAGTTTTCAACCCGTATTAAAAATGTAGTTCCTGAGGATGCTATTGAGCCGCAAGGAGTACCTGTAATGCCGTAAATATTTTGTTATGATAGTTAGCCCGCCAAACGTATTAAGAAATATGTACAAACAATGCGTTTGGCGTATGGCCCCATCCGGTAAAAAGGTATATCTTACTTTTGATGATGGACCTATTCCGGGTTTAACGGAGTGGATAGCCGGCTATCTTGGTAAATACAATATTAAAGCAACATTTTTTTGTGTGGGGGAGAATGTAGATAGAAACCCATCTGTTTATAAACAACTGCAAAACGCAGGACATGCTCTAGGTAATCATACCCACAATCACTTAAAAGGATTTTATACAGGTAACGAAACTTATTTTGAAAATGTAGAACGTTGCAATGAAGTAATGCAAAGCAACTTGTTCAGACCACCTTACGGACAACTAAAATTTTCTCAACAACGGGTACTGGCGAAAAAGTATAAGCTCGTTATGTGGGATATTTTGAGTTATGATTATTCTTCTTCTGTGAGCCCTGATAAATGCGTTCAAAATGCAGTGGAGAAAACCCGTCCGGGCTCAATCATCGTTTTTCATGATAATATTAAAGCAGAGAAAAATGTAACCTATGCTTTGCCAAAAACAATAGAGCAATTGGTAGATAAAGGTTTTGAGTTTGATAAGATTGTACTGTAATTGTTATAACCAATCTACTGCTCAGAATTTATTCCTTACTTATTCGTTTTCTAATCTGTTTATGAATAATCCTTCCCGCGATCCAGGAAAACCAAATTATTCCGAATAATATTCCGGCGTAACCGTATGAATCCTTATTTAAGTACCGGTCAAGTATAGCAGGAAACATAAATAAATGAAGCGGGAAAAAGGGAAGAGCTAATAACAGTCCGGTTAAATAGGTTGTTTTTGAATTTGTTTTCCAGCAACAACTCATAAAGATATTCCATAGTGGGATCACTCCGCACCAAACAATCATAACATTATCGTTTACAAATTGGTTGCTCTGTTCCAGCTTCCAACCAAAAAAGTAAAGAATAATGGAGCCCGAGATAGTTACTATAAGTGGAGCGTTTCCTTTCCATCCAAAATCTTTTAACTCAATGGGAGCTTCTATGACTTTACCGGTAACATCTATTAAGGCGCTTTCACAATAATTGCATTTATAACCAATGCCATTATGGGATGCTCCACAACTCGAACAGTGTATATTTGTTTTGGCCTTTTTCAATTCCGAAACAAGGTATGATTTATTTTAAAATGTACCTTCATTATTAACTCAAATGTGCGCTGATATTGTTTAATGATTAAGTTGCACAATGGGTGCAGGTCTCTGAAAGCACAAAGGCAACTCATGGTTGCCTTTGTTATTGTATATTAAAGTAATGTTCAAATCGTTTTATGAGAATAATTAGTTTAGTAATATTATCTCGAAATCACCAGCTTTATTGTTTCCTTATGCGAACTGGAGTTAAAGCGAACAAAGTATACTCCATTACTAAGTATATGAGTATCAAGTATTGTTTTTCCACTTCTATTCACCAATTCTTCTTTATAGAGAACTTCACCAATAAGATTAATGATTTCTAAATTTACTTTATCATCCTGTTTGAAGTTGTAATTCACAGTTGCTTCATCTGTAGCCGGATTAGGATACACACTGATTAACCAATTAGTATTATTAGTTTCAATAATTCCTATTGATACTCCAACCACAAAAGTATCACGTACCACACAACCTGACGCGCCGGTTACAGCAACATCATAAGTGCCGGGTAATAAATTTGTGATATTCTGAGTTATTGCACCGTTACTCCATAAGTAAGTGTATGGGGCGTTTCCTGTACTTGGAGTAAGATTTATATTCCCGTTAGCACAGGTTCCGCAAGTGGCATTGGTAACAACACCTGAAGTGGTAAATAAAAAGCTGTTTGTAATTGTATAGCTTTGAGTAATGCTGCAACCAACATCATCCGTAATTGTAAGCGAATAAATTCCCGCACCTATATTAGTAAGTGCAGTTTCATTGGCAGCCGTTCCACCACAACTAGTAGTACCACTATATGCAATTCCTATTGTTGGAGTTGGACCATTAGAAAATACTGTAGCTCCGGTTGAATTAACAAGAGTGTAAGAGTTTTCATTTTCAAATACTCCTGCTGCATAGGTAAGTTGAATAGCATCATTGTCGCAAACCGGAATACTTGCACTGGAGCCTGTTCCGGTAGCTGAGTAGGTTCCAACAGTTACACCATTTATACGTACTGTTAAAGTACCACCATTCCATCCATCACCAAAAGTATCGAACATATTTAGGGTATAAGTGCAACAAGGATTAGGTTGAGCACCAGTCCATACGTAAGTTAATGGTGCAATTCCACCGTTTACAGTAACAGCTATACTACCGTTATTGGCATCACAGGTTTCCTGAATGGTGACATCAGATGCGCTTATACCTGAACCTGAGTTATTGTTGATCTGGTAGCTTTGTTGAATGGTACAGCCAAGGTTGTCGGCGATCGTGGCGGTGTATAAACCTGCATTCAAGCCGTAAAGATCTTCGTTTACAGAACTGTTTGACCACAGTATAGTATAAGGACTTGTGCCTCCACTAATAGTGATATCGATAAAGCCTGAGCTATCACCACAATTTTCATCTGCCACAATTGCATTACTGATTGTAAAACCACCACTGTTATTGCCAACTGTAGCGGATAAAACTATAGCGCAACTGTTTCCGTCTGTAATAGTAACAGAATAAGTACCGGCATTTACACCGTTCAGGTCTTCAGAAATTGTGCTGTTACTCCAGCTGTATGTGTATGGGCCAGCGCCACCACTAACTACAATATCTACAGCTCCTGTTGTATCTCCACAGTTTTCATTTGTTATGGAACCAACAATAGCCGACAAACCACCCGTAATGTTTTGAACGTTTGCCGATGTGTTTACCGAACAACCGTTTACATCGGTAACTGTTACGCTATAAGCCCCCGATGAAAGATTATTGATATTCTGGGTATTCATTGCATTACTCCATACATAAGTTATTGGATTAATGCCACCAGTAATACTAAGGTTAACAGCCCCTAAACTATTCCCACAATTTTCGTCTGTAACAATTATTGATGTGATTGCAAGCCCGTTTGAATTATTACTAATAGTGTACGACCCGTTTGAATTGCACCCATTGAAATCGGTAATTGTAACGGAATAAACACCGGCAGCCAGGCCCGAAATATCTTCAAAAGAGCCTCCGTTACTCCATGCAAATGAATAAGGACTCACGCCACCTTGAACGGTAATGTCAACAGATCCGGTATTATTTCCGCATAATTCATCCGTAGTGTTTACGTTAGATATAATCAGGTTAACTCCATTATCAGGAACGGTATAGGAATGATTAACTATACATCCTCCCGGACTTGTTACTGTTACTGAATATGTGCCACTGCTCAAACCACTAAGATCCTGAGTTGTGGATCCTTCACTCCATAAATAGGTATAAGGAGTAGTTGCACCCTGCACTGTTATATTGATAGCACCATTGTTATTTCCACATGATTCGCCTGTAACAATTCCCGAACTGATACTAAGCGTTCCGGAGGTGTTTTGAACAGTAACCTGAGTTTGAATTGAACAACCTCCTGCATCAGTTATTGTACAAGAATAAGTCCCAGCTGAAAGGCCTGTTGCAATATCTTCAGTTGTTGCACCTGTACTCCATAAATAAGTATAGGGTGTTGAGCCTCCCGAAACGGTAATGTTTATAGATCCGACATTGTTGCCACAGCTCGCGTCACTTACCACAGTGTTACTTACCGCAAGCGTTCCTGAAGAATTGGAAACGGTTAAGTTACCTGTAGTTAAACTACAACCCGCAGCGTCGCTAACTGTACACGAATAAACACCCTGATCTAAACCGGTAATATCCTGCGTAATTGCAGTATTGCTCCATAAATAAGTTACAGGATTGGTTTCACCCGAAATGCTAATGTCAATTGCACCAAGGTTGTTATTACATAGCTCATTTGTAATTGCAATATTAGAAATGGCCAAACCTCCGGAAGTAGCAATGATAGTGACTGAATTTATAATCACGCAGCCGTTAGCATCGTTTACAGTATAGGTGTACGTTCCAGGGGCTAACCCAGTAATGTCTTCTGTTACCGGACCTGAACTCCATGAATAAGTGTATGGCATATTTCCTCCGGTAGTGGTTAAATCAATAGAGCCATTATTGTTTCCACAAGATGCATTTACTGATGTATGATTAACAGCTAATGTTCCCGGATTGTTGGCGATAAAAATGTTTCCGGTTAATACGGAACATCCGAGCCCATCGGTTATAATGCAGGAATAATTTCCACCACTCAATCCTGAAAGATCTTCTGTTACGGCAGATGTGCTCCAGTTATAGATATAAGGCTGTGTTCCGCCACTTACTGTAAGATCGATTGCGCCATTGTTGTTTGAACACAATTCGCTGGTTCCCTGATAAGTAACAGCTAAGCTTCCGGTGTTGTTGTTTATGATAGCATTTGTACTTACCTGGCAACCGTTGTTATCGGTAACGGTTACTGAATAATTGCCGGCAGATAAACCGCTTAGATCCTGTGTGCCTGCACTGTTACTCCATAAATAAGTTAGAGGAGCAGAGCCTCCACTTACAACTAAATTAATTGCACCCGCATCGTTATCACAATTTTCGTGGGTAACAATAGCATTGTTAATTTGCAAAGTACCTGATGTATTTACAATAGTTTCAATATGATCATACACGCATCCGTTTGCATCACTTACGTGTAAAGTATATGTTCCTGCTGCAAGATTCAAATTGTCTTCGGCAGTTGATCCATTACTCCATGATAAAGTATAAGGTGTTGTACCACCGCTGGTAGTAACATAAACAGCCCCGTTATTGTTTCCGCAAATTTCATTGTTTATTAAATCGGTTTGCACAGCCAATGTTCCCGGACTGTCAAATACAATATTATTGGTACTGCTAACCTGGCATCCACCTAAATCCGTAACCGTCACACTATAAGTTCCAGAGCTTAGCCCTGAAATGTCTTCGGTTGAAGCGCTGTTACTCCAATTGAAAGTATAGGGAGCTCCACCTCCGCTAACAGTAATATTAATGCCTCCCTGGTTATTGTTACAATTTTCATTTGTTATAATAACCGAATTGATAGCTAAAGTTCCCGATTGATTTACAACTGTGTACCATCCTGAATTCATTTGGCAACCATTTGCATCGGTAATGTGAACAGAATATGTTCCGGAAGAAAGACCTGAAAGATCCTGAGTAGTTGCCGCATTACTCCATAAATAAGTAAGTGCCCCTGTGTTTCCGTTTACGGTTAAATTAATTGCACCTGAATTATTGTTACAAAACTCATGTGTTACAACAGCACTTTCGGAAAGGGTGCCTGTGTTGTTATTAACAGTATATGAGCTACTCAGAGAACATCCGTTTCCATCGGTTATTGTTACCGAGTATGTACCGGGCAACACAGTTGTTATATCTTCTGTTGTTGAAGCGTTGCTCCACAAGTAAGAATAAGGAAGTGTTCCGCCGCCCGGCGTTATATTTATAGCTCCCTGTGCATTACCACAAATTGCATCTGTTATTTGTGAATTTGTAATTGTGAGATTGCCTGTATTATTGGTAACACTTATTGTACTTGATACAATGCACTGGTTTGCATCATGAACAGTAATTGTATATGTTCCGGCACTTAGCCCGTTTATATCATCTGTGGAAGCTCCAGTGCTCCACGAAACAAGGTAAGGTTGTGAAGCATCCATAACAGAAACATCAATTGCACCTGCACCATTTCCACAAGTTTCATTTGTTATTGTATTTGTAACAATATTCAGATAACAATAATCCGAACAACTTGATACATCATTTACAATGGAATAGTTTGCGGTTTGTGTACATGCATTACCATCTGTTACAGATAATGTATAAGAACCTGCTGCTATACCGCTAATATCCTGAGTTGTAGAACCGTTGCTCCAGTTATAGCCATAAGAGCCTGAACCACCTGAAACAGAAACGTCTACGTTACCATTTTGTGTTCCGCAAAATTCGTTGCTGGAATTAGTAAGGTTAATAGTAAGTGGTGAAATTGTGCCCACTACAATTGTTTCGGAATGAATACAACCGTTTGCTCCTGTTACTGAAACTGTATAGGACCCGGCACTTAATCCGCTTACATCTTCCGTTATTGCTCCTGTACTCCATGAATAAGTGTAAGGAGTAGTTCCGCCCGAAACTGTTATGTCAATTGCCCCGTTTGTTCCCCCGGAACAGGTAACCTCTGTTACTTGTGAAGTGGCACTCAAACTGCTTATGTTATTTAAATTAAATGTTAGTGAATCAGAACAACCGTTTGCATCTGTTACATGCAAGGTGTATGTACCGGCTGAAATAGCAGTAATGTCTTCAGTTACTGCTCCATTCGACCATAAGTAAGTAAAGGGAGGATTTTCACCTGAAATTGTTGCGTTAATAGCACCATCATTTAAACCACATTGTGCTTGTGTTACATAACCGCTAATTGCAATTGAATCAGGTTCGTTTATTATAACTGTAGTATCAGGCAGATCAGATTTTAAACTTAGGTTCCAGTTAAAAATGTATCCGTTATCTAACCCATATTGATCTCTGACTTCTAAAGTCCAGTTTCCATTCATGGTTGAACCAAGTAACATATTGAGGTTTTGATAGGATGTATATGATCCTGATGGAAGATAGGAGTCGTTATATGTTCCACCCGTAGAAGACGGGAAAGTTCCCTGAAAGTTGTTTGATTCCTGAACCATTGTCATATATGTCGGGCTTGTGTTCCAACAATACTCATATCCTGCACCGGGATTAGTAAGGTTACTGTTCGCACCATCTACCTGACCTGATGCATAGGGTATTCCTAAGTTACAAGAGCCTCCACCATTTTGTTCTTTTAATACTACCACCTGACCACTTGGCGAAATAACACGCAATTGAAGGTCTCCTAAATATGAGTGCTCCATGGTAGCACAAATTTGTTGGAGTTGCACCATGTTATCTAAAGTTTCACCAACATCAAAACCTGATATCGGAATTTGTGTGGTGTATGTTACGCCATTACCATCAGGTAAAAATGTGGTATCGGCATCAAACACTCCACCTACAACAAGTGCTTCCGCTTTACAGCCATAAACATCATATACCTGAACAGTATAGGTACCTGAACCCAAACCGGTAATAGGTGTGGCACTGAAATTTGTAGTTTGCCCTCCCGGAAAAGTAACATGATATGAATAAGGTAAAAATCCACCGGTAGCATTTACGGCAATCTCACCTGTACTATTAGCGAAGCAGGAAAGATTAGTTCCGTCTAAAGTAAACTCAATAGGATCCGAATCATTGATGTAAAGATAAGCTGTATCGAGTGGCGAACAAAGATCAGGCTGGTAGATAACAAAAATACTTTCCTGAGACTCGGGAACACCATCAGAAATAGAATTAATAATTACACTGGCTTGTGTTTGACCTGCAGGAATAGTGATCGAATTATCGAGATGGCTATAATCAATTCCATTGGTTGCTGTTCCTCCAATTGTGTATGTGAGGACAGTAGGAGTAGTGGCAGGCGCATCAATACCAAAAGTAAAACTCGCAGGAATACAGCCTTCCAAAGCAACGTTGTCTCCATTAACCGTTTGTGTTTGTACTGAAACATCTTTTGTAAAACCTGAAAAATAACCTGCAGCACCTACATTCCCATTAAGATTAAGTAGAGCTACACGAATCAATTTGTCACTTGTAACTGTCATATCACCTGTGTAACTATTCGAGAGTTTATAGGTTACATATGCACTTGTACCGATAACAGGATCACCTGCACCTAATAAAACACCGTTTACATAAACGTTTGCACCTGCATCGGCAATAATATTCAAGTAGGCTTGACCAATAAATGCAACGTCAGGTAAAAAAACGCTTTTACCTCCTGAGCAACCAACAGGAGGAAGAAAATTAATGTCTGACTGTCTTTCATTATCATCCGTTGCACCATTGCCTCCGTTGACTGTTTGATACATATAAACCGGCGCGGAAGATTGAAAGTAGAGATTTTCATTTGCCGAAAAATTTACACCGTCTACTACATAATAGTCACCGGCATTAATAGTTGCAACAGGAGTAGCATTTCCATTAAGAAAAATAGCTGTATTGTTTTGTGTGGCAACTACTATTGTTTTCTCATTATCAATTCCTTCTCCTTTTATTAATACATATTCAGACCCAACATTTTGTGCCGGAACGATCTGATCAATTCCCAAATCTCTTCCTGTACTTGGAGATCCGGAAACAATTGCATTTCCTCCAAGCCATGTACAAACGTCAACTACTATAGGTTTGTCGGAAATAATTTGTGTTCCGTTACCTCCATTAATATTTTGTGTTGCCGCAGCTTCATCTAAAAACTCGGATACAACATAACATTGCCCTGCGTTTAAAGTTATAGTTACGTTAGGTGTGGTAAGAGGAGATCCTGTAGGAGTTGTTCCCCTGAAAATAACTCCGGGTCTTATATTGGTAATGTCAACCGTAGTATTATTTTCGGTTGCCATGATTCCGAAACCATTACTTTTTCTGAAACTCTGACCATTATTGTTATACATAAATCCAACACGGAAATCAGTACCCAAAGAAGCTTTTTCTCCTTTTGAAGTAAGCGAACCGGCCTGAGCACCGGCTAAAACTCTTACAACAGCATAAAAAGGTTCCTGTGCGCTTAAAATAAGCCCTTCATTATTTAGCACGGTATTTAACTGTGCTTCGGTTACCAGAAACTCAGTTGTATCCAAACAGCCAAGGTTATAACTTACGGATGCTGAACTGGAAACGGTAAGGGTAGTAATATAATTACCAGTACCATCAGTTATTGTAACCGGAAAAGGTGTCGGTTTTGGAGTACTTAAAGTAATATAATGACACCCAAGATCTTCCCTTCCAAACAAGGGCGGGATGTAATGTTTTACATCCAATTGTGCAAAGCTCTTTAAAGAGACAGTGAAAAGAATAATGAAAAATAGTGGGTTAACAAACCCTGAGAGTTTACTTTTTTGTAAACCGCCCGTTAAGTACTTTATTTTCATACAGCAGTATTTTAAAGAAAGATACTAAAAATCAGGTAGTTTCCTGTATTTGAAGCGTTTTATTTCTAAATTTTTTATTTAAACTATAAAAATACTTATTCATCTATAAAATAGTGGCATTGGATGAAATACAGTAGAAAAATATAATGATAAAGTAATTTTTTATTTGTCGACTAATTGCAACCACTTTTTAAGAACAGATCTCAAAGCTTTTTCCTTTTCTTTAACATCTTTCATATCCTTGAATACAGTGATTCTTCTTCCATCTTTGTATTCACCTTCCAGTAACCCGGATGTATCTTTTACTTTAGCACCACTTGGAAACACCAGCATTATTCTGCCTTTAAAAAGATTAAACACGGTGATCTCTCTTTTGTATTCTTTCGGGTCGAATGGTTTCATTTCTCCCGTGTAATAAAAACTCGGGTTGTTCCATTTGATACGCTCACTAATATTTTTATCAGTACTTAAAATGATTTGACGAATGGTTTCAACTATTTTCCCTAAACCCGGTTCCAGTTTTTTTATATGCGCTGTAACCTGTTCTGAGTCTGAATTCTTTTCTGTAGTTACTTTAGAATCTTTTTTTTTGAAACCTAATTTTCCTGCTTTTAATGCGGTATTTAATATCGGAATGGAACTTTTTCCCATGCCGTGAAATCCCATAATAGCTTCTTCACTGAAACTTGATAGTTTTTTCAGGGTTGTAATACCATTGTTCTCCAAAGCTCGTCTGGCAGGTGCGGATAGAGATTCAAAAAAATCGATTTTGGATTTAGGTTTCTTTTTAGCTTCGGCTTTTTCAAGATTTTCTTTAACTCTGAATTTGGTGATCTTTGTTATCAACGCATACGGAATGGGTTTATCCAGAGGAAATTGCACTGATCCTTTTGCTCCCTTATAAATAGATAGCTCTTTCTCAAAAGCCTTAATACCTGATGACCCGGGGTAAAATCCGATATGTTGTTTGTAACCCGAAAAATGAACAAGGTTTCCTTCCAGTTTAAAAGTAGGAATGCCATAATTAATAGATTCTTCTGCTTTTGGCGCAGCTTTTCTGATCGTTTCCCTTACTTTTTGAAGAAGTGCCTGCATTTCTTTTGGAAACTCAGCAATGAACAGATCTATACTATTACTTGTTTTCATGTGAAGACGTTTAAGGTTTACGTTTTTATTCGATCACAATTTTCTTTATGAAGTAGTCTCTGTTAACTGTATTAATACCTTTTATGAAATAAACACCTGCTGATGCTTTTAGGTTTAGCTTGATCTTACCATTACTGGCAGCTTGTTCAGTTTGTAAAACTGTGTTTCCTAAAACATCAATTAATTCTAATTTAAATAAATTACTTACTCCTTCTGTTTCGATAGTAAATGAGCCGTTTGAAGGATTGGGATAAATAGTAACATCTGTTTTATTGATCTGATCTTTTAATCCAATATTCAATCCACCACTTATAGTAATTAAAAAATCTTCAGTTTCTCCACTTGCAAAATTTGTGCATGCATTGGTAGAGTCATTTTGAACACCACTTGCTCTGGTTCTTACGCGCATTCCTGTTAAACCATTGTATGCAGTTGAAGGTACTGTGAATGCAGCGCTCGATAAGCCGTTTGTTGTTGAGGTGGTGTTTAATTGTTCCCATTCGTTGATCCCAAATACTCCGTCATGATCATAATCTATCCACATGGACGTAATGTTGTTTCCGGTTTGGCGAATAGTCATGGTGTAGGTTTGAGTTGCAGCCAAAGTAGCAGTGTAATTTCCGCTTGCCGGATAGTTAGAATAGTGAGAAGAAATATTGTTCTCACAACCTGTAACAGTAACATTAAACGTAGTGGAATTAATACTTAAGGAATCAATGGAATAACCTGAACAACCACCACCAATATTATCATCACAATAACAATAGATTGGAAGCAAAGTGTTCACAGATATAACCGGTGTTTCAGCTGTGCTGAAAAAACAGATCGCCATGCATTTAAAATAAGTGATCGAGTTAACTTGTGCAGAATAATTTGTTTGCTGCCCGTTAACATTTGTCCAATTAATACTGTCAGTAGAATATTGCCAAACATATTGCATTCCCCAACCTGAACTATTTCCCTGTAATACAAGGTCAACTGTTGAGCCCGCACAAACTGCTGTATCGGAAGCAAGAATAACACCTGGATTAGGAGTGCCCGAACACATTGTAGCGCTTGTGTAATTTATTGTAATATTCGGACGTAAAGAATCGGGATCTAAAGTTCCTGTTCCTGTTGGAGCAGTGTTATCCTGCTGCCAGTATTGAAAACATTTTGCCGGGGCTCCATTATAACGGAATCCTTTTGATAGCTGGCTTTCATTTCCTGACCCACCGGCATTTGTTTCTATAATAATCTCCAGATTATTTGCCGGGTTGTAAATGAAGGAATTGCTGAACATAATAGTTGTCCATGCACTATCTACAAAATCAGTATTATTTAAGGTGTCATTAAAAACAAGGGTAGCAGTGTTTAACTCAGTAGATAGAATAGAGGAGGTGCTAAACGCAGAAGCAGTGATCTCTTTTAAATAAACTTTAACGGGAGTATTTGTGGCAATAAAACTGTTTACTGAATCCACATAAAAAGCAATGCTTGTAATGGTAGATGTATCTGCGATTCCTAATTCTGTTGAGGTGTAAATAAAAGCACTTCTCTCAAAACCATAATACGAGCCAAGAGGTTTACGCTTTAAACTATTGCCGGCTCCGGTGGCAGCATTGTTTGATGCAGGTATGGTTACCGATTGTGAAAAACTAATCAGAGAAATAAAAACTAATACTACACTTAAAAGAGACTTGAAATTCATTCGTTCGAAATTTAAACCGTTAAATTCATTATTAAAATCATACAAAAATCTGAAATTCTATTTATTTAACAGAAACTTTCTTTCCATTTAAATAAACACTCTCCACCGGATTACTACCAAATGCATACGGAATCATATCTACATTATTCATTTTTTTAGTAATGAAGAAGTTTGCTTTCTTACCAATGGTGATACTTCCCAAACTGTCTCCAACATTCATAGCATAAGCAGAATTGATTGTAGATGCGTTCACACATTCGTTCGGAGTCATTTTATATTGTACACAACTCAATGATTGCATAAAATTCATATTACCACTTGGGCTCGTTCCCGGATTAAAATCACTTGCAATGGCAACAGGTAAGCCAGCATCTATCATCTGGCGGGCAGGCGGGTTTGGCAGACTAACAAAAAATGCCGCACCCGGTAAAATAGTTGGTATCGTTTGAGAGCTCAATAATGCTTTAATCTCTTTTTCTTCCACATATTCCAAATGGTCCACACTTATTGCGCCGCATTTAACTCCGGTAATTACTCCACCATAGTTACTCATTTGTTCAGCATGTACTTTTCCAACTAATCCGTATTTTTTTCCTGCTTCTAAAACTCTTTCTGTTTCTTCAGGAGTGAAATAATTTTTTTCGCAGAATACATCAATGAACTCCGCCAGTTTTTCTTCAGCGACTTTTGGAAGTGTTTCGTTGATGATAAGATCTACATATTTATCTTTCTGTGTTTTGTATTCCATTGGAACAGCATGAGCAGCAAGATATGTAGCTTTAATGGTAAGAGGTGTAAGTTCTTTTAGCCTTTTGATCACACGAAGCATTTTTAATTCCGCTTCCGTTGTTAAACCGTAACCGCTTTTAATTTCAACTGCACCGGTTCCTTGAGAAATAATCTCATTGCATCTTTCCAATGCTGATGCCAACAATTCTTCTTCGCTGGCGTTCTGTAATTTTTTCGCGGAATTTAAAATTCCACCACCTTTTTGAGCTATCTCTTCGTATGTTAAACCTTTGATGCGATCTGTAAACTCTCCTTCACGGCTTCCTGCGTAAACAATGTGAGTGTGACTATCTACCCATGTTGGTAACACGAGTCTGCCATCAGCCTCTACTATTTCCAGTTTACTCCAATCAGCAATTCCCGGAAAATCATCCATGCTTCCGTAATCTGCAATAATTCCGTCTTCCACAGCCAACCATGCATTTTCGATGCAAGGAAGCACATCCATATCTTTGCCTTTTACAGGACCCGAGGTTTCTTCACGTACCTGTAACAGTTGTTTTATATTCTTGATTAAAAGCTTGCTCATCCTTCAAAATTAATGAAGGATAAAGGTAAGGGTTTTAAAGGATTTTGGCTTGATAAAGAAGGAAAGATTCAGACGTTTTTATTCCTTATCAATGTATATTTTATTGGAATTTTCTTTTTTAGGTCCGGTATAAGAGTAAACTCTTTTAATAAGCTCTACAGTTTCTCTTATACGTTCGGCAGGAGTTTGATTTGCAATATATTCAGCCTGTTGTTCAGCTGCAATATCCAGGTTTTCATGAATGGCAATGCGGTTCTTTTTTGAAAAATCTTTTTCATTTGAGTTATGGCCTTTATTTTTCAAAATAACCAATAATTGTTTTATTCAAGTTTATGCAAGGTAAGAAAAAGCCAGGGCAGAAGCAAACATTAACTTCAAAATTAATGACGGACGAAGGTAAGGGTTTTTATAATAGTAGGGGGGCTGTTTTTATGAGGTGCTACATGCCGGCTTCATGCTGTTTAATTTATAAACACTAATTTTATACTTATAATGCGAGCCACAGTAGTTACCATATTATTTTTTGTGTTTATATCACCTTGGTTTTGTAACTGTTTTGGTCAGACTCCATTGTCGAAAATACCTGCACCTCCACCAGGCGGGAAAGCATTTCAGTCGGGAGAAGTTTTGTATTACGAGGTGTATTACAACTGGGGACTGATATGGGTAGATGCAGGATTTGTTACCTTTTCTGTAAAGGATGAGGTTATTAATAACAGAACCCTGTACCACTTTATTGGAGAGGGATCCAGTAAACGTAACTGGGATTGGTTTTTTAAAGTAAGGGATAAGTACGAAAGTTATAATGATACTTCAAGCCTTCATCCGTTCAAATACATCAGAAACTCGAATGATGGTGGTTATTGGGTTTATAATGATATTATGTTTGATTTTAAAAACAATCGCGCCATTGGTAAACTAAAAACCAAAAAGAACCCCACTTTTCAAACAGATACCATTAAAATAAGCAACTCAACCTTCGACCCCATAAGCATGATCTATTATGCTCGAACTATTGATTATGAAAAATACAAACCTAACGATGAAATCCCGATCTCAATTATACTTGACAATGAGGTACATTCCGTGAAAATAACGTTTCATGGAAAAGAAACCATAAAAACGGGCTTGGGAACATTTAAGTGTATAAAATTTAAACCTACTTTAATTGCAGGAACCATTTTTAAGGAAGGTAGTGCAATGACTGTTTGGGTGACTGATGATGATAATCGTATCCCTATAAAAGTAGAAACTCCTATTATAACCGGTACAATAAAAGTATACCTTAAAAAGGCCTCGGGATTTAAATATAAAGTAAGTAGTAAGGTGGAATAACCTGCTAACAGGTTATTTCCTGCTATAATTCGGAGCTTCTCGTGTAATCACCACATCATGCGGGTGACTTTCAGTTACACCTGCCGCTGTAATACGAATAAATTTAGCTTCCTGTAAAGCATCAATATCTTTTGCACCGCAATATCCCATGCCTGCACGTAAACCTCCCATGATCTGGTAAATTACTTCAGACACATTTCCTTTAAACGGAACACGTCCGCTGATACCTTCCGGAACCAGTTTCTTGATATCGTCTTCTGCATCCTGGAAATAACGGTCTTTAGAACCCATTTGCATAGCTTCCATAGAACCCATTCCACGGTATGATTTGAATTTTCTTCCTTCAAAAATAATAGTTTCTCCCGGGGATTCTTCTGTTCCTGCGAACATAGATCCCATCATCACAGTACTTGCTCCGGCTGCTATAGCTTTTACAATATCACCTGTAAAACGAATTCCACCATCAGCAATAAGCGGAATATTTTTTCCTTTTAATGCATGAGCAACTTCCATAACAGCTGTTAACTGAGGAACACCCACACCTGCAATAACACGTGTAGTACAAATAGAACCCGGACCAATACCAACTTTCACTGCGTCTGCACCTGCTTTTACTAAAGCCAATGCTGCTGCGCCCGTTGCAATGTTTCCTACAACTACTTGTAATTTAGGGTAGTTCTTTTTTACTTTCTTAAGCATCTCAATAACGCCTCTTGAGTGTCCGTGAGCTGTATCAATAATGATTGCATCAACACCTGCTTTTACTAAAGCATCTGTACGTTCAAGGGTGTCTGCTGTAACCCCAACAGCTGCGGCTACACGCAAGCGCCCCATTTCATCTTTACATGCATAAGGCTGAACTTTACTTTTGATAATATCTTTGTAGGTAATAAGTCCGATCAATTTGTTTTTTCCGTCAACAACGGGAAGCTTTTCGATCTTATAATTTTGAAGGATCTCTTCTGCTTTCTTTAGATTGGTGCCCAATTTAGCAGTAATGATGTTTTCTTTCGTCATTACTTCTTTCACCGAACGTTTCATGTCTTTTTCAAAACGAAGATCACGGTTGGTAACAATACCAACCAACTGGCCGTCTTTTGCAATAACAGGAATTCCACCGATCTTATTATCTGCCATTAGTTTCAAAGCATCACCAATAGAAGCAGTATCCTGCATAGTAACCGGATCAACGATCATTCCGCTTTCAGAACGTTTTACACGCCTTACTTCTTCTGCCTGAGCTGCAATACTCATGTTCTTATGCAAAACACCAATTCCACCTTCCTGAGCCATAGCTATTGCCATACGGTGTTCAGTTACTGTATCCATTGCGGCAGTAACTATTGGAGTATTGATAACAATACCTTTTGTAAATTTTGAACGAATGGTTACTTCGCGTGGAAGTACTTCCGAATAAGCCGGAACCATTAGAACATCATCGTACGTTAAACCTTCGTTTGTAAATTTGGATTGCAGAAATGCTTGAAAAGAAGAGGCCATATTGAATTTTACTTTAGTATAAAATTCCGGCAAATATACTGTTTCTAACCGAAATGTCAAAAATGAAATTTGCTGATTTTTTGGCCATATAGGCGCATAAATTCAATACAGAGGTAGCTTGAGTTGAACGGAATTCAATGTTTACATAGTATAAGACTGACTTAAAGGTAAAATGAAACCGCTGAGAATCTCTTAAACTGCTTTTTCACTAGGCAAGGTACCAAATAAAAAGAGGCTGTCCTCGACTTTTTAGACAGCCTCTTGTGCTTTCCGATCTTATCTACACAAAAACAAATAGAGCCTATAAGTGGTTTAAAAATTAGAACCTGTTGAAATTTTAAAACATATCCAACCTAAATAGAGGGTTGCAATGCCCAATTCTACCGACTTTATGGAAATTATCGATTAATGTATTGTTATGAAATATTAGTTTTTTTTCGACAATTTTTGTTATCGAATCGTTCCAAAAACTCCCAGGGACATACACGATAGTTCATGAATCAGCATAAAACAAATTTTGACTAAAATACAGTTTTTATCAATTTATAAATGCATGTTATCTATCTCGCTATCACTATTTTTTTTGTGGAAAATACTCCTTTGTTTTCTATCCTTAACAAATATATTCCAGGTTGAAGAGAGGATAAATCAAGTTCATCTGTGCCATTCCATTTGGGATATTGATGGCTATAACTTTTCTGACCTATTATGTTATAAACATTTATATTTACGTTCCCTTCGGCTTTCATATTTATAGTAAATCTCCCTGTACTTGGATTTGGAAAAATTTGAAAATCAATTTTGTTATATTCTTTTATGCTCAACAAATTGCATGTTCCTGGTTGAAGATAAAGCTCAACATTTTGGGTATTGACAAGGGTGAACAGATTACTTACTGTTGAGTCAACATACAATTGCCAGAATTTTCCGGCGTTAGCGGTGTCAACATTAAAATAGTACTCATTGCTATCACTTGGTTCAACATAAAGTACAGGTTTGTTCCCCTGAGCATTTGTAAATTTATACCGGGCAGCCATAAGTGTATCGCTGTGACTATTGGAAACCGAAAAATACAATTTGTCCAACTCTTTAGGAACATAAATATATCTTGGGGCAGATAATGAATCTCTATACCAATCAATCATATCTCCGGAATAAATTGCTGAGCTTCGATACACAAAATTGCCATTCGAAATTATTGAAACATCAGCATAAGTTTCAATGGAAGGGCTATTAATTAATAATTGGTAGGTACCAGATGAAGGGATTGAAAGAGAAAATGTGCCCGATTGAGTTATTGAATCTATATATTCCGTATGTGTGTAAAGTTGGTCGTCAGAGTCAATAGTAAAGGTTAATCGCTTGTTAATGCTATTGGCATCCTTTTTAAACTTAATTTGAATGTTTCCTGCAGTAGGTGCGTAAAGTGAAAATAACTGGCCATTATCATAATAAGAGAATAAATGGATTCTAATGGTGTCTTTTGGAATAAGGTTACTTTTGCAGGCCTCTTCTATTATATCAAATGGTTCTACATATTTGAAATTGCAATGTTTTGCATACTTTATTGTGTCGGAAATAAATTCAGCATCAATTTCAGCATCTGTTATTGGCGTTTGTGCATTAAAGGGACCATTCAACCAAGTAGGATTTCCTATAGTGTCGTAGGTCACCCAATCGAGTAGCTTTGACCTGGTAGCCTCCTGTGATAGTGTAATGTTGAGCTGCTGATGTGCATTTATAATACCGGTTTTATAAATACGTACTACATAATTGCAAAGAGTCTGAACCAATGCATCTTCCTGAGCGCAGGTGTCAGCAGGAAAGGCTTTTACATCGTTGATTAAAGTAAGGTAATGCATATATGATTTAAGCATACGTATTCTCTTTTTTTCGTCAGCCCCAAGTGCTAAACCATCTGCTTGATTTATAATAGAAAAATACAGAGGAAACCGATGCTTGCTTTCATATTGAAAAGGGCTCGCCAGAAAATGGTTGTCGTTAAACCATAAGTTAAAAAGTTCATTGATTTTAGATTTTGAACCTGGGAATAGATCATTAACAAGTGTGTTCTGATTGTTTTCAACGTTTGATCCGTCCATCAAGGCTTTATGAAAAGGTTGAAGAAGAAAAGCTCCTGCAAAAATGGAATAGGTTGATTCGTATTGTATTCCATCAGTTTGCCAGTTGTTTATTCGGTTCGCCTGATTTTTTAAATATTTAAGTGATGCATAAGGGTATTGTTGATTAAAATCAGGAATGTTTAAATAATCATATTCAAATAAATTTTGATGCACTAAATGCCAGCGATAAAGTTGACCAACAACACTTGTTTCTAATTGCCATCCTGCTGCAACTCCCAGTAAAATGGATGTATCTAATGAAAATGAAGGAGGATCCGAGTGAACTGCATAAGCATACGCAATAGTTTTAAAAGGGAAACTGATTTGAGATTTTAAATAATTGGTAGTATAATTAGCCAAAGTGAATTGTTGCTCACTCATAGATGGCCAGTTACTTGTATTGCAATTTTGAGAATTGGTATTTCCCCACAGTGTTGCATCAGCAGCTTCAATGCTGATTCTGCCTCTCATAAAAGGATCTCTTTCGGGATATGAACTCAAAAAACTAGTATGTGCAAAATTTGCCCAATGTAATTTCGCAGCAGGATTCAGCACATTTGGCATAATACCAGGTGTGAAATTTATTTGACCATTATGCTCTGCAACATAGCATGGATTTGCTTGTAAAAAAGATAAGTTAGTAGATAACCATTCTTCGCCAATGTGGCCTCCTCCTCGATACTCATTCGACATATTGTTTCTTCTTTGGAATTTGGACCATTTATCAGCCATCACTGAGCCTGTTGAATCAATTGCATTTACGCCAAAACCTCCGGTGCCAAACCATCCATGCATTTCAACCGGTGTTTTATATACTTTGCTTAAAAGTGTATACGGTGTTGTTAAAGAAGGAATTATATCCCAAAGGCTATCGGGAGAATAAAATTTAAAGCCCAGTTCAGCTAAATAAGAATAAACGCCAAAACGAACTCCATTGGAACTGGATGCTATAAAAGTAATTTTATTTATACCATCACTCACGGCTGTGCAATATTGTAAACGCTGCGTTGAAAGTAAATTGGTATCTATCTTTAAAAAAATACCGGTTGTGATACTAGTATCGGTTAATGGTGCAATAGAAAAAGTGTTTACATTTAAAGCCTTATTAAATAAGCCGACAAGATCTATTGCCGTTTCCCGTAAAGTACTGTCTTCATTGTAGTATAAAACGCCTGGATCTTCTATACCATCGTAATAAATAGTTTGTGATTTACACACAGAAAATACAGAAACTAAAAGCAGCAAAATCATTTTTTTTTTCATGTTTTATCTTAATTTTTTGTTAAAAGCCTACTTTAAAATAATTTTTATTTTTGGCGCGAATGAATTTCTATTTTCAATACTTACACCCAAGAAGTAAAAATTGTCTCAAAGGATTTGTTTTGTCAATGACGAAGTAAAAGTATTTCTTTTTTTTTTGTAAAAAAATAACTATAAATAGGTATGATTTATAGTTGGGCTACCTAAATAAATAAGTTAGTTTTGTATATAATATTTTGTAATTTATGGTAAATAAGAAAAAAAGAAATCAACTAGAATCGGATTTTGAAGCGCCGTTTCCTTATCTAAAGCAGATGAGCAAAGGGGGTGATTGGGCAACATTTAAAAAGGCAAATGAAAGCTACTTCAATTCTTTGGATAGTAAGTGCAGTGGTTATGTTGTTATAGATTTATCCAATCAAAAATATTTGTTTGTAAGTGATATGTTACAGAATGTTACAGGTTACTCCGCCGAACAAATGTTAACGGAAGGAATGGGTTTTTGGGCATCTAAAATTTATCCCGATGATTTGCAAAAAGTAATGGAAGCAGGAAGGCAATGGTATACTAAACTAATGGACTTGCCCCTAGAAGAAAGGACGAAACCTTATGGTAGTTTTTGCTATCGTATTACAAAATCAGATGGAAGTTTAATATGGAGTTTACAGTCTTCTCAGATAATTTTGTTGGATAAGAGCGGAAATCCTTCGGTAGAACTTGGGTATTTAACGGATATTACACTCTACAAAAAAGACAACAAAGTAAATGGAATTATTAATTACAACGGAACTGTTACCTACATAGACTCCGATAAATTTAGTCCAAAAAAAAAGATATTTACAACTAAAGAAATTGAAGTATTAAAGCTAATAGATAAAGGATTATCATCAAAGGATATTGCCATGCAGTTAAATAAGAGTAAAGAAACTGTGGATAAGCAAAGGCATAGTATAATAAAAAAAATAGATGCAAAAAACATAGTGGAGGCTTTGCAGAAAGCGAAGTTAGAAGGGGTGTTGTAAATTAATTTACAATCAATTTCTTAAGGGCTAAACACACGTTTGTACTTGTTGTTTTTAGAACACATAAAAGAGACTAAAGTTAGAAGGAGGTTAATCTCCATAATAGAGTTTAGATTCTTTTACCAGTAAAAATGCTACCTGATTGTTATCCAAACACCTTCAATCTCCTTGGGTAGCTCTATAAACAGGTTGAAGATAAATGAAATTTAGAATCATCTTAAAACTCAAATTTATACCCAATACCTTTAATGGTTTTGATGTATTCTTCGCCCAGTTTTTCACGCAGTTTGCGGATGTGAACGTCAATTGTTCTGTCTCCCACTACCACTTCATCGCCCCAAACCTGTTGTAAAATATATTCACGCGTAAATACTTTTCCGGGTTTTGTTGCAAGTAAAGCGAGGAGCTTAAATTCTTTTTTGGGTAAGCTGATTTCCTGATCCCCTTTTATTACCAGGTATCTCTCTCTGTCTATTCTTATACCACCAAGATCAACCTGTTCGGCAGATATATCAATAGATGGAGCGCTTCTTCTGAGTAGTGCTTTTATTCTGCTACTTAAAACACGTGGTTTAATTGGTTTGGTTATATAATCATCACCTCCCACGTCAAAGCCTGCAATTTGTGAATAGTCCTCATTACGGGCGGTAAGGAAAGCAATAACCACATCTTTTAACGTGTCAATTTCTCTTAATTCTCTGCAAGTTTCCATTCCATCCAGTTCCGGCATCATTACATCTAAAATGATCAAATTCGGGATCTCTTTTTTAGCAATGGAAATTGCATCACGACCGTTAGATGCAGTAAAAACCTGATAACCTTCTTTTTTTAGATTGTAACTAACAAAATCTAAAATGTCCTGCTCGTCGTCTACCAATAAAATCTTTGCGTTCGTGCTGCTCATAGTCAGGTATTAATATGTTACAAATTTACATATTCATTTCATTCGTAAGGTTAAGATTTTGTTAAGCAAATTCCGGTTTAATATACGAACTTAACAAAAAGATAACATCAATTCCCTAATAGGTTAAAGCAATGAAAAAGGATGCTCAGATCGTTTTCTATTTTATAATCTTTTGAATAAACCAGATTGAGTTTTTTTATGGTATCTGAAGAAAGTTGTTTTTCACGGATCTTATCAGCAGGAGAAAGAACAGAAGGTTTAATTTTTGGTAATTCTTTTTGCAGGGATTTTCCATATCCAACCCAGGTTTTAAAGCCTAATAATACCAAAAACAAATTCGCGATAAAATTTAATTTTCTTTTTTGGAATAAAACGATCAGCGGTGAAAAAGCTAAAATAGTAATGGAAATGCCAATATCCAGTATTCTTTTCTTTCTTTTATTATGAGATTTTTTTACAGAGTTGGTATCTATTACATATAAATCACCTGCTGTGTCAATGCTATTACTACCAATAATGGAAAGGCTCTCGGGTGGCGCAATCTTAAAATCAATATTCAAACTTACCAGTTGCAACATGTAATCTATAATCGATTGAGAAGGAAGGTCTTTGGCGCAAAAAATAACTTCATCAATGGTATAAATTGTAATGATCTCATCGAGGTTTTTTATGTCACCTGAATAGGCTGTGTGTTTATCAGATTGACCGTTTGTTCCCACCCAGCCAATAAAATCAGGCCTGACATTTGAAAGTTTCACAAGTTTATTAACCCTTTCAAATTCTTCTTCGCTTCCAACAATAAGTATGTTTTTTGTTTTATCGGTTTTTAAATTAAAGCCACGTGCTCCTAAAAGGTGTAAAGCTATTCGTGATGCAAAATAACTGATTAATGCCCATAAAGAACCTAATAAGATTAACGCTCTGGAGAAACGGTACGCTTCCGGTAAGAGTGAATAAATAATCAGGATCAATCCTGTTCCAACTAAGAGGCCTCTGAAAATTCTATATAAACGAACTGGTTTATCATAACCACCGCTCAAAAAAACCAGCAATTGCCAGATAACCACATAAGCAGGAAATGCAATATTCACCAGTTGTTCAGAATAATTTCCGCCCTCTTTAAATACCACATTCTTTTCATAAAAATATTTCATTACCAGCATTCCTGAAAGAATAAGAACAAAATCAATAGCCGGAACCAGAATTGCTTTTAAGAAGCGGAAACTTACTGCCATAAAAGCGCGGAGGTAAATGGCAAAATTTATAAGGAAAGAAAATGTTTTAGCGTTTCGTTGAGAAAAATGCTTTCGGGCAAAAATCACCATTGCTTTATAAAACACAAACACATAATTCACACTGCTTTTTTTTGTGCTCTCTCCTTTATAGTGGATAATACGTGTTTCGGGGAAATAGTAATTTTTGTAACCACCTTTTACAATACGATAAGAAAGATCAATATCTTCTCCATACATAAAAAAAGCTTCATCCAGCAACCCAACTTTATCCAGCGTTTCTTTGCGCATCAACATGAATGCGCCGCTCAAAACATCTACTTCGTGTATTTTATCTTTATCTAAAAAACCCAAATGATATTTTCCGAAAACTTTTGATTTTGGGAATAATGCTGATAAACCAAATACTTTATAAAATGCCACAGCCGGAGTAGGTAATCCGCGCTTCGATTCCGGTAAAAAAACTCCTTTGCCATCCAACATTTTAACACCTAATCCGCCTGCCTCAGGGTGGGCATCCATGAAAGCAATTACTTTTTGAAAAGTGTCTTCTTCCACAACCGTATCAGGATTTAGGAGCAATACATATTTCCCTTTACTTAATTGAAGGGCCTGATTATTAGCCTTTGAAAATCCCACATTTTCTTTATTTTCAATAAGTTTTACCTGTGGGAATTTTTCTTTGATTAGTTCATTAGAGCCATCTACCGAGTTATTATCGACTACAAACACCTCACAACTACACAATTTCGCAGCATTGAATACCGAATGCAAACATTGCTCTATGAAATGTTTAACATTATAATTTACTATGATTACCGAAAGTTGTACCACAAAAAAATACGGGTAAATATACTATTTTTAAGGAAGATGAAAGGCTTTATTCGGAAGCCGAATTTGAGGAGTAAAATCATCAAAATTCGTATCTTTACTGCCTATGTACAAATTGCTTTCCTTTTTCTGGAAAAATAACATTCCCCGTTGGACAATTTTATTGATCGATATTTTTATTTGTGCGTTTTCGCTGACACTTGCTTTTTTTCTGCGCTTTAATTTTGCCCATATTCCTGAGGCTGACCTAAAAACGTTTCCCGTTGCTTATACGGCTACACTTAGTATTCGATTTATTACCTTCTTTTTTTCTAAAACCTACAAAGGCGTTATAAGATATACCGGATCAAGAGATGCAATACGTATTTTACTTGTAATTATTGTGGGGAGTTCGTTGTTATTGGGTTTTGATCTGGTAACAAGGTTCACTGTTGGAATGTATTATATCCCGCTTTCGGTTATTGTTATTGATGCTTTGGTTACTATGTTTATTATGATCTGCTCTCGTTTGGCAATAAAGGCGATTTATTTTGAGAGTAAAAACCCGGAAAGACAAAAAACGAACATTATAATATATGGTGCAGGCGAATCAGGGTTGATTACGAAAAGAACACTAGACAGGGATGCAGCGGTTAAATATAAGGTGATCGGGTTTGTAGATGATGATGAAAAAAAGAAAGGGAGAAGTATTGAAGGTATATTTGTATACCCGCCATCTAAGCTGGAAGAATTAATCAAAGAAAAGGAAGTTGACTCTGTTATCATAAGTATTCTCAATATTTCATCTCAACGTAAAAATGAAATAGCAGATCTATGTATTAATTTTAACGTAAAAGTGCTTACTGTTCCTCCGGTTAGTAAATGGATCAACGGAGAACTGAGCTTTAATCAGTTAAGAAGTATTAATATTGAGAGTTTGCTGGAACGTGACCCGATTAAACTGGATGTAGATCAGATTAAACAACAGATTGAAGGGAAAACTGTATTGATAACGGGCGCAGCAGGCTCTATTGGAAGTGAGATGGCAAGGCAGATCATTTCTTATCATCCTGCAAAATTAGTTTTACTTGATAGTGCAGAAAGTCCATTGTATGAGTTGGAAATGGAACTATCCGAAAAACTTTCCAAATCAAAATTTGAAGTAGTTATTGGGGATATAAGAAGCAAAGAGAGATTAGCAAATGTTTTTAAAACCTTTAAACCTCATATAGTATATCATGTTGCGGCGTATAAGCACGTTCCAATGATGGAAAATAATCCATCGGAATCTATTCTTACAAATGTATTTGGAACAAAAAATGTTGCTGACCTTGCCGTAGAGCATGGAGTGGAAAAATTTGTGATGGTTTCAACAGATAAAGCCGTGAATCCAACCAATGTAATGGGAGCATCTAAACGTATTGCTGAAATTTACATTCAATCTTTAGGAAAACAAACAATCCCGATAGCTATCGGGACGAAATTCATTACTACCCGTTTTGGAAATGTATTAGGCTCAAGTGGTTCTGTAATTCCACGTTTCAAAAAACAAATTGAAAATGGCGGTCCAATAACCATAACCCATCCTGATATAACCCGTTTCTTTATGACCATTCCCGAAGCTTGCCAGTTAGTACTGGAGGCTGGTTGTATGGGAAAAGGCGGGGAAATTTTCGTGTTTGATATGGGTAAATCAGTTAAGATCATTGACCTTGCAAAAAAGATGATCAAACTTTCTGGTTTGCAGGAAGGAAAAGACATCCAAATTGTTTTTACAGGTTTACGTCCGGGAGAAAAATTGTATGAAGAGTTGTTGGCTGATAATGAAAACACGTTGCCTACCCATCACTCGCAAATACTGATAGGTAAGGTAAAGGAATATGATTTTACTGATGTTACGGAAAAAATCAATGAGTTGATAAAGTTGTTTGGATCGCAAAATAATACAGAAATTGTTTCTTTAATGAAGTCAATTGTTCCGGAGTACATCAGTAACAATAGTGAATTTGAAAAACTGGATAAATAATCTTAAATTAGTTTTATCTGAATGAAAACCCTAAGTGCAAAGAGCATATTCCTTTTACTACTGCTTGTTTCTTCATCTGCGTTTTGTCAGAATAAAAAGATAATTGATTCTCTTAAAAATGTTGTAGCTACAACAAAAGTAGATACTATTAAGGTAATTACCCTGCTCGAATTGTCGGAAGAGTTCACTTACATTGATAAGAACATGTCATTTGAGTATGCAAGGAAAGTTCTTGGCCTGAGCAAAAAGATAAACTACGAAAAAGGGATCTGCTCTTCCTATACCCGTTTAGGGGTTTTGTATAATAGTGTAACAAAATCAGATTCTGCATTATATATATTGGAGAAAGCAAAAGCTGTAGCAGTAAAGAATAAAGATCGGGCAAAAACGGCAGCTATTGAGAATAATATTGGTATGGCCTGGTTCGATAAAACAAATTATGAAAAAGCACTCATTAATTATTTGTCAGCGTTAAAGATAGGCGAAGAATTGAACAATCATGCAATTATGGCAAGTACATATAACAATATTGCTAACTTGTATTATGTGCAGAAGGATCTGAAAAAGGCGTTGGAGTTTCATGGAAAATCTTTGGCTCTAGCGCGTGCATCTAAAAACACTTTTAGAATTGCGAGCTCTCTAAACAATATCGGGATCATTTATAGGGAAAAGGGTGAAACGGAAAAAGCAATCGGAGCTTTCAGTGAGTCTCTTGGGCTTGCCAAGCAAATGGGAAATAAAATGGGAATAGCCATGCTCCTTGGGAATATAGGTGCTGCATATAGTCAGGCAGGAGATCTTGATATGTCACTTCAGTTTTATAATGATGCGCTACTTATAAAACAAGAAATTGGAGAAAAGAGGGGTGAGGCACATTGTTATATGAGTATTTCGGAAATAAATCTTAAAAGACTTCAATACGATAAAGCTGTAGAGAATGCGGAGAAAAGTGTTAAAATCGCAATGGAAATTGGTAATAATGGTATTCGCTTTGATTCGTATGGCATTCTTTCAAAGGCATATGCAGCAAAAAAACAATTTCAAAAAGCATATGAATTTCATAATCTATATGTGATGTTTAAGGATTCGGTTTTTAGTTTGGAAAAAAGTGAGATGATTGCGGACATGAGTTCAAAGTATGAAACAGAGAAAAAAGATCAGGAAATAAAACTGTTGAATAAGGATAAAGACTTGCAGGATGCAACCATCAAAATGCAGGATGCAGAAGCGAAGAGGCAATCTGTTGTCAGAACAGGAATGCTGATTGGTATTTTGTTGATCGCACTTCTTGCTGTATTTATATACAGAAGCTATCGGATAAAACATCGTTCTAATAAAGAACTCTCCGAGAAGAATAAAGTGATCCATGATCAGAAATTAAGCTTGGAAGAAAAACAAAAAGAGATCCTTGATTCTATTCATTATGCAAAGCGTATTCAAGATACCTTAATGGCTCATGGGGATTTTATAAATAAGGTATTGCCTGATAACTTTATTTATTTTAATCCTAAGGATATTGTAAGTGGCGATTTTTATTGGGTAACCGAAAAGAACAATAATTTTTACATGGCAGTTTGTGATAGTACAGGTCATGGTGTTCCCGGTGCATTTATGAGCTTACTGAATATCAATTTTCTGAATGAAGCTATTAATGAAAAAAACATTAGTGAGCCGGGAAAAATATTGGATTATATACGCGAATGCCTCATCGGGAGTGTTGGGAAGGATGGGCAAAAGGATGGGTTTGATGGTATCATATTGTGTTTTAATAGATCAACAAGTAAAATTAGTTTTTCTGCAGCAAATAATTCACCGATTCTTGTGAAAGGCGGAGAATACCAAAAATTAGAGGCAAATAGGATGCCTGTTGGAAAAGGTGAGAAGAGTAATGCTTTTACTACGCAAACAATCGAAGTAAATAAGGGCGATTCACTTTATCTCTATACCGATGGTTTTGCAGATCAGTTTGGCGGTATTCGTGGAAAAAAATTCAAATCCCGCCCATTGAATGAACTTTTAGCCGGACTATCAACTCTTCCAATGAAAAAACAGTCGGAAGAATTAAGTGATACCTTTGAAAAATGGAAAGGTGATTTGGAACAAGTGGATGATGTTTGTATAGTTGGTATTCGTTTTTAAAATTTAAATGGAGTATGAGTAAAAATTATTGGATCAAAATTATGTTGGGTTTTTTGTTGCTACCCGTGATACTATCGGGTCAAACAACGAGTGCAAAACAAGCGAAAGCAAAAATGCCTAAATTGGTTGTCGGAATTGTAGTTGATCAGATGCGTTACGATTATATTTTTCGATACTGGGATAAATTAAGTAACGATGGATTTAAAAGATTGGTAAGCACGGGTTTCTTTTGTAAGAATACGAGTTACAATTATGTTCCAACATACACAGGACCGGGGCATACATCCATATACACCGGCACTTTTCCTGCGGTTCACGGCATTATTGCTAATGAGTGGTACGATAAAAAAACGGGAAAGATAATGTATTGTACAGATGACAATGCAGTTACTTCAACGGGTAGCACTTCTATTGCAGGTTTAATGTCGCCTAAAAACATGTTGGTTACAACTATAGGAGATGAGTTGAGATTACATACATTGCAACAGTCAAAAGTTATAGGAATTTCTTTAAAAGACCGCGCTTCTATTTTACCGGCGGGACATAGTGCTAATGCGGCTTATTGGTTTGATGGATTAACGGGCGATTTTATTTCTTCTTCACATTATCTAAAGGAATTGCCACAATGGGTAAATGATTTTAACGCAAAAAAACTGGCAACAAGTTATTTGAGTAAAGGCTGGAATACTATGTTACCAATTGATAAATATACAGAGAGTACAGCGGATAATGTACCTTTTGAATCTGCCCCCAATAAAAAGGATCTTCCGGTTTTTCCTTATGAATATACTTCTTATATAGAAAAACAAAAATTCGAAATTATAAAAGCTACACCTTATGGTAACAGTATAACCAAAGATCTTGCTATTGCGGCGTTAAAAGCGGAGAAACTGGGTAAGGGTAGTTTTACCGATATGTTATGTGTAAGTTTTTCTTCTACCGATTATGTAGGTCATAGTTATGGGCCAAAATCTGTTGAGATCGAAGATGTGTACCTTAGATTGGATCTTGACCTGAAAGAATTGTTTGCTGCTTTGGATGTTGAAGTGGGTAAAGGAAACTACACTTTGTTTTTAACTGCAGATCATGGTGCAGCGGAAGTTCCGGCTTATCTGCAACAACAAAAGATACCTGCAGGTTTGGTAGAGGAAGATAAGGTTGAAAATGAATTGAAGAAATTTCTTTTTAGTGAATTTGGTGACTCATTGGTGTTGAATGTAAGCAATCAACAGGTATTTTTAAATCATAAGGTTATGCAAACAAAAAAAATGGATATCACCAATGTTCAAAAAAAAGCAGCTGATTTTTTACTTACTATGGATGGTATAGCAGAAGCTTACCTTGGCGATGATATGAAAAGATTCTCTTATACATCTAATAGTTTTAAAGCCTTATTGCAAAACGGATATAACCACAAACGTAGCGGTGATGTTATGTTTCGCTTTAATGTAGCCTATTTTGAAGCCTATATGAAAAAAGGAACAACGCACGGAGCAGAGTTCTCTTATGATACGCACGTACCTTTATTGTTTTATGGATGGGGAATTAAACCGGGCTCAACAGTTGAGTCTATTAATATCACCGATATAGCACCAACCATTTGTTCTCTGTTGAATATTCCATTTCCAAATGGATGTACAGGGAAACCAATAAAAGCAATTTTGGATAAATAACTATACTCAAATAAAGTTACTCAGGTTTCCACTTTCTTTTTTTCTAACCCCTTTTTCAGTTGTTTCTAATATGCAAGCTTCGTTTGCACTATCGTGTTCAAAAAATAAGATCCAGTCTTCCTGTGCTGCCTGGTTTAATAATCTTTCTTTTTCTTTCAATGTTTCTAATGGCCTCACATCATAACCCATTACATATGGGATAGGCAAATGCCCTACTGAAGGAATAAGATCAGCAGCAAAAAGTACTTTTCTGTTTTTATAAGTGATTAAAGGCAACATCATTGCATCTGTATGGCCGTACACAAATTTGAGATCAAAACCGGGCAAAAACTCCCCTTCTTTTTCAATGAATTTTAACTGCCCGCTTTGTTCAATAGGTAAAATATTTTCTTTTATGAAGCTGGCTTTTTCCCTTGGGTTTGGTTCTGTGGCCCATTTCCAGTGTTGTGAATTGCTCCAGTATGTTGCATTTTTAAATGTGGGAACCAGTTTTGTTCTTTCAGTGTCTTCATATTTAATGCTTCCACCGCAATGGTCAAAATGTAAGTGAGTAAGAAATACATCTGTAATATCATCAAAACTAAAACCTGCTTTGTTCACTGATTTTTCTAAAGTATCGTCACCATGAAGGAAATAATAACTAAAAAATTTTGCATCTTGTTTGTCGCCAATTCCATTATCAATTAATATTAAACGGTTTCCACTTTCGACTAACAAGCATCGCATAGCCCAGCTACACATATTGTTTTCGTCAGCAGGGTTAGTTCGGTTCCAGATAGTTTTAGGAACTACACCAAACATAGCACCACCATCTAATTTAAAATTTCCACTGTTTACAGGATAAATATTCATAAAGAAGTCCAAAAATTAGTCTTCTAAAGTAAGCCTAAAACCCGAAATATGCAAGTGTAGTTGGGGAAATCGATCAATCGAAACTTAATACAGATAAAGAAACATTAGTTCCTGCCGTAAAAGAATTAGTAGGGCTGTGGCAAAAAATCACCTTCCCACTTTCAGTCTTTAATTTAATCTCATAATGTGAGCCTGCAAAAAAACAATCTTTTACTGTAGCATTAAGGTTGCTGTTTTTTGCTGTTTTTGAAACGATCTTAATATTTTCAGGTCTTAAAAAAATGTTTCCCTTTTTCAATGTTAAGCCTTTTGAATTACTAAAATCCTTTTTATTCAATTCAAAACATTTACCAAATAGCTTTCCGGTTTCCAAATCTTTGGGCTCACGGTACAATTCCCGAGGTTCTCCCAATGTTTTTATAGAACCGTTTTCAATCACCATTAATTGATCTGCGTAACGCAATGCCTCTTGCGGATGATGAGTTACAAAAATGCAGGAAGAATTATTTTTTATCAGGTTTTCACGAATAAAAGAAAATAATTTATCCCTTTTCCCAAAATCCAGATTACTGAAAGGTTCATCCAACAAAAGTAATTTCGGAAACTCTGCTAATGCTCTTGCAATTGATAAACGCTGACGCTGACCGCTCGACAGTTCTTTGGCCTTTTTGTTCTCGTACTTTGTTAGTTCAACTGCGCGCAAAACCTGCTTTGATCTGTATTCCTTATATTCGTTGGTGTATCCTGCCAACAAATCAATAATATTCTCTTTAACGGTATTGTTTTCCAGTACAAAATATTCCTGACTTACCAAGCGCATCTCTTTATTACCGGGGATAAGATTGTAGGCGGGGCCTAAAACTTTTTCACCGTTAAACTCAATACTACCTTTAGCTATATCAACTAAACCATAAATGCACTTAAGTAAGGTAGATTTCCCTCCTCCGCTTTTCCCTAATACGGTTAGGATTTGAGCCGAACCTAATTCAAACGAGAAATTCTTAATCCCTTTGAATGACAGATTATCAGTGTAATTGAACGATATGTTTTTTACTGAGAGAATGGTACTTTTTTACAAAGATGAACTTAAAATTGAGCCTAAATGACTTTAATGTAATAATAATATTAAAAACCATGTGTTCATTACCTCTTAAATAGAGAGCATAGGATTATTTTGTTATTTTTATGATTCGTAAAAATCAGCGTGAAACAGACGTATAGAGTTTTCTTTTTTTTCATTTTTGTACTTGCTGTACAAGCGAATTTTTATGCCCAAAAATTTACGATAAGTGGAACTGTTAAGGACAAATCGAATGGTGAAACTGCGATTGGTGCTAATGTTTATTTAAAAGAGATTACTGTTGGTGCAGCTACTAATGTTTATGGTTTTTATTCTATCAATGCTCAAAAGGGAACTTATACATTGGTTTGTTCTTATTTGGGTTACGAAGTTTTTCAGAAAACAATTACACTTGATAAAAATCAAAGCATAGATATTTCGTTGATCCCATCAATGGTTACAACGGAGGAAGTTGTGATCAATGCTAAGGCTGATGATAATGTAAAGAGTACACAAATGAGTGCCGTGCAGTTGGATATTCAACAGATCAAAAAACTCCCCGCCTTTATGGGCGAGGTAGACGTTTTGAAAACCATTCAGTTAATTCCGGGAGTAAAATCAGCAGGCGACGGACAAACAGGTTTTTATGTACGGGGAGGCGGCCCCGACCAGAATTTAATTTTATTAGATGAAGCTGTAGTTTATAATGCCTCTCATTTAATGGGATTCTTCTCTGTATTTAACGGCGACGCCATAAAAAATGTGAACCTTATAAAAGGGGGAATGCCTGCACAGTACGGTCAGCGACTTTCTTCTGTTTTGGATATTACCATGAAAGAAGGAAACAATCAGCGCTTTCAGGTAGATGGAGGAATTGGTTTGATATCATCGCGTTTAACTGTTCAGGGACCAATCAAAAAAGATACAGCATCTTTTATTATTTCGGCAAGAAGAACTTATATCGATGCGATTATAAAACCGATATTCAAACACAGAAATTCACCTTTTCAAGGAACAAGTTATTTTTTTTATGACTTGAACGCAAAAGTAAATTATCAGATTAACAAGAAAAATAAACTAATGTTAAGTGGTTATTTTGGACGGGATGTTTTTAATTTTAAAGATGCTGATGCCGGGTTTAATATTCAGGTTCCCTGGGGAAATGCTACTGCCTCTTTGCGTTGGAACCATATTTATGGTGAGAAACTGTTTTCAAATACCACAGCAGTGTTTAGTTATTATGATTTTACTTTGGGTGCTATTCAGGATAATTTTGAGTTTAAATTGTTTTCCGGTGTACGGGATTATAACCTGAAGCACGATTTTTCTTATTTCCCAAATTCAAGGCATTTAATTCGTTTTGGAGTAAATTATACTTTCCATAATTTTATTCCTACCACAGCTACTGCTCAACAAGGCGACGTTAAGTTTGATTTAGGCGATGTGATTAAATTATATTGTCACGAAGCGCAAACCTATTTTGGTGACGATATGGAAGTAACTGAAAAATTACAAATTCATGCGGGGTTACGATTCGGATATTTTGCACAGGTTGGACCTTTTACACGCTACAAAAAAAATGAATTCTCTAAAATAACTGATACCGTATATTATGGTAAAGGAAAAAAAATTGCAGACTATAATGGTTTGGAGCCCCGGTTTTCGACCCGATATAAACTCACTAAATCATCTTCCATTAAGGCTAGTTACACCTACAATCAACAGTACGTTCATTTGGCAAGTTTGTCTTCCGTTTCTTTACCAACTGACGTGTGGATGCCAAGTACGGATGTAATTAAACCACAAAAGGGAAGTCAGTATGCTATCGGATATTTTAAGAATTTTAAAAATAATATGTTCGAAACATCTGTTGAAGCCTATTATAAGAATATGAAGAATTTGATCGAATATAAAGAAGGAGCAACACCGGATGATAATGTGAAAGATAATCCCGATAACACTTTTACGTTTGGAACAGGTAAAGCTTATGGTGCGGAGCTCTTTCTGAAAAAATCAGAAGGAAAACTTACAGGCTGGATAGGATATACAATCTCATGGACCAAAAGAACATTTCCTGAAATTAATCTGGGGAAAACATTTTATGCAAAATACGACAGAAGACACGATGTGTCTGTTGTGTTAACCTATGATTTAAACCCTAAATGGACATTCTCAACTGTTTGGGTTTATTCTACAGGTAATACAGGCACACTTCCAAATTCATTGTATTATTTTGAACAATCAGTTGCAGTTCAATACGGAGAAAGAAATTCGTACAGGTTCAGTCCATACCATAGAATGGACATAGCTGCCACCTATACTCCTGACAGGCAAAAACAAATGGCAAAACGTAAAAAGCGTTTGGAAGCAAAATATAATAAAAAGGGCAAAGACCCTTCAACTATTGTAGTACCAAAATCGTGGTGCAAGCATTACCAAAGCAGTTGGTCGTTTAGCGTATTCAATGTATATAACCGTATGAACCCTTACTTTTTATACTTTGATGCAAGTGGTGACGTATTAAATGGAACCTTTAAAGTGCAGGCGAAGCAGGTTTCTTTGTTTCCGGTACTGCCAAGTGTAACCTGGAATTTTAAGTTTTAAGTACCACCACATTCTCACCATCCACCATCTTTATTTATTTACAAAAACAGTAAACTTCTTACATCTAATAAGTTTATAGGTTTTGTTGCCTTTTTTTGGAGTAATTCCTGATGTTACTTTGCCCTGTAAATCAATTAAACAAAAGCGTCATGAAAAACCTGGAAATGTCACAACTAAGTAAAAACTCAAAGTTCATCAGCAGTCTTAATAAAATAATTCTGTCAGTAGTAATAGCATCTACATCAATGTATGCTCAGGAAAATAAAGCAAGATTGGGAATGTCGGCAACGAGCTCGGTTACAGGAAGTGGATTCGGAACTATTTATAGCCCGGGTATATTTCTTACCACCGGAAAAAGCTTGTTTGAAGCCGGTTTATCTGTTCAAAAAAGAAAGTTAAATGTTTCAGGAGCTAGAATAAATTATGAATATACCGTATTTGACGGGGCAACTTCTCCTTGTTCCGAATATTCGAATGAAAGATTAGAGTTGTACTTCTTTGCTAATGCAACTTACCATAATTCAGCTTATTTAAGCAAAGCACAGTTAAGGCTCGAAAAACAAGTTAATAAGGAATCTTCAATGAAATTTAACGAGCTTAAATATAACGCAGCTGAAATGTACGGAGGATTTGGTCTCAGGATAAAAGTGTTGAATAAGCTTAAGTGGGTTAACTCTATGGGGGTTGGTGGTTGGAAAACCTTTAAAGGTGAAACTAATTTGGAACGTGCCTGTACAGATATGGGATTATTATTTAGTACTAAAATAATGTATACGTTTTAGTAGAATTTTTTAAAGAATATGTTGCTATAGAGGGATTTGTTTTTTATATTTGTTAATACTATGAGAAAAACAATCAAAATAAAGAAAGTCGCGTTCAAATTCCCAACTGTGATGTTGATTGATGATAACGAATTGGACAATTTTATAAATCAAAAAGTGATTGAGATTAACAGTTTTTCTGAAAAGATATATGTTAATTCCAGTGGAGTAAGTGCACTGGAATTCCTGAAGAATTTATGTGTAAACCAGGCACTTTTAAATGAAGCCCGCCCATCAGTTATATTTGTGGATATTAATATGCCTTTTATGGATGGCTTTCAGTTTATAGAGCAATTTTATAAGCTTCCTCAAGAGCTTAGTAAAAACAGTAAGGTTGTGATTCTCACTTCCTCTTTTAACCCTGCTGACAAGGAGATTGCAGGCAAAATTAATAAAGATATAATCTTCCTGAACAAACCGCTTACACCGGAAAGTCTTGAATTAATTTCATGAAGCTAACCGATCAAACTCGGGCTTCAGGTAATTAAGGATTTTCTTTTCGTTAAAGTTATAGAAATTAAATTGTTCTATTGTTTTTTTGATTTTAGATTTTGTAGAAGCATTTTCAACGCCATTCATTAAAAGGGTAAAAATCTTTACCGCCTCCTTTACGTTTTTAAAGCTATCTGTTTTTAACCCCGTAAGTTTCCGTGTAAGACTTTTGAGCAGGTTTTCAGCAATATCAAATTCTTTTTGTTGTATATACAAGTAGGCTAATAATAGTTTAATTTCCGTTTCGATATAAAAATAGTTCTTAAAACTAACTTCGTTTAAGAGGTCATTTAAAATACTAATACTCATTTTAGTTTTGCCCTGGAAGTAATAGGATATGCCCTTATAAAATTTGTAAATAACAATGGTATAAAGGTCATTGGGGTCAATATACATCTCTTCTGTATCATCTATAATATCATTTTTTCTCTCTGAAAGCGACAGAATATCAATTTTTGAAAGGAGAAATTTAAAAGCAAGGCAATTGTTGCTTTGTAGTAACCATTTTTGAGAATTTTTCTCTAAAACATTAAAATACACCTGTGATTTCTTTAGCTGGTTGATTTTGTTGTAATACTCAAACTGCAAAAAGGTTATTGTTAATTGGAAACAGGTAGTTCTTTTATTTGTATTGAGTTAATATTTTTTCGCATTTTTCAAGTAAATCTTCAATCGGTTCTTCATCATTATGAATAATGTCAGTAAAAAGCATTATTTGGATCGAAATAATATTCTGAATAAGTGCAATACGCGGCGAATTATTAAGCGCATATATGTTTTTGATTTCTGTTTTTAAAAGATTGATCAAATCTTTATCACTATCTGAATTTGAGAAAAAATAATTAGCTAAGGTTCTGTTGAAATTAAACAAAGTGTCTTCCGCTTTCTCCAACGCAATAGTATACGCAACCTGCTTGTTATAGAGTTGAGAATAAGTATAATATTTATCCGAATAATAATGAGCTTTTTTTAATGCGCTATAAACATGTATAAGGCTGTTTGGGTCATCCTTGTTTATATGATTGTTTTCAATCTCGCTGATCATTGCTATTGCGGTTTCTCTGGGGTACTCATAAAGAAACTGCGTCAGGTTTTCAAGCCCCTGATGTGAATTCCCATCGTGTTTACCTGACTCTTTGTTCAAAATGAATTTTTGAACCTTGTCATATAGCCTTGATTTAAGCACATAAAGTGCATTATCCTTGCAATTTAGTAGTTCCTTTATTTCCTCATCGCTTTTAACAGGATCTTTATACGCCTTAAATAGCGAAAGAAATTTGGAGGAATTGTTTTCAATGAGAAGTGACTCAAATTCAATGTAATATTCTGAGTTAATTTGATTAATTATCTTTTTTAATTTTTCCATAATTCTATCAAGCTACTGAGTAAGTTAGTTCTGACCATAAATTTAGAAAAACTTATTATAAAAGCAATAATATGAGGTTAAATTCTATTCAGTAATTTTTTTAATTGAGTTGAATTTTATCTTACAGCCTTTTTCATCTGATATAATTATAAAATACATTCCTTCCTGGATGTAGTTAAGTTCATTAAACTGGTAATTATTAGTACCTGCATAGCAGTTCATCTTGTTTTCAAAGATCTTGTTCCCGGAAGCGGTATTAATCTGAAAGGTTAGGTTTGTTTCTTTTGAACAAATTAAATCAACTGACATTGTTTCATTAAATGGAATTGGGTAAATGTTTACTTTGCTGAAATCACATTTCCCGGGTTTTGGATTAAATTCAACACTAATAATATTAAACTTTTTAAAATTACCATTAAGGTCTAATTGAGTTATTCTGTAATAAGACAGCCCAAGCTCAGGATTTTTATCTAAATAAGAGTATTCAGACCTGTTTGTAGTTGTACCATTCCCGTTTACCGTATCAATGCAGGTAAAGTCAACGGCATTTGTACTTCTTTCGATTAAAAAACACCGGTTGCAATTTTCTGAAAGTGTGACCCAGTTGAGTTTAACTGATTCCTCGGTGGCCTCCGAAGTAAAACTGCTTAGATTAACATTGTAGGTGGTTAAACTATTTCCGTTAAACCTAAGGGTACTCATTCCTGTTTGAGCTATAAGCATACAAATCAACAGATAATGGAAAAAGCCTGTTTTAGAGCTTTTAGTTGCAGATGATTTTAGTAAGTGTGTTTTCATGTTTTTTTTTACGAAGGGAAGAAATTAATGACACTTTATTATAATGAAAATGCAGGAAAATTGTCATATGTAAGATTTATGTGAAAATTGTACCCGGCTAAAATGGGTATGACTACTCTTAAGAACGAAGAATCAGGTTTTATTCTATTAGTATAAAAATCTTACATAAGTAAACCGACAGTGTTTGTTGCTATAAAATATAGAGTTGGCTTAGCTTACTTTGCAATAGAATCAGATAAGTAGAAGGTTAGTCACTCATAGAATTGAATAAAACAATCAAAAGTAAGATGGTTATTATAGAAGATCAGCTGGTTGTAGGATACGATTTGCAAAAACAACTTCAGAAACAAGGTTGGAATGTTGTATTTGGCAAAACAATTGAAGATATTGTTATGGCATTGAACAACAAAAAATCGGGTGTTGTAATTGCGAGTCCGGGTGTTTTGATGAGAAGTTATACAAAAGAAGTGAAAACCCTCACTAAAGAAGGAAACAGGGTTCTCCAATCTATAAATGAAACAATGGCGAATGGTTTAAAAAACCGAACAGCCGACACTCTTATTTTGAATAGGGATCAGGATACCTTTATTAGATTTCCCAAACCTTATAATACGGTTGATTTGGTTAATTATATTATTGAATGTTTAATTTCGAGACGTGAGGAAATAGTACGAGATTAGGATATAGGGTTCAGCTTAATGTCTGCATGGCTTTTAAGGGAGATTCTGATGATTTTATTCATACTCCTCATTTACTCAGTATATTAGATAAAATAATTAATTTTGCTAGCTACAAAATTAAATGCCTGTAATTTTAATTACTTATAAGACCTGAATTCTTTGCGTGAGCCTTTATGCACATAGTTGATAATTAGAACTTAAAATAATGGAAAATATTAAAGAACTCTTGGATGAAAATAAAAGAGTAAATATTCTTAGAGAATATCAAATATTGGATTCACCCCCGGAAGAAGCTTATGACGATATAGCACAACTGGCGGCAGAAATTTGCCAAACAAAATTAGCAGCTATAACGTTAATAGATGAGAAGAGGCAGTGGATTAAATCTCAGGTTGGTTCGGAGTTAAAATTAAACAATATTCCTCTCTCTTCTTCTTTTTGCGTTCACTTGCTTGGGAATAAAGATTTAGTAATAGTTCCGGATTGTGCCAAAGATGCAAGATTTTCAGAAAACCCCATTGTTAAAAACGGGCCGAAAATAGCATTTTATGCAGGAGTTCCTTTAGTAAGCCCTGATGGTTATATGTTGGGATCCATTTGTGTTCTTGATGTTCAACAAAGAGAACTGGCGCCTTATCAATTGAATGCCTTAAAAGTGTTGGCTAAGCAAGTAATGAAACTTCTTGAATTAAGTAAAATTAACCATGAATTATTATCAAACCGAAATAGGATCGAGACCAGATATGAAGAGTTGGAAAGGTTTTCTTATGCAATATCACATGATTTACGTGGACCGGTAAAAAACATTTCGGCCCTCATAGGTTTATTGAACCTTCAATTAAAATCAGGTAGTGAAGAAGACATAAAACAATATATGATAAAAATTGTGAAGGAAAGCGACCGGATGAATAAATTGGTTGCTGATCTTTTGGAGTTTTCACTTTATGGGAAAAAGCAACAGGTTAAAGAGTGGTTTAGCGTTGCGGATATACTTGATGATGTGAAACTAAGTATGGAGCAAAAACTCAGGGAAAATAATGTTATGATTACTTATTCAGAAACTATATCCAGGATATATGCTGTTAAATCCGACATAACGCGACTGCTCCAAAATTTGTTGGAGAATGCTGTTAAGTTCAGGAAAATAGGAACCCCACCGAAAATTAATGTTATGTGTACTGAAGAAAAAGAGTATTGGAAACTCAGTGTTCAGGATAATGGAATTGGCATATCAAAAGAAGGCTCAGAAAAAATATTTGAAGTGTTTAGCAGGTTACATAGCAATGAAAGATATCAGGGAACAGGCATAGGGCTTGCTACCTGCAAACGTATTGCCGAAAATCATGATGGGAGAATTTGGGTAGAGTCAGCTCCAAACGAAGGAAGTACTTTTTACGTTTTGTTAAAAAAGAATTTATAATTGTATTGTTGAAACTTGGAATTAACTAAAAGCCCGACTGTGATGAGCAGTCGGGCTTTTTTGTGATAGTAATTTTTTTCGCTTCTGGTACTTTAATGAATTTGAAACCGATCTTTTTATATTCGGTATTCGGAGTATATTCTTAGTATAGTTAAACGTATGCTTATGTGGATTAAATTCAATAATGGTCACTAGGGATACAAAATTTCACCATCAAGCCCTGCTTTCTTATTTTTTGTTTATTATTCCACAAAACATTTAATTCGTTTCGAAGATTTTTTTGTAGCAAAATTTATAAGATAAACACCTTTGCCAAGGTGATTAAAATCGAAATGAATAACTCCATTACTGCTTATTTCACTTAATATTGCTTTACCGTTAATATCATACATGTTAATATCAAACTGCTCATTTCCTTCATTTAGAGCCATGTATTGGTTATTACCAAGAGTACACCATTTTACACTCTCAGAAGTTAATTCCTCTATTCCAACTTCTGACTGGTTTTTATATACTGTTATAACCTTTGAGGTGCTATCAAAGCATCCCGAAGCAGTATTAATTGCAATGAGAGTAACAGAATAATTACCTTCATCTATGAAAACATGATTTGGAGTTGCGCCGTAAGAAAAAGAACCATCATCTCCATAATTCCAAACATAGTCTATCGCATTAATGGAGGTGTTTGTTGCAAAAAATGTCCCTCCATTTACTAACAAAATAGAATCTGCAGAAGTAAAAGATGCTGTAGGGGTAATTCCCGGGGCGTTTATTGTAAAGTACTCGAATCCACATCCTTCTTCGTTTGTAATTTCAACTGAGAAAATTCCGGCTGAAAGAACAGTTAAAGAATCGGCTCCATACACGTTTGTCATGTTTCTTAATATATTACCTAAAGAATCTTTCCAGATATAATTCCAGGGTCCGAACCCCAAACCCTCGGCAACACATTTACCTTCATTATAGGCGCAACCCGGCTGAAAAGAAGTAACAGACATTTGTATAGTCGACGAATTTATAGTAAACGACTCAGGTCCGTATTCAGTTCCATTCCCGTCTGTAACTACAACTGAAAAGATTCCTGCAGAAAGTACCGTTAAAGAATCGGCACCGGTAATATTTGTTGAGTTTCTCAGCACTGTTCCTGTTGAATCTTTCCATGTATAAGTCCAGGGGCCAGCACCCATAGCTTCAGCAACACATTTACCGGCACTTCCTGAACAATTGGGTTGAAATACGTTTAAAACTATATTTATTGTGGGCGCTGATATATCAAGAGAAAAGCGTGGAAAGGAGGTAGAATCATCGAGTACAAACGTGTAATCGGATGTCCTAATATCAACTGACGCCCCGGTATAGAGATCAATTAGTTGAACAGAAGCATCGGAAGGTATATTTTCGTAATCAGTGGCAAAAATTGTAAATGTACCGGTAGTTGGAGTAGTTGCTAAAACCGGCATAGAAAGATAATCAATTACCGGCTCAACCCCATTGATTTGAAATTGAGTTGAGTTGTTAGTCAGGGCAATTAAAGGATGGGGATTTGGCCCTGATAATTTATAAGCATCAAAATCATTGTCGAAGCCATCCGTTGCCCCAGCCTGATAATAGAGAATAGTTTCGTCGAGGGAATTATTTACTCCCGACATCTGTAATCGAACCATAGGAGGCTGGGCAGCTAAACCTAAACACAAGCTCATTGAAATTAAAATGAATAAAACCACTACATAACTATATGGCAAAGATGCAGATGAAGTGCCTTTTGATTCACTTATTTCAATAGATTCTATTGAAGTCAGTTTTTCAACATACTGGGAAGTTGAAAGTTTAATAGATTTTGTGAAAGAGTGGGGTGCCTGAGTGTATGTGTTTGAGTTTTTCATGATGTTGTTATTTACATGACAAAGGAACTACAATCACAAGGTGATTAAAACGGCATTAAGTAATGCGTCTTTCAGGTGTAAGATTTTTTAGTTTTTTGTATGAGGAAAAATCCGGAACCCCGGTAACTGAAATAGAGCTTCTTTTAAAAGAGCATAAAGAGATTACCTCTCGGCGCGGATTCTGCTCAATGTTTCCTGGGTAATTCCCAAATAAGAAGCTATACATCCTAAAGGTGCGCGCTTCAAAATATCTCTTCGTGTTTCGTAAAAATGATCGTAACGTTCTTTTGCAGTTTTGAATTGAATATAGATCACTCGTTCTTCCAGTCGTAAATAGTAATTTTCTAAAAGCAGCCTTCCCGCTTGTTCTGTTTCCGGAAAATTACGGTATAATGTATCCAGATCTTTTTTACTTAAAGCTTCGGTTATTGTATTCTCTAATGCTTCAATTGTTTCGTAACTGTTTTGCTGTGAAATAAACGAATAGAATGAAGTCCCGAAATCTTCTTCGTTAGCGATCCAATTCGTGATCTCTTTTGCTTCGTTGAAATAGTATCCGCGCATCATCCCTTTAGTGATAGAGTAGATAAATTCACATGGGTTTCCCGATTCTAAAACCAGTTCACCTTTTTTGAATTCAAATGTTTTAGTGTGGGTCTGAATGAATTCCTGCGCTTCTCTGCTAAGAGCACAAACAGCAGCTATTTTGGTGATGAATGACATGTTGGATGATTTTACTTTTGAAATAGCCATGTACCTTGTCGTTCAAACACGAATGAGATACATGGTGTATAACATATGACAATAAAAAAATAAAAACTACATATGAAAAAAACTAAAATTCACATTTCCATATTCGCGGGTTTCTGTAAAAAGTTCAGCTCCCTCAAAGTTTGTTTTTTTGGAATGTTCGATAATCAGCAAACCACCTTCATTTAAAAATCCGTTCTCAATAATGCTTTTGTGTAAGTTAGGATATTGATCAGTATCATAAGGAGGATCGGCAAACACAAGATCGTAGCCTTTTCCTTTTTGAGATACGAATTTAAATACATCCGCTTTTATAACGCTTATCGAATCGAGTTTCAATTTTTGAGCTTCACTCTGAACAAAGCTAACGCATTTAAAATGCATATCAACTCCTGTAACCTTTGCGCCTCTGGATGCAAACTCAAAACTAATATTACCTGTTCCGCAAAACAAATCGAGAACCTGTAAGCCTTCGTAATCAACCCGGTTGTTCAGGATGTTAAATAGTGCTTCTTTTGCAAAGTCGGTAGTTGGCCTAACCGGAAGTCCCGGAGCTACTTTAATGGTTCTTCCTTTATGTGTACCGCTTATTATTCGCAATGGATCAGGTTTAGTAAATGAAAATAATAATGAGCCGGCATATTGGGAATCTCCAAAGGCTTCTTAAACTGTTTGTCGATCACGGCAAAAGAAATATGTTTAATGTATTTCTTCAGCAATTTGATCCAAAGAGAGTTGGTTTCTGTTTCTCCTGTAACTACAAGCTGTGCTGAAGCAGGGTTAAAATTGTTTTGCTCAAATGCAGCCAATACAAAATACAAAAGATCTTCCGGAGAAATAACAGAAAAACTATTACAAAAAACAGGCTTCTCATTACAAAGAACAAGATCTACCGAATCTTTTTTGAAGTTAAGATAAGCTATTTCTGTTCCTGCACGTCCGGCAGGCGGGTTCCCTTTTTCTAAAAGAGCAGTTTCAATAATTAAACTAACTGCTGCTTTTGTATGATGATTTGGAAAATGTTTGTCGATGCTTTTCTTTAATGCGGGAGCAATTGCATAAACCAGTTTGGCTTCTATGCGTTTGATGTCATCTGCAAAAACAAGTGCATCTTTTTTTGCACCTGAATTAAATCGGATGAAAGTATCTTTTTCTTCTTCTTTGTAAAATGCTTTTGGCACTAATGTATAAGATACATTTTGAAGAGAGATAAAAACTTTTTGAAAGGTGTGTGCCAATAATTCGTCTTGCTCAATAAAGGAATCGATGCTTTTTATCGCACCAAATTGTTTGCTTTGTAAACTTTTTAAAATCAGTGGTTCTTTATTGGCCGAAAAAATAGCGTAATTGAGAAAATCATTTCCCAATTCCAGACACAAACTGCTTTTTTCAAGGTCTGCAGGTTTTAATCCCTTCGTCTCCCATGAAAATTTAACAGCTATAGTATTTTTTCCCACTTTTTGCATAGCAGCTCAAAGGTAGTATTTTTTACTTTTGTAAGGATGTCTGATAAACTATCTATTTTCAAAAGTGCTTTTCTGCAGCAATTTGCGGTAGAACCTACTATTGACCAGTCTGGAGCCATAGATAAGTTGTCGCGCTTTTGTTGTTCGGATAATTACCGTGAAGCCTTTATTTTGAGAGGTTATGCCGGAACGGGTAAAACTACTCTATTGGGAGCTTTGAGCAGAGTTCTTCCTTCTTTTAAAATGAAAAGTGAATTATTAGCTCCAACCGGTCGTGCCGCCAAGGTTATTAGTAATTACTCACAAAGGCACGCTCAAACTATTCACCGTAAAATATATCAGAAATTGCCTTCCAATGAAGGAAGAGTTTATTTTTCGTTAGCAACAAACAATCATAAGAACACCATTTTTATTGTGGATGAGGCTTCTATGATAGCAGATACACGTAGCAAAAGTGACCCCGATAGCTATCGGGGTGGCGATAATAATTTATTGAACGACCTGTTGGAATATGTTTTTTCGGGAGAGAATTGCAAACTCATCTTTACCGGTGATACAGCTCAGTTGCCTCCGGTTGGAAGTTCTTTCAGCCCGGCTTTGAGTAAGGAACATTTGGAAAGAAATTTCTCACTCACCATTTTAGAGCATGATCTTAAAAATGTGGTAAGGCAGGCGGAAGAATCAGGAATCCTTTTTAATGCAACTAATTTACGTGTTCAATTATTGACGAATAATAAGAGTTTTCCAAAATTTCATCCAACTGCAGATGTTGTAAGAGTTGATGGTTACGATTTGGAAGACACGTTGAACGGAGCATACAGCAAATATGGTTTTGAGAATGTATTAATTATTACCAGAAGCAATAAACGAGCAAACGGGTTCAATAAACAAATTCGTTATAAAGTAAAGTGGCAGGAAAATGAGATCTCTGCGGGCGATCTCTTGATGGTGGTAAAGAATAATTATTTCTGGACGGAAGGAAACAAGAAAACTGATTTTATAGCTAATGGTGAAAATCTGGAAGTACAACGCTTAATGAAGTATCGTGATATCTATGGTTTCCGATTTGTAGATGCAATTGTAAGATTAAGTGATGTAGAAGAAGATACCACACTGGAAGTTACATTACTTTTAGATACATTGGATTCGGAAGCCCCGGCTCTTACACAGGAACAACAACGTACTTTGTTTGAAAACGTGATGGCCGATTTTGGAGAACAACCTTCGAAAAGTAAATTGTTTGCAATGCTTAAGCAAAGTCCATACTACAACGCATTACAGGTTAAATTCAGTTATGCTATTACCTGCCATAAAGCACAGGGCGGGCAATGGGATTGTGTGTTTATAGATCAGGGCTATTTCACCAAAGAAATGCTGAATGAAGATTACTTCAGATGGTTGTATACTGCAGTTACACGTGCTACTCAGAAAGTTTATTTGATCGGGTTTACGGATGAGTTTTTTGATTGAGATCCAATTTAACCACAAAGGGCTCAAAGTTTGACACAAAGTTCACGAAGGTTTTTTTGAACCATATAAGGCATTTAAGAACATATAAGGTTAAGGTTCGATTCTCTGTGCAACTCTTCCGCCTTGGCGGGTTCTCTGTAACTCTGTGTTGAAAATCATCTCTCTTTCACCACAACAGCCGGACTTCCCTTACAAATACTATCAGCAGGAAGATTTTGTGAGGCAACTGATCCAACAGTTAAGACTGCATTCTCATTTACGGTAACACCGGGGCAAACAACAGATTTTGCTCCTATCCACGAACCTTGCTTAAGCGTGATGTTCCCAATAATAAGATCGAATGTTGTTTTTTTATAGTCGTGGTTCCCGCACAATAAAAATGCTCCTTGCGATAAACAGACATTGTCTTCTATAACTACATCAGCCAGGTTATCTATCCACACTTCTTCACCTATCCACACATAATTTCCTATAGATAATCTCCATGGATATTTAATATTTACATGAGGTTTTATGACAACACCATTTCCAACTTTAGCTCCGAACAAACGCAATAGAAATATTTTAAAACCATTGATAGGGAAGGAGGAACGAAACCAACATGCATTGGTGTAATACCATAAAAAACGTTTTAATGAACCTGCACCGGGTTTGTACCATGAATTATTGAAGGAGGAAAGATCTTGTTTGATGCTCATGGCAGATATTACTCAATTTTTTTAAAACGCATTTGCAATACACCCCAAAATGCTTCTTTAAATATTTTGGTGCTCATTTTAGAGTAACCTTCTTCACGATCTTTAAATAATATTGGAACTTCAATTAGTTTAAACCCTTTTTTGTAAGCATTGTATTTCATTTCTATCTGAAAAGCATAACCCATAAATTTTATAGAGTCAAGTTTGATGGTTTCCAGTACTTTTCTTTTATAACATTTGAAACCGGCAGTAGTGTCTTTTATTGGTAACCACAATACAATGCGCACATAAACTGATGCAAAATAACTCATTAAAATTCTACCCAACGGCCAGTTTTTTACGCCGCCACCTTTTGTGTAACGAGATCCTATTGCTACATCAGAGCCATTTTCACATGCAGCTAATAAACGAATCAGGTCATCCGGATTATGTGAAAAATCACAATCCATTTCAAATATGTAATCGTAAAGTTTAGCAATTGCCCACTTAAAGCCATGAATATATGCAGTTCCTAAACCTGATTTCCCCTTGCGTTCTTCAATAAAGAGTTTACCCGAAAATTCAGGTTGTAAGCGTTTTACAATATCAGCGGTACCATCAGGTGAACCATCGTCAACTATTAATACATGAAATTCCTTGGGTAGGGCGAAAACATAACGCAGCATTTTTTCTACGTTCTCCTTTTCATTATAGGTTGGTATGATGACTAAGTTTTTGCCCACAAGTAGATGCTGCGAATATACAATTTAAACTCAAATGAATTCTTTGTTTCGCTTTATAACGCTCAAAAGTGAAAAAGATTGAATTTTTAGTGGGTTAATAAATGTTAAGGTAAGTTTGCGAAAAATTACTCAAATAACTGATTATCAATTGATAAAAATTGTTTTAACGATTTTAACAAGCTTCTTGGTCGAAACCGTGGGTTACTTCGGGGCACATCGGGGTATTTTTGGTGACTTAATTTAAATACATAAAATGCAAAAAACAATTTTACTTACAATTCTTAGTTTCTTTTTGTTCTCGTTTACGGGAAAGGATGAAGTGGTGGGAACAGAGTTTGGGGTAGCGAGTTACTACCACCAAAAATTTAACGGGAGAAAGACATCGAATGGAGAGATCTTTCAAAATACAGGATTAACTGCAGCACACAAAACACTTCCATTAGGAACATGGGTTCGTGTAACCAATTTAAAAAATGATTCAGTGGTTGTTGTGAAAGTAAATGATCGTTTACCGAAGTATTCTAAACGTACTATTGATTTAACTGTAACTGCTGCAAAACAATTGAATTTTATCCGTGCAGGATTAACGAAAGTGAAGATAGAGGTTATACCACCTATCAAAGGTTGATTAAATTGTTGATTCACTAATTCAGAACAAAGCCCTCACTAAACTGAGGGTTTTTTGTTGAATTTAATCCACTTTCACAGCCCTGATCATTTCCCGTTTGCCCGGAGGTCCCGGTAAAGTTTCTACTTTAAAACCAACATTTTTTAAGTTCCTTTTTACTTCACCTTTTGCACAATAAGTTACCCATATTCCTGAGGGCTTTAATAATTCATTACATTTCTCAAAAACAGCTTTGGTCCACAGATCAGGTTGTTTATCAGGGGCAAAAGCATCAAAATAAATAAGATCAAAATGTGTTTCAAGATCTGTTTCTGCAAAAGAGTCTTTTAATAACTTAAATTGAAAGCTTACTCCGTTTGTTTCTTTGAAAAAGAAACCCTCATGCATCTGATAAAAAGTGGTTTGCTCCTCTTTATTTAAAGAAAGAATAGTGGGATATTCCAATTGATCCGCAATTTCTTTGGGAATAGGATAGGGTTCTAAACTATAGTAATTGGTTTTTATATTGAGTTTTTCAAATTCGAGATAAGTTAATAATGCATTCAAGCCTGTTCCAAAGCCCACTTCCAGAATATTGATTTCTTTGGCATTTGTTTTTTCAATATAATGATGCAGGCCTTGTTTAATGAACACATACAAACTTTCCTGCAATGCGCCGTTTCTCGAATGATAGGTTTCGTCGAGGACGGGATTATAAAGCGTAAACGAATTATCCTTTGTTCTCAATAACTGCAACATTTTCTTCTTCTTTTTTTAGCGGCTTATTATTTGGTAATTTTTTACTTCCGAGAATCATCATGAGTAAAATAGGTAATAAAAACAACTCCGCTACCAAAGCCACAATAATGGTTATGCAAATGAGAAAACCAAAATAAAAGGTGCTCTGAAAGTCAGATGTCATAAGGCTCATAAAGCCTCCAATCAAAATAAAAGTAGTTAAGATAATTGGTTTTCCTGTTTCAAAATAAGTTCGTTTAAAAGCATACATAAGTGACTTCCCGTAGCCCAATTCTATTTTTAAACGTGAAATAAAATGGATCGTATCATCTGTCGCTATTCCAAATGCAATGGAAAAAACCAATGATGTGGCCGCTTTTAATTCGATTCCTGCAAAGCCCATAAACCCTGCAATAATGAGCATAGGAATGAAATTAGGTAAAATGAAAACTAACACCATTCTCCACGATCGGTGTAAAAAGAAAGTCAGGATTCCAATAATGGCAATACTCCAGGCAAATCCCTGTATCATGTTTTCAACCATGTATTCATTGTTACGGTCCATTAAAGTTGCTGCACCGGTAATGGTGTACGAAATAAGTTGGGAGTCAATGTTTTTATCCGTGAAGTTCTTTAATTTTTCATTTAAGACATTGATCTTTAAACTACCCATGTCCTGGATCTTTCCGGTGATCCTGCAACTTTTTCCATCAACGGCCACTATTCTTTTAAGATCTTTGCTTTTTTTATTCTGAAGGATATATTTTTTAATTTCGTCATAATCTTCTTTGTTATCAGGTAATTTGTAGTACAAAGGGTCATTGCTGTTTATCGATTTGTTGATGTTTTTGGCGATTCCCGAAGGTGTAAGCATAAAGCCCATTTTGTAATTTTCTGCCAGGAAAATATCCAGTTTATCAATCTCTTTTATTACCTCATAATCCCATATTTGTTTTTTGCTATCCTTAAGCTCTATGAGTATCTCAAAAGGCCTCACTCCCGAATAATGTTCATCGAAATAATTAAAATCCTGTTTGATCCTTACTTTATCAGATAAATCTTCCAATAAGATGTTATTGACTTTAATTTTGGTGATACCCCAAAAAGAAGCTACGAGTACTACAGCTGTTGTAATTAAAATTCCCCTTTGGTTTCTGAAGATCCAGAAGAATAGTTTTCGCATTCGATTGGTGGTCTTATTATTCTCGGTTTGTTGAAGTACTAATTTTTTTGGAGTGTATAAATACATAATCGCCGGAAGCAATGTGTAGCTTAAAATAAAAGCAATGGTTATGCCTACAGATGTATAGATCCCAAAATCCTGAATGGGTTTTATACTGGAGAAGAGAAGCGATAAAAAACCAACAATAGTTGTGATTAAAGTCAAAAAAGTAGGGAAACCAACTTCTTTTAAGATCAGTTTAAAAATCTCACCTTTTGGGGTTCCTTTGTGCAGTTCATCAAAATACTTAGAGAAAAAATGTACCACATCACTCATTCCTGCAATGAAGATCATTGTAGGTAGCATTACGGTCATAATATCTATTGATTTTCCCAAAGCACCCATCACGCCCAATGTCCATACTATGGAAGTAAGCACAATGATAATAGGAACAATTATTCCGTAGGTGGAACGAAAGGTGAAATAGAGGAAAATAATAATTATAAGAAATGAAAGTAAAAGAAAAATAAGAAATTCTTTTTGAAGTTTTTGCAAGTAAACATCTTGCGCTACAATTCTTCCTACATAATGAACATCGTCAAAGGAATATTTTTTAAATGCCCTTTCAATTCGGCTGGCAAGCGAATCACTTTTTACCTTCGAAAGGTTATCACTGTTTTTGATAAAAATACAAACAGATTTTGCATCAGAAGGAAAGAAAGAACCAATTAGTTGGGGAGAGGAATAAACATTTATTGAGTCCGTTTTATATAAAGATGTGTCGTTTACATGTAATAAATTCACTTCGATAGGAGTGAGTCCTGCAAAATTTACCTGCTTTAAATTGGTAGGGGATATAACACGGTCAATATGCGTTATTTTTTTGAGATCGGTTGTGAGCGAATCAATTTTTGTAAGGAAATCTTTTACGAAAATCCCCTTTTTATTTTCGATCCCTAATAAAACAAATTCGTTATCGTGCTCAAACGTTTTTCGGAAATTCTCGTACACCATCAACTCTTTGTCTTCATTTGGAAAGAAGGCCTCAAAGTCGTAGTTAAAGCGAATTTTTGAGATGAAGTAAAAACTGATGCAGGTTAGCAAAAAAACAACAGCTATAACAAAGTAGTTTCGCTGTTTGTGGTTCATTTGCATATTCGCTTTAGTCTGTATGTTTTTTTACTTTAATTGCTTGCGGTCCGCGTTTCGCTTCTTTTAACTCGAAACTTACTTTATCGTCAGCTTTAATCTCAATCTCAACATCATTGGAATGAACGTAATACTCTTTTCCATCTTCGTTGCACTTAATAAATCCAAAGCCGCTTTTTGTGTTGTAAAACTTAACGATTCCTGTATTCATATGCAGATATTTAGTGTTTCCTTGTCATATGATATACCCATACTATTTCGTCCAAAGTTCATTGGTGTATGGCTATTTCATGGCATTTTTTGAAACTTCATAAAAGTAATAAAAAAAGAGATTGAAGAATGAGATTCACACACGTTTTTTTAATTAATTCCTATCAACGAAACTTGCCTTATAATTTTAGTCATTTTGCATTAATTATAAATTGGCAAGGTTTATGTAAACCTAAAATTTCAATAATTGTTAATTTGCATATTATTCTGTAAACATTATACTATATTTGTTAGATGATTAAAATTCTTAAAAACTTTGCTGTTCTTGCAACGGGCTTGATAGCATTAAACGCAAGTGCTCAAAAATCTTTCACAATCGACGGTGAATTAAAAGATGTTGTTGGTGGCTTAAAAGGTTTTACCGAAGGCTCATACATCTATTTATCTCATAAATGGGATGATAAAATCAATACTGATTCCGTTAAAATAAAAGAGGGTAAATTCAAATTTAAGGGCACTACTCCCGAAACCAATATGTATTGGATGTACCTCGATCCCAAAGGGCAGCAGTTTTTGGTATTTTTTATTGATAAAGGTGACGTGAAAATTAAAGGCAAGTCAACCGAACTACCGGAGGCAGAAGTGATAGCGGGTTCTTCACAAAAGGATTACAACGAGTACCGCACTATGTTGAAGTCTTATGATAACAAAAAGAATGAATTGGGAATGAGCTTTCAGCAAGCTCAACAAAGCGGAGATGAAGCAAATATGAAAAAAGTTCAGGATGAATATACCACAGTTATGAATGAACAATTTGCAAAAACAGATGAGTTTATTGCTTCCCACAACAAATCAGTTGTGGCGGCGTATGCAATCTGGTCTTCAAACCAGGAAGATCCTGTATTAGAAAAGCTGCAAAAAAGCTATGATTTATTAAGTGATGATGTAAAGAAAAGCAAATTCGGAAAGATAGTTTCTGATCAAATAGCAACAGTTAAAGGAACAAGTGTTGGATATCCGATTCTGGAATTTTCCCAGAATGATGCAGATGGTAAACCGGTAAGTATCTCTTCTTTTAAAGGTAAAGTTGTGTTGATAGATTTTTGGGCAAGCTGGTGTGGGCCATGTCGTGCAGAGAACCCGAATGTTGTGAAAGCATATACAGCATTTAAAGATAAAGGCTTCGATATTTTAGGTGTTTCATTTGACAGTACAAAAGACAAATGGTTAAAGGCCGTTGAAAAGGATAAACTTACCTGGACTCAGGTTTCTGATCTTAAAGGTTGGGGTAACGCGGTTGGACAAAAATTCGGCATCAAAAGCATTCCACAAAACTTATTAATAGATAAAGATGGAAAGATCATTGCTAAAAATTTAAGAGGCGAGGATCTTTATAATAAACTTAAGGAAGTAATGAAGTAAGGTATTAATACTTTTACCACTAAGGAACTAAGAACACTAAGTAATCACTTAGTGTTTTTTTGTTTATGGATATTGGGTTAACGAAATGTCAGTTCGAGCGAAGTCGAGAACAGACGGGACACGTTTTCACAATCGTCTCGACTTCGCTCGACGTGACATTCCCGCTGAATTATCATTAAAGCCGGCGTTGGTGTTATCACCAACGAAATTAGGGTAATTATACATGTTGGTGATAACACCAACATTGGCAAAAGTTCCTAACTTCGCTCGACCTGACATAGTTACTGTCATTTCGAGCACAATCGGGAAAGACGATTCAGGTCTAATTGTACTTCGACATTTGAACCCTCGACCTGACATTGAGTAAAAAAACCTCTGTGTAACTCTGTGTCCTTAGCGATCTCAGTGTTGAGTCAGTTTCAAAAACTCCTCTCTCGTAATCTTAAACCAATCGGAAGGATCGCCTTCAAATAAAAAAGGTCCTACATGTCTTAATCCTGCTTTTTCCAATACTTTTCTGGAAGCTGCATTCCCACTATCGATCATTCCGTATATTTCTTTCGCTTTAAGAATATTAAAACCATATACAATTGAAGCAATGGCTGCCTCTGTTGCATATCCTTTTCCCCAATACTTTTGTATCAAACGATAACCAACATCATAAAAATGAATGTGGTTATTTACTTCTTCTGTAAAATATTTTAAACCTGCCCAACCGATAAATTTCCCACTTTCTTTCTCTTCCATAGCCCATCTGCCAATCCCGTTTGTTTTATATTGCTCGCGTACAAATGTTATAACATCTTTACATTGCTGAATATTGGTAATAGGTTTATTACCCAAATAACGATGCACCTCCGGGTCTGAATCCAAAACAAACAAATCTTCTGCATCACGTGGAAGTAGCTCACGTAGAATGAGTCGTTCGGTTTCTAAAAATATTTTCGGTTTGATCTTCAACACAGAGGACATGGAGTTATCCGCTACGGCGGGGAGTTACACAGAGTTAAAATTAGTATAAATCTTAGAATTCCTGATGTTAATTAGTAAAAAAACTTATTCAAAAAAAAAACTTTGTGAACCTTTGTGTATTCCTTTGAGTTCTTTGTGGTTAAAGCACTACTCAGCGAAATCCTTATTGATACTCTTACTCGTAAATATTCTTACAGGATACCAGGCGGCAAAAAAACCTATGGTTAATACAACTCCCAGTATGGCAAAAAAGTCAGGCAATTGAATTTCTACCGGATAAGCACTTACCACATAGCCTTCATCAAACTGAACAAACCCGAATTTTACCTGCAGCCAGCAAAGCATAAATCCAACGAATAATCCAATAACTGCTCCAATGCAGGTAATCAATAAACCTTCCATCATAAATATATTACGGATCAATTTTGCATCAGCTCCCATATTATTCAGGATCACAATGTCTTTTTTCTTTTCTATAATAAGCATGGTAAGTGCACCAATGATATTAAAGGTAGCAACGATCAATATAAATGCGAGGATCAAAAAGGTGAGTAATTTCTCCGTTTGCAGAGTTTTAAAAAGCACTTCATTCTGCTCATATCTGTTCTTAACTGCAAAGCGGGGACCTAAAATTGATTTCAATTCTTCCTGCACATTCTCTATTCCAATTGTTTTATCACAACTCACTTCAATGGAAGTTATTTCATTAGTATAATCAAATAATTGTTTTGCCAGTTCAATATCAACTATCATGTATTTGTAATCGAACTCATCATTAATACTAAACAATCCTGCCGGGTAAATTTTAAATTCATTAAAAGCATCATCAGGGTTAATACTCTGTGTTTTCCCTCTTTTAGGGCTGTAGATACTTATGGGGGTAAACAAGTCATTAAGATTAACACCAATGGTATAAGCAACACCTTTTCCAAAAACAGCATTGTAGGCATTCTGATTTTTCAGTTTGTAACGGCCTTCATAAACCAAAGTATCGAAACGGGTAACGTCTTCAAACTCCTTACTAACACCTTTTACCGTAACAATGGTTTGTTTGTCGCCGAGTTTAAGCAGAGCATTATCTTCAATACAAAAAGCAAGATTTTTAACCCCTTTTATAGATTTGATCTTATTACTGAGACTATCAGTTGCATCAAAAACTTTACCTTTTACTGTTTTTATTTCGATGTCACTGTCAAATGAATTGTAAAGATTTTCAACCAAGCCGGTTAAACCATTCATTCCACTCAAAACAATAATGAGGGCAGCAGTTCCCACAGCAATTGCCACAACTGAGATCCAGGAAATTATATTGATGGCATTGTTGGATTTTTTCGAAACAATGTATCGCTTAGCTATATAGAAGGCTAAATTCAAGGATTATTTTAAAAGTTGGTCAATTCGCTCGGCATAGTCCAATGAATCGTCAATATAAAAGGCAAGTTCCGGCATGGCTTTGAACTGGTTCCTGATCTTAGCTATCAGCAGTTTACGAACATTATAATGCTGAGCATTAATCATTTTAAGTGCTTTTTCCTTGTCTTTTGGAAGCATGATACTCAAATATACCTTGGCAAAACCCAGATCAGGGCTAACCCTCACCTGTGTTACAGAAACAAAAGCCCCTTCGAACATCGTTTTTGCCTCACTTCTGAATATTTCTGCCAGTTCTTTTTGTAATAATCGGTTTACCTTGCTTTGTCGTACACTTTCCATGCTGCAAAAATACTAAAAATTGCTTGTTGGGGCTATTTTACTATTTTTGTACTCCAATTTTAGATAATTATGGCAAAATTTCATCCATTAAAGGTTAAAGATGTAAGAAGGGAAACAGCTGATTCAGTTTCTGTTTCGTTTGATGTTCCTCCTCAATTGCAACCTGAGTATTTGTTTAAACAGGGGCAATACCTTACATTAAAGCTTAAAGTTAATGGTGAAGAAATCCGCCGTTCCTATTCTATTTGTACTTCACCATACAGTGAAAAGGACCTGAGAATTGCCATCAAAGAGGTTGAAGGAGGCAGAGCGTCTACGTTCATTAACCGTAATCTAAAAGTTGGTGATGTTATGGAAGTGATGACTCCAATGGGGAATTTCTTCAGCCCTTTATCGGGTTCAAATAAGAAGAATTATGTGTTGTTTGCAGGTGGTAGTGGTATCACTCCTATGATGAGCATTCTTAAAAGTGTTCTTTATATTGAGAAACAGAGTACCATTGTTTTGTTTTATGCTAACAGAGATGAAAAGTCCGTTATTTTTAAAGCTGAAATAGAAAAAATTGCTTCTGAAAATGCTGATCGATTGAAAGTAGTAAATATCTATGATCATCCTGAGCAAACAATAGCGGATCTTTACAAAGGATTTATTACTCCTGAAAAAGTATTGGCTTACGCAGAAAATCACATTGGAAAAAATTTAGACAACGAATATTTTATTTGTGGCCCGGGTCCAATGATGGAGAACGTAAAGCAAGGTTTGCAAAAATTAAATACTCCCACAGAAAAAGTACATATCGAATATTTTAGCGCTGTTGTAGAAGCTGTAGCAGCTGCTGAAGGTAAATCAGAAAGTGGTGCGGCTGTTAATGCTGAAATTACTGTTATTCAATATGGAAACGAAACCAAATTTAAACTGAATACAAACGGAGCAAGTGTGTTGGATGCAGCTTTGGATGCAGGTGTGGATGTTCCTTATAGCTGTAAAGGTGCGGTTTGTTGTACCTGCCGTGCAAAAGTGATTGAAGGAAAAGCGAAGATGGATGCCAACTTTGCATTAACCGATAGCGAAGTAGAAGAAGGATTTATCCTTACATGTCAGGCACATCCGTTAACCGAGAAATTGGTGGTGGACTACGATGCTTAATGTTGTTTTAAGCCTCAACCTCTTATCCTTCTGCATAGAGAAGGACGAATGATTTCGGCAAATTAATTGTGATTTCATTCTTGATTAAGAAAATTTAAATGATAGAAAGTAAGATAAAACCTGCAAGCGAATTTGAAGATGCCATACTGGTTACAGTAGCCGGCAAACGTGAAGATGCAGATCTGATAGAAGAATACCTGGATGAGTTGGAATTCCTAACGCTTACTTACGGAGGAGTTACGAAGAAGAAATTCATTCAACGCCTTGAAAAACCTGATAAAGCAACTTACATCGGTAAAGGTAAAATTCAGGAAATTAAAGCTTACGTTGAAGAGAATAATATTCAACTGATAGTTATTGATGATGAACTTTCCCCTGCTCAACAAAAAAATCTGGAGAAAGAATTAAACAAAAAGATCTTAGACCGTAATTTTTTGATCCTGCAGATCTTTGCTCAGCGTGCACAAACCGCTTATGCGAAAACGCAGGTTGAATTAGCATACAGTCAGTACTTACTGCCCCGCCTTGTGGGTTTGTGGACTCACTTGGAACGTCAACGTGGTGGAACCGGAACACGTGGTGGTTCGGGTGAAAAGGAGATCGAAACCGATAGACGTATCATTCGTGATAAGATCACGGCTTTGAAAGAAAAGCTGAAAGAGATCGATAAACAAATGATCACTCAAAGGAAGAATAGGGGAGAGCTCATTCGTGTTGCATTGATAGGTTATACCAACGTTGGTAAATCAACAATCATGAACATGCTGAGTAAAAGTGATGTGTTTGCTGAAAATAAATTGTTTGCAACCCTTGATACTACAACCCGCAAAGTGGTGATCGATAATGTTCCATTTCTGTTGTCAGATACAGTAGGTTTCATTCGTAAATTACCAACTCAATTGGTAGAGAGTTTTAAATCTACTCTGGATGAGGCTCGTGAAGCTGATCTGTTATTACACGTAGTAGATATTTCCCACAAAACTTTCGAAGATCAGATCAATGTGGTAAATCAAACCATGACTGACATAAAGGCTTCCGATAAGCCTGTTATTATGGTGTTCAATAAAATTGATGCCTTTACTCACATTGAAAAGGAAGAGGATGATCTTACTCCAATTACCAGAGAGAATCTTTCATTGGAAGAATTGAAAAGAACCTGGATGAGCAAAATGAATAATGATTGTGTGTTTATTTCTGCAATTGAAAAAGATAACATCGAAGAATTCAGAAAGATCATTTACGATAGGGTGAAGGAACTTCATAAGAAGAGGTATCCTTATAATAATTTCTTGTACTAGATATAAGAGTCAAGACACAAGATGCAAGACGCATCGCGAGAAGTTTCAGATAAATTAAAAAATTAATCTCCGTGAACCTCAGTGCTCTCTGTGTCTCCGTGTTGAAAAAATCGGAGGCTACATGACTTTATAGAGAACGGGCTTACTCGGACTCGCATCATTTTCAAAAGGCGCTATCTGAATATTCAAAATATAAGTTCCATCATATACATCATTCGGAACATAGACCAGTTCAGTGATGGTACGTTGTGTTTGTGTGTTATGCGGGTATTCCCAAAACGCGTGATGCGCGGCTAAAACGCCATTATCTACTTCTTTATCAACCGAAGGAAGATCTAATAACAAATGATCGTAGCCTAATGATAAAATATATTCAATAGCTTCTTTACTTATGTATGCAGGGTTGGTATTTGAATAATGAGCGTGTAGCTTCGCATCCGAATTAGAAAGTGTTCTGATGATCAATGCTTCTCCTTTTCTTCCTTCCAGACAAAGCTCTACAGTACGTTTAGAAATAACACGGTCACCATTTTCCAATTCTTCAGGTAATACGGTAATTAATTCCGAAACAAACATATAACGCTGCAGGCATTTGTTTATGCTGTAATCTTCTTTACTTATGTGTCCAACACATTCGGTGTGAGTGCCGTTGCCATGTGGATTAAAAGTGATTGTTCTGAAGTTTACACTACCGCCCTGATTCACATCGCCCACCCAGTCACCATTGCGAACAGGTTCAATTTTAATAGGCGGAACATACCAGGCACTTGCACATTCTTCAGAACTATACAAAGGCATAGAAATATCTATTGGTTGAAAAAAATCAATTCTGAATGTTTTGCCGAGGTGAAGTATTGTTGCTACCATATTTATTTATTATTTCTGGCTTCTTGTTTCAAGGAAGTTCTCTTACTGAAATATTGAATGCAAATTACAGATTTTTATTTTATGAAATTACTTGCGATTTACATGTCAGTATTCAGCCTGTATCCTAACCCAATGCTAAAAGAATAAGCCGATTGATAAAATGAGTTTGGATTTATTGTGTTTTCAGAGCCATATTTTAATTTTTTCCACTTTCCGGCGCTAATGTCTCGGTCGTATTCGCCCAAAAAACTCAATACAATTTTTTTTATGGTAATCCTTAAAAGCAAAGTCCCTTTCGGCGAAAAATAACCGTTTTTGGACCGCACCAACTTGTTGTCATATATACGCAACCGTCCTGTATTGACGCCAGTCATTATGATAAGATCAATATTTTTTTGGTTCTTAAAAAGATCGTACCCGAAAAGCGGAATCCCAAAATTGCAACCCGTAAGTTTTGCTTTTAAAGTATCGTTTAGTGTTATGTCAGCCGGGATCATTTGAGAAACAGATAAAGCAAAGCTTCCATATTTTTCTTTCCCTTTTTCAAAACGATTGGTTCCTGATTGCTGAATACCAATATACCTGGATGGTGTATTAAAAGTTAAAATATTGGTTCGACTTAACTGATCATAAAAGCTGTTGTTATATAACTTTTGAGTATAAATGAGGTCACTGGAAATACTAATTCTATCAGGATCTACTTGTGCGAAAAATAGGTTTGAACTTAATATGAAAATGGGAAGTATAATTTTTCTCATAAGTTCATAGCTTCATATTTTTGCATTGCAACCTCCTAATAATTAATCACCTGCTCCTCAATATCTGCGGGCAATTCTCTGTACTCATATTGTTGAGTTCTTAATTGTGGCTCAAATCCTGCCTCAGTAATTGCGCTTTGGATGGTTTTATAAGTAAAACGATGTGGAGCACCCGCAGCACTTACTACGTTTTCTTCGATCATAATACTTCCGAAATCGTTAGCGCCTGCATGTAAACACAATTGGGCAGTTTCTTTTCCAACAGTTAACCAGGAAGCTTGAATGTTTTCTACGTTTGGCAGCATGATACGACTTAATGCGATCATACGGATGTATTCGTCCTTGGTAACATTGTTTTTTACACCTTTCAAACGGTTCAATAAAGTTCCGTCATCCTGAAACGGCCATGGAATAAAAGCAAGGAATCCTTTAGCATCTTTAGGTTTTTCACTTTGTACTTGTCTGATCCATGCCAAATGCTCAAATCGTTCGTAAATGGTTTCCACATGCCCGAACATCATTGTAGCAGAAGTAGTTAATCCTAACTGGTGAGCAGCACGCATTACGTCCAACCACTCTCTTCCGGTACATTTTCCTTTAGAGATCAATCGGCGAACACGGTCGTTCAGTATTTCTGCACCAGCACCCGGTAAACTGTCTAATCCTGCCTCCATCAATGCTTTTAGCACTTCTGTGTGAGTAGATTTTTCTAATTTGGTAATGTGTGCAATTTCCGGTGGCCCAAGTGCGTGAAGCTTAATGCTAGGGTATAGTTTTTTTAATTCTTTGAAGAGATCAACATAGTATTGTAAGCCTAGATCAGGGTGGTGGCCGCCCTGTAAAAGCAATTGATTTCCACCATACTTAATGGTTTCTTCAATTTTTGTTTTATAAGTTTCAACAGTTGTTACATACGATTCAGGATGCCCCGGAATACGGAAGAAATTACAGAACTTGCAATTGGCAATACATACATTGGTTGTGTTCAGGTTTCTGTCGATGATCCAGGTAACTTTTTTAGAATCTTTTTTCTGGATCTTACGAAGTTCGTTGGCAACAAAAATAAGCTCTGTAGTAGGCGCGTGCTCAAAAAGGAACACTCCTTCTTCAGGAGTAAGAAACTCAAATTTTAGCGCTTTTTGAAGTAGTATATCGATGTTCATTCTATCTGAAATTAATGTTACCTGATCCTTTCATTTGGACCATATTTTTTTTACATTTGGCAGAGACAAAAGTACGAAATTTAAACAGGCTTAAAGGTATGGCGACGGTAAAAAAAGATAATTCCTCTATTTTAAAAGATAATCTGGTAATACTTACATCTAAATTCAGTGATGGTAAAAAATATGGACTGAGTAAAGAAGAATCAAACTACATTTCAGAACAAATAAAACTTGAAAAGAAGTCTGTTGCTGTCAATCAGTATACTCGCTGCGTATATGTGGTATTAGTAGTTGAAAAAGATGAAGCATACAAGCGTAACGAAAAACTGCGTAAAGCCGGAAACGGAATTGCAGGTTCATTGAATGAAGCTAAATGTACTTCTGTAACAGTTGTTTCTGAGACCAAAGGAAGCGTGGATCAATTGGTTTTTGCAGAAGGTATGGCATTGGGTAATTACCAGTTCATTCATTACCGTTCAAAAGCAGCTAAAGAAAAAAACACCCTTTCAAGTATTAAACTAAGTGGAAGCGTTAATGATAAAGATATCAATGAGTTAAATACAGTGATTGAATCTGTTTGTATAGCCCGTGACTTGGTTAATGAACCGGTTAATAAATTGAATGCAGAGCAACTTTCTGATCAGTTCAAAAAAATGGGTAAAGCTGCAGGTTTTTCAGTTGAAGTGTATGATAAGAAAAAGATTACCACTTTGAAGATGGGTGGTTTGCTTTCTGTTAACCAGGGAAGTGTTGATGCTCCTACCTTCAACATCATGGAGTACAAACCAAAGAATGCTAAGAACAAAAAGCCAATTGTTTTAGTTGGAAAAGGTGTTACTTACGATACAGGAGGATTGAGCTTAAAGCCAACACCCGCAAGTATGGATATGATGAAGTGTGATATGGCAGGAGCAGCCGCAGTTGGATCTATCATGTATGCAGTTGCAAAAGCAAAGTTGAATGTACACGTAATAGGCTTGGTTCCTGCAACAGATAACCGTCCCGGATTTAATGCATTTGCACCCGGCGACATCATTACCATGTACGATGGAACTACCGTTGAAATGTTGAACTCAGATGCAGAAGGAAGAATGATCTTAGCTGATGCTTTAACATTTGCTAAACAATACAAACCACAGTTAGTGGTTGATATGGCTACTTTAACCGGAGCTGCAGCCAGTGCAATTGGACCTTTAGGAATTGTTAGTATGGGTTCAGCTGATACAAAAGTGCATGATAAGCTTAAAGAAAGCGGAAATGCTACTTACGAGCGTTTAGCAGAATTTCCTTTCTGGGAAGAATATGACGAGCAGATCAAGTCGGATATTGCGGATGTGAAGAACTTAGGTGGACCGCAAGGTGGAGCAATTACAGCGGGAAGATTTTTATTACGCTTCACAGATTACCCTTATTTACACCTTGATATAGCAGGTCCGGCATTTTTAACAGCCCGAAATGCTTATCAACCAAAAGGCGGCACAGGAATTGGAGTGAGATTGTTGTTCGATTTCTTAAAGAAGATGTAAAAGTACCAACAAAATCCCAACAATGAAGAGATCTTTATCCATATTTCTGTTATGCATTACTTTACTCGCTTCGGGTATTGCTTCTGCGCAAGGTGTTCATAAATACTCAGTTATTGTAGTTCAGTATCAACCCGAAAACATTAAAACAGTTGGACAGGATATTTACAAATACAAATTTGAAAACGGAGAATACAAAGGCAAAGAAAAGATCATGTCGGTTGTTGGTAGGGAAAATGGAAAGGATCTTAACAGATTTGACTCCGAAGGTGGTTTTATTTTTAAGAACCGTTGGCTGATCTCAGGAATTGGAAACATCATCGATCTTCAGGAAAAAAAAATAGTGAGCTCGGATAGAGCGACTTTTATTCGTTCGAGTGGTGATAGTATTGTTTTTTACACCAATGATATTTTTAAAGGGAAATTCTATTCCGTATTTAATGCAAAAACAGGAACAAGAGAAGAAGTAAAATCATTAAAGTTCAAAGGAATTGTCGGTCAGGATGTAGAAGTTGATTATGCTACAGCCAACAGAACCATTTGGTTGTATCCACCTGATAAAGATAAAATCTTATTAGTGAGTGATGCAGGCTTTGGAGAAGAGGTGATCAATTCAAAAAAGACAAGTACTATCCCGATCATGTGGGTTGATAATTCAAATTTCTTATTCCCTTATTACAATGTGTCCAAAAATGAAGCAACACTTTTTAAGGTGAATGTAAATAAAACTCAAACTAAAATTGGGGTTATCAAAGATGTTCCAAAAGGGCATACCAATTCTTATTTCGCAAAAGATGCTGACGATAATATTGAGTATGTTTGCGGAAAAGGAAAATTTTATCTCGATGTAAAAAGCAGTAAAATTACTGAAGTTTTATTTGAGCACGAAGGAAACGGTTACGATGTGGAAACTAAATCGCAGCCTTATGGTCATCAGATCAAATTCAATAAACAAGATATAGGAAAATATCAGTGTGATATGAAAAACGTGAGAACCTGTAATTATGCAATTGCAGTGGATAATAAGATCAAGATTGGTGAAGAAGTTTACCCACAAGGCTTAGCTGTTTGGAACAACGAGACTAAAAAATGGAAAAGCATTGAAGCAGATGAAGTTGCTGCTATTATTGGCTGGGTGGTGGAATGATTTGATAATGTATTAATTTGATGATTTGAAAATTGAAACGAAATGTCAGGTCGAGCGTAGTCGAGAATATTTCGGAGGAAAGAACATCAGGGTCTCGACTACGCTCGACCTGACGACAAACAAGGTCCCTTAAGCTGTTGGGATTGTAACTAGGAATAAGAAATAATCATGAGCGAAGAAAAATTAAGAGTAGGAATAACACAAGGAGATATAAACGGAATAGGTTTAGAGATCATTTTAAAATCATTGATTGATCCATTGATGAGTGAGATCTGTACACCGGTACTATTCAGTTCTCAAAAAACAGTTGGCTATTATAGAAAAGCATTGAATCTGGAAGAATTGAATTTTAATCCGATCCGTGATTTTAATCAACTAAACACAAAAAAAGTAAACCTGTTTAATTGTTACGAAGAAGAGATAATGATTGAACCGGGTAAAGATACTGAGCTGGGCGGAAGATATGCTTTGATCAGTTTAGAAAAAGCCTGTGAAGCATTAAAGAATAATCAGATAGATGTATTGGTAACAGCTCCAATCAACAAACACAATATCCAAAGTGATGCATTTAAGTTTGCAGGTCATACTGAATATTTAGCTGATAAATTTACAGGCAAACAGGATGCATTGATGTTGTTGTGCAGCGATGATCTTCGTGTTGGTTTGGTTACTGCTCATATTCCTATCAGTCAGGTTGCAGCTGCTATCACAAAAGAAAAGATCGTAGATAAGATCAAACAATTGATCGATACACTTCAAAAAGATTTTAATATCCGTAAACCAAAAATTGCTGTATTGGCATTGAACCCTCACGCAGGTGACAATGGTGCAATTGGTAAAGAAGATGATACTATTGTAAAACCGGCTATCGATCAGTTAAAAGATAAATACCAGGTTTATGGTCCTTATCCATCTGATGGATTCTTCGGCAACCAGACCTACAAAAAGTTTGATGCAGTATTGGCAATGTACCACGATCAGGGATTAATTCCATTCAAATCCATTGCATTTACGGATGGTGTGAATTATACTGCCGGACTTCCAATCGTTCGCACATCACCCGATCACGGAACTGCTTACGATATTGCAGGAAAAGGAACAGCAGATGAAACTTCTTTAAAGAAAGCTATCTACACTGCTATTGATATTTTCCGCAATCGTAAACTGAATGCGGAGATCTCAACTAATCCCTTGGCTTTTTCTAAGATGAAGCATGAGTAAATAAAATTTCTTTTTCAACACAAAAATCATTGAGTTTAGTTTTATAAAGAATACATAGAGAAAACTCTGCGTAACTCCCAGCCTGCCGGACGGGCAGGTATTTGCTTTGTGTTCTCTGTGTTAAAGGATGTGATCTCAATACTTTATCCTGTTAAAATATATTAGTTTATCCTGTAAAAATAAACATTTGTATTTTTGTAACATAAACTTTTGTATATTTGTAATATGATATTAAAGTCGGAAATACACTTGGCTTATTTGTTACAGCAAACCATGCTTCAACAAAAGCACGTTTTTACCTCAAGGGTTTATCTGGATAAAACCAAATTGTTCTCCGGAAGCCACGTGGAAGTAATATCCGGTGTTCGCCGGTGTGGTAAAAGCACGCTGATGAAACTGATCATGAAGAAGTATGGAGCTTCGGTTGCCTATTTTAATTTTGAAGATCCACGTGTGTATGGCTTTGAAGTAAACGATTTCCAAAAGCTGGACGAAGTGATAGGAAAAGGTAAAAAGGCATGGTTTTTTGATGAGATCCAGAATATACCGGCCTGGGAAATATTTGTGAGGCAGTTGCACGACAGGGGAGAGAAGGTGTTTATAACAGGATCAAATGCTTCTTTGTTGAGTAAAGAATTGGGAACAAGACTTACCGGAAGACATATACGCCATGAGTTGTTTCCGTTTTCTTATAAGGAATTTTTAAAACACAAAAAACTGACTAACAAACCAAGTGCTTTTGAAAGATATGTACAAAACGGTGGTTTCCCCGAATTTATAGACGGCGAAAACCAAGAAGTACTGCAAACATTGGTAAAGGATATAGTTTTGCGGGATATAGCTGTGAGATACGGAATAAAAAACACCAAGACTCTAATGGACATAACCCTTTTCTTGATCTCAAACATAGGAAAAGAATGTTCTTTCAACAGTCTGAAAAAGGCTTTTGGTGTGGGTTCTGCCAATACGGTTTCCGATTATTTATCCTGGCTGGAAGATTGTTACCTTTTGTTTTTTTTACCAAGATTTAGTTGGTCTGCTAAAAACACAGCGGTGAATCCAAGAAAGGTGTATGCTATAGATAATGGATTGGTAAATGCCAATTCACTAAGTTTCAGTAAGGATAAAGGCAGGCTACTGGAAAACACCATCTATCTTCATTTGCGTCAAACCTATTCATCTTTGTATTATTTCCGTGAGAACTCTGAATGTGATTTTGTGGTTTTTGAAAAAGATAAATGCAAAATGGTAATACAGGTTTGCGAAGAAGTTCACAGAGAAAACAAAGACCGAGAAATAAAAGGCTTGATGGAAGCAATGGATTTTTTTAAGTTGAAACAAGGCTTTATTATAACAAAGAATCAAAAAGATATTCTGACAGTAGATAGAAAAACGATAAAGCTTGTTCCCGGCAATGAGTTTATGATGCTTTAATTGGTTGCTGATTCCATTTAGGGTGGTAATTATAACCATTCAACAGAATTAACACCTGCTATAACGAATAGCCCTGTTACTTGGTTAATTTCTTAATTAAAAGAGTACTTTTGTGCCAACAAAAAACTAAAATCAAAAAATTATGTTTAAAAAAATCAAAAATGGAGCAGCTTTAGTGATCGCTTTAGTTGCTTTAATCCCTTCCAATTCTAATGCGCAGGCAGTTGAAGAAGGAAAAATTCTTGTAGATGTGTATTACGGTTTTCCGAATTTATACACTTCAGTTTTTAAAGCGGCTTATGCTAACTCGGGTACTACCGAAGATGTGAAAATCGCAGGCCTGGGCCCATTAGGACTAAGAGGTGAGTATATGGTAAAAGACAAATTTGGTGTAGGTGTGGATATTGGATATAACAGCACTACTCTTACATTTAAGGATAAGCAAGAGGTTTATAATTCCACAACAGGTCTTTATGATACAAAAACATATGATTATACCTTTAAAACCCAGAAAATTGGTGTAATGGCTACCCTTAATTATCACTTTATAAACAATGATAAAGTGGATGCATATGGAGTATTTGGAGCAGGTTACGGAAACAGATCGTATACATTTAGTTCTACAGACCCAGATTATAAAACTGAAAGCGTTAAAGGTTTAATTCCGGTTGCAAGCAGAATTGGAGTTGGAATGCGTTATTTCTTTACAGAGAATATTGGCGCAAATTTAGCCTTAGGTTTTGGTCAAGGTGGAATAGTGAACGGTGGTGTATCTTTTAAATTTTAATAAATAATACTATTCTATTAGAATAAATTGCCATTTTTTTAATTAATCCCGATTACCCATGGTAGTCGGGATTTTTGTTTATGATCTGTTTTTTATCTCTAACAAATAATTTTTCTCCCCTTTAATTTTTTCTTGTTTAAATAGCAGAAATAAAAAATCGTGTTTATGCGCTATCTCTTTGATCTTATCCAGTTCGCAATCTTCCGATAAACTCATAAATACCATTGATTCCCTAATCATGTAATTTCCAAGTTCAGAAAATAATTTCTCAAAATATTCCAGATCTTTCCCGGCATACCAGGCTTGCTGTTCAATGCTTGTAGCCTCACCACGATAATAAGGAGGATTGATTATGATGAAATCAAATGTTTGTGAAGGAACTTGAGAAAAAAGATCGGAGACGTAAGTGTTTACTTTCAAGGAATTCAGTTTTGCACTTTCTTTAATACTATCAATGGAAGAAGGATTAATATCAATTGCTGTAACAATTGCATTTCGTTTTACAAGATGTAAACTAATTAGTCCACTTCCTGCGCCAAGTTCCAAAACTGTTTTGTTTTTGAAATCAATCTGTTCAACTGATCGTAAAATAAATTTGGTGCTGTAAAAAAATGCAGGATGAAACACTCCTGTCTTAATAAGAACCTTGATGCCTTTGTAAGTGTGATAACGGTCTTTTTTTAAATAGACTGTAAGTACGGGCTTTACGAAAGTCTCAAGTATTTTTTTTCGAAACAGACTCACTTAATTAGCTGAATTAACTGTTTCCGGTTTTTCATGCCTACAAATAAAAGATAGATAATAAACAAGCAATACTCTTTGCTACACTCAATCATATTCTTAGATCTTTTTTCTGCTATACTCATAATCGCTTGCTATGACAGCTAGTTGAACTCAGGTGCGAATAAAAATGCCATCGAAAGCTAAAATGAATTACTGGCAAATTATTACTTCAGAACCACTTGAGCTTCCCACTTTAAATAGCAAAGATACTTTGTCACCTTTTTCGTTACTAAGCCAAACTTCTGCTCCTTTACCTAATGGAATTGCTTTGGAACCGTTTGCATTTAAACCTTCATGCTTAAATGTACCGCTTCCTGTTTCAGGTGGAATATAAAAATAGGCTTTGCCTGCACACTTGTTCTTTATAGTAACAGTTTGCCCACCTGAAGAGGAGTAATCTACCTTATAGCTGAATTTCCCTTCTTCAATGTTGTTTTCCTTGGTTGGAAGACGCAAAGAATCATAACTTATCCATCTGTTATATTTTGCATCAAAACCTCCCCAATTAATAAAGTACTTTTTATTGTCAAGATCTCTTTTCAAAACTTTTATATTGTACCATTTTCCATCGGTTTCCATTCCCTGTATTTTATCGCTTACCAGAAATGGCATACCTTCTTTCCAGATATTTTCAACGTGCATTGCTTCATCGTACTGATCAGAAAAACCTTCCCAGTGAATTTTATATTTTACAGCATCCACAACAGACACAATTGTTACACGATACCATAGAGCGTCATCGTTTTCAAATGCCCAAGCTTTATCACCAACACTAAATTTTTGCGCACTTACTGTAAACGACATAAGTAATAACAAACATAGGGTGGAAAGTTTTTTCATGATTTTGTGTTTTAAAATATTCAATTGAATTTATTGAACTATAAATATATAAATAAAATGAAAGAAATAAAACCAAATTACTTGCTTAATTTTTTTTTTGATTCCAGTGGTTCCGGCTACCTGCTCGTTCCGTTCAGGCGGGGCTCAACTACCTGGCATATTCTATTCTAAGGATGATAAGGTGACTGAGCGAAATCAGAATCCCTGCACCTCAGGTTGGCGGTAACGGATCCAGTATTTCTGCAATGCTTTTAATTCGTATGGAAAAGCATACCAGTTATTTTTATAACGGAATTTAGAAAGTGTTCGAATTACTTTTCGTTGAATAGGCTTCATGCGAATATCTGAAACAGTGGGGTAGTAGGCATTTAAAACCGTTTCGAAATTTTTGATCTTGTTTACGATCTCAGCGGTAAGCCATGGAGTTAAAGGGTTTTTACGAAGATCAAAATTTTCCCATTCCCCTTTTAACCAGTCATCGAGGTCAACCGGAAATTTAAATCCACTTGCCAATACCTTATCATACATCTCCGAACCTTCCGTTGGCACCGGGCTGTACACATAAATGATGATCTCAGTATCCGGATTTACTTCTTTTACTTTTTTAATGAATTCAATGTCCTCATCAATTTGTTTCATCACCAGTTCTGGCGAATCGGCAGGTGTTCCCAATACAAAAGAATACTCGGGAACAATGTTGAATTTTTTTAAACGTGCAGCGAACTCTAATATCTGTTTTCCGGTTTGTGTTCCGCCTTTATCCATTTTCTTTAACACATCATCGTTGCCCGTTTCAGCTCCAAAGAAGATCATCTTGCAACCTGCATCAGCAATCAGTTGCAGCGATTCATCCTTGTATTTATGCATGGTGTCGATTCGTGCTTCTCCCCACCATTTCATGTTTTCTTTTTTTATCAACTGAGCAAACTCAACCGTTCTTTTTTCGGAAACAAAGAAATTATTATCGTGAAACTCAATTGCATTTGCGCCCCATCTTTCTTTGATCTTCATTACATCTTCATACATCAACACGGCAGACTTACCTTTCCAACGTGCTTCGTAAATAGGGACTACTGCACAAAAGGAACAAGTGAATGGGCATCCAAAACTAGAGTGATAAGCTAATGTTCTTGTTCCCAAATAAGTATTGCCAAGGTATTTATCTAAAGAATAAAAATTATCTAATTTCAAATAGGGCAGGGCAGGAGTCTTATTCAGATCGGGGAGGTCAGCCTTTTTTGTTTTAAAGATCTTTCCGTCTTTCTTAAAGATCAAATTTGAAATTCCTTCAATAGGAGAATTTTCTTCCAGTGCCTTCAATAGAGCAGGAAAAGCAGTATCGCCCGGACCATTGATCACATAATCAACATAACCCGATTCCAACACTGCTTTGTACTGATTGGAAGCAAAGTAGCCGCCCCAAATCTGCTGAATGTTTGGAAAATCTTCTTTAATTTTTTTTGCAAAAGGAATAGCTTGTTTTAACTGTGGGCCCGGCATTACCGTAAAGCCTACATATTTTACATCAGCCTGTTTCAGATAAGTTTCTATCTTTTCATAAGGATCCGTTTCCCTGTTCCCATCCACAATGATCCATTCAAACAACCCATCTATAGAAGCCGCCACCTGTAAGATCGAATTCGGGATTCGAAACTTGTTATTGGCGCTACGTGGATTAAAAAGAAGGACCTTATTCATTGGCTCTAAAATACGACTTTTTCAACACAGAGTGTTAAGATAAACACAGAGATTCGTGGAGTTTTTAACTAACGATATAAGGTATATAAGTTCATATAAGAATAGCACCCTTAAATGTCCTTACATGCCTTATATGGTTCAATTTTTTCTTTGAAACCTTGGTGAAAACTTTGTGCTCTTTGCGCCTTTCTTTGTGTCCTTTGTGGTTAAAATTGACGTAAAACCCCTATATTTGCCACCTAAATTTCTTAATCATGTCAGAAGTAGGAAGACAAATCATTTTCAGTATGGTGAATGTATCTAAAATACATCCACCACAAAAACAGGTATTAAAAGATATTTACATATCATTCTATTATGGTGCAAAGATCGGTGTTCTCGGTCTTAACGGATCTGGTAAATCTACTTTACTACGCATTATGGCGGGTATTGATAAAGATTATATCGGAGAAATTCATCAATCTCCCGGTTATTCAATTGGTTTATTGGAGCAGGAACCAAAACTGGATGAAACAAAAACAGTTATTGAAGTTGTTCGTGAAGGTGCACAAAAACACATGGACATCCTGAACGAATACGAAGAAGTGAACAATAAGTTCATGGATGAAGAGATATTGAATGACCCGGATAAAATGGATAAGCTGATCAATCGCCAGGCGCAATTGCAGGAGCTGATCGATCTTCATGATCTTTGGAATCTGGATAACCGTTTAGAAAGAGCAATGGATGCATTACGTTGTCCTGAGAGTGATGCTAAGATCAGTGTATTATCAGGAGGTGAGCGCCGTCGTGTTGCATTATGCCGTTTACTTTTATTGGAACCGGATATTTTATTATTAGATGAGCCTACCAATCACCTGGACGCGGAAAGTGTTGATTGGTTAGAACAACATTTACAACATTACAAAGGAACAGTTATAGCTGTAACTCACGATAGATATTTCCTTGACAACATCGCAGGATGGATTTTAGAGCTTGACCGTGGAGAAGGTATTCCATGGAAAGGCAACTACAGCAGTTGGTTGGAGCAAAAAGGACAACGTTTGAAACAAGAAGAGAAAACAGAAAGCAAACGTCAGAAAATTTTAGCACGTGAGTTGGATTGGGTTCGTCAAGGAGTTAAAGGACGTGGTGTGAAACAAAAAGCACGTTTGAACAACTACGAAAAAATGTTGGGCGAAGACAGCAAAGACAAAGAAGAGAACCTGGAGATCTACATTCCGAACGGACCTCGTTTGGGTAATGAAGTTATTGAAGCAATTGATGTATCAAAAGGATTTGGTGACCGTTTATTATATGAAGGGTTGAATTTTAAATTGCCACCTGCAGGAATTGTTGGTATCATCGGGCCAAACGGTGCCGGTAAAACAACTTTGTTCCGTATGATTATGGGTGAGCAAACACCAAACGGAGGAGATTTTAAAGTAGGACCTACAGTGAAGATCGCTTATGTGGATCAAAATCACAAAGAACTTGACCCTGCAAAAACTGTTTACGATGTGATCTCTGGTGGTTTGGATAACTTACTATTGGGCGGACGTAACATGAATTCCCGTGCTTACATTTCACGTTTCAACTTCAGTGGAAGCGATCAGGGTAAAAAAGTAAGTGTGTTATCAGGTGGTGAGCGTAACCGTTTGCATTTGGCAATGGCATTAAAAGAAGAAGGTAACGTATTGTTATTGGATGAGCCTACCAACGACTTAGATGTAAACACACTTCGTGCATTGGAAGAAGGTTTGGAAAACTTTGCAGGTTGCGCGGTAATCATTAGTCACGACAGATGGTTCCTGGATCGCGTGTGTACACACATCCTCGCATTTGAAGGTGATTCATCTGTATACTGGTTCGAAGGTGGATACAGTGAATATGAAGAGAACAGAAAGAAACGTTTAGGTAATGTTGAGCCGAAGAGGTTGCGTTATAAGAAGTTGGCGGTATAAACGAAACCAGTGTCAGTTCGAGTAACCGACGTAAGGAGGTTGTATCGAGAAGACACGGTGAGAGAATAAGAGAGACTTAACAATAAACACAAGAAGTAGGCCGCTTTTACGTTGAAGAATAAAATGATCCCATGCACGGAAGTGTGTGGGATTTTTTGTTGGAGGAAATAAGAATTTACTTTTTTTACCGAACAGAATTGACCATTTATAAAGTGCCTGTTCATATATTGTTTTTGTTCTCAATGCTCTACACTTAAAAATATGTGAATGATATAACATTTTACAAACCTTGTATAACACATTTTCAGCTCACTTGGTAGACCTTTGTAATGTAAACAAATCTAATTAAGAAGCGGAGATGACTTTTTTAAAAGGAATTGAAAATAAACTAAGATCAGCAAGTATGAATAACATAGCAATTATATTGGGTAGTACCCGCCCTAACCGTAATGGTGAAGCGGTTGCTAAATGGGCATTTGAAATTGCCCACAAACGTAGCGATGCAAAATTTGAACTGATAGACATAAGAGATTATGACCTTCCGCTTTTAGATGAACCCGTACCGGCATCTCAAGGGAAATATTCAAAAGAACATACTAAAAAATGGGCTGCAAAGATCGATTCATTTGATGCTTATATTTTTGTAACGCCTGAGTATAATCACAGTATATCCGGAGCACTGAAAAATGCCATTGACTTTTTATTTAAAGAATGGAATAATAAGGTAGCTGGTTTTATAAGCTACGGAAGTGCAGGAGGAGCAAGGGCAGTGGAGCATTTACGCTTAGTGATGGGCGAACTGATGATAGCTGATGTGCGTTCACAGGTAATGCTTTCGCTGGCAACTGATTTTGTAAACTACAGCGAATTTAAACCCGATCTCAGGCATGAGAAGGAAGTAAACACTATGCTGGATGAAGTGATCGCATGGAGCAGCGCACTGAAAACTGTAAGAGGATAAAGATAAAATTGTTTTAAGATCGATGAAAGAACTCGAAGATCATAATTGGTTTCCTCCCGTTTTAAGAAATTTTCAAACGGAGTTTATCGGTTTTGTGGTTGCCAGATTCAATATTTATGATGCTTTTATAGATCACCTCAAAATAGTGTCGCTGCCTGCGCAACCCATGACAGACCTTTGCTCAGGTAGCGGAGAACCGGCTATCAGCATTTATAGAAAAAGTAATTGTTTCAGCAGCCTTGTACTTAGCGATAAATATCCCAATCCATTACAATTGTCTGATCATAAAATCTCCTATGAAATGCTAAGCACTGATGTACTTGAAATGGAATTTAAACATGGGACATGCTATACGATGTTTAATTCCTTTCATCATTTTAATGATAAAGATAAATTAAAGATTGTAGAAAAAATTCAAACCGCAGGTTCTGTCTCCTTTTTAGTAGAGATACTCGAACCAACTCTTTTTTGCCTGTTGAAAGTGATTATTACAACCACCATCGGCACTTTGCTGTTAAGTCCTTTTGTACTTCCCTTTTCCTTAAAACGCTTGTTCTTTACTTACATATTTCCTCTCAATATACTTACCATTACAATGGATGGTATTGTGTCGGTCTTAAAATCACGTTCAGTAAAACAATACCAGAAGTTATTTGCCAAGTTCGGGAATACAATTAAAATATTCCGACTTAAAAACGGCTTGAGCCCTCTTATCGTTATTCAAATTCAAGCAAAGAAATGAAAGCACTTACTACACTTTGGAAATTCAGCAGGCCGCATACCATTATTGGAAGTGTGATAAGTATTTTCACTTTATATGTTATTGTGTGCTGCAAGCCCGAGAGCCAATGCCTTTCATACTTACTGATGGCATTAAGCATAGGCATCACCTGCAATATTTTTATTGTAGGCATCAATCAAATAGCTGACGTGGATATTGACAAGATCAACAAACCTTCTCTTCCCATTGCGTCGGGCGAATTAAGTAGTAAGCACGCAAAAATTATTATTTTCACTGCTTTATTTATAAGCCTTGGCCTGGCCTTATGTATAAGTCTTTATCTCTTTGGTATTATAGTATTGGCTGCGGCAATCGGCTGGGCTTATTCAATGCCACCTTTTTACCTTAAGAAGCATCACATAACTGCGGCTTTAGCAATATCAATGGTTCGTGGTGTATTACTAAATGCGGGCGGATTTATGGTGTTCAATTACCTGGTAAACAACACGCTTGAGATGCCTGAGAATGTAAAGATACTCACCCTATTCATCATCGCTTTCAGTATTGTTATCTCGTGGTTCAAGGATCTATCGGATATGGAAGGCGACGCAAAATACAATATTAAAACATGCGCTATCCTGTATTCTCCGAAAACCGTATTGATCATAGGTCATCTATTGGTTGCATCGGCATATTTGTTCACTATTTACATGAAGTGTGTGGAATTTTTTGCTTCAGAATTCCCGGCTATTGAAACCAGAGTGCTTCTTGTCGGGCACATTGCTTTATTTGCACTTTTCATCATCAATGCATTTTCTATACAGTTGAGGGAACAACAATCTATTAAAAAATTCTACAAACGTTTTTGGTGGTTCTTCTTTGCTGAGTATGTGGTGTATCTTTTAGCTTATATGGTAAAATGTTGATCTCAGACCAAGAAGGAAATAGGTATATTTGAAGGCAATCAATTGTAGCTAGTTTCATGATCCCTTCTGAACAACAAAACACACTCAACCCAAACCATAAAGACATTTTTGAAAGAATGTGTTCGGGAGAACCTATTCGCTTGAATGATCCTGAATATTCAAAAATATTTGAAGTCATTAACCGTACCATTAAACTAAATGCAAAGCTTAATGTTTCAGAAGATATTAAGCAGGCACGAAAAAGGTTAAGTGAGATCATAGGTTCAGAGATTGATTCATCAACAATCATATTCGTTCCCTTTTACACCAATTTCGGGAAGTTCATAAACATCGGCAAAAACGTATTCATCAATCACGCCTGTTCTTTTTTGGATATGGGCGGAATTACCATTGAAGACAATGTACTATTAGGTCCGAAAGTAAATCTTATCACAGAAAATCATCCATTGGATCCCAACGACAGAAAAACCCTGATCTGCAAACCGATTCTTATAAAACAAAATGCCTGGATAGGAGCAGGAGCTACCATTTTACCGGGTGTAACAATTGGCGAAAACTCGGTGGTGGCGGCAGGCGCTTTGGTTAATGCTGATGTTCCGCCAAATACAGTTGTTGGTGGTATTCCTGCACAGCACATTAAGAATATTGAAAGCTGAATTTATAAAAATGAAAATGTTATTCAGTAATCCACTGTGATCCATGCATCATTCACAATTACAAAGCATCAAAAGCTGTATGGGATTTTTGTTGAGATAACCTGTGTAATTTATTTGTTTTCCAATGTTCTCGAACCTTGAACAAAAGAATTCTAAAAACTACCCAAACTCTAAACATTTCCTTACTTTTGCAGCCGTAATGGCATTTGAACTAACATCCGACTATGTAGATATTCTTCGTCTCGCTATTGAGGAGCGGAAGGATCAGTTCTTGACGGAACAGATGCAGGAGCATTATGCCGTTGATATTGCCGAGATTTTTAATCAGCTTGGCTTTGATGAAGCTAAGTATTTGTATGACCTGCTTCCGGAAGAAGTAACTGCTGACGTTTTATTGGAAGTAACAGAAGAACTTCGTGAGGAGTTATTATCTTCTTTATCGACTAAAGAAATTGCAGAGCAGTTGGATAACATGGACTCCGATGATGCGGCCGATGTTATCAACGAGTTACCCGAAGAAATTCAGGACGAGGTTCTTTCGCATATAGAAGATATTGATCAAGCAGGTGATATCGCCGACCTCTTAAGTTACGAAGAAGGAACGGCAGGTTCATTAATGGCGAAAGAGTTAGTGAGCGTTTATGCTCATGAAACCGTTAATGCTTGTATTGAAGAGATCAGACGGCAGACAGATACGGTTGAAACAATGTACACTGTTTATGTGTTGGATGATAAAGAAAGGTTGATTGGATTATTATCCTTAAAAAAACTGATCGTTGCACACCCTCTTACCCGTATCGAAGAAATTTACGATTCAGAAATAATGTCCGTAAAGGTAACTGAAACAACAGATGAGATCTCTGATATCATGCGCAAGTATGACTTGGTTGTATTGCCTGTTGTAGATAGTCTTGGACGTTTGGTTGGTAGAATTACCATTGATGATGTAGTAGATGTGATCCGTGAAGAAGCAGAAAAAGATATTCAGCGAATGTCGGGTATCTCCGATGATGTTGATTCTACTGATAAAATATGGAGATTGTCGAGAGCACGTATTCCATGGCTTTTGGTTGGAATGTGTGGTGGTATTATTGGTTCACGCATTATCGGGAATTACGAAACGCAAATAAAAATTCACCCTGAGATGGCTTTCTTTATTCCATTGATTGGTGCAATGGGAGGGAACGTTGGTGTTCAATCTTCTGCTATCATTGTTCAGGGATTAGCAAATAACTCAGTGAGTGGTGAGCGTTTGGCTCCTAAATTATTAAAGGAATTAGGAGTAGGTTTAATCAACGGATTGATTTGTTCTTCTTTGATCTTCGGATACAATATGCTAATCAGTGATAGTTTTCATTTAGCAGCAGTAGTAAGTATTGCACTTATTACCGTAATAATGTTTGCTTCCTTTTTAGGGACTTTTGTGCCGCTTACATTACACCGTTTCAAAATAAATCCTGCATTGGCTACTGGCCCTTTCGTTACTACCTTAAATGATATTCTTGGAATTACGATCTACTTTTTGATTGGCAGGATTTTGTATAGTGCGGTTTAAACAATTACAAATCCTTTTGTTCCATTATCCACTTCACCGCCTCTTCGCGGTTACTGAAAAACTTTGTAGGACGTTGAGGATTTTTGAGCTTCAAATAAAAGTTGGAAAGTAATTTTTGTGTAGAAGAAGAAACCAAATAAGCACCCGCTTTGGAATAAGGAAAGTTCTCATTCTTAGAAATGTAATTCATCGTTTCCACGTTAACAATGGCATCGGGAGGAGCATTTACAAGTGTAGGAAGCCGTTTGCCTCCCATTTGTTTTTGAGCTGCAACAATATCTTTAACATCGTCAATGTCAATGTCGACTCCGGCGAATATTTTCAACTCATAATAACTTTCTTCAACTAAAGAAATAGCAAACCGATTATTTTGTGTAGAATTTGACAAAGTGATGAAGGATAAATGTTGCATAAAGTTAAGAAAATATCTGCATTATTCTTTATCTCTTTGCTCCAATACCCATTTTACAGCTTCATCTTTCGTGTCAAAAAACCGCGTTGGTCGCTCCGGATGCTTTAATTTTAAATAAAAGTTTGCCAGTAGTCGTTGAGAAGCTGATGTTACCACATAAGCTCCTGCTTTAGAATAAGGAAAGTTTTCGTTTTTCGAAAGATAACTTAATGTTTCTACATTAGTGATTGCTTGTCCGGCAGCACTTATCAGTGTGGGAAGCCTTTTCCCACTCAGTTTTTTTTGAGCCTTTACAATTTCTTTAACGTCATCAATATCTATTTCCACATCATCATTGATCTGCAATTCATAGTAACCTTCCTCATGAAGAAAAATGGAGAATCGATTGTTTGAAATGATGTTAGGCAAGCAGGTTTGTATTTATACTAAAGTTAAAAAAAACGCAGTACTTATCAAAATTTCAGGCTTCATTTTCGGATTTTGCATAATTAAATGATAAGCAATAAATCAATTGTTTAAGCAAATTTAGTACCTTTAAACCCTATTTTTTATCATGGAAATTTCGAAAACATACAATCCGCAGGAAGCAGAGAACAAATGGTATAACCATTGGATGCAACATAAATTTTTTAAGTCGACTCCCGACAGCCGCAAGGCATATACCATAGTCATTCCTCCGCCAAATGTAACAGGTGTATTGCACATGGGGCATATGCTGAATAATACCATTCAGGATGTATTGATCCGCCGTGCGCGTATGTTGGGTTTCAATGCTTGTTGGGTTCCTGGAACAGATCATGCAAGTATTGCTACCGAGGCTAAAGTTGTGGCTCTCTTAAAAGAACAAGGAATCAAAAAATCGGATCTGAGTCGCGAAGATTTCCTTAAACACGCCTGGGATTGGAAAGAAAAATACGGTGGAATTATTCTTGAACAGCTTAAAAAACTCGGAGCGAGTTGTGATTGGGACCGTACTAAGTTTACAATGGAACCTGAACTGAGTGAAGCTGTTATTGATGTATTCATTGATCTTCATAAAAAAGGACATATTTACCGTGGGGTTCGTATGGTAAACTGGGATCCGCAAGGATTAACCGCTGTTAGTGATGAAGAAGTAATACACAAAGAAGCCAATAGCAAATTGGTATATGTAAAATATAAGATAGAGGCTTCAAATGAATATGTAATGGTTGCAACCACGCGCCCTGAAACCATTATGGGTGATACCGCAGTGTGTGTTAATCCAAACGATGAACGCTACACACATTTGAAAGGTAAGAAAGTAATTGTTCCGGTTGTGAACAGAGCCGTGCCTTTAATATTTGATGATTACGTTGATGCAACATTTGGTACAGGTGCTTTAAAAGTTACCCCTGCTCACGATATCAATGACTTTAATTTAGGGCAACGTCATAAATTAGAAAGTATTGATGTATTGACCAACGATGGAAAGATTAGTGAAGCAGCAGGTGCATACATTGGGATGGATCGTTTTGCTTGTCGTAAGCAGATCATCAAAGACCTACAGGAGCAAGGTTTGGTTGAGAAAATCGAAGAGATCAAAAATAAAATTGGTTACAGTGAACGTACAGATGCTGTGATTGAACCGAGATTATCTATGCAGTGGTTTTTGAAAATGGCCGATGTTTCCAAGCCTGCTTTGGATAATGTAATGAATGATAATATTCAATTACTTCCTGAAAAATTCAAGAACACCTACAAACACTGGATGGAAAATGTACACGATTGGTGCATCAGCCGTCAGTTGTGGTGGGGACAGCGTATTCCGGCATGGTATGATAATAAAGGAAATACAGTTATTTGTAAAACCTTAGAGGAGGCTTTCGAAAAATTGAAAATTGAAAATGGACAATTGAAAATCGAAGATGTTAAACAGGATGAAGATGTACTCGATACCTGGTTCTCTTCGTGGTTGTGGCCTTTAACTGTTTTTGATCCTAAGATTGTTCAGAACGGTTGGGAAAAAGCGAATGAAGATCTTAAATATTATTATCCAACCAATGATTTGGTTACAGCTCCTGAGATCCTTTTCTTCTGGGTTGCACGTATGATTATTGCAGGTTATGAGTATACAGGACAAAAACCTTTCACCAATGTTTACCTTACCGGAATTGTAAGGGATAAGCTGGGTCGTAAGATGAGTAAGTCATTAGGCAACTCACCTGATCCGTTGGATCTGATTGATAAATACGGGGCAGATGGAGTAAGAGTAGGTATGTTACTTTGCTCTCCAGCTGGTAATGATTTGATGTTTGATGAAAGTTACTGTGAGCAGGGAAGAAATTTCTCCAATAAGGTTTGGAATGCTTTCCGTTTGATCAAAGGATTTGAACCAGATGATGTAGCTCAGCCTAATGCTTCTAAAGCTGCAATTGAATGGTTTGGAAATAAGTTATCTGAGCAGTTAGAAATCATCAATGATCATTACAGCAAATACCGCATGAGTGATGCTTTGATGGCAACTTATAAACTGGTATGGGATGATTTCTGTGCATGGTATTTAGAAATGATCAAGCCTGAGTTCATTGATGGCAAAGCGCAACCAATTGATAAAACTACTTATGAAGCAACTATTGTTTTCATGGAGAGTTTATTAAAGGTAATGCACCCGTGGATGCCGTTTATTACAGAAGAGTTGTGGCATTCATTAAAAGACCGTGATGCAAAGGATTGTATCATTGTTGCAGAATGGCCAAAAACAAAAGCAGTGGATAAAGAATTGCTAAATGATTTTGAGTTAATTAAGGAAATTACAATGTCTATTAGAAATGTTCGAAATAAAGACAGTGTTCCTCAGAAAATTGGAATTCTTCTTGAAATAGAACAGAAGAAAGAGGATTGTTATAGAGTCTCAAGATTCGATGATTGTTTAATAAAAATGAATAATTTAGAACATGGGATTAAATATGATTACAAAGGATCCCAACATACTCAATGGGATAAATTAGCCGCCGGCAATACATTTCATATTCAAGGTTTTGATTTTTGTATACCTCGTCACGGAGAAATTAATATTGAGGAAGAGAAGGTTCGTATTTCAAAAGAAATGGAAAGAAATCTTGGCTTGTTAAGATCAGTACAAGCGAAATTAGCTAATGAAAAATTCATGGCTAATGCGAAACCCGAATTAATAGAGTACGAAAGAAAAAAGATGCAAGATGCAGAAATCACTATTAAAGCGCTTAATGAACAATTAGCTTCAATTAAAAAGCCTTTATTTGATTGAGCTGGAGCGTAAAACAAATTGACGCCGAAACCAAGATCAAGGTATTGGAAGAGCAATTAAAAACTTTATAAATTAAGATCCCCTGGTTACTAAGCGTAGTCGAAGTGCGGGGGATTTTTTTAAAGAATTCCTTCGTTTTTTAATGCCTCGAACATTTCTTTATGCAAGCCCGGAAACTCACCAATAACCGACATTGGTTTGATTAGGAACTCCGCTATTGTTTGACAACCACCCGTTCCTTCATGCCCTCTTGCTGTTAAATAGGCTGGGCCATCTTCCCAACAAACATCATTTCCATTTACGTATATTTCGAGGAAACATTCCTGATCCTTATGGTATTCGTGCTTCCATTTTAATTTTCCGGTCTTTTCCATATTGCTGCAAATCAAAAACTTGAAGGTACTAAATATTTGTTTTTTAGGAATAAAAAATATACTTTAGCCAAATAATTATTAGCATGAAAAAGAAATTATTTTTAGCTGTAACTTTTTTAGCATTAGCTGCCTGCCTTTTTGTTGCATGTAAAAAAGAAGATGATAGTGCTATTGCACCCGGTTATTCACAAGATAAAGGTACAGGCGGAAACCCTAACGCTTCTTCAACAGGTACTACAACAACTGCCAGCACAACTTAATTGTTTGATAAATCATATATAGATGAACAACCTAAGCAATTGGGTTGTTTTTTATTTAAAGATGGTCGTAAATATTAACTTCCCTTTCCAGATCAACTCCAAATTTATCATGTACGCTTTTCAGGATCTCACTTGAAAGATGATAAATCTCGGAACCTTTTGCTTTTCCATAATTCACTAAAACCAAAGCCTGATTTATGTGCACTCCGGCATCTCCCTCACGCTTTCCTTTCCAGCCGCACTGTTCAATTAACCAACCGGCAGCAAGTTTCACATTACCGTTTTCCAATGGATAACCTACAACCGTTGGAAATCCCTGTTTCAGTGATTCGTATTTAGCTCCGGGAACTTCCGGGTTTTTAAAGAAACTTCCTGCGTTTCCAATTTGAGCCGGATCAGGTAATTTGCTACTGCGGATACGGATCACTGCATCACTAATAGCTTTTATAGAAAGTTCTTTTACTCCCATTACTTCCAGTTCCTTTTCAATGGCTCCGTAAGAAGTGTTGAATTTAGGGTGTTTATTTAATTTGAAAGTAACAGATTTAATGAAGTACCTGTTTTTGTATTTACGTTTAAAAACACTTTCGCGGTAACCAAATTCGCACTGAGTATTGGTAAAAACAACATTCTCTCCGGTTTGCATATCCAATGCTTCCAGACTTTTGAACAGATCTTTGATCTCCACACCGTAAGCGCCAATGTTCTGCATCGGGCTTGCTCCAACCTTTCCGGGAATTAAAGAAAGATTCTCCAATCCGGCGTAATTGTTTTTTATGCACCATACCACAAACTCGTGCCACACTTCTCCTGCACCGGCTTTTACGTAATAATGCTCATCATCTTCTTTTATCAGCTCTTTTCCCAGTAAATTATTTTTGATCACAATGCCGTTAAAGTCCTTTGTGAACAATAGATTGCTGCCACCTCCTAAAACCAGTTTATTGCTGTCGATATATTTTTTATCTGTTATCAGCGACAAAAAATCGCTCTCAGAATTAATTTCAACTAAATAACGAGCTGATGCATCAATATGAAAGGTATTGAGCAATAAAAGTGATTGATTTTCGTAAATGGTCATAGAACAAAAATAAGAGAGACAAAGACAGTAAAAACCTGTATTTTTACAAACTATTCACAATTTAATTGACAAACACTAAAAAGCATATCGCTATTGTTTCCGTGATCAATGATCTGGTTACAGATCAACGGGTTCATAAAGCCTGTATGGTGCTTCATGATAAAGGTTATGATGTCCTATTAGTTGGGAGGAAAAAGCGTGATAACATGAAGTTGAGGGAAAGACCTTATCGTACGCATCGTATGAAATTGGTCTTTGAAACGGGTGTTGCTTTTTATGCGGAGTTTCAAATGCGCTTGTTTTTCTTTTTGTTATTCAGGAAAAAGGACCTTCTTTATGCTAACGACCTCGACACACTTTGGCCAAATTACTCTAATCATAAATTAAGTGGTGCAAAGATTATCTACGACAGTCACGAGGTTTTTTGTGAAGTGCCTGAGTTGGTTCATACACCTGCGAAAAAAAAACTCTGGGAGCGGATTGAAAAACGGATCGTTCCTAAATTAAAACACTGCATTACCGTAAATAAAAGCATTGCCAAATGGTTCGAAGACAGATACAAGGTGAAATTCAACGTTGTGCGTAATATTGGTAATCCTCCACAAGTAACAAGTGTTAAGACTAAACAAGAGTTGGGATTGCCAACAGATAAAAAGATAGTACTCATACAAGGTGCGGGTATTAATATCGACAGAGGGGCAGAGGAGACGCTTGAAGCAATGCAGTACATTGAAAATACTCTTTTATTGATTATAGGTGGAGGAGATGTGATTGAAACCTTAAAAGTGAACGCTGTTTGGAAGAACTTAAAGGAAAAAGTGATGTTTAAAGCAAAAATGCCGGCCGAAGACTTGTATCACTATACCTGTAATGCTGACCTTGGAATAACCATTGATAAGAACAATAACATCAATTATCGTTTTAGTCTTCCGAATAAAGTATTTGATTTTATTAATGCCGGAGTTCCAATATTAGCAAGCCCTTTACCCGAAATAAAAAATGTGATTGATACATACAATATTGGCGATTTTATTTCTTCTCACGATCCTCAGCACATTGCTGAGAAAATGAATGAGATGTTACACTCTCCTGAATATAATGTTTGGAAACAAAATACCTTAAAAGCAAAACAGGAAAATAGCTGGGCTTTGGAGAAAAAGGTGCTGGAAGAGGTAATTGATGATGCAACAAAGGAAATGAAACAATGATAGTTTCTTAATTAAACTATGTAAGGCCATTTAAGTTTTTAAATTCTTGCTTATGTGTTCTTAAATGCATTATATGGTTAAAATACAAAACGTGGAAATAACAGAGAAAGATATTTTAATTGTACCATGTGGTCAGAAGCATTTTGAGCTGGTTAAATATTTCATTAATAAGTTTGAACTGGATAACCGTGAATTAAAAGCCGAAGAATTTTTAGTTGCGGTTTCAGGAAATGAATTACTTGGTTTTGGCAGGATTCGTGAGTATGCTGATTGTTCTGAACTATGTTCTTTGGGTATTGTAGAGCCTTATCGTTTTAAACATATCGGAACAGAATTGAGTAAAGCACTCATCAATAAAGCTAAATCAGAACTTTACCTGGTTTGTATTATCCCTTCTTTTTTCGAAAGGCTTGATTTTTCTGTTGTTAATGAATACCCTTCTGCATTGGCAGATAAATTAAGCTATTGTATCGGCTCACTCGCCGTACCCGAAGAATATTGTGTGATGAAGCTCCAAAATGCTTAACTTTGAGCGCTTTAAAAAGATCTTAATTATTAAATCACCCTATATTTATGGCATCTGATTACGAATTACTAAAAACCATGTGTGCTATTCATGCTCCATCCGGAAATGAAGTGGCAATGAAAGATTTTCTCCTTTCTTACATTAAAAAAGAAAAGAAGAACTGGAAACACAAACCAACTGTTTATTCAGGTAAAGAATTACAGGATTGCATTGTACTTTCTTTCGGAAAACCACGTACCGCCATTTTCGCCCATATGGATAGTATTGGTTTTACAGTTCGTTATGGTAAACAATTGGTGAAGATCGGCGGCCCGGTTTTAAAAGAGGGGATCAATTTGGTAGGCAAAGACAGTAAAGGGGCTGCTGATGTGAAATTGAAAATTGTGCGTGATAAAAAAACAGGGCACGACAAAATTGAATATACTTACAAACGTGACCTGGAAACAGGAACAGAATTAACCTTCAAACCAAACTGGAGAGAAGATAAAACTTCTGTTCAGTGTTGTTATATGGATAACCGTTTGGGAATCTATAATGCATTAAAGGTAGCGGAAACATTAAAAGACGGGATCATCGTTTTCTCATGCTGGGAAGAACACGGAGGAGGAAGTGTTTCTTACATCCAACGTTATATTCAGGAAACTTACGGTGTTGCCCAGGCATTGATCTCTGATATTACATGGGTAACAGAAGGAGTGAAAGCGGGTAAAGGTGTTGCGATAAGTATGCGCGATAGTTTGATCCCAAGAAGAAGTTACATAAACAAGATCATCACCATCGCGAAGAAATTTGAAGTCCCTTTTCAATTGGAAGTAGAAGGTAGCGGAGGAAGCGATGCCAAGGAATTGCACATGTCGGAATATCCATGGGATTGGTGTTTCATAGGTGCTCCCGAAGATTTCGTGCATTCACCTGATGAAAAAGTAAACAAGTTCGATATCGAAACTATGGTGCAATTGTACAAGGTTTTGATGAAAGAGCTTTAATGTAGTGATTTCGGCTCCACTCAATCACCTAAAAAATGGAATGAGTATATACAAAGGTGGTTTCGACTCTGCCCAACCACTGGGAATAACGAAATAAAAGGTGGCTAGCGGAGCCGAAGCCACAATAACAAACGAGCTGTCCGGTGACAGATCATATAAAACAAAGGGTAAACAAATGGGACATTACAGAAGGCCACAGGCCCCAAAAAAAGAATACAAAAGAGAAGTAATAAAGTACGATAACCTGAACGAAGGTGATTTCGAAATGATAGCAACTACCTTCTATGGATTAGAAGATGTATTAGCAGCAGAACTTCGTAAACTAGGAGCAAAAAATATTGATATTGCCAATCGTGCAGTGAGTTTTTATGGCGACAAAGGTTTTATGTACAAAGCAAATCTTTGTCTTCGTACAGCCTTAAGAATCTTAAAACCAATCAGACGTTTTTACATTCAGGAACAAGAAGAATATTACAAATTCATCCGCGGAATGGAATGGGAAAAACTGATCGAGCTGGATGATACCTTTGTTGTTGATTCGGTTGTAAATACCCATTTCTTTAATCACACACAGTTTGTTTCTCAGGTAACGAAAGATGGGATAGTTGACCGTTTTAATGAGAAATTTCAGGTGCGCCCTTCAGTAGATAAAGAACATCCTACACTACGAATCAATGTGCATATTTTCCGCCATGATGTTACCATTTCATTAGATAGCAGTGATATTATTTTACACAAGCGCGGTTACCGTTCAGAAGTGAATACTGCGCCCTTAAAGGAATCTCTTGCGGCGGGAATTATTTTACTTTCTGACTGGGAACGTCATATTCCGATGATTGATGGTATGACAGGTTCAGGGACATTTGCCATTGAAGCAGCAATGATCGCTAATAAAATTCCTGCGGGATATTTCCGTAAGGAGTTTGGTTTTATGAAATGGAAAGATTGGGATTCGGATCTGTACGATACTATTTTCGAAAGTATGGTATCTAAGATCAGTGAAGAACAACCTAAGATCACAGCTATTGAATTAAACGCAAAAACAGCTAAGATCGCTAAAACCAATGTGGAAAATGCAAAGGTAGAAGACGTAGTAACTGTTGTTAATCAGGATTTCTTTGACTTTGTTCCGGAGAAACCTCGTGGTGTATTATTCCTGAATCCGCCTTATGGTGAACGTATGGGTGAAACCGGAGAAAAACCGGAAGTGGATGATGATATGATCGCATTCTACAAAAAAATAGGGGATAAGCTGAAAAAAGATTTCAAGGGATTTTCTGTATGGATCATCACGGCTAATATGGAAGCAGCAAAATTTATTGGTTTGCGCCCTTCTCGTAAGATCACTTTGTTTAACAGCCAATTGGAGTGTAAGTTACTTAAGTTCGAAATGTACGAAGGAACAAAACGTACTCATAAGTTTGAAAATAAAGCCGAGGATGAAGGATTAGAGTTTGAGAAAAAAGCAGAAGACAAAGAAATTGAGTCGGAGAAGAAGGAGAATATAAGTGAGAAAAAAGTAGTTGAGAAAAAATCGGTAATAAAAGGTCTTGAATTCAGGAAGAAAAAAGAAGAAGATAGCACCAACGACGAGTAATCTAATTGATTATTTCTTACAATAATTGATACTTTGATTCGTTAATTATTGCAAACCTCTACCTATGAATCGATCTGCATCTTTTCGAAATAACCATCTTCTTTTTTCGGCTATACTTTTTATTTTGCTGTTGGTAGCTAATGGGGGCTTTTCCCAATCCAAAAGCTTTGAGTTTTACTATAGCTCAGGAAAAAAAACACCAAACAACCTTTTTGCTTTCAAGGACTCACTGAAAAAGTGGGATAAGGATTATAACATTCAGCTTGCAAGCGTTCAAGGCTACGCAGATAGTATTGGAAGTGAACGAAGTAATCTGCTTCTTTCGAAAAAAAGGGCAAACGCGGCTGACTCAATTCTACGTTCATTGGGAATACAAACAAAGCAAGTGGAAGTAAAAGGTAATGGTGAGCGAAATCCTGCCTATACTAATTCTACAAAATCAGGAAGAGCAAAGAATAGAAAGGTGTTGGTTTCATTGATGCTTATATCCAAATATCAAGCTGTAGTGCTTACAATAGGGTCATCTTTAGATACAGCAAACAAGAAAGGCGGATGCGAAGAAAGGGATACTGTATTTATACTTCCTGAGGGAACTGAAATTGAGATAAAGGCTTGCTGTCTAGAAGGGATGAAATTAAGTGATATTCAGGTAGAAGCTGATGAAGTTTTTACCAAAGATAAAATGATACTGAATAAATATTACACTCAAACAACAGAAGGAAATTGCCTTTCCACAGGGGGTATGCTCAAGCTGAATATTAAAAATAAATCCGGCGAACCAGTTAAAATAAAAAAAGGATGTGATATTACAATCAGAATTCCGCAATTGTCGCAAGACACAGCTTTTGATCTTTATGAGATGCAAAAATCGAAACAAGGCGAAAATACGGGTTGGCAGAAAAGAGATGAAAAGGTTACTTATCTGAAAAACAGACGAATGTTTGAAGTGAAATTAAGTTCACCTGCAGCGAACATTAACCTGGATTTTCTACCTAAGCCTTTTGCAGGTTTGGTAAAGAATAAGAGACCGTTTCTGAAAACAAGATATGTACGTAAAGGTAAGGCATACCTTAGTGGTAATAGTTCTGTTTTGGATCTTAAGCGTTTCAGACCAAAAAAATTCAATTTAAAAGATTGCGATTGTACTTCGTCACCGGATGAATTTGTAACGGTTGTAGCTTCAAAGAAAGGTAAAATCTATTATGCTCATAAAAGGAGAAGTGAATTAAAACAAGTCTCTTATATTCGGCATAGGACAATAGTTAGAAAAAAGGATTATGTAAAATTTGCCACGAAAAAACAATTGGAAGAACAGCTTAGAAAAGATTTTGGTTTAAAATGATAGTTCAGAAGAAAACTAGATCTTTGAAATAGCTTGAAACACCCTGTTGTAGTACCAAACATGACATTTTTTTCTTCCTTAAGATCTCAATTTAAAATTCATCGCCTGTTTTTATTCAATCATCTTCTTTAATCAGACACAGGGCTTTTTCTTGAAAAAAAGACAGAACCGTACTATATATTTGTTCTGCACTAACAAAAACAGTTGAATATGTTGGAACTTACTATTGCAGTTGTGAAAGGGTTTTTAAGCGCTTTATTTGTTCGTTATCCGGGCGCTACTATACGCTACGTTGTTTCAGGTAAAAAACAATTCGAAGAATATCTGGAGGATGATATTGAATATAATATTATCACTGTTTTGTCGTCATTAACTATTTTAGTTATGACTATGCTCTTGTACCGCTTGGCTCACTTAATTTAAGTAGGATTGAGTTCCTTTTTTTAGATTTCCATCTTATTTAAAATTATCTCGTTTTACGGTCGAAAAACCGGAAATAGCACCGCTTATTTTGATCTATAAGTAGGAAATTTAGTTTGCAGCTTTTTCATTAAATACGTATCTTTGTATAAAACACACGTGTAATGATAACCAAGCTCACATTAACGGTAGAGAAATCTATAATAGAAAAGGCAAAGTCTTATGCAAAGCAGACAGGAAGGAGTCTTTCTGAGTTGATTGAAAATTATTTGGAGTCAATAACCCAGGATAACAAAGATCAAAAGATCTCTCCAAAATTGAAGAGAATTGTAGGCTCTGTTAAGCTTCCAAAAGATTTTGATGAAGAGAAAGAGTTACGTTCGTATTTCGAGAAGAAGCATTTATGAAGAAAATCTTTGTTGATACGAATATACTCGTTGACTTAATTGCTGATAGGAGACCATTTAGTAAATTTGCTATTGAAATTTTCAGCAAAGCAGAAGAAAAAAAGGTTAAGCTATTTACTTCTTCACATTCAATCGCAACAACTCATTATTTACTGAAAAAGTACATTGCCGAAAAAGAACTTAGGGAAATTCTTTACAGTTTACTGGATTATATGCAAATAATACCATTGGATATTGATGTCTTAAAGAAAGGTTTGAAGTCAAAGCACAAAGACTTTGAAGATGCATTGCAAATAATTTGCGCAGGTAATATTGAAAAAATCGACTGTATAGTAACCAGAAATATTAAAGACTTTAAGCTGGCAGATATTAAAGTGTTAAGCCCCGAAGAGCTGATAAAACTGATATAACCAATCAAATTCGGTTTTTTCCGTGATTAAGAACCGATCGACATAAAATTATCTCTCTCTACAGCCCAAAAAACCGAAAAATATCTTTATTTTCGCCAAACAAATTTTTTGAAATGAACTACGATATTATTGTTATAGGAAGCGGTCCCGGTGGTTATGTTACTGCCATCCGTGCTTCACAATTAGGATTTAAAGTTGCTGTGGTTGAAAAAGAGAGCCTTGGAGGTATTTGCCTTAACTGGGGCTGTATCCCAACCAAAGCTTTATTAAAGAGCGCGCAGGTGTTCGAATACCTTAACCACGCTAAAGAATACGGCTTATCTGCAGAGAACGTGAAAGCTGATTTTGCAGGTGTTGTAAAACGCAGCCGCGATGTAGCTGACGGAATGAGCAAAGGCGTTCAGTTCCTAATGAAAAAGAACAAGATCGATGTGATCAATGGTTTTGCAACTGTAAAACCGGGTAAAAAAGTAGAAGTAAAAGTTGCAGATGGTAAATCAACCACCTACGAAGCAAAACATATTATCATTGCTACAGGCGCTCGTTCACGTGTGTTACCAAATTTACCACAGGATGGTAAAAAAATCATTGGTTACCGCGAAGCTCTTGCAATGCCGAAATTACCGAAAACAATGGTAGTAGTTGGTTCAGGTGCCATAGGAGTGGAGTTTGCTTATTTCTATGCTACTATGGGAACTAAAGTTACTGTTGTTGAATTTATGCCAAACATTGTACCCGTTGAAGATGAAGATGTATCTAAACAATTAGAAAAATCATTCAAGAAAATGGGAATTGATGTATTAACGAATGCAAGCGTTGAAAGTGTTGATACAAAAGGAACGGATTGCAAAGTGAAAATTAAAACGCAAACAGGTGAAACTATCATCGATGCGGAAGTAGTACTTTCTGCTGTTGGTATCGTTTCCAATATTGAAGGAATCGGACTGGAAGAAGTTGGTATAGCTACTGATAAAGGTAAGATCCTTACTGATAAATATTACCAGACAAACGTACCTGGCTATTACGCTATCGGTGATGTTTCTCCGGGACAAGCACTGGCACACGTTGCAAGTGCAGAAGGAATTACCTGTGTAGAGAAAATTGCGGGCCAGCATGTTGATGTGATAGATTACAACAACATCCCGGGATGTACCTATTGTCAACCTGAAATTGCATCTGTTGGTATGACAGAGAAAAAAGCTAAAGAAGCAGGTTATGAAATTAAAGTAGGTAAGTTCCCATTCACAGCATCTGGTAAAGCTAAGGCCGCCGGAGTTCCTGATGGATTTGTGAAAGTGATTTTTGATGCTAAATATGGTGAGTTATTAGGAGCACACATGATTGGTGCTAACGTAACTGAGATGATAGCTGAATTAGTAACAGCTCGTAAACTGGAAACTACAGGACACGAAATATTAAAGGCGGTTCACCCGCATCCAACAATGAGCGAAGCAGTAATGGAAGCAACAGCTGCAGCTTACGGAGAAGTGATCCATTTGTAAGATAAAATTTTTATAAGATTAAAGCTCTATCGATTAACGATGGAGCTTTTTTGTTTTATTGAATTTGAATCGAAACAATAATTTTTACCTTTGCTTTTGCTAAACCAAAAAAATGAAACAAACCAAAACACTAGTATTGTTAATGCTTTTAGGCTCTTCACTATTTATAACAAATTGTAAAAAGGGTGAGGATGACCCTTTTCTATCTTTGAGAACCCGCAAAGCAAGGGTTGCAGGAGATTGGACGATGAAATCAGGTACCGATAAAATCTCTGCTGTAGATGGTACTTCGGGAGCTTCCTTTACAAACAATATCACTTATACTGAAACAAGTTATACTGAAACATCATCTTTTCCCGGAGGCGGTTCCTCCGGAACACATAAATTAACGATTGAGTTTGAAAAGGATGGTGGTTTTATCTATACTGAAACGATGGATGGTTCTACTTTTATAGCGAAAGGAACCTGGAATTTTACCGGTGGAATTGGTGAGAATAAAAGAAAAGAGCAATTGGTACTGCATGTAACCTCCTATTCCGACCCTGATGGTTCGGGCACCTATGCAGGGAATTACACGGATTTAACGTACAATATAAAAGAATTGAGAAATAAAAAGATGGTTCTTATAAGTACGGACAAAAGTAATGATTCGGACGGCAATTATAACTCCTACGAAACAGATTATACATTTGAACAGTAATAAAAGGAGGCAGCCTCAAAAGTCCACTATGAGCGCCAGTTCGAGCGAAGTCGAGAACAGATGAGACACGTTTTCATAATCGTCCCGACTTCGCTCGACGTGACATTTCGTTTGTGAAGTAATGTTTATTGAACTGCTTTCATTTCTTCAGGAAGGAAGTGGAAGAAGGTATCTCCACGTAACCCTAAACGCAACGTTTCCAAAGGAATTACATCTTCGTAGCCAATGTTACCCACGTTTACATTAGCCCCAAATAATTTAATAAAATAAACCTGTTGTGCTTTTTGTGGGGTTTCCCAAATAATATGTTCTACCGGTACTTTGCTGGTAATTTTGTTTACCAACATTACGTGGGTACTTCCGTTTCTGTGGAAAATCCCTACATTACCGCTTTCCCTTGCTTCTGCAATTACTTTGTACGAACCTGCCTGTAATTCGGCATTCATCATCTTCACCCATTTGTTCGGGTGAATAATAATTCCTTCTTCTTTAGATCCTACTTCAGAAAGTACAGTAAAATTTTTAGATAGTGTTTGAATGTATTCACATTTTTCATTGTGGTCCATTTCAATTGATCCGTCAGATACCTCTGCTGCGTCTAATTTAAATTTATCCAGTAATTTTTGGTAATCATCAAATTTGTTGCGAATGATAAATGCTTCCAATAAGGTTCCGCCTAAATATACTTTTATGTTGGCTTCTTTAAAAAGTTTTATTTTCTCTTTCAGATTGTGTGTTACTAATGAGGTTCCGAAACCAAACTTCACAAAGTCAACTTTGTCTCCCGCAACTTCTATCATATCTTCGGCCTGGCGCGTACTCATGCCCTTGTCCATAACCATAGTTATTCCATTTGTTCTGCCTGCCTTTCCGGTGGGCAGGTTCTTCTTTGTTCTTTCGGGCAGGTAATCTAATTCAAAATTGTACATCTTCTCTTTATCCTTTTTTATACGTATTTATAATTTCAAGTACTGTTGCGTTTTCCTTTAAGTCAGGAACGTAATCAAACAGTTCATTGTGTTTTTCATAATCAAGAACCAATGCACTTTGTAAATAAACCATTGCTTCCTGCTTTCTTGCCAACACAAGTAACAAGGCACTCATGCGGTAATGTAATTCGGCAACTTCGGGAAACAAACGAATTCCTTCTGCAAGCATTTCAACTGCTTCGTTCTCAAAACCAGCTTCCATCAATACATTTGAGTAATCGAGATACACATCAAAGTCGTCGTACCCCAATTCAATTACCCTTGCAAAAGCGTTTATCGATTCTTCCTGAAAGCCAATTTTTTGTTGAATCTCAGCGTAAATATACCAGTACTCAGCATTGGTAGGGTTAATCTCGGTTGCTTTTTTTACATAATGGATACCTTCCATTATGCGGTTCTGAGCCTCCAGTACAATACCAATTGCTAACCAGGCATCACCAAAAGAAGGATCCAGCTTCACGCATTTATTGTAGTTCAATAAAGCGTGATCGTATTCATTCAGGTATTCGTAACATTCACCGATATAGAAATAAGCACTTGGATCCGGATCTTCAAAACTAAATGTTTCGTTATAAGTTGCAATTGCTTCTTTGTATTTACCCTGGTTGGCCAGTGAGTTTCCTTTGTTGAAGTAGGCCGATGAAAAATCGTCCTTAATAGCCAGGCAATAATCGTAAGCATCAATCGCTTTTTCAAATTCGCTGTTTTTGCTGTAACAAACGCCTAAGTTAAACCATGCAATATGGCTGTAGGGGTTTTCATCAATAAAAGCATTGAAAAAATCTATTGCTTCGTTATTTTTTTGAGCAATGTCAAATGCAAGGGCTAACTCATTTAAAATAAATTCGTTATCCTTCTTGAATTTAAGTGCCTTTTTAAAGTAATAAATAGCATCGTTGGCTTTTTCTTCGTTGAGGAATTCTTGTCCTATAGCTATGTATATTTCACCCGGATCATCGCTGTGTTTAAGTGCTATCTTATAATTTTCAATAGCTTGCTCACTCAGTCCCATTTGACTGTATATAAGTGCCCTTGTTGTATATATTTCAGGATTGGAAGGTTCAATAGATTCAAGATCATTCAATAAAGATAATGCCTCCTTGGTTTCGTGTAATCCGGAAAGATATTGTGCTTTATAGATCTTGAACATTACATTATATGGATATTGTTGCAACGATCTTTCGATAGCAATTTTCACCATATCCATCTTAAAAATGGTAAAGTAGTGCTCAATTATCTCTTCCAGTTCCTCCGAATCAAAAAATGCCGGAGTATTATTTTTTACAGTATTCTCAAACTTCTCAACCAACTCCATGAACCCGTTATTTCGATCGTCCATAAAATCCTCCTTTTAATAGTTTCTAACCTCACTTTAATCCGACCCCACTATACGAAGACAACAAACGTACCAATGTCATTTTGTCTGTAATACAAAGATACGATTATTATTGTTGATTTCTTTTTTTTTATAAACATCACTTTCTTGAAATGTTGAGAAAAATACCGTAAAACCGCAGGTTCTTATGAGTAGATTTGTTCTCCCAAAATATAAGAAGAAGTGACCTTAATAAAATCGATCTCAGGAATAAGAGGAACAATAGGAGGAAAGCCAGGAGAAGGACTTAGCCCGATAGATGTAGTGAAATTTGCTTCGGCGTATGGAACGTGGATCATCAATAGAAATAACGGAAAAAAATCAAAGGTTGTTATAGGCAGGGATGCCCGTATATCAGGTTCTATGGTTAATCAGTTGGTTTGCGGTACACTTGTAGGTTTAGGTATTGATGTACTTGACCTTGGCTTATCTACCACCCCAACTGTTGAAATGGCAGTTCCTCATTATGAAGCTCAGGGCGGAATTATTTTAACTGCAAGCCATAATCCTAAACAATGGAACGCATTGAAATTGTTGAACGAGAAGGGTGAGTTCATTAATGATTTGGATGGAAAAGAAGTGCTTGCTTTGGCAGAAACCAATATGGAGTATGCACAGGTAACAAATTTGGGTTTGTATAAACAAACAGATGATTTTATTGATAAACATATTGAAAAAATACTTGCACTTCCTTATGTGGATGTGAAAGCTATAACTGACAGAAAATTTAAAGTGGCAGTGGATGCAGTAAATTCGACTGGTGGTATTGCTGTTCCAAGATTATTAAAAGCATTAGGGGTTACTGAAATCATTGAACTGTATTGTGAACCGGATGGTAACTTCCCTCACAACCCGGAACCTCTTCCCGAAAATTTACGTGACTTATCTAAAATTGTAATTAAAAACAATGCCGATGTAGGTATTTCTGTTGACCCCGATGTTGATCGTTTGGCATTAGTGTGTGAAGACGGAGAAATGTTTGGTGAAGAATATACTTTGGTTGCGGTTGCTGATTATGTATTGAAATTAAAGAAAGGTGGTAATACCGTTTCTAATCTTTCTTCTACACGTGCTCTTAGAGATATTACTGAAAAAGCAAAAGGTAAATACAGCGCAGCAGCTGTTGGTGAAGTGAACGTAGTTACCAAAATGAAGGAAACCAATGCAATTATTGGTGGTGAAGGAAACGGTGGCGTTATTTTACCAGAGTTACATTATGGAAGAGATGCTTTAGCAGGTATTGCGATATTCTTAACTCATTTGGCTAAATTCGGAAAAACTGTTTCCATGTTGCGCGCAACTTATCCTGATTATCATATTTCTAAAAATAAAATAGAGCTTACTCCGGAAATTGATGTAGATAAGGTTTTGGAAAAAGTAAGAACCAAATATAAAAAACAACCTGTAAATGTAGAAGATGGAGTAAAGATAGAATTCGATAAAGAATGGGTTCATCTTCGTAAATCAAATACAGAGCCGATCATTAGAATATACTCTGAAAGCGCATCTCAAACAACTGCAGAGAATCTGGCGAAGAAGATCATTGAGGATATTAAAGAAATCATTAAGAACTAGTTCTAGAATCAAGATTGTAAGACACAAGATTCAAGACTATTTAGTGGAAAGCTAAATACCTTTCGACGTAAATAAGCTTATCTTGAATTTCTTTATTTAATAAAATTGAGTCTTGTTTCTTATAGTCCTGCTTCTTGATTCTAAAATATGATTTACTTATTAAGTAAAGATCATTCTTGCATCTTTTATAGTTTTGTTTCTTGATTCCCAAGTCTCTATAATCCCAAAACCTCAGAAAATATAAATCTCTGTGGCTGATTAAATTTTCATACATTTGGATATATTAAATTAAAAACTATGGCTGTTAAGAAAATAGATCTTGCATTACAAGGCGGAGGAGCACACGGAGCATTTACCTGGGGAGTAATTGACAGGTTGTTGGATGATGACAGGATTGCTATTGAAGGCGTGTGTGGCACAAGTGCCGGAGCAATGAATGGTGTTTGTACTATATATGGCTTAAATAAAGGTGGTAAAGCAGGAGCAAAGTTGTTATTGGAGAATTTCTGGAGAAAAATTTCAGAAGCAGGAAAAAAAACAGGTATGCTTCCAACGTGGTACGATAAAACAGTAAGCAAAGGGAATATGAATTATTCTCCCATGTATAGAATGTTTTCTTCTATGTTTGAGAATATGTCGCCCTACCAATTTAACCCATTAGGAATTAATCCTCTTGAAGAGATATTGCTTGAACTTATCGACTTCAATGAACTACATAAAATGAATCCGCCTAAACTTTTTGTTTGCGCAACCAATGTACGTACTTGTGAACCAAGAGTTTTTGGCCCAAGTGAAATTACGGCAAAGGCAATTTTAGCTTCGGCTTGTTTGCCATACATGTACAAAGCAGTTGAGATTGATGGAGAATCATATTGGGATGGTGGTTACATGGGAAATCCACCAATTCAGCCACTAATAGATGAGGCGGGAACTGATGATGTGCTATTGATTCAAATCAATCCGATAAAAATTAAAGAAACTCCTACCGAAATTGAAGATATCCGCGACAGAGTAAATGAGTTAAGTTTTAATTCATCATTGTTAGCTGAGCTTAAACATATTATGTTTCAGCAGGAGTTGATTAAAAAGGGAATTACTTTGGATGGGACTTTAAGAAAAACTATTCTTCATAATATTTTAGGGGATGATGCATTGGAGGGTTTAAATCTTTCGAGTAAGCTGAATACTGATTGGGACTTTTTACAATACCTGAAAAAAACCGGAAGAGATCACGCAGAGCAGTGGCTTGATAAGAACTTCGATAAAATTGGAAAAGAAAGCACTATCAGTCTTAAGAGCGAAGTATTAGCTTAGTTATTTTCCATTCTTCTTTATTTCTTCCAGTTTTTGTGCAGCCTTATCTGCATAAAACCCTTTTTGTTTATTGATCTTTAATAAAAGTTCTATTGCTTCCTTTTTATCGCCCTGCTTTTGGTATGCTAAGGCTTTGTACCATTCCGCTTCCTGGTTAAAAACGTTGTTCTCGCTTTGAGTTACTTTACTAAACTTTGATATAGCATCAGAGTATTGCCCTGAGTAAAACTGACAAAGGCCCGAGTAAAAAAGAGCATTAACATCATTGGAATTATAATTCAGAAGTTCCTCAAACAAAACAAATGATTGTTTGTATTTTGATTTATTGAAAGACCTTAAAGCATCTTTCAACAACATATCCAGTGTGTATGGGTCGAGAATCTTATTATCGTTTTTGTGTGCCATATAAGCTTCACTATTTTCGAACGCAGCACTTAATCCATTCGTTTCAATTGTGAAAGGTTTCATTTTTCTAAAGTACAATTTCTGGAACTCTGTTACTTTAAGATCGTAGATGTAAAGTACTGAAGCATTGGGAAGTAATTCAATAAGTTCGATGGTTATTTTCTTGTTTTGAAGTGAGTCATTTAATGCAATGTTTCTGGAAGGCAACATATCAATACTTATATCTTCAGAAAAATGATCGTCGCGGTTTTCAATTACAAAATGTTCTTTTTTCTTAGGTGTTACAACGGGTATTGGTTGATCTGATTTGTATGCCCCAATGTTAGAAACAGTATCGTTATCAATTGCCTGAGATAAAATATCACCTTTTTTATTTACCACCTGTTTTTCAGAAATTCCGATTTGTAAAACCGATGTTTTGTTGAATAATACAAATAGCAAAACCATGGTAAATACTGTAATTAAAACGGTTGTAAAAATGTTAGATTTTGCTCCCCTGCTACTTAAACGAACCCTATTGTCAATTCTTTCGTTCAGGTCATCGAGGTCATCAGTCTGTATGGAAGAGCTTCCCAGCTCAGCCAGGTAGTCAAAGTAGTCTTCCGGATTTCTATGTTGTGTACTATTTTTCATTGGGGTGGGGAGCTTTCAATAGTTGTTTTTTCTCTAATAAAATGATCTTTAAATTTCTTTTTCCATTTTGGATATAACTTTTTACTTCGTTCAATGAATAGTTTGTTTGCGCAACAATTTCGTGGTAGCTTTTGTTTTTAAGAAAGAACAATTCAATACACTCTTTTTGTCCTTTTTTAAGATCATTCATTGACTCTTTCAATAATCCCAGTGTTAAGTCTTCGTCTTTGATGGTACTTAAAGCTAACTCTGAATCTTCATTTTGCATAGTGTATTCATGTTCATAATAATCGTTCAGTCTTTTCTTATCTGTTTTTTGTTTTCGAAGAATAGAGATGCAGTAATTACGGACAACAAAACCCAACCATCCTTTAAAGTTATCTACCTGCTTATCTTTTAGTTCTACAATCAGTTTATCAAAGATTTGCATCACATGATCTTTGGCTTCGTCCTTATCTTTAAAGTAAAAAATGCAAACACCTAAAATCTGTTTTGAGTATTTTTTATACAGCTCGCCAATGTACACAAGATCACCCGTTTGTTTGTAGTTAACAATCAGTGTAGCATCATCCCCGCCTGAATGAATTGATTCATCCTTTCGGGCAGGCTGTGCAATCTCTATTTTCTTCTTTCCGAAGAAGAACATAAGCTTCTTTTTTTATCAGACGCAAGTTAAAAGAAATTCCATAAAACGATCTGCAGAAAACTACCAGAAAGGTTTAAATTATCAGGTAAAATGGGCTTTTTATCTAAATAAATCAACAATAATCATCAGGCCATATAATTTGCCTATATTTGTGTATATACACTAAAGGCAAGATGAAAAAAGAAACAAAAAAAGTTGCAATAGCTCTTCAGGGAGGTGGTGCTCATGGAGCATTTACTTGGGGAGTATTGGACAGATTGCTGGAAGTTGATGAAATTGTAGCCGATGCTATGTGTGGTACAAGCGCAGGAGCAGTAAACGCAGTTGTTTGCGCTTATGGATTACATAAAGGAGGCCCTGCAAAAGCAAAAGAATTATTAGAAGAGTTGTGGAAAAAGATTTCGTTGTCAGGGAGCTTTTTCTTTAAACCCTCTATGTGGGATAAATACATGGGGAGTGGTGATATTTATAATTCGGCAGGCTACATGATGTTTAATGCCATGAGCCAATTCATGTCGCCTTATAATTTTAATCCATTCAATTTTAATCCTATGAAGGATATATTGAATGATTTGGTTGATTTTAAGGAATTGCAGCAATACAATAAAAAGAAGTTATTTGTTTGCGCTACCAATGTAAAAACTAACAGAGCTAAGATCTTTTCAAACGAAGAAATCACTGTAGATGCGGTTTTAGCATCAGCCTGTCTTCCGTTTTTGTTTCAGGCAGTTGAAATAGGTGGTGAATATTATTGGGATGGAGGGTATTTAGGAAATCCGCCGATTTTCCCTTTAATTACAAATACAAATATCCGGGATATTGTTTTGGTAAAGATCAATTCAATCAATATTAAATCGGTTCCAACCACGGCTCGTGATATAGCTGACAGGGTTAATGAGATCTCTTTCAACAGTAGTTTGATTAATGAGATGAAATTGATTCATTATAGAAACGAATTATTAAGAAACGGAATTTTAAAGGTTGATAATAAGTTAAACCGTGAAATTTTCATTCACACCATTTCTGGATATGATGTTTTAGGGCAATTGAATTATTCAAGTAAAATGAACACTTCTTTTGACTTTTTAGTTGGCTTGAAAAACAAAGGTAGGGAAGTGGCCGACAAGTGGCTGAACAACGAGTTTAATGATGTTGGTTTACATTCTACTTTTGATGTGGAAGAGCACTTTTTCGATAAGTTTTAGTAGCCCCTATTTTAGCCGCGGTACCCACAGCTATCGGGATTCGCAGATTACTCGGGTTTTGTTAATTGAACCTATTCCGAATTAAAATGGATAAACTCTCAATTACTACTCAGGAAATATTAAATCGGTTATGGATGTGATTAGATAGTTGTCCCTCAAAAAGTATCCGTATTAAATTATCGATATAAAAGACATATCTTTTCCCGCATAATTGTTTGGCCACGCTGTGGCCAGCATTCATCTATTAACATTAAATTACTAATATTTGGCTCCGCTGGAGCCGTGCTTTGTAAGAATTTGCTCCAGAGGA
>JAUXTT010000007.1 GCA_030684395.1 Bacteroidota bacterium | reverse complement strand
TGAGTTATACCAGAGCGATGAAAGTCATCCTTCACTTGCAGGTTCATACGCAGCAGCCTGTTGTTTTTATTCGAGCATCTTTCGGACTGATCCAACCCAGATAAAAAGCGATTATGGATTAAATGCTTTGGAAGCTGTGGTTATCAGAAATGCGGTTAAAACTGTTTTTTATGATCAGATGAATAACTGGAATATTGGGATTAATACACTTATTGCAAATTTTGAATATTTACATGTTGATTCAGTTACGGAAATTTTTGGAAGAAAAGTAAGATTTAAAAGTTTAAACGATAGTGCGGTTGGATATAAATGGTATTTTGGCGATGGTGATAGCTCACTCCTGCAAACAAAAGAACATGTATATAAATGTTATGGCAATTGGACCCATTACACCGTTACCCACATTGTATATGAAAGTTGTACTAATGATACCATTAGTAAGATTATTACGGTTTTCAATATGAATGGTATAGATGATTTATTTAAAGAACCTTATGCAATTAAATTAATCCCCAACCCTGCTTCGCAACAAATAAACCTGATATCCGAAACCTATAACTTCAGCCGAAATAAAATAATTGTGCGGGATATTTTAGGCAGGCAGGTAATGGAAGAAAGCATAAACACCCAATCAAATCAAGTAAATTTAGGTTTGAATCTGAATGTAGGTACCTATTTTATTAATGTAACAGATGCAGATGGAGCAATGGTTTATCATGGGAAATTTATTGTGATCCATTAGCGATTAATAAGTGCGGTTTCAACTATCAATATATCTAATTATAAATAGTTTGGGGCTTTCAGTTTTTATTTTTCAGGTATTGGTATGCAATTTCAAATGAAGGTGTATTATTTAACTTTTCTCCTGCCCTTACTATATATCCCGCAAGAGACTCAAGCTCGGTGTTTGGTTTTGAATTCATAAAATCCCTGTGCATAGATGTAATCGTTTCATAAGGCAATGATTTTTGTTTATTCAATGTTTTTATCCCGATTTCTGCATCAGGCTGTATTCCTTTTGCCAATGCAATATCTGTAACTTCATCAATCAGTTTTATTAAAGTTTCTTCGTGCTCTTCCAGCAGCTTTCCCACACAACAATCATAATAGGATGTTGCCGTTGCAATGCTTGAAATAAAAATAAATTTCTCCCATACAATGGTTGAAATATTTGGGGTAAGCGTTGCTTTGATGTCTGCTTCTTTGAGTATCTTTTCAAGCAATTGTTGTTCTGGATTGAGGGTGTTATCAGTTCCAAAGAAGAGGGACTGTACATTGCCTGTAACTTCTATGGTTCCTGCTTCCTTAAGTTGTGAGATGATATATACACATGCCGATAAAACCTGATTTTCGGGCAACATCCCTTTTATTCTCTCAACGCTGTCCACGCCATTTAAAAGTGGCATCAAAATAGTTTTTTTATCGATGCAAGGTTTTAACTGCATAATAGCTGCCTCTAAATCGTAACTTTTTGTGCAAACTAAAACAAAATCAGCGATGCCAATTTCTTCAGCATGTTCTGTAGCTAAATGAGGTTTGGCAACAAAAGTATGTTCACCTCTTATAATTATCAAACCCTTTTCCTGAATTTGTTTCAGGTGCTTGCCACGGGCCACAAAATATATTTCTACCTCATTATTTTCTGCATACTTTTTTGCCAGCATGCCACCAAAATACCCTCCTACTCCTCCAATTCCGATGATTACTATCTTAATTTTATTTGCCATAAATTGCATTAAAAAACTAATACTAAAATCAAATTAAGAAGTAAATGTAGCACATAAACAAACTGAAATACAAATCAAAAAAAAACCAGTTTGCTTTTTATATAAATTTAAAAAACAAGATATAGCTGATTACCTTGCACAAAACCCCGGGATCAGCCTTCTGTTTATTTGTTTCAATCTATTGTCTGGATTAATCAAATTGCTTTACTTGTTTCTGTCAATTGGTAATACAGTAATGTTGTTACTTGCGTCAATAGCAATATCATAGTCATAACATCTACCTGTATCAACAGTTTTTACGTAATCAACACCACTTACTTTAATAGTAAATATTATTTGTCCTGGCATATAACTACTGTATGGTGAAGATGTACCGGGATCAACATTGTTAATGTTAACTGTATTTCCATTCGATGTTTTAATCTGAACACTCGCCGTTTGTGTTCCATTATTAATAATTCTAGCCCTTGGATCCTGGTCTTTACATTTTTTACAACTGTTCATTGTAATTACAAGAAGTACTCCCAGTACCACCAATAATAAGAATTTCGCTCTTTTCATAAATTTAATTTTTATTTTTTTTGTTACTTGTATGGTTTTCTGTGACGTTCAGGCCCGAATTTTTCTACCTGGTGAACGGGCACTTTTTAAGTCCCACAAAATTGAGTACTTCCCTATTTTGATTCGTTACACAATTAAAACTATTTGTTATATAATTATCAGGTCAATTGAGATTAAATATCTTTACATCAACTTCCTGCCAAAACCTAATCACTGGAAATGCCTGCAAAAAATATCCCGTTAAACCAAAGTCTAACGGGATAAGATGAATTGGATATGTATTTGTTTCTATTCTTGTTTTGATGCCATCAAAGCTTCAAACTCTTCTTTTGAACCTACAACCAGTTTTTCGTAATCGCGGATACCGGTACCGGCAGGAATTAAGTGACCTACAATTACGTTTTCTTTCAAACCTAACATCTTGTCAACTTTACCTGAGATAGCAGCTTCGTTTAATACTTTGGTTGTTTCCTGGAACGATGCAGCACTCATGAAACTATGTGTACCCAAACTGGCTTTGGTAATACCCATAATGATCTGGGTTACGGTTGCCGATTGCGCATCTCTTACTTCGATTAGTTTTAAATCCTTACGTTTCAACTGGGAGTTCTCATCACGTAATTTACGGATGCTGATAATCTGTCCTGCTTTTACATTAGGTGAATCGCCCGGTTCAACCACAACTTTCTTGTCAAAAATCCAGTCGTTGGCTTGTTTCAAATCCCAGCGTCCTACAAATTCACCTTCAAGGAAGGTTGTATCACCCGGATCAGCAATTTCAATATGCTTCATCATCTGACGAATGATTACCTCAACGTGCTTGTCGTTGATTTTTACACCCTGCAAACGATAAACTTCCATAATTCCGTTTACGATATAACGCTGAACGGCCAAAGGACCTTCGATACGTAAAATATCCTGTGGACTAATAGAACCATCGGATAATGATGAACCTGCTTTTACAAAGTCATTTTCCTGAACCAGAATATGCTTGGACAATGGCACCAGATATTTCTTCTGCTCACCATCTTTTGAGCTGATCATTATCTCGCGGTTACCACGTTTGATACCTCCAAAAGTTACCACGCCATCAATCTCAGTAACAATGGCAGGATTGGATGGATTACGTGCTTCAAATAACTCTGTTACACGTGGCAATCCACCGGTAATATCTCTTGTTTTACCAACAATACGCGGAATCTTAACCAGAATTTCTCCGGCTTTAATTTTATGTCCGGCTTCAACAATAATATGGGCACCAACAGGCAAGTTGTATTCTTTGGTTGCTTTGTCTTTGCCTTCAGTTACAATAATTACCGGAATCTTTGTTTTATCCCTGCTCTCAACAATTACGATTTCTTTATGTCCGGTTTGTTCATCACTTTCTTCTTTGTAATTGATATTCTCAATGATATCGGAGAACGTAATTTTACCACTAAATTCAGAAATAATTACTGCATTGTATGGATCCCATGTACAAATTGGAGTACCCTTATCAACCTTCTGATTATTCTTCACTTTAAGGTGTGCACCATAAGGAATATTCACAGTAAGAATCGGGTTACGGGTTTTCTCATCCAAAATACGAACCTCACCCTGGCGACCTACTACCACTGAATTAATATTTCCTTCAGGATCTGTTAAATCTGTTGTACGTATTTCTTCGAACTCAAGGATACCCCCAAATTTTGCTACCATTTGAGATTCGGTTGCAATATTGGAAGCTGTACCACCCACGTGGAATGTACGCAGGGTTAACTGGGTTCCCGGTTCACCAATTGACTGAGCAGCTATTACACCTGCCGAATCACCAATTTGTGAAGCACGTCCGGTTGACATATTACGGCCGTAACATTTTGAACAAATACCATAACGGGTTTCACAGGTTAATGCGGAACGGATTTCAACGGTTTCAATCGGAGAGTTTTCAATTTTCTCAGCAATCGGCTCCATTATTTCTTCACCGGTAACACATATTAATTCACCTGTTAACGGATCATAAATATCATGCAAGCTGGTTCTTCCTAAAATACGTTCGTATAAAGTTTCAACAACTTCTTCGTTATCTTTTAATGAACTGATTGGAATACCGCGTAAGGTTCCGCAATCCATTTCACTTACAACCACATCCTGGGCAACGTCATGCAGCCTTCTGGTAAGGTAACCTGCATCCGCTGTTTTTAACGCTGTATCGGCCAAACCTTTACGCGCACCGTGTGTAGAAATAAAATATTCGATAACTGAAAGGCCTTCTTTAAAGTTCGATAAAATCGGGTTTTCAATAATCTCTCCGGTTCCACCACTTAAATTCTTTTGTGGTTTTGCCATCAATCCCCTCATACCACCCAACTGGCGAATTTGTTCTTTTGAACCCCTTGCACCCGAATCCAGCATCATATAAACAGGGTTGAACCCTTGTTGATCTTCCTTTAATTGCTTTAACAAGGTATCAGCCAAACGGGAGTTGATACGTGT
>JAUXTT010000005.1 GCA_030684395.1 Bacteroidota bacterium | reverse complement strand
AAAAAACAAATCACCCTCCGAATACTTAGAGTAGTTTGTAGCACGATCCTCATAAATTCCTTCCAGATCAGCATCTAAGGAAGTGTTATACCCCCCAGTAGGATCGATTGAAGAAACAGGGTTATTTCCCATAGCTAAATATGGAGAGAAGTATTGTCCAAAAGGATCAGGATTAAACCATCTGCCTAACCTCGGATCATATTGTCTTAATTCGAAATTACTAAAGTTTGTTTCTGCATCTTTCTCATTTCCTTGCACTCCGTTAAACTTATAACTCGGAGAGCTAACAAAATTCCTTCCTGGCAACACACCTCCGTGAGGGTAGTAGTCAGAATAGCTCAACACTTCTACTGTTGGGTCAATATCACTTACTCTTGCAATAACACTTCTAACATTACCTAAATGGTCAGTCAATTCAAACAAAAACCGGTTTATGTCATAAATTCAAAGAACGAAATCTTAATTTTTACTTAATCACCATCTAACATTGTGTTCGTACCTTCATACCATTTACGCCGAGTGTTACTCGGCGCTATGGATATGTTACTCCTACGGAGTACAAATGGAAAATAGTTTTTTCATCATTAAAGACACAATAACTTTTCAACTTCTTTATTTCATCAAATACCTTTGAAATTTATTAGAAATTTCAGATGTAAATTCAGATGCATCATTTAACAGTTCCATACCCCTATCATCATATAAATTAAGTAAGACGGCGGTATCTTCAAAACTTAAAAAATAAGCAGAAATATTTGCACTATTTTCAAATCCTAATTCGTAACCTGCAATAGCGCGTACAATAGGAGAAATTTTGTCAAATGAAAATTTCTCATACTTAAGATACTTAATTTCACTTTCTTTAATGGCCTGACTGTCAAATCTACTGTTTGCTAAAAGTCCATCTTCGATTTTACCTTTGTATGAATGAGTTGCCGCGTTTTCTTCAAAACCACACTTAGCTAAATCATTCTTAGTCCCTCGCTCTACATCCCAAAGAATAAGTAAAACCCATAATTCTTTCTGCTCAAAAATAAAATCAGCAATTTCTTTAAACCTGTTTGTAACTTGTCCCACTCTTTCTTTACCTTTAAGTAAGGCGCCCATTTCAAATACTATTTTAAATTTATTTTTAGCTATAAATTGTTTTTTATACGCTTTTATGAAGTCTTGTTTTTCCATTTAGTCTTTAAATCTTTTAAGGTTCTCATCCAATGTTCCAGTTCTTATTAGTCTATTCCCACTTTTCTTAAACTCTTTCCAAACTCCGCCGTTATGAGAAGTGCCATCTTTCTGTCCGATATCCCTCGAAATATATCTTTGTCCTTTTTGATATACCTTTTGTCCATGTATTTTGCCAAATTGTTTCGTTTCACTAAAACCTTTAGGCACATTACAATCAACATTATGCACCAATACCTTCTTCCCAGTAACAAAATAATCATGATCGGTATCAACAGTAATGTTGTATACTTTAACTACTGTATCAATCACTGAGATCTTGAGTACAGAGCTTGTTGTTTTGTCATAAAGGAAAAGGGCATCGCCTTCTTTCAGCTTACCTGCTTCAAGCCAGGCATTATTTATAAAGAACGGATGACAAAATTCAAAGAACGAAATCTTAATTTTTACTTAATCACCATGTAACATAGTGTTCTTACCTTCATACCAAAATTTCGGATTACAAATCCGAAAACTATCGTCGCAAAGCTGCTGCGATGAGAATACATCGCGCTTCGCGACCTAAAGCTTCTTTACCTTTATTTCTCCCCAATCAGATACCAAAAGAATGAGCTTTCCTGGTATAAAAACAATCATTGATTCATCGGACGGGCCATACCATATATAATCCCAATACTTTGTTAACAAGCTAAAATCACATTGATCAATTCCAGTTTCAGAATCCCAAATCAAAAAACACTTTTCAGTATTGTAAAAAGTAACATTATCAATTTTTTTAATAATATTATTGAAGCCAATTCTATCATTAATATCAATTATAGATATTTTCTCAGTTATACTTTCAGATATATCTTTAAAAAAATTCTCCTTACCAATTTTATGATTAATTTGATCATAAAATTGATTAAAGATTTTTTTCGAATTTAACCTATCTAAAGGCTTGACTTCCAAATCACTTTCAAAGTCTTTGTAATAATTGTCAAATTTATGTTTTTCCATTTTTATTCGATTGGTATAGCTCCACTCTTTCCGCCACTTCCGCGTTTTCCTTTTGTATAATCCCAATAATTAATATGAGGCCCCATTTCTGCCGGATCTGTGGCATTTGGATGTCCTTCACTATCTAATCTGTATCCTTTTTTACTTGTGCCTCTTTGTGGACTGCCCCACTTTCCATTAGGACCTTTAGGTAGTTCGCCTACCTCTGCATGAACCTTTTTTAAGGCTTCCTTTACTTGGGAAATAGTATATGGCTTACAATCCACATTATGCACCAATACTTTCTTCCCTGTAACAAAATAATCATGATCGGTATCAACAGTAATGTTGTATACTTTAACTACTGTATCAATCACTGAGATCTTGAGTACAGAGCTTGTTGTTTTGTCATAAAGGAAAAGGGCATCGCCTTCTTTCAGCTTACCTGCTTCCAGCCAGGTATTATTTATAAAGAACGGATGTTCTAAAGTAGTATAAACTGTTTCGTTTTCAAAATCAATTTTTACCAGCTTGTTTACTTCGCGTTCATAGGCAGTAAGCACAGGTTTTAAATTAATATTACCTGTTTCAACATTAAACGTATTTACCTTATCGCCGGCTTTTAAGTGTTGAATTTCAACTAGGCTATCTTCCGTCCAAACCAATGTGCCCGGACGAAGGATGATTTTAGTTTGTAACTGAAACTTCCTTAAAAAAACATGTAACTAAACCCTAAGAAAAAAACGAAAACTGTAAAAATAATTTGATATTTTGCTTCGTACCTTCCGACCATTTCTCCGCACTAAAGTACTGAGCTAACTTCTCAGCTAACTTTTCATTTCAAGAAATAAAAATTGCTTGGGTTTTTCCATCAAGCCAAGGTTCTTTTTCATTAAAACACTTTACCTTTTCGTCAAAAGTTAACAACCTAAAATTATCTTCCCATTTTTGGCTTTTTGAACCAGAAATGTATAAATATAAACCAAGGTTGCACTTTTCGATCAATTCACTTATCTGCTTTTTCAAATCCTCAAAATCAACATCACTAATTTTGTAATTTTCAGGGCTTTGGTCAATAGGCTCTAGTATTTGATGCTTTTTCTCTATAGCCAAATACCTTGGAATTAACCAAGCTAGAGCATATTCACCAAGTTCATCTATTTCCCCTTTAATATAAATTTGAAATTTAGTTAGCATATTAGTTTAATTAATCTCCTAGTGGAATTCTATCGTTTATAACATTAGGCCTTTTTAAATAATTTCCTTGTTTCACTTCCATAATCGTTGTTCCTGGTTTTAACTTCTCAGCATTGCCCTGTATAACGTGAATAACATCGGTTTTCTTAGCTGGATTTACTGCTCTGAAACCTGGTTTTCCCTTTTTGGCGGCCATGATTTCCCATCCTTGCTCTTGTAAGAAAGCTTTTATTTTATCAGGACTCATGCCTTTAAAAGAGTTCATATCAGACAAATTAAGTCCGGGACACTCAACATTATGCACCAACACCTTTTTACCAGTAACAAAATAATCATGATCGGTGTCAACGGTGATATTGTATACTGTAACCACTGTATCAATCACTGAGATCTTGAGTACAGAGCTTGTTGTTTTGTCATAAAGGAAAAGGGCATCACCTTCTTTCAGCTTACCTGCTTCAAGCCAGGCATTATTTATAAAGAACGGATGTTCTAAAGTAGTATAAATGGTCTCATTCGCAAAATCCACTTTTACCAGTTTATTTACCGTACGTTCATGCGCTTTAAGAACAGGTTTTAAAGTAATAGTTCCTGTTTCTACATTGTACGCATTTACCGTGTCGCCTTCTTTTATAGTTTCAATCTTCACAAGATCGTTCTTCATCCAAACTTCAGTACCAGCAAGGAAACAGCCTGGCCATGCTCCACCCAAAAATGCCATTCCTACCTCAAAGGCCGACAAACCTGTTACGCGCCCGTAATCATGAGCATCTAAATTTGCCTGTTTTTCTATAACTGCAGCATAAAACTGCTGCGTTGCTTTATTGGTTAAAGGATCTCCGCTTGCAGCTTCAATTGTCCTGTATAAATTAACCCAGGTTTCTCCTTGGCCTGCATCGTGCGCAATGAATTTTACCGTACCCTTAAAACCATCGCCAACACCATCACCAAATCCATCCATAAAATAGGCGAAGGATCCTGAATTTTTCGCATAATCTTTTCTATACTGATTAGCCCCTTCATTCATTCCAAGCAGGGTGCCTAAGAAAGTTTTACTAAAACTTGTTGCAAAATTAACTTCCCATGAGGATTGGGCATGAACAACAAACTCTAATGCCCCAGCTTGCTCAGGAGACATCTGCGAATAAACATTTAGAGTCCAAACCTTTGCAGCATTTACTGTCAAATCACCAGCAGCAGCAAGAGACTCTTGAGTTATACCATTTTGCTCCATAAACTTTTTTATTGCTTTGTCCTTTGCCGCCGACGCATTTTTATATCCATTACTGCCAAGGTAATATTCGCCGTTATAAGAGGAACCTATATTATCACCAACCGACATGCCTCCATAAGAAACGCTCTTTATATTCCCAACATTCCCATTCATTAGCCAGTTATATTCACGTTCTGAATATGATTCTCCATCCACATAATAAGTTTGGCCACCAGTAGGATCAACAAATGAAATAGGATTATTTCCCATGGCTAAGTATGGAGAGAAAAACTGTCCCATTGGGTCAGGATTGAACCACCTGCCTAAACGGGGGTCCATTTGTCTTAATTCAAAATTAAGGAAGTTTGTTTCCGGATCTTTTTCAACACCAGCTGCACCCATTTTGTAACTTGGTGAGCTTACAAAGTTTCTTCCCGGCAGCACTCCACCGTGTGGATAATAATCTGAATAGCTTAAAACCTGCACTGCGCTGCTTCCTGAGGCTTT